>JADJOC010000001.1 GCA_016713965.1 Chitinophagaceae bacterium
AATACGGGTGAAAGTATTGCCATACTAAACAGTGGGCAGTCGTTACATTGATGCCTGCAAATGCCCCAAAGTTGATGATACATTATTTTTAATGTTATTTAATAAACCCCAATATACTTTTGCAAATATTTGCACAGCAGATAAATAATAATATTGAAGCTTATCTTTGAAGATGCCTACATTTACATACCAAATATTCTTTGTTCAATGCCAGATACTAATAAAATTGTGTCATGTAAATACTGATGCTGCATCTTCGATCTGAATCGTTTTAAAGTAGTGTTTAAAACCATAAATGCACAGGCAGGCACATTTACTTCTATCAAAGCTACCCCAAAAGATAAAGAGATATCCCAGGTAGATTGGACGTAGCCGAAGAAATAGCATTAAAAAGTATGTAGAAAGATCTTTGGATAATACCAATTTTACAAAATGTACGAAGTAAATGCGCAAAAGGAAGCAATGCAATTGAAAAACTATAGTGGTTAGATGAATGCACTAACTGGGAATAATTATTACAGGGTACTTGGCATATATAATGATGCAACTACTTTGTAAGCAAAAAAGTGAAAAATACAAAAATAGGTAATCCTGAGATTACGGTATTTCCAAACCCGGTAAGAGGCCTGAAACAAATATCAGGATAAAAGAATTAGAGCCAGGACAATATACTTTGTTACTGTATAATACAAGGGCAGCAAATGACAATGCAAGTAAGTGAAATCATCCTGCAGGGTCAATAACTCAAATTCTACAACTTAATAAAAAATTACTCCTAGGTATTTATACTTTAAAAATAAACTAATAAAATGCGAATTATATTTATTCTATTCTTATAGAATAAGTGCTGGACTATGACTAAGATAAAGGGCCATAGCAATATGGCTCCCTTTACGCTCTTAAAATTACCAGCCAGCGTTGAGTTAATAAATATGGAAATAGATATGCATTTAACCTTTATAATAAAGAAGATATTTCGTTGTTATAAAAGAAAACTTTAACTGGAAATTATCAGCCTGTGTCCTTGTGGAAATAATTTAATGTGCTATGGCAGGTGTTTTTTCTGTACTATCCGTAGGATTGACGGCAGCTATCATGGCAGGGATTAAAATCCATTTTCCATTATGTTTTGCAGTATAATATATTTTTGTATACAATTTTATCAGAGCCCGATACTTCTTCCTTGATAGTTATTTGTTCTCCTGAACATCTCCCCTCATCATTGTATGATACTTGGAATGAACCTATCATTTTGATTCGTATCTGGTGCAGGTAATGGGTTGTTGGTTTTGTTTTTAGTAATCTCTTTATTGTCTTTCCTTTCAACTGGTTTTTCAAACAACATTTTTAATGCTTTGTGTTTTTATTTTATTGGTGTTACTGTAACGGAATTGTATGTAACTATATTATTGGAATTTCCATTGCATTTACTATACCCTGTATTAATAAAGGAAAACCTGTGTTATATTATCTCTTCCGGTGGCTTTTAATATTTACTACCGGTAAAATTAAATAAAAATAAAGCACAATAAAGTTAATCAATAAAATCCAAAATTAAAAAATATATGTTGTGAAGAATGACAATTTATGTTTAAATTCTTATTGGTGAAATATTGTATGCGGTGCAACAATGTTTCTTGTTTTTTACTGCTGCCAGTTGAAATCCAGTGTTTTTTATAAGCCGCTTGATGTATGTTTTTTTTGTATTTGTAATAACACTTCCGCATATAATATGGGAGTATAGTTAAAATGAATAACTTCCAGGTCACATGCTTTCTCTCTCCAATCTTATATTATTGCAGGCTATTTGTACAAAGGGATTAAAAAGAAAAATATTTTCAACAATAAGCAGGATCCAGTTAAACAAATAATCATTTGCTTATATGGCTTAGTTCATGTAAATTACCGTTTCTACCTCAAGCAGTAGTATGCTGTTTAACAATGCAACAGGCAATAAAATAGCCAGTTTTAAAAGCCATATGTAATAGGTGGTTATGTAATTGTTCAACCATATTTTACTGGTTTTTTATGCCAAATTGAAAAGCTTTTTTGAGAGCAGAAAAGTTTATGTTCTGTTAATGGCTTTTGTAAAATTTTTATGAGAATAAATAAAGTGTTTCCAGGTTATGAAAAATCTTAGCAATTTATACATTATTATAAGCAGGTAAAATACATTACCTATACACAAAAATTTTGCAGGTCATAATTATTATTATTGTTTAAAAACCTGCGGCACTATTGGTGCCATCATTCATGTATTGATTTAAATAGTAATAAAAAGTAGTAAAAGAAAGTGCAAATTGAAGCTGACAAGCAATAATAAAAATTTCTTTTTGTAACGGCTGCCCGTTTTTTTAAAAAAGTTTTTCAAAAAAATTATAACAAAGCAACAGTGCGCCAGCTGCCAAAAGCTATGTAGTATGGTTAAGCAAAGCTATAGGAAAGAGCAGCCATTTGGTATAAAATTTATTTGTTTTTTATATCAGCAATTAGTTTTTCAATTTGTTCTATTTCCTCTTTGCTGGCATTGTGCCCACCTAATGCCTGTAATACCAAGTTTGCGGTAGACCCTGCAAACAATTTATCAATCATTTTATTTAAAAACTGTTTTTGTGTTTTTTCTTTACTTACAGCAGCAGTATAGATATGTGTTTTGCTCGAGTCGTCACGTGTTACCAGGCCCTTTTCAAACATAATCTGCATCAGCTTAAGCGTAGTGGTATAGCCCGCATCTTTATATTTGGCCAGCCCTCATGCACTTCACGTACCGTAGCTGTTTCATTGTTCCACAGCACCTGCAAAATTTCCAATTCACTCTCTGTCGGTTTTAATACTTTAGCACTATTCATATTACGATAGGTTTCGTATGCAAAATACGAATTTTATTGTAAAAAATGTAACTGGTTATAATTTTTTGTTTTTTTATAATTTGGCTATCAATTGTGGTACTTTTCTCAATGGCTGTTCCGGCTTTCCGTTGCAAGTCCGGCACAAAGCCAGGCTACTGACTCGTCCTAAAATAAGTTTACAGGTTATATAAATGTGTTTTTTATTTATTTGTAATTTTTTGGATGTTCAAAGTTAGGCTTTGAATGATAATAGTTTTTCCATAATTTTCTGTTTTTAAGTTAATGTTACAATGTATTTGCTCTGGTGTAAGGTTACCTATGCTCATATGTGGCCTTTGTTGGTTATAAAGTTTTACTGTCCGCTTAAGTATAGCTTTAGCTTCTATAATATTTGCAGGTTTGCAGAACTGCAAATACTCATCCTTTATAATCCCATTAATTCTTTCAGCAAGGGCATTTTCTAAAGGGTCGCCATTTTCAGTCATACTGATTGTAATATTATTTTCATTTAATAATTGTACATAGCTATTACTACAATACTGTAAGCCCCTGTCACTGTGGTGTGTAAGCTTAAATGGCCCTGCTGCCTCAAGCCGCAAAGGGCTATTTTAAGCGCTTGTATACAGTGTACACTTTCCATATTCTCTGCTACAGAATACCCTACAATCTTACGGCTGTAAGCATCTGTTATAAAACTTATGTAAAAGAACTGCTGCTTTGCTTTCCAGTATGTAATATCACTTACCCATAACTGGTTTATACCACAAGGCGTAAACCCTCTCACTAAATTAGGATAACGCCTGAACCAATGCTTTGAGTTGGTCGTTATAGTAGTACGTCTTTCTTACGTACCAGTAGTCCATGAACTGCCAGCAAATCAAATAAAGCATCCCTGCCCATTTTTATTTGGTTATCAATCATGAAGCTTTGTAACATCTCATAAAGCTTACGGGTGCCCATACGCCTATGCAACAAACGGATGCGCTTCACCTCTTCTATCACCAGCTTTTGTTCTATATCACTACTATAACAAAACCAGCTATACTGATAATGAGCCTGCCGGGTAATACCAAACCATCCACATAGCCTGGCAAGGCCTATATGGGGAATTCCCTTTTCATAACCATTATGGTTTGGTGTTGAACTTTTTCTAATAGGAACTTTTAGTTGCTGTTCTGCTACATCTATCATCGTAGAAAAAGCAACAGCTTTTTGCTCTGCTTCCTTAAGTTGTTGTTCCAATTGTTTTATCCGAACCTCCAATTCTTTAATTTGGGCATCGCCACCTTCCAAGCTATGAATGCTACGTTTTGACATAGATAACCTTTCTGCAAAACTAATCACTCTTCGCTGACATCCATTAACATCATAACCTAAACGGCGCATCCATTTTACTATCAAACCATTTTCTTTCTTTCGGCCTGTGTATTTTTCCCATATAGCTTGCTTCGTCGTTGGATAGGATAAATACTCCTTAATAATTAATTCTTTCTCTGCATCACTAAAATAGTACAACTCATTTGACTTATACTGACGAATAATATTATGACCCATCTTAATCAAATTTGCGTAAACCTATTTTAGGACAAGACAGTACCCTAAGTACTTAAATAAAAATACAGTAATATTTTCATTTCTTTCAGGTAAGCGAATTAGTATATATCTTTGAACTCTTGTAAAAGCATCTAATTTTATTTATAATGGAGAATTTTTTATAACGCTGCAGTAATATGGTTCATTATAGGCTTCGTGCTTTTTCTGCTCGAATTTGTAGTGCCTGGGTTAATTCTTTTCTTTTTTGCTGTTGGTGCCGGGGTCGTTGCAATACTTTCGTTATTTATTGATCTCTCTATCAATTTACAGTTACGTATTTTTATAGCTACTTCCATACTTACAATTTTATTATTACGAAAAAGCCTTAAAAAGTAATGTGGAGAAAAAAAAAAGTTATAGCAGCACTTTAGAAGACGAATTTATAGGTAAATCAGGGGTAGCAGAAACTTTTATAGGGCCAGCCCAAAGGGGGAAAATTTATTTTAAAGGTACCAGTTGGGATGCCCGCTCCCAGGATACTATCGAGCCTGGAGAAAAAGTAACTATTATTGGAAATGATAGTATTATATTAATTATAAAATCAACAAAATCTTTATTATGACAGCAAGGAACCATTATACTAATAGTCTTAATATTATTTCTATTAGTTTCTTTTTTATCCACTTTTAAAGTAGTGCCGCAGCGATCGGTGTATATCATTGAAAGGTTGGGAAAATACAGTCGTACGCTTGATGCAGGCTTTCATATACTTATCCCGTTTATAGATAAGGTTGCTTATCGTCAAAACCTTAAGGAGCAAGCTATTGATGTTGCATCGCAAATATGTATTACAAAAGATAACATAGCCGTGGAGGTAGATGGTATCTTGTACCTGCAGGTTATTGATCCTCAGAAAGCTTCTTACGGAATTGACAATTATAAATTTGCCGTAGTTCAGATTTCGCAAACTACCATGCGTAGTATTATTGGAAAAATGGAGCTGGATAAAACTTTTGAAGAAAGGGAAACAGTGAACGGAAGCATCGTGGATGCTGTTGATAAAGCAAGCGAACCATGGGGCATAAAAGTTTCACGTTATGAAGTAAAAAACATTTCGCCCCCACAAAGTATAAAAGATGCAATGGAAAAGCAAATGCGTGCTGAACGTGAAAAAAGGGCGCAGATAGCAGAATCTGAAGGTGATAAGCAAGCTAAGATAAACAGGGCCGAAGGAGATAAGCAGGAAGCTATCGCACGCTCTGAAGGCGAAAAGCAACGACGTATAAATGAAGCTGCCGGTACTGCTGCCGAGATTGAACTGGTTGCCGTAGCTACAGCAAAAGGTATTACTGAAATAGCCAGATCAATAAATGAAGAAGGGGGAATGAATGCAGTGAACCTTCGTGTTGCAGAGCAGTACCTCAATGAATTTGGCAAGTTGGCCAAGGTTAATAATACAATGATCGTACCAGCTGACCTTTCAGATATTGCAGGAGTAATATCCAGTATTACTTCCGTACTAAATAAAACACAGCCAGTACCAAAAGGGATTATTAACAAAGTATAGATCTTTAATACAAATTCAATTTGATAAAATTGCCCCAAAATGGCAATTTTATTTTTTTATTGGAGTAGATATGTGTGGATTAGCCATTTAAAATTTAAGAAAAAAATCATTGGGGCTTTTAACTACAGTAACATTACTAAGCATTTGTTCCGGCTTTACGTTGCAATCTTTTGCAGCTAACGCCAAAGGCTATACGCAAAAGTATTTCCACTGCAATCCGGCAGCTGGTGAACGGTGGAATATTAACTGGACGCTATAATTTTCGAATAGCAATTTGAAAGTGTTATAAAAAAAATCCCATTATTTGGTAACAAAAATTATCAAAATGAGTACAGATATATTAAACCTTTATAACCAAAGTCTCCGGTACGGTAATTAAATAATTGTTTAAAAATAATGGTAATCACAGTTTGAAATAAATATTAAATCTTTATCTGTATTTCAAGAAGTTCGATTGCTTTGTTTAATTCCTGTTGTAATTCTTCATAACCGATAACCCTGCCAGCACCAATTACATCTAAAAAATTCATTCTCAGTTGTTGATATATCCTTTCTTTTATCTGCTCTTTTAGTTGCAAAACTTCTTTGGTTTGTTCCATTTTTTCCAACTGCTTATAAAGCACAATTAATTCTGTATTCATGTTTTAGAATTGATTTATGAAGATATGAAATGAATTTTAATCCAGTTAGATTGAATGCAAAGAAACAGTTTGCTGCTTTCTGTGCTAATTAGTCGTTCCTCAAAAAGCCCTACAATCCTTTACCATTCATAATTTATACACACTTATGGATAAATAAATCTGCAAGAAAAGTAGAAATGAGCTTAAAAATCCTGCAAATTTGTATCATGTTATCCAAGCAAAAAAACAGTGCACAAATTGGTTTTTACAGCAGTTTTGAAGAGCAGTTGAATCATTCTCATCCGCTTTATATACTGGCAAACAGGATTGATTGGAATGTGTTTGAAGAAGCTTTTAAAAAACATTACAGTGCAACCCAGGGCAAACCAGGCAAGCCTATCCGCTTAATGGTATCGTTGCTGATTTTAAAGCAGCTTCGCAATTTAAGTGATGAAAGTGTAGTAGGGCAATGGGCAGAAAATGCCTATTATCAGTACTTTGGCGGAGAAAAATTATTTTCTGTAAAACCACCTTGTGTGCCTACAGAGTTAGTAGAGTTTAGAAAACGAATTGGAGAAGCGGGGTCAGAATTGATTTTTAAAGAAAGTATCCGTATCAATGGTAAAGATGCCGATGATGATAATTTGAGTGGGGATACTACTGTACAGGAAAAAAATATCACCTATCCAACCGATGATAAGCTGTACAAAAAGATAATTGTAAAATGTCAGGCCATAGGCCTAAAAGAAAGGGTGGAACTAAGACAGAGTTATAAGTTTACGGTAAAAAAACTAAGCGCTGTTCAGCGTTTTAAGAAAAACAAAGCCGGCGCAGGCAAAGCAAGAAAAGCTGGTAAAACAAATTAAAACAATAGCAGGCAGGTTAGTACGGGAGCTTGAACGCAAACTTACTGCCGATAGTTTAAACAGGTATGCAACCGATTTATCATTGTTTAAAACAGTATTAGCACAAAAAAGAAGCGATAGCGGTAAAGTTTACAGCCTTCATGAACCCGATGTAAAATGCTACACTAAAGGCAAAGGGCATAAAAAATTTGAGTTTGGAAGCAAAGCCTCTTTTTAGTAACACAAAGTACCGGCGTAATTGTTGGGGCATTAAATTTTACAGAATCCCTGCATGACTCAAAAACACTACCCTCAGTATTAGAACAATATGAAAGGCTGATGGACAAAGAGGCTAAAAATGTTTTTTAGACAGGGGGTACCAGGGGCCTAAAATGATTAACAATACTGCATTACACACACCAAAGCCAGATAAGGACATTACTCAAACCAAACGCAAAAGACATAAACGCAGAGCGGCAATAGAGCCTGTAATAGGGCATTTTAAAACACGATTACAGAATGAGCAGAAATTACCTCAAAGGTACAGTTGGAGATGCAATCAATGTAATATTAGCGGCTGCAGCAATGAATTTTAAAAGAATGATGAATAAATGGAAAGTAGAATTTATTTTTTGGGCCTTAAAATTGCTTCGCTTCTTTAACTTTTATACTCAACTGATTTTTGTCCCCAAACTAAAAATGACTTTTTGAGGATCGACTAATTAGAATAAAAAACCCTTTTTAAAATCGTGTTATCCGTGTTCCTATCCTCCGCTTCAGTAAAAGCCCAATAGCATCACTTCCGTACAAGTGAGTGACCCCGCATTTTGCGGGGCAGGCTACAATAATGCTGCCATGAAAAACAAATGCCCGTACCAAAAATTAATTTTTAAATAGTACCAATAGCTGTCCTATTTTTTCTTTCAATTCCTTCCTGTGTACAATAAAATCCAAAAAACCATGCTCCAGCAAAAACTCGCTGCGTTGAAAACCTTCGGGTAAATCTTTTTTAATGGTTTCTTTAATAACCCTAGGACCTGCAAAACCGATTAGTGCCCCAGGCTCACCGCAGATAATATCGCCTAGCATTGCAAAGGATGCTGTGGTGCCACCGAAAGTAGGATCGGTGCATAAGGAGATGTAAGGTATTTTTGCATCAGCTAATTGTGATAATTTGCCTGAAGTTTTGGCCAGCTGCATTAAAGAAAACGCACTTTCCATCATCCGGGCACCGCCACTTTTATTAATGATCATAAAAGGAATATTATGCTGCATGCTGTAATCACAGGCCCGGCATATTTTTTCACCCATTACGCTTCCTAAACTGCCACCTATAAATTCAAAATCCATGCAGGCAACTACTAAATCGTTACCGCTTATTTTTCCGTGGGCAACAGTTATGGAATCATGAATATCTGTTTTGGCATAAGTATCTTCCAACCGCTGACCATAAGGTTTTAAATCTACAAACCCTAAAAAATCCTTCGATTTTATATTGGCAAATAATTCTGTGTATTGGTTATCATCAAACAAAATTTCAAAATATTCTTCACTTCCGATCCTGTGATGAAATTCACATTGCGGGCACACAAATTTATTTTCATCAAGGTCGGAAACCGTGCAGGTGTGTTTGCAGGAAGGGCATTTGGTCCATAAGCCTTCCGGCGCATCTTTTTTATCTTTAGTAGAGGTAAGGATGCCTTTCTTTATTCGTTTAAACCAGCTGGATTTTGTCTCCTCACTTGTACCTTCTTCGCCGGCTAAGTTGGCATCAAAATCTTCTTCTTTCATCATATAAAAATGTTAAGATGTGTAAGTGTTACGATGTGAAAATGTTGCGATGTAAAATGTTGAGATGAACATATATTGACATCTTAACAAATTAACATTTCAACAAATCAACATTATGCGTTTCTGTTGATACAATTTAAATCTTCAAATGCTATTTCTAAGCGCTTTATAAATGATTCTTCGCCTTTGCGCAACCAAACTCTCGGGTCATAATATTTTTTTATTTGGCTTATCTGCCCCTTCAGGATTGCCAAGCTGGCCTTGTAAAAACCCCTCACTCTTTTTATAATTATTTAATACCCCTTCCCAAAACGCCCATTGCAAATCGGTATCAATGTTCATTTTAATGGCCCCATAACTAATAGCTTCCCGGATTTGGTTTTGCGGGCTGCCGCTACCTCCATGAAACACAAAATAAACCGGCTTAGGACCTGTTTTTAATTCTTTTTCAATATAATCCTGGCTGTTTTTTAAAATTTCGGGCCTTAGTTCCACATTTCCTGGTTTGTATACACCATGTACATTGCCAAAAGCTGCCGCTATGGTAAAAAGGTTGCCTACTTTATTTAATTCTGTATAAGAATAAGCAACATGCTGTGGTTGTGTGTATAATTTTTCATTTTCCACTTCACTGTTATCTACGCCATCTTCTTCACCACCGGTTACACCTAATTCTATTTCTATACTCATGCCTAACGGCGCCATTCTTTTATAAAATTCTACAGAGGTGTGGATATTTTCTTCAATCGGTTCTTCAGATAAATCCAGCATGTGTGAGCTGAATAATGGCTGGCCTTTTTCTTTAAAATATTGTTCGCCTGCATCTATTAGCCCGCTTACCCATGGCAGCCATTTTTTTGCTGCATGATCTGTATGCAATACTACGGGCACACCATAATATTTTGCCACTGTATGTATATGCAGCGCACCAGCAATGCCTCCAACTATATGGCCTTGAAGATTATCATTAGGCATGCCTTTGCCCCCGATAAACTGTGCACCGCCATTGCTGAATTGTATGATAACCGGTGAATTTACTTTAGCTGCTGCTTCCAGTGTAGCGTTTATGCTATTGGTGCCAATAGTATTAACGGCGGGTAATGCAAACTGGTTTTCTTTGGCATCATTGTATAAAGCTTCCAATTCTTTTCCGAACAATACGCCTGCACTGTATTTACCCATTGTGTTGAATTTTAATGTTGTTTAATAAAAAATTTAAGATTATGGTCACAAAAATAAGTGAATGTTATTTATTCATTAAATAAATTGTAACTGTTGCAATAATTGGTTAAAATAACCTGGTGCATCTAACAAGCGGCTTCCATACCAACTAAAATACTCACCATCCACCAGGCATATCGTGCAGTTTGGCAATAGCCTGGCAAGTTTATTAGCATGTTCCTGTTTAAAAGGGTAGGGTTCTGAGGAAAGTAAAACCAAACGGCAATTTAATTGTTTAATTTGTTCTATGGTTATTTGCGGGTAACGGGTTTTATGGCTAAAAATATTATTCAAGCCACATTTTTTCATCATATCATTTATAAAGGTATCAAACCCAATTGTCATGTATGGATCTTTCCAAATAAGGTACGCAGCTGGTATTTGGGGAGTCGGGATTAATTGATTAAAATTTTTACTTATTTGCTGTGTTAAATTTGTTGCTTCCAGTTGTTTTCCTGTTAACTGACCAATATCGCCAATCATTTGCAAAGCATCATGCAAATTTTTTACATCCGTTATCCAAATATTATGATGCCTGGCTAGTTCATCAATTTGCAGTTTATCATTTTCTTCTTTATTAGCAATGATAAGATCAGGATTTAGCTCATTTATCAATTTAATATTTATATTTTTTGTACCGCCAATTCTTTTTTTTGATAAAAACCATTGTCGCGGATGTATACAAAATTTTGTAATTCCTATTACTTCTTCATTTAAATGCAGGTTATATAGTAACTCTGTTTGTGAGGGGACCAACGATATAATCCGTTTTGGAAAAGATGGTAGCTGGCTGGTCGGGAAAATAATCATGCTTAAAAGTACAGCACTTAGTTAAATAATAAAAACTTCCATATGTGTATGGAAGTTTTTAAGCAAGTCTTTTGGTTTGCATCTTAACCATTGCAAGTTAAGAGCTTAGGATTTGGACATTAATGATCTTGTACACTTTATTTAGTTCTTTTGGTTTTCATGAATCAGTGCATCAAAATCATTGGTTTTTAGGATTTCAGAACCAACATGGATTTAAAGCGAGAAGTCAATTAATTATTGATTTGGTTTTTCGGATAATTGGTTTAAAATGTTTGTCATTTTAGGATTTGGATATTTCTTTTAAATCATTTTATCAATCAACTTCTTCCAATACAAAGGTGCAACATTAATTATTAATCTACAAGCGTAAAACTACTCAATATTTTAAAAAAAGTGTAATTCGTTAATTCAAATAGTGTTTTCGTTAATTCAAAAGGCGTATTCGTTAAATTAAATACATGCCGCATGCATATTTTTTTAAGTAATAAAAAGCAAAAAGACAAGTATAAATACTTGTCTTTTTGTGAGTAGAATATGTAATAATATGTGCAGTTATTATTCATATTTTCTGTTGTATGTGTTAATAACTTGCCGGGCAATTACTATTTGGCCAGACTTTGTATAATATCATATTTGGTTACAATATAATAGTTTCCGCTGTCGTCTTTACTCATTACTGCACCGTTTTCCTTATTGATAAAAGAGCTTAAACGTTCTACCGGGGTATCAAATGCAACTTCCGGGTAAGCTTTTTCAATTACCGTGCTGACTGCCTGGTTTTTAATTTCAGGGTTATTTAATATTTTATTAAACAAACCTCCTTCCGATATTGCCCCAGCTATTGTTCCGTTTTGCATAACCGGGATATTTTCAATATCATATTTTTTCATTAATTCTATGGCTTCTGAAACTGTTTGGGTGGGGGTCAAGGTTATTAATTTTTGGGCACCACGTCCGCTGACTAAATCTTTAAAAGTTTTTACTTCTAAAAATCCTCTTTCCATCATCCATTGGTCGTTATATATTTTTCCTACATACCTGCTTCCATGATCGTGAAAAATGCAAACAGCCACATCATTTTTTGTTAAAGTGTTTTTAGGATCTGACGCCAATTGAAATAAACCTTGTAAACAGCTTCCTGCACTATATCCGCAAAACATGCCTTCTTCTTTAGCAATGCGCCTTGCCATTACGGCCCCGTCTTTATCAGTTACTTTTTCAAAGGCATCTATTACGCTCATATCATAATTTTCCGGAACAAAGTCTTCTCCAAAACCTTCACTGATGTAAGGGTATACTTCTTTCTGGTCCAGCTCCCCGGTTTCAAAATATTTTTTTAATAAGCTTCCGTACGAGTCAATGGCCCATATTTTTATATTTGGATTTTTTTCTTTTAAATATTTTGCAGTGCCAACAATTGTGCCGCCTGTGCCGGTTGCCACAATTAAATGTGTGATTTTGCCTTCCGTTTGTTCCCAAAGCTCCGGGCCGGTTTGTTCATAATGCGCCTGGCGGTTAGCTAAGTTATCATATTGGTTTACATACCATGAATTAGGTACTTCAGTAGCCAGCCTTTTAGATACTGAATAATAAGACCGCGGATCTTCTGGCTCAACATTAGTAGGGCATACAATTACTTCTGCACCTACGGCTTTTAAAATATCAGCCTTTTCTTTGGATTGTTTATCCGTTGTGGTAAAAATACATTTGTAGCCTTTTATACATGCTGCCAAAGCTAAACCCATACCGGTATTACCGCTTGTACCCTCAATTATAGTGCCACCTGGTTTTATTTTTCCTTCCTGTTCGGCTACCTCAAGCATTTTTAATGCCATGCGGTCTTTAATGGAATTGCCGGGGTTAAAGTATTCAACCTTTGCTAATACCGTACAGGGAAGAGCTTTGGTAATTTTATTAATTTTAATAAGAGGGGTATTTCCAATAGTTTCCAAAATATTATTTAGCCACATGTTATTATTTTTTTGTAAAAGTTAAAGTGTTAGGATGCGTATGCTTCGTTAGTTGTTTTTAATTTTTTTTATTTAATACTTTCAAAGCACTACTTATTGCCTGGTCATTTGTATTAATTATTTCAAAATAACCCTGGCTGCGCCAGAGGATACGGGCTACATTTGCTTTTATTCTATTAATTATATCTTGTTTTTGAAGTATTGTAAATGTACTGGTTATGCTATCAGCGGCAGCTTTTAATAAAAATTCATTCCAGTTACTTTCTGTAAATGAAAAATTATTATTAAAATCTTTTACTATTTGATATTTTAACAACATGGTTTTGTTATCTAGGTAAAATTTGTAAGCAAAATTACTTATTGTATTTCTTGCATAAAAAGGGATAGTGGTTTTTGTTACTAGTGCAGTATCTATTCCTACAAAGATATCAGGCGTAATACCAGCACCGCCATATACAGTTTTTCCGCCCATCGTTTTAAAAATCTTGCTGCTGTCATTTTTAGCAGAATCAATATTAATTACTTCATAATAGCGGCTGGCCATATCGTTGTAATATTCTTTCTCTCCATTGCTGTAAGAGCGCTGTATGCTTCGGCCGATAGGTGTATAATACCTGGCCACCGTAAGGCGTAAGGCACTGCCATCACTTAAATTATATTGTTCCTGCACTAGGCCTTTACCAAAAGTTCGCCTGCCTATTATAGTAGCCCTGTCCCAATCCTGCAGTGCGCCTAATAATACTTCGCTGGCACTGGCAGATCCTTCATTGGCCAGCACTACCAGCTCACCTTTTTCAAAAAGGCCATTGCGTTTGCATTTGTATTCCTTTTTGGGCAGATGTTTTCCTTCAGTATAAGTAATCAGCTTATTCCCATCTAAAAATTCATCTGCTATTTCTACAGCATTATCTAATATTCCACCTCCGTTATCCCTTAAATCAAGTATCAATTTTTGCATGCCCTGCTTTTGTAATCCTTCCAGGGCCAGCATGAATTCCTGTAAGTTTCCTGCGAAAATTTATTTATTTTGATATAACCAATGCTATCACTTAGCATATAATTTGCATCAATGCTGTTAATAGGTATGGCATCTCTCTTTACAGCAACAGTTTTTTGGTTATTATTTCTCAATAAAGTAAGATTTACCGTGCTATTCCTGTCTCCCCGCAGTAATCTCCTGATTTTATCATCGGTAATTTTTATACCAGCAAGGGCGCTGTCATTTGCTTTAATTAATTTGTCTCCTATTTCTATTCCTGCTTTAAATGCCGGGCCATCTTTAAGCACATTAATCACATTGATGGTATCATCAAAAATATTAAATTCAATCCCTATCCCAAAAAACTTACCATTAAGATCCTCATTACTGCTTGCCAGTTTTTCAGCTGCGATAAAGATGGAATGTGGGTCAAGTTTATGTAATATGGCTTGTATTGCAGTATCTGAAATGGCCTTCATATTTATATCATCCACATATTTATTATTGATAAGATCTAAAACTTCCTGTACCGGTCTTTGTTTTTCCATATAAAAAAAACTTTTACCCGGCATGGCATCTCTCATTTTATAGCCCAGGTACATACCAATAATCATGGATAAGCTAAGAAAAAGTGGAAGCCAGGCATTGATTTTTTTATTATTCATTTTGCGAAGTTAATTTTTTGATCCGAACCATAATAATTCAATGTTTATAAAAAGGTTTATTTAACTTCAAATTAAAATACGAATTGTAATGCCAATCAAACTAATTGCAGATAGCGGATCTACAAAAACTACCTGGTGCTTATCAGACGGGAAAAAGAAAAAAAAGTTTCAAACACCCGGTATCAGCCCGTATTTTTTATCGGCAAAGCAGATACAAGATACTATTGTAAATGATTTAAAGCCGGTAAAAAATAATATCAGGCCTGATGAAATATATTTTTATGGCACGGGTTGCGGCAGTGCTGAAAATGCTAAAACAGTAAAGAGTGCAATAAGGAAAGTATTCAGCGGGGCTTCTATAGAAGTAAACCATGATTTGCTTGGTGCAGCAAAAGCCTTGTGCGGCAACGATAAAGGTATTGCGTGTATTTTAGGTACCGGGTCCAACTCCTGCTATTTTAACGGAAAAAAAATTGTAAAAAACAGTCCGGGGCTGGGTTACGTATTAGGAGATGAAGGCAGCGGTGCATACCTGGGAAGAAAGGTAATCCAATATTTTTTGTACAATACTTTTGAGGGGGAATTAATGGATAAGTTTATCAACAGGTTTAATACCAATGCCACTCAAATATTAGATGCTGTTTATAAACAGCCATTACCTAACCGCTACCTGGCTTCATTCTCTATTTTTTTGGCAGAAAACCGGGGGCACTATATGATTGAAAATATAATTGAAGACGGCTTAAATGATTTCTTTTTTAACCATATCTATAAATATAGAGAAAGCTGGACATTGCCTATACATTTTGTTGGAAGCATAGCCTACGGCTTCAAAGATGTATTAAAAGAAATGTGTGGTATGTACGAGTTGCAATTAGGAAATGTAATTAAAGATCCGATGGACGGGTTGGTTAAATATCATAATTAAATAGTCTGATATGGAATTTACACTTACAACAGAGAGTGAATCCAATTACCGCGATTTAGATAAAATGACAGTAGGTGAGCTTTTAATTAATATTAATAAAGAAGACCAGGCTGTGCCTGCTGCTGTACAAAAAGAAATTTCTTCCATAGAAATGTTGGTTAATGCAGTACTTCATAAAATGATTAATGGCGGAAGGTTATTTTATATTGGCGCAGGCACCAGTGGTCGGCTGGGAATTTTAGATGCCAGTGAATGTTCTACTACTTATGGTGTGCCTGGCGATTGGGTGACAGGTGTAATAGCAGGGGGTAATAAAGCTATATCAGAAGCTGTGGAATTTGCTGAAGACGATATGGAACAAGGATGGATAGATTTACTGCAACATAACATCTCACAAAAAGATATAGTGATTGGTATTACAGCCAGTGGCAGTACACCATACGTTTTGGGAGCATTAAAAAAAATGCAAAGACGCAGACATAGCTACCGGCAGCATTTGTTGTAATAAAAATGCACCTGTCAGCCATATTGCTGATTATTCCATACAAATAATAGTAGGCCCTGAGTTTGTAACTGGCAGTACAAGAATGAAAAGCGGCACTGCGCAAAAACTGGTTTTAAACATGATATCAACTTCAGTGATGATAAAATTGGGTAGGGTTGAAGGCAATATAATGATCAATATGCAATTGCAGAATGAAAAATTAATAAACAGAGGGGTAAAAATTGTAATGCAGGAACTTGGCCTTAATGATTATGAACAAGCAAAATCTATATTGCTTGAAGGAGGGGATATTAAAAAAGCAGTATTATCTGCCAAAAAATAAATTATTTGATAAATAAATTTGCTGAATAATTATTATATTACAGATCCTTAAATGAACGTATATGAAAATCAAATCTTTACTCTTATCCCTTGCTTTATTTACTGCACTAGTAACTATTGCGCAAAATATTAATAAAAATAAATCCTATGCCATAACTGGCAAACAAAATAATAATTTTTTCTGGGCAGATATAAAGCAGATAGATATCAATACTGGTAAAGTGATTAAAACATTATTTGAAGCTGGTAAATCTTCCTATAAATCTTTATCATCACAATTTTTGAATAAAGCAGGTGCATCAGGAAATCCTACTGGCAATGGTGTAGCAGCCTGTGCATTCGATAAAAGACACAACAGGCTGTATTTTGCACCCATGTATTTTTCAGATATAAAATTTTTAGACCTGGATAAAACTGATCCAACGTTTACAACAATTAAAGCTGATATTCTTCCGTCTTTTCAAACAGAGGATAAAAACATTACACGGATGGTTGTTAACGAAGATGGATATGGCTATGCATTAACCAATGATGCCAACCATTTGATAAGGTTTACCACAGGTAAAAAAACAATGGTGGAAGATTTAGGTAACCTTATTGACGATGAGAAAAATGCCACTGTTTCCATACACAACAAATGCAGCGGCTGGGGTGGCGATATGGTAGCTGATGCTTTTGGTAAGCTGGTTGTTATTTCAGCTAACCATAATATATTTTCTATTAATATTGATACAAGGGTAACTACTTTATTGGGAACTATATCAGGTTTGCCGGCTAATTTTACTACAAACGGTGCAGTAGTGGATGACAATGGTAACCTGGTAGTAAGTAGCGCTAATGTATTAGAAGGACTTTACCGGGTAAATATTAAAAACTGGGTTGCTGAAAAAATTTTAACTGTTGAAAATGCATTTACTGCTTCTGACCTGGCTAATGCAAATTTATTATATCAGAAAGAAGCGAATGAAGCAAAATCCTTTGGTACAGTTACATCTACATCATTTTACACTGCCGATAGTCATGTATTTCCGAACCCAGTAACCAATAATGAATTTACAATATCCGTTAAAGGACAAAAAGCCGGTCAGTATAATATTTTATTAACAGATTTATCCGGCAAAAATATTCTTACGAGGCAAGTAACTATTGGAGCTAAAAGCCAGGCAGAAAAAATAAGTTTTTCAAAAACTGTAGCAAAAGGAATGTACCTGGTAAAGCTTACTGATGATGATAAGCAAGTAATATTTACGGAAAAAATAATGGTGCAATAAATTATAAAATAATTATTTAGCAGGCTGTCTCTGGCAGCCTTTTTTTTATGCCATACTTTTATAAATATTTTATACTTTGCAGGTATAAAATATTTGTTATATAATTCATGCAAAATATTGAACCTTTTTATAATTGGCGCCACCTGTATACAGCCGAAGAAGATGAAAATTCACCCTTTTTTGGAAGAATATATAGTGAATTTGAATTTTCCCAAACAGTGTACAACTATTATATTCATCCCCAATGGGATGAATTTGGCTCACGTACATTGTATATGAAATTACTGTTTGCTGATTATGATCAAAATTTTGCTATTATTGAGTTGTTAGGAGAGTGGAATGATGCTATTGAAAATGATATTATGACTTTACGGAGGGATGTAACCGATCACTTATTTGCCAAGGGTATTTATAAGTTCATTTTGATTGCAGAAAATGTTTTGAATTTTCATAGCAGCGACGATAGTTATTATGAAGAGTGGCGGGAGGAAGTAAAAGATGAAGATGGGTGGATTGTAATAATAGATATGCCGGCTCAAAGCCAGTATGATTTTAGAAGGTCACGATTAAATAATTACGTTGAATTGCTGGATTTTCCCCAATGGCGGACTTTAAAACCTGACATTGTTTTTCAGCAAATAGATAACTGGTTATTACGCAGGCTGAATGAATAACTTTCAAAATTTACAGGTAATATAAGTCGCTGGTTAATAAAATATTTTAATAAACCATTTTTTTGGTGCTTCGTGTTGTATTTTTGTATGCCATACACTAAAATAATTTCGTCATATGACTTGGAAAATGTTGTTCACATCTTCGATAGGCAAAAAGTTTATAATGAGCCTTACGGGAATTTTTTTAATTACGTTTTTAATCATACATGCCGGGATTAATTCCTGCATTTTTTTAAATGATAATGGTGCTACTTTTAATACTGCAGCTCATTTTATGAGCCATAACTGGATTATACGTTTTATGGAAATAGGGTTATTTGCAGGATTATTGCTTCATATTATCCAGGGGTTGGTATTATGGAAACAAAACCGCTCGGCTCGTACAGTTAAATATGCAATGAGCGATGCTAGTAAAAACAGTACCTGGTATAGCCGGTCGATGGGATTATTGGGAACATTGCTTTTATTTTTCTTAATTATTCATATTTCTAAATTTTTTGTAAGTACTAAAATTGCTTTGTACAGTGGTGACCGTCCTCATAATTTATACGAAGAAATGAAAGATGAATTTAGCAAATGGTGGGTGGTTGCCATATATATTGCGGGTATCATTTCCTTATTCTGGCATTTATTGCATGGGTTTCAAAGCGCTTTTCAAACATTAGGTATCAATCATAAAAAATATACACCTATCATTAAAACCATTGGGATAGGCTATACCGTAATTATTTCTATTTTATTTATATTGATGCCGCTTGCTTTTTATTTCAGGTGGATAGAGTAGAAGCACTCCAAATTAATAGTCCAATATAGCTTTAAATGTACAAGTGAGTGACACAAGGATGCTTAATAGTAGTACAAAAGCTAAGTACAAAAAAATACAAACTGATTAATTTTAATACACACAATATGTCATTAGATTCAAAAATTCCCGAAGGTAAAATGGATGAGAAATGGGAAGATTATAAAGGGCATGTAAAATTAGTAAACCCAGCCAACAAGCGCAAGCTGGAAGTTATTGTTGTAGGCACAGGATTGGCCGGGGCATCTGCTGCTGCTACTTTGGGTGAAATGGGATATAAGGTGAAAGCATTTTGCTTCCAGGACAGCCCACGCCGGGCACATAGTATTGCCGCTCAGGGCGGCATTAATGCTGCTAAAAATTACCAGAATGATGGTGATTCAGTATTCCGATTATTTTATGACACCGTAAAAGGTGGAGATTACCGGGCAAGGGAAGCTAATGTACACAGGATGGCAGAAGTAAGCACAGCTATTATTGACCAGTGTGTAGCGCAGGGCGTTCCTTTTGCAAGAGAATATGGCGGTTTATTAAGTAACCGTAGCTTTGGCGGTACACAGGTACAGCGTACTTTTTATGCTGCAGGCCAAACTGGTCAGCAATTATTATTAGGGGCATACAGTGCATTAGAAAGGCAGGTAGCTTTAGGAAATGTAAAAATGTATGCCCGCCACGAAATGTTGGATATTGTAACCATAGAAGGCAAAACCAGGGGAATAATAGCCCGTGATTTGATAAGTGGAAAACTGGAAAGGCATTTTGGCCATGCGGTTTTATTATGCACAGGGGGATATGGCAACGTATTTTATTTGAGTACAAATGCAATGGGCAGTAATGTTACTGCTATCTGGAAAGCACATAAAAAAGGAGCTTATTTTGGTAATCCTTGCTTTACTCAAATTCATCCTACATGCATTCCCGTTAGTGGCGACCATCAAAGTAAGCTGACATTAATGAGTGAATCATTAAGAAATGACGGCCGTATATGGGTACCTAAACAAAAAGATGATAACCGCAAAGCTGTAGATATACCTGAAGAAGAAAGAGATTATTATCTGGAAAGAAGGTATCCTGCATTTGGCAATCTTGTGCCAAGGGATGTGGCTTCGAGGGCAGCAAAGGAAAGATGTGACGAAGGTTACGGTGTAGGCACCACGAAGATGGCCGTATACCTTGATTTTGCAGACGCAATAAAAAGATACGGAAAAATAGAAGCAGGCAAACATGGAAACGACCATGCTGATGCTGCTGCTTTAATTAAATTAGGCAGGGCAGTGGTGCAGGAAAAGTATGGTAACCTGTTTGAAATGTATGAAAAAATTACCGGTGAAAATCCTTATGAAATGCCCATGCGTATTTATCCTGCTGTGCATTATACCATGGGAGGCTTATGGGTAGATTATGAATTGCAAACCACGGTGCCGGGTCTGTATGCTTTGGGCGAAGCCAATTTCAGCGATCATGGTGCAAATCGGCTGGGCGCATCTGCTTTAATGCAGGGCCTGGCAGATGGATATTTTGTAATTCCGTATACTTTGGGAAATTACCTGGCAGAAGAAATCAGGACTGCTTCCATATCCACAGATCACCCGGCATTTGTAGAAACTGAAAAAGCCGTGAGTGAAAGGATACAAACCCTGATGAATATTAAAGGCACTCAAACTGTGGAAAGCTTTCACAAACGCCTGGGAAAAAATTATGTGGGATAAATGTGGCATGGCCCGTAACGAAGCAGGGCTTAAATCGGCTATTGCCGAAATACAGCAATTGAAAAAGAATTCTGGACAAATGTACGGATACCCGGGGAGTGAACGAAATGAACCCTGAACTGGATAAAGCAAACAGGGTAGCAGACTTTATTGAATTGGGCGAGCTGATGTGCCTGGATGCATTAAACAGGAACGAAAGCTGTGGCGGGCATTTCAGGGAAGAAAGCCAGACTGAAGAAGGGGAAGCTTTACGCAATGATGAACAGTACAGTTATGTGGCCGCATGGAAGTATCAAGCTGATAGTGAGTGGGAGGTAGTTAAAGAACCTTTGACTTTTGAGATTGTAAAACCATCACAGAGGTCTTATAAATAATTAAACTGTTACTTTATGTTTAAATAGCGAAGTCAAGTTTTAAAAACTTGACTTCGCTATTTAAATTTTAGGCTGTTTTCAGACGGCTTTATTGCACGTCCCGTCCGAAGGCGTTGTTACTTTTTTTTCGCAAAAAAAGTAACAACCTGAGTTCGGTTTAAATTACTTTATAATTCGTTATTTTTCAATTAATTGTATTACTCTACTTTTTGTCTTGACACAAAAAGTAGCAAAAAAGTCAAGGAAGGAACGAATACTGCCCGTTCCTGCCATACAGCTTTACTGAACATTTGTACTACTGTAATCTCTGCATTAGTTCTTTACTCTTAATTTCAATGTAGAATAACTATATACTTATAATTTTTTAAATTTTCTTATCCCCAACTCAGGTTAACAATATTTTTTTGTGTAAATAGGATTTCTCTATTGTGAATTACTAACACCTGAGTTAACTATCTAATTATTTTATAATTTTTATAAATAAAAAATTGCTTACCGGTAACGGCTTCTACAAATTTTAAAAATTTTTCTTTCACTGTCATATTATTTATTGCCGGATTATAATTAAATACCCAGTCCTGTTGTGCAATTTTGGGTGCATTATGGCAGGATGCGTGCCTTTAAATAGTTTCAGGTAATCAATTTTACTATAATCAAAGCCATCCGGATGTATCCGGATCATTTCTTCAATCCAATCATCATTCGGCTCCCACCGGTTACCAAATTCCACATGTTTCTTAAATTGGGTTTCCGGTCTTTTTACATAACTGTAATGGTAAACCGTAGCATCAATTTTTTTTACCATTAATTTTTTCCCTTTCTCATTCACTGCATTTGCAGGATCATTAAATATTCTAAATCCCTGCGAATCCCGGTAGCTCCGTATATTTGGATTATTGCGTACAACCCTTATTTCTTTCTGATGATATCTTCTTGATGGCGCATAATGCCTATAATCTCCAAAAAAATTCAGGAAATTAAATAAAAAACCATCCACACTTTTATCAGCAAGATTATCTTTCATCGCTTTTGTTATCGTTGGGTAATCCTTTTCATGAATCACTTCATCTGCCTGGATATGAAAAACCCAATCGGCATCTTTAGATACATTATCCAACCCGATATTGGCCTGCTGCGCAAAAATATATCCGCCAGCCCTCATTTGTTCATCCCATACTGTATCAACAATTTTTATTTTTACATCGTTTAATGCCAGGATAGAGTCACGGGTTTCATCAAAACTATCTCCAACCACTACAATAAATTCATCTACCACAGGCAGCACACTTTGTATCGATTGTAAAAACGGGTAGTCAAAATTAAACCCGTTTCTTACATAAGTAAATGCAGAAACTTTCATTTGTCAAATTTAGCGGCAATAAAATCAAAATTAATTTAAAATTTTCCATTCCATTAGCGCATATTAATTTAATTTTGTGTAGTAATTAATATCAAGTGCAATAAAAACTGCCAATATTCCCACCTTCTTTGGCGAACGGTTGGTGATGAGGTGATAAACAAACAATAGCATCATGGAACATTACAATATGAACCTTACACTTAAAGTGTGGAGACAAAAAATAATAAAGACAAAGCTTAAAGAAATATCTTCGGAAATGTCTTTTTTGGAAATGTTTGATGTATTGAATGAACAATTAATTATTGAAGGAAAAGAACCCATTGCATTTGACCATGATTGCCGTGAAGGTATTTGCGGTACATGCAGCATGTACATAAACGGACGGGCTCATGGCCCGTGGTACGAAAATACAGTTTGCCAGCTGCACATGAGGGCTTTTAAAAATGAGGATACTATTGTGGTAGAACCATGGCGTGCCAACGCTTTCCCCGTCATTAAAGATTTAATGGTAGATAGGAGCGCATTTGACCGGATTATACAGGCTGGCGGTTATATCTCCGTTAATACAGGTAATGCTGTAGATGCCAACTCCATTCCTGTTGACAAAAAAAATGCAGATGAAGCATTTTCTGCAGCTTCCTGCATCTCCTGCGGGGCATGCGTAGCCGCTTGCAAAAACGGCAGCGCTATGCTATTTGTAAGTGCAAAGGTTTCACAATTAGCTTTATTGCCACAAGGCGCTCCCGAAAGAGAATCCAGGGTATTAAATATGGTGGCACAGATGGATAAAGAAGGCTTTGGCAATTGCACCAATACCTATGCCTGCGAAGCTGAATGCCCTAAAGGGATCTCGGTAAAACATATCGCCAGGTTAAACAAAGAATATCTATCAGCCGGGTTAACTACCGAAGAATAATTTTTTGTTTTGGGGCTGTCAGCAGCAAGGCTTTTTTCAGCGGCAGTACCTATTCGTTACAACCTTCGCTACGCTACGGTTTTCACTGCCCCCGCAGCCATTGATCAGTTGAATATCCATTAAACAAATTAAAAATCAGTGCCTATCCATTTATCCTCTTCATCCGTGTTCCGAGCAGTCATTCAGCCCAATCTACAGGAAGTCAAGTTTTTAAAACTTGACTTCCTGTAGATTGATGCAATTTACCTTTTGCGCCTTTGCTCTTTTATTACTTTGCGTGGCATCATTTGCAGCAAATCAACATATTTAGTTATCTTATTAATAAGTATTAATTTTAGATTATACAACTTATACTAAGTTTGAAGCAAAGAAAGCTATATTTTATTTTATTGTTTATTATTTCGGCACAATTCTGTATTGGCCAGGATAATCCTTCATCCCTATCCAATATCCGCAGAAAAAATATCAGTACTTCATCTTCCTTAATAAAATTAGATTCTCTCAGCATTGTTCCGGAAAGTGTAATTGTTGAAAATGTTATGCCGTCATCTTATACTATTGATGAAGTAAATGCAACATTGCAATGGGTAATAAAACCGCCTTTTGACAGTGTAAGGGTTACTTACCGTGTGTTTCCCTTTAAATTAAACCCGGTAGCAAGGGGGTTTGATTATGACAGCATAAAAAATAATTTTATTGCTGAAAAACCATTTTCATTAAAATATACCGCACCAACAAATCCTTTGCTCGATTTTGGAAATATTGAATCAGTTGGAAGTTTTGGCAGGGGCATTTCTTTTGGCAACAACCAGGATGCGGTGGTAAACTCTACCATGAACCTGCAGTTAAACGGATTTATCGGTGACAGCCTGGAGCTTACAGCAGCCATTACCGATAATAATATTCCCATACAGCCCGAAGGTAACACGCAGGACCTAAGAGACTTCGATAGAATTTTTCTGCAAATAAAAAGAAAGGCTGGCAAGCAAATTTCGGGGATATTGATATCCGCCAGAGCAAGAATTATTTTCTCAATTTTTATAAAAGGCTGCAGGGGGTTTCTTTTATCACTGATAACAGGATCACCAAAAATATTTCCAATTCATTATTGCTGAGCGGCGCCATTGCCAAAGGAAAATTTACCAGAAATATTATTGTGCCTATAGAAGGCAACCAGGGGCCATACAGGCTTTCGAGTGCAAATAATGAATTTTACTTTGTTGTACTGGCTAATACTGAACGGGTATTTATTGACGGCCAGTTGATGCAGCGTGGAGAAGATCAGGATTATATAATCAACTACAATACAGCAGAAGTGACCTTTACACCCAGGCGCTTAATTACCAAAGATAGCCGGATACAAATTGAGTTTGAATATGCGGACAGAAATTTTTTAAACTCCCAGGTTTATGCCAATGATGAGCTAAACTTCAAAAATAAATTATTGCTTACGGTTGGAGCTTTTACCAATACCGATGCTAAAAATACCTCTATCAACCAGGTGTTGGATATACCGCAAAAACAGTTTCTTGCTGATATTGGTGATAGCATAAATTCCGCTTTTTATTTAAATGCAGTAAAAGATACTTTTGCCCTCGGTAAAATTTTATACAGGCAAACAGATACACTATATAATGGTAACCAGCAGGCAACAATATTTGTATTTACCACTGATTCGTTACCTGATCTTTACAATCTTTCTTTTACATACATTGGTCCGGGCAGGGGCAATTATATGCCTTTGTTTAATGCTACTAATGGTAAAGTATTCAACTGGGTAGCACCCGATATAAATGGGGTAAAGCAAGGCGATTGGGAACCTGTAATTAAATTGGTAACGCCCAAACAACAGCAAATGCTTTCCGTAGGTGCAGAATATTTAATTGATAATAACACAAAAGTTAAGATAGAAACTGCTGTAAGTAATTATGATATTAATCTTTTTTCGGGTAAAGATAAAAGTAATGATAAAGCGTTTGCGGGTAAATTTCAATTGCAGCAAGACGGAAAAAATATACGGTTGCTTAATAAAAATTTGCAGCTGCAAACAAATGCAGGTTATGAATTTGTACAGGATAGATTTAAACCTTTGGAGCGGTTAAGAAATGTAGAATTTTTAAGAGACTGGAGCTTGCCATTTGATATTGGCAGCGCTGATGAACACCTGGCTAATGCCTCAATAAAGATAAATGATAGCGCAGGCAACAGGCTAAGATTTGAGGTTAACACCTATAACCGTAGTGATAGTTATAATGGTATAAGGCAGATTTTAGATAACTTTTTTGATTACCATGGATGGAAAATCACCAGCGTATTTAATCGCACTGCATTTAACAGCACCCTTCAAAATGGTATATTCATAAGGCCTTCCATTAACATCAATAAAATTTTAAGTAAGTATAAAAATATCCAGCTGGGCTTAAGTTATAATGGCGAGCACAATAAGCTAAAAGATAAATTACATGATACATTATCCAACTTAAGTTTTGCTTTTAATATCTGGCAGGTATCCCTCAGATCGGATGAAAGCAAGTCAAATAAATGGGGGGTATACTATTTTACAAGAAAAGATTTGTTGCCAATACAAAGTAATTTAATGCGGCGGATAGAAGTGATAATTATAATTTTTTACGGAATTAATGAAAAGTGAAAAGCACCAGTTTAAATTTAATGGTACTTATCGGCGGCTGAATATTATTAATGCCGCTATCAGCAAGCAAAAAGCAGATGAAAGCGTTTTGGGAAGAGCAGAATATTTTGTAAATGAATGGAAAGGATTACTGAATGGTAATGTTTTATATGAAGTTGGAGCAGGACAGGAGCAAAAAAGAGAATTTACTTTTGTAGAGGTACCTACAGGGCAGGGGGAATATACATGGATTGATTATAACGGTAATCAAATCCCGGAATTAAATGAATTTGAATTGGCCATATTCCAGGACCAGAAAAAATACGTCCGGATATTTACTCCCAGTAATGATTATGTAAAAGCCAACTCTGTACAGTTTAATTATAGTTTTGAATTAAATCCCAAAGCCATAATCCAGCCGATAGGAGTAAAAGGACTTAAAAAAATATTATCTAAATCCAGTACCTCCTCAGCTTTGCAGATCAGTAAAAAGATATTTCAACCGGGCAGTTTCAATTTAATCCTTTTACCCGCCAGTTAGTAGACACTACTTTAATTACATTAAATTCTTTTTTATCTAATACATTTTACTTTAACCGTACAAATACCAAATGGGGATTTGATATAACACATAGTGTTACAGCGGGGAAATCTTTATTGTCCTTTGGTTTTGAAAGTAGAAAAACACAAACACTGGTTGGCAAAACAAGATTACAGCTTAATAAGAATTTTATCAGTAACCTAACTATTGGCCAGGTTAAAAACCAGCTGTTTACACAAGGCCCAAAATTAAATAACAGGAATTATAAAATTGATCAAAAAAGTATAGAGCCGGCATTGGTATATGTATATAAAACTAATCTCCGGGTAAGCTTAAATTATAATTATACTCAAAAGCAAAATACTATCGATTCTGTAGAATCATCATTTAATCATGCTGTTACAACAGACTTACGATATAACATTTTATCTAACAGCACGCTTAATGCTAAATTTACTTTTAATCAAATTAAATTTGATGCATACGCAGGAGCAGCCAATACCCCTGTAGGTTATATCATGCTAGACGGGTTACTGCCCGGCAAAAATTATTTATGGAATATTGATTATACCAAACGTCTTGCAGGCAATATAGAAATTACACTTCAATATGAAGGAAGAAAACACGGTATAACTAAAACAATCCATACAGGCAGGGCTTCTATCAGGGCATTATTTTAATACAAAATTTTTCTAGCCAAATAAGCCTCCTTTTTTTAGGCGGCGGTATCCTTCACCAATTTTAAAGCCATTATGAAATACTTCAATTTTATATTCGCCTGTATTAAAATTTTCATTTTGTTTCCAGTCAAAACTTACGGTTTGTATTTGCCCTTGCATGTAATTAATTTCAACTTTATTGGTATAAAATTTATCTTCACCTTCTCTGGTTTTAAATGTGCCGCTGCCTAATTCATCTACAGCTACAGCCAGGCCATTGGGTGCAGTAATACTTACATAGATTTCCTTCCTGCCGGATTTTGATATCATATTTTCATCTATCTGGAAAGATATACGAAGTTTATCAACTCTTTTTGCAGTGGTAGTTTCCTTTTCTTTGCCATTTTTTGTTTCATTAATACCAATGATGTTAAAGTTGCTGGCATGCAGGGTAGATCCTATGTCGATAGTTTTTTCATTATTTCTTATTAATTCTTTAGCTGCATCATAATCCTTTTGGATTTTTTCTTTTTCTAAAATTATTGCTATTTTTTCTTTGGCTAATATTAATTTTTCTCCATGCAAAGTTTCTATTTGTGTTTTGTAAACTTGTATGTCATCATTCAAAGAAAGAATTAAACGTTTAGCTTCCATTAATTGTTCACGGCTTGCATTTGCATTTGCAAGCAATTGGTTAATTATATTTTTCTTTTCTTCAATTTCATTATTTTTTTTAATAATTGCGCTATCTGTTCCATGCGGCATTTCTGCACTGCTCGTTTTTATCATATCGTAGCGTTGAGTTGCATCATCCAGCATTTTTTTCAAATCATCTTTTTCTGCAGCAATGATGTTTAACTGGGAGTTTGTTTCTTTTAATATTTGCCTGGTTTTGTTTTTATCCCAAATAATATATCCCCACGTAACCAATAATGCGGCTAATAATGTGCCTGTTAATATTTCACGTATATTTTTGGTATATGGTTTTGATTTTGGTAATTGAGGTGGTTGGGCAGATGGAAAGTTTTCGAATGTCATGGAATGGATATTTAGGTTTTACAAATTTATTGTAAAAAATTTAAAGAAGATAATATTCACGTATAATTCCTTAATAATAAAGTAAGGGCCTGTTTAAAAATATAACTTTTATTGCCTATTTTGTGGTTAGTGGGGACATCAAATGCGGCTGGCCGCTGTGGCCATGCCCCACCGGCCACTTTTTAATCCTATAAATTAAATTTAAACAAGCTATAAAAATTCCTATCATACTTTTGTAATTTTGTACAAGCATGAGCGTAGAAAAATTTTAGGTGAATGGAAAAAAAGCTTTTAAGCCTGTTTACTGGCTGGAAGGAGAAGAAGAATATTATATTGACCAATTAATAAATTATGCTGAGCATAAAATTTTAACTTCCGCTGAAGCAGAATTTAATTTAACCATATTTTATGGCAGGGATGCAGATTGGCCTGCTATAATCAATGCCTGCAGGAGATACCCGATGTTTGCAGAGCGCCAGTTAGTGATTTTAAAGGAAGCCCAGCACTTAAAAGATATTGACAAACTTGAAGGATATTTCCATTCTCCTTTGACATCTACTGTTTTTATTATCAGTTATAAAGGCAAAACTATAGATAAGCGCACCAAGACATATAAATTATTAAAGTCTAATGCAGAAATATTTACATCAGAAAAAATACGGGATTATAAGCTTGCTGGCTGGATAGCTGATTTTGTAAAAAACAGCGGGTATACTATTAATAATAAATCTGTATTGCTGCTTGCTGAACATCTGGGCAACGATTTAAGCAGGATAGCTAATGAAGTAGAAAAATTATCATTAAATTTAAAAGGCGCTAAAGAGATAAATGAGGATCATATTGAACAGTATATTGGTATCAGCAAAGAGTATAATGTATTTGAGCTGCAAGCTGCCATTGCCAAAAAGGATATGGCTAAAGCAATAATAATTATACAATACTTTGATGGCAATCCTAAAGCCGGGCCAATACAGATGATATTACCTGCGCTGTACAGCAGCTTTAGTAAAATTTTATCTGTATATGGCCTGGCTGATAAAAGTGAGCCAGCCCTTAGGTCCATATTCTTTAATAATCCTGAAGCTGTTAAAAATGCCTTACAAACGATGAAGCTGTACGGCATGGAAGGGTTAGAAAAACTAATATTATTATTGCATCATTATAAATTAAAAAGTATTGGCGTAGCAAGTACCAGTACTACATCTAATGCATCTTTATTAAAAGAAATGGTCGTAAAAATGATGATGTAATTTTAATATTTTAAGTTGTCTGCTTTATTAGTTTTTGTGTCCCCGGGTTGCGAATATGGTGCGATTATTTATAGCACCAGTTAATTAATACAGTTATTTAATACCGCTAATAACTGGCAGCAACCAATTTGTAGAATAGAGTTCCCAAACTTTTATTGAACATAGGTTTGTATTTGGAGAAGAACTTACCTTTAAGATCATACTAAGTTTCAATTACTTTTGAGTTCTGTCGTTTTTCCATCGATGATAAATTAAATACCATATCTATGATTTTAGTCCTATTGTTACTTTTTTTTATGGCTTTAATAAATAAAATATATTACAATTGCTGAAATTGCTAACATGTTAATTTACATTTCCATGTTTTCGTTTTTAATACCGATTATTTTCTTATTAAAGAAGAAATAAAATTTTAAAAGTGCTCATATCTGAGTGCTTGGTATGTTGCTTTTTACGTCAGTACTTTCTAATTTAGTTTGTTACATACTAATTAAATTAAATAAATCGAATATTCCAATTGTCAACATTTATACTGTAGTAGAAGGGCTGGGGATGAGGCAAAATTAAATGGACTGTTTTATATTTCAGATTGGTATTATTTATCGCTAATTAATAAGTTTTTAGCAATTATAATAAATTAATATACAAAAATATTTGAATTTAGTAAAAATACTAATATATTTACTAGTAAAAATACCTATCCATGTCAAATAACGTTAGTAAAAATACCATTGAAGCCCCCATAGCTCTTGGTATTGATAAATCTGAAACCACTAGTTCTATAGCAAAAGATGGGATTGCTGCCTATGAAAAACAAGTCAATAAAAGTAACAAAAGGAGCGACACCAAGCTTAAAGTACGCTATTGGCGTTCGTTACTTTTTATTCCGCAATATGCTTACCATAAAGCACTTACAATAGGTGCAGACTGTTTTATTGCAGATTTACAAGATTCAATTCCCCTCCATTTAAAGGAAGAAGCAAGGCAGGGAATTATTGATGCTGATTTAAAAGGCATTTTTCAGAATTGCAATCTTATTGTACGAATTAATGAGTTGGAAGAAAGGGCAGAATTGTTGCGTGATTTAGAAAAAATGGTAGGCTTGCCCTCAGTACTGGGTTTTCTGGTTACAATGATTGAATCAGCAAATGATATGGATGAACTGCATGCTTTAGTGTCTGCCGAAGAACAAAAAAAAGGCATCCCTATTGGTACATATCGTTTTATAGTTCTTGTAGAAACACCTGCAGCAATTTTTAATGCATTGGAAATTGCTAAAGCGGGCGGTGGCAGAAATATTGGGATGCTTTTTGGTAGCGGCGATTTATTTCGTTTAACCAGAGCCGATAGTGCCGTAAAGTTAACATTGGATTTTCCACGTAATGACATTGTTTTTGCTTGTAGGGCCGCAGGCATAGAACCTTTTGATACTCCTTATACTAATATCGAGGATAAGATTGGTTTAGAATGGTCTTGTGTTTCAGGAAAAAAACATGGTTTTACCGGAAAGGCTGCGATACACTCCAGCCATATAAAAACAATAAAACGGGTATTTACTCCTGAACCCAAAAAAATAGAGCAAGCTAAAGCAATACTTGCTGCTCAAAAAAATGGCCAGCTTACAATATTACAGCAAAAAACAAAATGGGCGGGTGGCTTAATAGAACCAAGGGTTACTGATGGTATGGGTAAATTAGGCGGCAAATTAATTGGCCCTCCTCATATAAAAGATTCTCTATTTTTGCTTGAGCAGGCAAAGGCACTGATGCCAAAAGCCAAACCCGGATTAAGAGGTAAAGCGATTAAACATATAGCCAATAATAAGCTACAAGCAGGCGAAGTGATACCGAATCCATTTGAAATGACGATAACAGAATCTTTGCTGGGTTTATGGCAAACTGCTTTTTATTCGCAAGATATCGTAGTTACCAGCCAATTATATGCACAAAAACTTGGATTAGCGCCAAAAGGCCAGTCTTCTGTTCCATTTATGATGGGTATGTACCTTGCTGTTTGCATGAGTGAAACGCATGGCGCTTTGTACCATTTAGGGTTTCGTAATGCCAGGCAGCATGCGCCAATTTATTCAGGATTAACTGTCCGTCAAAATATTATAATTAAAAGTATCCAGCTTACAAGTAATCAAAAAATAGTGTCGTTACTACCCGTAGGGAATTGATAGACGCTGATATGGGCCAAGGGATACAATAGGGGCGATAAGTTATATTATGGACAGAAAGGTTTTTGATACTCCAATTAAGTATGAAGAGCTTACTATACGGACATACGGATTAAAAAATATATCACCGGCTGTGGAATGTGCCAATTTAGATTTCCCGTTTGAGTTATTTGAAGAGGGGCACAAAAAGCCATCTGAATATGAAAAAATATTAGAAGAGGCAGGGGCATATTGGTTGGAGGGTAAGCTGGCTACAGTGATTACAAGAAAAATTGTGCGTTTGATATGCTAGTATAATTCAAATTTAACTTAATAGACAAAAAGAATGATAAATTTTATTATTTTGGCGCTAATTTCTTAATATTTATTTCGATTGATTATGCCATGAAGAATTTGACAGCTGATGTCGAAATAATTTTCTGGAGCTTTCATGATCTTAACAATATTATTAAAAACATACTTACTTCTTTGCCCCGGATGATGGGGCGTACATAAGGTTTGTGCAACGATACAATTAATTGTATATCCAAAGGAGGGGAAAATAATAAATTGTGGTACAGTTGAAAAGGATTTTGCTACCCCGTTTTGTGCATATTTTATGCCATTACGGGGTTTTTGGTACAACTAATTCTCCAGGTATAATACTGAAAAATGGTTGTTAAAAACTGCTAAGAAGTATTATAGTAAAAGATTTGACAGAAGTTTGATGAAACGTGTTTCATCAAACTTTTATTTTTATGAACATTTCAAAAAAAAAGCGATGCTGGTCATGTGGGCAGCTGAAGGTAATTGGCTGGGGAAAACGCCATGGTAAACAAAGATTTAAGTGCAAAAATTGCGGGATTTTATTTACCTCTAACAGGAAAGAACAGCGTATAAAAAATCGGTTTACCTGGTTTAAAAAATGGGTATTGGAACGACAAACTTATAAGACATTATCAGGACAGTGGTTATTCAATAGATACACTTCAACGAACATTTTATACGCTACTTGAGCAAGCGCCTCAGATAAAAATTATTAAAAGAGGCCAGGTAAATCTTAGAATAGATGCTACTTATTTTAAAAAGTTTTGTTTATTGGCTTACCAGGATGATTTAGATGGATATACACAGCTTATCAGATTTTCTGATGGAGAACATTATGTAGAAATTAAAGAGGATTTAGATAACCTTATTCGCTTAGGATTACAATTAGAAAGTATTACCACCGATGGCCATAAAAGCATATTAAAAGCAATCAAAAAATCTATATCTGATGTTAAAGTGCAGCGTTGCCTTGTCCATATCCAGCGTATGTGCCTGTTGTGGCTTACACGCTATCCCAAGCATGAATCAGGCCAGCAACTTCGAGGTTTAATTTTAATGCTGCTGAGAATAAAACACACAATGATAAGTTGTTTTGGATTAAACAACTTGATAACTGGTATGTAATACATAAGGTATATATTAATGAGAAAACATTTAAGGAAAATTCTAAAAGATATTGGTACACTCACAAATTATTAAGGCGATCCTATTTTACCATAAAAGAGCTTTACCTAATATGTTTCATTACTTATCTAACCTTAAAATACCTCATACAACAAATGGCATAGAAGGTTACTTTAGCCATTTAAAAAATCATTTAGATTTACACAGGGGTCTTACTCCAAAAAACAGAATCAACTTTATTAAGTGGTATGTATATTTTCTAACAAAAAATGAGTTTTTAAAGCCATTGGGCTTACCAGAAAATGCATAAAAAGAGCAGCAAAACGCTGCTCTTTTTCAGTATAAGCTCTAATCTTATTGCTGATAAGTTTGTCTCCACCAGAGCTTATTTCCTCTTCAGATTAGATGACGCATTATAAGAATTTTCTTGGAAAAATCCACCAACCATTTTTCAGTACATTACCGAAAAAATAAAGTAGTTTTTGTACTTAGCTTTTGTTCCATGATTAAGCTTCATTGGCTGCCTGCCCCGTCCGAAGGCGGGGTCGCACTCTTGTACTTTCGTTTTTCTATTCAGCAAAAAAATTAATTTAATACTATCTCAAAAAGCTTTGGCCAGCGCTTTCCTGTAATATAAAATTTTTTGTTTGTGCTGTCGTATGCAATTCCATTTAGCACATCTGTTCTGCCCGGAGTTATTTCTTTTGGAGCATATTGTTCCAGTAAACCAGGTAAGTCTATTTTACCTGTAACATATCCACTTGAAGGATCGATTTTTACAATATAATCACTTTGGTAAACGTTGGCATAAATAAAGCCATCAGCATATTCCAATTCATTTAAATGCAAAACAGGCCCGGCATTATCCCTTACCTGCTTGGTGGATTTAACTTTAAAATCATCAGGATTTACAAAATATAGATTTGCACTGCCATCACTAATAATTAATTCACTGCCATTGTTGGTTATTCCCCACCCTTCATATGGCCACTTAAATGTGGCAACAGGTGCATCAATATTTTTTATATCATAAACGTATACAATTTTGCTGGTCCAGGTAAGCTGGTATATTTTGTCTTTAAAAATTGTAATTCCTTCACCAAAAATTTTATCTGATCCCATCATATGCTTTTTTTCTACTTTACCGGTTTTAATATCTGTTATGCGTATTGATGAAGTTTCAAAATCACCTGTTCCCTCATATAATTTTCCATTGTAAAATTGCAGTCCTTGTGTATAAGCGCTGGTGTCATGTGGGTAAGTGTTAATAATATTATAAGATAGTTGCGCTGGTGCCGCAATGGTTTCAGGTACAAGGGTAGGATCGGTTTCCGGTACATCCGTATTGTTGCAGGAAATTAAGAAAAGTAAAATGCCTGCAATAATTGTTTTATTCATTCTATCAGTTATTATGAGTGTATGACAAATTATATACAAATTTATTAATAATAAACTTGTAAAATACTTAAATAAAAACGGGCTGGAAATTTCCAGCCCGTAATAAAATAGTCACATTAATTATAAAGTTTTAAACTGGTAAAACAGGCCTACTTGTATAACATTATTTTTTATTGAAGGTGCATTGTCTGGTCTGATAAAGTGGTAGTCGACATGGTTAATAGTGAATACTTTGTTCATTGTGGATAATTTAAATGAATAATGATACGCAGCAAACAAACAGCGCACCGAAATGAAATAATAAATTTTAATTATTGTTAAGTATTCTTATAATTATTTTCCAATCTTTTATTTTTTCATCTAAAGTTTTCCATGCATTGGCGCTGCTCGGTGAAGGCAAGGTATAATATATTCTGCCGGGTTTTCTTATTACCAATGTATCATAATATTTTTCAGCCTGCCTGCTTGCAAAAAATACATTTTTTATTTGTGGATATTGTTTGTAAAATTTTTCAAAGTCATTAGCTGTTTCATTGTTTATATTATTATCCGCACTGCCTGAGCGTTCGCAATATGCCAGCACATCCCATAAAGCTAAATTATTTTCCAGGATCAGTTGTTTACGTTGATCATAATCAGCGCTCCATTTTTTTTCAAATAAGGCAAAAATGATTTTCCAAAAGTGATTAGATGAGTGGCCATAATACTGCTGGAGCTTTAAAGATTTTTCTCCGGGCATAGTTCCTAAAATAATAATTTTGCTTTTATTATTTACCAAAGGTGCAAATGCTTTTTTCATCCCTGGTTATTTTTGTAAATAAAAAAGCTGTAACAAAAGCTTAAGTTTCTTTTGATACAGCTTCTAATAGGTTATTTATTAAATATCTATAGCTTCGCCATATGCCGCTGCTGTGGCTTCTTTTAAGCCTTCACTCATAGTAGGGTGAGGGTGTATGGCATTTAATATTTCGTGTGCTGTAGTCTCCAGTTTGCGGGCCACAACCGCTTCTGCAATTATTTCAGTTACATTAGTGCCGATCATATGGCAACCTAAAAATTCCCCATATTTTGCATCATAAATAACCTTTACAAAACCATCTGTAGCCCCGCCGGCAACTGCTTTTCCACTGGCTACAAAAGGAAATTTACCTACTTTAATTTCATAGCCTGCATCCTTGGCCGCTTTTTCAGTATAACCAACAGAAGCAATTTCAGGCGTACAATAAGTACATCCAGGGATATTATTGTAATCAATTGGCTCAGGTTTATGGCCGCTCAAATGTTCTGCCGCATTAATGCCTTCTTTAGAAGCCACGTGTGCTAAAGCCTGGCCTGGCGTACAATCACCAATTGCGTATATGCCTGCCACGTTAGTCTGGCCATTCGCATCTACAATTATCTTTCCTTTTTCAGTTTTGATGCCCAATTCTTCTAAACCAATATTTTCAATATTGGCTACTACACCCACAGCGCTTAATACCACATCTGCTTCCAAAGTAACTTCGCCTGTAGCTGTTTTTACTTTGGCTTTTACGCCATTACCGCTGGTATCCACACTTAGCACTTCGCTGTTGGTCATTATTTCAATGCCTTGCTTTTTGTATTGTTTTTCCAGTTCTTTACTGATATCTTCATCTTCTACCGGAACAATCCTGGGCAAAAATTCTACAATAGTAACTTTAGTGCCCATACTATTATAGAAGTAAGCAAACTCCACACCAATGGCGCCACTACCCACAACAATCATAGATTTTGGTTGCTGCGGCAATACCATAGCCTGGCGGTATCCAACAATTTTTTATCATCAATTGGCAAGCTGGGTAATGCCCTTGCTCTTCCACCAGTTGCAATAATGATATTTTTAGCTTCGTGTATTTGTTTTTTTCCATCGGTCGATGTTACTTCCAGTTTTCCCGGTGCTGCTAATTTTCCAAAACCCATTATCACATCAATCTTATTTTTCTTCATCAAGTATTGTATGCCTTTGCTCATTTTATCAGCTACACCACGGCTACGTTTTATTACAGCTTCAAAATTGTGTACAGGATTGTTTACGGTAATGCCATAATCGGCAGCATGTTTGGTATATTCATACACTTGGGCGCTTTTTAATAAAGCTTTTGTAGGGATACAGCCCCAGTTAAGGCAAACACCACCCAGGCTTTCTTTTTCCACAATTGCCACTTTTTACCCAATTGGCTGGCCCTTATCGCAGCAGGGTATCCACCCGGGCCGCTACCTAATACAATTACATCGTATGCCATGTTTGTTGATTTATTGTTGAGATGTTAATATGTTAAATTGTTGAAATGGAAGTGGTTAATTAGTAATTTACCTCAATACCTAATACCTCAATACCTAAACTCCCAATACTCAAATTCGCTGCGAAAATACTTTGAAATAGGGGATTAGCCAAAACCTTATTTTAACAGGTATTTTTAGCTATATGCCTGATATTTTATTATTTTTAAGATTATGAAAAAATATATTGTGGCTGCTATACTTTTATGCAGCTTAAATACAACGGCCCAAACCATTCCTGCTTATAAAATAAGTGATGTGGTAAAATACTATGAAAAGCAGAATGACAGTGTTTATGTAATTAATTTCTGGGCTACATTTTGTAAACCCTGTGTGGAGGAAATACCTTACTTAATAAGCACTTCAAAAAAATATGCTAAGGATAATAACGTACAGCTACTTTTAGTAAGCTTAGACCTTCCGGCTTTTTTTCCGGACAGGATTGCGACTTATGCTGCCAAAAATAATTATGATGTGCCAATAGTTTGGCTGGATGAAACCAATGCAGATGTTTTCTGCCCGGCTATAGATTCCAGTTGGAGCGGATCTATACCGGCTACATTAATTATAAATAATAAAACGGGTTATCGGAAATTTTTTGAAGAGCAAATGAAGCCTGAGGAGTTTGAGGCAGAGTTGAAAAAAGCAATAGGAATTGGTAATTAGGAATTGGAGGATAGCCTACAAATACAGTTCTTTCTTCAATCACAGTATTACCCCTAATTCTTAATGTATTATGGAGGGCAGGCTCGTGGAACACTTCTTGGGCGGAGTAGTACAAAAGCTAAATAGCAATAAAAATGTTGAGCCTATATCCGTCAGCCGCCATAATGCCAATGCAATGTTACCTGCTGGCGTTTTCTACGTGTCGGTCGTCACTTTGTCCCACTCTTGGTTCATAAATTTTATAAGCCAATTTAAAGAATAATGTCGTTCGTAAACAACACTTTTGTCAAGTCCGCTTGGTGCTGGTTCGTTTTTTACTCGTGCACTTACGCAAGCCCAATCAAGTCGTAAGATTAGGTCTGCTTGGTCAAGAATTTCTTTTATGGTTCTTAATTTTGCTTTTTGTCTAAACTGTTGTTCTGTCAAATCGTGAATGATTTTCACGTCATTTGCTACATTACACATTTGGTCGGGATACTTTAACGTGTCGATAAAACCTAACGCCCAAAGCATAACGTGTAAACTTTCATATCGCCAATTGGCATCAGTTTTTTGTTGTTCGGTTGGTTGTGTTGCCGTCGCATAATCTTTTTCGTTGGTAGACAATTTTGCCGAAATATTAAAATCCTTGTCCATTTTGTTTAAGTGCTTTTCTTCAAGCCCTTCACTTTTCAAACCAATGTAACAAAGTGCCAAAGCCCTGTCCACAACTTCATCTTGTGTCCTGATTGTTACCTTGTCCTCTGGGTCAACAAATAATGAGTTCGGATTTGTATAAACAGGAATGTTCTTTGATTTGCAAAATTCCTCCGATTTTGCTCGTCTTTCAAGTTGGTCTTTTGTCGCAGTAATATTTTCAACTGGTTTCGTTATTGGTTGGGTTGTTGAATTGTCGGAAGTCGTGTCATTGGATTTGTTCTGTCCACAGCCAAATAATGTCGCTAAAAATCCCATTGTCAATATTGTTGTTAGTCGTTTCATTTTTGTCGTTCAAATTTTGTCGGGTGTCGCACTACGCTTGCAGGTAACGAACAGGGCTTGCCGAAGTAGGGGAAATAGAATTCCGTCCGCCCGGCCAACTGAAGCTAAATTAATACCGTCAAGCTGGATATGAAGCCAAATTGAAAAACAAAAAGTTGAAACACGGCTTCCGTCCGCCCCCATTTTGGCAAACCCCATGTAAGCTGCAGTACCATTTCGCTTAGGCTAACTCAAGTGTTAATTGTTCAGGCTTGTTCTTTTCTTTAAGTCCATGGTTGTGTCCTTGAATGTGGTCAAGGTCAAAGTTGCAAACAAGAGCCTCAACAACTGTCTTGCGATTTTCAATACTACCGCCTGAATGATAAAAATGGTCTTTTGTTACAATGTTGAACTTATTCCAAAACTTTTCAATCATGTCATTTGCCCGCCAATCGTTATGATGCCATGTTGAAAGAATAAACTTGGCTTTTGTTTGGCTCAATAGTGTAAAAAGCAATTCTTCGTCTTGCTCAGTCCAACCATTGTAGTAGTCAACGTATCTGCCGTAGTAGGGTGGGTCGCAGTAAATAAAGTCATTCTCAGTCGCAAGTGGAATAATCTCTGCAAATGATTTATTATGAAATGTCCATGCTGGTTCAGGCTTGATGATTTTTGAAACCGTAGAAACCTGATTGGTAATTTTTGTTATGTAAGCCTGTGCAAAACGGTCGGGCTTTTGCAAAAAGGAATATTCCAATTGCCTTTGTTATTAAATCTCATCATGCCGTTAAAACCTGCACGGGAAAGAAAGATAAAATCGTAAGGTGAATATTCACCTCCATTAAAACGAGAACGTACTTTGCGATAATGGTCATAGCCGCTATCGTCTGCAACACTCAATAATTCGCCTTCTTGTTCAAGATATTGTTTCATTAAGGGTGCAGTAATTTCCTTTGTCTGAATACCCTTGTAAAAATTTATGATATGCGGATTAGTGTCGTTTAGAATTGCTTCTTTGAAGTTAGCATTGAAAGCAACAACGCCTGTCCCTAAAAACGGTTCAATCCATTTGCCACTTATTTCAGGCACAAGTTCCATAATCCATGGTACAAGTTTTGTCTTGATGCCTTGGCTTTTTATGGGCGGAACTATTATTTTTTTAGTCATCGTTTTCAGTTTCTGCGTCAGCTTCTGTTTCTTCTTCTTCTTTTAGGTTTTCGATAAATTCTTTATTCTGGTTTAAGGTTTCAATTCCTCTTTCCTTATATTCCAGATAACTTTTAAGGTTTTTGTATGGTCTTGGAATACCCTTTTCTTTTGAGCTTTGTTCGTCAACAAAATACATCCAATAGTCATCGAAAATATGTTCACCCAATTTAGCAAAAATTCCTGTACCATTAAGCAATTCATCTATACTTTTTGTTGAGCCAATATTTCTTGTATTGCCACTGCCTTTTGTTGCTGATGCAATTCTATATTTAGGTTGAACAAAAAATTGAAAATCTCTAATGACAGATTCTATTTTTTCTAATTCATCCAATGTATAAACATCTTTTTCGTTTGGTTTGTCGTTCACTTGAGTATAAAGCACACCTAATACAATGTGTGCGGAATACTCGTTATATGGATATGTAATACTTTCCCTTTTATTATCCCCTGTTACGGAAATAGCCTTGAAAAGTACCCAATGTCATTCCTTTAATTTTATTGTTTGTGTCCTTAACGGTACTTTTTATGTCAACGGCAAATTTTTCTCCAGACTTATTGGATATGAAGGTTAGGTCGGGATAAAAGTTTTGCTTAGTTTGATTCTCTAATGTCAAGTCATACTTTTGAGCAAATTTTTCAAACTCTGGTATTAGCAGTAACTCGATAACTTTTGATACCACTTTTGTGTCTACCGAAATAGTGTAGATTTTTCGTGAGATGTCGATAAATCCTTTAACAATCCAGTCCCCTTTGTCGGTTGCGATTATGTTATTGTATTCTAAAACTTCTTTTTGAAGAGCTTCTAAAAATTCGTCTTTATTCATTTGGGCTTACTGTTTTGTTTCAAAGATACTCACTTTTGAACTGTTAGGGTGTGTCCATGGTATTGCAGCTAACTCCAATATTAGCGCATGTTTTTAAAAAAATTAATTAATAATCAATCAATTAAAAAAATAATACGCAATTTATTAAATGCCAATAATATTGCGTATTATATTTCAAACCACTCCAATCAAAGCGCAATAGCAGTACTGCCGATGAACCGAGCGTGGCAACGATGCTGCCCAAAGAACCACAGCTGGTAACAAAAATTATTTTCATATTTTGGCGTAGCCAAAATATATCTTATGCTAATTCCGGATACAAAGGAAACTGCAACATAAATTCTTTCACTTCATTTTTCACTTCCTCAATTGTTTTTGCATCATCAATATTCATCAATACTTTGTCAATAAAATTTACTACTATCTGCATGTGTCCTTCCTTCATTCCTCGGGTGGTAATGGCGGGTACACCTACCCGTATGCCGCTGGTTACAAATGGGCTTTTATCATCATAAGGAACTGCATTTTTATTTAAAGTGATGTGAGCTTTGTCCAAAGTTTCCTGTGCTTTTTTTCCGGTAATATTTTTATTGCGGAGATCTATCAGCATTAAGTGGTTATCAGTGCCACCGCTGATAATATCATAACCTTTATGCATAAACGCTTTAGCCATGGCCTGTGCATTGGCAATGATTTGTTTGGCATAAATCGTAAAGTCATCAGTTAAAATTTCGCCGAAGGCAATAGCTTTTGCTGCAATTACATGTTCCAGCGGCCCTCCCTGTGTGCCGGGAAAAACAGCCATATCCAGCAGGTTGCTCATCATTCTTACATTGCCCTTCATATCTTTTAAGCCAAAAGTATTTTCTACATCTTTTTTCATTAAAATGATGCCACCTCGTGGGCCACGTAAGGTTTTGTGTGTGGTACTGGTTACAAAATGGCAATGCTCAAAAGGAGAGCTTAATAAACCTTTGGCAATTAACCCTGCGGGGTGGGCCATATCGCACAATACAAATGCACTGATTTCATCAGCAACCTTTCTTATCCTTGCATAATCAATATCGCGGCTATAGGCACTTGCACCGCAAATAATTAATTTAGGTTTTTCTGTACGTGCTTTTTCTTCCAGCATTTCATAATCAATCAGGCCTGTATCTTTTTTTACGCTGTAAAAAGATGGCTTATATAATTTTCCTGAAAAATTTACCGGGGAGCCGTGGGTTAAATGGCCGCCCATGCTCAAATCCAAACCAAGAATTTTATCACCAGGCTGCAATATGGCCAGCATTAGTGCAGCATTGGCCTGCACCGCTGTGGGGTTGCACATTAGCATACTCACAATTAAATATTTGTTTCAGCCTGTCTATTGCTAATTGTTCTATTTGATCTACTATTTCGCAACCTCCGTAATAGCGCCTGCCCGGATAGCCTTCTGCATATTTATTGGTAAGTGATGTGCCCATTGCCTGCATTACCTGTAACGATGTAAAGTTCTCTGACGCTATTAATTCAATGCCTTCTCTTTGGCGTTGTAATTCTCTATCGATCAGGTTAAAAATAGTAGTATCTTTTTGCATGTGTTGGTTATTTTGTTGCAAATATAATTGTTGCGGTTAAAGTGGCCTATATCCAGATAACGTAATTATCGAAGGTATGTTAATAAAATTCCTAAATTCACCACTTTTTAAAGTGATTGAGAAATTATTATTATGAAAGCAATCATTCCCGTTGCCGGTGCAGGCACAAAACTACGGCCGCATACATATACACAGCCAAAGGCGCTGATACCTCTTGCAGGTAAAACTATACTTAGCATAATTGTGGATCAATTGTATGAGGCTGGTATAAAAGATTTTATTTTCATCATTGGCTACCTGGGAGAAAAAATACAGGACTATGTAGAGCTTAAATACACTCATTTAAATTGTTATTTTATACAGCAAAATGAAAGGCGTGGCACCGGGCATGCCATATACCTGGCAAAAGAGATAGTAGGCAATGATGAGGTATTTATTGTATTAGGCGATACAATAGCTGAGTATGATGTAAAAGAGATTGCAGCATCTCCTTATTCCATGTTAGGTGTGAAAAAAGTGGATGACCCACGAAATTTTGGTGTAGTTGAGATAGAAACTGATGGTTTTATAAGCCACGTAGTAGAAAAACCGGCAATTCCCAAGAGTAATATGGCATTAGTGGGATTATATAAAATAAAAGAAACCGGGCTTCTTTATTCATGCCTTGAAAATGTTATTGCAGGAGGGGTAAAAGTGTATAAAGAATTAAGTTTAACAGATGCTATCCAGTGTATGATTGAAGGAGAGAATGTAAAGTTTCAGTCGTTTAGGGTTCAAAACTGGTTTGATTGCGGAAAAAAGGAAACCCTGTTAGAATCAAATGCTACTTTATTAAAAAAATTTGGTGGAAATGTGCAGACGGGTAATCATTTTTTTGAGAATACTATTATTATTCCACCTGTAAACATTGCAGAAGGGTGTATTATAAAAAATTCTGTAATCGGTCCTTATGTAACTATAGGAGAGTTTACCAAGCTAAACCATGCAATAGTAAAAGATTCCATTATTGGCTCATATTCTAACCTTTTTGAGATAGTATTGAATAATTCTTTAATTGGTAGCGACGCAGAGGTAAAAGGCGTAAGCAGAAACCTGAATATAGGTGATAATACTGCAATGGATTTAGGCGGGGGGATCAGGGAATAAATAATTTCCCCTTATTTATGGTTATTGAAAATAGTTTGTTTCTAATTATAAAATTGCCTACTTTGCATTTCAAAGTGCTTTTAACTTAATAAATCATAGGTTAATTAAGAATGTTACAGAATAAGATAACACAACTTTTTTAAATTGATTATCCCATCATACAGGCAGGTATGATATGGGCCAGCGGTTGGAAACTGGCCAGCGCAGTAAGCAACGCCGGTGGATTAGGTTTAATTGGCAGTGGAAGCATGTATCCTGATATTTTGAAAGAACATATCAGGAAATGTAAGGCTGCGACAAACAAACCTTTTGGCGTAAATATTCCATTATTATACCCGGACATTGATCAGCATATACAAACCATAATTGATGAAAGAGTGCCTATTGTTTTTACCAGCGCTGGCAATCCTGCAACTTATACGCCTCTTTTAAAGCAGCATAATATTACTGTTGTGCATGTAGTAAGTAGCAGCAGATTTGCATTAAAAGCGCAGGAGGCAGGCTGCGATGCCGTAGTAGCAGAAGGTTTTGAGGCAGGCGGGCATAATGGAAGAGAAGAAACTACAACTTTTGTATTGATACCTGCAGTAAGCAAAATTGTAACCATTCCTGTAATTGCAGCAGGCGGTATTGCTACGGGCAGGCAAATGTTTGCTGCAATGACACTCGGAGCTTCAGGGGTACAGATAGGCAGCCGCTTTATAGCAACACCTGAAGCTTCCTGCCATATTAACTCTTAAGCATGCCGTGTTAGCGGCAAAAGAAGGAGACACCAAATTATTGCTAAAGCAACTAACACCTGTAAGGTTATTAAAAAATAATTTTTTTGAACAAGTTTATCAGGCAGAGCAGGCAGGCGCAACTGTACAAACCTTATTACATTTATTAGGGAAAGGACGGGCAAAGAAAGGTATGTTTGAAGGCAATATGCTTGATGGAGAGTTGGAAATAGGACAGGTAAGCAGTAGTATTAATGAAATAAAACCTGCTGCAGATGTGGTAAATGAAGTCTGGAATGAGTTTAATTTATCATTAAAAGCCCCACTAAAATAATTACTATATTTGCCAAATTTTAAATTTAATATTTCCAATGTTTGCATATTTTTATAATTTTTTTTTAAGAGTGCATAAAGCAATTTTAGTTACATTAATATTAGTGCTTTTTTGTTTTATAGGTAGCGCACAGGATCCTGTTGATGGGAACCCGGTTGAGCTTCCGCCATCTGCAACGCAGTTACCTCCAGCCCAACTTTACCAGGCTTTAAAAGATAAAAACTTAAATCCAGGAGACAATCGTTTAGGAACCGATAAAAGTAGTATTGATAAAGTAGATAAAGACAGTTTAAAAAGAGAATCAACCCCACAGTCTGCAATTACGGGTGAAGATACATATGGTATGCACCTGTTTACTGGGGGGAACAGTTGCGGCAATCAGCCAGCTATCCACACCTCCTTTGGATTATCCGATTGGGGTAAATGATCAGATAATTGTTTCTTTATGGGGTGGCGCAGAAGCTACTTTTGAGTATACAGTAGCCCGGGATGGTTCAATATTTCCTACAGGGTTAGGTAAGATTTATCTTCAGGGGCTAACTTTTGAGAATGCCCGGTCTCTTATACGAAGCAGGTTTATGAGTGTAGTGCCAGCGGGTACTAATTTTACTGTTTCATTAGGCCAGCCTCGTACTATAAATGTAAATGTGGCAGGTGAAGTAAATTCACAAGGGCCTGTTACAGTATCTGCTTTTACTAATGCTTTTAATATTATTGCCTTAGCAGGAGGTCCTACATATATGGCCAATTTGAGAGATATACAAATTAAACGGAATGGGCAAATTATTGAAATACTCGATGTATATAAATATTTAACAACGGGTGATTTTGGTAAGCATATTTATTTAGAAAATAATGATTTTGTAATATTAACAACAGTAGAAAAAAGAGTAAAGGCAGAGGGGAGGTTTAAACGCCCGATGTATTACCAGTTAAAAAAGGATGAAGGAGTAAAAGCTTTATTAAAATACTCTGGTGGTCTTTTAAATGATGCACTTAGCAGCGGTATGAAAGTTTTCCGTACAGAATTAGAAAAGCAAGTAATTAAAGATGTAAATGCAACTGCTATTATCAACCCTACTACAGATAATAGGTTGAATGATGAAGACTATGCTCTTGTTGATGGAGATATTGTAAGGGTAGCAACCATTAATCCCGGATTAATTAATAAAATACAAATTCATGGTGCGGTAGCATATCCGGGCATTTATGAATTACGGAAAGGGGACAGGCTGTTTAATGTTATCAACAGGGCGGGCGGTATTACTCCAAATACTTATTTACAAAGGGCCTATATATTTAGGGGAGCCGCCGATAGTACTAGTATTAAAACTGATAAAATAGAAATAAACCTGACTGGTATTTCCAAAGATGAGCAGGGAAATACAAATAATATTGAGTTGTTAACTAATGATTTAATCATGATTTTTGATAATAATCAATTTAATGACAAAGCCTATGTGGAAATATTTGGAGAAGTGAGAAAGCCGCAAAAGATAGGCAAATATGGCGGGATGACCTTACTGGATCTTATTTATTTGTCTGGTGGGTTAAAACAGTCGGCAGAATATGGAAGAATTGAAATTTCCAGCGTTTTAAATGTGGACTCATCTAAAAATATGCAACAGCCAACAAGGACTGTTGTGAGAACAATAAAAATAAACCCCAGCTTGGCTTTAGATACTGCGTCCGCAAATATTGTATTAAAACCTTATGACCAGGTGTACATTCGTAAAAACCCTGTTTTTGAACTTCAGCAGCTAATCAGCCTGGATGGGTTAGTATTATATCCCGGTGCATATCCTAAATTAAATAATCATGAAAGGTTATCATCATATATTGACAGAGCAGGCGGTATCAGGGAAAATGCAGATCTAAGCGGAGCAATTTTATACAGGAAAAAAACCCAATTTTACCGGGATAATATAACCGCAAAAAAAGCAGATTTAGCAAATGTTCCGGATGGTGTGGATTTGGATTCCCTTAAGGCAGCCAATGCCGAACCTGTAAGTATAGAATTATATAAAGCTTTAAAATACCGGAATTCTAAACATGATATTATTTTACAGGCAGGTGATGTTGTATACGTGCCGGAAATTAATCCTTTTGTGAGTGTAAAAGGCGTAGTGCAATCACCTCTTAAACTTACCTTTGACAAGGAGCATACCAATATTGGCTATTATATAAGCAGGGCAGGTGGATTTGGAGTCAGGCCATGGCGAAGTAGAATATATGTTACATATGCTAATGGAAAAAGTAAACGGACTTTTAATTTTCTTTTTTTTCATTTTTATCCTAAAGTCGAAGAGGGATGTACCGTTAATGTACCTGTAAGGCCTGAGGGAATACAAATGGGCGATTTTTTATTGAGATTAGTAGTTGGCAGTGTTCCAATAGTTACCGGAGCTATTATAGCAAGTATTATCAGATAAGTTTATTTTATGAATAGTAGCGAAATCATTAGTCATTTTGTAAGGCGGTCAAAAAAATTTAGTTTGCTTATACTTTTAATTGCTGCAATTTTTGGAGCCGCATTTTATATTGTTGCACAAAGAAGTGTGATAAAATACATATCCAAAGCTACTGTGTTTTCTTTAGGGAGCAGTAGCAATGTTGCTTTATCAACTTCTTCAATTAGTAGTATTTTGGGTGGCGGTGACAGTAAGGCTTTTAGCAGTAATGAGGCTTCTATAAATATCATTGAATTAGCAACGAGTCGGAGAACAAGTGAAGAAGTTGCCAATTTACGCCCTGATCTTGTAGAGTTTGGCAATAAAAATTTTGCACGATTACTTATTGAAGAACACAATCTGCATGCAGGATTTTTAAAAAATAAGTATATTGATATTCCTAAAGATAGTTTGGGTATAATTAATGTCGGGGTTTCGCTTTTAAGAGAAGGACTAGCAGCAAAAATTAATAAAAATGGCATATTGGAATTAGAATTTAAAAATAGTAATCGTATATTAGTCAGGCTTATTTCATATGCTTATATTGATAAAATATCAGAATTTTACATTTCTTTAAAAAAAGAAAAAGCACAATTGGATTATGAATTTGCAGTTAAAAAAACTGATTCAATTTTAAACGTGATGCAAGTAATTGATAAACGTTTGATTAAACTTGATGAAACTACTTTTTTTGCTAATGAAGGATTACAACGCTACAATTTGCCCAGAATAAATTTAAATCAAGAGAAACAAATTATCCAGCAGCAATATTTTTTATCGGTTAGTAATAGAGAAAATGCTGCTTATAAATTGCAAAAGGAAACACCAATTATTAAAATATTGGATAATCCTGAACCTCCATTTAATATAGAAAAAAATCTTCGCTTAGTTATACGGTTGTTGGATTAATTTTAGGATTAATTTTAGCAAGCTTGCTTTTTAACTGTAAAATAATATTGACTTATATTAAGCTTCAGTTAAATAGTACATCTGACAGTAATACTGGCGTAACAACAGAAATTAATTAATATTTTTAAGCTAATACTCCGAATTTTTATACTTTTTAATTATATAATAATTTATAGCTTCAATCGTGGATTTGCTTATTTCAATTTCGGCACCCGGAATTGATTTTTGAAGTAATTGTATAGCTTCAGCTTTGGTTCTTTGATAAAATCCATCCCAATTACCAAGCCAGTGATAATCAAAATTTGAGTAATGGTTGCAATCTTTAAAAGAAGCAATTATTTTGCCCCCATCATTTAAATTAGCGTATAAAGTTTTAAATATTTTAATTAAACCTTTATCTTGAATATAATCAAAGAGCCCAACGCTGTAAATAATATCAAATTTCCCTAAGTTAGATAACATAAATTGCGGATCAACTAACTTAAGTACGTTTAACCTTTTAAAATCAAATTTTTTCATATCAATCATCCGGCTGGATAAGGTAATCTCCGAAAAATTAAGGGCATCCTGGTCAAAATCTACACAGGTAATCTTTCCGTTTAATTTATTAAGTTGTACGCCAATTTCATATAATTCTTTAGACGAACCACATCCGATATTTAAAATATTTTTAAATGAAATATTGTCTGCAGAAAAAAATTCTTTAACCAGTAATTCTTTAAGCTTTTCTTTTCTTTCACGTATCCCGACACCCAATGTCCTGCTTATAGCATATAAATCTATATACTTACCTAAAAGATTGTCTGATACCGGATATCCTTTATACAGGTACTCCAGTGTTTCATTATCGCCTTGGTATCCTTTAGGCCATTCCAGTATACGGGTGTTAAGCACACTGTGTTTTGCAAATTCGTAATATTGATGCTTAAAAGCTTTAATATCATCTAAGTTTTCTTGTTTTGAAAAATCTATTTCTGATTCCAGTGCCTTGTATATATTGCACAATTCAGCCCAGGCATTAAGTTTAAAAGTGTTATTTTGGGTACAATTTTTTAAAGTAAAATCAGATAAGCGGTTAAAAAAATCTTTTTGAAGCAGCTGTATACTGTTGTTTCTGTTGTTTCATAAAAGGGTTGTTGAGTTTAATAAATATTAGTTCCGGATTATTGTATAATTCGTATAAATGTAAAGAAAAAAACTTACACAACTATATTATTAAAGTAATAAATTATTTTAAGGTTTTTTAAATGTCCATTTTATCATTTCTTTCCAGGTTGGTTTTTTGCCATATAATAAAATTCCGGTACGGTATATTTTTGCAGCAATCCAGGTAGTAGCTAAAAATCCGGCTATTAAGCATGCCATAGAAAGTGCCAGGTGCCACCAACTGACAGCCCCCGCAGCCGGTACGATGCCCATCATTACAATAGGGGATGTAAAAGGTATAATGCTACCCCAAAATGCAAGCGGGGTACCGGGGTTCTGTGCAGCCTGCGCCATAATGATAAAGGCAAAAATGATTGGCATGGTAATCGGCAGCATTAAGGATTGTGCTTCCTGCGCATCATCACTTACTACACTGCCTACAGCAGCAAATAAGCTGGAATAAAATAAAAAGCCTCCTAAAAAATAAAAAATGAAGCAGGCAATGATTTTTGTCCAATTAAGCGAATGTAAAGCATCAGTAGCTTGTGCAATATTTTGGGCAGCCTCGCTAAATTGGGCAGAACTGCCAGTTTGTATACCTCCATTGCTTTGTATCTGCTGCACTTGCTGCATAATGTCGTTAGGTATAAAAAAATGTGCAGTCGTGGCCAGTCCTGTAATTAATATTATCCATAGTAAAAACTGGGTAAGCCCTACTGCGCCTATGCCAACTATTTTGCCAAGCATTAATTGAAAAGGCTTTACCGAACTAATCATTACTTCTGCAATCCTGTTTGTTTTTTCTTCCATCACACCACGCATTACTGCCGCCCCATATATAAACATCGTAATATAAATCAATATGCCACAAAAAAAACCAATTCCATATGTAAGGCCTGAATATATTTGTTGTTTATTTTTTCCCTCTCCCTTCGTTTGTTGTAAGCTGATGGTCCTGGCACTATTTCTTATAGAATCCAATTGCGGACGGGACATGCTGAAATTATCCTCCAGCATTTTATTTTCCATAGCCATATTCATCTGGGTTCGTATATAATCTTCTGTACGGCTATTCAATTGTTTTTTTACATCAATAGTTATATCGTTATTTAAATTATTTTTAATTGCTTTGATATGTATGTATGCATCAAAACTACTGTCTAACAATTTGTTTACAGACGTATCAGCGGTATAAATAAAAACTATGCTTTTGTCGCTTTTGTCTGCCAGGTTGTTTTTAAAAATACCTGTTTCATCATTCACGGCTATTTTATTTTTTCCTGAATTTTTAGCCGAAATAAATATTGATCCGGCAACAAATAGAACCATTACCAGCGGCAACAAAAAAGTAGATAATAAAAATGTTTTATTTCTTACTCTTGTGCTATATTCTCTTTTAATAATTAACCAGGTCTTATTCATAGTATAAGTGTTAACAGCTTGATTATTGATTTGAAAATTGTCTTGTTGTTGCAGTATCTTCTACCATGCGGATAAAAATATCATTTAGGGACGGTAATTTTTCCTGGAAATAATTGATACTTACAGATTGGTTAATAAAATATTGAAGCACATCATTAGGGGTAGTATTGCCTGATAGCTTTATTAATAATTCATCTTGTTTATGTGCTATTACTTCAAAAAGATAGGTTCCCAAGTGCTCAGGCAAAAAATGCACACCAATGCGGTATAAATTTTCTTTGAAATTATGTTTTACTTCATTTACCGTACCATCTAATATTTTTTTTCCTTTATTCACTAATATAATATGATCACATATTTCTTCTACCTGTTCCATACGGTGAGTACTAAAAATAATTGTGCTGCCGTTTTTAGCTAGTTTAAAAATTTCGTCTTTAATTAAGTTCGCATTTACAGGGTCAAGCCCGCTAAATGGTTCATCTAGTATTATTAACGGGGATTGTGCAATACTGTAGTTACAAATTGAAGTTTCTGGCTCATGCCCTTGCTTAAATCCTGTACTTTTTTATTCCACCAGCTTTGCATTTCAAACTTTATAAACCAGGCTTTTATTTTTTCCATGGCTTCAGTTTTACTTAAACCCTTTAATTGTGCCAGGTACATGGCCTGTTCGCCAATTTTCATTTTTTTATACAGCCCTCTTTCTTCGGGCATGTATCCAATTTTAATAATGTCATTCGTAGGGTCAAATTTTTTACCATCTAACAGTATGGACCCACTATCAGGATAAAATATACCTGTAATCATTCTTAATAAAGTGGTTTTTCCGGCCCCATTCGGCCCAAGTAACCCAAAAATACTACCGCGTTTTATTTCCAGGCTAATATCATCTACCGCTTTTTGCGAAGAAAAATATTTTTTTAAATGGTGCAGTTCTAAAATATTCATCTGATTTTAGGTTTGATATGTGGGTTAAAATTAAAGCTTGTAAAGAAATATATACCGGCAATTATATAAGCGGTAACGGTATTGTAATTCTTAAGCTAATACAATTGCAAGTTCTAAAGCTATGCGTTCCCCATCCATAGCTGCACTTACAATGCCTCCTGCATAACCGGCCCCTTCACCACATGGATATAAATTTTTTAGCTGCGGGTGTGTTAAGGTATCTTTATCCCTTGGTATCCTTACCGGGGATGACGTTCTGCTTTCAGTAGCTACTACAACAGCTTCATTAGAAAAAAAACTGTTGTTTGGTGATTTCATTTTTTTTCCAAATTCAATAAATCCTTTGGCTAATGACTGGTAAATAAAACCGGGCAATACCTGCTGTAAATTAACCGAATGCAAACCTGGCAAATAAGAACATCGAGGTAACGTGGCAGATATTTTGGCATTGCTAAAGTCTGCCATACGTTGTGCAGGAGCTGTAAAATTTCCTCCCCCGGCATTATAGCATTTTTGCTCTACCATTTGTTGAAACCGCATCATTAACAAAGGATCATTCTCTACATTTTTAATTTTTAATTCTTCATTTTTAATTGCATCAATAGCATCCCTGATTTCTACCTGTACCACCATGCCACTGTTGGCATAAGGGTTATTCCGTTTAGAGGGGCTCCAGCCATTAACCACCAGCTCTCCGGGGGAGGTGGCAGCCGGGGCAATAATGCCACCCGGGCACATACAAAAAGAAAATACACCTTTGCCGTTTACCTGCTGTACCAATCCATAAGAAGCCGGGGGCAAATCATTATCCCTTATATCACAATGATATTGTATACCATCAATAATTTGTTGCGGGTGCTCTATGCGCACACCTAAAGCAAAGGGCCTGGCTTCAATTAAAATTTTTTTATCATTTAATAATTCAAATATATCCCTGGCAGAATGGCCGGTAGCTAAAATAAATGCGTCTGCAGTAAAGGTATTATTGCAAGCCGTTTTTACCGCAATTACTTTATTATTATTTATTACAAAATCTGTTACTTTTTTCTCAAATAAAAATAGGCCACCGCTGTCTGTAATTTGCTGGCGCATAGCAGTGATAATATGTGGCAGTTTATTAGTGCCAATGTGGGGTGGGCTTCATACAATATTTTTCTTCAGCACCAAAATGTACAAATAATTGCAATATCCTGTCAATATTGCCACGTTTATTACTCCGGGTATATAATTTGCCATCGCTGTATGTTCCGGCACCGCCTTCGCCAAAACAGTAATTGCTTTCCGGGTTTACGATACCTCGTTTATTTAAAACAGCCAGGTCTCTTCGCCTGTCCCTCACATTTTTCCTCTTTCAAGAATAATGGGCTGGATGCCTTTTTCAATTAATTGTAAGGCAGCAAATAAACCTGCAGGCCCTGCTCCAATAATTACAACTTTTTTAGCAGCATTTGTAACGTTGGCAAAGGAAAATTTTTGCACTGGCCTTTCGTAAAAAGGCTCGTTGATAAAAGCATTCACGGTAAGATTAACCCAAATGGTTTTTGCTCTAGCATCTAAAGATTTTTTTAACAAAAAAAATCCTGTAATATCTTTTTCGGGTTTGCCAATATTATCAGCAACAGCTTTTTTTACAAAAGCTTTATCAGCTGCTTGCGAAGGAAGCAATTTTAAAATAATTTTTTGTCGCATGTTAGGTATTTATCCTAAAATAATTATCATTTCACCGCGAAGGTGCAAAGTCCGCTAAGCTGAACAATGGTTTTCTTTGTAAACTTTGAGGCTTTGTTCCTTAGCGTCTTTGCGTATCTAAAAAGGCAAATCATCTATAATCTCCGGATCGCTTGAAGAAAAATTATCCATTGGTTCCATCTGCTGGGTAATAACAGCATTTTTACCTGAAGTTAAAATCTGCTCAATGCGCCAGGCATCTAAATTGGTAATATAGTTGGTTTTACCATCTTTTTCCCACTTGGTACCTTTAATGTTAAAATAAACTTTTACTTCATCGCCTACATTAACTTTATCAATTATTGCAGTTTTATCCTGCAATGATTGAAACTTTATAAAATTAGTAATTGTCCTTCCCCCAATATCCTCACTTTTTTCCACCACAAATTCCCTGGTTTTAAAAGATTCTGTACGTTGCACGGTATCATATTTAGCAACAATTTTTCCTATAAGTTCGTAACTCATTGTATTTGTATTTATTAACAAAAGTAATTTTATTCATTCATATTATTTTCTTCTTTTTTATCATTTATTAATAAAAAAAAGCACTACCTTTCTCCATTTCAAGTAAATATTCCCATGCGAAAATTTCTAAGTATTTTTTTAGTTTTAGCAGTAATTGCCTGTAATACAACTTACCAGCCATCTGCAGTTCAGTATAAAGATTATAAAGTAACCCCGGCTATTAAGCAAGATGGGGCTGTAGCATTTTTGCTAAAACCTTATGCAGATAGTGTAAATAAAAAAATGAGTGATATTATTGCTGTTTCTGCCATTACATTGGATAAGAAACAACCCGAAGGCACATTGGGAAATATATTAGCAGATGCGATGCTTGTAATGGCAGAACAAAAATATAAAATAGAAATAGATGCTGCATTTATTAATTATGGCGGCATTCGTTTACCATCTATACCGGCGGGTGATATCAGCCGTGGTAAAATATATGAACTGGCACCTTTCGATAACCTGATCGTAGTACAAAAAATTAATGGGAAAATATTACAGGAATTTTTAGATCATATTTCAGGCAAAGGGGGGTGGCCCGGAGCAGGCATTACCTGGCAGATAAAAGATAAAAAAGCTATTAATGTATTGATTAATAATAAGCCTTTAAATGAAAATGCAATTTACACTATTGCCAATAATGATTATGTGGCTAATGGTGGAGATGATTGCAAAATGTTAAAAGGTATCCCCCAACAAAATAGTGGATTTGTATTCAGGGATGCAGTGATTGAATATTTTAGTTCATTTACAAAACAAGGGAAAAAAATATTTGCTCAACCAGAAAATCGGGTAAGCTATGCAAACTAGAAGAAAATTTGTAACACAAAGTGTTTTAGCAGCCGGGGCATTGCTAACATCACAAAATATATTGGCCGGCTTGTACGAAGAAAATGCATCAAAAAAATTAACCATTTTGCATACTAATGATGTACACAGCAGGTTGGAGGCTTTTCCTATGGATGGGAGTAAAAACCAGGGATTAGGAGGAGTAGCCGCCAGGGCAGAGCTGATTAAACAAATCAGGGAAAAAGAACAACACGTATTGTTGCTGGATGCGGGGATATCTTCCAGGGTACTCCATATTTCAATATGTATAAAGGCGAGCCTGAAATGAAAGCTATGGCCGCAATGAGGTATGATGCTGCTATTATGGGTAATCATGATTTTGACGCAGGATTAGAAAACTTTTCCACACAATTACAGCACGGAGGTTTCTCGATTACCATGTGCAATTATAATTTTTCCGGCACATCAATGGAATTTAAAAATAAGCCATATAAAATTTTTAAAAAAGGCAAATTAAAAATTGGGGTGACAGGTGGGGATAGAAATGGAAGGGCTGGTGCCTGCTGAATTATTTGGCAATACAAAATATTTAAACCCAGTACAAAAATTAAATGAAACCGCAGATATTTTAAAAAATAAAGAAAATTGTGATATGGTAATATGCTTGAGCCACCTGGGTTACGAGTATAAAAGCAATAAGGTAAGCGATAAAATTTTAGCAAAAGAAACCAGTAATGTAGACCTGATTTTGGGTGGGCATACACATACTTTTTTAGATGCCCCGGAAGTACATAAAAATAAATCGGGCAGCGATGTTATAATTAACCAGGTTGGCTGGGCAGGAATAATGCTGGGCAGGCTGGATTTTGAACTGAAAGGAAGAAGAAATAAAAATTTAATAAAGTCACACACTGTGGCTATAGGGGAAAAAACAACTGAATAAAAAATTTTTTTTTCAACAAATTATTTTGATATTCGCTCTCCTGCAAAAAAAACCGATATTTTAAAATACAAATAGTTTTTTTTACAGAAATTTCCAAAAAATAATACCTCAATATATAAATTGCTTAAGGAATAATGGAGAAAGCTTTTGAAAAAGTATGGGCTGATTGTTTAGATATCATCAAAGACATTGTAGAGTGGCAACACTTTAAAACATGGTTTGAGCCAATAAGGCCTGTAGCACTAAAAGAAAAAGTTTTAACTATCCAGGTGCCCAGTCAATTTTTTTATGAGTATCTTGAAGAGCATTATGTCTCTTTATTAGCAAAAACGCTTAAAAGGGAATTAGGTGCAGCAGCAAGATTGGAATACAGGATAATGATGGATAGTGGAAATAGTAAAAATAAACCACTTACTATGGATGTGCCCGGTCATGGTTTTAAATCTTATTCAAATAATGAAATGGATTTTCCTTTAGTTATAAATAATCCAGTAAAAAATCCATTTGTAATTCCGGGTTTAAAAAAGATGCAGATTGATCCGCAGCTTAACCATGCTTATACATTTGATTCATTTATAGAAGGAGATTGTAACAGGTAGCCCGCAGGGCCGGAAAACCGTTGCAGAAAAGCCCGGAACCACTTCATTCAACCCACTGGTAATTTATGGCGGCGTAGGCCTCGGCAAAACCCACCTGGCACAAGCTATCGGAAATGAGGTAAAACGCATGCATACTAACAAAATAGTATTGTATGTTAGCTCCGAAAAATTTATCAACCAGTTTATAGATCATGGCCGTAACGGGGCTATTAATGACTTTATACATTTTTACCAGCTAATAGATGTATTAATTATTGATGATGTACAATTTTTCAGCAGGGCCGAAAAATCACAAGATGCATTCTTTTCCATTTTCAATCACCTGCACCAGAGCGGTAAGCAGCTAATATTAACCAGCGACAAACCGCCTAAAGACCTGGAAGGTGTGCAGGAAAGGTTATTAAGCCGTTTCCGATGGGGCTTAAGTGCCGACTTACAGGTGCCTGACTATGAAACTAAAATTGATATTTTAGAGAAGAAAATGAAAAATGATGGCCTGGAAATGCCAAAAGAAGTAGTTAAATATATTGCTTATAATATTAACAGTAATGTTCGGGAACTTGAAGGCGCACTGATATCTTTACTGGCTCAATCGTCGCTGAATAAAAGAGAAATTGACCTGGAACTGGCTAAAAAGTATTACGCAATTTGTAAAATCATCCAGTAAAGAAATTAATATTGATACGATACAAAAAATGGTATGCGAATACTTTGATGTGCCTTACGATAAATTATTGCAAAAACCCGTAAAAGAGAGATTGTGCAGGCCCGGCAAATTACCATGTATCTTTCTAAGGCATTTACCAAAAATTCTTTAAAAACGATTGGAGAGCATTTTGGTGGGAGAGATCATACTACAGTAATACATAGTTGTCAAACCGTAAAAGATTTAATGGATACCGATTCTTTATTTAAAGAAAGTGTAATGGAGCTACAGCAAAAAGTACAACTGGCAGCTATGTAAAAATATTTATCCAAATTCATCGAATTTGGATTTTTTTGTTACCAGCATTTGTTCCCTGATTTAGCTGCGGTGGCGACGCTCCATTCAACAATATTTCTTTGGTCATCTTTAATTATGTTTGTTATAAACATATCGCTATACGGAACTCATTGTAATTATGTATTTTATTATCTGCTAAAATGAAACACTCTTTTTCATTATTTTTAATTCTCTGCATTTATAGTTGTCAATTACCGGGCAATAAAAAAGTAACCAGTCAGTCAAACCCTGCACAAGAAGAGCTTCCCGGCAAATCTTATAAAGAAATTAAAGATAGCATAGCGCACAAAAGAAAAATATTTTTTAATGAAAATTCATCTTTACAAACTTTTTCACGCAAAAGTATAAATGAAATAACAGATTTTTGGATAAATTGCATTAGCAAAGATCTTTACAGTAAATGGCAAAATACACCATGGGATTTTAATGGCACCACTACCCGGCCACAATATGGAACTATTGCCTGTGGTTATTTTGTAACTACTATCCTGCAGGATATGGACCTTAAAATAAACAGGGTGAAGCTATCAATTTGTGCTTCATCCATAATGATGAGGGCACTTACACCACACCAAAAAATTAAAAATTTGAGTTATTTAAGCTATGGCGGCTTTAATGATACATTAAAATATTATGGTAAAGGTGTTTATATAATTGGCCTTGATTTTCATACAGGTTTTATTATTAATGATGGTACTGAAAATTGGTTTATACATTCAAATTATATCCAGCGAAAAGGTGTAACAAAAGAACGAGTGCTGCTTTCGGTTGCTTTAAAATCTTCAAAAACACGCTGGCTAATTTCTTTGACAAACGATAAGAATTTTTTATTTAACTGGCTTAAAGGACAGCATTTTTAGTATACCTGATAGAATATTAAAAATATTTATTTTTTTCATTTTAGTTTTGGGTAATACATATAGTAATTGTATTTTTGCAACCCTTAGTAATAAGGGCTGGTTCTTAAAAAGCATGGGAGCCGGAGAGATGCCTGAGAGGCCGAAAGGAACGGTTTGCTAAATCGTCGTACGGGTTACACTGTACCGTGGGTTCGAATCCCACTCTCTCCGCATAAAATTGATATCGTTTTATAGAAGTATAAAACTCCAAGATAGTACCGGCATAGTTTTTCGGGATGTAGCGTAGCCCGGTTATCGCGCCTGGTTTGGGACCAGGAGGTCGCAAGTTCGAATCTTGCCATCCCGACATATTTTTTTCAAGCCCTTCATTTTTTAAATAAAAGGAGTTGATTTATTCAACTCCTTTTATCGTTTAGCATCAACTTTATTGCTGATAGGTTGCTCTTCAGCAGAGCCTACTTCCTCTTCAAGTTGACAAGCGAATTTTAGTATCAAAAATAATAAAATCACCAACTATTTTTCAGTACATTACCATAATTTTTGTCTGATTGACTTCTGCTCAATGAGAGTATTTATCTTATTGTATAACCATAGATTTAGTATATACTTTCAGGCCGTCCTGCACTTTTACAAAAATACATCCCTGCTCTTAAATGGCCTATAGATACAGCAATATTATTAAACCCTGGATTTACTGAATATTGTTTTTTCAAAGTTATATTACCTAAGCTATTAATCAATGTCAGACTGACAAGATTTTTTTGTTCAGCCATATACTCTATATTAAACTGAGTAGTAGCAGGATTTGGTTTTATATTAATTATTTTATTTTTCCGAATATCTATTACCTCTATTCCCAATATTTGTCCTTTGCTTGTCAATAATAATAGTATCCATAAGATTTATAGTACCCCAGTTATTTTCACTACCCACCTTTACATTATTTATAACATTCTGCACTGGCGTTTTAAACTCGAATGAATTAGATGTATAAACTTTGCCGCTTTTGCAATTGCCAGTAACATAATATTCATATGTTAAATTATAGTTCAGACCCTTTAATATAACCTGCTTATTAGTGGTTAATATTTTATTGTAGTATGTATTGGCACCTTTTTCTTTATAATGCACTTCAAACGATTCATAGTCTGCGAACGTACCCTTATTTTTAGTTAGGTCCCAGCTTATCAACGCTTCAAGATTTTGTTGCATAACTGCTTTTATATTAATGATAACCTGACAAAATGCACCTTTAAATTCAATGGTATAATCTTCATATTCACCTTGGGCTAATGGATTAACACAAGCATTTTGCAGTGGCGGCCCATCAACATTATTATTGTTTAATACCATCACCCGCATTCTTGTTTTGCCTTGTTTCACATTAACTGGAACCTTAAATATACCAGAAGCCGCTCCAATACCCATAATAGAGAACTCTATAGCTTCTTCTTTTTCAAAAATATAATTTTGATTATAATCTATCCAGGCGCCATAGGTACCCCACTTTTCCCCAGCCGAAAAACCTTTAAAAATTCCTACGTAAATGCTGTCATTCGGAGCAAATATTCCTATTTGCTTATCGGTAAAATCTTCATACCCATTTTTATATGTACTAGGATTTTGAAAATACTGATTATTACTTTTAGCCAGCACATTTTTAATCCACATATCCTTAATATTTAAGGCATTCATACAATAAGTATCGTCTGTAATATTCACAATATAATCTTCTGCTTCTCCATTGGTAGCTACACCATTATTAAGAGCACCACAGGCGCTACCAACATTGTTGCTTACCAATACTCTCATTGTAGTTACACCTTTCTGTGAGTTTGCAGGCATATTAAAATATCCTTTAAATTCCATCGCTGCTGTATTAGTATTGTAACTATATACAGACTCATTATTCTCAAAAACCTTATTTTTATTAAAGTCTATCCAAATTTTTATATATACAGTGGGCAATTGGTTGATAACCTGGCCTATATTACCAGTTTTCCCTAATCTAATATTAAAATGGTACGATGATCCAGGCTTTAGGGATATATTATCTTTAGAAAATTTCGCATATCCGTTATTGTTACCGCTTTCATTAGCCAATGAAGGATCTAAGGAAAACTTTTGTATCCATAAATTTTTATTTGCTGTAGTAAATTCACAATAGACATTACTGGAAAGGTTTACTAAATAATCTTCTGCCTCCCCCTTTACATTATTACTACAAGCACTGGCATCCTGGTTATTGCTAAGTATCACCCTCATGCGGTAGTAGCCTGGTGTTGCATTTGCCGGTATTTTAATATTGTATAAAAGTTTATTTATATTGGTAGTTACGGCATTGCATAATAATTCACTATTTTCAAAAATGTTATTTTTATTCAAATCTATCCATATTTTATGGTATAGTTTTACAGGGCCATTAACCAATTGATTAATATCACCAATATTTTTAGATGTAATTTCTACCTTGTGGTATCCACCTATTTTTAACACAGGGATACTTGGTGCTGATTGGGCATCTTCAAAGTTTTCGAGTATTGCATAATTACTATACCCTTTAGCATTTTGTGTGCTTTCTTTGGTAATGCCCCCCAATACAATTTTAGTGATGTATAGGTTTTTGCTTTGTAGCTTAGGTTCACAGGGCCCACTTGTCACATTTATACTGTAATCCTCCACTTCGCCATAATTACTACATGCGCATGAATTGGTTGAAGGAAGCCCATTGGTAGTAAGCATAACCCTAATTTTAGTTTTTCCCAATTTTATATTTTGTGGCAACATAATTTCTGCACTTAACTCACTGGAATTAGAGGTATAAAGACTTTTATATCATAGTTCGCCTTTAGCATATTCAAAAATATTGTGGTTATCTATATCCACCCATATTGAAAAAGCATGTTTGTTAATAGTTGCAGGCTGCTTGGATTTAGGATAAACCTTTATGGTATAATTTGTATTTTGACTGAGTTCAATGGGGGTTTGATTTGTAAAATCTTTGTATCCTAAATTATCTCCGGTATTGATTACCAATTGATCAAAACTTATTTTATCCATATAGGATACTTCATTTTTCGGTTTTACGATACAACCGGCCGTAGGATTGGCAAGTACATTAATGGTATAATCTTCCATCTCCCCTTCGAATGGTTCATTACACAGTTCATCAATTGGATTTTTAGATACGCATATACGTAACCCTTTTTCACCAACTTTTAAATCTGCAGGCAAATACACAATTTCATTGTCTGCAAAAATATTTTTTATAGGTCCCTTTTGTTTCATATATACCTTTTCTGGTCCGGCATATAAACCATCATTATTTTTATCAATATATATTGTATAATACAAGGATTGATTACCAGCATCCTTAACGGATACATTAAACGTAAATGCAGATTCTTTGTTAACATCAAATTTAATAGCTGGATAATATCCGTACCCATTATCATCTCCACTTATACTCTCTATATTATTAAAGGAACATTTATCTATGTAAAAATCAGCAGACTTCATTTGAGGCGCACATGGAGAAGGGTTATTTTTAATAATAGCATTATCATATGAATCCTTAAGAATGGATATAGGGCTTGGGGAATTAGAATTGATAATTATTGCTGCTTGCACATTATTAGGAAAAACAAATATCCGGGCTTTTAATTCTGGTTTAATAATATCGCCATTAATAGTGTCGGCCCCAAAAAATAACCACTATGGCTAAGGTATATACCATATTTATCAGGAACATCCGGCTGGTACCACCAACCCATTCCCAGCTGATAACTATTCATAAACGTTACCTGTTCTTTAGATAAAATTTTTCCATTTTCTAAGGCTGCTAAAAAATATAACAAGCTCTTTAGCAGAAATATAATAACCGGCAGAACCATAACTATTGCCCCATTCCTCATCTTTTGTGTCTATTTGTGTAATCCCCTTGTATTTATCTGAAGCATAAAAAAGTGGCATTGCATAATCCGGGGATGGCCTAGTAGTGAAATTTTTTTATTCCTAGTGGCGCCATTATTTTTTGTGCAATATATCCTGCTAAACCATTTGCCGCATGCTTATTAATACCTTCAATACTCTCATCTACAGGTGCCCCTTTTATTATATAGGCAGCCAATACCCTAAGTAAGCTAAAGTTACAGTTGGCATAGTTAGGGTCTTTACTGCCAACAGGTTCGGCTACCCTATTTCTTACGTATTCAGTACTCCACCCCCCGCTCTCTTTCCCTTTATAAAGTCCGCTGGTATGCGTAAGTAATTGTGTAAAAGTAATGTTATTAACCCCTTCTCCCCTGATCCAGGATTTTGGCAAATAGTCTTTAATAGCAGTTCCCAAAGAAATATCCTTTTCTTTTAAAAGCTTAAGCATAGCAACTGCGGTAATGGTTTTAGCAACACTTGCAGGGTTTTGCCTGATATCAGCTGACTGTTTTAGTTCCGGAAGGTCTAAAGATGTACGGGCATACCCTATAGCACCTGTTTTAACTACAGTTCCATTCTGGGCTATAGCCCAGGTAGCGCCGACTACTTGTCCATTTAAAGCATTTTTAATATTCTTATCAAATAAATCTATATTAATAACCTGGGCAGGCAGCAAGAAAGGCAAGCAAAAAAGAATAAGCAATGATATTGCACATTTTAGTACTTTTAAATAGGATACCAAACCACTTAATCTTATAGGTGTGTACCTCAATATGTGTATATTGAAATTCACAGAATCCATTTCTTTGTGAGTACTTAAGTACATCAAATAATTTTTATCAGACATAGGATTAGCCTTAGAATTTTTCATTTCTATTTCATTAATATTTTACATGCTTTGTTCAGGATTAGGTTGCTGTTACAGCACAGAGGTGGTTAGCATTAAAAAACCAAAGCTGGAAATGAATAAAGGATTTAATAAAATAAAGTAGCGTGTTTTACTATTAATATGCAAGTAAACGCATAATTTATATAAAAATATAATATACCTATTAAACTGTATTATAATTTAATGGATAGGGTACTTTAATTAACGGATTAAAAATATCAAGTTATAAATAACATCAAAAGAAGTACTGGTATTTTTTAATATATTACAAAAAATAACACAAAAAAATAGCTACCTCAAAAGGTAGCTATTTGGTATAAAAATTCAACTATATTTTACTCAGCTTTTGCATCACTTACGCCATCAGTAGCATCATTTTCCATTTTAGCTTTCAAATCAGCTAAAGCGCTCAAGTCGCCTAAAGTTGATTTTTCTACTTTACCCTGTAGATTTTTTACAGCTTTTTTAGTCACCTCAGCATCAGCCTTTTTTTCTTTGATCACTGCTTGTTTTTCTACTTCTACAGCCTGTTCCCAAATACGAGTATGGCTAAGTACAATACGTTTATCATTACGTTCAAATTCTATTACCACAAACTGGGCAATTTCATCTGCACCTACAGTTTTACCATCTTCTTTAGCTAAATGGCGGCTGGGAGCAAATCCTTCTAACCCGTAAGGCAATTGAATTACAGCACCTTTATCATCTTTTTTAGATACAGTGCCTTCATGTATGGAACCTATTGCAAAAGTTGATTCTAATGAGTTCCAAGGATCTTCTTCAATTTGTTTATGCCCTAACTGAAGTTTACGTCCGTCCTTATCAATATTCATTATTATAACATCAATAGTACTGCCCACTTTCGTGTATTCATTAGGGTTATTAAAACGCTTTAACCAGCTTAAATCACTAATATGGATCATACCGCCAATACCAGGGGCCAATTCAACGAATACACCATAAGGAGTGATATTTTTCACTGTTCCTTCGTGCTTGCTTCCTTCGGGGAATGTAGCTTCAATATTGCTCCATGGATCTTCCGACATTTGTTTGATAGACAAACTCATTTTACGGGTTTCTTTATCCAGTGTAACTACTTTAGCTTCGTATTCATCATTTAGCTTAAAGAATTCTTTAGCATTGATCGGAGTATTAGCCCATGTAATTTCACTTACATGTACCAAACCTTCAACGCCAGGCATAATTTCAAGGAAAGCACCGTAATCTTCAATATTTACCACTTTACCTTTTACAATTTCACCTTCTTTAACATTTTCAGCTAAAGTATCCCAAGGATGTGGAGTTAATTGTTTTAAACCTAAGCTGATACGTTTTTTATCATCATCAAAATCTAATACAACCACATTTAATTTCTGATCCAATTTCAATACTTCACTTGGATGGTTAATACGTCCCCAAGAAATATCGGTAATATATAGTAAGCCATCTAAGCCACCCAAATCAAGGAATGCACCAAAATCGGTAATGTTTTTAATTGTACCTTCCAGCACCTGGCCTTTCTCTAATTTACCGATAATTTCAGCCCTTTGCGCTTCAATATCGCTTTCAATTAATGCTTTATGGGACACTACGGCATTTTTAATAGCTTCGTTAATCTTCACTACTTTAAACTCCATTGTTTTACCTACAAACTGATCGTAATCAGTAACAGGTTTAACATCTATCTGGCTACCCGGTAAGAATGTTTCCATTCCAAATACATCTACAATCAGGCCGCCTTTGGTTTTGCTGGTAACCAACCCGGTAACAATTTCGCCGGTTTTGTTAACCTCCATAATCCTTTCCCAGGCTCTGCTTATCCTTGCGCTTTTGCGACTAAGATGCAAATTACCTTCCCTGTCTTCTTTTTCTACTACCATTACTTCAATTACATCGCCTACTTTCACCCCGCCAGGTATATCCCTGAATTCATTCAGAGAAATAAGGCCATCGCTTTTAAAGCCGATGTTAACTACTGCATCTGTTTTAGTTAAAGATTCGATAGTAGCCTGGATCATTTCACCATCATTAATTTGCTTTAAAAGTGTTATCATACACTTTATCATATTTAGCTTTTTCATCAGCTTTGTAACTGGTTACGTTACGTTTGTCCACACTCCAGTCAAAATCATCGTGAGCCGTAGCTACTTTTTCTTCAACCGGGGGTGTTACAGGCACGTTTGTTATCGCAGCAGTTTCAGCGGTAGTACCGGCTGACCCTTCCTGTGCATCTGCGTTTAGTTGTTTAACAATATTAAATGACATAAATAAATCCCGTGTTTTTTTAAACGGGAGTGCAAAGTTACAGTAAATAATGTATTTATAGGTGAAATCCCGTTTTTTTCAGTCGTTTTTATAATTCATGAAAAAATACTGATTTTGTAACCGGCAATTGTACCTGGTTGGGCTGTAGTGACGCTATGCCATCTGCCAACGGTGGCGGACGACGCTCTGTTCAACAAGTTGCTGCTATTAAGAAATATTATTAAATTCTTCTGCCTGTAATCTATGCATCTCTATACTTTAACTGTTTTCTTCCACCTGTTATTCTTAAATAATATTCGCCTAAAGATGCTATTCCTTTAAATTTTTTATTGCCAGTTTTAAAAGTTGTTCAGCATTTTTTACAGATTGAAACATTAGTAAAATAAATTCTTTATCCATTTTTTTTCCGGCAGATGTTTTGTAAAAATTGGTCAGTTCATCAATTTCTTTTTCAGTAAAAGTCCTTTTGTATAAATTAATGATACTGTTTTCTATAAGATGGCTTGTTTTTCCTGCTGTCATCTCCTTTAACAGTTTATCATAAAATTCTTTCGGATGAATAGTATCTTTTTGTTGCTCTTCCATAATTTTGATTCTTAAGATAGTTTCTGTAGTAAGGCCGTTTCTTTCACTCCTGAGCAACTTTATTTTTTTTGTAAGAACATCATTAGTAACTGTAGCAGTATCCAGCTTTAATGTATTTGCAGTATCCAGTGCTTTAAATTTCATTATAAAAGCCGTATCCATTTGCGAAAAAGAAATAAATGGAAGAAACAGGACTAATATAAAAAAAATAGTTTTCATAATAAATTGATTTTGTTATAATATAATTGTAAAATAGTTTTAATTATTAAGTTGCAAATACCTTTTAATTAAATTCTCGTAAAAGCATATTTTTTGTCATACTCATTTCTATTGCAATTTTGTGTGAGGGATTGCAGCGGATAGCCGAAAAACCAGCGGTATTCAATGTTTCATAAACTAAATCAGCTAATCTGGCCTAAATAGCATACCTTCACGATGTGATTATAGCTTTTTAAGTTTATGATATAGGCAGTTTTATTTTACTTGCGCAAATTTACTCTCCTTAATCCTACTTTTTCTACTATCACGTTTAGTTAATTTTAAAATTTTTTTATGAACATTTATATTTCAAACTTGAGTTTCAACACAGGAGATGTTGAACTTAACTCACTATTTTCATCTTTTGGTGAAGTGACTTCTGCAAAAGTAATAACAGACAGGGAAACGGGCAGGTCTCGTGGATTCGGATTTGTTGAAATGTCTTCTGATGATGAAGGCAATGAGGCAATACTTGGCCTGAATAACAAAGAAGTGGAAGGAAGGGCAATGTCTGTTTCTGTTGCAAAAGACAAACAAAAAAGTAATACAAACAATTATGGCGGCAATAACTATAGCAGTAATTCCGGTAATAAAAGGTGGTAATTTTTTTTAATTAATAAGAGCTTTTGCAAGGAGCTCTTATTTCATTTTATAAAGATCAACAAATGACAAACGATCAGATAGAAAACTTTCTTTTACAAAAGAAATTAGACAAATCTCCGGTACAGATAAATTTTAAAACCCGTAATTCAATTGTAGGAATTTTTATTCAAACCGCTGATTACGGAGAATTAAAAACAAAAAATTTATGGCGTATAGTAGGTGAATCGCATATTGAAGAATATAAAAAATCAAACGATATGAATTTGGCAAGGATATTTAATGGTGTTGAATTTACCCGTTTGGTATATTCTAATCCTGCAAAATAATATTCCTTAAATCTTTTAGAAAAATAATTCACCAACAGGTGGATTATTTTTTTGCCCTAAATGGATGATAGCAGTATATTATTTACTGATGTCTATGTTTTTGATACTGTCCGTTTGTATGATAATCGGCTGAACTGATACTTCTTTACCATGATATTCACCGTATTCAATCCAGTAATATTTCCCCCATTTATAAAAGTCTGCCCTTTTGGATTAATGTGTGCTCCTGAATAAGAATCAATAAATATTGTATAAATCTTTCTGCGTTTGCTATATTTAAATTTTGTTTTATTTATTGAAGTAATAAAATTTTTATAACCGGCTTCAGAAGCAATATAATAGTTTATTCCAAAGTTTCGTGCGCCTTCACGGTGTCGGATATATGATACTTCTAATATTTCTTTCGGCTTTGATTTGATGAATGTGTATTTTTTAATTTCTGGATCAATAGTATTTATTTCGGGGGTTATCGTATCAGCTACTGTAAGAGAAAATCCCTTTTTCAATAAAAATTTATTATTCGAATAACTATAAATTCTTTCAAAATCTTTTACACTTAAGCTTTGCACAATTAAAAAATTAGATAAAAAAAATAATTGTATAATTAAAAAAAATATTTTCATCAGCTATTTTATATTATAAGATTAGTTTGCTTATTAAGCAAAATTAAGAAGTTTTAAGGCTTTAAAAGTGAAACTGCGTAAGGATGTTTTCCTACATGAACATTATGAAATTAAAAAGTATCTAATATTATTATTGCCGGTTTAATTGTCTTGTTAAGTTTAGTTTGCCTATTATTTTAGTTATAATTATTTTAATATTTTTGCGTTTAAGGGTAAAATTTAATGTCTAATCGACTCCTTTTAAATAATTCACAGGTTAGTAAGGATATAATTTCTGCCCAGGGAAAGCCGGCAATTTATTTTATCACATTAAAAAAATTATATTCCAGTTTAAGTACTGCACTTTGTGAAGAGCTTCTGTATAAATTGTTTACCAATGCCAGCCGGTAACCGGCGTCAACCCTTATCCTGCTGTTGATTATAAATTGTATAGACGGTGCTATATCTAAAAAAATTTGCTTATTGCCAACATTTACCTGGCCTAAAAATTCTGCCATTAAGTTTACATTAGTTTGTGTGTAGCTTGTATATTCTTTAGGCAGCATTAGCTTCCCGGCAGAAAAAGTATAGCTAATGGCATTTCGGTTTTTATCCCCGTATATAAATTTATTTTGATTATTATCTGTGGCATGCAAAGCAGATAATGAAGCAGACAAAGCAATTTTATTAACGAGTTGTGTGGCGACTATGCCAGCTTCATATCCGCTATTGCGGTCCATTAAATCAATAGCAGGCTGGTGTATAACCATATTATTAAAACTATACCTGGCAAAAGCGGCTATCCTAAAATGTTTATGCACTTCATCACTGCTAAAAAATCTGTATTTCGTATACAAGCTTCCTCCGTTAATTATAAATTTTTTTTCACGGTTACTAATAAACGCTTGTGCATGCACCATTATATTTTTTGAAATACCGACCATTAACTCTGGAGCAAAATAATAATTGATTAAACCCGTATGTGCATCTTTCATTACAGCATTGCTAAGGCGTATGCCGGCACTGTTGGCAGCCATGTTACTGGCAGGCTCAGTAAATACAAAAAGTTCCTGGGCATATGAAGCAAAACCCGAAAACACAGTTATTATAATCAGCAATTTTTTCATTACAGTATTAAAAAGAAGCTATTATATAAAACTTAGAGCCTGTTTAAAATAGAACTTTTATTGCCTATTTTGCGGTTGGTGGTGACACCAACCGCTACCGGCCGCCGTGGCCTGTGTCCCCACCGGCCACTTTTTAAAATATAATAGCTTTTTTTATAAATTAAATAGTTACGTGATAAACTCTTGTACCTTCTGCTATATTATCTTTTGTGCAACAACTTTCTGCAGTTCCTGTCTGGTAGCATTTAATTGTGGTAAGCTTGCTATTCTTTTTATATTGCTTAGCTGGTACAAAACCTTTGTCGAGCACCTGTATGGTTTTTTCGCCGCTTAATGGCTGGCTGCTTACATTTAAAAAATGATAGGTAATGCCATCCTGCTGTATGTGCTGATCATTTGTAATATTGATGCTATCAAATTGCACCTGTGCGGAAAAACCGGCTACAAAAAAACCTGCCCCTTCTACTTTATTTTTAATTTTATCAAAATCAATTGTTGCACCTGGCTTAAAAAAAATATCAAAAGAAGAAGTTTTAATATTAGCGTACACTTTACTCACAAAATCCAATGATTGTAAAGATTTATTAATAGCATTGCTACACATGCTACAAGTGAGACCGCTTGCCTGAAGCGTAACTTTTTTAACCTCGGCATTGCCTGCTAAGCCAAATAGCATAGCAATGGCTATAAATATTTTTTGCATAAATTTTTGTTTAATAATGAAGATGAAGTTCAATTACAGTCAGTTGTTTCTGTTCAGATGCGCTTAAAATTTATATAAGAAGCCCTGGATGATTTACAACGTTATAATTGCTATTCTTTATTGTCAGCAATAACTTTCCGATCATACTGGCAGCACATGGGAAGTTTAGAATAAGCTTTGTCATCTCCTGTAAAATCCTGTGTATCATACCCAGCTTTGGCTATGGCCTGTTGTATTTTTTTAGAAGATGTTTTTTTATCTGTAAAAGATACTGATAGTTCTTTTGTTTCTTCATCCCATTTGGCGGTAGCAGCTCCCGCTGATTTTGCTGCTTTTTCTATCTTAGCTGTACACATTTCGCAGTTGCCCCATACTTTGATGATTTCGGTTTTTTTTGCCTGGGCAAAAGATGTACTGCAGTATAATAAAACCGTAATAATAATACTGAATATTGATAATGCTTTCATTGTAATAAATTTAGAGTTGTAATAAATTAATAAAAATATATCGGCTCTGGTTAAAAGAACCACAAATAAATATTACAATTCTATATTATGAAAATACAAAACATTATACACCGCTTTAGCAATGGATAGTTAGGGGGAGAGTGGTTAAAAAATTCTTTTATAATAGCCTGTTCTGTTTTAATAACAGTATAGCTGGTATAAGATGGAACTACTGCCGGAGATGCAAATGAAAAATCTATATTATTAGTAACATTCTTATGCGAATCTGAAATCTTTAAAAAGTGATGTTCATTGTTGCAGCAACTACCTTTTTTTTCTTTCATGCCACATTTACCGCACTTGTCTTTTTTGTTGCTAAAAAATTCAATGCCTGCAACTTTTCCCATACAATAATGCACTTCCATGGCAATGCCGGATGACATGCCCAGGTATAAAATTGCAATAATAGTAAAAAGTAGTTTTTTCACTTAGTGGTAAAATTACAACGAAATGATAAGAAATAAGAGAAATAAAGAGACTTTAACAAAAATATTAAGGCCCTAATTTACAAAACCCCATTGTATGCCAAACCGGAATATAAAGCCCTGGGTAGGATAGTGCGGAGCAGCAAAATTATTGTTGGTAAAGCCAAAACCATTTTTAAAATCAACAGTATTTAAGTTCTCTGCACGGATATATGCTGTAAATGATTTTATCCTGAAATGTACAAAGGCACTCACATCGGGCAGGTTTTTTAATTTAAAAGTATCCTGCGGTACGAATTGACCCATTACAGGTGAATAATCATAAGCTTTAAACGGGGTAAAATACCTTAACTCCAACCCGGTGCTGATATTTAAATTTTTATAAAAAGTGCCTTCAAAAGCTATCCGGTTTCTTGTAAAAACCAATGGTACTTTTATCGGGGCTAAAGTATCAGTTTTTTGCAATACTATTTGTGTAAACCAGCTTAAATGTTTTGACAAGCGGATTTTTTTTGATGCTTCTATTTGTAATAAATTAACCAGCTTGCTGTATTGATCTGTTTGGTAATAATTTTTAAAATAGGTGAGGTTGGAAATAATATGATTTTTTACTGACACATTAAAAAACGCATTATTTGCAGTTCCACCAAATGTTGTAATGTTTTCTTTTTTATTAATGCCGTTATTTTTATAATTAAAGCTGGATAATGTATCGTAGATAAATGACGGGCTTCTGTTAACATTGCTGAAAAATATGGATACTGCGCCAATTTTTTTATTAAAATAACGGCCTAAAGTAGCATAAGCACTATAATCGCCGCTATTTAAACCATTAATGTAAAATTCGCCTTTGGCTAAAATATCCCATAATTTATTGCGGGTTTTATTGCGGTATTCACCATGAAGGGCGATATTATAAAAACTTTTATTGCTGTAAGTAAAGCTGCCCGAAATATTCTCCAGCCTTGCGCCAGCCAAAAAAAACTGTGCAGTATTTTTTGTATCCGGAAACTGCACCAATGATAAATCATTGCTGATTATTTTCCATTTTTCCTGTAAAGAAAAAGTATCTCTTTTTTGACTTAGCACTGTATCATAACGGTTATGATAAAACGTAGAATCTGCAGAGATGTCTGTAAATAAATAATCGTATTTGCTGTAGCTGAAACTATGTTGCAACCGCAATTTCGGATAAAATAAGTATTCAGTGGTACTGTCGTTAATGGCTACCGAATCTCTTTTTCCAATATCATAGCTTTGGCGGAAAAAGATAGTAGCATCTTTATAAATATTACCTGTACTGATAGTAGACTTAAAAGGATTAGGCTCAAAATTTGCAGAGTCACCAAGATTAACGGGAATGGTGAAACGCTTTTTCCTGTTGGGGTCTGCCAATGACGTATCTTCCCGTATGCCGCCATTTTCTGAAGCTTTTAGTGTATTGCCTATTATAATTAAAGTATTGGCATAGCGTTTACGTTTGCTCTGGTAGTTATTAAATATCCTGTAATTATTATGATTGGTATTTTGTGTAATAAAAAATCCCGGGGAGCTGATAAGCCTGTAATCAAAACCAAAGTTCCAGTTAGGTCTAGGATTTTGCGTATGTAAAACCTTTATCATCTGTTCCTTGCCGCTTGCCAGTTGGTAGCTTAATTGAGAAAAGGGTTTGGAAGTTTTATACAGCCTGGTTTTTTCTAACGTAAAGCGGTAAATATCAAAAGCGTGAAAACCTAGATCCCAGCCGGGCTTATTGAGGGGCGTGTAAATAATATTATAAGCAGCAGATCCATTATTGCCCAAATGCATATAGCTGGTGGGTAAAGAAAAATAGTTATCAAAATTATCAATGCTATTATCTGTCCTGTTGATATTTACCGAATCCAGGTATTTGTAGTAAATGTTTATAGAATCTTTCCTGTCGTCACGATGCTCAAAATCCAGCACATTTTTCTTTACTGCTGATGCGCCGGGAATGGTATCCATTTCGGTATCGGCAACTTTTTCCTGTGCAAAAGAAAATTGTACAGTTATAAAAAAAAATATGCTTGCAAAAAATTTTTTCATTAAAATTTTTATTGTCCAAACTGGACTTTATTTTGTTACCAGCTTTAGTTTTTCATGGCATCATCGTTGTGGTCTGCCCCGTCCGAAGGCGGGGTCACTCACTTGTACCACATATCTTTATTTTAGCTTTTTTTAAGCAGATTATTTAATCTTATTGAACATAATATTTACGAAGGCACAACTTTCGAAGAGTTGCACTGCCCTTGCCTTGAATTGCCCCGCCCTTTAGGGCTAGGGTAAAGGGATATTATTGGGTGAGTGGCTTAAAGCTACTCTATGTACCTAATTCCTTCATTTTCTCCGCTCTAAAGAGCGGAGCTATGCAAAGCGTAATTATTAGTTATTTTTAAGGAACTATTTAAATGGAATTACAAAATGAATTATTCAATTTAGAATTATATCTTCATTACAACTGTGCTATCAACTCTTTAAAAATATATGTCAATTTAGGTTCTGCATCCTTAGCAGCCTGCAATACTTCTTCATGCGTAATAATATTATCTTCCGGACGGATGCCAATATCTGTGATTACACTCATGGCAAATACGGGCAGGCCCATGTGTACTGCCGCAATTACTTCCTGCACGGTGCTCATGCCTACTGCATCACCACCAATAATGTTAAGCAGTTTATATTCTGCCCGTGTTTCAAAAGTAGGGCCGGTTACACCACAATATATACCTTCCCTTACATCAATATTTTCAGCAGCGGCTATGATTCTAGCTTTATGAATCAGGTCTTTTTTATAAGGCTCGCTCATATCAGGAAACCGGGGGCCGAACTCTGCGATATTTTTACCTATTAAAGGGTTAGGTGCAAAAAGGCTTACATGGTCATTTATTATCATCAGGTCGCCAACTTTAAAATTTATATTCATGCCCCCGGCAGCATTACTGATCAATAAAGTTTTTATACCTAAATATTTCATTACTCTTATAGGGAATACCACTTCTTCCGGAGTATATCCTTCGTAATAATGAAACCTGCCTGCCATGGCTACTACTTTTTTGCCACTTAATTCTCCGAAAATTAATTTGCCGCTGTGGCCTTCTACCGTACTTACAGGAAAATGTGGTATTTCGCTGTAGGGCAGTTCTTTTTCTATTTTTATTTCGGCGGTAAAACTGCCCAGGCCACTGCCTAATACAATACCAGCTTCAGGAGAAATTGAATATTGTTTTTTAATATAGGCTACTGCTTCATTTATTTTCTGTACTGTCATTTTTTGTTATGATTAGTTGGCAAAGATATTATTTTAACCGCAGAGACGGAGAGCCGCGAAGATAAATATTGTGTTTCTCTGCGGCTCTCCGTCTCTGCGGTTAAAATTGATGATTAAAGGTATGCAGTACAAGTGAGTGACCCCGCCTTCGGACGGGGCAGGCTACAACGATGCTAACCAAAGCCCAAAAGCCGGTACCAAAATCAATTTCAAAAACTCGATTAGAGTTTTTCTTATCTTCGCAAAAATTTTTATAAATGAACCTGCACGAATATCAAGCTAAAGAATTATTAAAAAAATACAATGTTCCTGTACAGGAAGGAATTGCCTGTAATACTGCCACTGAAGCGGAAGAAGCTTACCGGCAGATAAAAACACAATACGGCAGCAACTTTGCCGTAATAAAAGCACAGATACATGCCGGGGGTAGGGGAAAGGGAAAAATTGTTGGGACCGAGCAAAGGGGTGTGGCAGTTGGAAAAAATGCAGAGGCTGTAAGGGAAATTGCACAAAATATTTTAGGTGGTACTTTGGTTACCATTCAAACCGGGGAGGCCGGTAAAGTGGTTAATAAAGTTTTGGTAGCGCAGGATGTATATTATGAAGGGCCAAACCCGGTGAAAGAATTTTATTTGTCTATTCTGCTGGACAGGGCCAAAGGCCAGAATGTAATTATGTACAGCACTGAAGGTGGGATGAATATTGAAGATGTGGCGCATGATACGCCGGAGAAAATTTTTAAAGAGTGGGTACATCCGGGTGGAAGTTTACAAGGTTTTCAGGCCAGGAAAATTGCGTTTAACCTTGGGTTAAGCGGAGAGTCTTTTAAAAGCTGTGTAAAATTTGTAACGAATTTATACAATGCATATGTAGGGTTGGATTGTGGGATGCTGGAAATTAATCCTTTGTTTAAAACGAGTGATGATAAAATAATTGCGGTGGATTGTAAAATGAATGTGGATGATAATGCGTTGATGCGCCATGCGGATATTATGTCTTTAAGGGATGTGAGCGAAGAAGATCCTACTGAAGTTGAGGCCGGAAAATTTAATTTGAATTTTGTAAAGCTTGATGGTAATGTGGGCTGTATGGTAAATGGTGCCGGACTGGCGATGGCTACGATGGATATGATTAAATTGAGCGGTGGCGAACCGGCCAACTTTTTGGATGTGGGAGGTTCGGCTAATGCACAGACAGTGGAAGCCGGTTTCAGGATAATTTTAAAAGACCCGAAAGTAAAAGCTATTTTGATCAATATTTTTGGCGGTATTGTTCGTTGCGACAGGGTAGCACAGGGTGTGATTGATGCTTACCAATCTATCGGAACGATTAATATCCCGATTATTGTACGCTTGCAAGGCACGAATGCTGATGTGGCTAAAAAATTAATTGATGAGAGCGGGTTGAAAGTGCAGAGCGCTATTTTATTGAGTGAGGCTGCTGTGCTGGTGAATAAAGCGGTAGCGTAGGGTTTTTCACGCAAAGAAATAAAGAAGCAAAGGCGCAAAGAAATAATTCTTTGCGCCTTTTAGTTTTAAAAGAAAAAATTAATCACCATAGGCAATTAATCCATTGCCTGTATTTTTTGCTTTTTGTAAAATATCAAGCATAGTTTTTTCGGGAGTTTTTACTTTGCTTTTGCTGGTATTATCAGAATGATAAATGCTTAATAATAATTCAATTTTTTGAATAACTTGTTCATTTGTCCAGCGGAAATCTTTGTAATAATCAAGCCAATCCTCTATAATTTTAATATTTTTCAGGTAAGTAAAATCATAATGATCAATACTTCCGGCACATTCTAAATTTCCATTTTCAATAACAGATTTTGAAGTGGTATCATTTATCAAATGAAAGTCAAGCATAATAGTTTATTTAAATCCCGTATTTCCTTTTTATATCCCTGTCATTTTCCCGCTGCTTGATGGTTTCTCTTTTGTCGTAGAGTTTTTTTCCTTTGGCCAGACCTATTTCCATTTTAGCCAATCCCTTTTGATTGATAAATATTTTTAGCGGAATAATGGAATATCCTTTTTCTTTTATTTTTCCTTCGAGTTTTTTTAATTCTCTTTTGGTTAGCAATAATTTTCTTTCCTGCAAAGGCTCATGGTTGGTGTAGGTACCAAAAGCATATTCGGATATGTGCAGGCTTTTTACAAATAATTCTCCCTGGTGAAAAATGCAATAACTGTCGTTAAAGCTGGCTTTACCTGTTCGCAATGATTTTATTTCGGTACCGGCCAGCACAATGCCTGCAATGTATTTTGTTTCAATAAAATACTCATGATAGGCTTTGCGGTTACTTATATCCAAAACTAATTTTTTTTGCAAAGGTAGCAAAGGAAAAAATAATATGCCATGGAATTTTGCAAACGCTAGTATAAAAAGTGGCCGGTGGGGGCACCGGCCACAGCGGCCAACCGTGGTTGGTGTCCCCACCAATACTGTTCGGAAGAAATAGGCTCTTTTTTTTGTCAAGCCATAGCGGATGAAGTTGGCAGCCTATGGTATTTGATAATAAGCTGATAGCTTATTTTCTCCGTAGGAGAGTAATATTTATAGAAGTATTATCATTCTCAAACCGTTTTACGAACTCCGGAGGAGTTCAACAAAATTGCTTTAATAAAACATTGGACTCCTACGGAGTCCTGGTTTGGGTCTATCTTTTTTATTCTATAAATATTTTACTCCTACGGAGTTAATAAATTTCTTCCGAACACCTGTGGTGTCCCTACCAATCGCAAAATAGGGGCAATAAAAGTTATATTTTTAAAACAGGCTCTTTGTTATAATGGATTTATAATTTAATTTTTATACCACCATTTATCACAAAACCTTCTGTATGATTCCATATTTCGTCGAAGGTTGGATTATTGTGCGGCTCATTTACCACCCGTTTAAAATTGCTTTGGCGCTGATCAGTAAAATTTTCGAAATTGATATAAACAGAAATATTTTTGATCGGCTTTTCTACCATACAACCAAATTCCCAAAATGATGGAGTTGACATACCAGTGCTTAAAAATTGCCTGCCAGTGCGATAACCTTCCAGACCAACTTTTAAAAAACCGTGTTTTTCGTAAATCAGTGCCAGGTTTAATTTATGCTTTGGTACTAATGGTAAAAACTGGTTACCTGCCAGCCAACCGGCCTTAGTATCCGTAAAAGTGTACCCGGCAAACAGTTTCCATGATTCTTTAAAAATAATTTTCATATTTGTTTCAAAGCCGGAACTTGTTGTTCTTTTATTTGAGTTAATAAAAAAGGTATTGGGAAAATCATTTTGTAAAATAAGCGGCCGCTGAATTATTGTATAAAAAAACAACTGGTTTATAGAAAAATCTATTTCATCAGCTATCCTTTTTTTAAAGTTGATATCTGCTGTGCCACCATAGCTTTTCTCGGCTTTAAGCGTATTACTTAGCGCTGTTATATTTTGGTATTGCAATGCCTCTGTTTGTTCAGTAAAAATTGTTGGGAGTTTATAACCCATCCCGGCACCGATCCGGCTGCTCCAATCATTATTTATTTTGTATAGCATGGAAAACCGGGGTAAAAAAAAAGTTCCGTACCGGTTGGTAAAATCAATACGTAAGCCATTATCGAAAGAAAGCTTATCTGTTGCATCCCACGTATCCTGCAGGTAAATGCCGGCAGTTAAATTTTTATCATTTCTTTGTGTTCCACTAAAAGTGGTGTCTTCTTTGAAATGATCATATATAAAATTAGCACCTGCAATTAATGTATGATTTTTTAATTGTGTGATATTGTTGAGATCTGTATAAGTATTTTTTGCAATCCTTTAAAACGGTAGAATGGAATTTCAATGCTACGGCTAAAAAAATTAATACTTTGTCTGGCGGTTATTGTGTTTTTATCATTCCATTTATTTTCAAATTCTACGTGTGTGCTGTTTCTTACTGTTTTATTTCTTTCGAAATAAACATGAAAATTATCTGCCTTATTTTTAAGTACCTGCATATCGCCCCCCTCCCTGTTACCGTTTGTAAATATATGGCTGATGGTAAGCCTGTTTTTTTCATTTAAATAAAAAAACAGTTTTGGTGAAATAGTAAAATCTTTTGTTTTTGGCAGCTCTGAAAAGCCATCTTTATCTACATCAAAAGCTTTTTGAAAATTACTGGTAGCTAATAATGTAAAACCAATTTTTTTAAATTTTTGTGATAAAAAAATAGCCCCGTTTGTTTGACCAATATTTGATTGATTAAATAAAACTTTTGAATAATTTTCACTGCCGGGCTCTATCGAAACAAAATTTACTACTCCTGCAATGGCACCGCCGCCATATAGTGTTGATGCAGGACCTTTTATTATTTCAACCTGTTTTAAATCCAATGGCGGTATTTCTAAAATACTTAGCCCTCCTGAAAAGCCGGAAAAATCAGGAAATCCATCTTTTAAAATCTGCGTATAACGCCCATCCAGCCCTTGTATCCGGATGCTTGCATTGCCGCTTGTGGCAGAGGTTTGCTGTACCTGTATACCGGTACTTTCATGTAGCAGCATAGAAACATTTGCGGGCCGCATATTATTTTTTCATCCACTTCTTCTTCGTTTATGGTTTCTACCCGGGTTGGCAGGTTTTTTATGGTGCGGCTGCTTCTTGTAGCTTTTACAATTACTTCTTCTTCCTCTTCATGTTCTTCTGCTTCCAATAAAATTTTAATTGCTTCGCCGCTGGAAATTGGCAGCGATATGGTAACTTTTTCATCTTTATAGTTTATCGATGAAATAATAAACGTTTGCTTGCCGGCAGGGATATTGTTAACATAGCATTTCCTGCACTATCTGTGGATGTGCCTGTTTTTGTTTGCCAATATTGTATGCTGGCATCTGGAATGCCAAACGCTGTTGATTTATCTATGATAATAAAATGAATAGTATGCTGTGTATATGCTATGCCCGATATTGTACAAAGGATAACCAGCAAAAAAAATAATTTTTGCATGTAATTTTTTGAGTTAAATGATTTTAAAATATATAAAGTTGTTAACTCAACTGCGGGGGTTGCCAAATAGGAAGGGAAACATGCAGGAAATTGAGATGAGGATTAAAGTGGTTTTGTTTTGTTAATAGGAAATAAGTATTTATTTGTATGCCTGTTTTGTATTTAATGAACTGAATGCTACAACATGCACAACTGCAAACAGGAGAGCAATTCTCTGCATGATTGTCGTGCTGATCTGCATTGGCAGTAATATGTATGAATTGATTTTCGTTTACGGGCAGCTGGCAATCAATAGAATCCCCGCAAGGAAATACTGTAAGAGAAAGAAAGTAAATTGTAAAAATGCGCAACAGCCAATTCATATTACAAAGATAAGACAGCGGAAAATAAATATTTATTTTTTGTTATAAATCTTTACCTAGCCAATAAATATAAAAAAATATAGCGCTAATGTAGGTCCATAAAATTGAAAATAAAATATGGATTATCGTTTCAAAGGCTTTTCCTTTCCATAGCTTTGATGAATATCCAAAAAATTGGATTAATAACCTGGTTATCCAAAAAACACCAAGGCCCAATGCCAACTTGCTACCTAATTTTGTTGCCATTAAATCCCTGGCGGATGTAATACACAATAGCCCCATTAAAAGCAAAGCTAAAGCGATAAAGAAGGTATGAACGTAAATCATCTGCCTGTTTACCAGGCTTATATTTACCAGTTCTTTTTGCCAGTTAAAATATTTTGGAAATATAATATGGATCAGTGCAAGAAAAATTAAAGATGCGCCAATTAATTTAATTTGTATTTCCATATTTTTCCAGGATAAAAGTGGTTATAAAAGGTGTGATCTTGATTTCTTTTGAAATATGCAATCCTGCATTTGTAAATGTTTTATACCAGGATACTTTTGGCATAAAATGAAAAAAACCAATATTATAAGCCAAAAAATTGGGGATATCCCTAAGGTGTTCTGTTACAATAATTTTACCGTCAGGTTGTAATATTCTTTTAAGTTCACAAAAAAAGATATTCCGTTCCTGCTCATTTCTTATTTCATGGGCAGATAGTATTACAAAAATAGCATCTGCATAATTATCCTTCAATGATAACCTTGAAGTATTTACCTGCTTCGTGCCCGGAAACGGTGGATATGCTTTTCTAGCTCTTTTAATAGATATTTCTGTATGCTTTTTTGGATCATAAAAGTCTAAGGCAACTAATTCGGCATTAGGAAATTTAGCTTTTAACAAAATGCTTGTTTCGTCAAAACCTGCATTGATATTTACAATTTTTTTATTTGATTCAATCATCAATTCTTCTAGCCAATTTAACTTATACAAACCTGATAAGTCATACACATAAAATGAAACGAGCAACGAAATGATTGTGGTTAATATTACTAATAAGCAGAAGACATTTATAAAATAATAATAAGGTGTTTGCAGAAAAGTATTAAAACAACAGGCTAAAAAAATCAGGAGGCCAGACAATATATAAAAATGCCAGTTAAACCTGATGATATTCCATATGCCTTGAAAAGGTTTTCTTATCCGTTCCATTGCTCTGTTTTGCCTTTTTTCCAATAGTATGGAATATTATTGATAATAAATGCATTTGCCAATACTGCTTCTTTAAAATGCAGGGAATTTAGAAACGAAAAATGATAGTCAATCACTTTTAAAGGCTTTGGCGTCCAGTTTTGTCTTACACCTTCAATAATTAATATCTTTTTTGTTTCAGGGAAATATGTAAAAGTAAATGGTAATGGCCCGGAAAATTTCCTGGCTTCTTTCCAGTCTGTAAAGGGTGAGCCTAACGGTAATAAAACCTCCTCATTTCTTGTTTCGATTTCCAGCTTAAAATCTGACTGGGCTGATTTAATAATAGTTTTATTATCCTGATGATTTGTGTTTATATCGGTAGTAGTGTAATTATAATGAGTAAAAATGTTCCCCAAAAGTTCCATTTTCTTTTTGCCTGTTTCAGATTTAATAATATATAAGCCCCTTAATCTTTTCCCTGCATTATTAGTATATTTTACAAAGATGCGGTATCCGATTAAAAAAAAATTGTTACCCAATATTTTTGGCAAACCTTTTGGTCTTAACCCTTTTGTTTGTACCATTGCGATTGCGATAAAAGCCCATTTATTATTCAGCGTATCTAACTCTACACATTCGGGAATTAAATGAATTAGCTCGTCTTTCGGAATGGCAAAAGTTAATACAATCGAACTGTCAAAAAACGCTTCAATTGCAAAAGGGTGATTTTTTAAAAATGAAAACATGTCATACCGATTGAGATTTTTTTTTGTTGAGTATAAATTCGTTGTAATAAATTACGATAATAAGTATCAGTGCAAAAATAGAATTTAATTTTCCCCAAAGCAATAAGTCTGGTGCAAGAAAAAATTCAATTGTGTTCATCATCCCGATTATTGTGATTTGAACTGCGGCATTTAAACGTGTTTTAATTCCACTTAAAATCCATACTGCCATGAGTATTTCAAATACTCCAATTATTTTTGTAAAAAAAGTGCATGTTCATTACCCAAAATCCTTGCTACAATTTGTTGATGCCTGGGTACCAAGTTTAATAATTTGCAAAAAGACCATTCAGCAACCATATTGCTGCTATACAATAAGTCAATATGATGTAAAGAGTTTTATTTTTCATTTTAACTATTGGCAACTATTTTTCCACATTTATTTATAATTCTTTAAGTTATTTTTTACGGGCCGGCACTTCTTCCATATTTTGAAAGTACATCATTTTTAATATTTTTATTCAATTTTCCTGTTTGTAAAAAGGTCCCAGCAGGCTTTGCAAATTGATAAGTATTCTCTTGCAGCGTAGTAATTGTATTTTTTATATTTTGATTTGTCAGCCATAAGGCCATAGCAATTTAAATGTAATTTTCTTCCAATAAATACAGCCCGGTCTAAATGATAATTCTGGGTTATTACAATAATAGTATCAAGATGGAAAATATTTTTTACTCTATACATTGAGCTGTAGGTATCATATCCTGCAGTATCAATTAATATTTTATTTAGCGGTATGCCGTTTGATAAAAGATAATTTTTCATTACGGTTATTTCATCATCTTTATCATTGCCATTATCTCCAGAAATTAGTAACTGATCTACTTTCTTAAGTTTATATAGCTCAATGCCCTTATCTAACCTGTCTTTCAAATAAACAGATGGAGATTGATTTTTTATTCCGGCACCTAAAATAAGACCAACGTGGGCATGAGGTATATTGCTTATTTTTTATAACAAAATCTATTGGCATATTTTTTAACGTAAAAATTGATGCTTAGAAACAAAGCCATAAAAATGACTACAAGAAATTTTATTAATTTATTATTCAAAAAGAAGAATGATTTATTCACTTGAACCTGGCGATAAAATTATAATTGTATAAATGTTTATTTAAAGTAAGCATCATTATGTTGATAAAAATTGTATTATAAAATATTGTATATTTCCGGATCATTTATCCTTTACCGGCTTGTACGATATAATAAATATTAAAAATTATATATACTGACAATAAAATTTGCGCAGCAATCATATCAAATTTAAAAGCTTTCCTTATTTTATTTTTCTTTATCAGCATTTGTGTATATGCAGTGGCTGTAATTACGGCCAAAATAAAGAATAAAGTAATGCCGTGTAATGTATCAACCAAAGTGAATGTGACTGATTCGGGTAAAGCAGAATCTATAATATATTTATTTCCTATTACTGCAAATAAAGCACCTACGCTTAAGCCAAAGCGTGCATCTATAATATCTGTATGAATATAAAAACAAACGTAAGCTATTAAAAAAGCAACATACATTCCTAAAAACATTTTCCAAAAGAGTCCGAATGCATCACGGTGCATGCCTATTTTTACCTTAAATGTACTATATTCAGTATGTGGAATATCAAGCGATGGGTCGCCAAATGTTGTTTCATAAGCTTTTACTCCTGTCGAAACAGCAAAGCTGTCAATGCTCCAGCCTCGTAAAGTAAAGCGGGGATCAAAATTTTTCCCCACGGTATCTGCTGCAAAAACCAGCGATTCGGAATCAAACTGGGAATTTTCAATAGAGATCCTCATTGTTTGCCGGTCAAAAGGAAAATTTTCTATTCTCCATGAATTTTTCATCACACATTGTAATTTCATCAAAATATAAATTTGGCCATCTGTGGTATCTACAGTGGAAAATGATTTTACAACAGTTTTTGCCTGCGGCACTTCTAAGTTTTGAACAAAATCAAACTCAGGATTTTTATATTTTAGCCATAACCAAAAATTTACTGAATACTCCTTCTGCTTGAAATCGATATCATGTATGCTGGTAATGTAAATACCGGTTTTAACAGTATCCGGGCCGGGGCTCTGCCCAAAAGTTGAATAATTAAAAAAGCAGTGAAGAGATAAGGCAATGAATAAAAAAAACTTTTTCAATTTATAATTTTTTATGTGAATCAATAACTCATACAACCCTGGCAATAAAGATATCTAAAAATTTCTTTGTTATTAATCTAAAAGTATGTGCTCTAATATATTTTTAATGCTTTGGGCTATCATAGCAGATATTGCTATAGATTATAAAATCGAAATGAAAAATGAATTTATTTCTGCAGGTAAAATGCAGGAAATTCCCTTATAATTGAATATACATCTCTCCATTCAAAATAGTTAGGGCTTGCACTGCTCACATCATTAAAACCATTTTTGCGAAATAACATTTTTGCCCTGGTTAAATGAAAAAACTGGGAGACAACAATTATGTCTTTAAAAGCATATTTTGTTTTTAATTCCAAGGTGTTTTTAACAGATTCTCTTGTATTATCTCCTTTGTTGTCAACAATAATTAAACTGTCTGCTATACCGCTTTGGATAATATATTCTTTCATTTTATCCGCTTCATAATAACCTTCCTTGCCAAAGCCGCCACTAACTATAATTTTTTTTACCCGTCCTGTTTTATATAAATTTATTCCACAATCAACCCTTTTTTTAAGCCGTTCAGAGAGTGTCCCGTCTTCATGTACTGTTGTTGCAAGTATAAGTGCTACATCAGCCTTGTTACCAGGGTCTTTTAATCCGTCATAGCTGATGTATATACTATGGACCAGGAACCATGTAATCATTATTATTAAAAAATACTTAATTATTCGTTTTATTGTCATGATTATCCTATTATGTTGATCCTGCTTTTTACTAATAACAATATAAAAGTATCATTTAAATAATATTTTTATAATTTATATGCAGCCAATTTTTTAAACTCTGATTATTATTTCAAATTATAAAAACTGTAATTTTAAGTAATGATAAAAAAAGAGGTGTATTTTCCAAATTTGAATGGATTAAAGATACTTTTTATGGCAGATCAGTAATAGCTATCGGAAAATTAGGAGTGATATTGTTCTTTACACTAAGCGGATTTTTAATAACATACTTGCTTTTAAAAGAAAAAAAGGAAACCGGCACCGTTAAGATCAGGAATTTTTATGTTCGGAGGATATTGCGGATATGGCCACTGTACTACTTAGTTGTTTTTGCTTCTTTATATTTTTTGAATGATATAAATTTTTTAGCCAATCCTGCTTTGGGGGTTATATCCGACCACAATTTTTTCGAAAGGCAATTTTTTTTTATTTTAATGCTGCCAAATATTGCGTTTGCATTTGGTTATAATTTGCCTTATGCCGACCAGGCATGGTCTATCGGGGTTGAAGAACAATTTTACGTTTTTTGGCCCTTGTTGTTTAAAAAAATGAAGAACACATTTAAATTATTAACCGGGGTAATAATTATTTATATTTTAATTAAGCTGGGCTGCCTTTTAATTAAAACAATATGGCCAGGAAGTTTTACTACCCATTTATATTACCTTGTTTACCTGTCATCTTTTGACAGTATGGCTTTTGGAGGCCTGGCTGCATTTTTTTTATTTAAAGAAAAAAAGTTTGTGACTGAGTTTTTGTTTAGTAAGCTCGTGCAGTGGATTGTTTTTCCCGTACTTGCAATATCACTGATTATTGGTATCAATCTCCCATTTTTTAATTTCGAATTTTTTTCAATTATGTTCGCTTTTTTAATCGTAAACCTTGCCGCCAATAAAAAAAGTGATTTTTAGCCTCGAAAATAAGTTGTGGCACTACCTGGGAAAAATATCATTTGGCCTTTATATGTATCATTTTATTGCTATTACGTTAACCCGGAAATTTGTAAATCATTTTCCTTTTATAAGTCACTGGGTTCAATTTAGTCTCATGCTTGGACTCACTGTTTTAATGGCCGCCTGCTCATATCATTTTTATGAGAAATTCTTTATAAGAAGAAAAATACGGTATGCAAATATTATCACGGGAGATAATATTGCCGGTCGTGCCAGTGGCTTTTTTATGCATATGCCAGATAAGAAGAACCTGTGATGTTTTATAATTGAACTAAAATAATTTACGGGTGGCGGATTAATTATTGTTCTATTATTATTATTTAGTCGATCCTCAAAAAGTCATTTTTAGTTTGGGGACAAAAATCAGTTGAGTATAAAAGTTAAAGAAGCGAAGCAATTTTAAGGCCCAAAAAATAAATTCTACTTTCCATTTATTCATCATTCTTTTAAAATTCATTGCTGCAGCCGCTAATATTACATTGATTGCATCTCCAACTGTACCTTTGAGGTAATTTCTGCTCATTCTGTAATCGTGTTTTAAATGCCCTATTACAGGCTCTATTGCCGCTCTGCGTTTATGTCTTTTGCGTTTGGTTTGAGTAATGTCCTTATCTGGCTTTGGTGTGTGTAATGCTGTGTTGTTAATCATTTTAGGCCCCCGGTACCCTCTGTCTAAAAAAATATTTTTTAACCTCTTTGCCCATCAGCCTTTCATATTGTTCTAATACTGCCGGTAGTGTTTTTTGAGTCATGCAGGGATTCTGTAAAATTTAATGCCCCAACAATTACGCCGGTACTTTGTGTTACTAAAAAAGAAGCTTTGCTGCCAAACTCAAATCTTTTATGCTCTTTGCCTTTAGTGTAGCATTTTACATCGGGTTCATGAAGACTGTAAACTTTACCGCTATCGCTTCTCTTTTGTGCTAATACTGTTTTAAACAATGATAAATGTGTTGCATACCGGTTTAAACTATCGGCAGTAAGTTTGCGTTCAAGCTCCCGTACTAACCTGCCTGCTATTGTTTTAATTTTTTTACCAGCTTTCCTTGCTTTGCCTGCGCCGTCTTTGTTTTTCTTAAAACGCTGAACAGTGCTTAGTTTTTTTATCGTGAACTTATAACTCTGTCTTAGTTCCACCCTTTCTTTTAGGCCTATGGCCTGACATTTTACAATTATCTTTTTGTACAGCTTATCATCGGTTGGATAGGTGATATTTTTTTCCTGTACAGTAGTATCCCCACTCAAATTATCATCATCGGCATCTTTACCATTGATACGGATACTTTCTTTAAAAATCAATTCTGACCCCCGCTTCTCCAATTCGTTTTCTAAACTCTACTAACTCTGTAGGCACACAAGGTGGTTTTACAGAAAATAATTTTTCTCCGCCAAAGTACTGATAATAGGCATTTTCTGCCCATTGCCCTACTACACTTTCATCACTTAAATTGCGAAGCTGCTTTAAAATCAGCAACGATACCATTAACCGGATAGGCTTGGCTGGTTTGCCCTGGGTTGCACTATAATGTTTTTAAAAGCTTCTTCAAACACATTCCAATCAATCCTGTTTGCCAGTATATAAAGCGGATGAGAATGATTCAACTGCTCTTCAAAACTGCTGTAAAAACCAATTTGTGCATTGTTTTTTTGCTTTGCTAACATGATACAAATTTGCAAGATTTTTAAGCTTCTTTATACTTTTCCTGCAGATTTATTTATCCATAATTGTGTATAAATTATGAATGGCAAAGGATTGTAGAGATTTTTGAGGAACGACTATTTATTAACGTGTTGTGCTATTAACAAATGTTAATAAATAAAGTTGTACTAATTTGAATAAAAAGATGTTGTGAAGTTGTCTAGGTAAGTGACTAAACTTTCTAAACAATATGCACAACATCCGAACAAATTTCAGCAAATTCTACGGCATTTGCAAAGATCTTTTTAAAAATGAAACGGGTTATAAAACAAATTTTCAGGTTTATCCTGTGCGCCCCAAAATGAATGACCTGGAAATCGTTTCATTGGCTTGTTGTATGGAGGCATTAAGTATTGATTCTGAAAATTTGTTATGGAGTAAATTAAAAAAAGATTATGCTTCATACTTTCCGAATTTAATAGATCGAAGCCGTTTTAATAGAAGAAGAAAACGGCTGGCACCATTCATCATTGAGGTGCAGGAACATATATCGTCTAAGCTTGCAAATCAAAGCCAGGCAATGATTGTAGACAGCATTCCTGTTCCTGTTGTAAAAATGGCAAGAGAAAAAGGTTCAAATCATTCTGAAAATCATATGAAACGGCTCCGGCCAAAGGGTGGAGTGCTGTTAACAAAGGCTGGTTTATTGGTTACAAACTACATGTCATAATTTTTGATAATGGAGTAGTTCAACAAAGTGGTATTACAAAAGCGAATGTACATGATATTAATTTCCTGAAACAGGTAAAAAATTTGCCAACAGAAAAGAAGATGCTTGGCGATAGGGCCTATATATCAAAGACCTTACAAATGGATTTATTTGAACAGTATAAAGTAACATTAAAAGTACCTTTTAGGAACAATCAACATGATTACAAAAATATCCTAAAAAGTACAAATCGAAAAGACAAATGGTTGAAACATTTTTTTGCACAAATGTGCGATCAATTCAATTTGAAACGTAATTATGCAAAATCTTATGAGGGTTTGGCTGTAAGATTGGCTTCAAAACTGTCTTCCATGTCGATTTTGCATTGGATTAACCATTTAAATGGAAAAAAATTAGCTCAAATCAAACATGCTTTGAGTTTTTAATAGCACAACACGTTATTTATTAGATATTTTTCATGTTTTCCGGAATATTATTTATTGAATTGGATGATAAATAAAATTATGCTGAATTTATTTCAGATGATTTTTGCGTGAGCATTTTAAATAACTGCCCGGTTTCATTAAAGCTTACCTTATCGCAAGTGGGGATGCTAAAAGTTGTATACCAGCTAATTTCATCGTCATCATCAGCAAGCTCTCTTAATAAATGATGAACTAAAGTAGCTTTTTTAAAATCATTATAAAACATGAAAGCATTTGCCTTTTTACTTCGTACCAATGCGGCTGATAAGAATTCTAATCTTGACTCCATTATTTCGGGGCTATCATAGCCAGGCATGCTATTTAAAATCGGGAATAAATCGATGCTTATGGAAAACATGTCGTGAATAAGAAATTTTTCTTTGGTGGTATTTATATTATCAATTATTTGGCAGAGGTTTTTGGAAATTATTACAAAAACTTTACTTTTATTTATAACAACTTCAATATCATCTATTTTGCCAAATTCAGCCAAGGTTTGTTTTGCTGCAAAAACAAATAAATTGCTAAGAGCTTGATCTTCCTCAAAAAATTGTTGAACAATATGCTTTTCTATAGAATATCCTCCATAAAATCCATTCATAAATCCTAATACTCTGAATAAAATTGTTGGTAGCATGATTTTGTTTCTTTATATATTATATTTTGGCGCAGTATATAATTTAACCTCTTTTTTGTACTAATAGTTTATGCCAGTTTTTATGCCTTTTCTTATAGGAAAAAGCCAGGAACATAGATATAAGATTAGTAAGAAACCCAGCATACAATAATACCTGGTCTGTATATTTGGTTTTATTTTCATTGATTTTTTTAAAAGTCAATGAATGATTCCACACCTTACAAATATTATTTTTTTCAATAGTTGTTATTGTAGTTGCTTGCTTGTCAATGTTAACAATATGTATATGATGAATTCCCCAAATATTAAATAGCCCGAAAGGTTTGATTTCCAACTCGTAGTCAAAACCTTGCAGCCAAAATGTGCTGCCGGTATTTTGTTTTATAAAACGGATTTTTGCCAATGGTTTCACTACATCCAGTGTATTTTGTTTTATTAGTTCCTGTTCAAAAAAAGTATGTATGTTATGATTAAAATCACTTGAAACCGAAACAATTTTAGCATTAACTATTTTGTTCTTAAAAGATATTTTGGTTGGAGTTATAGTTGAAAATTGTTTCATTCTTTTGCTTGCTCAATATTTTTAAACAATTGTTGGTGCTGTTTTCTGAAAATTTTTTGCATAATTGGTTTTACAGGGAGAAAAGTATTAAAATTTATAGTTTCATCAATTTTAGTTAATCCATTGTATGAACTTAATTTAAAAATCATTTCAATTTTAGTAAACTTCATCACGGTTGCCCGTATGATAACACTTTTGTCAAAGTCGTTGCTTTCAATTGTTACCGGGTATGTAAAAGAAAATGGGATAAAGCCAATTTTTAAAGTTTCATGCACTAAATAATTATTATTGCCCAAAGTATCAATTTTGGTTATTACCGGGTGAACTGAAACAAATTTTTTCATATTGGTCAGATATTCAAAAATTTGTTCAACAGGCTTATTGATGATTAAAGTTATCTTGATTTTATTATATTTTATTGGCTAAAAATAATTTTAAATTTTTATTTCTGTTACATTGTATGAAAAGAATTTATCTATCACTTTTAATGATATAGCTGGTGGCGTTAGCTTAAATAAAAGATTTCTGAAAAATATCGCAACATTATTTTCTACCTGGCCAACCTGGCCCATTTTTAAACTGGTTTTTATAATTGATTTTGCCCTCGGAAATTGTAATTGTTCATATCGTTCGAATGCTTTTTTGGTTATGCCATATTTTTCAATTGCCTTTGCTAAAATATAAGCACCTTCAATAGCTAAACAACCGCCTTGTCCCAAATTAGGAGTTGTGGGATGAGCAGCATCTCCAAGCAAAGTGATATTACCTTTAGTCCAGCCTTTTGCAGGTATGCGGTCTGACAAGCTGTTTTTTATAATATACTCTGTATTAGCAATCAGTTCAGGTATAGGGTAATGCCAGTCACCAAAAAATCTTTGCAATTTTTGCCTGGTTCCTTCCGGTTCATCATCCTCCATAAACTGTTCATTGCAAGTTGCCCACCAGCCGTATTTGCCATCTTTAACAGGAACGATTCCTACTCTTTTTCCTTTTCCATAAGTTTCACTAGCATAGCCAATATCAAAATCAGTTTTAACAACTCCTCTCCAAATATTATATCCCCTAAAAACAGGCGTCCCATCACCAATAATATATTGCCTGGCCACAGAATGAATACCATCCGCTCCAATTACAACATCAAAAACCTTTGTAATCCCATTAGTGAAAATAACTTCTGCCTTGCCACCAGGCAAATTTTTCAATTCTTTTAGTTCGTGATTGGCGTAAAGCGCTGCGTTAGTATTTTTAAAAGTATGCTATGAAGATCTGCCCGGTGTATACAAATTGCAGGAAGGTCATATTTTGGTTCAGATTTAGCCAGGACTTTTCCTTTTTGGGTTTTCAAAAATACTTTTTTCATTTCCCCACTTGTAGCTAATATATCTCCAATTGTTCCTAGTTCTTTAAAAACCCGTAGTGCATTTGGGAAAACACTTATAGCAGCCCCAACTTCTTTAAATTCAGTATTTTTTTCAAAAATATGGCATTGATAGCCCTTGTTTTTTAAACAAATCGCAAATGTCAAACCCGCCATTCCTCCACCAATAATTGCTATTTCTTTATTGTTCATGTATTATAATTTTTCATTTAGGTTGTTGGGATTCTCCAAAATACTAAGGCTTATGCTTTATAAAATTAGAGATTCATATGCCGCAGGTGAATTTTTTGTAAAGGTAAAATAATTGCATAAGTTTATTGTAAATAATAGGGTAACCTGTTGGCCTGTTTTTTTACATATTTTAGGAAGCTAGCATTGCTGGGAGGGGAATTCTTATTTATGCAGTTTTAATTTCTCCCTTTACAAATTCAATATGGATTCTTGCCGCCTAGGTTCTTGTCTCACGAACCATTCGCTTCAATCTATAACTTATTACTATTATTCTGCATAATTTTTTTATAGATTTAACAAGGTGTATTTAAGAAAAAGATTCGTGAGACAAGAACCTAGGCAGAGGAAAAAAATATTTAAATACCAGCATTTGTGCCTTGTGGCATCATCGTTGCGTCGCAATCCTTTCATCGGCGGTAGTACTATTTGGCTTTTATTGATGCGGAGTTTATTAGGTTTTACCTGCGCAAGTATGCAGCGATGATTAGCTGCTAAGCCTGCAAAGCTGCATCGACCAAAATATTACCGCCTACATACCCAACTTTGGCCAGTATAAAACCGAAAGAAAAGGTTTTACTTACCATGAACAGGAGGATTATTACCAATGCGAACACGGAGCAAAATTGCCTTACAAAAAAACATGGCAGGATAAAAAAGGTTATTATAGAAAACAATACCGCAGCAGTTCGCTCGATTGCAAAAACTGCTCGCTAAGAGAAAGTTGTATTGGCAAAACTGCCGACTATAAAAGATAGAACACACCATCCATAAACCCCTGTACGAGCAGATGCACGAGCGGTTGCAAAGCCCTTATGCCAAAACCATGAAAAAGCGACGGCAGGCAACTGTAGAGCCTGTGCCGGGCACACTAATTAATTTTATGGGGTGCGCCGCATATGGTCAAAAGGATTACAGTCAGCCAATAAGTTTATGCTGGGAGCAGCTATTGCCTACAACCTTAAAAATGGCTAAACTTTAAAACACCCAAAGCAAAAACAGCAACAATGGCTTTAAAAAGCGCTGCCAAAGGCCTTTATTTTTACTTTTTCAGGCCATGGCAACTTCTTCATCATAAATCTATTATTATGTCTTTGCCATTATTAAAAAGGAAAGTGTCATGGGTAAAACTGCTGATAAAATCCAAGTCTTTGTTTATTAACTCACTTTGTTCGTCGTTTTCTTTAAAGCTTGAGAATATGTCGCTAATGTGAGAAGTCGAATAAGGCTTAAACAAATTGTCATTCTGGAAAGCTATTTCTTTTAATTCAGGATGCAGACCATTTTTCATTTGTGCCATAACATTCCAGTCAAAATATACTTTAATCATTTGGGAAGTGTCTTAATTTGTAGGGTGTCCAATAAGCTTGCAGGCAACGGGCAGGGCTTGCCGAAGTGGGGAAAATAGAATTCCGTCCGCCCGGCTAACTGAAGCTAAATTTATAAATAAAAGTTGATGATATGCATATAGCTAAATTAATAACGTCCTGCTGGATATGAAGCCAAATTGAAAAACAAAAGTTGAAACACGGCTTCCGTCCGCCCCCATTTTGGCAAACCCCATGTTATGCGTTCGCCCTTCTTCTCGGTCTGTTGTGTTTTGTTCTGTGTCCAACGAAGCAGAGTGTGTCCCCGAAGCGTTGGCGCAAGGCAGGCTCTTTTGCAAGGTTAGCTTTTGTGTGTCGGATTTGTGTGCCTTGCAAATGTGCCTGACTTGGTGTGTTGGCTTATCTCGGTCCCATAAAACGGTCGCCATTAAAGTGTATCATGTGTTCGGGAAAATCTACAACCCAAACTTCTGTCTCCCATGCAATGTTTGTCGAATGCTTTTTAAATTCTGCAAAGTCGGGAAATGCCGAAACATAAACTTTGCCTGCTTTGCAGTCTTTGAGTAATTCCTCCAATTCAACAATTCGTTTGGGTGAAACAGGACCATGAGAAGTAACCGCTTCAATTAAATAAAGCCAATTTTTCTTTCTGTCAAATAAAACTACGTCTGGTAGTTTGCTATGTTGCGTTATTGGGATGCCAATTTCTTTCAATACTTTTTTGTCAACGTAAAGGTCTTTGTTTGCTGTGTCGCCTAAATAAAGAACTTCGCTATCATTTGCAAAACGTGCTGCAAAATCTTGAACAATGGCAGCTTGTACAACATTATGTTTTCCTGCAGATAGTTTTAGTGTTTTGCCGTTGCTTAATTTTACAGGAATTAAATTTTGTTTTCTTTCTTTTTATGTATCGTTTTGAAAGTTCGCCAACTTCTGACTTAAACCTTTCTGCACCTTCTTTCCATGCTTTTGTTCCAAAAGTTTTGATAGCTTCTAATGCTTCACTTGTTATTGCATAATGAGCATTCGGGCTGTTGACAGGCAGTTTAGGATTGTCTGGGTTATAATCTGCAATTCTTGCCTGAACAAATTGATGCAATACTTGTCTGCGAAATGTTTCTCTTGTATTGGGAGCATATTCTTTTTTGTAAACATCCTTACAAAATGCCATGATACCTTTTGAAACTTTCAAACTTGCTTTAGTTGCTTTGCTCCAATTGCCACGGGGCTTAATGTCGCAAAGGGCAAGCAATGTGAAGGCTGAAATTTCATTTTGTTGTGCGGCTGGCAATCCTAATTCTTTAAGGATTTCTTTTGCTTCGTAAATTTTGCTCATAAGCGAATATATGTTCTATATCAAAGTAGTTGTTTATGATTTCGTCAACCTTTGATTGTGAAAAGTCGTTTAGTAATATTATTTGGTTGCCAATTTGTTTTATATCTTCTAATGGCGGTAAAGGCATTTCTCTTAATTCGGTTGCACTCACATTTATATTTCCGTTGAAGGTTCTAAAATATGTGTCGAATAGATTGCTGTTTAACAAAGCAGAAAGCCCCAATATTTCATTTCTATCAAGATGTCCTTTGGGTCTGTAAATATAATTAAGATGATTTTCTACGCCGATAAATTCCGCTTGTGCAATATCCACGAAATAGGGAGTAGCAACCAAACGGCTTTTGTCATCTTTAGCACTAAAGCGGCGAAGAAAAACATAATTTTTATTTGGAAGCAAAAGTGATTTGGTTTCTTCGCAAAGTTGAATGTATTGAGGCTTATTCCTTTTAGTAACAGGCCAATCAAATTGCATTTTGGATGTATTGATAAGCTGATACAATGGAACTAAAAAAACTGTTCCATTTTGGTATTGCTCAAATAAATATTGAGTTGCTCTGAATGAAACGACTGGGCCTGTTGAAATTTGAATATCGTATTGACGTAAACTACCTGCCCATGATTTAAACAACTTGATTACTTTATCATCTGTTTCGTTTGTTGGAAGATGTATGATTTTTTCTTTAGACTTTAAGTCAATCAGTTCATCAGTTTTATAAACCTTTTCTGTAAAACTTTCAATGTCTCTTATTCCGTTGGAATGTGTTACAAGTATTGAAGGCAAATGCCCATTTAGTTTTTGCTTCTTACCTTTTAAGATTAGAGTTTCTTGAAGAACACTATCACGGTCAAAGGTATCAGTCCTTGAGCCGAACAAATGGAGATGTTCAATTTCTATTTCCTGAAAGAATGCTTCACGGAAAGCTCTGAAATAATTTCCTGATGCAAAACTTCGTGGTGTAATAAATACAAGTTCACCGCCTTCTTTTAAAAGTTTTGTAGCAACCATCATAAAGATTGAGTAAATGTTTGGTTGCCCCCAAACAATAGACTTTGCTATGGTTGCCCGTTTATCATCCTTTGATATTTTGAAATAAGGCGGATTTGAAATTACTATATCGTAAGTTGCATTGTGGGGTTCAGAAAAAAGTGTCGCAGAAACTTGAAAGCAATCTTTGTTTTCAAGTACAAAATCGTTAATTGTCAAGCGTTGCCTTAAACTTGATTTTATGTTGCTTTAGCCATTTGTCTAAATAATCAAGTACTGATTGTGTGTAAGGCAAAATGTCTTGGTCGGTTTCATAAACAACAAGTTCGATTTCTTTTAAGTTCTCATTCTGTTTTACAAGTGTCTCAATGAGTGAACTTGAAAGAATGGCTGTACCGCAACCTGGGTCAAGTATTTTGAATTTGTCTTTTGTTTGTTTGGCAAGTCCCGCCATGAAGTGAGCAATTTCGGTCGGTGTAAAAAACTGTCCATTGTCCTTCTTGTGCTGTGTCGTAACAGTTTTAGCATAAAGCTGTCCAACCCTGTCGGCAAAGTGGCTGGGAAACTCGTTGGTGAGTGGTTTTATGTCTATCGCTGCTGTCATGCCAACAAATTTACTAAAAGTATTGCTGTTTAAAGCGATTTCGATTTATGGGATGGTCGCAGTGTGTCGGCAAAATTTTAGCTCTTTTGCAAGGTTGGCTTTATGTCTGGCTTTTGTGTGCCTTGCAAATGTGCTAAAATGTGCGGTAGGCTTGTTGAGGTCCTCGCTGTCAAACCCCAATGAAGAACGAAATGCTCCAATAGGGTGACGCATAACGTTCAAGGCTTTGTGCAGGTTGGGGAATTAGCATTCCGTCAGCCCGGTACCGATGATGATTGAAAAACTGATGATGAAGATAACAAACAAAAGCTAAATAGTAAATGTCCAGCCCGATATGCAGCACAATAGAATTACAAAAAGACGAAGATAACTTCCGTCTGCCCGTATTTTGGCAAACCCCCTGTTGTACGTTCGCCCTTTCCTATGTCTGTTAGCAGAGTGTTGCATTTTAACTGTGTCAACCTAAAGACTGTTACCCAAGCCGAGCAGAAGGCAAGCTCTTTGGCAGGTTGGCTTCTGTGCTGTGGGTTTTGTGTGCCTGCCAATGTGCTTGCCTTGCAGCGTTGGCTATTAGGATTTCGCCCTTGTTCTATGAGATTGTGCGATGTTGTAAATTTACAGAAAGTTCCATATGTGGTCAGCCCAAGCTTTAGCTAACAATGGTGGAACTGCATTTCCAATTTGAACATAAAAATTTCGTTTGTTCGATGAAAGAACTTCAAATGAATCTGGAAACGATTGAATTCTTAAACCTTCTCTCAAACTTATAAGTCGTTCCTTTTCATAATGAATATTACAACCAACATTTAAGCGATTAAAATGTGTATTTAGAGTATAAGAAGGATTGTCTTTTGATAATCTTCCGTAAGTGGTTGTTCTGCCGCCTGTCTTTTTGAAATTCAAAATTCTCTTTGTAGAAATTTCATCTGGAACATCCATATAATTTCCACCGGGTGGAATGTGGTCAATAAGTTCCTGGTCTTTTTTACTTGCGTATGGAGTAAAATGCAAATCAAATTTTCCGTTTTGACCTATTCGCATCAATTCTTGAAATTCTCCTTTGGGCTTTTTAATATATTTACCGATTCCATTTTCGGTTGTGTCTGAAAAATCTGACAATGCTTCGAACGCACTTACCCAACTTTCTTCGGAATGTGATTTTGTCGGCTCTGATATTTTAGTTTTCTTTTTGTTTCCCAGAATAAAAACTCTCACTCGTCTTTGAGGAACTCCAAAGTCAGCAGCGTTAAGTTTAAAAATAGAAGTTGTATAACCAAGTTCATTAAATGCCTCAACAAGATTGTCAAGAACTTTTGAACCATCAGGATTTTTTGCTGATAAAATTCCTGTGACATTTTCAAGAATAAAAATTTTTGGTTTTACTCGTTGCAGAACTTCCAAGTAAGACCAAACCAAATTTGACCTATCGTCTTTTGGATTTCTTTTTCCGACTAATGAAAATGATTGACAAGGTGGACCGCCAATTACAATGTCTGCTTTTGGAATTATGCTTTTATCAATTTTTATTATGTCTTCACAAGAAATGTGGTCGCCAATATTGAGGCGATAAGTTTCACAAGCATCTTTAAGAATATCGTTTGCCCAAATAATATCATAGCCAGATTGTTTGAACCCTAAGTCCAAACCACCGCAGCCTGAAAACAAACTAACTACTTTTATTTTTTTCATATTCTTCTGTCTTCTACTAATTCTGCTAAAAACAATTCAAAATAATCAACCATTGCCGCAACTGTTGCAAATCCCAAATTGTTTTTTTGGAAAATGATTGTTCCTATTGCCAAATCAAGATTTCTTCTTGGAGTTGCCAATCCTTCATCTCCGCTAAATTCAGGATTTGCAATATTGATTGCATCAAACTCTGCAACAACTGAAAGGATTTCTGCTTGTGTAAATTGAGTTAAGTCAGGAATTTTGAAACGTTTGATTTGAAAGCCCTCTAACTTTCTTAAGCCTTCTTGATTATTTGCGTTTAATTCAAATTGAATTTGCCCAAATGTTGAAAGCAAAAACGCCGTAATGAATTTATACTGTTGTTCGTCAGTCGCATTTGCATTTTGGTTTTGCAAATCATTACAGTAAAAGAAATTTGTTGAGAGAGTTAAATTGTGATTGTGTGGATTGTAATACACACAATGCTTTGTCCTGTCTGCTCTTGGGATTAGAATTTTTGGAATGATAGTATTTCTAAAAGCACTGTTTACAATGGTGCCCCACTTTACTAAACCAAATTCAGCAACGCAATCATCAAAGAAATTAACTAAATCTTGATTGGCTTGTTGTGCTGCTGGCAAAGCATTTGGAGTGGTTCTATCTGCTCTTGCTGGAAAATGAAATGCCTTGTCTAATTCAATATCGTTTATAGTTAGAACATAATTTCTGCGGTCAAAATTATTTTGGATACCGTAATTTACATTTCCATTCAAGCCACTTGGAATATCAATTCTTGTCCTTACTACACCTGCATTTTGCTGTACTATAGTTAATCGTTTTCCTAAACCGAAATAATGATTTGCGGCATTATCAAATGTCGGGAAAATAATTGTTGATGCTCCGCTTGCTTCTGCACCACCTCTTCCAACATCGCCAAAGTGGTGTTCTATGTTGACTAAGAAATTTAAGTTTGAGAAGTTATCATAATTACTGTCTTGCAAATACTGCCGCCAATTATCTGCTGCTACAAGATTGTTTCTTGGAACGACTTTCAATTTGTATGAAGCTGTTATTGTATCTGCATTTAAAGCAAGAATTGCTTTAATGTTTTCTGGAATCAATAATACATTTTCATCGGCTACTCTTACAAATGAAACATTTGGAGAGTTGTTTCCCTTCTTTAAAACGACAATAACTGTCGTTACTACGAAATCCTCAAAATATTTTCTTGGGTAGGAAATGATTGCTTCAACTTTATCTGAAATAAATTGCTTCAAGTATTCTCCATCTTCATTATTCAAAAACTTAGTCATGAGGATTATTCCTGCCTTCCCATTTGCTCTTAAATACTGCCAAATAAAATTTGTGAAATAAAAGTAAAGATTAGGTTGAGATGCGTTCGTAACAAAGCAATTTAACCCTTGTGCATTTATAGCTCCAATCATTCTTGCCTTGTCTGCTGCTGTTATTGGAGTGTCGGGATTATCATTTCTAAGAAACGGCGGGTTCATAACTACTACGTCATACTGATTCGGTCTTGCATTGTGAAATACATCACCGATTAAAACATTGGCTACTGTAGTATTGTTTACTTGAGCAAGATTTTTGAGAGTAGTCTGAATGAGGAAAGCTGGGAAAGGAAAGGGTCAATTTCGATTCCGTCTATTTGTGATAAAATTTGATTGTGTGTTTTAGTTGATTGGCAGATGATGCAAGTAAATTTATTTGGTCGTAAGCAGCATCCAACAAAGCACCATCTCCACAACCCGGGTCTAAAACTTTTGCAGTATGTGAATCAATGCAAAGAACCGCCAACAAGTTTGACAATTCAGCATCGGACATAATTTTTCCTTTACGATGCAATTCTTCTCTATCGTAAATTTTTGAAGTGAGAAGGTTGAAAACATAAGAAGGTGAGGAGTTGTCAGCAACTGCGTTGCTGTTGTGCTGAACAAAGCATTGAATTAAGTCTTTGAAATACTGTAAATAGTTAGCTGAAAAATTATCAGGAAAAATTCTTTGTCCTTGGTTCGGGTGGTCAGTAAAAATCTGTCTGAAATCTAACTGGATTATCCTGTTGTAATTATTCGCTAAGTTGTTTGTGAACTGCGGCAGCGTTGCATTATTCGGTGGGTAATTGTGAAAGTGTGCTGCATTTGCACTTGCCGTTTGAGTGTAAAAATCTTTCAAGTAAGCATAAGCAAGCAACCTAAAAAGTTCGTAAAGAGTTAACTCTTTACGAACTGCTTCTGGATACCCTAACGAATTTTTAAGAGCAACATAATTGTTGTGAAAACTTTGGATTACCAATTCCCAATTATTATCCCAATCTGGTGCAACCCGATTGAAGATTAGTGGAAGTATATTTTCAAAAGTAGTTTGAAGTTCAGCAATGGATGCTGTAGCATCATGATTTACTGGGTTAAAAACTGTATGTTGTTTTGGATTGCCTTTAAGCACACAACTTGTCAAAGGAACTCCTTGTCTGTCTGCAAGCAAAACCAACCTTTCAATATTTGTTACGCAGAAATATTTGTGATAGGTTGGTTCCCAGTGAGCTCCAAAATCTGTTACATAAGACTTGATTGATTTTGATACCGCTGTGATTCAACATCTCTTTGCGTTCTCTTTACTTCAACAATGAAAACAAAACGTTGACTTGCTTTTAATCTGATTGCACAATCAGGAATCGTTGTACTGTTAGGTATATTAGGATTGTGTACTACCTCTGCGATACCGTCATAGCCACAAGCTACTAATGCATTGTTTAAGGCTAATTCAACTGCAGGTTGAAAAACATTTACTTCATCTGAATTATACCAAATTTGCGGCATCTTAATTTATTGAAAATATATTTTGAATATCGTTATAAAGTTGAGTTGTAGTAATCTGAATTTTGCTTTGCAAATTATATTCTTTGATTAGTATTTCGTCAATTTCATTTATCATTTCTTCTTTGCCTTCTGAAAACCTGCTTACTGATTTTAATTTCTCTGCTGCAATTTCAAGCTGTGCAATCGTTTCATTAGAAAGTTTATTGCTGTCAATTACAGGAATGTCTTTGAATTCGTATAGCTGAATTTTGCGAAGTCCATTCCCCTGATTTCTGGAATGAAGTAAAACAGATATACGAGTGAATGAAGAGTTTAGAATCGCAAAGTTTGCAAGTAAATGTTTCTCAACATTCAGAATATAAAATTGTCAGATGAATAATGTAGTTCCTCATTTAATAAGAAATCAATGTTCTTACGTAAGTAGTAATTGAACAATAGGTTTCCTGGCTTTTTGAGTTGAACTTTATACCAATTGGGGTTGTGTTCAATTTGTTCCTTTAGTGCTTTGAATTTTTCACCCTCTGCAAGTATTTCTTTTTTGGCATTGTCAAGATGCTTTTGTGTTTTTTCAGAAATGTGTCCATTCAAAGCAAGTAAGTAAAAAAGTTCATTTTTAACGTTGAAAGAAGTTATTGACGTAACATCTTTTACGAAAGGAATTGATTCTTCAAATGTTTTCTGCTGTTGAATGAAAAATTTATTTGCAATTGAAGATATACCTCGTTGAATTGGTTGAGAGTTTATTTTTTCAATTGGTTTGAACAAACCAATTTTGAAATCAATTACTGTTTCTTCGCTGAAACGATAAGTGAAAAATTCTTGAACTGGAATTTGTTTGAAAGGCAATTTTATTTTTGAACCATAAAAGCCAACTTCGTCAACTGTTTTTAATGAATACAGTTTTATAAGTTTATTTTTTTCCTTTGGGTTTATGATTCTTTTAAAATCGATAACAGTTGCTCCAACTTCTGCATCTGGGAAAGCATTTTTCTTGAAATGATAAATTCCTTCAATTGAACCAAAGCGTACAAATGCATCTTTTAAAACTTTACCGAAGTCGCTGTACAACCAAGAATCATAAATCACTGCAATCATTCTTCCATGGTCGGCAAGGTGGAAAATTGATTTTAATAAAAAGTAAACATACAAGTTTGACTTTGCAGGAATAATTTGTGATAAAGAAGATAAACTCTTTAACGCAAGTAGTTTAGAGTTCTCGCCATTCATCATTAATTCTTGTCTTACATAAGGGGGATTTTGAACAATATAGTCAAATTTGTTCGCTAATGGAAGATTAAAGAAGCTATCAAGTATAAGTTGTCTGTTCGGCTTTTTATAGAATTCTTTTATGTTTTCAGAAATTAAACTTTCATCTAATTCTACTCCTGTAATTTGTATAGAACTATTTATATCATCAAGGTATGAGAGGAATGTGTTAGGTCCAATACATGGGTCAAGAATTTTGTTATTTTCTTTCAAATCAGACTGAAAAAGGGAAACCATAAATTTTGCAAGAAGATGGGGAGTAAAAACTTGACCCATTAAATTTTTTTTATTTTCCTTTTTTAAGATAGAATTAGTTTTTCAAGTTCTAATTCAGTATTTAGGAAAAATAGTTCCAACTGTTGGTCATTAAGAACATTATCCGACCAATCTATTAACGTAGTGTCATTATCCTTTAAAGTAGTTGCTATCATTTTGGCTCTTTAAATATTCAACTTTTTCTTCTGCTACTTTTAATGTATCAAGGTCTGCTTCTTCTTCTATTATTCTATAAGCAAATTGGTCGCTTAGTAACTCTTTCATAAGTGATTTTTCATCTATTTTAAAGAAGGTCGCAATTTGTTTTACTTGCTCTTTTGTTGGCTGCCTTTCATTACGTTCAATCTTCCCAAGTAAAGATGTGTCAATGCCAATATTGCTGGCAACTTCTCTTAACGAGAGAACTGCTTTTTCCCTTAGAGTTCTTATTTGCTCACCAATTGTAGCGATGCTTTTTCTTGAAGTCGGCATGTTAGGACTTATTTTGTCCAAATTTAATAACTGTCGAACTCATGGACAAATATTGTCCTCGAAAAGTTGCTAACAGAATGTGGATTGTTGATGATAGTTGCCCTGTTTATATTTATTCTGAAGCTCATAAGTATTTGGTCAGTGGGTGGTGGGTGGGCTTTGGTGTTCAATAATGATATATTGTTGAAGTGTCGGACAAATGTTGATAG
>JADJOC010000002.1:0-227500 GCA_016713965.1 Chitinophagaceae bacterium
AATTTCATTAGCTGAATTATAAGAGGCAATTACACGATTACAATCCTCATCTGAACAAATTAATGCCATTTTTTTATAAATACTTTATCAACAACGGCCATTTCACACATAAGTTTAGCTACAAATGTTGGCACTTTAAAAAAGCCCCTTACATTTTCAACATAAATCTTATTAGGATTTATCTTTTCAATTGTTTGTAAGTATTTCTGTAACAACATTTTCTACTTGTTTTTCGTCTTTTGGAAATCGAGGAATGTTAATCAACCTTTACTTGCATCAGCTTCAAATACATCACAAAGATACTCATCTTCTTTAAGGTGCTTAAATAATGCTTTTGAAAGTGGCTGAGTTATTAATTTTGGATATTCAATTGGATATTGCTCTTTAAATGTAAGGTCTTCGTCCATAGTCTCCATTGCAACAAACTAGTACGTCTCCATTGAACTTTTCGACAATCAATATGATCATTATCCCATAAATGTTTACTCCCTTTATTAATATCTAACGGTAGAGTCTGAAAATTGGTATTAAAAATGAAATTATTTTATTTAATGTTTCTGCTTCATGATTTGATTGGCTACGTCTACTGCTGCTCTATTGTCAGGATAATAAGAGGAAACAGTTTTTCTAATTTAGTAAAATGTATTGTTAAAATTCTATTCTTAATCTTTATAACTAATGGTTGCAGAAACTTCAAATCATCTTCAGCTAATGGGTCAAATAAAGTAACCTTATTATTAATTTTGGGCAAACAAAAATAAAAATATTCTCCCCACTATTAGACTGATCTTCAATATCTATGGGAAAATTTGCCATAATATTACTTCTGAAATTAGAATTTATACTATATAGGTAAATGTGCTGCTTTGTATATAAATAGTTCTTTTTGCAAAATCCTTAATGGATTAGTTGAGTATTATTACCTGTAATACTTTCTATGGCATCTGCAAAATTTCCTGTTTCTTGAAAATATTCTTTAACAACTTTAATGGGGTATAATTTAAGCAGCCTTTTAATAGGTTCCGGTTACTATTCATTTTTTATTCTTATTGCAATTTTATCTTGCCGTTAACAATTAGGGTAATTTTAATTAAAAATACTGAAGTTCGATGACATCAATGCAGCCATAGTTCAAAAATAGTTCAGTAATTTACTTTTCGTCTAATAAGTAGATTATTTGTAAATTTGTTTATAAAGGCAAATTAATGAGCAACAAAATATCCACACGAATATTAAAACTGATAATATCAATTGGCGGGAATTGCAATTTATTCAGCAAGACGACTTTAAAGAAATTGGGCAATGGGGTAAGCAAAGGCTTAAACACTTATTAATCTATAATGACTTTGTTCAGCCATTTTACGTATGGCAAGCCCCTGATAAAACAATTTATTGCTGGATGGCAAGCACCGTGTTGTAATGTTAGAAGAATTGATTAAACAGGTGATTATAATGTACCAGATGAATTACCGGCCATATTTATTGATTGTAAAATAAGCAAGATGCCGCAACTGTTGGTATTGTGTTTAGTTCCACTTATGCAAAAGTAACCCAACAGGGTTTATATGAATTTATAAGTATAAATGATATTGACTTCACCGAAATCAAAGAAACTATTGATTTGCCAGGCTTAGCTAGAAACTATGAAAGATTGGTTTTACCTGAACCGGCTGAAAATGATTTAATCGGATTGGCCAAGCATAACCCTATTACCCTCAAAATAACATTTCAATCCAAAGAACAAATTGCTATCGCAGAAAAACTTATTAAGGAAATACTGGAAGAGCATTGTCCGGGTGCTTATTATTCTAGAGCGGAGGCGAACAAGGAAATTAGAAATTGCCACATACAAAGCCACTAAATATGCTATTATGAATTTTCATTATAGCAAAACAATGCCGCCTTTATGGGTGCAGCTTTTCTGTGTTCAATAATAAAAGCGAATGGTGTGGTATTATTTTGTATTCCAAGGGTGCAACAAATAAAATTGGTGCACCGTATGGGCTTGTACAGGCCAAGTAATCGAATTGGTAAGGGGTTGCACTTAATGGAAAGCAGGAAAGTACAAGCAAAGCCGTTTCCATTAGCTTAAAGATGATAAAAAAATTAAATCCGTTGGTTAAATTAATTGTGAGCTATGCGGATACCGGGCAAAATCATTTAGGCACCATTTACCAGGCCACTAATTGGTTTTATACCGGCATTTCCAAAGGTGATACGCCCAGCTATATACATAAAGAAACCGGCCGGAAGTACCATAACAGAAATGTTTCCATAACCGGGTTCAAAGATAATAATACAAAGAGGTGCCCTAAAGTAAGTGATTGCATTGAGGTTAAAGGCACTGATAAGCATAAATATATATTCCCATTGGATAAGGCTATGCTGGATATGTGCCGGCAATTATCAAAACCTTACCCAAAGAATACACATGCGGCAATAGCTTAAGGCATAGCATCCAGCTTACCAGCCGGGGATGGCGTTCGATTCGACCTTGCCGCTCACAAATTTTAATCCTATTTGTAACATTAAATCTGTGGATTAAATTTGCTAAAATCCTAGCAAATGTCCACAGATGAAAAACTAAAAATAATGGCGGCTACTGTAAAACCAATTATAAACCTTTTTACAAAAAAGACAGGGTAACAAAATTGATGCTTTAAAAGCATACGATGTTATTGATGGTGACCCGGAGATAAAAAAAATCCGTGAGATTGAAGCTGTCAAACTTCGTCATGAAGTAGAGATACTAAAAGATTTAATTGATATAGTAACTGCAATGTACCCTAATGGCTAAAGCTGATAAACTAGAAGTTACAAAAGAGTAAGGCAGATAATGGAATGGATGCTTGAGGGCCACCTTACAATGATATAATTAAAAGTTGTACCAGCAAGTGGGCTATTGATGAAAGAATGGCCTATAAATACATAAAAAAGGCAAAGGCTTTATTTATTGAAATAACAGCAGGGGAACTAAAAGAACGATTAGCCTTTCATATCGCTTCCCGAATGAAAATATTTACTGGGATAAAAGATAAAGAGAAACCCGGCGGTGCCCGGGCAGCATTAGATGTACTTAAAGATATTGCCGACTTAGAAGGCTATTATCAACAAAAGGTTGACATTACATCAAAAGGAAATCCTATCCATTCTCAAACCATTGAAGCGACTTTAACCCTCAAATGATTAAAATAAACTACACCCGGCCAGCTATTATAAATCAATATGAAAAGCAGCGTGAGTTTATTGATGCACCTGAACGTTTTACTATAGTTGAGGCCACTACTAAAGCCGGCAAGACTGTTGGGTGTATCGTATGGCTATATGAGGAAGCATTGCAGGGGAAGGATGGAGATAATTATTGGTGGGTAGCTCCGACTTATAAAATATGTAAGATTGCCTTTCGCCGTTTCAAAGGTATATCCAACCCAAAAGCCTTTTGTTGCCAACGAAAACGGAAATGACTATTACATTAATAACTGAATGCATTATATTTTTTAAATCAGCAGAGGATCCTGATGGGTTGTATGGTGAGGATGCTGTAGCAGCCGTATTGGACGAGGCTACTCGTATGAAAGAATTATCCTGGATAGCAGTATTTACTACCTTATCAGCTACTGAAGGAAAATGCAAAATTATTGGCAACGTAAAAGGTATTGTTAATTGGGCGTATAGATTAGCAAGAGAAGCAGAAACAGGCAATAAAATTAATTGGAAGTATTCTAAAATTACTGCCGATGATGCGGTACGAGCTGGTGTATTAAAACAAAGCGTAATTGATGAAGCCAGGCGTACATTGCCAAATGGCATGTTTTTGGAATTATACTATGGTATTCCGTTTGTAAATAGTTCTGCCAAATTTGCTTATGCTTTCGATAAAAGTAAACACGTTGGCAAATGTGAAGTGAATTATAATTATCCTATTTACTTATCCTTCGATTTTAATAAAAATCCTATATGCTGTAGTGTTATACAGTATTATAATGAAACAATATTTATTCCTCATGTTATAAAACTTGATAATAGTGATATCTACAAACTATGTCAGTTTATAAAGAATAAATTCACTATACCGGGCCATGGCTATAATTCGGATATGTTTATTGTCAACGGTGATGCTTCAGGAAATAATAAAAGTGCCATGGTAAAAGATAATCTGAATTATTTCCGCATAATAAAAGCTGAATTGGAATTGAGTTTTAAGTCAGATGCAGCAGCTGGCCAGCAATCCAAGTATAGAAGAAAATCAGGTATTGGTTAATGCAGTATTGGAGCATGTTAAACATTGCATTGATCCGGATGGCGCCCAACCATTAATATTTGATTTGGAATTTGCTGAAATGTTACCTGATGGAACTTTAAAAAAGCAGACCGTAAAGATGCTACTCAACAATTAGATCCATTGGATACATACCGATATTATGCTAATAAAAATTTCCGGCATTTCCTCAAAGGGCACAAATAACAAAGCCCAGAATTTAATTACTGGGCGCACCATATAAACCTTTTCAGGCTTTGACTTTGTTATCATGTCGCGGAGGCTGGACTCGAACCAGCGACCTTATGGGAATGAACCCACGAGCCTAGCCAACTGCTCTACTCCGCTAGGAAAACAAAAATAGTTTATTTTTCGTCTACTCATTAGATTATTTGTAAATTTACAAAAAATCGTTATGAATAATTGTTGTCAACCATGTTGCTTTGAAGATGTAATTAGTCCATGCCCGGCTGAGATTAAAGTAAATGCCAAATTTGAAGCCGCTACAAAATATTTCTGGATAATTACTGACTTACATGATAATGTGTATTCACAGGAATTTACTACTGATGGTAATGGTTACGGAAAAATTGATACAACAAAATTGCCTCCAGGATTTTGTAATCCTTACAATGCAGGATTTACTATACAAGTTAAAAAGACTGTTGAGTCATGCGATTTTATTCCTATGGTTTTCCCCATAAAATATAATTGTAAATGTAAAAGTGATAGGTGGCACATTAGAAAAAAATGAAATCGGTTGTCTATGATAGAGTTAACATTAATTATAGCATTAGTAGTATTGTTCATCCACGTTACTACCTGGGAGGGTATGATTAATGAATGGGTAGGCAGGGTATTTTGGGATGCTCCATCTTGGTTAAAAAAAACCTTTGTTCGATTGCCCAATTTGTATGGCTCCTTGCGGGGAGCTTTAATAATTATTATAGGGGAATGGTTTGGAGCCTGGCCATGTTATGGTTTCTTTAAAGAAATAATAATGTTATTTGCTGCAGGCGGTATCAACACGGTCCTTATTTATATAATCAGTTCAGATAAAGAAGAAATAAAAGCATTGAAAGATGATCCAGACGCCTAAAGCCCTAACTGATAACGGTTGGAACTATTATGAAAATGCCGGTGCCAAAGAATACTTAAATATAAATACCGGCATCCAGGCAAACCGGGTTTAGAATTAGAATGGTGGGTAAAATATTTACAGTTTAAAATAACTGAAAAAAAACAAAACAAAAATTCCACTACTAAAATTGGTGAGCTTGATAACACTTTAAAAAATTTATAATGGGAGAAAAATTAGTAAAAAAATTAGCAGAAATCTATCCGCATGAAATAGAGCAGCCCCTTCGTGATGCACTATTATTTTTAGCTGAAGCCTATCACCTAATCACCTGCATTTACAAGCAGAAGAATACAGGCACTTAATAAGTGAAGATAACTGGAATTACAAACAGGTTTCTTCACTACTAAATAACTTCTTCAATTTATCATTTAAGTTTTCGAGGCTAATGGGATTGACAAAGTGCAATATATTACTCTCATTAACTTATGTAAACGCCATGTGGATTTATGGAACCGAGATGTACAGCCCATTAAAGACAGTTACGAAAGACAAAAAAAATTAATGCAACCAGGAATAATAAAAGCACAAGCATAATTATGAAGTGGATAAAAAAAATATTCCAGAAAAAGCCTAAACCCATTTTACTTGATGGAAAGTATAAAGTTGTACCAGCATTTGAATTACTGGGCGAAACGTATTATATGCATGAAGATCCATTGAATGTATTAGCAGGCCGTGGGCTAAGTGCTATAACACACTTGGAAGAATTATTAATGCGATGCAGCGCCGAATATTTAAACGCTCATATTGAAGCTGTGGAAAAGATATTGAGTGACCCAAAGAAAATAAATATTGGTAAGCTTTATATCCTCAACAACAATTTAAGAGAGCGTGTTTCTTTAACAATAGCACTACCAAAGCATGTATTCAAATTAGCAAGTGTAGTTTTCTTTACAAAAGATGAAAGCCCATTTATGTATGATAGTGCGGCCGCCAATAAAAGAATAAAAACCTGGGTGGAGGCTGATGGCATGTATGATTTTTTTGCAACGAACGCCGCTAAAAACATTGGTACCATTTTTACAATTGCCAGACAGCAATTCAAAGAATTATTTAGCGGTGCAAGAAAAGATCAATCAATTACACCTGAAACCTCTATCCGAAGTATTATCCAGGCCAGCATCGACAATAGATACTTAGAAATGTTATGGGTGGCTGATAATGATTTTACCAAAGTTAAAGAGCTCGAGAAATTACCATTATTGGAGTATTATTTTTACTCAACAAAAGTCAGCTGATGTAAAAAAGCATTATCTGCAAAAAACAAATCCGGCAAAAACTCTCGCCGTGGCTGATCAAGTAATAATTGAATTTATTGGAGATAATTCTCAATTAACCCCATCAATTGACGTCTTAAAAAAATAGAGCCGTTATTGCAGAAGATGAGGCACATTTTAAAAAATTTGCTACCGAAAGTAAAAAGGCAATGGTTACTACAGCTACCGAAAGTAAGGCTGCTGTAAAAGGGATGTCGGATATTCAAAAAAGCGTTATTACACTAACAAAAGCTGTGGAGGATGGTCTGGGTGAAAGTGTTAAAGCTGCTTTGAAAGAAGCTGGTATGAGTGCTGATGAGTTTGGTAAAAAATTGGGTGACAATCTGGATAAAACTGAACAGTCCAGCTTAAGCCTTAAAGCCCAGCTGCGCCAGCTTAAAGAAGAATTATCCAGAATGGACGATGCCGGCCAGGGTGGTACCCAAACTTTTATTGATATGGCTGTGCAGGCTGCCAGGCTCGAAGATCAAATAGGCGATACCGCTGCCAGGGTAAGAGCATTGGCCAGCGATACTGCTAATATTGATGCAGGTGTGCAAGGAATACAAGCCGTGGCCGCCGGTTTTCAAATAGCCGCTGGTGCCCAGGAATTGTTTGGTGATGGTAATGAAGATGTGCAAAAAGCGATTGCGAAACTTAACGCAATAATGGCTATCACCACCGGTATTCAGCAATTACAAAATGCTCTGCAAAAAGAAACCATACTTGTACAAAAACTTCAAATGCTGGGCACTAAAGCTGCGGCCCTTGCCCAAACTGTATATACCGTAGCTGTAGGCGCTTCTACGGGTGCATTAAAAGCCTTCAGGATTGCTTTATTGGCAACCGGTATAGGTGCTATTGTGGTATTATTGGTGATTGCTGCTGAAAAAATGGGTTTATTCGGTGATGCTACGGGTGACGCTACATCTTCATTGAAAGAACAGAAGGAAGCTGCCGATGCATTAATCGAAAGTTTAGAAAACGTTATTTCTGCAAGTTCCAAAGCTAGGGCTGCACAATCCGGTGGCGTTGATGATTTGAAAAGGCAGTTGACCATATTAAAAGGAAGGGGTGCAACAACAGAAGAAATATATAAAAGGAACAAGAGATTAGGAATAAAGAATTACATGAGTTAAGAGTTGCAGGTAATACTTACGTGAGCCTCTATAATGAAAGGAAAAAAACCGGCCAATTAACTGTTGCGGATGCAGAAGCTGTACAGGATAAAATAAATGCAATAAATAAAGAGGGCAAGGATAAAACGGTTGAAATTGAAGCGGAAACACTGGCTTATCAGAAAAAGTACAGGATAAAAAGATGAGGATGCAAAAAGGCTGCGGAAAAAAAGAAGCAAGATGATAAAGCCGCTGCGGATAAAGCCAGGGAACTAACTGAAAGAAGTAACAAAGCTGAATTTGAAATGAGCCAGCGCAAACTGGAAAAAGAACAAGCTTTGTTTAAAGCAGGTGCTGACAGTGAAAATAGTTCTTTAAAGTTCAGGTTGGAATCCATAATTAAATATAATGAAACTACAATCCAGTTAATTGAACTCCAACGCGCACAAGAATTAAGGCAGAAAGATATTACCGCTGCTGAAATAAAAAACATCAATGATAAATATGATACACAAGCTTTAGAAGCTGCTGATACTTTTGGTAAAGCAAAACTTCTTATCATAAAACAAAATAATGACAAGGAAGCCGAAGAACACCGGGCCAGGTTACAGGCTTTTAAAGAAGAAGAAGAACAAGCCCTGGCTAATACTATTGCAGGCGTTGACCAACTATACCAATCTTTCACTAATACTAATGCCTTTGGAAGAAATGAACGTTTGGCTGCTTTGGAAAAACAATTTAACGAGGGGCTGATTACTTTAAAAGTATATGAAGAAAAACGGGAAGCTATTGGTAAAGAATATGAAAAAACTGAAATACAAAATGAAATTTCACGGCTGAAAGCTGTTATTTATGTTCGCAAAAAAGCCGGTGAAGATGTTTCCGAATTGCAAAAAACTTTATTCGATACTGAAGACAATTTACGCAAACTTGACCTGGAAGCACACAAAAAAGCTGAAGAAGAAAAAACTGCAAAAACCAAAAAAGAATTAGAAGAAAGGCAAAAGTTATTTGGATATACCATCGATTTATTAAAGCAATCAATTGCCAATGTATTGGATGATGGTGTTGCTAAAGTTGCATTAACACAACTGGCAGATTTATATAAAAGTATTAGGGAAATTTCTGATGATGAAAACTTATCTCAAAGTGAAAAATTTGCCGAGTATGCCGCTGCCACAATAGCGGCCACACAGGCCATTGTAAATAGTTCTTTTGCCGCTGGCGCTGAGGCAAGGAAAGAAGCCCTAGAAGCTGAAATTGCACAGCTGGATGCATTAAAGGCAAAAGAACTGGACAATAAAAACCTTACTGAACAGCAGAAGAATGATATAGATGAGAAATTCAGGCAAAAAGAAGCTGCTGCAAAACGTAGGGCGTACGAAGCAGACAAAAGAGCCAAAATTGCACAGGCTGAAATTAATGGTGCATTAGCTATTACTAATATTTTAGCCACCCGTCCAAAATTTGATTTTGGTATCGGTGATGCCATCATGATCGCCGCGGCACTTGCTACCACAGCCATCCAAATAAATAATATTAAAAAGGCTCAAATACCACAATTTAAAGCAGGTAAAGTAAAGATTGATGGACCCGGTACAACTACAAGTGATAGTATTTTGGCCAGGATAAGTAAAGGTGAAAGTGTAATTAATGCAGCCTCAACTTCCAAATGGCATGATGCTTTGAAAGCTATAAATAATGATGACTTTGAAAGTTATATAAGAAGCATGATACCTGTTGCAGATACGGATTTAATGAGTAATACTTATGTAGGAAAGGACGGCAGTATGATTGATTACGAAAAAATGGCCGATGCTATTGCCGGTAAAATACCGGAGCCTACATATATAAATATGAACATGGATGAAAATGGTATTAATTCCTTTTTTATCAAAAAGCACAGTATAACTGAGTTAAAAAATAAACGCTTCAAAATATGAACTGGGAATTTACTTTATTAGACCGTAATAATGTAGCTACATTAATTGATGAACCTGTGGGATGGGATGCTATTGAAATTGAGGTAAAACGTGATTTAGATAAACATGGGGTTTTCTTTGATTATCAGGGTAATAGTTTTTCCTTCTATAAAGAAGCTGGCCAAATCATTAAAGCTGAATATGATCAATATGGTATAGAAGGAAATATTATTTTAATAATAAAACAACAGTGCAGTGGTGGAGAATTGGAAGAGTTATACCGCGGAAAATTACTTTTTGCTTTATATAAATATGTATGCGGTGATGAATGTTATGTAAACATACCTATTGAAACCACAAGTGATGTAATGGAATTTGCAAATAAGTATGACCAGAAAGTAAATTTACAAACAGACAAAGCTTTCGATGAAACTACTGTTTTGCCAGCTTATAGTAAATTACCTTTTACATTGGAATTACCAAGTAAAGGAATTTTTATTCAGGATAAGGCAAATACCAATAGTGATTCTACAGAATCATTTGATGGCGGATTACAGCCAGTAGAAGTGGCTGCTGATCCATATCCAGATAGTAATCTTACAAACTTTCAAATTGAATTTGGATTACCTGATAACCAAGCTTCAGAGATTGGAAATTTTGAAATGTATACTACCCACCAGATGGATTTAGCTTCGCAAAATTCTAATCCTGTATTAATTGCTCATTTCCCACCTTCTGTTGATAACCCTATGGTAGATGCTTTTCCGGGTAATGGTTTATGGCCATTGAATTTAAACCCAATGTTGAATTATGCGGAAGGATCACCCAATTACGGAGATATTACTAACCCTGTGCATTTTGATATAAGGATAAAAGGAACATTGGATATTTATGAAACTTATTTGGGCACTACTACTGTTTATTTATTAAGGCTTCCGCATGTGCCTGGTGATATAACGAATGGTGAAGATGAGGCTGATTATGAATTTATGGCAGAATATAATTTGATAGACCCCGGATGCAGTAATATAAGTTGCATGTATCCTCCGAATATAGGTTACATAGGGCTTGATTTTATATATAATCAGGATGTGATTATTAATGAAGGTGACCGCTTTATTTATTCATGGCTGGTACTGAACGAAAAACACAAACTGAAATTGATAATGTGAATGGAGGCGCTAAAGCTTTGCGCTTAACATTAGATACCGATTCCCATATTTTAATAACTAACACCTCAACTACAGAACCTACAGTTTCAAAAGTATTCATGGTTAATGAAACTATTAGCCGGGTGGCAGAAACTATTACAAACGATAAAATAAGGGCATATAGCGATTATTTCGGCAGAACGGATGCACAACCTTATACATCACCTGAAAATGGCTGTGGCAGCTTAGAAGTGCTTGCGAAAGGTATATATATTCGTAACCAGGAAAACAGGATACCTGGTAAGCCAATATTATTTTCATTAAGTATGCAGGATCTATGGGAAGGACTTAACCCTGTACATAATATTGGCTTTGGTTTGGAAGATGATATTTACCGGCCAGGCAAACAATGGTTAAGGGTAGAACCATGGAAGTATTTTTATAAAGATGAGGTAGTAATGGAATGTATCGGTATAAATAAAGTTGACCAAAATGTAATACAAAGTGAGCACTATAGCACTTTTAAATTTGGGTATGAGAAATGGGAAGGTGAAGAATATACCGGTCTTGATGAATTCCTTACTAAACGCACCTACCGCACTACCCTATCATCATTAAAAAATGAGTTAACTAAATTAAGTAGGTTTATTGCCAGCGGTTATGCTCTGGAGATAACCCGTCGTAAAAATGCTGATAGTAAAGACTGGCGCTTTGATAATGATACATTTATTATTTGCATTAAAAAAGAAAGCCATGAGCAAATAACTTTCTTTTATGATGATAATAGATTCAGCGTTTTAGGATTTCCTACATATTTCCATCCCGGGATGCAAATAACTGTTTCCGGAACTGCATTAAATAATGGAGTGTTTACTATCGAATCTGTTTATACAGATAATACAAACACATACATCGAAACTGTAGAAAATACTAATGTTGAAGGATTGATAGTAGCAACATTTGAATTTTATGGAGTTGAGCTGGGTAACATCATTAATCCTCAAAATATAATAGACCCGCCAACCATTTATAATTATCGCTTATCTCCTATTCGTAATGCGATGCGATGGATAAACAAAATTTTTTCTGGGTATCGATTGTTACCTGCCGGTAGCAAGATAATATTTACGGATGGTGATGGAAATTATTTTGCAGAGGGAGAAATGGAAAGTGATTTCTGCAAACTGGAGAATCAGGTTTTAGCAGAAAATATGAATATTGATTTATCGCTTTTTGATGATACTGAAAATGCTATACCTATACTCATGCCTGAACGTATTGAGTTTACCTTCCCAATGAGCTTAAAAGATTTTAAACAGGTAATGCAAAACAGGTATGGCCGGATATTTTATAAATCCTCCTGTGAAGAAGGATATGGATGGATTGACACCATCAAATATAAGCCTGAAGAAGGCTTAGCAACTTTTAGACTAATCCCACAATTTACTATATAATGGCATATTCAATATTAAATCCTAAATATTCATTTATACAATTCGGTTATGAACAATTTACTGAAGAACAAAAAAATTGTTATGAAGAAGATCTCAAAAATTGCTTACCAATTTTTAATGATAGTGATTTGGCCTTCCAGGTAATTTTAAAAGCTGATACAAATGAAGAAGCTATGGCGGTTTACACCAGTGCTTTTACAAGTATAAAATTAGTTTTGCTAAAGGGTTTTGTAACAGAACAGCCAGAGTTTGAATCTGCAATTTTAAAAGACTTTGTCACGGATGATATTGTATTCGTACGCCGTATGCTTTCAGATACGGAAGTTTTGCTTTATTGGCCAAATGGACTACCTGGATTTAAAGCTCACATTGCCTGTGGCAAATGCTTTCAAATCGGCACAAAGATAACCACAGAAGATATTGATGGTGCTGACATATCTATACCAAGTAATTGCCTATACCGGACTTGTGATGATTGTTGGACATCGCTATTAGAATACAGCTGCGATGAAAATAGTTATGGATTTAATTATTGTGCAATAGAAACTTTTAGCCCAAATAAAGTAAGGCTTCCAATTTACATATCTCGACCGCAACTAAAAACTGACCAAAGTATTTATAGCCGTAGTAACGGGATAATAAATATTTTAAAAGCAACGAAGAAAAAAGAATATGAAGGTGAAACTGAAAATTTAACAGAAGGGATGCATGAAAAAATAGATATAGCCCTTGATCATGATCATGTGCATATTACTACCAAACATTATACAGGAGGTATTCGAAAAACGGGTGATTATGAAATAGAATGGACTAAGTTTTTAGACTATCCTATTGCACCAGCACAGTTTAAAGTTTTAGCTACACCCTATTCAGTAAAAAATGACAATTGTGAAGTATGTCCACCGGAATATGAATTATGTCCGGTACCACAAAATGTTTTTGTAGATACAATTACAGATGACAGCGCCACTGTTCATTGGGATAATGTTGGAGGTGTGGCCGGGTATGTAGTAATAGTAAATGGAAGTAGCCAGGCTGGCGGAAATTCCCCCAGGGTTATAGTGGGATTATCCAGCCATACCGAATACACAATTCAAGTAGTTACCCAATGTTTAGGAGTGTTAGGATCATCCGAACCATCTGAAGAAATAGTTTTTGTAACCTTATAAATTTAAAATATGCAAAAAGGAATTTTAATTATTGCCACCGGGCACCATAATTACGGGCGAATGGCATATAACCTGGCATTAACCATTAAGGCAAAATCGAATGATTTGCCTATAGCTTTAATTTTTCAGGAAAGTGCAGTAAAGCATTTGACACCTGCACACCTGGAAATTTTCAACACTTTAATTAAGACTGATAAAAAATGGAATGAATTGAAGTTGACAGCTTACGACTATACACCATTTGAACAAACGTTATTGGTTGATGCAGACCTTCTTTGGATGAAAGATAATGTGGAGTTAGTTTTTGATCAATTAAAAAAGCGATCTTTTGCTTGTGTAAATGAAGGGTACTATGATATTGATGCTGATAATGATTTAAGTAACCCTAATTATGCATTTGGTGGTCCTACTGCACAAGAGCTGGCAAAGGCCTATAAGCTGAAAACTGGTAAGCTTTGGAAAATTCGTAGTGAATTTATTTTATTCAAAAAAGATGAAAAAGCAGGAAAGATTTTTGCTAAAGCCTGGGAGATATATAATGATCCTAAAGTTAATAGTGAAACCTTTGCCGGCGTTTATCCGGATGAATTTGCTTTTGATGTAGCATTAAATATATGCAAAACTGATTGCCATATTGATAGATGGCAACCGACCTACTGGCCAAATCTTTACCGGTTCCATATTCCGGAACTGCACAAAATAAATAAAACGTATTATGCCTTTTCGTTTGGCGGCAACACTGCAACAAAAGCTGCTAAAAATATATACGATCTTATTATGCAGGCAGCAACCAGAAAACTTGGATTGAAGTACACATTTAAACTTCAATCAAAAAAAGAATTCCTTACAGAGAGAAAAGTATTTTAAATGTTAACAACAAAATTTACCGAAGAGCAGCTACAAAATTTTTTTTCAGGCAACTATTTTCATAAAGCCTATAATGAAACGGTTGAATTGGCAGCCAAAATAAAGGTGCATTCCGATGGTGAATGTCCTGAAGATCTAATTGATGAAAGGCGACCAAGCGAAAGTATGGCTGTGAAAGATTATCGCAAAAAAATATGGGAGCCAATAACTAAACCCGTATTTAGTAAAATCAATACATCCTTAAATAAAATACGCCGTAGCAGTGATTGGAGCATAAAGTATGAGCCATCAAAAGCAAACGAGCGTGTACCAGCAGGAGAAACTTTAAGTGATTATTGCGAAAATAATTTTCCTTTTTTTACCAGTCTTACCAACTGGGCTTTTGGAGTGCTGTTAAAAAATTACCTGGTAGATGCCAATACTTTGGTATGTGTTTACCCAATACAGGAAGAAGTTGCAGCAAATGAGTTTTTAAAACCTTTCCCATTTATTTTTAACAGTGATAATGTTATTGAATATATTGAAGGTGACTATGCAGTTGTTAAGAGTACTGATAAAGTAATGTACACAGAAAATAATGTACAAAAATGGGGTGATTGTTATTATATACTTACTACTGCTTCAGTACAGAGATGGGAACAATATACCAGTGAGAATGATTATAAATTAGCATGGGAATACCCGCATGCATTGGGTGTACTTCCTGTTGTTAAGGCAAAAAGGCTTGTTCAAAAAAGCTTTGGATGGCAGTTTTATTTTGAAAGCAGGCTTAATGCTATTATCCCACGACTTAATGAAGCTTTGAGGGAATACAGCGATTTACAAGCAGAAGTAGTGCAGCATATTTTTAGTGAAAAGTGGGAATTTATAAGTCATGAATGTAACGAATGTAAAGGTACAGGTGTTGTAAAAGGTACCGGGTTTGCAGGAAAAGAAATAGCCTGCCACACCTGCGAAGGATCTGGTAATAAAAAACGTGGTCCTTATAGTACTTTAGAGTTAAAGCCGCCTATGGCTGGAGAAGCAATAATGCCTACCCCACCAATCGGTTATGTACAAAAACAGATTGATATTGTTAAGATCCAGGACGAACGTATTGATAAGCACATTTACCAAGCATTAGCATCCATAAACATGGAATTTCTGGTAAATACACCCATGGCCCAAAGTGGTGTAGCAAAAGAAGTGGACAGAGACGAATTGAACAATTTTGTAAGCTCTATCGCTGAAGATATCGTTGCCATTTTAGATAGCATATATTATTTTATAAATGAATACCGCTATAAAATTTTAATCTCAAATCAGGATGAGAGAATTAACATGCTTCCATCAATAGCTGTTCCTGAAAAATTTGATATTCTTTCCACAAATTATTTAGAAACCGAATTGCAAAATGCAAAAAATAATAAAGTAAATCCGGTTATTGTAAATGCATTGGAAATTGAGTATGCTAATAAGAAATTTAATAATGATTCAAGCATAAGGGATAAAGTGGCTTTGATATTACAGTTGGATCCACTGGCCGGCATAAGCGAAGATGACAAAATGGTGCGGTTCAATAATAACTGGATTACAAAAGAAAATGCTATTATTTCTGCAAATATCCAGGAATTTGTTAGTAGGGCCATTGAAGAAAAAGGGCAGGCATTTTTTGATATGGATTTGAAGGATAAGAAAAAAATGATTTTGGAATATGCAAAACAACAAATTAAGGACAGCAGTTCTTCCGCTGAAATTTTGGGCGATACAGAAAAAGACGATGTTTTGAATGACGCAAAAACAATAGCAGATGGCAACTGATTTTAAAGATTTAATAAAACTTATACAGTCTGCAGTTGATAAATTTAATGATCAGATACCTGGTATTCAAAAATCATTACTGGATAATATCCGCATGCAGCTAAAAGAAGTTGATACCAAAGGAGATAACATTGCCATCAATACAAAAAATGTTCGCCTAATTGCCCAGATAAAAAGTAAGCTTGAAAAAATCATGCTTACTCCGGAATATAAAAAATCGGTTAAACAATTCGTTACAACATTTGAGGATATTACAAAATTTCAGAACAGTTATTTTGAACAGTTAGAAGAAAAATTTAAGCCATCAAAATTAGGTGCTGAAATAAAAAAGCAGGCAATGCAAGCTGTTGTAGAAAAGTTGACAGAAAACGGACTATCTGCAAATGTTACGGCCGGTATTGAAGATTTATTAAGAAAGAATATTACCGGCGGCCAGGCGTATAGTTCCCTGGATAATAATCTGCAAAACTACCTTATTGATAATAAAACCGGTGAAGGCCAGCTGCAACGGTACACTAAACAAATTACTACCGATGCCCTCAACCAATATAGTGGACAATACACACAAATTGTAAGTAGTGATTTGGATTTTGAGTGGTTTAGGTATTACGGTAGCAATATAGAAACCACCCGGCCATTTTGCCTGGCATGTACAAAAAAGAAATTCATTCATATATCGGAAATGCCGGACCTGATAAAAGGCAAATTCCCAGAATTCAGGGAGTTCGATGGAGTGATTAATGAAAAAACAGGATTGCCCGCCGGTTTGATAGCTGGTACCGATGTAAGTAATTTTATGATTAACAGAGGTGGTTATAATTGTGCGCATCAATTAAGACCGATAAGTGAAGATTTGGTACCTAAAGATTATTTAACAAGGGTGTACAATACTCCTGAATATAAACGTTGGAAATCAAAAAAATAATTTATGCCAATAGGTGATGTTTTTTTAGTAGCTCCCATAGTGGTTGAGCTTGATAAGAGGAAGCCAAAAAAGATTTTGGATTTAGGATGTGGTACCGGCCTTTATGGCGCTATTATAAGACAATGGCTTGATCATGGTGTTAAAGCTTTTAAAACGACATTGCATGGCGTAGAAGGATGGCCTGCATACCATAACCCAATTTGGGATTTATATGATAAAATAGAAACTATTAGCATTGAACAATTTTTGCAAAACAATACAGAAAAATATAATTGTATAATTTTTACTGATGTAATTGAGCACTTTGAAAAAAACGAAGGCTTGCAGATAATTGATAAAATAAAAGAACATCTTTCACCTGGTGGGGTTTTTATCATTAGTACTCCTTACTACTTCCATATCCAGGATGCTGTATATGGCAATGAATATGAAAGGCATAGAAGCCATTGGAAGGTAATGGATTTTTTAAGAAAGGGTTTTAAAGTAGTAAACCAGCGGCCAAGCATATTAGGGATATACTTAAAACAATAAAGTCATCAAATATTTTATCATAATCAATAATGTTGTGAAACCATACCATTTCTCCGCTTTCTTTATCAAGCTTAAATATTGGTTCGCAGTTACAGTCCGGGCTTTTAATATGTAGATTGTTTTCACCTTCCGGTATAATATGTATGGCCATTAATTTGAAGTTATTTGCAGCAAGATATTTTTTTCACGATTAATTTCAAAATCGTAATGAAGACCGGTAATATTTATGTGAGCAACCTCATACATCATGTGCCCTTTATAAACATGTATGCCAAAAACTACCCTAGGCAATTGCTCTGGGTCAGTAGTAAGATAAACAATCTCACCAATGTTGAATTTATTGTTTATCTGCATTATGCTTAAGTTCTCTTACAGCTTTATAAATAGTTTGTTCCAAGCCCAGCTGGCAGTTACATTTTTTTTTATAATGAACTTGTAAATCTAAAAGTATATCCCAAACATCTTTGGGTATTTCTTTTAAGTCTATCCTTTTGGGTTTATATTCTTCTTCTTTATAAATTTCTACGGTCATTAACCGCAAATTTAATTTATTTTTCGTCTACTTATTAGATTTTTTAGCAACTTTTGTATTAAAATATACAGTTATGGCAAAAGTTCAAAAATTACAAGTTCGTACTCCACAAACTACAGATGGCAAAACCCTTGCATACGATAACGATAAAAAGGTTATCTACACTACATCCATTGTAGAGTTGGCAGCAAAAAAGATTTTGAATCACTAAATGCAAAATTGCCAAAGCATTTAAAATACGAATTGGAAGTGGTTGAAGTGGATGATAATTCTAAAAAAACTACTGTTTCTAAAAACGAAAGTGCTAAGCCGGCTGATGATACTGCTTTGAAAGCCAAAGATGAAGAAATAAATTCTTTAAAGCAAAAACTGGCTGATGTAAATAAAAAATCTAATGCCGCATTTGTTATTTCCAAAATTGAAGAAGCTACAACTCCTGAAGAAGTAGCCGAATTAATCGAAGGAGATGAAAGGGCTACTGTGACAACAGCTGCCAACAAAAAGATTGAAGCACTTAAAGCAAAATAATTATGGATAAAAATTATTGCTGTGGTAAACCAAAAAAACCCAGCCCACCCAAAAAACCAAAAAAATAAAATTTCTTATGGAAATCAAAAATTTAGGCCAGCTGATAAATCACCTGGCAACAAAAGCAGGAATACCATTTGATGATCAGCACTTGAAAGACATTTTATCTAATGCAGAATTAACCAAAGTTACATTGCATAGTGATTTGGTTAAAGCTTTGGATGAAAATTTATTAAGTGTGGATGCTGCCGGTGACAACCACCCAACTATTGGTGCAAAATATAAATCTCAAGCGCTTAACGCTTTTGATAAAGTTATGGCCAGGGTAATAGATGAATTGGGATTGGACGAAGCTACCAAAACTGAACTTATAGGTGAAAGAAATAGTTACAAACGTTTTGAAACTATTGCGGCTAAAATAAAAGATCTTAAAAATGAAAAGTCGAATGCTGGTAGCAAAGAAGAAAAGACTGTTTTGCAAAAGCAAATAGATGAATTAGTAGAAGCTTTAAGGATTGCTAAATCAGAAAAGGACAATGAAAAGACAAAGTATGAAGAATTGCGTACTAAAGATCAAATTGATTTTAAATTAAGAGCAGCGCTTTCCGGTGTTAAAACAATTTTCGACCAACTAGATCCGGAAGTAAGGTATACAAGCCTTATAACGGTTATAAATAAAGAACTTCAGAACTATGAAGCAGAGTTGAAGTATGACGAAAAAGGAAATTTGCAGCCATCGAAAAAAGATGGCAGTAAACTCTTAGGGTCAAACCATACTCCTATAACTCTGCAATCACTTATTGATACAAGTTTGACCAACAACAAATTATTAGCTGTATCTACTGCAAGTAACCAGGCAGCAACGACTGGAACAACAACAGTAGCAGCAGGCAAGACCGCTGAAATCAGCGGTACCAATCAAAGTGTAGCAAATTATGCAAGGAAGCAAAGAGAGGCCTTCGCAAAAAATACAGCTACACAAGCAAACTGATTTTTTTAACATTTAAAAAAATGAATGGATATTGCGAACCGATATTATCCCATATCGAAGCATTAACAAGCTGTAACCCAGCTAAAAAATTAAGCCCATTAGGCTTTACACAAATGGTTCTTTGCTGCATGGATGGCAGCGTAACCCCCCTCAATGATGGCAATGCCAATGGCCACACAAAAGAATTAACTGTTAGGTATCGCAAAAGGCCATTAGAAAGCGATGTCAGCGATACTCCCAGTGCTTGTGATACGGCCTTAACCAAATATTATAGCGAGTTTTCCATACCAAACATGCTATATCGTGAATATGCTATTTACGTACCTGATGATCTCATCCGCCAATATTGTGAAGACTCCAGTAAGTATGTAAAATTAAATGCGGATGGTAATGCAGTAATGCAAGAGGAATCTTCAGTGATGAAAGAAGTATACGATATGCTCATAGAAGGCGGCGGAGCGATACTAAAAAGCATCAATAAAGCATTAGTTACACAAATGGCAACCCAATTCGGTATTAACGTAGTTACCGGTAATAACAATGCTGTTCCATTGGATTTTGCATTAGGCACCAATGTAATGCAAGATGCACTTATCAGGTTGATGACCGATTGGAGAGAGAATGAAATTTGCGATAGTGTATGTATGGTTGGTAATGGGCCTTTTGCCAATTTGGATTTGGTTAAAGCAATGTTTAGCGGTAGCAACAACCAAGGTATTGACCAAGGTAAACTTGCCAATATGTTACCAAGTGTAAATTTTGACAAGGATACAAGAACAGTTTGGGGTAATAACCAAATTGGCGTTTTTGAAAAAGGCAGCCTTGCTCTACTTACCAGGAACAAAAACGTTGGAAATTTTGCACGTAAGTTGGCCAATTCAAATTTCTTCACCATGGCTTTGCCTGTAAATGAATATTGCTGCCCGCAGGATTGTTTGGAGAAAATGATTTTTGATGTTCAGGTAAAAGAAATCGACTGTGAAACATCTATGAATATCAACGGTGAAGATACCACCGTAGGCCCAGGCATATTGGTAGTGTTAAGCAAAGAGTTTAATCTTTTTGTGAAACCTCCAAATCTTTATGAAGATGCGGATCCTTTATTTGGAACGAATGGCACTCTTCGCTATTCAATAACAACAACATAATAGGCATCATAACAAAGTAACAATTATTTAAATAATAAACAGTGATGCGTAAAAACATCACTGTTATTTCATAATCACATAAAAATATACAAAGTGAAAAAAATACTTTTTTTTGCAGCAATGGCCTGCCTTTCGTTATCAAGCTTTTCTCAAAAGCTGATCAACCGAAATATAACTGAATTAGAAATTAAAAATCTTACAACTGCCGATGCCACGGCTACTAAAGTTGATAGCCTGGTAATTACCGCAAATGAAGTGGGTTTTATTACTATTAAAGCTGTAGGCTTTAGTGCAGATAGTGTAGCAGCTGTTACCGGTATACGCACTTACCGTTATACCAAAGTAGCCGGCACATTAACGCTTGGTTCCGTAATTGAAACCCAGGCGCCGGTAGCTGATACAAAAGTAAGTGGAGCAACATTTACCGCAGTAGCACCCAGTAACAACATAGTTATTAAGGCTACAGGGAAAGCCGACGTGTCTATGAAATGGTATTTTATCACTAAACAATACGGAGCGAAAAAAGAGTAATGGACTGTTTAATTGATTATATCGGCGTTAAAGGTTGTGGCAATGTAAAGCCATTAAGTGGCATGTACATTAATCAGCTGGCCGGCATAAGCCTTGAAAGCATGGAAAAGATTGCTGACAAGGAGCAGGTAACATTTATGGGCGTTTGGAAAGATGTTCAAGCCAGGGCATGGCTACGGCTGGAAAAGATTTGCGTCGCTCTTTGAGAAAAAGGTACCAACTAAAATCAGTATCAGGCAACGGGTATATAAACCCAGATATTGATACAGTAAATACTGAAGCTGCATCTGCTCATTATAAAGGTGTAGTTATCGATATTAACAGTAGTATTTATAACAAACAAAAGCACAGTTTTCTATCCATCGGTATTAGCGATATTAAGTTGACACTGCCGCAATTGGCCGCCGAGGTTAAAGTTAAAATCTTTGATGAAGCTGGAAACAAGTTGGATGAATTTATTATTGCCAACGCAATTGCCGGAGTTAATACAATTGAAGTGGCACAAAAGTATCCTGCCCAAAGGTTATTTATTGCCATTGATGCCAGTGCCTTGCCACTTGCCACCGGTAGCATTGCGAAGGATGTAATATCCGGTTGCTATGATTGTATATGTAAAGTCTGCGGTGATAATTGCCAGGCAAGTATATACGGTGCACATTCATTGATAGATACACCTGCAGCAATTTCCAAAGAAGATAATTTTTATGGCCTTCAAATTTGCTTTAGCGTATGCTGCGATTACAACACGCTTATATGCTGCAATAAACAGGAGTTCATAGATGTATGGATGTTTTTATTAGGATGTGAATTGATGCTTGAAAGGTTATATAGCCCTCGGCTTAACAGATATACTACCATTGAGTCAGACGCTGCAAACGAACTTAAAGATTACTATACTGCCGAGTATGAAAAAGCTTTGGAAGAAACTATACTGGGAATTTCAGTAGCCCAGGAAGATTGCTGCATTGTATGTGACCCTAAAATAAGATACAGAGAAAATTTGCCATGATAAGCATTAAGACAAATATACATACGGTTAACCAAGCCCTTATTAATAAGCTGCAAGGGTTGGCCGATACAAAAGCACTGCTAAGGCCAGTGGCTTTTGATGTATTGGCTTTAATGCGTGAAAGGATACATGAAGACGGTCTGGCAGCCGATGATAGCTCATTAGGTGATTATAGTAGCAAATATTTAAAATTTCGTAATGATAATGGCCGTGGTACCGGTGGAGCAAAAAAAAGATTTTCATTTTCCAGGCAGCTGGAAAAAGCTTTGGATACCGGGCCTACTGAAAAAGGTTATGCAATTATCATTGTAGTAGACCAGCGATTACCGTTGGATAATTTTTTGAACAAAAAAATAAAGCTAAAGGTAAAAAAGCCACCAAAATTGTAAGCGTATCGAATAAAGAATTAATTGCCTTCCTGGAACAACAAACAGGAAAAAAAGTATGGAAGCTTTCAAAAAGCGAAAGGGAATACGCCATTACCAAATATAAAAAATTAGTAGCCGAAAAATTGAACAATGTATAATGCCTTATTTAAAAACCATAGTAAAATATATTAATGATGCACTTTCAGATACGGTGCTTAATAGTAAACGTTTTCAAAACTCGAAGATCATTGAAATAGCACAGGCATTGCCCAGGAAAAATGGTAAAAAGTTAGAATACCTGCCCAGCTATGTAGATAATGATGGCGAGGCTAAATATGTGGGTGTTGATGATGATTTTGATTTAATTATTTATCATAAAATAAATTCCATAGATGTATCAAAAGCCACAGTAAATAAAGGTTTTGGTGATGGAACAGGATACCAGGGAAATATTGCCCGGATGAGCATGATTGTATTCGGTAGAAGGGATAAATTAAAGCTTACCAATGATGACCTATCACTTTATTTACAAAGCAATATTCCGGAAGCAGCTACTAAAGAGCTACTGGTTGAACTGCAATTTCAAGCCGCAAATATCAATATTAATAGCATAGTTCTGAATGACCTGCAGGTTTTTCAAGAAGAGTATCCAGGATTTGAATTCTTCTTAAAACCTGAACAATTTCTTTTTAAGATAAACTACACAATCGAAAGTGCCTATCTGAAGCGGTGCTTTAACAATTGCAAATAAAATTCTTTAAAACTTAAAAAATGAGTTACTCAATTTATAATCCATGTGATGAGGAAGTAATAGACCCGGTGTGTGACCCGTGTCTTAATGATATGGAACATGGCCGGGTAAGAAGTGGTGCGTACATACATAAAGGCTATTTACCGACTCTTATGGAAGATCCGGAAGATGCACAAAAGTGGTTAGATGGAATCGCTGATAAATCAATTTATATTATTCCTGAAACTTTAGGATCATTCGATGGCGGCCAGCCGGTAGAAGCCACAGGATATGGTGATGTACAATCCAAAATTGTTGGTTTCAATTTTTCGCTTCCTTATAAGGACCCAAATTTTAAAGGGAACTGCGATTTCTACAATAGCATTATGGGTAGTAGCAACTGGCATTTTGCTTTTAGGACTGAAACACAAACCAGGATAAGCGGAAAACCTGTTACGATTATTCCGAAATCACCCGTTACTGAAGAATTAAACAGCGAAGTTGTTTGGGACGTTGAAATTAAATGGAGCGAAGCAAAACAACCTTGCCCGTTTAATACGCCTGAAGGAGTTTTCGTGTGTTCAAATTTTTAGAAGCCGGTCCGATCGGCATAATAACGGAGGATGGCTTTGATATTACTAACGAAAGTGGCGAAAACTGGATTGTCGAATAAGGTTTCGCCACTTTATTTCAATTCATACAATGAGAAAAATAATTTTAGGGCTACTATGCTTATTAAGCATACAAATAAATGCCCAGGTAAAAATTAGCCAAATGCCTACGATTATTGGAAACAATACCGATAGCCTTTGGTTGCCATCATTACAAGATGGCATAAATAAAAAAGTAAGAGGCTGGCAATTGAAGCCATCTGTTGCACCTACCTGGCAGCAAACACTAATTTCCGGTAGCATTCTTACGCAAAACAATGCAATAAATGCAGATCAGTATAATTTTAATTTAAATAATTCATCCAGGTTAGAATTTGGCACTTCATACCCTGGTTATGATAGTAAAAGCTGGTATGTTCAAAGCCCACTTTTTGATGATGGCGAAGCCGGGCATACTTTTTTTCATACAAGTGAAGATGCTACAGATACATCTATTTACCAGTTTTATGGGGCTTTATATTTTAGACCTTACAGTGGTATATATATGTTTGATAGAATGCCCGAAACTATTACGCCAGCAACTGATGAATTACTTTCTTATAATGTAGCTACTAAACAAGTTGGTAGAATTTCGCAAAGTCAAGTAAGTAGTAATCTTTGGAAACTAACTGGAAACGCTGGTACAGTAGATGGAACTAATTTTATTGGCACTACAGATGATAAGCCTTTTAATATTCGTGTTAATAACGTTAAGGCGGGTCGAATACAAAGAGTTGGGGAAAATGTTTATTTAGGATATGAGGCTGGTTTAAATTCAACGAGTTCTTCAAACACAGCAATAGGTTATAGAGCTTTAAAAAGTTATTCGTTATTAATTCAGACCTATAATACTGCGGTAGGGAGCGGTGCGTTAGAGCAAAGCACAATAGGTGAAGGAAATACAGCAATAGGTTATGGTTCAATGGGTGGAACAACAACAGGTAAGTATAATACTGCTGTTGGTGCATTCGGTGGAGGTGATGTATTTGGAGGGCAGAGAAATGTGATGCTTGGTTATGCTGCTGGGTTCAATTTAGAAACAGGAAATGACAATGTTTTAATAGGTGCTAATGTCAGTGTAAACACTTTAAGCGGTTCAAAAAATATTTTTATAGGAACAACTGCTGGTGCCACTAATGTAAGCGGAAGTAGTAATACCGTTATTGGTTACGGTGCAAATTTATCGGCAAATAATTTTATAAATGCAACAGCAATAGGCGCTAATTCTTATGTTGGTGCTAGTAATACCATATCCTTTGGCTCTATAAACGGGGTCAACGGTGCTACATCCGATACATGGTCAGGTTTTGGTACAATAGCTGCAACAGAAAGGCTTCATGTCGTTGGTAATTTTCGTTTACAAAATGGCTCACAGGCAGTAGACAGATGGTTAAAAACAGATGCTAATGGCTTATCGGTATGGGCCGATTTACCGGCATTCGTTGTGCCAAATGCTGCAATTATAGGCGCAACAAAAACAAAAATAACTTATGATGCAAAAGGCTTGGTGACGGCCGGAGCTGATGCAACAACAGCAGATATTGCGGCTTCAACAGATAAAAATTATGTAACCGATGCTCAACAAATTGTTATTGGCAATACCAGCGGAGTTAATACGGGGGACCAGGATTTAAGCGGTCTACAACCATTAGATGCTGATTTAACTGCTATATCTGCGCTTACACCATCCAATGACGATATTATTCAACGTAAAGCGGGAGTGTGGACAAACAGGACACCTGCTCAATTCAAAACTGATTTAGCGTTAACGAAAGCGGATGTTGGTTTGGGTAATGTTGATAACACGTCTGATGCAAACAAACCAATAAGCACAGCAACGCAAGCGGCACTTGATTTAAAATTAAATATTACTGATGCTTATACAGACGAAAAAGCACAGGATGCTACCGGTGCAATGGTTAATGCTACGCTCATTTATAATGATGGGGCAAACTCTTTAGAACGTGCAGCTATAAGTGGTGATATTCAAGTTCCATTAGGTTCAAATACAGCTACTATAAATGCAGGCGTGATAACAGATGTGAATATAAATGCTGCTGCAAATGTTACTGCGACAAAATTGGCTACCGGCATCGTAAATAACACAGAGTTTAATTATTTAGACGGCGTTACATCGAGCATACAGACACAATTTGGCAATAAGGTTACGAAAGGTGGTGATAATGGAGCCTTCTCTTTTGGAACAACAGGAGCCGGTCAGGATCTTACAGTTAAAGTAGGAGGAAATGATAGATGGGTATTTGATGGTACTAATGGTTACTTAAGGCGTGGCGCTTCTGGTACTGCAGATTTTGGGCTGCATTTATTTGGTACCGGACAAGGCTCGGTAATAGCATTTGGAGATAGGTTTGATGCAAGCACTCCTTTTGTAGCACTTAGAGAAAAAGGTGGAACTGATGTTGACCAGCTTGAAGCATACGGACAAAAAGGTTTATACTTAACCACCGGTACATACGGGTCAACTTCTACTATAACTATCCAACAAGACCATGATGTAATAATTGGGGGAGAAACACAGGTTGCTGGTGCTGAATTAACGATAATAGGTGATGAAGATGTATCTGGCAATTCCAATATCCAAGGCAACTTAACTGCTGGCAATATTCTTAAAGGATCAGCGGTATTAAATTTTGCAAGTACTGCCGGCGGGGCTTCATCTGAATTAACAATCGCTGTGCCCGGTGCGGCCGTAGGCGATGCGGTAATGCCTGGCATAGGCACATCAAATGCAAATAGCATGTATGAATATAGAGTCAGTGCCGCAAATGTTTTATCAATAAAATTTGTGAACGTTAGTGGAGTTGCCATTGATCCGGCATCTGCAACTTTTAAATATGTAATTATTAAATAAATTTTTAATCAATAAAATAAAAAAAATGAAAAAACTCTTATCATTAATTGTAATTAGCTTATTATTTTTTACAAGCTATTCACAGGATTTTGCAGCACAAGCAGCGCTTTTAAAGAACCAGGAATTTGTTTCAAGAATAGAAATAGCAATAACAAAAGCAGCTAACCAAGTAGGAAACGAAGTAAAAGATGTTAACAAGCCTATACTGTATGCAAAGCGGCATAAATTAAGCTATCAAGTAATCAACAATGATATGACTTTAATTTTTGCAAGATCAATTGTTTCATCCAATACTGATATCAATCTTAATTCAACGGATAATGATATTTTATTTATGGTAACATCGGTTTGGGATAATGTTGCCGGCGTTCAGTCAGATGAAAAATAAATACTAAATACTTTATAGCTAATGTCATCACCAAAAGTACCCGAAAAATATAAATGGATAAAGAGCCTGGAAAAAGGCGAACGTACCGTTATGCTTTTGGTGATGGCAGTAGGGGCATTATCTGGGGCATTAGTTTATTTATTCTTCATTTTTCTTTCATTGCGCAAAGAAAATACTGCTTTGCAAAATGATAAAATTGATTTGCAGAATAAAAATATCGCCTGCGAAAAAGAAAAAACAGAAATGGAAAAAAAGCATGGTGAGGAAAAGGTTGCAAATGAAATTAAACTAAACGATAAAGTAGAAAAATTCATGCAGGAAAAAATAGATGAGTTGAAGGCTGTTAACAGGGTTAATAAAATTGCTTTAAAAGATATGCAGCAGGTATATAAAACTCATAAAAAATAATTAAACGATAAAATTATGAAAGCATTCCTTTATACAACAATTTTTGAGGCCGTATTGGTGATTGTTTTAGCTGCATTAACACCAGGAAAATCTGAAAGCCAAAAACCTCTTTATAAGGTCATTAATAATGATACAATCCCAAATCCAAACGTGATAGATTCTATTGCAATTTTGGACAGTGTGTATTCCAAAGAATTGGATAAGGTTATTACAAGTAACAAAAAAATGATAGAAATTATCACCACAATTAAACAGGCTGATAAAACCTCACAATCACCTATTAAAAAGCCAAAAAAGGAAATTGCTCATCAAGATACTGCTGATACAAAAAGTAATTATTTCAATACAGCAGAAGACTACATCGGCATAAGCCAGGATACTGTCAGTTCAATTTTAATTGACCCTGTAGTAAAGAAGAAAAACCTTTGGCAGAAATTCAAATCAATCTTTAAACCTAAAAATAAAAATGATGGAAAAAATAATTGAAAGTAAAATCCTGCAATTACAGGCTGAAAAAGAAAAAGCGCCTTTTTGGAAAAAATGGTGGGTAAAAAAATTAATTCTATTTCTACAGGATTTGTTAATTGAAATATTGGCATCTCGCTATGAAGAGGAAGAAGAAAAATTAAATAAGAAAAAATGAGCTGGAAAAATTTGAGTGCTTTTCAACTATTTGCTGAATATGTAGAAGTCGGTACTAATATATCTTTTGCTGAAATAGTTAAACATTTATCAGTACGTGAAACTATAATACAGGAATATGGCCAACCTGGATTGGCATACCAGCAAAAGTTTTGTGAAATTTGGGAAATTAAAAAGGAATTTCCTTGGTTTCCAAAGGATAAAGTATTTATCAATAAAGATTTTCGTAAAAAAATTACCATTGCTTTTAAAGCATTAGAGGAAAAAGGCTTACATAAAGAAATAAAAACCTTCGATGGGTGTTATGTCGACAGGCTAAGCCGGGGATTAAAAGTAAAATCGCTACATGCCTGGGCCATGGCCATAGATTTAAACGCAGCGGCAAACCCATTAGGTGGCCCTATTAAATTTAGTGTTGCATTTCTTCAAACTATGAAGGATTGCGGCATTTATTGTGGTGCATATTGGAAAAGAAAGGACGGTATGCACTTTGCCCTTTTTAATGGATAAGAAACAAAATAATTTTGCCGGCTATTAAATAAACAATTAAATCAAACTGGATTTTAGGTAAAAATAATGGAACAGGAACCGGCAAAAGAAAAGCCCTCTAAAAAGAGGGCTTTTTATTAAGCAAATTTATTATTCACTTCTTTCAATAGATTATTCTGCCTTTCTTTTTCGCCTATTGCATAATGTTTCATAGTTATTACAGTTGACGTATGGCCTGCCATACGTGCTGCTGCATTAATGTCAAGTATTGCAGATGTTTCATCCAGATTAGAATGTTTTAAGCTATACAAATCAGCTTGTATATTTAGCTTCTTTTACCCTTAACCTCCCGTTGCCATTTTTTAGTAATATAATCTCTGGTGGATGGCCTATCTCCTGGTTTTAAATATTTACCAAATAGATATTGCCCTGATAAGGCTTCACCATATACCTGTTCCCAATATTGAACTGCAATATTTTTAATTGGCCTCAATTGCTCTTTGTAGCTTTTACCTTTTTTGAGTGTTATTTTATAAGTTTGATTCTTTAGGCTTACATCCTCTTTTTTAATCTGCAATAATTCTTTTATCCGGGCACCGCTATGAAAAAACAGGTGTATAAACCGATGGTAATATTTGTCAGTCTTAAAGAAATGTTTATCAATAATTTTTCTTTCTTCAGCATTTAGCAGCTTCCGTAATTTCCTAACTGTTTTCTCCTTTTTTATACCTATTACGGGATTAATATCAATAGCTTCAAGTTCTTCTAATTGAGAGAATAACATGCTTATATAACTCCTAAAATAATTAAATTGATTAGATGACCAATAGTCTTTTACTTTAGCACAATTATCAAGAACTAAACGAACATGCTTCCTTTTTATCTGGGATATAGGAATAGTATCATACCTTAATAATTTAGCAGCCAAAGTAAAGTATTTAAGAACACTTTTTAAATCGGTCATTGTCTGTGTATCCCTTTTAATTTTTTTATATGCTTTATCCAGGGCATCAGTAAACCCTGTCTCTGGGTCAATTTCATATTCCATTTCAATGGGGGCTGTAAAAGTGTTGGTTATAGGATTATATCCATCTTCTTTTAATAGTTTCCACTCATTTTTTACAAGGACAGTAGTCGATGCTCTACGCTCTGCAAGTGTTCTATAGCTATTCATACCTTTTTTGATACATAGCTTCGGCTTAATCTTGCCATTAGTATGCTTATACCGGGGATCATAGAACCGGTAATGAAAATACCAGTCATGCTTAATTATGGTAGCGCCACCGCTTTCCCAGTTTTTTGGATGTACTTTGATGTCGCTGCACCAGCAACCATTAGGAAGTGTAATCATATGTGTAATTTTTTATTCGTTAACTATTTTGTTAACTGTTAATAAAAAACCACAGGCTTAAGAAGTGTTTAAAATTCGCTGAAAACCTTTATAGTAAAGGTTTTCAGCTTTAGTGACCGCGTTAGGATTCAAACCTAAAACCTTCTGATCCGTAGTCAGATGCTCTATTCAGTTGAGCTACGCAGCCATTTTCGGGATGCAAAGATAATACAATCCATTATATCTGCAACTACAATCCTACCAAAAAGCTATCATGAATCAAATCCACTACCTTTTCCAAATTTTTAGTTTCCTCAAATACTTTCAGTTGCCTGTCTGCACCCGTACCCTGCTCCAGCATATTATGCACATAAGATATTGCATGTGCACTGCCTAAATGCGGTACCACATCATCTATGAAATCTAATAATTCATAAATTAAAATCCGCGTATTCACTTCACTTTCCTTGCCAAAATCTATCAGGCTTCCATCAATACCATACCTGCCGGCACGCCATTTATTTTCATTCAACAATGCCCGTGAATACATGATAAAATTTAAATTCTGGCTGTGCAACTTGTACAACTTTGCACAAATAGCCTGGAACAATCCTGCAATGGCAATTGTTTCCTGTACCGTCATAGGCACATCGCAAATCCGGAATTCCACCGTATTAAAAAACGGGTGCACCGTCAGATCCCACCAGATTTTTTTAGCATTATCAATACAATTTGTTTTTACCAAAAGCTTTATATAATTATCATAAGCTTCAATGCTCTCATAATAATCGGGTATGCCGGTACGTGGAAATTTATCAAACACTTTTGTCCTAAAAGATTTATAGCCCGTTAAACGCCCCTCCCAAAAGGGCGAATTGGTACTTAATGCATAAATATGCGGTAAAAAATATCGGGCAGAATTGGCAATATGTATCGCCATCTCCCTGTTTTGCATCCCCACATGCACATGCAGGCCAAAAATCAAATTGCTACGGGCGGCTTCCTGCAGCTCATTTACAATTTCACTATACCGGATATGGTCTGTTATCAGCTGGCTTTCCCAATGACTAAAAGGATGTGTGCCTGATGCACCTACCCAAAGACCTAAATCTCCTGCAATGCCACTAATGGTTTTACGCAATACAGCTACATCCATAAAAGCCTCATCCACATCCTGGCAAATATCTGTGCCCACTTCTACTACCGCCTGGTGCATTTCCGCCTTTACTTTGTCTTTAATTACTTTATGCCCTTCCTGTACAATTTTCTGTTCATGGCTTTTCAATTCCCTTGTCACCGGGTCAATCACCATATATTCTTCTTCTACGCCAAGGGTAAAATGTTTGTATGTAATATTTCCCATTTTATTAATTGATAATTAAATAATTGATAATGAATACCATAAGACTGACAAATAATAAATGATAATGAATTATTTTTAAAAAATTATCCATTAACTCATTATCAACTATCAATTAATACAGCTTTTTCTTATTCACGCTTCGTTTAATATACTCACCCCAGCTTAAGTTATCAGCAGCATCTTTATTCTCCAAAGCTTTTTCTATAGCATAATTCGCTGCGGTTTCTACCACCCAGTCAAAATTCTCCTGCCCTACACTTCTTACTTCCGCATCAGGTGCTGGGTTGCAAAAATCAATGGCATAAGGTACCCCATCCCGCAACGCCAACTCTACCGTATTAAAGTCATACCCTAAATAATTACAAATACGTAATACAATATCTTCCATTAGTTTATACCGCTCTTCAGAAGGTTTAAAATCTGCCACATACCTCAAATGATGGGGATTACGTGGCTCATACGGCATTATGCGTACATGCTTGCGGCCAATACAATAACAACGGTAATATTCTTCAAATTTAATTTCTTCCTGCAGCATCATTACCAATTGTTCCGTTTCTCCATGTTTCTCAAAAAATTCTTCTTTGCTGTTTAACTGGTATACACTTTTCCAGCCACCACCTGCAAAGGGTTTCATATACGCCGGGAAGCCGATGTATTCAAAAATTCCGGCCCAATCTAAGGGAAAGGCCAAATTAGAAAATGATTCATCACTGGTATCTGTTGGCAAATCCCTTGAAGGTAAAATTACCGTTTTAGGTACGGGCACACCTATTTTTGTAGCCAGGCAATTATTAAAAAATTTTTCATCAGCGCTCCACCAAAATGGGTTATTAATTACAGTGGTGCCGCATAAAGCTGCATTTTTTAAAAATGCCCTGTAAAAAGGTACGTCCTGCGATATACGGTCAAAGATAACAGCATAGCCACTACTTTCGCCCTGCATTACTTTATCAATTTTTACAGCCTCGGCTTTTATGCCGTCCACATTTTTACTGTTTACTCTTTCAATAAAAGCTTCAGGAAAGCTACGTTCTTTGCCAAATAGTACACCTATTTTCTTCATAAAGGGTTTATTTATTAAATTAAATATATAATGTGGCTTAGTAAATATGCCAGACAAATAAATATGCCCTGACACATATAAATTGGGTAAGCAAACCAAATATATTTGTTAGTAGGCAATTAAACAAATTATATTTGACAATATTAAAAGATAACCGCAGAGGCGCTAAGACACAGAGCATAAATAAACATAACTCTGCGTCTTAGCGCCTCTGCGGTTAACATAAGCCAAAAAAATATTTAAAGCTTATTGGCTGCGGGATAGAACGGATACCCCGCTGAAGGTGTGTGTCTTGTCCTAAAATAGGTTTACGCAAATTTGATTAAGATGGGTCATAATATTATTCGTCAGTATAAGTCAAATGAGTTGTACTATTTTAGTGATGCAGAGAAAGAATTAATTATTAAGGAGTATTTATCCTATCCAACGACGAAGCAAGCTATATGGGAAAAATACACAGGCCGAAAGAAAGAAAATGGTTTGATAGTAAAATGGATGCGCCGTTTAGGTTATGATGTTAATGGATGTCAGCGAAGAGTGATTAGTTTTGCAGAAAGGTTATCTATGTCAAAACGTAGCATTCATAGCTTGGAAGGTGGCGATGCCCAAATTAAAGAATTGGAGGTTCGGATAAAACAATTGGAACAACAACTTAAGGAAGCAGAGCAAAAAGCTGTTGCTTTTTCTACGATGATAGATGTAGCAGAACAGCAACTAAAAGTTCCTATTAGAAAAAAGTTCAACACCAAACCATAATGGTTATGAAAAGGGAATTCCCCCATATAGGCCTTGCCAGGCTATGTGGATGGTTTGGTATTACCCGGCAGGCTCATTATCAGTATAGCTGGTTTTGTTATAGTAGTGATATAGAACAAAAGCTGGTGATAGAAGAGGTGAAGCGCATCCGTTTGTTGCATAGGCGTATGGGCACCCGTAAGCTTTATGAGATGTTACAAAGCTTCATGATTGATAACCAAATAAAAATGGGCAGGGATGCTTTATTTGATTTGCTGGCAGTTCATGGACTACTGGTACGTAAGAAAAGACGTACTACTATAACGACCAACTCAAAGCATTGGTTCAGGCGTTATCCTAATTTAGTGAGAGGTTTACGCCTTGTGGTATAAACCAGTTATGGGTAAGTGATATTACATACTGGAAAGCAAAGCAGCAGTTCTTTACATAAGTTTTATAACAGATGCTTACAGCCGTAAGATTGTAGGGTATTCTGTAGCAGAGAATATGGAAAGTGTACACTGTATACAAGCGCTTAAAATAGCCCTTGCGGCTTGAGGCCGCAGGGCCATTTTAAGCTTACACACCACAGTGACAGGGGCTTACAGTATTGTAGTAATAGCTATGTACAATTATTAAATGAAAATAATATTACAATCAGTATGACTGAAAATGGCGACCCTTTAGAAAATGCCCTTGCTGAAAGAATTAATGGGATTATAAAGGATGAGTATTTGCAGTTCTGCAAACCTGCAAATATTATAGAAGCTAAAGCTATACTTAAGCGGACAGTAAAACTTTATAACCAACAAAGGCCACATATGAGCATAGGTAACCTTACACCAGAGCAAATACATTGTAACATTAACTTAAAAACAGAAAAATTATGGAAAAACTATTATCATTCAAAGCCTAACTTTGAACATCCAAAAAATTACAGTAAATAAAAAACACATTTATATAACCTGTAAACTTATTTTAGGACGAGTCAGTAGCCTGGCCTTGTGCCGGACTTGTAAACCTCATCCGCCTTTGGCACCTTCTCCTACAGAGAAGGGAAATGGATGGAATCTCTTTAGCCGGAACAAATGTCCCAACTAATTTCCACTGCTGACAGCCCCAATTCTTTACTCAATAGTTTGTAATTTTACCAGCTACACATGTCGCAGACTAATCAACAAATAACTATTTTACAAATAACCCCCACCGCATGGGCACATGTACTTTTGCCGCTGGCCTTGCCAACTGTGTATACTTATGGCATACCGGCTCATTTAATGGCCGCTGTGCAACCCGGCATACGGGTGGAAGTTATTTTGGGCAAGAATAAAAAATATGCAGGCATTGTTAAACAAATTATTTCCCAACAGCCCGCCTACCCTACTAAAGAAATCATTAGTGTAATTGATGATGAACCTATTCTTTTTCCCCAGCAATTGCAGTTATGGGAATGGATGAGCGAATATTATATGTGCAGTGAAGGTGAAGTAATGATTGCTGCATTGCCCACACATTTTAAACTAAGCAGTGAAACCGTGCTGATGTACAATGAAGAAATTGGAGATGATTTTTCCTGCTTAACCGATGAAGAATTTATTGTGGCAGAAGCTTTATTAATAAAAAAAGAATTACGGCTTACAGAAGTACAGCAATTGCTGGATATAACGCATGTATACCCTGTGATAAAAAAACTGATTGACAAAAAAGTATGCCTGGTTTGGGAAGCGATGGATGAAAGGTACAAGGTTAAAAAAGAAAATTACGTAATTTTAAACCCTGCTTACGATAACGAACAAACGCTAAGTAGTACACTTAACGATTGGAAGGGCGCCCCTAAACAAATGGAGCTCCTGCTGGCTTACCTGCACCTGCAAAAAACCGAAGGGGAAGTTACCCAAACAGCATTGCTGAAAAAATCGGGTGCATCAGTAGCACAGCTAAAGGGACTGGTACAAAAAGAATTGCTATGGATAGAAAAGCGCAGTGTAGACAGGATAAAAAATTTGCCTAAAAATATAGTAATTGATTTTGAATTCAGCCCGGCACAACAAACAGCGTTTGACGCAGTAAATAAAAGTTTGGAGGAGAAAAATGTATGCTTGCTGCATGGCATTACCAGCAGCGGTAAAACGCAGCTGTACATTAAATTAATGCAGGCTTATTTTTCGGCTAATCAGCAAGTGCTGTATTTACTTCCTGAAATCGCATTAACCACGCAAATCATCCGCAGGTTGCAAAAACATTTTGGCGGTAACATCGCCATCTATCATTCTAAATTTAATAACAATGAACGGGTAGAATTATGGAATAAAATCCGTGCCGGCGAAGTAAAAATGGTGGTTGGTGCAAGAAGCGCTTTGTTTTTGCCTTTTAAAAATTTAGGATTGGTTATTATTGATGAAGAGCATGATGCTTCTTATAAACAGCAAGACCCTGCACCAAGATACAATGCTCGTGATGCGGCTATTTTTTATGCCTCAATATTCAAGGCAAAGGTAGTGTTGGGTAGCGCCACGCCATCGGTAGAAACTTATTACAATGCCCGCAATAATAAATATGGATTGGTGGAATTGAATGAACGCTTTGGCAATATTAAATTGCCTGATATAGAAATTATTGATACCCGGCAGGTGCTACAAAAAGGCAAAGTGATGCTTAGTCCGCAATTAAAAGCAGCCATGCAAACTACGCTGGATAAAAATAAACAGGTCATTCTTTTTCAAAACCGCCGTGGCTATAATCCGTATTTAATTTGCGGTACATGCGGCTTTATTCCGCAATGTACACATTGCGATGTATCGCTTACCTTGCATAAGTGCAGCAATAAACTGCATTGCCATTATTGGGCCAGCACTTATCCAAAATTAATCACCTGCCCGGCTTGCGGTACCAATACGTGGCTGGAAAAAAATTTTGGCACAGAAAAAATTGAAGAACTATTGGATGAAGAATTTCCCAAACATAAAATCGGTCGCATGGATGTGGACAGTGTCCGTGGCAAAACTGCCCATGACACATTAATACAATCTTTTGAGCAACAGCGATTGCATATTTTAGTAGGCACGCAAATGGTGGTAAAAGGGTTGGATTTTGATAATGTAAACCTGGTAGGAATTTTAGATGCTGATGGCTTGTTAAGCTTTGCAGATTTCAGGGTTAATGAAAGGGCATTTCAGCTCATGGAGCAGGTAAGTGGCCGTGCCGGCAGAAAAAATGAACAGGGCAAAGTAATGATACAGGCGGTAAATGTAAAACATCCCATTTTACAACTGGTGCAGCAGCATGATTATAAAAGTTTTTATGATGCTGAAATTATCAACCGGCAGCAATTTTTTTATCCGCCATTCAGCCGCATCATTTTGCTTACCTTAAAACATAAAGATAAAAACCTGGTAACCTTAGCTGCTGAGCAGCTGGCCACCTCTCTCAACCAGGATTTAAAAAATTTTATTGTAGGTCCGGCAGCGCCTGTGGTAAACAGGATCCGCAACCAATACCTCATGGAAATTTTAATAAAGCTGCCTAAAGAACAAGGTATGTTGAACAGGTATAAAAGTGCCATCCGCAACCATATTAATTTACTGCAAAGCGAACAAAGGTTTAAAAGTGTGAGCGTTGTAATTGATGTGGATTCGAATTAAAAATAAAATAAATTTATTTTTGACAATATTTTTGTAACCAGCTTTGGTAATTCTATTGAATTTCGGTGGCAGCACACCCCGTCTGAAAGCGGGGTCGCACTCTTGTACAGTTTATCTTACTCATCTTTAATTGTGTCATATTTAATAGTAAAGTATACCAGTTATATTTTTGAATTGCACCGCTCTTTAGAGCCTACCGTGTGTACACATCTTTTTTTTGCAAAAAATCAGTACCTATTAATTAATCAGCCGTAAAATTAAGAATAAAGAACCAATGTTGAAGCGACAGTAGTGCAAAAGCTGAGTAGGGCTGTAAGGCAGGAACGGGCGATAATCCCCGCTTTCAGACGGGGCAGGCGTTCCTGCCTTGACTTTTTTGCTACTCTTTTTGCGTCAAGGCAAAAAGTAGGGTAATAAAATTAACTAAAAATGCAATTGAATAACACCATGACTTAGCCCAAACTCAATTCGTAAAAAGATGTGTACACACGGTAGCTTTAGTGCGGTGACAGAAATAATATTTTTTTTCTTATAGTTTTAGCCACTAATACTATCCTGATATAATGTTTATGGCTAAAGCCATAGTTTTTTAATATTTTTACTTTTTCCCTGCTCTAAAGAGCAGGCTATTCAAATATACAATTTGAATTTTTAAAAATTAGTAACTTGTTTCTAAGCAAAGTCTCCTGAAAATGACATTGCATTTAATAAAAAAATTTTAGTGCAGCTACAACAAAACATATCTTTAAAAAAATTCAATACATTCGGAATAGATGTATCAGCAAATTATTTTTTACAAATTTCATCCGTAGATGAATTAGCTGAGTATTTCGATTATAAAAAACTATCCTCTCCCCTCTCTCCTCTGCCAACTTGCATCCTAGGTGGCGGAAGCAATATTTTATTTACTAAAAATTATGAAGGAGTAATTTTAAAAAATAATCTAAAAGGCATTACTATAATAAAACAAGATGAAAACCACATTTATATAAAAACAGCAGCAGGGGAAAACTGGCACAGCTTTGTAATGTATTGCGTAGCTAATAACTTTGCCGGAGTAGAAAATTTATCTTTAATACCGGGTAATGTTGGCGCCAGCCCCATGCAAAACATCGGCGCTTATGGCATAGAAATAAAAGATGTATTTTATGAGCTGGAAGCTTTTGATATCGAAGATAAGAAATTGGTAATTTTTAATAAACAGGATTGTGAATTTGGCTACCGTGAAAGTGTTTTTAAAAGAAAATATAAAGGCAGGTTTGTTATAACAAGCGTTACATTCAAACTGAATAAAAACCCAACATTCAATACCAGCTATGGCGCTATAGAACAAGAACTGGAAAAAATGCAGGTACAACAAATCACCATACAAGCTGTATCCCAGGCAGTAATTAATATTAGGCGCAGTAAATTACCTGACCCTGCAGCAATTGGTAATGCAGGAAGCTTTTTTAAAAACCCTACTGTTATTGCATCATTTTTTACAAAACTAAAAATGCATTTCCCTGCTATCGTAGGTTATGAATTGCCAGACGGAAATGTAAAGCTTGCGGCTGGATGGCTGATAGAACAATGTGGCTGGAAAGGCTACAGAAAAAATGATGCAGGCTGCCATGCAAAACAAGCATTGGTTTTGGTTAATTACGGCAATGCCGGTGGAGATGAAATTGTTGAATTAAGTAAACAGATAATTGAAAGTGTATATCAAAAATTCAATGTAATTTTAGAAAGGGAAGTTAATATTATTTAACAAACTAAAAGCAGCTATTTACAATGATAATAAATCTAAACACTTAAACTATTATATGAAAAAACTATTCTTTACAGTATCAATATTTATTTTATCTATAGGAATGGCTAATGCCCAAACTGCTGCCAAAACAATTTATTTTGAACTAGGCGGGCCAGGTATAGCCTCTTTTAATTATGATATGCGGTTACAAAAAAAAGAAGATGGCATCGGCTTTAGAATAGGGGTAGGAGGTTTTAGCATAAAAGACGATGGTGCAATATTTGTACCCTTAGGACTCAATTACTTAATTGGGAAAGATGGAAAAAATTATTTTGAAGTAGGTGGCGGAGTTACTATTGTTTCTATACATACAGATTTATCCGATGATAATGACATAGGTACTTTTGAAACTACCTTTGGTCATGCATACTTTGGATACCGTTTACAACCCAAAAATGGAGGCTTTTTATTCAGAGCAGGAATAACTCCTATTTTTAACAGGAACTTTTTTATCCCTTACTATGCAGGCATATCCTTCGGGTATAAATTTTAATGTGATAAATCTATTTGTTGAGATCTTGTATTAACACCGCAATCTTTTTATCCCACTCTTTTTGCTTATCCTCTAACTGGCCGTTTTTTGTTTCACCATCATACTGATCCTGTAGCTGGTGCATAGCGGCATATGTATCACTATATATTTCTTTTATAAGCTGGCTATAATTATTTATTGTAAATTTTGCTTCTCTTAATTTTTTTACAAATAGGCTTGTACCAATAAAAGTAATATCAAAGTGATGTTGTTCATGGTTTAAAATGTAATCAGTTTTTTTATTATGCTTTACCCAGGATTTACTTTTCAAAAAAGAGCAATAGATGTTAAGTGTAAGATTTGCTTCACCATCTACAGAACGCATACTGGCTTTATAGCCAAACCCTGAAGATGTAATGGCACCTACATTACCTGTTTCTATGGGTTTTCCCTGAAAATTATTCCAGACCAGTTTTTTAGCAGTATCATAATAAATACTATCGCTGTTGGATAATGACGGAGGATGTTGAAAATAAATGTTTACCTTAAATTGAGCTAAAACTGAGTGGCTGGTTATTAATACTAAACAAAATAAAAATATTCTTAGTGCGTGGTTTATCATAATTTAATTCGTCCTTTAATTTTATATGGCAAAGGAAGGGCCATTATTGCACACCAAGTTTTTTGATGCGTTAGATTTACAATTTCATTAACAGGAATATTTTCCATGCACTTGAAATGTCCCAACGGGCATTTTGCATACCCGATTTTACTGCAAGGCCGGCACCAAAGCTTATTTACCTGGAATATTGTATACTGTTGCGTTGATTTTTTCCATAATACGGATACATGCCAAAAGAGGGTACAGTATTGCCCCAGATAGATATGATTGGCTTTTGCAACGCAGCAGCGATATGCATTAGCCCAGTATCGTGTGTTATTATCAATTTTGCATTTTGCAATAAATCTGCAGACTCATTCAGGTTGAATTTACCACAGGCATTGTAAATTTTTATATCATCTGTCAATGCTATTTCTGATCCGTTTTCAACATCTTCTTTACCTCCTAATAATATGACAGGATATTTTATTAACCTGCATAGTTCTTGTAATTTATGTACAGGCAATCTCTTGGTAGCCAACGCTGCACCAATCACCAGGGCAATATAGCCCAGCTGGTGCGAAGCAGGTATATCATTTTGCTTTACCTTATTAGCAACAGGTATAAAATAATCCAGGCCTGAGCCATCATCTTCCACACCTAATACTGCCGCTGTTTTCAAATACCTGTCTACAATATGTATTTTTGGCAAAACATTAATTTTAAAACTAGTGTATACCCACTTCTCTATATTTAATTTATTGTAAGATGCAGCAGATATTTTTTTAAGCCTTTTTTTTATCCGCAATGTACGAAGATTGTGATGCAGGTCAATAATATAATCAAACTGTTCGGCCTTGAGTTCTTGCAGCATTGCATCAAAGTCTTCCTGCAGCAAATGGACTTTATTTACATAAGGATTACTCTCAATAATACTTTTAAAAGATTTTTTAGTAAGGTAATGAATCGCGGCATCTGGGTATTTCTTCCCTAAAACAGCGTATAACCGGTGTAGTGAGCACAATATCCCCAATAGATGAAAACCGTATAATAAGAATTTTGTTAATCATTTTAACCATAATAATTACACTTCCACATAATTCAGATCTTTGCCATAAGTTTCATTGGTAAGCGCTGCAGCAATTATGCTTATGGCCATTACAATCACACCTGTAATCCATCCGGCAGTTATATAATCAGTTACATGCTGTAAACCATTAAATAATAAAATCATTAATGGCAAAGCTCCCCTTACCATATTAGGTACGGTAGTGGCCGCAGTAGCACGTAAGTTTGTGCCAAACTGTTCGGCCGCCATGGTAACAAATATTGCCCAGAACCCTGTGCTAAAACCCATTGCGGCACATATGGCATACATACCTGCAGCTGTACCATTCTGCCGGGTAAAATAAAACACGATTGAAATAACAGTCAGAATATAAAAAATGAACAGGGCCTTTTTCCTGCTCCGGAGCCAGTGGCTTACAAAGCCAGCCAGCACATCGCCAATAGCAATGGCTACATAAGCATACATGGTTGATTTTTTTGGCAATACCTCTTCGCTAATTCCAAAGGCTTTTGCAAAATCGTTGGAGAAAGCAACCAAAATACCAATTACATACCAGGTGGGTAAGCCTACCAATATCGACAGCATATATTTTTTAAACCTTTGCTTGTTTGAAAAAAACATTATAAAGCTTCCTTTTTTAACATTTTGTTCTTTGAGGTTATTGTACAACCCACTTTCAAAAACAGATATACGAAGTAACAATAAACATAAGCCTAATCCACCACCAATAAAATAACAAGTGCGCCAGTCAAAAGATTGCGATATAAAATATGCTGCAACTGCACCTGTTAATCCAATACCTGCTACTACAGAAGTGGCTAATCCTCGTTTCTCCTTTAACGTTAGTTCAGATACCAGCGTGATGCCTGCACCTAACTCACCAGCAAGACCTACTCCTGCAATAAAACGCACCAATGCATATTGATTGGGTGTTTGTACAAAACCGTTAACAATATTGGCTATTGAATATAAAATAATAGAGCCAAACAGTACACTTAACCTGCCTTTTTTATCTCCCATTACACCCCAGATAATTCCTCCTACTAACAGCCCCAGCATTTGGATGCTTATAATAAATTCACCCTCTGATTTGATTAATGCCGGGGATAAGCCGAGATCTTTCAAACTATCTACCCGTACAATATTAAACAATAATAAATCGTAAATATCTACGAAATAACCCAGTGCTGCTACGATAACAGCAATACTAAAAATTGATGCAGATTGCTTGTGCATTAATAATTATAAGTTTGGATTAGTAGGTTTCTTTTTGCTGAAAAATAATTTCATAATTACCGGTGTAGTTGTAACCAGTACTATTATAATTATTATAACTTCCAGGTGCTCTTTCAAATCAAATTGAAACCAGCGCAAAAATAACTGCTGCAGGTAGTGGCCACCAAAAAGCATGGTAAATACCCATGCGATGCAGCCTACAATATTATAAAAAGAAAATTTCTTTTTATCCATACCTACAATACCTGCTACAATTGGAGCAAAGGTTCTTACTACTGGTAAAAAACGGGCCATTACAATTGCTCCGCCACCATGCTTTTCATAAAATTCCTTTGCCTGTAAAAAGATATTTCTTTTTAAATAAGAAAGTATCTTTTCGCTGAAACAAAAACGGGCCACTTTTTCTACCAAACCAATAACCTACATAATTACCCAAAATACCGGCAGCAGATATCAGTACTCCCAACATCATCAGGTCTAAAAATGGACCTGCATTATGAATACCCAGGCTGGTTTTAACCAGGTCGTGGCTGTATATTCCAGATACAAATAATAAAGAATCGCCAGGGAGGAAGAAACCTGCAAACAATCCTGTTTCTGCAAAAACGGTAAAAAGAATAAACCATAATCCCCCATTATTAATATACCACTGTGGTTGCAACAGTTGCGACCAATGAAAATCAAGAAGAAAAAAAATAAGCATTTGTAAACTTTTTTAATTTAATTATAGATGTTTTTATTTGGTAAGCCAGGATGCCATTTTAACTACTGTTGATCCGCCTGAGAGACTGTTTAAGAATTTAAGTGTCAAATTGTTTTAACATTAATCGGATAGCAGAGATTTCAGTAACTGTTTCAGCAGTATTAGAAAGTCTCTCATAACTCTTAGCATTCCTCCTGTTTGTCTCGTTCCATGCAAAAGTTCTTTCCACCACCCATCTTTTGGGAACTACTTTAAACCCTTTTTAATTCAGAACGCTTTACCACCTCCATTTCATATCCCCCCAGCACCTGGTTTTTTCTGCTGCTTTGCCTGGTAATGGGTAAGCTCCATCAGCAAATATTTTTTTAATCCCATGCCAACGGTTACTAAGTTTTTCTAATACAACTTTTCCCCTTTTCTATCGGCCATGCTTGCAGGGTGAACCACTATACAAAGTAACAACCCTGAAGCATCTACTACAATATGCCGTTTTATCCCTTTGATTTTTTTACCTCCATCATAACCGGTATTGCTGCTCTTGCTTACCAATGTACTTTTAACCGACTGGGCATCCAAGATGCCTACAGAAGGTTCGGTGCTTTTACCTTGTTTCACCCTTAACAATTTTACTAAAAGCATCGGACCTTTTCGATAACCCCCAGGGTTTTCCACCGGTTAAAATAGTAATATACTATCTGCCACTTTGGAAATTCACCAGGAAGCATACGCCATTGGCAGCCTGTTTTAACCAAATAAAAAATGGCATTCAGAATTTGTCGCAAATCATGCTTACGTTTCCTTTTTATATTCAAAAGCTTTTCATAACTTGCCATTGGCTGTCGTTTAAACAGGTAGGGTAGCTTATCATACTAATTGCGTTTGTTGTAATTCTCAATTAGTGATAAATCCTACAATTAACTACAGCCTTTTTTTCCACTTTTCCACATAACAATAATTGATGTAAATTCTTAAACAGTCTCTTAGGCGGATGCCCAAAAAGTTGCCATGAAAATCTTAGCCGGTTAACAAAAAAAATAATAACCTATCCATTTTCCAACTGCCCTTCCCATTTGCTTACTGCTGCAGTTGCCAATGCATTTCCTAATACATTCGTCATAGTGCGGCCCATGTCGCAAAATACGTCAATGGCCAAAATTAATCCAATACCTTCGGGTGGGATATTAAACATTCCACAAGTAGCTAAAACCACTACCAGCGAAGCCCTTGGCACGCCTGCAATGCCTTTGCTGGTCAGCATAAATACCAGCAGCATGGTTATTTGCGTGCCAATATCACCGGTTACAGAAGTAATATTATATGCCTGCGCAATAAACATGCTGGCAAATGTCATGTACATCATACTACCATCAAGGTTAAAGGAATAGCCAAGTGGCAATACAAACGATACAATTTTATTATTGCAGCCAAATCGTTCCATTTCTTCTACCAGCTTGGGCAATACCGCTTCGCTGCTGGCAGTGCTAAAAGCAATTACCATCGGGTTGGATATGCGTTTTAATAAAATAAACAAGCGCCTTTTTAAAAATAAATATCCAACGAATAAAAGCAATGCCCATAATACCATCAGCCCCAAATAAAAAGCACCGATGTAATAACCAAACATTTTTAGCGGCTGTAATCCCATTTTTGCAATAACAGCACACATGGCACCGAAAACTCTAGCGGGGCTAGCTTCATCACATAAGTAACCATCTTTAACACTACGTGTGATAAAGAGTCTAAAGCCCTTACAATTGGTTCTCCTTTTTTGCCTACAGCTGTAACAGCGATACCAAAAAAAATGGAGAATACCACCAGTTGTAAAATTTCATTGGTGGCCATTGATTCTATTACACTGCGGGGCACTACATGCTCTACAAAACTGGCTAAAGAAAAACCACTGTTTTGTTTACAAGATCTTTTACACCTTCGGCATCTGTGTTGGTCAAATTCATGCCTACGCCGGGTTGGGTAATATTTACCAGTAATAAACCCAGTAATAAACTAATTAATGATGCAGAAATAAACCAAAGCATAGCCTTGCCGCCTACACGGCCAACGGTTTTTAAATCTCCCAGCTTGGCAATGCCCACCACCAGGGTTGCAAATACAATGGGTGCGATAATCATCTGTACCATCCGCAGAAAAATGGTAGCCAGCAATTTTATTTTAGGACTAAAATTGCTGATAAACTCCGGAGTTGCATTTTCATGAATAAAATAACCGGCAATAATACCTAAAGCCATCGCAATAAATATATATAAGGTAAGCCTGTTTTTTTGTGGTTGCTGATGCGTTATTTCCATATCAATGCTATTAATCTTGCAATATAATATTAATACTTGTAATACTTCTTATTCAGCAAGATGATTAAAAAATTACAAGTGCTGATCTAATTAAGAAATTTATTCCTTATTTTTCCGGTTCATTATTTTATAAAACAACTAACAGGTATGAGTTTATTTGTAAAGAAGCCAATGAGTCAACTAATGCAGCAGGTTGATAATGGTGAACATGGTTTAAAAAGAACGCTTGGCGCAGGTAATTTAATTGCTTTGGGTATTGGCGCAATTATAGGCGCAGGCTTATTTGTTAGAACTGCCGCTGCTGCTGCACAAAATGCAGGCCCTTCTGTAACTATCGGGTTTATTTTAGCAGCCGTTGGTTGCGCTTTTGCAGGATTATGCTATGCAGAATTTGCTTCCATGATTCCTGTAGCAGGCAGCGCTTATACATATAGCTATGCAACTATGGGCGAATTTATTGCATGGATCATCGGGTGGGATTTGGTATTGGAATATGCGGTTGGAGCCGCCACCGTTGGAATTGCGTGGAGTGAATATTTTAATAATTTATTAGAAATAATTACAGGTAGCAAAATGCCTTATGAATGGTGCCACTCACCTTTTGAATCTTTAAAAGATGCTGCAGGAAATGTTATATCGCAGGGTTATGTTAACCTGCCTGCTTTTGCTATTATTCTTTTATTAACGATGTTATTAATCAGGGGTACAAAAGAATCTGCTTTTGTAAACGGATTAATTGTAATTACTAAAGTAGCAATTGTAATATTATTTATTGCTTTTGGCTGGAGCTATATAAATCCTGTTAATCATGCAAACTACATACCTGCAGCTACAACTTATATCGACGATTCAGGCGTGTCGCATCATTTTGGTGGCTTTTGGGGAATAGTTGGCGCCGCTGGTACAGTGTTTTTTGCATTTATTGGTTTTGATGCCGTATCTACTGCTGCGCAGGAAGCAAAAAACCCAAAGAAAGATATGCCAATAGGTATATTAGGCTCACTTGCAGTATGCACTATTCTATATATATTATTTGCGCATGTATTGACTGGGGTGGCCAGCGTGGAAGATTTTAGGAACAACGGTAAAGAGGCATCTGTAGCTTACGCTATTAAAACTTACATGCATGAGCATGTCTGGCTGGCTAATTTGGTAACAATAGCTATCCTGGCAGGGTTCAGCTCGGTAATTTTAGTTATGTTAATGGGACAATCAAGGGTGTTTTATTCTATGAGTATAGATGGGCTGGTGCCCAAAGTTTTTTCAACCTTACATCCAAAATTCAGAACACCTTACAAATCAAACTGGATATTTTTTGTAGTATGTGGTTTATTTGCTGCTTTTATTCCTGGTGATATTGTGGGTGACATGACAAGTATCGGAACTTTGTTTGCTTTTGCACTGGTATGCGCTGGTGTATGGATCATGAGGGTAAAACAACCAGGACTGAAAAGAGAATTTAAAACACCGTGGGTTCCTGTTATAGCTTCGCTAGGGATAATTTCCTGCCTGCTGATGATGGCCGGGTTAGGCTGGACAAACTGGCTAAGATTGTTAGGCTGGCTCGCATTAGGATTTATTATTTATTTTGGATACAGCAGGAAAAACAGCAAATTGAGAAATCCGGATAAATAATAATTAAATAATTTTTTAATAAAGAACCTGTTTTATAACAGGTTCTTTTTATTGCCTATTTCTGAGTTTGAGTTTGTCAGAACAAATTTTAAGTTATAGTTGTTAGCTTTACAAATAATGGTCTTAAGGTGTACTAATTGCTCACTACAAAAAACTACAGATTATCAAATCAGCTTAATTTATTAAAATAAAAATTTAATTCTAAATATTTATTATCATGAGCATTACAATAGCAGCATTTTCCGGTAGCTTAAGAAAAGATTCTTACAATACTAAATTGATAAAAGCATTTGAACAATTGGCACCGGAAGGAGTAACCATTGAAACAATTGACATCGGTAAATTGCCTTTACTTAACCAGGATCTGGAAACCGATCTTCCGCAAAGTGTAAAAGACCTGCATAACAGTATCGACAATGCGGATGCGATATTATTGGCTACGCCTGAGTATAACCGTTCTTACTCACCAATACTTAAAAATGCGCTTGACTGGGGCTCACGCCCACAAGGACAAAACAGGTGGAACAAAAAACCTGCAGCTGTAACCGGGTGCACACCCTCTGTCCTGGGAACATTTGGTGCACAAAATCATTTGAGGCAGGTGCTAACCTATCTTAACATGTACACACTACAACAACCTGAATTTTATTTGGGATCTGTTGCTGATAAATTTAATGATAAAGGTGAATTGACAGATGAACAAACAAAGAAAAAAATTATACAATTTTGGGCCACTTTTATTGAATGGATAAATAAAATTAAGTAAGAAAAATATTCATTCACAGGTAAAGCAGCATCCTTTTAACTTAAGCTCACCAGGTATCATGCGTTGGAAAATCAGAATTATTAACATCATTGCCATAGCTTTAACTGCTTTTCAAATTCTGGCATATATTGGCCTCTTAACTGAGCCGCTGCCACAAGAGAATGGAATTGATGCCATTGCATTTTATATCGGGTTTAATATATTCTTAATTATTGCTGTTATATTATTTTGCATTGCTTATAAATTAAAAAAGAAATGGAAAAGCAACAATCTGGGCGACATGATTGATTCAATTGGGAAAGAAGAATGAAAATTCAGATAAAATTATTTAAACAAACCAGTGCATGGTCTACCTATGAAGAAAGTTGTATTCAAAATATTAAAAGTCCTATTCATCATTTATTCTCTTGCGTGCATTATGTTATTTCTTTTTCAGGAAAAACTAATCTTCTATCCCGAAAAATTAAATAAGGATTTCAAATTCAGTTTTGACCAAAAATTTGAAGAACTGAACATTAAAATGAAAGATGGTAAATCACTCAATGGCCTTTTATTTACATCAGACAGTTCAAAAGGATTAATATTTTATCTGCACGGCAATGCAGGATCTTTACAATCCTGGGGAGGAGTTGCAAGAACATATACAGCATTAAACTATGACGTTTTTATATTAGATTACAGGGGCTTTGGAAAAAGTGAAGGGGCAATCAGCAGTCAAGGGCAATTATTCGGGGATGTACAGATTGCTTATAATGAAATGAAGAAAAAATACGAGGAAGACCAAATTATTATATTGGGCTATTCAATAGGTACGGGGCCAGCCGCTAAAATCGCTTCTGTAAACCACCCGAAATTATTAATTTTACAAGCGCCTTATTACAACCTGACAGATATGATGAAACACAATTACCCCTTTATTCCCACTATTCTTTTGAAATATAAATTTGAAACAAATGAATATCTCAAAGATTGTAAAATGCCTGTTGTTATTTTCCATGGCAAACAGGATGAAATTATTTACTACGGCTCTTCTTTAAAATTAAAAGAGCAATTTAAAAAAGCTGACACATTGATAACCCTGGACAAACAGGACCACAATAGCATTACTGATAACCCGTTTTATAAAATTGAAATGCAAAAAATATTAAACCCGTGAAATATTTTGCAGTATTACACAGGGAATATTAAAAATAAATTATCGATATATGATCCGGTCAATTTTAGCAATCATTACCATTACATTTTTTGGTTACAATAATGAAAATTCATTATCTAAAAATACGCCTGCAACTCAAAAGGATACCATAATAACTAATGAACAAGTTAAGAAAACAGAGGTTGATACCACTTTACTTCCGGCACCAAAAACAGAAAAGAAATTACGCTACTTATTTTATGCTAACGGAGGGTTATTGGGCTATTTTAATAATGGTACTATTGCAGGTTGTACCAGATGTGATTTATCGAAAGAAAATATAAAAACCTTATATGCTGAACAATCATTTAAAAATTATATTGTTGAAAAGTACGGCTCATTATTAATTGGAAAAAATGAACGGGCATACCCAAAAGAAAAAGATGAAAATGGAAATAAAGAATGGGCTATGATAGACTACAAATGGATAGTTGATTTAAAATAAAATTTTACCTTTTTATTAAAACCCAATTAATATAAGATAGCTTACTGCAATATAAATGAATTCCTTTTATGCAAAAACCAACGTTAACATTATTCACATTTCTTGTTTTTCAATTATTAACCTTTGCGCAGCAAGAGATTGCTATCGAAGATGGTAAAGCAGCAATAACAAAGTTAGAAATACCCAATGCTAATCCTGACAAAATTATTTCGCACCAAGGCTACTCGGTTTTGTATAATGAAACACACCAGCAGGCAGACTGGGTAGCTTACATCCTTACTAAAGAAAAAACAAAAAAGCTTTTTAACCGCATAAACAAATTCATCCCCGACCCGAAAATAAAAACATGTATCACAAGCGATAAAGATTATGCACATTCAGGTTATGACAGGGGGCATCTTGCTCCTGCGGCTGATATGTGCTGGTCGGCTACAGCAATTAAAGAATCTTTTTATTACAGCAACATGAGCCCGCAGCAACCCGGCTTTAACAGGGGTGCCTGGAAAAAGCTGGAGGAGCAGGTTCGTAAATGGGCAATTGAAAATGACAGCATATATATTGTTACAGGGCCGGTTTTATCTAACGCACTTCCTACTATAAGCACAAGCAGCATTTCTATTCCTGAATATTTTTATAAAGTTATTTTGGATTATAAAGAACCAGGTATAAAAGGTATTGGATTTATTCTGCCTAATACCACTTCAAAAGAGCCGCTACAACAATTTGCCGTAACCATTGACAGTGTTGAAAAATTTACAGGCATTGATTTTTTTCCGTTACTCCCAGATTACCAGGAAAAAATAATTGAAAAAACTTTATGCATGGTATGCTGGTGGGATAGCAAAAAAATAACAGATATAAAATATAAAAGTAAACCAATTGTATCCGGCCGGAAAAGTAATGATGTAAATAATAAGAAAATTTCTAAAAGCCTTTCAGTACAATGTTCAAGAACTACTAAATCAGGGAACAGGTGTAAGAGAATGACTAAAAGTTCTAATGGCAGATGTTACCAGCATTAATTTTATTTCGTTGCTTTTTTGTACTGCATACATTCCATCATTTCTTTCAATTCGGCCTTAAAACCATATTTTTCCCACATTTTAAAGTCTTTTTTTATTGCACGTATATCCTGGCCATTTTTTATATATTCTTCAATAGATACAACTATTGGGTCATTAAAATTTTTAATCTTTAAAATGGATTTGCCAGGAATAGAATATCCACCTTCATATTCGTACATAAATACAATTACCTTATCCCCTTCTTTTAACCCTGAATCATAAAAGCAATCTGAACTGAAATATTGTTCATTATTATAATTGTCTTTTTCTGTTGCCCGGCTTTTTCTAATGCTGCTAATTTTTATCACTCCTTTCTGAGATGATCTTACAGCATCGTCAGGATTATTAGGAAGAGGAGTAAAAAGTTTAGTGACAGTTCCTGTAAATACTAATGCATATTCATCGCCACACAGCCCAATAAAAGGCCCACCCTGTGCCCACCAATATGTATAGCCAACATTAAGGGTATCCCTGTTATTTTCCTGTATTACCAGCTTATCAGCATTGTTAGCAGGCAGATAGTTGCTTGTAATAATAATGACTACTAATCCTATAAATAATTTCATAACAACGATTAATATTATGCAAAAGTCAAAGAGATTAAACTATAAGTATCAGGAAGTCAAGTTTTTAAAACTTGACTTCCTGATACTTACCCCCTACCCATTTTAAAAAATACGGAAAAGCTTTTGCCCAGGTAGCTACATCATGCCTGCCATCGGCTATTTGTTTAGCGCCAAAGTATCATCAATAGAATCAATAATACCATTATTATTCCTGTCGGCGGTTTCATCTAAGGTACCCACTTCAAAAAAATTTCAACCACGGATAATAACCGCCCTGCTGTACCTGGCGGTGCATAATCCTGTCTGTCTCTTCATTAAACTCAGGGTCATCCTGATCCCTGTCCCTCCACCATAATGAACCGCTAAAAACACCTGCTTTACAAAATTCGTGCGGATGGTTCCATACAATATCCAGTGCACATAACCCCCCTAATGAAAACCCTGCAAAAGATTTATCTTTAAAAGATGTTATGGAATATTCTTTTCGTATAAAAGGCAACAACTCTTCAAATACGAATTGATTATATAAAGCAGCCTTGGCACCCCTGCCATTGTAGTCTAAAATTTTTGCAGTACCGTATTCATTTCTTCTATCTGCGGAGCAGTGCATGCTTACAACCATTAAAGGGCCAATTTCCCCGCCATCATATAATTCATCCAGGATATCTTCAAATTTCATCGTTACCAAATCCTGCCCGTCATTCACTAACAACAAGCTTAAATTATCAGTAGCAGTAAATGTATTGTTTACATAGCAATCTACTTTTACATCCCTTTGTAAAAACTTCGATTTTACTGTATGATTACCGACCACTACAGTGCTGATTTTTTCATCTCCCATATGTTCAAAAATAACAAAAGGCATTGATAATATAAAAGGTAATTATCCAATACAGTTTTTGAATTTACCATTGCAGTAAATCAAGCAATAATAAATATATAAATTGGGGTTGTCGGCAGCGTATCATTATTCAAATGCAGTCCGGGCTATCCATTACAAGTCCGGCACAAAGCCGCACACAAAGCCTCACCGTGCTTTTCATTGCTATCCCGCAGCCCTTTAAGGTTTTAATTTTATTCATCCATTACCTTTCAATAGATCTGGTCTGAATAGCTCCGCTCTTTAGAGCGGAGAGAGAAAAATAAAATCAATTAACAATGGCTTTAGCCATCAATAATAATTTAAGGTCAGTGGCTAAAGCCACAGGAAAGGCAATCCATTATCACCGCTCTTTAGAGCGGTGCAATGCATAAAGAGCGGTGCAATTTATAAAAAAGGGATATTATTAGACAGGAGACACATTTTGACTGAGTGACATTGAATGCCCGAACCATTGAGTTGCTATTATGCAGTTATTTATTTCAAAAATATTTCAAACTTATTTGTTCCAGTACTATGCTAAATACAATTTGCTTAGTTCAAAGTTCAATAGTAATACTGCAGATGAATGGAGCGTCCACCGCCTATGGCGGGGCACAGCGCCAATGAAGATTAATCAGGGAAGTAAATGCCCGTCACCAAAAAATTATTTTATCCAGCTTGCTTTATATTTTATTAATCCTTCCTCCATTTTTGTATACACTAATTGTTTTAAAAGCGCAACGTCATTTAACGTATATCCATTAACAGGAATTTCTTTTAAATATACCGTACGCAGTTTCCCCGGTGTTAAAGAAAAAATACTTTTATAATGCAGCCTGTCCAGCGCATCTAAAAACAGGATAGGTTTGACAGGTGTTTGTGTTTCGATAGCCAGCTTAAATGCACCATCATAAAATTCTTTTAATGGTTGGCCGGTTATGTTGAAAGTGCCCTCCGGGCAAATAAAAATAGAAACATTTTTTTGCAGGTATTTTTTTAAAGTCAACATACTTTTTAACCTGCTGGCCGGGCTTGTCCTGTCTACTGCAACTGTTGCCATTTTATATATAAACCCGAATACTGGAATTTTCCCCATCTCTGCTTTTGCTAAAATACGCACAGGTTGCTTTCTTATCGCTTTCATCATTTGCGGAATATCCATGTAAGAATTGTGGTTGCTTACGAATATGTAAGGTATGTTGCGGTTGTGCGGCACCTCATAAATAGCTTTATGGAAAATGCCCATTACCGGTAAAAATACATCCGCCCATAAACGACAGATGGCATAAACAAAATTCCCTCCCCTTACACGGCCCCAAAAAGCGGCAATTAATACGATAGGAAATACAGCAAACATAATAAACAGGAAAAATAATAATGCGGCTGCACTATATATATATTGTATAATTTTAAAAAATATCCTCATAATCAGGCCGCTAAATTAAGGAGTTTAAGTTTTTTTATTGTTTAATTAAGGTATAAAAGGTTTTTTTACAATTTATGCCTTGATATTTCAATATATTAGGTGAAAAGCCTACCTTTGCCGTCCTAAATTCGGGAAGTTATGTTAGCAGTAGTAAAAATAGCTGGTCAACAGTTTAAAGTAAAAGCAGGCGATAGCTTGTACGTACCTCACATCGAAGGCAATGCAGGAGATTCGGTAGAATTTTCGGATGTATTGATGACTACCAGCGATGGTAAAATTGTGATGGGCACTGATGTAAAAGCCATTGTAAAGGCTGAAATAATCAGGGACCTGGTACAGGGTGATAAAGTTATCGCCTTTAAAATGAAAAGGCGAAAAGGTTTCCGTAAAAAACACGGACATCGTACGCATTACACTCACATCAAAGTGACGGGTATTGCATAGTTGTTAATTGGTAAATCTGTTAATTGGTATATTCGTCTATAACCAAATAAACTAATTAATAAATTACTAATCACAAATTAACTAATCAACAAATTAACTTAATAACAATGGCACATAAAAAAGGTGAAGGCTCGGTAAAAAACGGAAGAGATTCACAAAGCAAAAGATTAGGTGTAAAAATTTACGGTGGTCAACCGGTACTAGCTGGTAACATCATCATCCGTCAACGCGGAACAGTATATCACCCTGGTAAAAATGTAGGAGTTGGAAGAGACTTTACCATCTTTGCATTAACAGATGGTTTGGTAGAATTCAAAAAAGGAAGGGCAGATAAAACTTTTGTTTCCGTTAGTGCAATGGAAGCCACTGCATAATTTTTATAAGTTTTTTTTGGTAGTTAAAAAAATATTTATATTTTTAAGTATTATTTACTAACCAAATTAAATTTAAAAAAATGGCAACAAAGAAAAAAGCTGCTCCAGCCAAGAAGGCTGCTCCAGCAAAAAAAGCAGCTCCTGCTAAGAAAGCGGCTCCAGCTAAAAAAGCAGCTCCAGCTAAAAAAGCTGCTCCAAAAAAAGCGGCTCCAGCTAAGAAAGCAGCTCCAAAGAAAGCAGCTCCTGCTAAAAAAGCAGCATCTAAAAAGAAATAAGGGTTGCTTTATAATAAAGCAAAATGATAGTAAGTCCTGGCAAATATGTCGGGACTTTTTTTTATATTCAATTCAAACCAACTTGCTTTTTTATATTTCTTAGTAAACAGGAATATATGTGTTATATAAAAAATTTAATTCTAAAATTTTAGTTGATGACTAATGACCAGATAGCCGATAATTTTTCTTTACTGTCCAAGCTTATGGATATACACGGAGAAAATAGTTTTAAAGCCAAATCCTATGCTGGAGCTGCGTTTGCCATAGAAAAGCTGCCTTCTCCAATAAAGGATTTACCCCAGGAAAAAATTTTTACGATAAAGGGAATCGGAGAAAGCAGTGGCAAAAAAATAATAGAATTATTACAAACCGGTGAAATAAAAGTACTAAAGGATTTACTGCAAAAAACACCTGAGGGTGTTTTGGAAATGTTACACATTAAAGGAATCGGGCCAAAAAAAATTGCTACCATCTGGAAAGAAATGGCCATAGAAACTATTGGTGAATTATTGTATGCGTGTAAGGAAAACCGGTTGAAATTATATAAAGGGTTTGGTGAAAAAACGCAACAGAATGTAGCAGAAATAATTGAATTTTATTTGAATAGTAAAGGCAGTTATTTGTATGCTGCAGTTACAGCTATTGAACCAAATCTTACTTTGTTTTTACAAAAAATATTTGGTGCAGATGCTGTTTTAATCACTGGAAATTTTAGAACACAGGAAGAAATAATTGAAGTAATTGAATATGTGATTGATGCACCTAAAGAAAAAATAAAAGAAAATTTTGATAAAATTGATGATTTTGTGCTGATTGGAGAGACAACAGAATATTTATTTTTTAAAAATATTAATGGCTTTAAACTAAAATTATTTTGTTGTGAAAGTAAAAATAAAATTGAAGTATTATTTAACACAACAGGTACTGAAAAATTTATTGAAGCATTTAAAAATGAATTCGGAAATATTACTGCTGAGGTAAAGGATGAAGAGGAAATATTTTTAAATGCTGCTATTCCTTACATACATCCCTGCTTAAGAGAAGACGCAAATATTATTTCTAAAGCAAAGAATAATAATATGCCTGCACTTATTACTACAAAAGATATTAAAGGTATTATACATTCGCACAGCAACTGGAGCGACGGAAATAATACCATAGAAGAAATGCTTTTGGCTGCTAAAACCAAAGGTTTTGAATATCTGGTAATAAGCGATCATAGCAAAAGCGCTTTTTATGCTAAAGGATTAGAAGAGCAAAGAATAAGGGAACAACATTTATATATTGATGAATTAAATGATAAATATCCTGATTTTAAAATATTTAAAAGTATAGAGAGTGATATTTTAAATGATGGCAGTTTGGATTATAACAATGAGATTTTATCACTTTTTGATTTGGTAATTGCATCTGTGCACAGTAATTTAAAAATGACTGAGGAAAAGGCTATGCCACGACTAATTAAGGCGATAGAAAATCCATATACAACCATACTTGGCCATATGACCGGCAGATTATTATTAAGCAGGAAAGGTTACCCGGTAGATTATAAAAAAATTATTGATGCCTGTGCAGCCAATGATGTGGTAATTGAATTAAATGCCCACCCTAACCGCCTGGATATTGATTGGAGACATATTTACTATGCCTTGGAGAAAAATGTTTTAATATCCATTAACCCGGATGCCCATAGTATTGAGGGGTTTGATGATATTCAATTTGGCGTGGCTGTAGCTCAAAAAGCTATGATTACTGAGGCAAATAATTTAAGCAGCTTTTCCAGAGAAATGTTTGAGGAATTTATTGAAAAAAGAAAAATAAAAAAGGTTTTATAAATTATTGGAAAAAAATCAAAAAGACACTACTATATTGTAAATTAACTTTATCTGAACGCTGCTTTCAGTTTTTTATTACCGTACTTGCTGCGCTGCTGCGTTACACTATTTAGCCATTGCATATACATCTTCTCCGGCATTTCCCGATAGCCTAATTCAAACAATTGTACATACAGCTTTTCCATTTCCGTATAAGTTTGGGAGGCCACCTTATCATTTTCCTTTAACTGCTTTTCGTACATACGATTGAGTACTTCTGCTTTTAGCAAAATTGCCTGCACGTTCAGCGGATGGTATTGTAAAGTTAAATCACAGCATTTTAAAATAAAGCCATCATAATAATTTTTAGTTTGATATTCATACCCTTTAGCTAAATCTAAAACACATTGAGCAATTGACTGCTGATCGCTCAATGTATCCATATAGATACCATTACGGATAGCATCTACAGGCACATAACCGCTAGTAGCAATCCAGGCATCTATTGGAAAATCGCCGCTGGTAAGTTCGGTATTGTACCAGCCTATGTCCTTGCTTCTATTTTTAATATAAATATGATTGGGAGCAAATGATAGCCAGCAGGTAGCCCCCAGCTCATCCGCCAGTATCTTGTACAGATAAGGTAATGAATGGCAGTTACCTTTATGTGTTTCCAGCAGCTTAGTTACAAACATATTACTCCAGTCTTTATAACCGAAAAAATCATTAAAATCGTAGGTATAAGGTAGGTGCTTATACTCACTGTTGTTTAGTATTAACTTAGTAGTATCTTTTAAAAAATGGTATATAGCAAAATTATTTTGAAAATTTGCACTATCCATATTTTTATAATCGTTAATAGGATTGAATGTACTCCACAATTTGATGATAGTTGCTGAGTAGTCTATGAACTTATTAAATTTTTCTTCGTTTAATGTGTCATTATTAAAAGTATTTTCTGTAATAAAAACAGCCTGTTTGAAATTGCGGCCACTTTTATTTTCAATTAGATGTTGTAATTTTTTAAATGCTAAACCATAACTACTTGTGGTGTCAAATGTAGTTTGGGAAAATGCACTAAAAGCAATACCAAAGACGAAAAATAATAGTAAGTAAGATTTCAACATCTAAAATTTTTATGATTAATTGTTTGCTTGTTTTTTTTCTGGGTTAAACCCTTTTTTATTTTTATTTAATGGTGGCGGTGCTACTGGTGCTGGCAAACTTGAAAATGGTTCAGGTGATGAGCAATCTTTTTCTTTTGCATCTTCTTATCTTGAAATATGTAGCAAGATTTCATAATACTGTCGCAGCGTTCCTGCCGCCTATTTTTATATTTTGCTTCATCAAAAGGTATTTGTAATATTTCTTCTGCTCCTGTGAATACAAAAAATGTATTGTTATCTAATTCATACGTAAATAAAGGGGTAAGTTTTTTTACTATAAAATATGCAACTCCTTTGCAAGTAAGTGTTATGTAAATTTCATCGGGTTCTCTTTTATTAATAGCTACCTCAATAATACTATTATCAATACCATTGGTATTGATAAAGTCGATAGATATATTTTTTAGGTCTTCGCTAATACGGAATCTATCAATCAATCCTATCGTCCCATCGGGATTAAAATTACTTTCAGTTTGCCCTTTACCTGGACTACACAATTGTAAAAAGCAAAACAAAAATATTATTTTTAGAATATATTTTTTTAAAAATAAATTTTCATATTTAATTCTTATATTATTACTTCATAGCTGGTGGAATAGTATCTGGCCATATAGGAGGAGGGCATGAATGGGTAAAATTTATTTTATAAGGTTTTATAATGAGTATCCCCATACTATCTTTAATCGACCATATTTTCTCACATTGATTTTCTTTTTCTAAATCATTTGCCAATGTATTTTGTTTTTTGAAGAATCATTTTCAAAATTGCTAAAGTAACGCTCTACACCTGAATAAATATTAAAATCAACTCCTTTAATTTTTGAAACAATTAATGACTTTTGATTATAGCCTTTGTTTTCATCCTTTGTTAATGATTCTTTTCCTTGATAAAGAATAATTTGAAAGTTATGAGGATCAAGCTTATCAATGTATAGCTCATGAATGTAATTATCGCAATTATTATCTTTTAAAAATGAGTCAACAATATTTTCCAATTTCTTATTTATAGTATAATTATTAGCATTTTTGATGGTATTTTTTTGATTACAGGAGATAGAGTAATATGCTAGATATAATAATAGCAAACTTCATAAATATTATTTTTTTAACATTGAGCGCAAATCGTGAGTATTGATATAATTTATTATACTTTCTGTCTTTCTTACTGACTGAGCATTAATTTTTGGACTATAATTTGTAATGTTGAAAATGCTATAATTGTCATATCCTGATGCCAGCCCTGTTTTGTTTGGGGCAGAAATTATAAAACTAAGGGAATTTTTTTTATCATTTTGCATAACGAATACAGGCTTATATGGTGTCAAACCCGCAGCGAAGCCTAAATCTCCGTATCCACCATACACATAGGTGCTTGGCCCATTCCCATCAAGATGAGCATGTATTGATCCTTTTGTATTAAATGTTTTCCCTGTTAACCCATCCTTTAAATTACCATTGGTGAATGAATAACCATACTCCGTTATTTTACCTGTTGATCTATCATTCAAATAATCTGGCAAAACAAGAACTTTTTTATCTCCAATAACACCTAATTGTTCCCTTTGCATTGAAGAGGTATTATTCCAAACTCTATCATACGCATCATTCTCATTTGAAAATAATATACTACCATCTTTTCTATATTCTACCTGACTACCTCTTGCGGACTTTTCTTTAGCTGTTGCACCTACATAAGTCCCCTTATCGCCTACATCAGCCTGCGATTTTACATTGGGGTCAAATTGCATCATACCTTTTTTATCCTTAAACCAATCCGTTGCCTCCATTCCATCAGGGTCAATTTTATTGATAGGGTTATTCTCTACAAAATTGTAAGGGGTTAATGATGCGAATTTATCTGCCAGCGGATCAATACTATACCAGCGGCTTGCTGCCGTATTATCACTTGCCTTTAGAAATACACTATCGGCATTGAGCAGCTGTACTATCTTCTTTGTCCGTATATTAAAAAGTACTGTGCCTATCCGCTGTACGTCTTTATAATCAAAAAACTCATCATATTTGCCTTTGCTGAGTGTAAGCACTTTGGCTTTTTTGCCAATGCTTTTGTAAGGGTTATACTCCTGTGCATGTGAGGCATTGGAACAAATAATTAAAATCAATAAAAGTAATTTTCCTGCTTTCATAAAGTTGTATAAATATAGTTATCCTTTGGGTATAATAAGTGTTGGCCTTAGTTTTTTCAGCATTTCTATTTCTTTCTGCATTTGCTGTTGCAGTTCTTTTGTCCGCTGCTGCTTTTTCTCTTTTTCTATCGTTTTTCTCCATGCCTGGTAGGCTTCCTTTGGCATTTCCTGATAACCCAGGTCATCTACCTGCTTATAGCTCTCGTGCATCTGCAAATACGCCTGATACGCTTCGGGATGGTCAGGTAACTGCTGTACCGGAGGACTGCCAACAGCCTTAATTTTATTCATAGCTTCATGAGTTTTCAGGTTGGAAGTAATGAGTTTTACAGTTAAGTTATTAGCATCCAATTGCTCTATTTTTTGTTGCACCTGCTCTGCAAAATCATCATAGCCGAAATTGTTCAAATAAGAAAGTAACAAATCCGACAGGCATTGAGCAAACAGTTTTTTCTGTGATAGCGTATCCAAATAAGTTTTATTCTTTAAGGCAGCAGCATTGATAAAGCCTGATTGCAGCAGCCAGTTTTGAGATACCAGACTACCGTTAGTAGTCTCAAAACACAGGCGGTTATTTTGTTCATCAAAGAATTGTATAAACGAATGCTGCGGAGCTAATGATAGGTATGCTTTTGCTCCCAATTGCTCCGCTACGGCTAAATATATTAGAGGCATGGAATGGCACTGGCCTTTTCCTGTCTGTATCACTTTCGTTACCAATAACTGCCGATAATCTTTTTCTCCCATATAGTCATCAAAATCATATTGTAATGGCGGTATGTCAATGGTTTGCTTTGTTTTCGGATTAAAGTAGCGATTAGCTTGCGAGAACAGCTTTTGTATGCCATAGTTCAAAGCCAAGTTATTATTAGGATCAATATGTTCTCTTTTTAAAATCTGCTTTACCAGCTCCGCCCTATTCTGAATAGCATTTTCAAACTGCTCATAGCTGAACTGGTTTTTGTAAAAAGCATTTTCTACGAGATAAATAGCTTTAGCAATGGAAAAGCTGTCAGGATTGAGTGCATTAAGCTGTGTAAAGCTGTTCCGGTAAGATTTGGTTGCCTCCAGCCGTTGCTTATCATACAGCCCTGCTTCTGCTAACTCTTTTTGGATAAAAGCCGCCTGGTTTTCTTTATTCAGCTCATTGTAAATCATCTTATCTGCCTCTGCCATAGCCCGGCTGTTTTGCTCTGCTATTGTGCTATTTTGATAAAAGTCAAAATTACTGTTGTTAATATTTGGCTGTTTGTTTGAAAGAGCATGTTGATTGATATTTATCTCTTGAAATTGGGATGGTTGTGGTATTGCAGGAATTATTCCATAGGCAGTATTTTGTGCAGTACTATTTACTGGGTTGTGTAATAATATTAAAATCAAAAAATAGTAAAATTGTTTTACAACAGGTACAAGCATATGCCGTTTTTAGGGTATAATTACTAGATAGTCGATCCTCAAAAAGTCATTTTTACTTTGGGGACAAAAATCAGTTGAGTATAAAAGTTAAAGAAGCGAAGCAATTTTAAGGCCCAAAAAATAAATTCTACTTTCCATTTATTCATCATTCTTTTAAAATTCATTGCTTCAGCCGCTAATATTACATTGATTGCATCTCCAACTGTACCTTTGAGGTAATTTCTGCTCATTCTATAATCGTGTTTTAAATGCCCTATTACAGGCTCTATTGCCGCTCTGCGTTTATGTCTTTTGCGTTTGGTTTGAGTAATGTCCTTATCTGGCTTTGGTGTGTGTAATGCAGTATTGTTAATCATTTTAGGCCCCCGGTACCCCGTGTCTAAAAAACATTTTTAGCCTCTTTGTCCATCAGCCTTTCATATTGTTCTAATACTGAGGGTAGTGTTTTTGAGTCATGCAGGGATTCTGTAAAATTTAATGCCCCAACAATTACGCCGGTACTTTGTGTTACTAAAAAGAGGCTTTGCTTCCAAACTCAAATTTTTTATGCCCTTTGCCTTTAGTGTAGCATTTTACATCGGGTTCATGAAGGCTGTAAACTTTACCGCTATCGCTTCTTTTTGTGCTAATACTGTTTTAAACAATGATAAATCGGTTGCATACCTGTTTAAACTATCGGCAGTAAGTTTGCGTTCAAGCTCCCGTACTAACCTGCCTGCTATTGTTTTAATTTTTTTACCAGCTTTTCTTGCTTTGCCTGCGCCGTCTTTGTTTTTCTTAAAACGCTGAACAGCGCTTATTTTTTTACCGTAAACTTATAACTCTGTCTTAGTTCCACCTTTTCTTTTAGGCCTATGGCCTGACATTTTACAATTATCTTTTGTACAGCTTATCATCGGTTGGATAGGTGATATTTTTTTCCTGTACAGTAGTATCCCCACTCAAATTATCATCATCGGCATCTTTACCATTGATACGGATACTTTCTTTAAAAATCAATTCTGACCCCGCTTCTCCAATTCGTTTTCTAAACTCTACTAACTCTGTAGGCACACAAGGTGGTTTTACAGAAAATAATTTTTCTCCGCCAAAGTACTGATAATAGGCATTTTCTGCCCATTGCCCTACTACACTTTCATCACTTAAATTGCGAAGCTGCTTTAAAATCAGCAACGATACCATTAAGCGGATAGGCTTGGCTGGTTTGCCCTGGGTTGCACTGTAATGTTTTTTAAAAGCTTCTTCAAACACATTCCAATCAATCCTGTTTGCCAGTATATAAAGCGGATGAGAATGATTCAACTGCTCTTCAAAACTGCTGTAAAAACCAATTTGTGCACTGTTTTTTTGCTTGGATAACATGATACAAATTTGCAGGATTTTTAAGCTCATTTCTACTTTTCTTGCAGATTTATTTATCCATAAGTGTGTATAAATTATGAATGGTAAAGGATTGTAGGGCTTTTTGAGGAACGACTAGTTATATTCATCAATTGAAATAAATGTAAAGCTTCTTTTTAAATATTGCCAAAATAAAAAGAGCAAGAAATTAATCTTACTCTTTTTAAAAAATATTATAATTAATCCGGCTTACTCTTCTTCATCAAAACTCATTGCCTCTTTGGTTGTCATTAACAACTCGTATTCTTCTTTGCTGCCCACAATCATATTGTCAAACTCACGCATACCCGTACCCGCAGGTATTGGATGCCCGGTGATAACGTTTTCTTTCAAGCCCATCATCAAATCGGTTTTACCATTGATTGCAGCGCTGCTTAATACCTTAGTTGTTTCCTGGAACGAAGCTGCAGATATCCAGCTTTGTGTACCCAGGGAAGCTTTAGTAATACCCAGCAAAAGCGGACTTGAAGTAGCCGGTTTGGCATCCCTGAATTCTACCAGTTTTTTATCAGCCCTTCTTAATACTGAATTTTCTTCCCTTACATCACGTAAAGTAACAATCTGGCCTGATTTCAGTTTAGTGCTGTCACCTGCTTCGGTCACTACTTTTTTATCGTAGGTGTAATCATTTTCCACATTAAAGTCTAACCTGTCTTCGGTATCTCCTTCAAGGAATTTAGTATCTCCTGCATCTTCAATAGTTACCTTACGCATCATCTGGCGAACAATTACTTCAATATGCTTATCATTGATACGCACACCTTGTAAGCGGTAAACTTCCTGGATTTCATTTACAACATATTCTTGCACAGCAAACGGGCCTTTTATCGCTAAGATATCAGCAGGGGCAGTTTGACCATCACTTAATGCAGCACCGGCTTTTACAAAGTCACCATCCTGTACCAATATCTGGCGGCTAAGTGGAACCAGGTATTTTTTAATTACGCCATCTTTGGCTTCTACAATAATTTCCCGGTTACCACGCTTGATTGCACCAAAGGTTACTACACCATCAATTTCACAAACTACCGCAGGATTGCTAGGGTTCCTTGCCTCAAACAATTCCGTTACCCGAGGCAAACCACCGGTAATATCTTTTAATTTACTTAACACCCTTGGAATTTTTACCAATACCTGTCCGCTTCTTACGGTATCGCCTTCTTCTACTACAACGTGGCTGCCAACCGGAAGGTTATATAATTTTTTCTCTTTGCCTTCTACAATAATAACAGGCAATTTCGTTTTATCTTTTGTTTCAATAACTACTTTTTCACGATGCCCTGTTTGTTCATCGGCCTCATCGCGGTAAGTTATACCTTCCAATAAACTTTCAAATTTAATCTCACCCTGTACTTCTGCAACGATTACGTTATTGAACGGATCCCATGTACAAATTACTTCACCTTTTGTAACCTTTTGGCCGTCTTTTACATTCAGCGTAGCGCCATAAGGAACGTTATTGGTAATCAGTAACCTGTCATTTTTTACATCCATAATACGTACCTCACCGGTACGGCCTATTACTACATTTATTTTTTTGCCTTCATTATCTTCAGTAGCAACTGTACGTAATCCGTCAAATTGAATAGTTCCATCAAATTTAGCAGGCAAAGTAGATTCTACTGATGCAGATCCTGCCACACCACCTACGTGGAAGGTACGTAACGTTAACTGTGTACCCGGTTCACCAATGGATTGTGCTGCAATAATACCCACAGCATCACCTCTTTGGGCCAGCATACCTGAAGCCAGGTTTTTACCATAACATCTTACACAAACACCACGCTTACTTTCACAAGTTAAGACTGAACGTATTTCTACACTATCAATACCACTTTCATCAATAAGCTTAGCTGCTTCTGCACTTATTTCTTCACCGGCGTTAGTTAAAAGCTCATCTGTTATAGGATGAAAAACATCATGTAAAGAGGTACGCCCTTCAATCCTGTCGCTTAATAATTCAATTACATCTTCATTATCTTTTAATGCTGATGTAGCAATACCACGAAGCGTTCCGCAATCTTCTTCATTAATTACCACATCCTGGCTTACATCCACCAAACGACGTGTTAAGTAACCGGCATCGGCAGTTTTTAAAGCCGTATCAGCCAAACCTTTACGGGCACCATGCGTACTGATAAAATATTCCAATACACTTAAGCCATCTTTAAAGTTGGATAAGATCGGGTTTTCAATAATTTCACTACCTGATGAGCCTGATTTACGTGGCTTAGCCATCAAACCTCTTAAACCAGCCAGCTGTTTAATTTGTTGTTTACTACCCCGTGCACCTGAATCCAACATCATGTATACTGAATTAAACCCTTGCTTATCTGTTGCCAGCTCACGGATTAATGTTTCGGTAATTTTTGTATCTACCCTACTCCATATATCAATGATCTGGTTATAACGTTCATTATTGGTAATAAGCCCCATGTTATAATTATCCCAAACCTCATCTACTTCTACCTGTGCATTATCAATCATCTGCTGTTTTACCTCAGGTATAATTAAATCATTTATATTAAATGATAAACCACCCCTGAATGCCATACGGTATCCTAAGGTTTTGATATCATCCAGGAATTTAGCGGTTACCGGTACGTTTGTCCACTTAATAATATCACCAACAATTTCACGCAATGCTTTCTTAGTTAACAGCGCATTGATAAAACCTACACTTTTAGGTACATGCTGGTTAAATATTACACGGCCTACGGTAGTTTCCAATAATTTATTGGTTAAGGTACCATCGTTATTACGCACATTTACTTTAACCCTGATATTGGCATGAAGGTCAACTTGCTTTTCATTGTAAGCAATAATCACTTCTTCGGGAGAATAAAAAGCTTTTCCTTCTCCTTTTACTTTTTCAGTATCAGTTGATTTTTTACCTTTTGTGATATAATACAATCCCAATACCATGTCCTGTGAAGGCAGGGTAATTGGTGTACCATTCTGAGGGTTCAAAATGTTGTGGGAAGCCAGCATTAATAACTGGGCTTCTAAAACCGCAGCATTGCTTAAAGGTACATGCACCGCCATCTGATCACCATCAAAATCCGCATTGAATGATGTGGTTACCAACGGATGTAATTGTATCGCTTTTCCTTCTATCAATTTCGGCTGAAATGCCTGGATAGACAAACGGTGAAGCGTTGGGGCACGGTTTAATAATACCGGGTGCCCTTTTAATATATTTTCTAAAATGTCCCAGATGATGGCTTCTTTTTTATCCACTAATTTCCGGGCACTTTTTACTGTTTTTACTATGCCTCTTTCAATCAGCTTACGAATGATAAATGGCTTGAACAATTCTGCAGCCATATCTTTTGGCAATCCACACTCATGCATTTTTAATTCAGGTCCTACTACAATTACAGAACGACCGGAGTAATCCACACGTTTACCTAAAAGATTCTGACGGAAACGTCCTTGCTTGCCTTTTAATACATCGCTCAATGATTTCAAAGCACGTCCCCCTTCTGCCTTTACAGCATTGGATTTACGGCTGTTATCAAACAAAGAATCTATCGCTTCCTGCAACATACGTTTTTCATTACGTAAGATTACTTCAGGGGCTTTAATTTCCAATAATCTTTTTAAACGGTTATTACGGATAATAACCCTGCGGTATAAATCATTTAAATCAGAAGAGGCAAAACGACCTCCATCCAAAGGAACCAACGGACGAAGCTCTGGTGGAATAACAGGAATATACTGCATTACCATCCACTCGGGCCTGTTATTGATTCTTGTATTTGCATCACGGAAGCTTTCTACTACACTTAAGCGCTTCAAGGCATCTGCTTTACGCTGCTGTGAAGTTTCGTTAGCTGCTGAATTACGTAAATCAAAACTTAACTGGTCAAGATCCAGTCTTTGCAACATATCATGCACTGCTTCTGCTCCCATCTTTGCAATAAACTTGTTAGGGTCTTCGTCCGGCAAATGCTGGTTATCTTTTGGTAAGGTATCCAGGATATCCAAATATTCTTCTTCTGTTAACAGGTCAGAATAATTCTGACCTTTATCGGCACGTATACCTGGCTGAATTACTACAAAACGTTCGTAATAAACAATGGTCTCTAATTTTTTAGAGCTCATACCTAAAAGGTATCCAATCTTATTGGGCAAAGATTTAAAATACCATATATGCACTACCGGAACTACCAGCTTAATGTGACCCATTCTTTCCCGGCGTACTTTCTTTTCTGTTACTTCCACACCACACCTGTCGCACACAATGCCTTTATAACGGATTCGTTTGTACTTTCCGCAAGCACATTCATAATCTTTTACGGGCCCAAAAATCCTTTCACAAAACAAACCATCTCTTTCAGGTTTGTAAGTACGGTAATTGATGGTTTCCGGCTTTAATACTTCTCCATAGCTTTTTTCCAAAATACTGTCAGGAGAAGCCAAACCAATTGTGATTTGAGAAAACATTGGCCTTGGCCGATTTTCTTTTTTGAATGCCATATAATAATTAATAATTAGTAATTAATAATTGATAATTCTTTTGGAACGATCATTTTACCTTTGCTCAGCATCGTTGTGAACTTTGTTCTGTTATTATTTCTTTTCAGTGAAAAGAAATAATAATCTCACTTGTACTTTTTCAGCTTTATTCATCAAGATTTGTTCCAACTAACCTTCGCTCTTATCACCCTTACCTCTCCTAAAGGAGAGGGATTAAGGGTGAGATTTTACTCAAACTTCAAGTCCAATCCCAAACCTCTCAGCTCATGCACCAATACATTAAATGATTCAGGAATACCCGGTCTTGGAATATTATCACCTTTTACAATTGCTTCGTAAGTTTTAGCCCTTCCGATGATGTCATCAGATTTAAGCGTTAACAATTCCTGCAATATATTAGATGCACCATATGCTTCTAAAGCCCAAACCTCCATTTCACCAAATCTTTGACCACCAAATTGTGCTTTACCGCCTAATGGTTGTTGTGTAATCAAGCTGTATGGCCCTATTGAACGGGCATGCATTTTATCATCTACCATATGATGTAACTTAATTACATAAATGATACCTACGGTAGCTTTCTGATCAAATCTTTCTCCTGTCTCGCCATCATACAAATAAGTATGGCCAAATTTAGGCAATCCTGCTTTCTCTATATTTTCTGCAATTTCTTCTACACTTGCACCGTCAAAAATCGGTGTGGCAAAGCGTACGCCTAATTTCTCTCCTGCCCATCCTAAAACAGTTTCGTAAATCTGTCCCAGGTTCATACGACTAGGTACACCCAATGGATTCAATACGATATCTACCGGCGTTCCGTCTTCCAGGAAAGGCATATCTTCCTGGCGAACGATTTTAGCAACAATACCTTTGTTACCATGGCGCCCGGCCATTTTATCACCTACTTTTAGTTTACGTTTTACTGCTAAGTAAACTTTAGCCAGCTTCAACACACCTGCTGGTAATTCATCACCTATGGAAATATTAAATTTCTCTCTTTTGTACCTGCCTAATTCTTCATTAAATTTAATACTGTAGTTATGTAACAATACATTGATTAAATCATCTGTTTTAACTTCACCTGTCCATCCCAAAGGATTGATATTCTGGAAATCAAGATTAGCTAAATTTTTAGGATTAAACTTGGCGCCTTTTCCTATCAGCGTTTCTCCAAAATTATTACTAACCCCTGCACTGGTTTTATCTTTTAATAAAGTATGCAGTTTATTAACCAGTAATTCCAATAAATCCCCTTCATTCTTCTCGTGTGTTTTTTCAATTTTTTCTATCTGGGCTTTCTCCCTCACTTTTGCATTCTTATCTTTTTTGGCCCTCTGGAATAGTTTTTTACTAATTACCACACCTTCAGTTCCGCTTGGTGCTTTTAAAGAAGCATCTTTGGCATCACCTGCTTTATCACCAAATATGGCACGTAATAATTTTTCTTCCGGTGTAGGATCGCTTTCTCCTTTTGGAGTAATTTTTCCTATAATAATATCACCTTCTTTTACATGTGCACCAATCCGGATAATACCGTTTTGATCCAGATCTTTTGTAGCTTCTTCACTTACGTTTGGAATATCCGGAGTTAGTTCTTCTTCTCCTAATTTGGTATCCCTTACTTCAATTTCAAACTCACTGATATGGATAGACGTAAACAAATCCTCTTTTACTACTTTTCACTGATTACAATCGCATCCTCAAAGTTGTATCCTTTCCATGGCATGAAAGCTACTTTCATATTTCTACCCAAAGCCAACTCACCATTTTTAGTGGCATAACCTTCAGTTAAGAAATCACCTTCACTTACTTTTTGTCCCTTTACTTCCGCAGGGCGCAGGTTAATGCAGGTTTCCTGGTTGGTACGAACAAACTTGGTCAGCTTATATATTTTTAAATCATCCTCAAAGCTTACCAGTTGCTGCGTTTCATTTCTTTTATACTTTACATGAATTTCGTTGGCATCTACAAATTCTACCACACCATCTCCATCAGCATGGATCTGAATCCTTGCGTCACGGGCAGCTTTACCTTCGAGGCCTGTACCAACAATAGGCACTTCCGGTTTAATTAAAGGTACAGCCTGGCGTTGCATGTTTGATCCCATCAATGCACGGTTGGCATCATCATGCTCCAAAAACGGAATTAACGAAGCACTTAACCCTACAATCTGGTTAGGTGCCACATCCATGTATTCTACTTCATTTTTATCTAAAATAGGGAAATCACCTGTCTGGCGGCTTTTGATTTTATCTTCCGAAAAATTACCTTTTTCGTCCATATCAATATTGGCCTGGGCAATCTTTGCTGTATCTTCTTCTTCTGCACTTAAGAAAGTGATCTTTTTCATATCCGCCCTGCCTTCTGTAACCTTATGATATGGCGTTTCGATAAAGCCCATATCATTGATTTTGGCATGTACACAAAGTGTAGATATCAAACCAATGTTTGGTCCTTCCGGGGTTTCGATAGTACATAAACGGCCATAATGGGAGTAATGCACATCACGTACTTCAAATCCTGCCCTTTCACGGCTTAAACCACCGGGCCCAAGGGCTGAAATACGGCGTTTATGTGTTATTTCACTTAAAGGATTGGTTTGATCCAGGAACTGGGATAACTGTGATGTACCAAAGAAAGAGTTGATCACTGATGACAATGTTCTGGCATTGATCAGATCAACGGGGGTGAACACCTCGTTATCACGTACGTTCATTCTTTCACGGATGGTACGGGCCATACGGGCTAAACCTACACCAAACTGGGCGTACAATTGCTCGCCCACTGTACGTACACGCCTGTTGCTTAAATGATCAATATCATCCACCTCTGATTTACCGTTGGTTAATAATACCAGGTATTTAATAATGGCAATAATATCTTCTTTGGTTAAAACTTTTTCTCCAAAGGATAATTCATGCCTAGCTTGCGGTTAATTTTATAACGGCCTACTTCACCTAAGTCATAACGCTTATCGCTAAAAAATAATTTGTCGATAATACCACGGGCTGTTTCATCATCCGGTGCATCAGCGCCACGCAATTGTTTATAAATATGTTGCACTGCTTCCAACTCGCTGTTAGAAGTATCTTTATTTAATGTATTGTAAATGATAGCGTAATCGCCACTTACTTCTTCTTTTTGAATGAAAACGCTTTTAACGTCCATTTCTAAAATCATTACAATATTAGATTCATCCAATATGCTGTCTCTTTCTAAAATAATTTCATTTCTTTCTATAGAAACTACTTCACCGGTATCTTCATCTACAAAATCTTCTACCCAGGTACGTAAAACACGGGCAGCAAGGCGCTTGCCCAAATATTTTTCCAGGGTTTTTCTATCTGCCTTAACCTCATCGGCCATTCCAAATAATTCCAATATATCTTTATCAGTTTCAAAACCTATTGAACGCAATAATGTAGTTACAGGAAATTTCTTTTTACGATCAATGTATGCATACATTACATTGTTAATGTCTGTTGCAAATTCCATCCAGGCTCCTTTGAAAGGAATTACCCTTGCGGAATAAATTTTAGTTCCGTTGGGATGAATAGACTGGCCAAAAAATACACCAGGCGAACGGTGCAACTGGCTTACTACTACCCTTTCGGCACCATTAATTACAAAAGTACCCCTGGGGGTCATGTAGGGTATGTTGCCCAGAAAAACATCCTGAACAATGGTTTGAAAATCCACATGTTCCTCATCATTACAGCTTAACCTTAGCTTTGCTTTTAAAGGTACGGCATAGGTTAGTCCCCTTTCTATACATTCTTCTATAGTATAGCGTGGGGGGTCAACGAAATAGTCTAAAAATTCCAATACGAAAATATTACGGGTATCTGTAATAGGAAAATTTTCCTTAAATACGCGGAATAGCCCTTCAACATTACTTTAAGGAATTTTTTTATATTAAACTTTGCTGTTTTTATATTTTTCAGCTAAAAAAAGTAAATATTTGGGTTAATATGCTTTAACGTAATAAGATTTTGATAGTTCTAACTGAAAGTGACATATCCTAGAAAATGGTATGATATAATTTTTTAATTAATATAGAAGTTATTTCTACTATTGCAATTAATACAAAAAATGAATTTTTCACTTGAAATTATTTCATTAATATCGAATTTTGGCTAAGTTTATATTCTACCAGTTTAAGAGTTATATTTTACTATAGATAATCAACAGTTAATATTTAATAAAAATTAGATCAAAATAATTACGTCAATATAATTAATAATTATATACAGATGAACTCTATTGACTAATAAATAATAAAAATTGATTAAACGGTTATTAGAGGATAACAGTTACCAGAAATTATAAAAGCAGATAAAACAGTTTGAATTTGGTACTGGTTAGATTTTTTAATTATTTATTATACAGTTACAAAGTATACTGCAAAAGCAAGCAATAGAATAAAAAATAATACTGTAAATATCAGTTCGCTTGTTTTCTTCATTTAATTATGATTTATTTTAAATGAAATATAATTGATTACAAGTTAAATATGGAAGTAAACTTGATAACTATATAATCACTAAAATTTAATGATGTCAAAATAAGATAGTACGTACGCAGCTGCCATTTAATTACGATTTAAGCATAAATCTGGCTATCAATTTCGGTATACGAACTAATAAAAAAAGCAGGGAGTAAATCTGTTGCGAATTTTATAAGATCAAAGTTTAGAAATAAAAAAAAGGTGTGCAATACTTATTTAACGGATAGGGTGATTTAATTAACGAATTTTTAAATGAATAATTCCTTTTTAACAATACTACATTTTTGCTTTATATTATACTACAAAAAATGAATTTTAAAGTATTATAATACACCCAATGGTATAACTGATAACACTAGCTTTTATATAAATTGAATTTAATTATCAAAGCTAACCAACTTTAGATCATATAATCTGTAAAATTATATTTTACATCAGGGTGCCAACTAAAAAGTCATGACAATAGTTGCCATGACTTTTTAGTTAAGAGTTTTAAGAAAAATTACTCCCCTTCTACCTGGAATGTAATTGGTTGCCTTCTGTATGCATTTACCTGGCGGCCATTTTGTTGCGCAGGTGTCCATTTACCACTTTTTTTAATTGCCCTTACAGCTTCAGCTTCCATACCATAACCATGATTGGAAGTAGCGGTGACTGAACTGACACTTCCATCTTTACTTACAATAAATTGAACTATAACTGTATAACTACCTGCAGGGGCACCATTATCGACAGGTGCGCTTGCATTTAAAGTTTTTTCCAAAAATCTTCTCCATCCAGCATCACCACCTGCAAAAGATGCCTCTACTTCCACTTTATTAAAAACCTTACCTTCATCATCAGGTGGCGGTGGTGCCGCTATTGTAGTACCCTTATCTTCGATAGGAGCATCTACAATGGCTACTTTATTTTCACTCTCAATAGTTTTAGTGCTGATTACCTGATCTTCCTTAATTTCCTCAATCTTTTCATCCTCCTTTACTTCCTCGTCTTTCACAATTTTAGGAGGAGTAAATTTCACCTGGTTAATTACGGGTGGCGGTGGTGCCTTTGGCGGCGGAGGTGGCGGCGGCGGAGGCGGAGGTGGCGGGGTCTCCGGCATTACTTCAGCCATTTGCATATCTTTCACTTCTAAATCTTCGCTGGAAGATTTGCTAAATACATTTGAAAAAACTGTACTTAAAAAAATTATTAGTGCCAGGGCAGCGGTAAAAAGCAAAGCTTTTGTTAACCGGCCATTATATGATTTTCTTAAATCATATGCACCATAAGCTTTGTTCTTGCCTTCGAAAATAATATCAAGAACATCGGCGCTTAAAATTTTATTTGTATCCATTTGTAATACTTTTTAATGAGATTCAAAACCTGATCAATTCCATAATCACTACTTTATACCGTTGGCACTCTCCGTTTGTTTTATCAATTCAGCTTCGGTATCGGAAATATCTACTTCAGCATAATGCCCGGGGGGCACGGTGTTTATAGACATTTCATCCAGGATATCAATGGCATTTTTAAAAGTACTTTCCTTATCAGCTTTAATAATGTACATTAAATCGTCCATAGGGGTATTTTTCTTTTTATCAAGGATTATATCCCTTACATCTTTAAAATTGGTACTTTTAAATTGCTCCGTTGCATTAGTAAGCTCGCCCATATAATAATATACCTGGTCATTTTTCCCTAACAATATGGTCATTGCCCCGGAATTTTTTACTTTCAACTGATTCTCCGGATCATCTTTAGGTTCATTCATATTCATTGCCGTTGGCTTACTCATAGTAGTAGTAAACACAAAGAATGTAATCAATAGAAATCCCAGATCTACCATGGGTGTAAGATCAACCCTGGTAGATAATTTTTTTGCTTTTTTTACGCCAGGCCCTTTCTTATGTCCGCCGCCCGACGAGGTATCCATTTCTGCCATAAAAAATATTTTTATTTACGTAATTATTTTTGCCCGCTTTCTGCAGCTGATCTGTTTGTATTATACAATTCTGATCCTACTGGTACAGTTTCTGAGTTAGTTGCTATTCTAAACTTAAAAATATTATTCTTTTTCAAAGCATATTTTATGTTTTTAAAAGCTGGATATTTTGCAAAGTTATCACCCTTGATTACTATTTTTTCCTCTAACTGTTTTAAATCACTGCCTGCATATGCATCGTTAATGCTACGCATCCAATCTACCAATTCATTATTAGTGCTGTCTGTAATTGGTATTCCTGGTAATTTATCGGCAGGAATATCCTGGCCAGCTGTTAAGGCACTTTTTATAGCGCCCAAAGGCATACCGATAAAACTAAGTTTACCTAACTTTTTTAATTCACTTTCAGAAAGCCCTAAGTTTTTGTTAGTATTCAGTTTGTCTAAAATATCAGTCTTCCTAGTATCATCACCTAACATCAAAAACACTTTGCCCTCTTTAGTTAAAGTAATTAAAATAGCGTCTTCAGGTGCAACTTTTGAGGATACAGATGTAGGAGCATTTACTGCTACAGCCTCGGGAGGTTTTTGTTTAGTAGCCAATATAAAAAACGAAAGCAATAAGAATGCAACATCACACATCGCTGTCATATCTATATTGGTACTCTTACGAGGTATTTTCGCTCTTCCCATAATATTATTTTTATTTACTTAAATTAGATGCACAATTGTATTAAATCCATATAATATATACCGTACAATTATTTATATAATGAACCAAAACTTTGTGTTAAAGTAAAGCCACTTTCATCAATACCATAAGTAATACCATCTATTTTAGTTGTAAACATATTATAAAATATAATTGCAACTGCCGAAGTACCAATACCTAAAGCTGTATTATAAAGCGCTTCAGAAATACCTACAGAAAGCTTAGAAGCTGCATCTCCTCCACCTTCGCCTTCGCCTAATGCAGAGAAAGAGCGGATCATTCCTAATACTGTACCAAATAAACCAAGTAATGTAGCTACCGAAGCAATAGTAGATAAAAACACGAGGTTTTTTTCGAGCATAGGCAGTTCTAAAGCTGTAGCTTCCTCTACTTCTTTCTGAATAGCCATTATTTTTTGTTCAGTTGCCAGTTCATGATTATTAATCATTTCTTTGTAACGGATTAAGCCTGCTTTCATCACATTACCTACGCTTCCTCTCTGTTTATCGCATTCGGCTAATGCAGCATCTACATTCTTATTAGCCAGGTGATATTGAACTTTCCTGATAAAATCTGCATTGCTGGAAGACCCATTTGCTTTACTAATGGTTAAAAATCTTTCTATAGCAAATGTAATCATTGTTAAAAAAGATCCTATTAACACTGGTACAACAATACCACCGAGGTACATTTTATTTAAAGCACTTTTAGGGCCATCATGCGCTGGCCAAAACCAATGGCTTGAATTAAGATCGGGTTTAGAAAAACCAGCCAAGGATTACCTAAAAGAAATCTCCATAAACAATATCCTACAGCAATGCACAATATAGGCGCCAAATAAGAAATTGCGTTACTCGACTTTTTTGCCCTCACTGAAGTTGTTGCTGTTACACTTGGTTTTGTTTCTGCCATGACGTTCAATTTTTAATAAATGATTTTTTTTGTGATTGATTTAATGTTTAAAAATACAATACTACTGAAAAATATTTAATTCTTATTTTTCAAAATTTAATATTCATCATTTTTTTTGAAAAGGCTTAAATGGAACGCACAAGTTAATAAATTAATTGAAAGTATCCATTTCGTTTAATTATTTTTTTGATTTTTTTTATACTTAAAGCCTGCTTAAAAATAAAACTTTTATTACCTATTTTTCGGTTGGTGGGGCACCAACCCTGGCTGGCCGCCGTGATGGGTGTCCCCCACCGGTAACTTTTTAATCCTATAAATTAAATTTAAACAGGCTTTTACCCTCTATTTTTCTATAATAAATGTAATACAATAGTAAATCTTTACCATTTATATATTAATGTTACAAAATAACTTATCTATTATATATTTTCGTTGCTCAAAAACCGTTATAATAAAAAGTGCTTATGACATCCATATTTAAAAAAATATTTACTATACTTTTTACCTTAATATTTACCAATAGTTTTACAATAGCACAAAGTAAATCCAGTTCTTCCAGTTCTGATCCTAAACCTTACAGAGATGTAATTACCAATAAAGCCATAACATCCCAAGGATTGTTTATAGTACATAAAGTAGAGGATAAATACTATTTTGAAATTGCTGATTCCATATTTGGAAAAGATATAATGGCGGTAACCAGGTTTAGCAAAACCCCATCTGCAAGTGGTATTTATGGAGGAGAATTAGCTAACCAGTCAGTAATGCGATTTGAAAAAGGTCCTGATAATAAAGTATTTTTAAGAACCATTTTAAATATAACCAGCTCTCCGGACAGCACAAAACCGGTGTTTAAGGCTGTACAAAATTCTAATATAGAACCTATTGCTTATGCCTTTGATATAAAAGCTTTTACTAAAGACACCAGCAGTGCTGTAATTGATGTAACTGATTTTTTTAAAGGCGATAACCAGGTTGTTTCAATTAGTACAAACCGGAAAAGGCGCTTATCGCTGAGTTCTTTAGCCAGCGACCGCACTTATATAGAGAGCGTTAAAACATTTCCTATCAATACAGAAATAAGGACCGTTAAGACTTTTACTGCTCTCCCGGCTTTAAATACTATTGGAACAGCTACCCCCTCTATACCTGCCGCACAGGAAGCCGGTGCCATTACTTTGGAAATGAACACTTCGTTGTTATTACTCCCGGCAAAACCTTTAAAAAGAAGAATGCTGGACAGCCGGGTGGGTTATTTTGCAGATGATATAACAATTTATGAAGAAAACAGCCAGCGCACCAGGCAAGATATATACATAGTACGCTGGAACCTTGAACCAAAAAACGAAGACATTGCAAAATATAAAAGCGGCGAATTGGTAGAACCTAAAAAACAGATTGTGTATTATATTGATCCGGCTACGCCGAAACAATGGCAGCCTTATTTAATACAGGGTATCAATGACTGGCAAAAAGCATTTGAAAAAGCGGGCTTTAAAAATGCTATTGTGGGCAAAGAATGGCCGCTTAATGATAGTATGAGCCTTGAAGATGCCCGGTTTAGCGTACTAAGGTATTTTGCCAGCGATGTTGAAAATGCATATGGACCTAATATACACGATCCCCGTAGCGGAGAAATATTAGAAAGCCATATTGGCTGGTATCACAATGTGATGAAAATTTTACGCAACTGGTATTTTGTTCAATGTGCTGCAGTGGATACCGGTGCCCGTAAGATGAAATTTGATGATGAATTGATGGGGCAATTGATCCGGTTTGTAAGCAGCCATGAAGTAGGCCATACCTTAGGACTAAGGCACAATATGGGCAGCAGCAGCAAAACACCGGTAGAAAAACTAAGGGATAAAAACTGGCTTAAAGTTAATGGACATACTGCTTCGATTATGGATTATGCCAGGTTTAATTATGTGGCACAGCCGGAAGATAGTATTGACAGGCAAGGCTTATATCCCCACATCGGAGATTATGATAAATGGGCAATTGAGTGGGGTTATCGCTGGAATGACCTTACTGAAGAAGATGATAAAAAATGGAGTAACAAAATTGTTATTGAAAAATTGAAAAATCCACGCCTTTGGTTTGGTGGCGAAGGCCAGAATGCTGATGCCCGTGCACAAACAGAAGACTTAGGCGATAACAGTATGAAAGCAAGTGAGTATGGGTTAAAAAATTTAAAATTTATAATGGCTAATCTGCAGGAATGGACAAAAGAGGAAGGGGACAGGTATGAAAACCTAAACGAACTATACGGGCAGGTAACCTTGCAATTTAAAAGATATATTGGCCATGTTACTAAAAATATAGGCAGCTATTATGAAACGTTTAAAAGTGTGGAAGAACCCGGAGATGTATATGAAATTACTCCTAAATCCATACAAAAAGAAGCTGTCAACTGGTTGTTAAAAAATGTTTTTGAAACTCCAACATGGCTATTGGATAAAAATATATGGAATAAAATTACTGCACCTTCCGATGACCCTGTTATTACTTTGCAGGATGCTGCTTTGGGAAGTTTATTTAGCACTGCAAGGATGAGCCGAATGATAATAGGTGCCAACAGGGATAATACATCATATAGCCTTGATGAAATGTTGAGTGATGTAAAAAAGGAATCTGGAGTGAAGTTTTTAATAAAAAACCAACCGATATGTACAGGCGCAGCTTACAAAAAATTTATGTAGAAAAATTAGCGACTATTCTGGCTCAAATTAATGCTGCTCCTGCCGGAACTATTACAGCCAATGTAAGCGTACAGGGTGGATTGGATATTAAAAAATCTGATGTGCCTTCTATAATCAGGGGCAACCTGGTACAATTGCACAATGAAATAAAAGCTGCTATTGGAGTTACTACAGATAAATCAACAAAATTGCATTTACAGGATGTGGCCGAAAGGATAAAAAAAGCATTGAATGCTAAATAATAAATTTTATTTTCAATACTTAAGCCGGGTATCAAGCATTCAACAAGATATCGGGTCCGGGGGCAAACATACAGATTGGCAATTAGGTGCTAAGCAATTACAGGTGCACACTTTGGTACCAATAACATCTCTACAAGCATTAAAACCTTTACAGATAAAATCGGCTTCTAATTTTTGAGCTACAATACGATCAATAAGTACATTTTTGGGGGTTCCCATTTTTAATAGTTTTTTAGATTTTGCCTGCTCTGTTTTAAAGTTTGCAGGTTTACTCCTTAATTTTAAACAAGATAATAAAAAATTAAATTCTAAAATAGCTTATTATTTTACTATAAATTTTTCAGTTTAGCTATAATGATATTACAATCATAATAAATAGTTAGACAAAGATTTATACTTTTTGTGCTTGCGCTTTTGCAAAATTAATATTCTGATGATTGGATTGTATGCTTCTATTGTTTTTTAATGGTTTATTTTACGAATACCTTAGATATAATACAAATACCTAATATTAAATAGAAACAGGGAGTTAAGGAATGGGTACTTTGAATTAATGAAAATAATTTCAATTTATTCATACCGCAATGCTACAATTGGGTCTAATTTAGATGCTTTATATGCAGGATACAAGCCAGCAGCCAGTCCTACGGCTGAGCAAAGAACAATCCCTCCAATAATCCAGCCCCAAAGCAATACCAGACCGGAGTTTAGAAAAAAAGCAATTATATTTCCCAGTAATACACCAGCCACAATACCCACCAATGCTCCAATCAAACTGATTAATACCGACTCCCATAAAAACTGCATACGTACATCCCGGCTGGTACCCCCCAGTGCCTTTATCAAACCTATTTCTTTTGTCCGTTCATTTACAGATACCAACATTGTATTCATTAATCCTATTGCGGAAGCTATAAGCGTTATCAGGGCAATACCAACTGTCCCTTTTCTAAAAAAAAACTTAAATTAGTTAATAAGGCTTCGGCAATACTATCACTCTTATCTATATATAAAAATTATCCTCTTCTTTTACATCCAGCTTGCGTACAGGCCTAAACGCACCTTTTGCCTCTCCGATTGCAGCATCCATCAACTTTAAATCATTTACCATTACACCAATTGTAAAGGATGTATTAGCCGCCGGATATAACCTGCGAATATTATTGTAAGAAGTAAAAACCACTTTGCCAGTATTAAAAAAAGCACTTGAACCTTTATCTTCCAAAACTGCAATGACACGGTATGGTATCTGATCTACCTTTACAATTTTGTCTATAGCTTTTGATGTATTACCAGGAAATAATTTTTCTGCTACACTACTGCCAAGCATGCATATGCTCCGTCCGGATTCTACTTCGGTGGATAAAACATTTCTTCCATATGCTATTTTATATCCATTGAGTTCTAAATAATTTTCATCACCACCCAGAACTCTTATTTCGGGGTTTGTTTTTTTATTGCCTGTATTTACGATTACATTTCCTACGCCGCCAATAGCAAGGCTTACTGTAGCCGGAAATTGGTAACGTTCTTTAAACTCCTTAGCTTCTTCATAAGTAATTATCTTACCGGTATTTGATTGTTTTTGCTTTAAATTACTTTTACTTGTTTTTTTAGTATTGTTATTGTTGCCACCGCCAAAGCGTATGTTCCTTTCCTTAAACCTGATGCTGAAAGCATTGGCACCCATGGTAGAAAAGCTGGCTGTAAGACTGGTGCTGGCCGCAGCAATTGCAGTTAAAAACCAAATTAATGCGCAAATGCCCAATGCAATTATAGTAACGGTAATGCCTGTACGCAGCTTATTGGTTTTAATGGTTTTATAAGAAAGTGAGATGGTATCTTTAAAATTCATTTGTATAATTGATAATTAAAATTATCAATTAAAAATGAAAAATGAAGAATTAAAAATAATGCAAATTTAAAAAAAATAGGGGCTGTGAACAATATATCATTATTCATCACTAGTCCGGGCTATCCATTACAAGTCCGGCACAAAGCTTGGCTACAACCTTCACCGTGCTTTTCACTATCCCGCAGCCCAATGTCATTTAGTTAAGAATTGTACTTTACTAATATCACCCTTTCAGGGTTGTTATACTTATGGTGATTACTTATTTATCTACAATAATTATATCCCTTCGGGATTACTAACCCCAACGGGGTGCCATTACTGTAGTAATCAATAGCAAAAAATGTTCAAAAACCCTGAAAGGGTGACATTAGTTCCTTAGCTAAATGACATTGTCCGCCAGCCATTCAACAACTAAATTATCATTAGGTTCACGCAAAGAAATAAAGGAGCAAAGCTGCAAAGTCAAATGCCAACTCCGTAGGAGCAATATAATAAAGCCAGCAATTTGTTAATTACCTCTCTTTTTTTTATCAACCCGTCCATAAATTCAGAAAAGGAGTTGCAAATCAATAATAATTCTTTTGCCTCAATAGGCTCTGGATTAATTTCATGATCAAAATAAAATACCTTTCCTTTAACTATATTCAATAAAATCAAGTCGCCGCAACCATTGTCTCCAATAATAAGAAACCCTTGCCGTATAAGATTGTCGTCCTGCTTATATGTAATACTGTCATTAATTCCGTAAATGTTGGCTAAATAAGCAACACCTCGTTCATCATCTAATTCAAAAAAATAATTTATAGGAAAATCTATATAACTATGATAATCCCCTGGCATTTCTGAATAAATTCTGCAAATTTCAACAGCTACTTCAATTTCTTTAACGAAAGATTTATAATCGTCTGGTAATTGAATGGCCCATTTATTTTCAAAATTATAAATTGTGCTAAAAGCTTCATGTACGCAGTATTCCCTGTCAACTTTAAATTTATCAATTTTCTTAAATAAAATATTTCTATTCATACTTTCTGATAATGAGTAATTTGTTTTCTTGGCTTTCTTTCCAGCATTTAATCCAGGAACAGCTATACGTAAGTTATAAAAAAAGTATATAATAATGATATTTTAATCCGCTTCAATAACAGTATGCGGTACAAGGGAGTGACCCCGCCTTCGGACGTGGCAGGCTACAACGATGTTGCTATGAAATACTACTGCCGATAAAAAAAATTACAAAACATCTTATGCAATAAAATGTATCCAGTTCAGCAGCACATCAGGAAAAATACCTAATACCATAATGAGCAAGGCGGTAATAATTAATAAAAATTTAAAAGTATTATTTACTTCTCCATCAATAATTACTTCGGCCTCAGGCTCTTTAAAATACATTGCCTGTATTATTTTAAAATAATAATAAGCACTGATGGCAGCACATAATACTGCAAATATGATTAGCCAGGTATGATGACCATTTTGGGCAGCGGCCAATAACATATAAAATTTACTTTGAAAACCTACTGTTAAAGGAATACCGGTAAGCGATAATAAAAATATAGTGGCTGACAATGCCAAAACCGGTTGCGATTTGCCCAACCCATTAAAACCATCAATAGTATAATCTTTCATTTTTATTAATACTGCAAACAGGCCTATAGTCGCAATACTGTAACCGGCGGTGTATAAAATTACACCTTCGCTGGCTTTATCATTTAACGCAAAAACGGCAAATAGCATAAACCCTGCCTGTGCTATGCTCGAATAGGCCAGCATACGCTTTACACTTTGCTGGAATACCGCAGTAATATTACCTATAAACAAGGTAGCTGCAGTAATAACGGCTACAAGTGTCTGCCATTGGGGTTGTACTGATCCAAAAGCATTTTCAAATAAACGTAAAAAAGCAAAAAAACCTGCTGCCTTTACAATAGTGGCCATAAAAGAAGTAAATACGGTTGGTGAACCGTCGTAAACATCCGGTGCCCAAAAATGAAAGGGGACTGCCGATACTTTAAATGACATAGAGATCAATAATAATATCATACCAGCTGCAATTAATACAGGCATTTTACCTAATCCTATATGAATATTATTTATAAAAAAAGAACCGTTTGCATTACCACCAAAAATAAATGCAATACCCATTAACATTAATCCTGTAGAAAATGCGCCCATTAAAAAATACTTTAATGCTGCTTCATTACTTTTCAAATTGCGTTTATCGCTTCCTGTTAGTATATACAAAGGAATGGAAATTATCTCTATACCAATAAATAAAATTAATAGTGTATTAAATGTAGCTGCAAGGCAAACACCGCAAAGCACAAAAAATATTAAGGCAAAATATTCAGATACATGAGCGCCTACTTTTTCAATATCCCTTCCACTTAATAAAAAAAACAATAAAGAGCAGCCTGTTGCAATGGCTATAAAAGTTAAATTGAAACTATTGGTAACCACCATATCTTTTACATCGATCATAAAAAAAGGAGCACCTGTTTTTAATTCAAATCCATTGGCAATAAAAATAACTACCAACCCTATTATGGCTATATATTTGGGTACACTTTTATTTTTAATAAAAACGCCGCCAAACATCATTATCACACCCCAAATTGCTGTTAATATTATTGCATTCATATTTAACCTATCCGCATGCCGGACTATTTTATTATTTATTACTAATTGCCGTTACTGTTTCTTTTGTTAAATTTAAAAGAGGCTGTGGATATATACCTACTGCAAAAATTATAATTACTATCACAGCTAAAATAATTTTTTCATTCCACTTTATTTCTTTTATGGTCGCAGTAAGTGCGTTCGTTTCTCCATAAAAAACTTTTTGAATCATATTTAAAGTATACACAGCTGCCAAGATAATACATACGCCAGCAGCTACTGCATACCACATATTAAACTGGTACAAGCCGCTTAACATTAAAAATTCTCCAACAAATGCATTGGTGAGTGGCAGCGCAATATTGGCTACTGCAATTACCACCAGCATAATAGTAAGCACCGGGGCTTTATGGGCTACCCCGCCCAGCTGGGATAATTTTCTTACCCCCAATTGCTGTTCTATTAAATGAACCACTATCCAAAGACCGATTATATTAATGCCATGATTAAACATTTGAATCATTACACCCTGGAAACCACTATCATTGTTTGCAAAAATTGCTGCGCACATTAAACCGATGTGTGCTATGGAAGAATAAGCTACCAGCCGTTTCAGATCGTCCTGGACTATTGCCAGGCAACTTGCATATATCATTCCGATTACGGCAAAGCCGATAATAAGGGTATCAAACTTTGCCACTGCTTCAGGGAAAATAGGCAATAACCAGCGTATTAAAGCAAATACACCCATTTTAACCATCACCCCACTCAGCACCATCGTAGTGGCAGTTGGTGATTGCTCATAAGCGTCCGGCTGCCAGGTATGAAAAGGAAAGATGGGCATTTTAATGGCAAAGGCAATAAAAAATAACCAAAACATCCAGCCTTGCTGGGCTGCTGTTAAACTGGCTAAGTGAAACGCTCTTAGCGAAAAAGAATGTGCAACTACAGTTCCATCTGCAAAAGTAATTCCGGTGGTATGTTGGTAAACATAAATAATACCTATCAACATTAATAAAGAGCCGGCAAATGTGTATACAAAAAATTTAAAAGTAGCTTGTATTCTTTTTTCTCCGCCCCAGCGGCTGCATAAGAAGTAAACGGGTACAAGTGCCAGCTCCCAAAAAAAGTAAAATAACAGAGCATCCATTGCACAAAAAACACCCATAAGACCAGATTGTGATAAAAGCATCAACCCATAAAATGCACTAGTGTTTTTATACTTGGTTTTGCTGGTTGCAATAAATATTACCGGGAAAGCAATAGCAGTTAAAAGCGTTAATATCCGGCCCAGGCCATTTAAACCAACAGTAAAGCTGCTGCCAATATATTTAAGCCATTCGTAACCGAAGGTTAATCCATTTAATGCTTTATTATCAGCGTAATACAAACTCGTTAAAGAAATACAAAGGGTAAGTACAGAAGCAAACAAGGCCCATGCTTTTGCAATTTTTTCGTTGCGTAAAAAAAAGGTTATCACTCCAGCTATTAATGGCAAAAAGATCAGTAACTGCGGAAATGTAACCCAAATATTTTTTGCGTCCATATTATTGTATTACGAAAACAATTTAATGAAAAATAAAATCAAAATACCAATTACCATTAAAAGCATATAAGCACTCACTTGTCCGTTTTGCATCAATCTTGCCTGCCTGCTGCTATAGTTGACCAGCCTCCCTATACCGTTTACAAATCCATCTATCACTTTTTTTTTCTAAAATATTATTGAAAAAGACAGATAATAATTTTATGGGTTGTACAATTATTGCATTATACAGTTCATCCACATACCATTTATTTTCTAATATTTTACCTAACCCTTTTACTGGTTTTAGCTTATAATTTTTATATAAGAAATAAGCCACTATAATCGTGATAAGTACCAATCCTGCAGTTAACCCCATTAGCGTATATTCCATACTGTGAGTCAGGTGGGTGGTTTGCATTTTACCTACTACCGGGGCAAGGAATTGACTCAATAGTTCTTTACCGTGCAATACAGCCGGAACATTAATAAAGCCTCCTGCAATAGCAAGTATTGCCAGTAATATCAACGGTATTGTCATAGCAGCAGGACTTTCATGCACATGATTATGCTGCTCCTGGGTACCTCTGAATTTTCCATTAAATGTTAAAAATAATAGCCTGAACATATAAAAAGCAGTAAGGCAAGCTGTAAATAATGCTACTGCATATATTACTTTATTGTATTCAAATGCAGTCATTAAAATAGCATCTTTAGAAAAGAATCCGCTAAACCCGGGGATTCCTGCGATAGCCAGGCATCCTATTAAGAACGTAACGTAAGTAACTTTCATTTTGGATTTTAGCCCTCCCATATTCCTGATATCCTGCTCATGGTGCATGCCATGTATTACAGATCCTGCACCCAAAAATAATAACGCTTTAAAAAATGCATGAGTTACCACATGAAATACAGCTGCTACATAATTACACATTCCTAAAGCCAGGAACATAAAACCTGACTGGCTTACAGTTGAATAAGCCAATACTTTTTTTATATCATTTTGTTTTAATGCAATAGTAGCTGCCAGCAACGCAGTTGCTAACCCTATAATTGTAATAATACTTTGTGTAAGCGGTGCTAAAGAATACAATGCATTGCTGCGTGCTATCATATAGATGCCTGCCGTAACCATTGTTGCAGCATGTATAAGGGCGCTTACAGGAGTAGGCCCGGCCATTGCATCAGGCAACCAGGTGTACAAAGGTATTTGTGCACTTTTGCCGGTGGCTCCTACAAATAATAATAAAGTAATGCCTGTAATATCTGTCGTGGACAACTTATTTATATTTGTAAATACAGTAGTAAAATCTGTTGTGCCTAATTTATTGATCAGCCAAAACACTGCTAATAAAAAACCCAAATCACCAATGCGGTTCATAACAAAAGCTTTCTTAGCAGCTGCATTGTAATTATTATTTTTAAACCAATAGCCTATCAGCAGATAAGAGCATAAGCCTACACCCTCCCAACCGATAAACATGATCACAAAATTGGAGCCCATCACCAAAAGCAGCATGGAAAATACAAAGAGGTTTAAGTAAGCAAAATACCTGGCAAAATCTTTGCGCTCTTCTGCATGCATATATGCTGTAGAATATAAATGAATAAGAAAACCCACTCCGGTTATTACCAACAAAAAGATAGATGAAAGCTGGTCTATTTTAAAATCGAAACCTATTTGTAAGGTATTAATATTAATAAATTCAAAATAATGAACAGCAAAAGTGTGACCGCTTTTTACCTGCAAAAAAATTAAGATGCTGAAAACGAATGAACACAAAATAACCCCACATCCTATAATACTAACCAAAGCTTTGGGAAGCTGCTTCCTTAATAATCCATTTAATAAAAAACCGATTAATGGCAGGAGCGGAATTAAGTAAATATTTTGTAAAAAACTATTCATAAAGTATGCTGCGACCACAGGCTACTGACAACAGACGACCAAAAACAACAATCGGTGGCCGGTGGTCAGTCGCCGGTGGTCAGTTTTTTAATCTATTTAAAAAGTTTACATCAATTGAATGTGTATTCCTGTACATCATTACAATAATGGCAAGTCCCACTGTCACCTCCGCAGCTGCCACCACCATTATAAAAAATACAAATAATTGTGCATCAGTTGCTGCTGTTGGTATTGCTGTCGGGCTTATGGCGTGCATTTTAGAAAATGCGACTAACAATAAGTTTACAGCATTTAGCATCAGCTCAATGCACATAAATATAATTATAGCATTACGGCGGGTAAGTACTCCCACGACCCCTACACAAAAAAGTGCAATGGCTAAAAAAATATAATACTGAATTTGCATAATAATTATCTATTAATTTCTACCATTTCCGTTTTACCCACTCAGGCAATGATAAATTAAAACTCATTTTATTTATTTTAGCTTCCGAAACTTCTCCGGTGGATAAATTTTTTGATACAATAAGATGATCTTTACCTTGCATATAAAAACTAATAAATTGAGCATTGCTATCATTTGGTGCTACTGACTGCCCATTGTTATAAAAAACAATGTATTTTATAATATAATTTTCACCAGAAGCTTCGGTTCCTTCCACAATAGAATACTGATTGATTATATCCTTTTTAAATTGTTGAACTCTTGCATCCGCTTTACTTTGTTCGTACCATTTTTTTTGTTCCTCTTCTTCGGATGCCATAGAATCGGAATAGGCTGATGCTTTATCCCATTTTCTACTTATGCGCCACCACAAAAACAATACGACTGCAATACCTAAAGCTATTCTGATCCATAATGGAAACCCTGCTGATCCCATAACTTTTATTTTATTGAAATTTATTTAATTCTTTTTTCCAATAACTACTGCACCAATCATTGCACTTAAAAAAAGCACGCTGCTTATTTCAAACGGCAATACATAATCACTAAATAATGCCTTGCCTAAGTTTTTTATTAACCCGGCATCCCCGGTATTCAATTGCACGAGGTTAGTTATGCTGTCTGATTTTTTTATTGCTGCAATAATCACTAAAAATAAGCTTCCCCCTGAAATTAACCCGGCAAAAATCATTAACCGGTTCTTCGGTGGCTCTGTATCAGCATTTAAATTCATCAGCATTACTACAAATAAAAACAGCACCATAATGGCGCCGGCATATACAATAATATTTACTATAGCTAAAAACTGGGCATTTAATAAAATATAATGACCTGAAATAGCAAAAAAGGTTATAATTAAATACAATACACTATGCACCGGATTTTTACTGGCTATTACCATAATAGCGCTTACTAATGCCAACCCGGATAAAAACCAAAATAATAAATGAATAATATTCATAAAGTAACCTCTACGTATAAACGAAAATAAATTAATTAAGCTTTTTTTTCTTAGCCCTGTTGCCTAAAGCTTTTTTATATGCTTCTGGATTATCTATGGGATGAGGTATTAAAAGCTCATCTTTTGAATAAATAAACTGCTTACGCTGATAATCTGATGGTGCAAAGGTCTCACTTAAATATATAGCATCCTTAGGACAAGCCTCTTCGCATAACCCACAAAATATACAACGCAACATATTTATCTCATATTTAGCTGCATATTTTTCTTCCCGGTATAAATGTTCTTCATTTGATTTCCTTTCTGCCGCTTCCATGGTAATTGCTTCTGCAGGACAGGCTACTGCACATAATCCGCATGCCGTACAATTCTCCCTTCCTTCTTCATCACGGTTAAGGATGTGCAACCCCCGGAAAACCGGGCTAAAAGGCCTTTTCTTTTCAGGATAATTAATAGTAGGCTTCTTTTTAAAGATATGGCTGAATGTTATGGCCATTCCTTTAAATATAGCAGGCAGGTACATGCGCTCAATAAAGCTCATGGGCTTTCTTTCTACTAATTTTTGTCTATTGGTTAATGCTTGCATCAATTATTTTTATCTAACTGTTCAATTATATTCTTAATTTTTACTTTTAAGGCAGGCAAATCTTTTTGCACGGTTTCCCAAACATATATCCAATTTACCCCATCATAAACATGGACATAAAAATTTCTTGCCGCTTTTATTACCTGCCATTCTATTTCTTTAAAATCATTTTTTATTCTCTCAGAAACCTTTGCCCCATACTCACCAATAACTATTAAACGCATTAAAACAGCATCTTTAATTAGCCTATCATTTAAAAAATGATCTTCTTTAATATTTTTTAAATATTCATCAATCGCTTCAATGCTGGAAAGTATCAATTCAAAATAATGTATATCTCTTTCCATAACATTAAAAAATCATTTTTTTTTCAACCTCAAAGACATCTTTAATTCTGGGATATAAAAAATCCTTTTCCACTATATCAACTTTTTTATTAAGTTTTTTTTCTAAATCTATTAAATACTGTGCTAGCCCAAAATAACTTATCCGGGTATTTTCTTTCATTGTAAAAGCTAAATCTATATCACTATCGTCATTGGCATCACCTCTTGCATAACTACCAAACAAATAAATATGTTCCACCGGTTTATCAGCGAAATAATCAATTATAATTTGTATTTGCTCAGAAGAGAGTTTCATTTTTTGCAAAAATACTTATTAATTTATTTATTACTCATTTTATTGTGCTATCATTAGCCTTAAATATTTTTTTATTTCTGTCATGCCGGTTCATACGAAAAGCAGCCGGTTTTAAAAATATTATAGACAGTATTAATGCTATCACAAATAAAAAAATCCCTAACCCCAGAAAAATAAATTTATCAGAAGGTACATTCTCCCGGACAGCTTCTGTGGGATAAGCAGGATTATACCGGATTATTAAGGAATCTCCCTCTTTTGGGTCATCTTTTTTAGGAGCCCACCCTATTCCTTTTTTCCACTCAGCATTACCCCGCCGCAGGTTAAATAAATAACTGCCAGATTGTATATCCAGTACTCCTTCATAAATCACCTGGTGAAATTTATCTCCATGCCTAATCTTCCAGTTAGTTATCCTGGCTGTTGCCACCGGCCATTTTAATTTTGCCTGCTGATCTTTATATTCATTCCAGAATATAAAGATCAGCAGGATGGATATAGACAAAATGAAAACCTCCACTATTATAAAAAGAGCTTTCTTAGCCAGGATTTTATTCCTCATGGCTATAACTATTTATTAAAATATAAAACTACTCCACCTGTTATCAGCATATTAATTAGCGCAAGCGGTATCATTATTTTCCAGCCCAGGTTCATCAACTGATCATACCTAAAACGGGGGATTGTCCATCTTACCCACATAAAAAAAAATGAAAAAGCAACTTTGGCCAGTAAAGCCACCGATCCCAATATTGCAGCAACATTTACCGGTAAGCTGGCTTCATTTACAAAAGGTATATCGTAACCTCCAAAAAATAAAGTAGCCATAATAGCACTGCTGATAAACATATTAATATATTCAGCAAATAAAAAGAATCCCAGCTTCATTGATGAATATTCTGTATGATAACCACCAATCAATTCATTTTCTGCCTCTGGCAAATCAAAGGGGGTGCGGTTACATTCTGCAAATGAACAAATTAAAAATATCAGAAATCCCAAAGGCTGCTTAAAAAAATTCCACCCTAAAAAACCACCTAAGCTCCCTTGCTGCTGCTGTACCACCATTTCTTTAAGTCCTAAATTTCCTGTAACCATTATTAAAGCAATTAAAGAAATGCCCATGGCTAATTCATAGCTGATAATCTGCGATGCAGCCCTCAATCCGCCAATCAAAGAAAATTTATTATTGCTGGCCCAGCTGCCTATCATAATGCCATACACACCCAGGCTCACCACGGCGAATACATATAATATCCCGATATCAATATTGGCTATTTGCAAAGAAATATCCCTTCCGAATAAACGGACCGTATCCCCCCAGGGTATTACTGCACTGGTCATCATGGCAGTAAGCATAGCCAGGCACGGCCCCGCAATAAATAAAAATTTAGAGGAAAGGGTGGGTATAATTTCTTCTTTAAAAAACAACTTCACCCCATCTGCCAAAGGCTGTAATATCCCAAACGGGCCGGCACGGTTAGGGCCTCTCCGATCTTGTATTACTGCCGCAATTTTTCTTTCGGCTAAAGTACTGTACATGGCAATAAGCAGCGATGACATCACCACTACTACAATTAATACCAGTTTTTCTAACATTAATGCCCAATCAATTGCTAACAGCATAATTTTTCAGTTATTTATTTTGTAACGGCTGCCGCCGTTTTGTAAATTATGTTACCGGCATTTTATCTTGGTTCATCTTCATTGGCGCTGTGCCCCGCAGAATGCGGTGGTCGCACTCTTGTACAGTATCTCTATACTCATCTTAAAAAGTTGCCCAATGGTATATAGTACAAGGGAGTGACACAACGATGATGCCATGAAAAACCAAAGCTGGTAACCGCCAAATATAACTTATATAAAATTCAAGGAAGTCAAGTTTTAAAAACTTGACTTCCTTGAATTTTATGGCTTCCTTGAATTAACACAACTATCAATTTTTTATAGTATCCTTTTCCTTAAAAGTATCCGAGTGCGCAGGCCCTTCTATTTTACTCAAATGAACATCAGGCTTGTTTACCTCACTTTCATCATGAATATCCATTATTAATTTAGGATTCCTGCCTCCCATTACTTCTTTTATTGTTTCCTGCGGTTTTACCATGCCTACATAATGCCCTTGTGAAATTACGGAATGGCGGTTAATTTTGGTCGGGCCTTCCACAACCCAGTCGCTGGTTTTCTTTTTATCAAACCTGCAGGTATTGCATATCCACCCGGGCTTCCCATCATAACTTTGCACTTCTCCCCACTCATCTTTACGGGCTGTAACCCTGAATACTTCATCGCCCCGTAACCATAAGGTTGCTTTACCGCAACATTGAGGATTTTCGCAATTACGATGGGCATCAACCGGTTTGGTAAACCACACCCGGTTTTTAAACCGGAATGTCCTGTCGGTTAAAGCCCCTACCGGGCATACATCAATCATATTTCCACTAAAGTCATTATTTATTGCTTTGGAAATGTAAGTAGAAATTTCGGCATGCTCGCCCCGGTCTAAAATACCATGAACCCTTTTATCAGTCAGTTGATCGGCTACATAAGTGCAGCGGTAGCATAGGATGCAACGTGTCATATGCAATTGTATGTATGGCCCGATATCTTCTTTTTCAAAAGTTCTCCTGGCAAATTCATAACGGGTGCCTTCTTTCCCATGTTCATATCCCAGGTCCTGCAAATGGCATTCGCCGGCCTGGTCGCAAATAGGACAATCCAGCGGATGATTTAACAATAGGAATTCTACCACGCCGGCCCTGGCATCTTTTACCTTATCGCTGGTAATGTTTTTAACTATCATACCATCCATTACAGTGGTACGGCAGCTGGCTACCAATTTAGGCATCGGCCGGGGATCGGCAGTGCTGCCTGCAGCTACTTCTACCAGGCAGGTACGGCATTTGCCGCCACTGCCCTGCAGCTTGCTGTAGTAGCACATAGCCGGTGGCGTTACATCGCCCCCAATAGACCGGGCAGCATTTAAAATTGTTGTTCCCGGCTCTACATCAATGGTAATATTGTCTATGGTTACTTTCATTAATTTTTAATTGCCCAAATATTTTTTAATTTATTTATATCAACTGAATAATTTTTTTCGATTAAATATTCCAGAATAATTTTTAATTTATTTATATAGTTTTCAGAATCAGCCTGGCTTTTTAATACAAATCTAATCAGCGTAATAAATTTTTCGTTATTAATCAACCTCTCATAAATAACTTTTGAATCGTTTTTAAACTCTTCAAAATTAGTATATCCAAATTCTGTCAATGATTTATTACAATTATTCTCTAAAAACCGAATTATCCAATTTTCAAATTCGTTAGGCAAAAGTTGAATGATAAAGTATGGATGATTCTTTATTTTAACTATATTGATCTCATCACATATTAAAACTGAATTCTCAATCTCACATTCATTTTTACTTCCAACTTTATACTTTTTCTTAATGTAAGATATTAAATCTTCATTATCATGATCCACAATTCCAATTGAAAACCCACCTTTCGACCTTTCGATGATACCCTTAACAACTTCCTGTTTATTTTTTTCTTTTCGTATTAATTTTTCATCTAATAAAAGTTTACTAAAAAAATAATAATCTGCCCAACATTCTACTCCAATTATTCTTTTCATAACACTCAGTTTTCATCCCACAGGTTTTTAAAATTAAAAAAAACATTTAACCCGCTTTGATAAACATCTGTACTTACTTCTGGCTTTAATAACTTAACTTTTGTTTCACTATCCTCAAACCCTACTAAATAAATATTAGTATTTTCACGGCTTTCTTTATCCCTTAAAAGTTCATCAATTATAAACTGGCTATGGGTAACTATGAAAAATTGATTATTATTTGTATCATTTTTAATAGAATTGGTTATTTCCATAATATATGGCTCATAACAATGAGATTCTGGCTCTTCAAACAATAATACAGAATTTACATTACTACAAATGGCTGTTTTATAAAATAACAATCTTAATATAGTATCTGCAAGTAAATTTAAAGGAAGAGTACGCTTTGTACCGTCTTCTCTTACTAATAACATTTTCAAATCAGTTCCATCAATAATGCTTTCCAAACCATAAGGTTTAAGCATAGTAGAAAAAAACTCAAGAACTTCTTTATTATTAATTACCACCTCAGATAAATTATCCCCGTTAGGTATTTTAAGTTCAAGCGCAGAAAAAGATTCTAAAAAAATTTTATCCTGATTAAATTTATAGGGTTTAACAATAATTTGCTTTGATTCAGGGAAAAATCCTGAAAAATCATCAATCCCATCTGTCGAACTTTTTGAAACAACATGAGTTCTCCCAACTTCTAGTCCTGATAAAGTATAAGGCGAATATTCTACTTTATTGCTATCATTCATTATCAACTTAACAGCACTTTCGTCTTCGTAATGAATGGATAATGAATATTGATTATTGAAATTAATTATTCCGGGAGATTTTAAATTGGGTAAATTAAATAATTGGGTAAATTTTTCAAATCGTATAAAGTCTGCCAACCCTATTTGCCTTTTCTCATGATGAATAAAAGTCAATAAACTTAGTGCCTCTAAAACATTGCTTTTCCCAACATTTGGTGGCCCAACGAAAACATTAATCTTTTTACATCCTTCAATTTTTTGAAGGTTGCGTATAGATTTAAAATTCTTAATTTCTATGTTTTCGATTATACTCATTTAACATTTTAGATAAAAGGATGTTTATATTAATAATTAATATAAACATCCTGTAAAATACAATTTATCTGATTAACTATTTATTTTCCTTCTCTGCTTTTTTCTCCATTCTTTCAGCACGTTTTTCTGTGTCGGGATGTGAAGAAAAAGCTTGTTTTCCTTTTTTTCCACCGCCTTCACCCTGAAGTTCCAATAACTTTCTAAAAGCACTGCCCATAGCATTTACGTCATAGCCATTTCTTTTTAAGAAATCAAATCCGTAATCATCAGCTTTACTTTCCTGCTTTTGAGAAAACTGTGCATTAGCTACTGCTTCAGCCAGATCGCCCAATTGTGTTTCTGACAATGCTGCAGCAACACCGCTTTGTGAAGCAGCTGCATCCCTGAATGCTGAGGCCAATAAAGCAGTTTTAAATGCATCTTTTGAATCGTGATTTTTAACATGCCCTATTTCATGGCCGATAACGCCTCTTATTTCATCATCAGTCATTTTATCCATTAAACCGGCACAAACCCTTACACTACCATCTGCGCATGCAAATGCATTTACATCAACTACCAGGTATACTTTGTAATTTAAATCCAAACCATCTTCATTAGTATGTTTTTCTACCAGTTTTTTTAAACGTTTGGCATACTTGTCTTTGTCTTTTGCAACCGGATTGTGCTTATCCATCCAATCTACATATTCTATTGTTTTTGCAATTACATCGGCATCAGTTAAAGTTACCGCTTTAACAGCTTTGGTACCAGCTTCTACGGTTTTAGCATTTACTTTTACTCCTTTACCTTTACCAATCTTGATTCCCCCAGGTTGAGCATAAGAAGAGACTGAGCATGTTAGAAAGCTTCCTATTAATAGTAAGCTTAAGGTGTTAATTTTTTTCATTTGTTTGTTTTTGTGTTTTTTTAAATTAATTATTAACAATAGGGATTAGATTAATATTTGTAAAGGTTCGGCATAATTTGCCAATCCATAATTTCTTGTTTTACATTCTTCAGGGTTTAACACATGCCATTCAAATTCATCACGAAAATGCCTGATTGCGGCGGCCACCGGCCAGGCTGCTGCATCGCCCAGCGGGCAAATGGTATTTCCTTCAATTTTGCGTTGTATATCCCACAGCAAATCTATATCTTTCATTTCGCCCTTGCCGTATTCTATCTTTTTTAATATCCTTTCCATCCAACCGGTACCTTCACGGCAGGGGCTGCATTGGCCACAACTTTCGTGGGGATAAAAACGGGCAAGCGTTAATGTGTGCCTTACTACACATTGGTCTTCATCTAACACGATAAATCCTCCGCTACCCATCATGCTTCCTGTAGCAAAGCCTCCATCGCTAAGGCTTTCATAATTCATCAGCCTTTTTTCGCCTTTTGCTGTAGTCAACAGCAAATTAGCGGGTAAAATAGGTACTGATGATCCACCGGGGATACATGCTTTTAATTTTTTGCCATTATGAATGCCACCACAATATTCATCACTGTATATAAACTCTTCTACGCTTATCGTCATATCAATTTCATAAATACCCGGTTTATTAATATTGCCGCAGGCAGAAATTAATTTTGTTCCTGTACTTTTTCCTACACCGATTTTAGCATATTCTTCTGCGCCATTATTTATGATTGGCACAACTGCTGCTAAGGTTTCCACATTGTTTACCACAGTCGGGCAATCCCACAAGCCTTTTATTGCCGGAAAAGGCGGTTTAATTCTAGGATTGCCTCTTTTACCTTCCAAACTTTCCAGCAAAGCCGTTTCTTCGCCGCAGATATAAGCGCCTGCCCCCCGCTGTACATACATATCACAATCAAACCCGCTGCCTAAAATATTTTTACCTAAAAAACCATTTTGCCTGGCTTCTTCAATGGCTGTTTCTAAAATATCCGTAATCCAGGCATATTCGCCACGAATATAAATATAACTATTGTTACTTCCCAGTGCAAATGAAGCTACAATCATACCCTCAATTAACAAATGGGGTATAAACTCCATTAAATATCGATCTTTAAAAGTCCCGGGTTCACTTTCATCGGCATTACACACCAAATAACGCGGCGTGCCTTCCGGCTTGGCCAGGAAACTCCACTTCATCCCGGTAGGGAAGCCTGCGCCGCCACGGCCACGCAGTCCGCTTTTTTTCACTTCTTCCACGATATCCGCTGGTGCCATTTGCAAGGCTTTTTCTACGCTACGGTAACCACCCTCACGGCGGTACACTTCATAGCTGCGGATACCCGGCACATGTGCTTTGTTTAGTAATAATTTTATTCCCATTTTATTATCGTACCATATTTATTTAGGTAATAAAAATTCTTTTTTTCCAGGTATTTTAAAATGATAACTTGTACTTGCTGCAAATGAATAATGCGATTTATATTCTTTAAGTTCATTATTCCATCTAGTATAATATCCTACATATTTATATAAACTATCTGTGTGATAATTATTATATTCCATATAAAAAACGGGATTCTTTTTAACGATTTTTTTATTAAAAAAAATTTGAGCAATTTTTACATCATCAACATAAAAACTTAATTTATTTTTTAAATAAAGTGCCGTTCCAGCTAACGTATCTTTATTAACTTCATTAAATAATTTCCATTGATAGCTATCTGCATGTATTTTATAAACAAATAATTTAACTTTTTTTATTTCATTACAACAACTATTATGTTCTACTAAATCATATTTACCTTGCCAATCATCAATATAAACTTGATTTTTTGTTGCTTTACAAGATAATAGAAATGTTAAACCAATAAAGTATAGTTTTAATTTAAAATTTCTCATTATTACTTTTTTAACCTTGCCATCAACATTCTCATTGGATGCAATGTCCTGGTGAATGGGTTTAGCACTAAACCTAACGATTCTAATGTGGTAGCACCCAGTAAAGGTTCATCACCTTCTTCACCATATACCACAGGAGCCGGGCCACCTTCCCCTTCAAATTCAAAATATGCCGAACATACCCTGCGTTTTAATGCTGTGCCATCAGCTAAGGAAAACGTCATTTCCCTGTATGGCTCTATTCCGAGTTCATCTAAAATTTTTCCTGGTACCAGGCTGTATATTGCTCCGCTATCCACTAAAAAATTTACTTCAGCAATTTTTTCTGATTTCCGGTGTTCTTTTACTTTTAATATAGCAGTGGTTATTCCCATTTTTAATTAATTTTTTATTGCAACAGCATTCCTGCATTCTTCGATAATAGCATCTACTTTTTCTTTGGTTAAATGCTCCCTGTAATTTTTTCCCAGTTGCATCATTGGGGCATAGCCACAAGCGCCTAAGCATTCTACTGTTTTTAAAGTAAATAATCCGTCTGCTGTTGTTTCTCCTGCATTTATTTTTAATTTTTCTTTTATATAGTCGATAATCTGGTCGCTGCCATTAAGCATGCATGGCCCGGTTTGACAAACTTCAAATAAATATTTGCCTACCGGCTTTAAATTGTACATGCTGTAAAAGCTGGCTACTTCGTATACTTCAATGGGTTCTATATTCAGCAAAGTGGCTACGTAATCCATTACAGGCACATCGAGCCAACCGCCAAATTCATCCTGGGCTAGGTGCAATACCGGCAATAAAGCGCTTTTTTTGCCTGCCTTGCGGATAACGTTGAATTATTTCGTTAACCCTATTTAATTTTTCTTGTGTAAATCTAACTTCCATTTCTTTTATTAATTATTTTCCTAAGTTTATTTACATCATCCAAATCGAGTAACCGCCCTACCGCAATTTTATTATCTATTAAATGATTAACGTGAATTACTTTCATCGACATGCCACTATCTTCATAAAGAACCGAATGCTCGTAAACTGTAGCAAAATTAATAGCTGGCAATTCACAAAATAAATCAATTCTAACCGGCTCATACCCTAGTTTAACAAAACCATTAACATCCATTAAATCATCTAAAGTGATCTTCAAATATTTTAATCCAAACTCATTAATACTTTTTAAAACCTTACTGCAATTCTCTTCAGTTCTTTCATAAAAAATATCCATATCTTTCGTAGAACGGTGATGGCCATGAAATACTACTGCCAAACCACCTACTAGTACAAATTTTGCTTCATTTTTATTCAGTAAATAGATAAAATCAAAAAAATCTTTTTCAAAAATCATCTGAATCAGTTTGGGATTTTAGTTTTTTTTCTGCAATTTTTTCAATCATTTCAGGATAAGGCTTATCTTTTTTTGTCCAAATCATTTGCTTTAAACTCAGTAGTTCCTTAAAACGTTCGGTTGCAGATAAATTCATCCAATATATCATATCTTCTTCTTCGGCCTGTGCAAAAGTTACTTTTCTGATTATTGGTTCTATTTTCCTTTTTTTATTCATTACTCAAAGTTCTACTTACAACATAATAAAAGTTCCACATTGGTATGCCGTACAAGGGAGTGACACAACGCTGATGCTATGAAAAACAACTGCTGGTTACAAAAGTAGCTAAGAGAACAAGAGGAAAAAAAGAAAAGAGGAAAATGTAAACTGCATCAACTCTTTACCTCCTTTTCTCTTAGGTTACGCATCCAACTCTCCTGCAATTAAATTTAAACTACTCATGGTTATTACTGCATCGCTCAACATGCCGCCTTGTATCAATTCTGGATATGCCTGGTAATAAATAAAGCAGGGCCTGCGGAAATGCAACCTGTAAGGTGTTCTTCCCCCATCACTGATCAAATAAAACCCTAATTCTCCATTGGCGCCTTCTACAGAAAAATATACCTCTCCGGCAGGAATATCAGTTTCGCCCATTATAATTTTAAAATGGTAAATTAATGCTTGCATTTTTGTATACACATCTTTCTTTTCTGGCAGGTAATATGCCGGTACATCTGCATGAAATATTTCAGCTTCAGCTCCTTTAAATTCCTGTACTTTTTTCCAGGCCTGTTCTATAATACTGATGCTCTGCCACATTTCCTGGTTGCGTACCAAAAACCTGTCGTAGCAATCGCCAGTTTTACCCACCGGGATGGTAAAATTAAAATCTTCGTATGAGCTGTAGGGTGAGTGTACACGAACATCATAATCTACTCCTGCGGCACGTAAATTAGGGCCTGTAAAGCCATAATTCAATGCTCTTTCGGCGGTTATCGGACCACAACCGATAGTACGGTCCATAAAAATCCGGTTGCGGGTAAATAGTTTTTCAAACTCTTTTAACTGTGGGCCGAAACCTGTTTTTTTATCCAGAAATTTTTCGAGCTTTTCAAATGCAGCATTGGTAAAATTTCTTTCAAAACCGCCAATACGGCCAATATTTGTAGTAAGCCTGCTACCGCAAACTTCTTCGTATATTTCATATATGAGTTCACGAAATTGCATTAAATATAAAAACCCCGAATAGGCTCCGCTATCTACTCCTACAATAGAGTTGCAAATCAAATGATCTGAAATCCTTGCCAGTTCCATTATAATAACACGCAAATAATCTACCCGCTTTGGTGTGGTAACGCCTAATAGTTTTTCGCAGGTTAAATGCCAACCCATGTTGTTGATAGGTGATGAGCAATAATTCAACCTGTCTGTAAGCGGTGTTATCTGGTATAGTGGCCTTCTTTCTGCGAGTTTTTCAAAGGCACGGTGAATATAGCCTACTGTGGAAGTGGCTTTCATTATTCTTTCTCCATCCAGCTCCAAAATATTTTGAAATACACCATGCGTAGCCGGATGCGTAGGTCCTAGATTTAATGTAGTCGTTTGCTTTTCAATTGAACCTTCGGGCAATAAAATATGTTCTCCAGTTTCTATCATTAATTTTTTATATTTTTTATCGGCTAATCGCCGATGTTTTTTTGTTACCGGCAGCTGATCTTTATTCAACATTATTGGCAGCTTGCCCCGCTAAAAGCGGGGTCGCACTCTTGTGCGTTGTCTCTTTATTCAACTATTCTAACCGCGGAGACGCCAAGCCGCAGAGATAGATTTATTGCTTTGCGCATCAGCGCCTCTGCGGTTAGAATTTACCTTCCAAACATTTCATCATCTTTATCAATCCTGCTCTGGTCTTCCAGGGGAAATTCTTTACGCATTGGAAAATAGTCCATCTCATCTACATTTAATACTCTTATCAAATTAGGATGACCGATAAAATTTACCCCAAAAAAATCATAAGTTTCTCTTTCCATCCAGTTGGCAGCCTGGTATAATGCTGTTGCACTAAATACATCGGGTTTTTCTATGGATGCAAAAACTTTAAACCTTATTCTCACATTATCCACTAAATTATGCAAATGGTATACTACCGCCAGCTCTTCTCCTTTTTTATCGGGGTAATGCACTGCCTGTAAATCGGTTAAAAATTGAAACCGTAACTCAGCATCATCATATAAAAACCGGAGAACTTTTAAATTTAAGTCTTTATCGGATGATGAAAATGTCAACATTCCATAAGGTTCCTGCCAATCAACCAGTTGATCTCCAAATTTCTCTGTTAATTTTTGTTTTACTATTTCGTTGGTAATTGCCATTGTTTTAAGTTTCGGGTTTGAGGTTTCAGATTTAAAGTTTGTTGCTAATCTATTTTTCACAACTTGAAACTTTAAACATCAAACTATCAACTATTCAATCCCATATCCTGCTAATAATTCTTTGTAGCGGTCACCGTGCCTTCTTCTTAATCCTTCTGCATGTACGAGTTCCTGAATTTTCATAAACCCATCTAAAATCGCTTCTGGTCTTGGAGGGCATCCGGGTACATATACATCCACTGGAATTATCTGATCTATACCCTGCAAAACCGAATAAGTATCAAATATGCCGCCGCTGCATGCACAGGCTCCTACTGATATTACCCAGCGGGGTTCAGCCATTTGTAAATATACCTGCTTTAATATAGGGCCCATTTTTTTGGCAATTGTTCCCATTACCATCAATAAATCGCATTGGCGTGGTGAAAAGCCTACTCTTTCTGAACCAAAACGTGCCAGATCATAATGACTGGCCATAGTAGCCATAAATTCTATACCGCAACAGCTGGTAGCAAAAGGCAAAGGCCAGATAGAGTTTTTACGGGCCAGGCCTATCACTTTATCAAAGCTGGTTGCCATAAATCCTTCTCCCTGGTATCCTTCAGGAATACCTTCGAATTTTACAAAATTATTATATTGTACCGGACGGCTCATAATTAATATGCTGATGTGCTAATATGCAAATGTGCAAATTCTTTACATTGTAAGGAATTTTTACTTGTCATATCATTTTTTTTGTTCATGAAAATATTGTTGATTGGCATATATGCACATTGGCATATATGCAAATTATACTTAATCCTCCCAGGTTAATGCACCTTTTTTATGATATAAATAAATCCTGATAAAAAAAGGCTTACAAACATTACTACTGCTATAAAACCATTCCAACCTAATTCTCTGAAATTTACTGCGTAAGGATAAAAAATATTACCTCTACATCAAATAAAACGAATAGAATTGCTACCAAAAAATATTTAATTGCCATTGGCTGGCGTGCATTTCCTTTAATATCGATGCCGCTTTCAAAATTTTGCAATTTTTCTTTTGTATTACGCTTAGGGCCTAAGTAATGCGTCAGTCCCATCATAGTGGCTATAAAGCCTATTGCAAAAATTAATTGTATGGCAATAGGCAGATAATTTGCTGCTGTATTTGATTGAGCGGTTTGTAGTAAAAAAAATTGCATAAACTGAGTTTCTATCGATTTGCAAAAATACAACAGCATAGTCAATTTTCAATATAATAAATATTAAACCCCGTTAATATTTTATTATAACGGGGTTTAATATTTATAATTGTTTAACGTGTTGTGCTATTAAAAACTCAAAGCATGTTTGATTTGAGCTAATTTTTTTCCATTTAAATGGTTAATCCAATGCAAAATCGACATGGAAGACAGTTTTGAAGCCAATCTTACAGCCAAACCCTCATAAGATTTTGCATAATTACGTTTCAAATTGAATTGATCGCACATTTGTGCAAAAAATGTTTCAACCATTTGTCTTTTCGATTTGTACTTTTTAGGATATTTTTTGTAATCATGTTGATTGTTCCTAAAAGGTACTTTTAATGTTACTTTATACTGTTCAAATAAATCCATTTGTAAGGTCTTTGATATATAGGCCCTATCGCCAAGCATCTTCTTTTCTGTTGGCAAATTTTTTTACCTGTTTCAGGAAATTAATATCATGTACATTCGCTTTTGTAATACCACTTTGTTGAACTACTCCATTATCAAAAATTATGACATGTAGTTTGTAACCAATAAACCAGCCTTTGTTAACAGCACTCCACCCTTTGGCCGGAGCCGTTTCATATGATTTTCAGAAATGATTTGAACCTTTTTTTCTCTTGCCATTTTTTACAACAGGAACAGGAATGCTGTCTACAATCATTGCCTGGCTTTGATTTGCAAGCTTAGACGATATATGTTCCTGCACCTCAATGATGAATGGTGCCAGCCGTTTTCTTCTTCTATTAAAACGGCTTCGATCTATTAAATTCGGAAAGTATGAAGCATAATCTTTTTTTAATTTACTCCATAACAAATTTTCAGAATCAATACTTAATGCCTCCATACAACAAGCCAATGAAACGATTTCCAGGTCATTCATTTTGGGGCGCACAGGATAAACCTGAAAATTTGTTTTATAACCATTCATTTTTAAAAAGATCTTTGCAAATGCCGTAGAATTTGCTGAAATTTGTTCGGATGTTGTGCATATTGTTTAGAAAGTTTAGTCACTTACCTAGACAACTTCACAACATCTTTTTATTCAAATTAGTACAACTTTATTTATTAACATTTGTTAATAGCACAACACGTTAATTGTTTATATTTTATTTTGCAGGACTTTTAGGTTTTGCACCTGCTGCTGTAGTACTAGTGCCAGAAGTTTCTGTAGATTTTGTCTTAGCGCCGGTACCTGCTTTCATATTTGCTATTGCTGCTTTATTACGTATTGTTTCTTCATCAGCCGGATCTACTGCCAATACCTTATCACAATAAGCCAGTGCTTCTGCTTTATCCTGCTTCACATTGGCTGAATAAGCGATCATATATTTATAGCTTCCAATTAATTGATTCTTGATTCTAACTTTCATACTATCGGCTGTGGCTTCGCCAATTTCTATAGCTTTTTGAAAAGCAGGATTAGCTAATCCCTTCTCCATGGTAGTATCAATGCCCCAATATGATTTGCCCACCATATAGTATCCAAAAATATCTTCCGGAAACTTTTGAGTATATAAATTAAACAATGCCGCTGATGAATCAAAATTGCCTGAACGGAAGTAACCGTAACCAGCATTATAAATATCAGTTTTAGTTGGGGCAGCTTTTACATTTAATATTTTTTTGTACCAGTCACCTGCTTCTTTATACAATTTACGTGATTCGTATGCTGTTGCAATTGTTTTAAGCTGGCCTACTTTACCGGCTTCTGTACTGTCTAATTCAACCGCCTTATCTACATATGTTCCTGCAAGTTGTTCGTTACCCGGAAATTTCAATAAAATTGATGCATAAGTCGTATAATCTGTCGGGCCTATTTTTTCAGGATTTTGTTTTTGGAAATATAAATCCAATGCAGCTTTGGCATTTATAGAATCTCCAAGCCTGTTATAAGCATAACCTTTTAACCCGTATAAGTTAGGAAATGGCGATGATGCACCTGCAGCTGCAATACATTTATCAGCCTCGGTAACGGCTTCTGCAAAATCGCCCTGGGCATATTTCATTGATGCCCTGTAATAACATGCATTTGGCTCATCTTCTCCTTTTGTTGCTAAGTATTTGTCCAGGTATTCTGCTGATTTTCCTACATTAGTGCTATAAAAAAGCTGGTATAGATTTTCATACACGGGCCCGTATGCAGCATCTTTAGCAATAGCTTCATTAAAATACTTCATGTATATTTCTTCTTGTGAATAGCCTTGTGTCTGGAAAATTTTACCTATTCTATAAGATGCCCTGGCATAATTAGGATCTATGCGGAGTGCTGCTTCATAAGATTGTAATGCGTTACCGCCATCAGCAAATTTTCTGTAAGCGTCTCCCATATTGGCATATACATCGGGATCTTTAAAGCCTTTAAGAGTGGTAGCCTGCTTTAACTTATCAATAGCATAAGATGCATCGCCTTGTTTTGCATTTATATTTGCAAAACCAATGGCATTTAATACAGGAATGCTTTTGCCCTGGCTTAGGGAAATAGCTGTTTCAAACCTATTACGGGCATCCTGGGTTTTTCCTTCCAGCAATTCTATATGCCCCATCCCTGCAGTTAGTAATGCACTGTTACTATTAGCAGCTAAAACTTTTTGATAGAGGTTTTTTGCCCCAGCTACATCAGTATTGCTTTCGGATAGTATCATTGATTGCCCTAACCAATAAGTTGCAACATCATCATTTGGATTAGCTGTTGCCAGCTTTTCAAATATTGATCTGGCACTTTTGTATTTTTCATAATACATAAACTTTTTTCCGTCTTCCAAGCTTTGCGCCTTAATAAAATTAGCAACAAACAAACTTGCTGCTAAAAATAAACTTGCTTTGATTTTATTCATCATGTTTGTTTTTTCTATTTAACTTAATAAATTAATTTATATAGAGTATGGTAATTAAAATTAAGGTAAAATATTATAACTTTTCTTTGATTAAAACATTCCTGATATCAAAATCCATTCTTGGCCCGAGATAAGATCTTCTGAAAATAAGTTGTCCTTTTTCGTATTTTAAAAAATTTATAAATCCTGATCCAAGGCCATTCCAATTTTCTTTTAATATGTAGTACAAATGACGTACCAAAGGATACCTTCTGGACAGTATACCACGCTGTGTAGGTTTTACAAATGGCGTATCGCTGCACACATCACATTTCAGATAAGCAATTTTTAATTTATTTAACATTTTTACCTGGCTGGTATCTTCGGGATTTCCAATCCAGCTAAACCCTACAAAGCCGATTGATTGTGCATTATTTGCTACATAATTTAATACTTCTTTACTATTTCTTACAGCTTTTACTACATTGGTATCAAATTGCCGTCCCTTTAAAATACTGTCCATTACAAAACGTACTGTACTTGTAGCGTTTAAGCCATCGAATACCACATTTAATTTATTACCTAACTCACCGGTAAGCAACTGCTGAAGCTCTTGTAAAGAAAATACCGTATCAGTATTACTGGCATTTACCACTACAGCAATGGCATCAGTTGCTACTTCATCGGAATTAGGAGTATAAGATAAGGAATCATTAAAAAACCTTGACTCTTTTACGGATAAACCTCTTGTAACTATAACCATTCTATTAATAGTATCATTAAATAAATCCTTCAGGCAATCGGCTTCAGATTTATAATGCGCAATTATTTTGCATTAGGATTAATTGATTCATAAACTTTTATTTGTTCGGAAATCACTGGTTCAAAGGTTTCATCCACGCTGATATGAATAGTGCCTGATGTAGGCGTATCAGTAGCAACAGCTTTCTTTTTATCTTTATTATTTGTACAATGTGAAAATAAAAAAGAGCACAAAAAAACTGCACAAAAAAATTTAAAATAATTTATACTATATATCAATTTTTAAAATAATTTTTTTTATAACCACGATATATTCTAAAACTTCCATACAACATACATAATAGTGCGAATATCTTTATCATTACAGGATCGTATTGATCAATATAAGGCTGGGTGACACGTAAGGGGAACATAAAAAAACACCCGGCCATTATTAAAAAAATTCCCATTACATAGTTAGTGACAGAGCGCATTCTTACAATTGCTTTTTCGCGTTCATTTAATGGTTCATTCTCAAATTCTTCTAATGCCATATTTTCAAATTAAAAATATTAAACTATTTTCTAAACGCTTTACTTTTTTTGAACTGCCAATTTACATCATTTGCTATTGACAGACAAACTTAAAAGGAATTGTATAATTTTTGCCGGTATTCTGAATGGATATCTATATAACCCTTGTAAAAGAAAATATTAATGCTAAACTGTGTAATATATTACATCATTAGATGCGGCATATACTTAATTCCATAAAAGAGATTATAAATGCAGGTAGCCGATTATCTTTGCGGCAAATTAATGGCATCAAAAACCGCGGAGGTTATTAAACTGAGGAGTATTTTCATTTAATAGCATTAGTAAATGTTTAACAGTTAATAAATACTAAATAATAACGTGTTGTGCTATTAACAAATGTTAATAAATAAAGTTGTACTAATTTGAATAAAAAGATGTTGTGAAGTTGTCTAGGTAAGTGACTAAACTTTCTAAACAATATGCACAACATCCGAACAAATTTCAGCAAATTCTACGGCATTTGCAAAGATCTTTAAAAATGAAACGGGTTATAAAACAAATTTTCAGGTTTATCCTGTGCGCCCCAAAATGAATGACCTGGAAATCGTTTCATTGGCTTGTTGTATGGAGGCATTAAGTATTGATTCTGAAAATTTGTTATGGAGTAAATTAAAAAAAGATTATGCTTCATACTTTCCGAATTTAATAGATCGAAGCCGTTTTAATAGAAGAAGAAAACGGCTGGCACCATTCATCATTGAGGTGCAGGAACATATATCGTCTAAGCTTGCAAATCAAAGCCAGGCAATGATTGTAGACAGCATTCCTGTTCCTGTTGTAAAAATGGCAAGAGAAAAAAGGTTCAAATCATTTCGAAAATCATATGAAACGGCTCCGGCCAAAGGGTGGAGTGCTGTTAACAAAGGCTGGTTTATTGGTTACAAACTACATGTCATAATTTTTGATAATGGAGTAGTTCAACAAAGTGGTATTACAAAAGCGAATGTACATGATATTAATTTCCTGAAACAGGTAAAAATTTGCCAACAGAAAAGAAGATGCTTGGCGATAGGGCCTATATATCAAAGACCTTACAAATGGATTTATTTGAACAGTATAAAGTAACATTAAAAGTACCTTTTAGGAACAATCAACATGATTACAAAAATATCCTAAAAAGTACAAATCGAAAAGACAAATGGTTGAAACATTTTTTGCACAAATGTGCGATCAATTCAATTTGAAACGTAATTATGCAAAATCTTATGAGGGTTTGGCTGTAAGATTGGCTTCAAAACTGTCTTCCATGTCGATTTTGCATTGGATTAACCATTTAAATGGAAAAAATTAGCTCAAATCAAACATGCTTTGAGTTTTTAATAGCACAACACGTTAAATAATAAGTTTGCAATCTTCTTTATAAAAATTAAAAAATGACTAAGCCTTCCATCCCTCAAGGTACAAGAGATTTTCCATCTTCAATTTTGAAAAAAAGAAATTTTATCTTATCTACCATTAAAAGAGTATTTGAAGTGTATGGGTTTGAACCTTTGGAAACTCCGGCGATGGAAAATTTAGATACCCTTATGGGGAAATACGGAGAGGAAGGTGATAAACTAATTTTTAAAATTTTAAACAATGGATTAAATGATCCAAAAAATATTGATAAAGCTAAAACTGGTTTTGATAAATTATTAGCCGGAAAAAATACATCGGAAATAACTGAAAGGGCTTTAAAATATGACCTTACCATTCCTTTTGCCAGGTATGTAGCGATGAACCATAATACATTGATTTTTCCTTACAAACGATACCAGATACAACCAGTATGGCGTGCAGACAGGCCCCAAAAAGGAAGATACCGGGAATTTACCCAATGTGATGCTGATGTAGTGGGCAGTGATAATTTATTAAATGAAGTGGAGCTTTGTTTAATTTACCATGATGTATTTACAAAGCTGGGGTTACTTAATTATCAATTGTGTATTAACAATAGAAAAATTCTTACAGCTTTAGCAATAAAATGTGGCGGCGTAGAAAATATCACCAATATTGCTGTTGCCATCGACAAGATGGATAAAATAGGATTAGAGAAAGTAAAAGTTGAATTAGCTGAAAAAGGATTAACAGAACAACAGGTTGGCGTAGTTGAAAAATATTTAACTATAAGCGGTGATAATGAAGAAAAATTTGTTCAATTACAAAATATTATTGGTGATGAAGAGCTTGCCATACAAGGCATGGCGGAGATAAGATATGTTTACGAAAAAACTGCTGCATTCGGTGTAAAATGCAATGTGGATCTTACCCTTGCAAGAGGTCTTAACTATTACACAGGAATTATTTATGAAGTAAAAGCACCAGCTGAAGTAAAAATAGGAAGCATTGGCGGTGGTGGCAGATATAATGATCTGACGGGTTTATTCGGTGTGCCAAATATTCCGGGGGGTAGGTATCAGTTTTGGGGTTGATAGGATTTATGACGTAATGGAAGAGCTGAATTTATTTCCTGAAACTTTACAATCCGGTCCTGCAGCAATATTTTTTAATATGGGGGATAAAGAAAGTAATTTTGCTTTTCAAGTAATGCAACAGTTAAGAAAAAATGGAATTTCATGCGAATTATTTTTAGAGCCTGTAAAAATTTCCAAACAGTTTAGCTATGCAGAAAGAAAAAAAATACCTTATGCAATTATTATAGGTAACCAGGAAATTGAACAACAATATTGCCAGATAAAAAATTTGAATACCAGCCAACAGCATATGGTGGCTTTAGATAAAATAGTAGAATTTTTTAATACCAACTAAACTATATCTTTGACTTTAATTATTTAATTAACTTTTATGCAAACACACTTCAGATCTTACTTTTTAACCTGCATTGCAGCCATTTTCATTTTGGCATCTTGTACTAAAACAAACAAACAAGGGAAATATATACCTAAAGATGCTCCTTTAGTAATGCATGTAAATATGGGATCCTTATCTTCCAAACTTCCCTGGGATGAAATTAAACAAAGCCAGTTTTTTAAGGATTCTTATAGCGATACAGCTATACCTTCATTTGTAAAAAAATTATTGGATAACCCGGAAAACAGCGGTATTGATATTAAAGGCGAGCTGATAATTTTTGGAATGAAAGATTCGTCAGGTGCATATTCCTGTATACAAGGCGATATAAAGGATGCTGCAAAATTCAGCGCTTTTACCAATGAAGCAATTAGCGGAGGAATTAAAAGCGAAGATGGAGAATTAAAATATGTGACCAAGTCACCAATCGCAGCAGGATGGAATAAAGAGAAATTTATTTACATCATTGATATGCCCGATTTTAAGTCGTATGATTATGCCAGAGAATCTAAAGCTGCTCCAAGAGATATTAATGCTTTAAGTAAATCAATTTTTGCATTAAAAGAAAGCAATAGCCTGGCAAAAGATGAAAAATTTACAGAGCTGATGAAAAAAGAAGGAGACGTTCATTTCTGGATGAATGGAGAATCTTTATACAGTGATATGCCCAGCATGGGGGGAATGATGATGCCTAACTTAACCAAGATGTATGCAGATACAAGAACTACAGCTACAATTAATTTTGAAAAAGGCAAAATAGTAGTTGACGCTAAATACTATGCCAGTAAAGAATTAAGCAAAATTTATAAAAAATATGAAGGCAATGGCATAAATGAAGATATGATTAAACGTATACCGGCTAAAGATATCCCCGTTTTATTTGCCATAAATTATAAGCCTGAAGCTATCAAAGAAATAATAGAATTAACCGGCTTTGGTGAAATGCTAAACATGGGAATGGCATTTGTAGGTTTTAGTGTAGATGATTTTATAAAAGCTAATAAAGGAGATGCTGTATTTGCAATAACAGATATTAAAGAAACTGTACACACTTACCCATCTTTTGACAGTACAACAACCACTACTACTTACACTACTTCAGAACCTGATATTTTATTTGCTACAAGTATTGCAGATAAAGATGCATTTAAATTGATTATAAACGGAGTAAAAAAATTAGGCCAAAAAAAGAGGAATGAATGATATGTCTGTTTCCGTACATTACAATTCTAACGATAAATATTTTGTAATAGGCAACAATAAAGAAAATGTAGATAAATATTTAACCAATTCGGAAACTAAATTTGATTTTATTAAAAAAATAAGCGGCAGCCCGATCGGCGGCTATGCAGATTTACAATATTTAATGCGCAAATTTGAATCTAAAACAACAAAAGACAGCACAGCAAAAGCAATATATGACCTATCAGTAAAAATGTGGGAAAATGCATATTTAATGGGCGGCAAATACCAGGATGGCGGCCTTACCCAGACATTTGAAATAAACCTGGTGGATAAAAACACCAATAGCCTTAAGCAACTGAATACATATATTGGAGCTATTGGAACTTTACAAAAAGAACAAGAAAAAAAGAGAAATAAAGAATGGGAACAAATGCGTTCCAAAATAGATGAAGATGACAGGATGTATGATGAAAAAGATACTACTGAAATAGTAGTCGAAGCCCCAATAAGTGAATTGCCAACTGATACATCAAAAAAAAATAAATAATATAATTTACAAAGGCTATAATAATTTATAGCCTTTGTATTACACAATATGCAGCACATTCATCTTAACAATGTAACACCTACATTTTTAGAGCAAGAAAAAATCGCTAATTCCCAAATCTGGAATAAGGAAGTTGTATTTAATGCCGGAGAAAAAATACAAATCGTAGCGCCCAGTGGCAGTGGAAAAACTTCTTTAATCCACTTCCTTTATGGTTTACGAAAAGATTATTCCGGAACTATTTTATATGATAAAAAATCAGTTTCAGGCTTTAATGCTGATAAATTTTCTACATACAGAAAAAAAATTTTAAGTGTAGTATTTCAAGACCTCAGGTTATTTGCCGAGCAAACAGTAGAAGAAAATTTAAGCATAAAAAGAATCTTGCAGCCATACCACTCTACTGATAAAATAGATGAAATGGCAGAAAAGCTGGGCATTGCCAACAAATTAAACAATACAGCCAAAACATGCAGCTATGGTGAACAGCAGCGTATAGCCATCATCCGGTCACTACAGCAACCTTTTACTTTTTTAATTTTAGATGAGCCATTCAGCCACTTAGATGAGAATAACAGGAAAATAGCCATGCAATTAATTGAAGAAGAAGCATTAGAAAGAAATGCCTCTATTATATTAGCCGATTTAAAACCGATAGAATATTTTAATGCTGACAGAACTTTATATTTATAGGCTATAACAATGAACTCGTAAACATTAATGTCATAATGAAGCTTTCGTTTAAAAATATTGAGCCCTTTTTAAATAGCAAACAAAACAAAATTTCCCGTTGGTTTAGCTATGCCGGTTTGGGCGTAGGTGTGCTTTTATTATTATGTGACTTACAAATGTATATCAACATTAACCAGCTTATAAAAAATAAAAATACGAGGAAAGACGGTTATGATTTTATTTCCATCACAAAAAATATTACCTCAAAGAACATGGCTAAAGATAACCGGTTCAATATGGCAGATATTAAAGAAATACAATCACAACCTTTTTTGGATGATGCAGCTCCGTTGATTGCCAATCAGTTCAGGGTAAAAGCCAGCGCCGGCAATATTTTACCATTCAGCACCGATTTATTTTTAGAATCGCTTAATGAAAAATTTATTGATACCGTGCCCCCTGAATTTACCTGGAAAGAAGGACAATTAGATGTTCCGATTATTTTCTCTTCCGATTTTTTAGAAATGTACAATGTATTTGCACCCAGCCAGGATTTACCCCAGCTATCAGAAAAAAGCATTGCATCAGTACCTGTTATTTTGGAATGTTATTTTAATGGAGGTGTACAAAACTTTAAAGCCCGTATCATAGCAGTAAGCGACAGGATAAACTCTATATTAGTGCCGGAAAATTTCATGTTGTGGGCCAATAAAAGTTTAGCCAATGTAACCGACGTTCCGGCATCAAGGGTATATTTAAAAACCAAAGATGCCAATAACCCCGAGTTGCTCAGTTATCTTGAACAGAAAGACTACCGCATCAATAAAGATAAAACTAAGTTTGGCAGGATAAAGCAAATTTTACAATCCGTAGTTACCGGCCTGGCGGGTTTTGGAGTATTAGTAATTTTACTAGCTATGATATTATTTTCATTTTATTTACAACTAATGATAGCACGCAGCAAGGATAATTTGCAACTATTGCTTACGCTCGGTTACTCTCCCGGATGGCTAAGCCGCACAGTTGCAAAAAGATGGATACCGGTGTATACCATAATCATTACATCCGTATTGGTACTTACAGTTTTTTTACAATACTGTTTCCAGCATTTTGTACTAAATAATAGAGAAGAAGTATCACCCCTAATAGATAAATCTGTATGGATAGTATCGGCTGCATTATTAGTATTATCCATAATAATAAATTACAGGATGGTAAGGAGATTATTATATAAACTATAAAGCTTCGTAAATAATTGCAGCACCCTGGCCCACGCCTACACACATGGTAGCAAGGCCATATTTTTCTTTTCGCCTTTTCAGTTCATACAATAAAGTAGTGGATATCCGTACACCACTGCATCCCAGCGGGTGCCCCAAAGCTATAGACCCTCCATTTACATTTATTTTATTTATATCCAATCCTAAATCCTGTATGCAGGCAAGGGACTGTGAAGCAAAAGCCTCGTTTAATTCCACCAAATTAATATCACTTACGGTTAGGCCTGAACGCTGTAAAGCTTTATTGGTAGCAGGCACCGGCCCCATACCCATTACAGCCGGATCTACCCCACTCACTGCCATGCTTTTAATGACTGCCATTGGTTGTAACCCATATTTTTTTACCGCACCTTCACTAGCCAATAACATTGCTGCAGCCCCATCATTAATACCACTGCTGTTGTTTGCAGTTACTGATCCATCTTTTGCAAAAGCAGGTTTAAGCTGACCCAGTTTTTCCAGAGAAGATAAACGGGGATGCTCATCTTTATCAAACGTTAAGATTTCTTTACCATTCTGCACAGTCACCGGCAATATTTCTTCCGTCCATTTACCAGCCTCCAAAGCCACTGCATATTTTTGCTGGCTCGCCAGTGCAAATTCATCCTGCGATTCCCTGCTTATATTCCATTGTTTGGCAACATTTTCAGCAGTCTCTCCCATTGTATAAGGATAATATAATTCAGACAAATTTTTATTAATAAAACGCCAGCCTAAGGTAGTATCAAAAACCTGAGGCTCTCTTCCAAAAGCCGTAGCGCTTTTAGCCATTACAAAAGGCGCCCTTGTCATACTTTCCACCCCGCATGCAATCATCAGCTCACCATCGCCACAAGCTATTGCATGGGCAGCATCCATTATAGCCTGTAGCCCGCTGGCGCACAACCTGTTTACCGTATTCCCCGCCACCGATGCCGGCAGTCCGGCCAGCAAAGCCGCCATACGGGCCACATTACGGTTATCCTCGCCACTCTGGTTGGCAGCACCGGCAATTACATCTTCAATAGCATTGATATCAATACTATCATTCCTTTTTATTAATGCCTTTATCACCATCGCCAATAAATCATCCGGCCTCACAGTACTTAAAGCACCGCCATATTTTCCTATCGGTGTACGGATAGCATCAATTACATAAACTTTTTGCATAAAAATATTTTTTTGTTACCGGCAACGGTTTTTCATAGCATCATCGTTGCGTCGCATTACGTTCATCGTCAGTACTACTATTAAACTTTTATCTATGCGAAAATATAATTAATAATTATATAAAATTCGCGAAAAATTAGTGTAATTAGTGCTTCTGCCTTACAAAGTTTATCTTTGCACCATGTTGGCGAAAAAAAATATACGGACACTCACTTTACCGGAATTAAAAGAATATTTTGAATCTATCGGGGATAAAAAATTCCGGGCCATACAAGCCTATGAATGGATCTGGAAACAACATGCCCGCAACTTTGATGATATGAGCAATCTCTCCAAAGAACTGCGCCAGAAATTATCCGAAAATTTTACTTTACCTGCCCTAGCTGTTGATACTACTCAACACAGCGGTGATGGCACTTTAAAATCCAGGTTCAGAACATTTGACGGCCATATGATTGAAGGAGTGCTTATACCTACTGAAACTCGCCAAACTGCCTGTGTTTCTTCACAGGTTGGCTGTAGTCTTAGCTGTAAGTTCTGTGCAACCGGCTATATGGACCGTAAACGAAATCTCAATTTTGATGAAATATACGACCAGGTCGCTTTACTCAATCAGCAAACAGAAGTTACTTACGGTAAAAAATTAACCAACATCGTTTTCATGGGCATGGGCGAACCTTTGCTCAATTATAAAAACGTATTACAAGCCATTGATAAAATTACTTCCAATGATGGCATGGGCATGAGCCCTAAACGAATTACTGTATCTACTGCCGGTGTAGCTAAAATGATCAGGCAATTGGGCGATGATAAAGTACGGTTCAACCTGGCTATGTCATTGCATGCCGCTAATGATGAAAAACGTAATGAAATAATGCCTATTAATGAAAGCAATAATATACAGGTGTTAATAGAAGCGCTGAATTACTTTTACGAGCAGACAAAAATGATATTACCCTCGAATATATTTTATTAAATAATGTAAACGATTCGTTACAGGATGCAGAAGACCTGGTAAAAATTTATAAAAAAATACCCACCCGGCTAGTAAATGTAATTGAATACAATTCTATAGCTAATGCTGCATTCATAAAACCTGATGAAGATACCACACAATTATTTACTGATTACCTGGCTAAAAATAAGGTGAACGTACGAGTGCGCCGAAGCCGGGGAAAAGACATTGATGCAGCTTGCGGGCAACTCGCCAATAAAGATACGCTTTAACATTCCTTTACATTCTGTAATTAAACTTCACCCTCCTGCCATTGTCTATCCATTATAACAAATAAAAATTTATAGCAATGAAAAAAATAACCCTTTTCCTACTGGCCATAGCAATAACAGGTTCATCTGTATTTGCACAACAAAAACGTGAATCTAAAAAACATCACGGAAAGCATAAGCAGGATATGATGCAACAAATTGATTTATCCGCTGATCAAAAACAACAGGCCAAACAATACAAAGAAGAATATAAAAAACAAATAGCTGAACTAGATAAAACTGCAGCAGATTATCATAGCAAAAAAAAGGCATTACACGAAGAACAAAAAGAAAAATTCAATAATATACTTACTGCTGAACAACAAACAAAAATGGCTACTCTTAAAGCAGAGCGTGAATCAAAAGCAAAAGAACACCATGCAAAGAAAATGGATAAAATGAAATCCAAATTAGACCTTACGGATGCGCAGGTAACAGAAATGAAAAACCAGCGTGAAGCAATGAAAGCCGGGATGAAATCCATCAAAGAAAATGAATCATTATCCAAGGAACAAAAAAAAGAGCAGATGATGGCATTAAAAGAATCTGTAAAAGAACAGCATAAAAAAATATTTACTGCGGAGCAGTTACAAAAGATGGAAGAGATGAAAAAAGAAAAGGTAAAATAGGTAAGATTTAATTAGCAAAGTTGAAAGATGAAAGGGGCATGCTTTAGGGTGTGCTCTTTTTGTATTACTAAAATAAATAAAAAATAATTTACTATTTGCAATATTGTTGCAATTAATAAATTCCCCCTATATTTGTATCCGCAAATGAAAAGTCTAATAAAAAATAAAACAATTATCTCCGGTTTATTACTGCTATTAATGTTTGTAATAAATGGAGTAAAGTTGTTACATAAACATGACGATTCACATACCCATTCAAAAAGTTTTACTGAAAGCAAAATTTCTTTCTCATACCAGAAAGACTTAAAAATAAATGCAGAAAATACCTGCACTATCTGTGAGTACCATTTTGCAAAGGATACAGATCTTACTTATTTTTTTAACTGTATTACTCCATTAATTTTCCTTACCAAAAAGGATACACCAAATCGGTTTTTGATTTTTTCACGCCTTGATAAATTTATTTCAGGCAGAGCCCCGCCTGCATTTGTATAATATACTTTACAATTCCTGATACAAATAATTGTTTAATTCTGCTAGTAAATAAATACTAGGGGGAAATATTATTATACAATGCTCCATGCTATTAATCTCACTAAGCAATATGGTGAACAAATTGCTTTGAACAACTTGAATTTACTTATTAATAAAGGCGAAATTTTTGCTTTGCTTGGCCAGAACGGGGTAGGCAAAACAACTACCATCAACTGTTTCTTAGGTTTTATCAGGCCAACGTCCGGTGAAGCAAAAATTAATGGTTTAAACGTTTGGCAATACCAAAGCGAAACCAAAAAACTATTGGCCTATCTACCGGAAACGGTATTACTATATCCTAATCTTTCAGGTTTGGAGAACCTTTCATTTTTTTCCTCATTGGCAGGATTTAAATATTCTAAAGAAATTTTAGCCGATTTTTTACAGAAAGCAGGTCTGCAAACAGATGCATATAATAAGCGGGTGGGAAATTATAGTAAAGGGATGCGCCAAAAAAGTAGGTATTGCTATTGCACTTGCTAAAAACGCTAAGGTGTTGTTATTAGATGAACCTACCAGTGGGTTAGACCCTAAAGCAGCTAATGAATTTTCTGAACTTTTGTTGAACTTGAAAAATAATGGTGTGACTATTTTGATGGCTGCCCACGACATTTTCAGGGCCAGGGATGTAGCTACTTCTATTGGTATTATGAAACAAGGACAGCTGGTTAACATTATCAATAATAATACACCATTACACGCTAAAGAAATTGAAGAGTTGTATTTACAAACTATATAAAAAATTATTGCGCAATAACGGGGATGCCGAAAACCGGATAGAGTAGGCACTAATAATCTAATAAAATAGAAATGAAAAAAGTACAAATTGAAAAAAAGCAGGCCCTTATTCAAAAAATAATGGCTGCAAAAGCACAACAATCATCAGCTGAAAGTATCCATTGTCATAAATGTGGACATTGCCGCATAGGAATCTAAGCTGATAAATTAAATAATCGCAGGTAACAAGTTCATATAAAGCTATGAAAATTGCCTGCGGTTATTTCATAAAATAATCCGAATTGAAGCAGGCTTTAACTAATTACATATAATTATTTTCTTATAAAATACATGCAAACAGACTTAGCAACAATATTGCAATATAGAAACGAAGACGTGATATCAAGGTTTTGCGATCAATTTGATATAGCACCGGATGAAGCGGAAGATATTTTTAGGGAAACTAAAAAATTTTTATACCTGGCTAAATACCCATCAGTATTTATACCTGATGAGCTATTGATTATAGATGAGATGTGGCATAATTTTATTTTGTTTACCAAGGTATACCATCATTTTTCCACTACATACTTCAACGAATACCTGCATCATTTACCTGCCAGCAAATCAGAGAAGGAAGCATCTAAAAAGCTAGCAGCTGATAACCCTACAGCGGCAAAAGAAGAGTACCTGAAAAAATTTGAAGCTTTGGTAAGTACGGTATATGATGTATTAGGGGAGGATACGGTACTAAAATGGTTTGAAATATATCCACGGCAATATAGTAAATCGAAAATTAACCTGTTAAGAAAAACCTGCTGATAATATGAGCATATTTCCTAAAAGAACAACCGCAGGAAAGCCTGTTACTATTCATTGGAATTTTAATGTCAGCAGCCTTTCTGTACATCATATTTGCCCTTTTATACGTATATGGGTAACTGATCCATTGGGTTATACAACAATGCTTTTTGAACAGCATGTTCTTGGTTTTCCAAAAGTAAAAAATGATAAGTCACCTGGTAATTCCCTAAATGGAAGTCCGCCTTTGTTAGTTCTAGCATCTTACCTGCAACACCAATCAGGGAAGCAAGGGCTTAAAGAAATTTTGGAGCGGATAGAAACCGGCATACACTATTATTTTACTTATAATACAGCTGTAGATGCAATACCGGGAAAATATACACTGCTTTCTGAGGTGTATGTGGAAGGGACGTTAAAGTATTCCCTTACTAAAGACGAAGATTTCTTCTATGTAGATAAGATATCTATAAAAAAAATTAATGATAATAAGGTATGTATCCAAAATCAATCTCCCGAAATTTTATATGCAGAGATTATTACAATGCTTGAACAATCATATCACTATCAGGATATACAATTAGATGGTAATGCTAGTATAGAACTACCAGTTAATAATCCATGCTTTTTACGATATAATGAGGGCAAAGAAACGATAGCTCTACATTCAAACGAACAGCCGCTGCTCAACCGGAACCAGGAAATAATAACAATGCCTGATAAATCAGGCACAAATATTATTCATACTATGCATGCCAATACAAATGAAGGATATATTCTTGAAAACGAGTATGCTTTATTATGGAAAAATACTGATGGATTAAAAACAGGTGAAAATATCCATAGTAATGCATTAACAGAAATGCAGGATAATAACCTCATACTGCCTATGTATGAATTTACTTTTAAAAATAATTTTAATTAAGCTTGTGATCATTTTTTTACTCCGATATAATTTGATTTTTTTACTGCCATTGTATAGTCTATCTGCCTGGGGACAGATAGACAGTGCTGCAATTAAAAAATTAGAAGATGTAACAATTACCAGTTCAGTGATAAAAGTAATGCAACAAAAACCCGGTAATGTATCCATAATAAATACCAAGCCGTATTATAAGACGAACCAGAATATAATAGATATTTTTAAACGTATCAGTGGAGTAAGGATTAGGGTAAATGGAGGATACGGAAGCAGAGCTGACTTTTTTTTAAATGGCATCACAGGCAAGCAGGTTAAATTTTTTATTGATGGCATGCCAACTGATAACTTAGGTGAAACACAAACAATTGGTATTATACCTGTAGAACAAACCGAAAGGGTTGAGGTGTATAAAGGAGTCGTTCCATTAGAGCTGGGGAGCGATGCACTTGGAGGAGCTATTAATATTGTTACACGCAAAGATGCAATGGATGTACTTGATGTTACGGCTGCGGCAGGCTCTTTTAATACTTATAAGCTTAATCTTTACAGCAAAAAATATCTCTCTCCTAAATTTTATATTTCTGCTTTAGGTTCCTATAATATAAGCGATAACAATTATCCGGTGGATGCAGAAATACCCAACCAGTATGGCAATATAGAAATAAAAAAAGTTAAAAGGTTTCACAATAGGTTCAACTTTAAAAATGTAAAAGCGATAGCAGGTTTTACGAATACAAACTGGTGTGATATGTTCTCAATTCAGCTACAGGCAGCTGCTACGCAGGATGAAATACAACACAATTTTATAATGAGGCAGCCTTATGGTAAAGCACGGTTTAGTAGTAATATTAACGGCATACAGATCTGGTATCAAAAGAATAAATTCGTAAAAAATATTGATTTTAATAGTATTGTTTCTTTAGACAATTCAAAAAGCTTGTTTATGGATACAGCACTTTCCGTTTACAATTGGGAAGGTAAAATAGTTGATACAAGATTAATAGGTGGCGAGATTTCATCCTCAGGCAATTTGCTCAGTACACATACGAAAAGCTTAAACAGCAGGCAAATAATTCAATATCATATTTCGCCTAATATAAAAATAAACATTGCCAATACACTACAATATTTTAACCGTACAGGAAAAGATCCTGTAGCAACTAAATTTTATGGTTTTGATATATTTAATAACCCCCAAAGCGCTATAAAAAATATAGCAGGAATTAGTATAGAAAGCAAATCGCTAAAAGACAAACTACTACATATCAGCACGGTAAAATATCATTATGGTAAAATACAAGGCAACCGTTTAAAAGATTTATCTTTTGAGCCTATAAACCGTACTTACAACAGGATTGGGTATAATTCAGCACTTACTTACTTTTTTAGTAATAAATTTTTTATAAAAGCTTCGTACGAAAAAACCATGCGCCTGCCGGATGAGACAGAAGTTTTTGGAGATCTGGTATTAATAAAAGCTAACCCGGGCCTTCAACCTGAACTGGCTGAAAATATTAATGTAAGCACAGTATTCAATAACGGCAAAAAAGCGCTTGAAATAACCGGCTTTTACAGAAATGTGCATAACACTATTTTTTTACCACCATCAATACTTTTTTCTCAATATAGCAATTTGCTTAAGATGAGAGTATCAGGTATAGAAATAAATGGGAAATACGATATTTCAAATTCACTATCCATTGAGGGCAATATTACTTACCAGGACTTACGCAACCGGTCTTTTATTAACACGTCAGGCATTAATGATGATAAATATATAAATGCAAGGATGCCCAACATACCTTATTTTTTTGCTAATGCAGGATTTCAGTATAACCATAATTCACTTTTAAATAAAAAAATAGCATTGCAGGCTTATTTATATAATAGTTATGTACATAATTATTACTTGTACTGGTCGCAAGATGGGGATCCTGAATTAAAAAATATTATTCCAAAGCAGTTCTTGCAAACCTTGGGCTTTTCACTTACCCATCCTGCAAATCGAATTTCTATTTCTTGTGAAGTAAATAACCTGCTGGGTAGCAAAATGTATGACAATTATAAGGTACAGCTACCAGGCAGAAACATTAACATTAAACTTCGGTATCACATTTCTCACACAATAAAAAAAATCAATAAAAAATGAAGAAAGTATTATTAATTGCAGGCGTAATAACAGTTATTTTCAGTTCTTGCAAAAAGAAAGATGTTTTACAAACTACTCAAATCAATTATGCCGCTGCCGTTACTGGTGGTACTTATCCCAGCACTACTACATATTTTATGGGATTTAAGGATTTTCCAACAGGACAGGTAGGCACTTCTAATGCAGTTGAGCTAAGTAGTGATGGCCAGATGTTTTCGTATAAAGGCTATAGCTACATATCTACTTTTGGAGAGCCAGCTACCCTGCATAAATATGGATTTGATGATAATGGTAAGCCAAAGAAATTAGGTTCGTTCGCAGTGCCTGGTTTAAAAGTTTTTGGTGCAGTTTATTTTATTAGTGATACAGAAGCCTATGCTGCTGCTAATGGCGTATCGGCAGTACCTAAAATAATCAGGTTTAATCCTTCAAATATGCAAATAACAAATACAATCAACCTGGCTTCTATTCAAAAAAACGGAGCAGGAGATGTATTTTATCAGGGAATGGTGCATCATGGAAATTTTTTATTTGTACCTGTAAACTATCAAACTCCTATGTTTACCAATTTATACGATTCCGTTTTTGTAGCTGTGATAGACAAGACATTAGGCACAGTTACAAAGTTGATTGCTGATGGAAGGACTGCAGTACCATGGGGAGGAGGAACAGAACATGGTTTTAGCACCAATGTGATTATAAAAGATGAGACTGGCAATATCTATATTAACGGTACAAATGGTATTGATGATCCATCTATACCCAGCGGTATTGTCCGCATAAAAGCAGGAGAAACCGATTTTGATCCTGGTTATTTTTTTAATCTTCGTACAATCACCGGTGCAGATTGTTTAGGCATTTATTATTACGGCAATGGCAAAGCACTTACCTGTCGTACAGAAGACCCTTCATCATTTCCTTTTGGTGGCTTGGATGCTGATTACAAATATTGGAAAATCGATTTAAATAATATTTCATCGCAAGGTGAGCTTTCGCCTGCACTACCAAAAGTGTATGGTTTCGGGTTTACGTTTATTTCAAAATTTGATAATAAGTTTTATTTGAGCATGCCTGCTACCAATAGTAATGCTATTTATTCTTTTTCGCCTGAATTAAATACAGTTAAAAAAGAATTTGAGTTTACTGCAGGTCCTTGCAACGGGTTCATTAAAGTCAATTAATAAATGCTATAGAGATAATGCTTCGGCTTTTATAATATTATGCTAATAAAAATTATACAACACGAATGGAAACAATGGCTAAGGGATAAGCGTATAGTTTGCTTATTAGGAAGTATGCTATTGCTTGGTACCGTAGCGATAATAATACAGGTACATTCCTATAAGAAATTATTTATAGAGAGAACCAATGCACAACAAGCTTCAAGACAGGCATGGCTGAGCCAGGGAGAAAAGCATCCGCACATGGCAGCACATTTTGGAAACTATGCGTATAAGCAGCCTTCGATATTACATTGTTTTGATGCCGGGCTTACTATTTATACCGGCACTTCTATTTACTTAGAACCGCACCGGCAAAATGATTTTTTATTCAGCCAGATACAGGAAAAAGATACAGGTGCAAGGTTTGGACATTTTGGGCCATCCATGGTTTGCCAGTTAATTATTCCTTTATTAATTATTTTACTAACTTTTAATACTGTAAATGGCGAAAAACAAAGGGGTACTTATTTATTATTACTAGGCCAGGGTGTTACTTTAAAGCAAATTTTATTCGGCAAAGTAAGTGCAGTTTTTCTATTTTTTACTATGTTTCTTATTGCATATATATCAGCAATTGTGATAATATTTTCACTTGTTTTTAAAAATGCCATTGAACTTTCAATATTTCCTTTTTTTTATTTATGGCTTGTATATACAGGATATTATTTGTTATGGAGCTTATTGGGTGTAGCAGTATCTGCCAGTGTTAAAAACATCGGAAGTGCTATCTCTGTTTTATTGTTATTTTGGATAGTAACATATATTATAGTGCCAAAAACAGCAGCCAATCTTGCCGAAAATATTTATCCGCTCACTACTAATTATGCTTTTAAAAAGCAAATAATAAATGATATTGAAAACGGGTTAGACGGCCATGACCCCAGCAGCAAAAGAGCCCAAAATATCGCAGATTCTTTATTAAAAATTTATAATGTTGGCAAAGTTGATAAACTACCTTTTAATTTCGAAGGGTATATTATGCAGCAAGGTGAAGAGTATAGCAGTAAAGTATATAACCATCATCTTAACAGCATATTTAATACCCTAAAACGCCAACGCAATATCCAATCCTGGGCATCTTTGCTAAGCCCTTTTATAGCAGTACGCCATCTGTCAATGGCTGCTTGCAATAGCAGCATTGAAACCGAAATTGACTTCCAACAACAGGCAGAAAATTATCGTCTTCAGTTTGTAAGAAAAATGAATGATGATATGAAAAATAATTCTGCGTATGGAGATTGGGACAATTACAAAATAAAAAATGAAGTATATAATGAAGTAAAAGATTTTGTACCAATAACCGAATCTTTTATATGGCGTATAAAGTTCGTAGCTAAAGAAAATTTATTTTTATTGGCATGGCTGCTATTTTTAATAACATACTTACTATTAATCAGTAAAAAAGAGATTTCTTCAAAATTTTGATCAACATAAAAATATTCTCTTGCAATACGGAAAAAAATATAGGAGCTTAATTAGCCTTCATGCAAAACTGTTATTTAAGAATAAAATAAATATTGTACTAATTGCAGCCTTTGTTCTTGCTGGTCTATATGGGTTGTATCAGGGGTTTGCTTTTAAGCAAAAACAGGTACATACCATTAACCGTCTTGTATCCGAAAAAGATAGTATAGTCCAAAATTTAAAATCAGGATTCAAGGCAGATACACTTACGGAAGAAGGCAAAACTGCTTATGAAGCAGCCAAGGATATTTTTACAGTCAGCTGGAAAATTGATTTACCTGTATATAAATACCCTGCAAGTGCTGCGGTCTATAATATCGGACCGCTTACCGGCGGCCTTATATGGATTTGTGTTTGTATGCTGCTTCCGATTATAGTAAGTAAAACAGCAGAAATCTCTACTCCTGTTGATAACAATATCATTAGTACCTATTCCAGAAGGCCTCAGAATCCTAAAATTGAAACTGATAATCAATTCGCAAAATCACTTATCATGGCTTTTGCACAGCAACAGCCTGTTTATCACTTTGCCGATACTGCGATCACTGACCCGGCATTTCAGTTCAGGGTATACCATGCATACCATTATCTATTGCATAACGAGCGCTGGCCTTTGGTACAGCAATACTTCGCTAATGTTGAAAGCAGACAGCAAATAACTAATATTAGCACATTAATAAATCCTGCAGGAAGCACAGATGGATTATTGGCTAATATTGCAGGTAATGATGCTGCTGCTAATCACTTATTTATTAATCAGGCATTGCGCTTTCATGGTAAACTGCAGAATGTATTATATCCATCACTTTTTTTAAATAAAGAAATTCAAGAAGCTGATTATATTAAGCTTCCTGTATTTAGTTATCATCAAAACATCCCCTCAAAAATTATTTTTTTACACTTCCTGCTACTTATATTTATTACTATAGTGATTTTTTTAGCTGCAAACAGAAGATTGACAAGAATAAACCATTAAATAGTAAATGCAAAAGTTCAGGCATATATTCAGAGATGTAAGCAGGGAGGATATTATTGAGATGCCATTAAATAAGCTGGTAATTCCACTTGTAATTCCAGCTTTACTACAATCATTGGTGGTTTCGTTTAATATTATTATGGATGCCTTGTTCATTGCCAGGCTTGTTGGTAAAAATGCATTTTCAGGAATAGTATATGCAGGCACTTATACTATTATCACTTCTGCATTAGTAAGCTGGCTTTCTATTGGCGCAGGTGCCATGTACAGCCGTAGTATTTGCAACAATGACAATAAGAATTTAAAAATAATTTTAGGGTATGTTTTATTATCATCTTTTATTATAGGCATTCCCGTTGGGGTTTTGTTTTTTATTTTTTCAGCAAAATTTATCAGCTGGATAGGCATAACCGGGGATGCATACCAATATGGCAATAACTACCTTAAAGTAATAATGGGAGGGGTTGCGATAAATATATTATCATTAAGCCTTCTTACGTTAGTGCGTTGTTCTGGAAAAATGAAAAGATCCTTTGGTATTACCTTACTTGGGGTAATAAGTAATATTGTATTGGTTCCTATATTCATAAAATTAATGCCGGAACCTGTTATAGGAGCAGCACTGGGCACATTAATTTCCTATACCATTATCATATTCTTTTGCACATATGAATTAAGGTTTGTGAAAGCTTCCTGGCCTTTAAGAAGTGCAAATTTTATACTGCTAAAAGATATGATCCTTATCGGGTTATCTGCATGCCTGATGCAAATATCTGGTTTTATAAAGCAATTTGTATTATATAGAATGGTGCTTTATTTCGGAAATGAAAAGGATGAACTCTTTTTTGCGGCAGTGCAACGCTTATTCGCATTTGCCGCAATGCCCTTATTTGGTTTTTTACAGGCTCTGCAACCTGTTGTGGGTATCAATTATGGTAACAATAATTTTAACAGGACAATCCAGAGTGTAACAGTTTTTAAAAAATATGCTATCCTTACTCTTTTGTTAATTGCATCAGTCTGTATAATATTTTACAATCCGCTTATACATTTATTATTACCTGGTTATTTTATTAATCTGAAACAGTTTTTTCAGTACCTGTTTTTATTTACTGCAATGATCATCGCTCCATTCGGTAGCTGTGTTGTAGTTTATTGGCAGGCAGTTGGTAATAAAACATACCCGGTTATGATGATACTGATTAAAGATATATTGCTGTTTATCTGTATAACCGTATTTTTTACTTTTTGGTTAGGTATAACAGGTATTTATATTGGATTATTGATTGAAAATATTGTTTACGGAGTATTAGTCACCTTGCTTTTTAATTATGGACTTAAAAAGGTTAATGCTTAGTTGCTACTATATGAAATACATGCCAATGCTTGCTATTGCCGGTAATATCATCCCTATCATACTCTTCTTCGTCCAGTAAAATAATATCAAATCCTTGTAATAATTCAGAGATTTGTTCTCTAGGATGAAATGTCATATCAGGATTACATTTCCAATCATCATTAGCACCAAATAAATGACCACAGAATATGCCACCGCTAGAAAGAGAATTTTTAATAGTACCCCAGCAGGATGAAAAATACGCCGGTTTGCAAAAAGGAAGAGAAAAGCAAGCATTAATAATTTGTGTAGGATGTAAAGATAACGTTTCAAAACTCAGCTCCTGAAACTGCCACTTAACAAAATTATCAGGTAATTTAAGTTGCTGTACCTGCTGTTTTATTGCAGCACCTACAGTTGGGTCAATATCTATACTGGTAACCTGCATACCATTTTTTAGCATGTAAAGTGTATCTATACCAATTCCACAACCTAAATCATAAGCAGTATAGTTTGCAAGTCGGCTCTTTTTTTTAAGCAGGTAGTCAACAGCAAAATTTAAGGTGTAAGATGGTTTCAGAAGCTGTTGCTGTTTGTTAGTATGATAGTTATGCCATTCGTTCATTTTAACTTATTATATAACATTTGGTAAAAAAACAAGTGTAGTATTTAACTGATATAAATAACTTAAAAGCTATTTTTACTTAATGAGAAATATTTTTCATTACTAAAATCCATCTTGTTTCTTCACGTTAATTACACACCGACAATAGTATATAAAAATAAATGAAGTATTTCTCTTTGGCAAAAAACAATTTGCGTAGTGATGACCTATTTATCTAGGCTGATATTCTCAAACCAAATAAGCTTAAAAAATAAAATATAATTGATGGCACTCAATCTCACAAGTTAAAAAAACGAATAAGTTATTTAAGTACATAAAAGCCTGGGCACAAAATAGGCAAAAGAGAAAACAAAAATCTCGCCTTTCCTCATTTCCTTTTTGTTCTTAATCCTAGTATCTCTTTTTCTCCTTTTACCTCTTAGCTTTTCGTACCTTTGCAAGAAAAAGAATAGTGCAATTAAAGAGGAATTTCGCCAGGAAAAGAAAAAAGTAAAAAAAGAACGGGCGGCTTATTTTAATAAAATAAAAGAAGAAAAGCGACAACTTGCCTCAGAAAAGCGCAACCCAAAACCAGCCACTGCAATTCAGCCTGTAAAAAGTAACGAGACATTAATTAATGGCAAAAAAACTTTTACCCCTAACAAAACCACGGCAAAAAAATCAGCCGGCACAGAAAAAATAACTGGTGCATTAATGCCACTTAACAAATATTTGGCGCATTGCGGTGTATGCTCCAGAAGAGATGCCATTACACAAATCAAAGAAGGAAAAGTAAAAGTAAATGGTGCAGTAATATCTGAGCCAGGCTATAAAGTACAAGAAAGTGATGATGTAAATTTTAATGGGAAAAAATTATTTGTCACTAAAAACTTAGTGTATATTTTATTGAATAAACCTAAAGATTATATTACCACTACCGATGATCCGCAAGGCAGAAAAACAGTGTTGCAATTAATAAAGGCTGCTACTGCAGAAAGGGTTTATCCTATCGGCAGGTTGGATAGAAATACTTCAGGTGTGTTATTGCTTACTAATGATGGCGACCTTACACAAAAACTCTCCCACCCCAGCTACGAAATAAAAAAAATCTACGAAGTAAAACTGGATAAGCCTTTAACAAAATCAGATTTTGATAAAATAGTAAAAGGTATAAAGCTTGAAGATGGTATAATAAATATTGATAGCCTGGCTTATGCGGATGCAAAAGATAAATCTGTAATTGGCATTGAAATCCATAGTGGCCGAAACCGTATTGTACGCCGCATATTTGAATCATTGGGATATGATGTAAAAGGCCTGGACAGGGTAATGTATGCTAACCTTACCAAAAAAAATGTGGACAGGAGCAAGTGGCGTTTTTTAAGTGAAAAAGAAATCCGGTTGTTGAAATATATGAATGCCAGTAAAAATAAATGATTTCTATAACACGAATTAAATCGAATTACACGAATTCTTATCAATGAATATGTATTCGTGTAATTCGTAAAAATTCGTGTAATAAAATAATAATCTTTAAAATGCTTCAACACCCCATCAATACAAAAAACAATAAGCCTTTTTTCAAAAATTTAAAAGATATTATCATTTTTGAAAACGATTTTTTATAGTGCTCAACAAACCTGCCGGGTTATTATCTATCCCCGACAGGGAACAAACACAAACCTCGTTAAAAGATATTTTAAAAGAAAAATACGGCAATATATTTACAGTACACCGCCTGGACAGGGATACCAGCGGTGTAATTATTTTTGCTAAAAAATGAAGCTGCTCATAAATACTTGTCCCAATTGTTTGAAGAAAGAAAAGTATCTAAATATTATTTAGGATTAGTACACGGCATTCCGGTTCCATCCAAAGGAACTATTGATGCTCCGATTGCAGAACATAGTGTGCAGAAAGGGATAATGACAGTGCACCGAAAAGGTAAACCTTCCATTACAGATTATGAAGTGGTGGAAGAAAACAAACACTATTCGTTAGTAAAGTTTCAAATCCACACTGGCCGTACGCACCAAATAAGGGTACATGCAAAAAATATTGGCCACCCGATTGTATGTGATGAATTGTATGGTGATGGGAAGCCGGTTTTATTATCTGCTATTAAAAGAAAATTTAAATTAAGTAAAAAGGAAGAGGAAGAAAAACCAATGCTAAACAGGTTGGGACTTCACTCTTACCAGCTTATTTTTAACGCTCTAAATGGAGAAGAAATAAATTTAATTGCTGAGCTTCCAAAAGATATTAAAGTATTGCTGCAACAGTTGAAGAAAAATGGGTAAAATGCAGTAACGCCCATCTTATTGAATCGTCCTAAAATAAGTTGACGGTTTTAAAATATTCCCGGTTTCCTCAAGGAGCCGGGATTTTTGTTTGATGTACCTGTTGTGGCGTTTTCATTTTAAGTGCCAGGTGAGGTCTTTTTTGATTGTATAAAAATATGCTTTCCTGTACTAATTTTTTTACCTGTTCTTTCGTTTTTAAAATTCTATCCATACCAAATTCTTCTTTTATGGTCCGGTTCATTCTTTCAGCCAGTGCATTTTCATACGGGTCTCCGTTTTCTGTCATGCTAAGCCTAATATTATTGTTATTACTTAGCGATTCATATTCTTTGCTGCAATACTGCAATCCCCTGTCAGAATGATGGATAGTTGGTATATTTTTATTTCTACGTTGCCCGGTTGCCATATGCAATGCTTTAATCATGCTTTCAGTTTCCATTGTATCATCTACAGCATAACCCACTATTTTCCGGCTGTACATATCGGTTATCATATTTAAATAACAGTTGCCTTGCTGGGTCTTCAAATAAGTAATATCACTTACCCAGACTTCATCTGGTTGCTTTACTGTTTTTCCTTTAATGATATTTGGCCATTTTCTTAGCCAGTGCTTACTCATAGTAGTTTGTACATACCTACGCCTGGGCTTGATTTGCAAACCATAATACTGCATTAATGCAAAGAGCTTATCACGGCCAAACTTTAGGTTTTGCTGCTTTAAATCTTCTTTAATGAGATAATAAATCTTACGGGTACCTACCCTGGGTAAGAGTTTTTTTTGATTATCCACTAATTGTTTTACAGCTGCCTGTTTTGCCAATTGTTTAGCAGCATCCTTTGGTTGCTTATATACATATTGACGGCTGTAACCCAAGGTAGCGGCTATAGTTCCGACTGATTGTTTGGTTCCCCCTGGTTGTCGGAAGCTGCTTGTGACAGGGGTAAGTACTTTTTTTCTGATCTCAGTATTAAACAGATCATCTGCAATATCTATAGCCCTATTCAATATCTGTTTTTCTGCTTCCAGCAACTTGATCTTTTTTCCAATTGGGATATATACGTTTTTGGGGGAGCTTTCTTTTCATTGGAGTTTTACTTTTTCCAATCCAAAGTTCCGTGTTTTCTTAACCATTGCAAAACTGTACTTCTTCCCTGAACTCCATACTTTTTTTTGGCTCTGCTTATAAGTTAAATAGCCTTTTTCTATTTCATCTACTATTTGCAGTTTAAAAGACAGGCTATAATCTTTTTGAGTCCGTTTACTGAAGTCTTTTTCCCTAATATTTATCATATAAGTCAACTTTTTTGTCAACTTATTCTAGGATCATTCATATATATAAAATAAAAAACCTTCATTGCTGAAGGCTTTTTAAAATATCTAAACAGATGAAATTAATAATCCCTGTTGTATCCACCGCCACCGCCGCTTCTACCGCCACCGCCGCCGTAGCCGCTACCGCCGCTTTTCTTGTAGCCACCGCCGCCACTACTTCTACCACCGCCACTGCCGTAACCGCCACCGCTGCTTCTACCGCCACCGCCATAACCACCGCCGCTTTTCTTGTAGCCACCACCTTCGCCTTCTTGGCGTGGTTGCGATTCGTTAACGATTAACTTACGACCCATAACTTCTGTTTCGTTTAGGCTAGAAATGGCTGTTTTTGCTGCTTCAGCATCTTCCATTTCTACAAAACCAAAACCTTTACTACGGCCATTCATTTTGTCCTTCAAAATTTTAGCGCTTGTTACGCTGCCGTACTGGGTAAATAAATTGCTTAAATCATCATCAGTCATTGTCCAACTGAGATTTCCTACATAAATGTTCATTGTAAAAAACTTTTTAAATTAAATAAAAACAATAATGACTTAGTTGCTACAATGAACTGAATTCGTTTTAAAAAAAGCATTATCAGGCCAACAGCTAAGAACTAAAAACATTAAAGCAGGGTAAAGATAGGGATTTATTTTAAAAATAATAATCATTCTAAAAAATTGCCATATTTTATTAATATAAATATAAAATATTAACTTTTTTCTATTAACAAAACAACAAATACCTGCTTGCTAATACTCATTAGTCAGAACTCCCTTCGCCTTTGGAGTATAAGATAAGCGGCGGCTGATGTTTGTTTTTATAGAACTAAAAAAATAAATGATTGATAATCAATGGATTTATTTTTTATTCTATAGTAGAAGGGATAAGGATGAGGTAAAAAATCCGCCTGAAATATTCAGGCGGATTTTTAATTATATTATATATCAAAGTGATTTATTCCCCAACCACTTCAAATTCAACTTCAGTTTCATTTGAATTACCAAAATCAATTTTGGCTTTATAAGTACCTAATTCTTTAACATCATCTAAAATAGTGATCCTGCGACGGTCAATTTCATAGCCTTTTTGCTCTTTAATTGCCCTTGCAATCTGAACAGAAGTAACACTACCAAATATTTTGCCTGAAGTACCGGTTTTAGCTCCGATTTTTAAAGCCCCATTTTGTAAAACTGCTATCACGCTGTTTATTTCAGCCAACAACTTAGCTTCTTTTTTAGCTTGCTGCTTTATCTTTTCTTGTAATTGTTTCAAATTACTAGGACTGGCTTCTACCGCCATCTTACTGGGAATTAAAAAATTACGGCCATAACCATTTTTTACAGTTACCAGTTCATTAGCACCGCCTAAGTTATTTACATCCTGTATTAATATTACCTGCATTATTTTGCATTTTTACCCAATCCCGCAATTAGCAGAACTTTCATTCTTTTAAAAGAAATTAGGGTGGTGAAAAAATTATTTTAATAAATCCGTAACGTACGGTAATATCGCCATCTGGCGAGCTTTTTTTAACTGCATCGCCTACTTTACGCTGAAATTTTAAAGAATTCCCGGTAATGCGACGTGGCAATAACCTACCCTGCTCATTGATGAATTTTTTCAAAAATTCGGCATCTTTATAATCAATATAATGAATACCCATTTTCTTAAAACGGCAATATTTTTTGGGGCGTTTATCAGCCTTAATTGCTGTAAGATATTTTATCTCGTTTGCTTTTGCCATGATTATGCCTCCGCTTTTTGAGTTGCTGAATGTACGCCATTCTTCTTTTTAGCATTGTACTCTACGGCGTATTTATCGAGTACGGTGTACATGTGGCGCATCACTGATTCGTCACGTAAAAGTTGAGTTTTCAACTTTTCATTGAAGCTGGATGGCGCTTTATACTCCATTACCCAATAAAGGCCAGTGGTCTTTTTGGCAATGGGATAGGCCAGTGATTTTAATCCCCAAGGATTGCTGTGCACTACTTCTCCGCCATTTTCTTTTACAAGATTGGCAAATTTTGTCTGAGCCGCTTTAAATTCGTCATCAGATAGCACAGGGGTAAAAATCACCATCAATTCGTAGTTGTTCATTTCCCTGGTTTTGTGTTTAAAAAAAATTGTTTTCCTTAGCAAATATGCCAAAGGGCTGCAAAGGTAATAATTTAATAGATAAATTGGCAATAAATTGCCAATTATTTTAAGCTTTGGTTACGGTCATATTAGCTATGCTCAACTACTGCGGCAGCCTGCCCCGTCCGAAGGCGGGGTCGCACTATTCAACAGCAACTTACTTATTGAGCTTTCTGTTAGCGTATTTTCACAATTGGTAAAGGAAGTCAAGTTTTAAAAAATTGACTTCCTTTACCAATTGTATTTACTGTTCAAACATCAATAAACTATATTTGCACCTCAAAAATTTTAGATGAACAGAAAGGAAAAGATAATTTTAATACTATTAGCCGCACTCAACTTTACACATATACTGGATTTTATGATTATGATGCCATTAGGTAATTACCTGATGCCTTATTTTCATATTTCCAGCCAAAAATTTAGTGCTATAGTTTCCGGCATATTCATACAGTGCTTTTGCATCAGGCATCATTGCTTCGTTTTTTGTAGATAATTATGACAGGAAAAAATATTAATGCTGGGATATATAGGTTTCCTGGCAGGTACAATTTTATGCGGTTTTGCCCCTTCAGCCAATTTATTAATAGCTGCCCGGGTTATTGCAGGTTTATTTGGTGGTTTAATAGGCGCACAGGTACAAAGTATTGTAGCGGATATTTTTGTATATGAAAAAGAGGACAGGCAATGGGTTATTTAATGGCAGCATTTTCTATAGCTTCTGTTGTAGGTATTCCTTTTGGCTTATTTCTTGCCACTAAATTTAGCTGGCATGTTCCTTTTTTATTTATTGGCATCGTAGGCATAGTTATTATTCCTTTTTTAATCCGCTATATCCCTCCAATGACAGCACATCTTACCCATAATGCCGGCAAAGAAAAAAACAGGTTTCAGATCCTGGAAAAAATATTTTCCAATAAGCGTTACAGGATTGCTTTAGCTCTTTCAGGTTTTCTAATGCTTGGCCATTTTCTGTTAGTGCCTTTTTTGACACCCTTTATGGAATTTAATGTAGGTTTTACAAAAGACCAGATACAATACATTTATATTGTAGGAGGAATTTTAACTCTTATTTCTGCACCCATATCAGGAAAAATTGCGGATAATGTCGGCAAGCTCAAAGTATATATATGGTCAGCAATACTTTCCTTACTTCCTGTTTTTTTAATTACAAATATGCCGGTAATAGCTTTTTACTATGTGTTAATAGTAACAGGCTTTTGGTTTTTAATATCTAATACAAGGGGTATATCAGCAAGCGCCATGGTTAGCAATGTTGTACCACCACAGTTACGGGGCAGCTTTATGAGCCTTAACTCTTCTATGCAACAATTATTTACCGGCATAGCATCGTCTATAACAGGTTATATAATTGTATCAGATAAAATTACTCATAAAATATCTCATTATAATTGGGCCGGATACTTAAGCATGGCGGTACTTTTATTTTGCATTTATTTAGGCGTAAAGCTTGGAGAAAAATCAACTGCGGTATAAATTTATTTTACCACAATATCTGTAAAACAACAGGCGCTATAATAATTATAGCGCCTGTTGTTTTATAATGAATTTCCATTATCTATCTGATAATAGTAAATGATTGGGTAATTATTTCGTTCCCGCTGATAATTTTAATTAAATACCTTCCGGGAGGCAAAGCATTTACAGCCACATTAATATTTTGCTGGCCGGCATTTACTTTTTGTTGCAAAACAATCCTTCCGGTAAAATCAACAATTTTCATTTCGCTGGCTAAAGATAACCCTTGTTCAAATTGTATAGTCACTTTTTCAGCCGCAGGATTTGGATATACCTTTACCCCATACTGATTAGTATTTAATTGCAAAGCGACAATTTTACTATAACTGAACTTTGCATCTGCGTCGATCATTTTTAAACGATAAAATACAGTTGGAGCCTTAGGCAAGGTGCTGCTGGCAAATGAATAATTTAATAAATTATTACCGGCAACTTCCCCTATTTTAATAAATGAAACCCCATTAGTACTTTGTTCAATTTCAAATTTTTTGAAGTTGGTTTCAAAAGTTGCAGACCATTTTAATAACGATCCTTTATCATTTTTTGCTACCGTAAAATTTGTAATAGTAACAGGCAATACACCGGTACAACCCAACATAGCATCCACATATTCGGGGTGATCGACAAATGGGTTTCTGTTGGCCTGGATTGCATATACAGCATTATTACGGTCTATTTCCTTAGCACTAACCGGATCTTGCAAATGCCATTTATATAATAAATCAACATACCAGTCATCAAAAACTTGCAGCTTTCTTTTAATTGCATCTGGTTCGTCAGCAATACTTAACAGCACTTCATTGGCATTGCCATTTATACTCCAGTTATTAGCGATAACCCGGTCTTCATAACAGGTACCTATATAAAATTGGGCCCTGGCAAAATCTCCTTTATATTCATTAATTGGTTCAAACACTATACCTCCATAACCAGGGAAAGTAGAATTTCCTAATTTACTACCATTTAACGAGGTCCAGCTTGGCATATTGGTTTCTCCGTAAGGAAAATTATTCCGCTTGGCATTAACTTCCTTATCAGTAGGAAAAATATGCATGATATCCGAGTTCATTGGTTCTACTGCACCTCCAAACCAGTTACGTGGAAAAGAATGCTCCCTGTTATACATCAATCCTTCATCAGTTCCAGGAAGAGGTGGATTATCCGGTGATCCGCCACAACCGTCTACATCTACTCCATATTCAAATTCATAAGGATCCGGATTATTTATTCCGGGATTGTCAGAATACATATCCCAGATAATATCCCTTAACCCATCATCCGATTTGCGATAATCGGTACTTTCATAAATATTGCAAATGCCTCCATAATCCGGATTAGGATTATCAACCAAAGGTTTGATAATATTAAATAATGCTGTTTTTAATTCACTACAACCCAGGCCATCAGCTGACTGGTAATAACCCGGAGGAATACCCTGGCCATTTTCAGTTGTTGTAGTACCGGCATTTAAAGAAGTAGCATTATAAAATGGCTCTCCGTTACAATCCCCGTTAGCAGAAAATACAAAGAAAAAATATTGCGTATTGGCTACCAGGCCTACTGCTGAAAAATTCGTATTATTGTTATACTTAACAATAATATCATTGCCAAATACCTGACCGGCTGTATAAGTTATACCATTTGTAGGAGTAAAATTTAATACCGGATTTGTGCTTCTTACAACCAAATACCTGTTGGCATTGGCAGCAGCATTAAATGATCCGGATACCGATGTATTGCCTGGATTTAATATTAAGTTAGTAGGCGGATTAGGGGGATTAATACAATCTGCCAAAGGCAAAGTATTAACACTAAGTTGCAATGGATTGGTACTATTATAATTAGGAGCACCTGCACAGTTTTCATTATTTAATGCAAATACAAAGAAAAAGTATGGCGTATTAGGTGTTAACCCTATTGCATTAAAATCAGTAGCAGCAACCGTGCTTACTACAATTCCATCCCCTAAAGCAGCTCCTGGTGCATAATTTGTTCCATCAACCGGCGATCCGTTCAACTGGGCAGCCAAACTTCTTACTACCAGGTATTCATTTGCGGCAGGATTCGAAGCAGTAAAGCTGCCGGCTATAGTGGTTGAAGTAGGGTTAAGCATTAACCCTGTAGGTTGTGCTATCGGCTCAATGCAGGGGGATTGGCATTACCGTTAAAAGTAACACTAAAATCATCTATCCCTAAACCATCATCTGCACCAGATGCATTAAAATCTGTCCAGCGGAACCAAAAATTTGTGCCTGCAGTAATATTCAACCCAGCTATTTCAAAAGCTATAACCTTCTTATTAGCATTGGCATTACCATCTAACGGGCCAGGCCCGACTACTACGGGTGCTATAAAATCAAGCTGGTTTACATCAATATATACGCCATTATTAAGTGCATTAGCATTGGTGCTGTACTGAAAATCGAGCCTGTCTTCCCTGCCGGCTGTGCCTAAGCGCCATTGCTCACCTGTATATGTAACAGTAATGCTGGTAATGGTAGCCCCGGAATTGTTGGTAAATTGTACACCAACAGTAGGGGTTAAGCTGCCAGACAGAAGAGTACCAAAAGCTCTTTCTGCATTGTTAGCAACACCATAGCTGTACGTATTGCCAGAGTTGGCCATCCCGTTATCTGCTAAATAAGTATCATTGGCATTGGCACCAGTCTCCAGCAATGCCCATCCGGTAGGCAAAACATTAGAAGTACCTGCATTTGCTAACGTATTAAAATTTTGGTTATAAGGATCGGCCAGATTATTAATAACCACCTGTGATTTTGTAGAAAAGAATAAGACACCGGAAAATGCCAGTAGTAAAAATTTTTTCATGTTTATAATAGTTTATTAAATTTTTGTTTAATAAAGGTAAGCGTAAATTTTTACAGAACCACATTACGAAATTGTTATAATAAAAAATCCGCCAAGCATATACTTGACGGATTGTAATAATTTTTTAATTCTTAAGTTATTTTGCTAGAGCATTTAGCCTTTTGGCTAACTTACTTTTTAAATTTGCGGCTTTATTTTTATGTATTGTACCACGTTTTGCCAGTTTATCGATCATGGAAGCAACTTTTGGTAATTGTTCGATACCAGCTGTTTTATCACTTGCTCTTAAATCACGTATTGCATTACGGGTAGTTTTGCCATAATAACGGTTACGTTCATTGCGCTTACGGCTTTGACGCACATCTTTCTTAGTTGCTGAATGGTTTGCCATTTAATTCTATTTTTGGGCTGCGAAGATAGGAAAAACAATTTAAAATGTATAATGCAAATTAATAATTTTACATACTAATTTTTTTTATGGCAAAAAAGTGGATTTTGTTAGGTTTACATATTGCTTCTTTATGCTTGCTAATCTTAGGACTTACAGAAAATATGTTAGAGATAGATATTAGTAAGCGCTTAATAATAAATATATCACTTTTTAATGAAAAAAGAAGTGTATTAGGCACTTTACAATCATTGTTGGGTTCTTCAAATTATCTGCCATTTATATTAATTTTTTTATTTGGATTAGTAGTGCCATTTGCAAAATCAATAATAATTTTTTATTTACTGCTGGCAAAAAACCCTTTGCATAAATATTATACATGGATTAGTGCCATAAACAAATGGGCAATGGCAGATGTATTTGCCATAAGCATCTTTGTAGCTTTTTTAGGAGCAAATTCAATGAAAAACACCACAGCGGCTTTAGAACCTGGTTTTTATTTTTTTACAGCTTATGTAATATTTAGCGGTATAATATCTGTTTATATTGGAAAATTGATAAAAAAGCCGCTTATTTTCAAAGCGTAAGACCGATATTTGCACTTTCAATTTTACAGATCTACAGCTGACTAAATTAAATTACAATTTTGTTTGTTACTTACCTGCTGCCTAAGGCTGCAAAAGTACAAGGGAGTGACACAACGATGATGACTATTGATTAAATGTTTGTAACAAAAAAAATTTATTAACCCATTATGAAGGATTTTCAATATATCACTAATTCCCATCCAGGTTACATAGAAAGTTTATATAATGATTTTACAAAAGATCCCTCCAGTGTAGAAGTGGATATGCGTAAATTCTTCGAAGGTTTTGATTTTGCTGTAGCCAATTATGGCAGTAATAATGGAAAAACTGCAACAACTGCTACGAACGGTGTTTCTAATGAGATTCCAACTAACCTCGATAAAGAATTTGGTGTATACCAAATGATACAGGCGTATAGAAAAAAAGGGCATTTGGTAGCCAAAACCAATCCAATCAGGGAGCGGAAAGACCGGCATGCCAACCTGGATTTAAAATATTATGGATTAAGCGAAACCGACTTAAAAACTGTATTTGAAGCGGGCCGTTTTATAGGATTAGGCAAAGCAACCTTAAATGATATTGTAGCACATCTCCAAAAATGCTATACCAGTAATGTAGGACTAGAATACAGCGCTTTAAATGACATGAAGAAGATAGAATGGTTGGCCAACGCTGTAGAAAACAATCTGCTTAAAGATATACCACTGCAACAGAAAAAGAGAATTCTTCAAAAGCTGAATGAAGGGGTAATGTTTGAAAAGTTTTTACATACCAAATATGTTGGTCAGAAAAGATTTAGCCTGGAAGGCGGCGAAACAACGATTCCAGCTTTGGATGCCATCATAAATACCGCAGCCAATGATAATGTACAGGAAGTAGTAATAGGCATGGCACACAGGGGAAGATTAAATGTGCTGGCGAATGTGTTGGGAAAAACATATGAACAGATTTTTAGTGAGTTTGAAGGTACCGCAATGCCGGATACCACCATGGGTAGCGGAGATGTAAAATACCATTTGGGTTTTAGCAGCGAAATTGATACTGCTGATGGTAAAAAAATTCACCTGAAATTATGCCCCAACCCTTCTCATCTCGAAGCTGTAAACCCCGTAGTGGAAGGCTATGCCAGGAGTAAGGCTGATATAATGTATAATAGTGATTTCGATAAGATTTTACCTATTTTAATTCATGGTGATGCTTCGGTGGCCGGCCAGGGTGTAGTATATGAAGTATTGCAAATGTGCGGTCTTAAAGGTTATTATACAGGTGGTACCATACATTTTGTAATCAACAACCAAATTGGTTTTACTACCGATTTTGATGATGCCCGCAGTTCAGACTATTGCACATCAGTGGCTGCAATGGTACAGGCCCCGGTTTTGCATATTAATGGCGATGATGCAGAAGCAGTAGTAAAAGCGTCAGAAATTGCCACACAATACAGGCAGAAATTTAACAGTGATATTTTTATTGATATGGTATGCTATCGCAAGCATGGACATAACGAAGGTGATGAGCCAAAATTTACACAACCCCAATTGTATGCTTTAATTGACAAGCATTTAAACCCAAGAGAAGTTTATACACAATACTTAATACAAAACGGGGAACCAGATGCCCAGAGCCTCGCTAAGGAAATGGAGAAAAAGTTTTTAGCCGACTTACAGGAACGCCTAGACGAAGTAAAACAACATCCGCTACCTTACAAACATCAACCGCCTGAATTAGTATGGGCCAGCATGCGCAAAGCTGCGGCCGAAGACTTTGATGCTTCTCCGGCAACAGCAATAACTACTGAGCAATTTAGTATGTTGTTTGAAGGATTAATGAAATGGCCAGCTGATTTTAAACCTTTGCGCAAGGTAGATAAATTGATACAGGATAAACTTAAGCTTTTTAATGACGAACAAAAAATTGATTGGGCTACTGGCGAATTAATGGCCTACGGTAGTTTACTAACAGAAGGTAAAGATGTGCGTATGAGCGGGCAGGATGTAATACGAGGCACCTTTAGCCACAGACATGCCATTATATACGATGAAACAACTAATAAAGGCTACAACAGGCTTAATCATTTCACGAAAACACAACCTTCTTTTAGAATATACAATTCACTATTAAGTGAATATGCTGTAGTTGGTTTTGAATATGGTTATGCAATGGCAAATCCTAATGCACTAGTTATTTGGGAGGCCCAATTTGGGGATTTTGTTAATGGAGCACAAACAATGATAGACCAGTTCATAGCAGCGGCAGAAACAAAATGGCTCCGGATGAATGGCTTGGTAATGCTGCTCCCACATGGTTACGAAGGCCAGGGCCCCGAACATAGCAGCGGAAGGATGGAACGGTTTTTACAAATGTGTGCCGAATTTAATATGGTAATAACCAATGTAACTACATCTGCCAACTTTTTCCATTTATTAAGACGCCAGTTAACCTGGGAATTCCGCAAACCATTAATTAATTTTTCACCTAAAGCTAACCTGCGCCACCCGGGTTCTTATAGTGTAATGGATGATTTTATTATCGGCGGGTTCAAAGAGGTGATAGATGATATTACTATAAAAGAAGCTGCTGCTGTTACTAAAGTATTATTATGCTCAGGTAAAATGTATTTTGATTTGGCAGAGCGTCAGCAAAAAGAAAGTAGAAGTGATGTGGCCATTATCAGGCTGGAACAAATATATCCTTTGCCACAAAAACAATTAGACGAATTATATAAAAAGTACAGCAAGGCTATTTGGTATTGGGTGCAGGAAGAACCGCTAAATATGGGTGCCGCTACTTTTTTAAGAATGAATTTAAAAACAATTAATTTTTATATCATCAGCAGGCAGCCCAGCGCTTCTACAGCTACAGGTTTTGGAAAAATTCATGCCCAGGAGCAGGGCCAGATTATTGATACTGCGTTTAGTATATAATTGCTTATGATCATTAACCAAAATATTATTGCCCAGGTAAAGGAGATTATTGCCCAATCAAGGGATAACGCCATACGGGCTGTAGATACGCAACGTGTATTAATGTATTGGTATATCGGTAAGGTAATTTTTGAAGAAGAGCAACAAGGAAAGGAAAGGGCTGAATATGGACAGTACCTTATAAAATACCTTTCACAACAGCTGCAGCCAGAGTTTGGTAGCGGATTTTCAATAAGACAGCTGGAACTTTTCCGGCAGTTTTACCGTCTTTTCCCAATTGCGCAGACAGTGTCTGCGCAATTGGCCTGGAGTCATTATACTTTATTCCTTCGCATCGACAATGAGCACAAAAGAGAATTTTATATCGCTGAAACCCTAAAAAATCATTGGACGGTGCGCCAACTGGAAAGGCAAATCAACAGCCAACTATTTGAAAGACTTTTATTAAGTTCGGATAAAGAATCTGTTTTGGCAATAGCCAGAAAAGAGAAACAACCATCACACCCAAAAGAAATAATTAAAGATCCATTGATATTGGAATTTTTAGGCTTAAAAAAAGATGCTTCTTACTATGAAAAAGATTTAGAAAATGCAATAATCACCCATCTTCAGGATTTTTTACTGGAATTGGGTAATGGATTTTCTTTTGTAGCCAGGCAAAAAAGAATTAATATAGAAGGGGATGATTTTTTTATTGATCTTGTATTTTATAACCGGATATTGCAATGTTTTGTAATTATTGAAACAAAAATAGAAAAACTTACGCACCAGGATATTGGCCAGCTGCAGATGTATGTAAATTATTATGACCGGACAGAAAAACTGCCGCATGAAAACAATACTATCGGTATATTATTATGTGCCGATAAAAATGATGCTGTAGTAAAATTTACTTTACCGGAAAACAACGAAAATATTATTGCCAGCAAATATCAATTATACCTGCCTTCGGAGGAACAGTTAATTGAAGAAATAAAAAAAGAAATAGACCGAATAAATAACAAAGAATATGTTTAACTCACTATCAGAAAAATTAGAAGCAGCCTTTAAAAATATAAAAGGCCAGGGAAGAATATCTGAGCTTAATATTGCCACCACGGTAAAGGATATACGCCGTGCATTGGTAGATGCCGATGTTAATTATAAAATTGCCAAAGAATTTACCGACAGGATAAAAGAAAAAGCCTTAGGCGAAAAAGTACTAACAGCGGTAAGTCCCGGGCAATTAATGGTAAAAATTGTGCAGGATGAGTTAACCGAATTAATGGGCGGCACAGCCAGTGAATTTAACCTTAATGGAAACCCGGCCATCATATTAATCGCAGGCCTGCAAGGTAGTGGTAAAACAACCTTTAGCGGCAAGCTGGCCAATTATTTAAAAACTCAAAAGGGCAAATCGCCCTTGTTAGTGGCAGCGGATATCTACAGGCCTGCGGCTATTGACCAGTTAGAGGTATTGGGAGGACAAATTGGTGTAGATGTTTATAGCGAAAGAGAAAATAAAAATGCAGTATCAATTGCTCAAAATGCTATTAAAGAAGCTAAGGCTAAAAAATAAAAATGTAATCATTATAGATACTGCCGGCCGACTGGCTATAGATGAGGTGATGATGAAAGAAGTATCTGATGTAAAAGCTGCTGTAAACCCCCAGGAAATATTATTTGTTGTAGATAGTATGACCGGCCAGGATGCCGTAAATACAGCCGCCGCATTTAATGAAAGACTGGATTTTAGCGGCGTAGTGCTTACCAAATTGGATGGTGATACCAGGGGCGGTGCGGCATTATCTATTAAATATACAGTAAACAAACCCATAAAATTTGCCAGCAGTGGCGAAAAAATGGATACACTGGATGTATTTTACCCGGACAGGATGGCCCAGCGTATTTTAGGAATGGGTGATATCGTAAGCCTTGTAGAAAAAGCCCAGCAGCAATTTGACGAAAAAGAAGCGGCCAGGCTGGAGAAAAAAATACGCAAAAATCAATTTGATTTTGAGGACTTTAAAACCCAGTTGCAGCAAATTAAAAAAATGGGCAACCTTAAAGATTTAATGGGCATGATACCCGGTGTAGGCAAGCAAATAAAAGATGTGGATGTAAATGATGATTCTTTTAAAGGTATTGAGGCCATGATAAATTCTATGACATTGGAGGAACGCAGAAACCCCGACCTTATTAACCCCGAAAGAAAAAACCGCATAGCTAAAGGCAGCGGTAAGGATATAGCAGAGCTCAACCAGTTTTTAAAGCAATTCGAACAAATGAAAGGTATGATGAAAATGATGAGCAAAATGCCTATGGGACGAATGCCGGGAATGGGTAAAGGGTAATTATACAATATCTACTAAATTTTATCAGTATATACACCTATTTTATTTGGATATTGAATTATGCTGCTTTATCTTTGCAATGCTTTTATAAGGAGAACCCTATTTATTAACAACCCCAAAAAATTTCTATTTTTTATGGCTGTAAAAATGAGATTGCAACGTCATGGCTCTAAAAAGAGGCCATTTTACTTTATCGTTGTAGCAGATGGCAGAAGCCCCCGAGATGGTAAGTTTATTCAAAAGTTAGGTACTTACAATCCTCTGACAGTTCCGGCAACCGTACAGGTCGATCGCCAAAAGGCATTAGACTGGTTACAAAAAGGTGCTCAACCCACCGATACCGTTCGCCGTATTCTTTCATACAAAGGTGTATTGTACCTTAAACATTTGTTGCGTGGTGTTGGCCTCGGATTATTTAACGAAGCTGTAGCTATGGAAAAATTTACCAAATGGAGTGCCGAGCATGATGCTAATATGGCAAAGCGCCAGAGTGCACATAGAAAAGCACGTATGGATAGCCGCAACCAACCGGTAGTAAAAAAAGTTGCTGCTAAAACTGAAGAAGAAGCTCCGGCAGCTCCTACAGAAAAAATTAATTCAGAAGAACAATAGATTTTTTTTGAATTCTTTACTTCATTAAGCAATCCTAAATAATAGGATTGCTTTTTTTGTGAGATGGGAACACGGATGAGGCGGATGAAACGGATTAACACGGTTTTTTTTATTTTACATTTGTTGAATATATATCCAACTGATGAATGGCTGCCGGATAGAAATGAAAACCGTAGCGTAGCGAAGGTTGTAATGTATAGCCGGAACAAAAGCTGAAGATAGATACAAAGCTTGTAGCCCCAAATTTGTATTTTTTGTAGGATGGGAACACGGATGACACGGATAAAACAGATTAGCACAGAAAAATAAAAAAATACTTACCGTCTTCCCGCCTTTCCGGTATTTTATTGCAGCTGGTAAAGTGGAAAGATTTTTTTTGTTACCAGCAATATTTCTTTACTCACCATTGTTGTGAACTTGTTCTGTTATTATTTTCCTTTTGGGGAAAGGAAAATAATAACCTCACTTTTACTGCATACCTTTATTGAGCATTTTTTAATAATTATTTACAATGATTCAATATTTTAAAATAGGCAAATTAGCAGCCAGTCATGGATTAAAAGGCGAATTAATTTTAGAACACAGCCTGGGAAAAAAAACTTCTTTAAAAGGACTAGAGGCGATTTTTGTTGAAGATAAAAAAGACAGCCTTCTCCCCTACTTTATTACCGCTGCCAAAATAAAAAACGAAAAGGAAATTTATATACAACTCGAAGGCATCGATACAAAAGAGGCAGCCAGGATGTTAACCCCAAAAGAAGTTTGGCTTACAGAAGAAAATTTTAAAAAATATGCAGCCAAATCATCTGCAATATCTTTATTAGGCTTTTCATTAATCAATGAAGGTGCAGATCTCGGAGAAATCATTGAAGTAATAGAACAACCTCACCAGATACTCTGTACCATCTTACTGTATGGAAAAGAAGCGCTTATCCCATTGCACCAGGATTCGTTGGGAAAAAATAGATAAAAAGAAGAGGCGGGTGCATGTAATTTTGCCAGATGGCTTATTGGATATTTATAAATAAATAATTTGAAACAACAACGCATCATAGCACATTTTGATTTAGACTCCTTCTTTGTATCAGTAGAGATATTGAGGGATCCTTCTTTGAAAGGCAAACCCGTAATTGTTGGTGGAAAACAACGGGGTGTAGTAGCGCCCTGCAGCTATGATGCAAGGAAATTTGGCATACATTCAGCTATGCCTTCTACTAAGGCCGTAAAGCTATGCCCACATGCAATATTTTTAAAAGGAACCCGGGGTGAATATAGCAAATACTCCAGGTGGGTTACACAAATCATTGCTGACAAAGTTCCCTTATTTGAAAAAGCCAGCATCGATGAATTTTACCTGGATTTAACGGGTATGGATAAATTTTTTGATCCGTTGCAATACACCATTGATTTAAGAAAAAAAATTATTGATGAAACCGGCTTGCCTATTTCTTTTGGTTTGTCCAGCAATAAAATGATGGCCAAAATTGCCACTAATGAAGCAAAACCCAATGGATATTTACAGATTCCGTATGGCAAAGAAAAAGAATTTTTAGCACCATTGCCAGTAGATAAAATCCCGGGTGTGGGCGAGCATACCCATGAAGTGCTTAAAGCAATGGGTATTACTTTGATAAAACATATCAGTGAAACGCCTGTAACAGAGTTGGAAGAAAAATTAGGCAAATGGGGAATTGACTTGCGGGACAAGAGCCAGGGCATTCATCATGGAGAGGTTACACAATACCATGAAGCTAAATCCATATCATCGGAAAATACATTTGATGAAAATAAAACAGACATACCTTTTTTAATGAGCGAACTGGTAAGGCTATCGGAAAAAATTGCATTTGAGCTTAGGCAGGAAGGCAAAGTAGCCGGGTGTATTTCTGTAAAAATAAGGTACCCGAACTTTGATACTACTTCGCGGCAAACTACCATTCCCTATACAGCTGCTGATGATGAAATAATCCCTGTAGCAAAGGAAATGTTTAATAAATTATACAAAAAGGGAGAGCCAGTCAGGCTGCTGGGTGTGAGGCTGAGTGAATTAACTAACGAGGCTGTACAAACGAATTTATTCAATGATGTAAAACGGAAAACGGATTTATATAAAGCAATAGATGAAGTAAAAAATAAGTATGGGAAATATTCTGTAAAAAGAGCTTCCTCCAGATAGCCAATTGTTTGTCTAATAGTTTACTTTTAAAATAATCTTTGCACCCCACTTATAATTAATTTTTTCTGATTAGCAAAGATGTAAGCGTTAATGCAATTAATCCTGCAGAAATACATGTTACAATAAAATGCCCGTATAGTTTAAAATTCAAACCGCTTAAAAATCTTAGCGCAATAATTATTAAAGTTAAGCTTGCAAAAATGCTCCAGTATTGCCATTTGGAATGGCTGCTTACAATTTCATTTTTAGGAAGCCTAAATAAAACAATAGCAATAATAAGCCCGCCAATTAATGTGCTGGAATGTTGTAATATTTTTAATACCGGAATGGGCTTTCCAAAAAATTCAACTGTTTGGGATAGGGCAGAAAATTTTTCTACGAAATGGCCATGATCATGAGTGAAGCTGTCCCAGAATAAATGGGAAACTGCACCAATTACAATCGAAATTATTACTGTAAGCCAGTTCTTTTTAAAATAACTGTTCCAGTTAAATTGTTTAAAAATTAAAAGCCTGGATTGTATCCCTTGTGGTAAGTTATCGAATAAAGCATTACGAACAATATTGTGAAAAATAAAAGCGAGCAAAAGCCCCAAGGGCAAATCAAACCAGGCCAATCCACTAATTGTATGGCTATAATCGCTTTGCATCCTCATTCTTAAAAAATATTCAAAGTCAGGCGTTAAACTGCCCACTATAAGACCGGTTAATGAGAACCAACATCTTGGCAAAAAAGTTAATGGCAAAATTATTGCGGGATGGGAAAATGTAAATGGCATGTATAGTTATGACTTTAGTTGGGGTAAATATCTATTAAATCATATAAAGTTTTATTTTCCAATATTTTCAGCGTAGCATCCCTGGTTTGGGCAAAAACTTTATTTAATCCACAAACTAACTCATTACAATCTTCACATTTTTCATAAAAATTTAAACTTACACATGGCAGTTGAGCAATAGGCCCGCCTATTAGCCTGATTGCAGAAGCAATACTAATTTTTTTTGGTTCATATGCTAATAAATATCCCCCACCCTTGCCTTTTTTGCTTATTAGTATGCCTTGTTGCTTTAGGGTTAGCAAGATACTTTCTAAAAATTTGACAGGTATTTTTTTTTATTTCAGCTATTTCAGCAATTAATACTGGCCCCTGCCCATATCTATTGGCCAGGTAACCTAGGGCTTTCAAAGCATACTGCGTTTTTTTAGACAACATACAAACTACATTAGGATAATGCTGAAATGTTTTTAATACTGATACGGAAAAAATAAATTAATATCATAGATAAATTTACAGTAAATATTAACTAAGATGTTTTTATTTATTTTATTATAGCATTAGCCAGGGTTTACGAAACTGGATTAAATATGTTATTTACTTTTTTCTAAAAAACAAACGTATAGGTACACCGGTAAAATTAAACTGCTGGCGTATTTGATTTTCTAAATAATTCTTATACGGAGCTTTTACATCATCCGGATAATTGCAAAAAAAGGCGAACGAAGGCGTATGCGTAGGTAATTGAGTAACGTATTTAATTTTAATCAAATTGCCCCGTACTACAGGTGGCCGGTAGCTTTCAATAGCTTTTATCATTGCATCATTTAATTTGGAAGTGGGAATTTTCCGGCTTTTATTTTCAAAAACTTCCAATGCTGCTTCTATACTTTTAAAAATCCTTTGCTTGTCTATTACAGAAATAAATATGATGGGAACATCGGAGAAAGGTGCCAGGCGCTGCTTTAAATCTTTTTCATAATCACGGGCCGTGTTGGTTTCTTTGGGAATTAAATCCCATTTATTTACCAATACAACAATTCCCTTGCCCTTTTTTATAGCCAGCGAATAAATGCTTAAATCCTGGGCGGTAATCCCTTTGCCGGCATCTAATACCAGTAAGCATATATCAGCTTCATCAACCGCTTTAATAGCCCGTATTACAGAATAAAATTCCAAGTCTTCATGCACTTTTGTTTTACGACGGATGCCGGCAGTATCTATCAGCATAAATTCTTTGCCGAATAAATTGTAATGGGTATGAATCGTATCCCGTGTAGTGCCTGCAATATCACTTACTATAGTTCTTTCTGTGCCTACGAGTGCATTCAATAAAGATGATTTGCCTACATTAGGCTGGCCGATAATAGCAAATTTTGGCAGCGTAATTGCATCTTCGGGCTGCTGAGCTGCTGCAAAATCCGGTGATTCTATTATTGCATCTAACAGTTCTCCGGTACCACTCCCGCTGATAGAGGAAAGAAAAAATATTTTATCAAACCCGAGGCTATAAAATTCACTTGCTTCGAGCAACCGCTCATGATTATCCACCTTGTTAATGGTTAGATAAACAGGTTTTGTACTACGTCTTAATACATCTGCCATGGCCTCATCCAAATCAGTAATGCCTGTAGCAGCATCACACATAAAAACAATGGCATTGGCTTCCTCTACGGCTATCATCACCTGTTTGCGAATTTCTCTTTCAAATACATCTTCGCTATCGGGTACAAAACCACCCGTATCTATTACATTAAATTTTTTTCCTGCCCACTCTGCCTCGCCATATTGCCTGTCCCTGGTTACGCCGCTGATATCATCCACAATGGCCTTACGCTCTTCTAACATGCTGTTAAAAAAAGTGCTTTTGCCTACATTGGGCCTGCCTACTATTGCTACTGTAAAACTCATAAATTTTAGTTTAAGGTTTTGGGTTTGAGGTTTCGGGTTTGAAGTTTAGAGCTTGTACTAATAACTCTTTTAAACCCCAAACCTCAAACTTCAAACCAATTAATATCCATATTCTTTTAATTGCATATCATTATCCCTCCACTTAGGGCGCACTTTTACAAATAATTCTAAAAAGACTTTTTGTCCCAGAAATGCTTCTATATCTTTTCTTGCTTCTGTGCCTAACCTTTTAATCATTTTGCCGGCTTCGCCTAAAATAATTCCCTTTTGTGTTTCTCTATGTACAATAATATCAGCCGAAATTTTAATCAAGGTTGTCTTTTCTTTAAACTCCTGCACCAATACCGTGGTGTGATAAGGGATTTCCTCTCCATACAAAAAAAATATTTTTTCTCTTATCTGCTCCCCTACAAAAAACTTAGTAGGCATATCGCTTAAATCATCGCCTTCATAAAATGGTTGGCCCTCGGGTAACAAACTTATAATTTTTGAGAGCAGGTAGTCAACTCCTTTATTTTTAAGTGCTGATAAAACAACAATTTTTTTGCAATAATTTTTAGACCGGAAAAACTCTATGGCTTTTTGCTGGGTTTCTTCATTTACCTTATCTGCTTTATTAAGCACCACTATTGCAGGAGCTTTTAAATGCAAGGCTTCAAATATTGCATTGGCTTCTTCCAGATCATCGGCAATATCCACAATAAGCAATGCAACATCAGCATCTTCCAAACTGCCTTTTACTGCCTGCATCATTTTTTCGTGCAGTTTATACTTAGGATCAATAATACCAGGTGTATCAGAAAAAATTATCTGGTAATCTTTACCGGTAAGTATTCCTTTAATACGGTGCCGGGTAGTTTGTACCTTATGTGATACAATAGCCAGTTTTTCTCCCATCAGCACATTAAGCAAAGTGCTTTTGCCTGCATTGGGCTTTCCAAAAATATTTACAAATCCTGATTTCATGTATAGCTGTTTAGCTGCAGGTGCTGCATAAGCTATAAAATTGAGGGTCAAATCCAATTCTGCTTTAGTAAAAGCAAAAAACGAAGAAGGTAATCAATTCTATAGCATTAATAAAGACGCTGCTAAGAATAAAATAGTAATAAATACTAACAATTAAATAAATACAATTTTTGGGCTATCAACTTAATAGCTTTATTTAGCTTCAATTCCGGCTATCGCTGCAAGTCCTCACTTCGCTGCGTTTCACTTGCTCCGTTCCGGGCTTTTCGCTCTATCCGGCAGCCCTTCAACAGTTGAATTACTATATTGCAAGTATATTCCAAAAGCTGCTTGAATATAAAATTTCAATCCTCATCTTTAATTGATGGAACACCAACCAAAGCAAGCCACTAAAATTGCTGAATATTGGTATGCAGTACAAGTGAGTGACACAACGATGATGCTATGGAAAACAAATGCCTGTTCCAAAATAAAAAGGCTCGTTAGAGCCTTCTTTTTGTTGCGAAGGGAAGGATCGAACTTCCGACCTTCGGGTTATGAGCCCGACGAGCTACCGCTGCTCTACTTCGCGGTGCAAAAGTAAGGTTTTACAGTATCGCAACCAAATATTATAATTATTTATTTTTTTATTACTGAGCTTGAACCACTGCTTTGTATTTGCTTTATTACGCCATTCCCTTTATAAGAGACATGGCTTGCACCGCTTGTATTTACATTTAATTCTTTGTTTACTGTAATTTGTACATCAGATGCACCTGAAGTATTTATAGTACACTTTTCTACCATTAAATCAAAGGCTAACACATCACTTGCCCCACTTACTTCAATATTTCCCTCACTAACTGAGCCTTGTATTGCGGCATCTGAGGCGCCGCTTAAATTTATGACCAATTTGTCAGCCTTTATCCCTCCCTTAAATTTACTGCTGCCGGAAAGACTGAGAATAAAATGAGGTGATACAATATGTCCTGCCACATAAATATTGGAAGAGGCAGAAGCCTGCAGCATGTGTATATTTTTGCAAGCTAAATACACATTTAGTTTTTTATTTTTATAGCTACGCCTGCTTCCCTGTCCATAATCAAAATAAATATTCAACTCACCATTTTTTACTACAGTTTTTATAGCATCTTTATATTCATCCTTTGCAGCGCTTATTGCTACGGCTTGTTCATCAGCCTGGCTGATGTATACATTAATAGAACCAGAAACTTTAATAGCACTAAAGCTTTCGGTTATACTGCGCAGTTCTGCATCAGGATCATTAATAAACTGCTTTTGCGCCTGTACGTTTTTAAAGCTTATGCAGCAAATCAGCAGAATGATTTTTATATACATAGGTATGGTTTTAGTTTACTGAATTTGTATTTGATAAATTAATCGCCTTACAAAACAATTGAAATAAAAAATATTACAATAATAGGTATTTTGAGCTCAAAGTTATTATGGTATTGTGTTACTCTCTATTTACTTTTTTTCTTAATAAAAAAAGTAACAAAAAAATCAAGGCTGCGAATAAATAGCTAAAATTTACTCCGTTACGCTACAGCGAAAAAGCTAAACCTGAACTTTTGTACACTAATGGACCAATACAATTATCAGCTTTTGAACTTTATATTATCATTTTCGCTGCTTTACGCTCCATTTTGTAAATTTCTTTACGCTATTTTTTCGATGCCGGGTAACATACCTTATTAAAAAATCAGTAGTAAGTAATTTCAGATCTTTGATTTGCGCTTATTCTACCTAATACTATAAAATTATCATAAAGTACGTACATTTGACGGGAAATGTTCTTTTAACGATCTGAATTTCCGGGGTGCTGCTGCCAATTGGCAGAGGCTGAGATGATACCCGTTTTAACCTGCTCAGGATAATGCCTGCGAAGGGATGAATAGCACTTGATTGTATTGTTAAGTGCGGTTGACTTTCTTACCTGCCGGTTTTCAGAAAAATTTTTTACAATGAGGTTTTGTTTAATTATTGCCTTTTGGTTGATAAACTTTAATTTATATAGCCAGGCTGAAAAAAAATTTAACGATACTGCGTTTATGCAGCCTGTAGAAGTACTTGCAGTGAGGGCAGGTGAAAAAGCCCCTTTTGCAAAAACAAATCTTACAAAAAAAGAAATTGAAAAAATGAATATGGGGCAGGACCTGCCTTTTTTATTAAACCAAACTCCGTCTGTAATTGTAAATTCTGATGCAGGGAATGGCGTGGGCTATACCGGCATTCGCATACGCGGTACCGATGCCTCACGGATAAACGTAACGCTAAATGGCATACCTTACAATGATGCCGAAAGCCAGGGAACATTCTTTGTAGACCTGCCGGACTTTTCTTCTTCAGTAAACAGCATCCAGGTGCAGCGTGGCGTAGGCACATCCAGCAATGGTGCCGGGGCATTTGGCGCCAGCATTAATTTATCAACCAACGATATTAATAAAGAGTTTTATACAGCCTGGAATAATGCTTATGGCTCATTCAATACTTTAAAAAGTACGCTGCAATTTGGCAGCGGTATTTTAGGCAACCATTTTACTGTAGATGGAAGATTAAGTAAGATAAAAAGTGATGGCTATATTGACAGGGCTTCGAGTAACCTGCAATCATTTTATATAAGCACAGCATATATTGATAGCTTTGCTTCTGTGCGGTTGAATATTTTTTCCGGTAAAGAAAAAACTTACCAGGCCTGGAATGGGGTGCCTGAAAGCTTTTTAAAAACAGACAGGACATATAATTCAAGCGGAATGGAGCGTCCGGATAAACCTTACGAAAATGAAACTGATAATTATACACAAACACATTATCAATTATTTTTTAATAAACAATTAAAAAGATTCTGGAAATTTAATACTGCCTTTTTTTTTACTAAAGGCAAAGGTTATTATGAACAATACAAGGCTGGTAGAAGCTTAAGCAGTTTTGGACTACCAGATTATTTTGATGGCACAGATTCTATTAAAGAAACTGATGTGGTAAGAAGGCTTTGGCTGGATAATAATTTTTATGGAAATATTTTTAGCCTCCAGCATCAAAAAAATAATACGCAGCTGACTGTTGGTGGCGGGTGGAATAAATATGAGGGGCGCCATTTTGGTGAGCTGGCCTGGGCCAAGGTACAAAGTGCTGTTCCGCTGAATTACAGGTGGTACGATTTGCCTGCTACCAAAAGGGATTTTTCTTTATATGCAAAATGGACCCAGCAATTATTTAATACATTACAAACATATGCTGATGTGCAGTTTAGAAATGTAAACTATACAATTAATGGCTTCAGGGATAATCCTTTTTTAAAAATTTATAATAAATACTCATTTGTAAACCCGAAATTGGGGCTTACCTATAATAGTAATGACTGGCAATTATATGCCTCTTTTGCTGTGGCACAAAAAGAACCAAACAGGGATGATTTTGAAGCCGGAATAACACAGCAGCCTAAAGCAGAAAAGCTATATGACTGGGAATGGGGTGTTGAAAAAAGAAATAAAAATTATAACCTTGCTGCTAATATTTATTTGATGCAATATCGTGACCAGTTGGTATTAACAGGAAAAATTAATGATGTAGGCGCATACACAAGAATTAACATACCTAAAAGCTACAGGCTGGGTGTTGAATTAAATGGTACAGTAAATTTTACTGAGTGGATAAATGCTTCTGCTAATTTTACCATAAGTAAAAAATAAAATAAAAAGAATTTACAGAATACCTGGATGATTATGATAACGGTGGGCAACAAACGAAAAATATACGAATACAAATATTGCTTTTTCTCCTGGTATTGTTGCTGGCGGCAGTATTAATATCTTACCTGGAAAGAAAGTAGAAATAAATATGCTGGGCAAATATGTCGGCAGGCAATTTTTAGATAATACTTCGCAAAAGAGCAAGAGTTTAAACAGCTTTTTTACACAAGATGTAAGGATAAATTATATGCTAAAGAATAAATTATTTAAAGCCACAAATTTTATCCTGCAACTGAATAATATTTTTAATAAAAAATATGAGCCTAACGGCTATACCTTTAGCTACATTTATGAAGAGAAATTAACTACAGAAAATTATTATTTCCCAATGACTGGATTTAATGCTATGATAGGAATTAATATAAATTTGTAAATAAGTTCATCCTCCGTATTTCTCTTTCCACCCTAACATACCGCCAGAGAGATTTTTTACATCTGTAAAGCCAAATGTTTCCAACATTACAGCAGCCATCATGCTTCGTTGCCCGCTACGGCAATAACAAATTACTTCTTCAGTTTTAAAATCCTCAATATCATCAATCTGCATAACTTGTATTTTACCTAAAGGCAACAATATGCCCCCGATATTGAACTCTGCATTTTCATGAGGCTCCCGAACATCAATAAGATTTATTTTTTCACCTGATGCAAGGCGTTCATGCAGTTCTTCTACAGTAATAGTTGTCATTTATTAGTTTTTTTAGGTGGTTTAGGGGTTTCAACGACTGAAGAATCTTCTTCTAAAGAAATATTTTCTTTAGATATCCAAATATCGATTACCTGCCCGGATTTAATAAAAGAAGGTATATCATATTCATCAAACCGGGGAGGATTTTGTTTCACTACAAAAGAATTGGCGGTATCGGTAACTCTTCCTTCAGTAATAATAGTACCTAATATTATATCCATGTCATCCAATTGCTGCTTTGCAGCAGTATAAGTTAAGCCAATTAATGAAGGAACAATCATTTGCTCATCACCAAGTCCTTTGCCTACAACCAATGTTATTTTACTTCCCCATTGTATTTTTGCATTTTCAAGAATTTGTACTCCCCTATATTGCTGTTCTATTACTGAGCCTTTCATAAAATCTGGCCGGTAAATAGTGTCTTCTAATTTTAAATGCCTCCGTTCTAATTCGTCCAGAGCATTACGCAGGCTTAAGCCTATTAAGTCTGGCATTTCAACTAATGGAGGCATGACTCTGTTAACAGTTAAAAAAACAGTGCGGTTAATCTTAACTGTTGCATTAGCATCAGGCAACTGTTTTAATACTATACCCCTGGTGGCAGTTTCTACATATACTGAGTCTTGTATTTTTACTTCAAACCCTTGCTTTTCCAATAATTGAATGGCTTCGGTTGTTTTTTTATTTAATACATTAGGCACAGTCAGATGATCGCCATGTTTGGTTATGCGGCTTAGAATCTGGAAAAATAAAAATATCAGCAGCAGTCCCAAGGCTATAGCTACCAGTAGATTTACCCAAAATGGCCGTCTTGTAATGAATCTAAACAAAAGTAAAAATTTATAGTTAAAATATTTAAGTTATCAAATATCATAAATTATTTCCGAAGCACTCTTCTAATATCTCAGAATAAAAATCTTTCAATGTCCATCCCATAGCTACTACCTGCTGCGGTACTATGCTTGCAGCACTTTGCCCGGGTACGGTGTTTATTTCCAACAAGTAAGGCAATTTATCTGTTTCATTGTAAATAAAATCTATCCTTACTACCCCTGCGCAATTAAAAATAGCATATGTTTTTTTTGCGTCTTCCCTGATTTGTTCGGCTATTCCATGATCAACCTGGGCAGGGGTTACTTCTTCGCTTGCACCTTCGTATTTAGCCTCATAATCAAAAAATTCTTTTTTAGAAATTATTTCCGTGATTTCGGTAAATTCCCTTCCTGCAATAAATTCTTCTACCAGCACCTGGTCATCTTCTGCAAATGCCTTTTTTAGCGCTGGCTGCAGATCCGCAGCATCTTTTACTTTGCTCATTCCGATACTGCTGCCGCCATTATTAGGCTTTACAAAAACAGGTAATTTTATATCCGCTAAAATTTCATCTGTAGTTACCGGGTGATTTTTAAAAAGGTGCATTGACCTTGCCACGCTCAAGTCGGCAAATGCTGCTACGGCTACGGTGTATCTTTTATTAAATGTTATAGCACTAACAGCTGCATCGCACCCTGTGTATGGAATCTTCAGGCAATCTAAATAGCCTTGTAGCTTTCCATCTTCTCCGGGTGTGCCATGCAAGCCTATTAATACTGCATCAAAATTTATTTTTGTTTCATCAATTATTATAGAAAAATCATTTTTATCTACAGCGATTTTTTTTCCATCCTCTGCCAGGTAAAACCAACCTTGCGGATGAATATCAATGGTATAGACTTCCCACTTTTCCTTATCTAAATTATTTTGTATAGTAACAGCGCTTTTATAAGATATAACCGCTTCGCCGGAATAGCCGCCAGTTACCAATGCAATTTTTTTTATCATTAGTTGAAAAAGTTATTTGTAGTGATTTAAATATTTAATCTTACCGGTTATTTGCTTTTAATTAATTTAAGGTTGCTAATTATTTATTAATTTTTTATAGCAACTTTATAGTTTTATTATTGTGCAAATTCATTTTTTTACTGGCAACTTGCATTTAATTAGCTATTGTTCTTCACTTATGCCTTCATTGCCGCTGTCTAATACAAACTTCCAGTTGCCATCTTGTTGTTTTCTCCATACGCTTACATAGGTACCGTATAATGTAGTGTCTTTTGCTTGCGGAATAAGTTTATAATACCCATATGTAAAACCCAATTCACCGGATTGGGCTACCATGCCGTCATTTGGCTCCCACTCTAAAATATAAGTACTGTCATTAAGCTGGCTTAAATAATCAATAGCCTCTGCACCAATAATAGGCCGTTCATTAGGTTTTAATAATACACCGTTACTATCAATATATTCTATAAAAGCAGTTTTCATTCCCTTTTCTTTGCTCAACTTAGAAAAAGCCCTGTCAGCCTCCATCATATTTTCCCTGGCTGAGAGAATACTTTCAGCATTAGATGAAGCACCTTTTTTTTCACCAATATCAGAACAGGAAAAAACTATTACTAATAATACAGCACCCAGCAACTTTTTTATCATATCAATAGTAATTTATTATAAAAGGCGAAAGTATTACTAATACCCTCGCCCTTTAGCAGGAAATATTACCTATTACAACAGGCATTTAAGGTCATTAAACATGCATACGTTCTTTTTGGCCAATAGCTCATCTACAGTCTCTTTATACATTTCATCGGGTACACAGCAATCCACCGGGCACACTGCCGCACACTGGGGCTCTTCATGAAACCCTTGGCACTCTGTACATTTATTTGCAGTAATATAATAAGTATCCATGCTAACTGGCGGGTTACGCTGATCGGCATCAACAACACTGCCATCCATTAAAGTAAACATTCCTTTTATAGCAGTACCGTCCGAAACTGCCCATTGTACCCCACCTTCATATATTGCATTATTAGGGCATTCTGGTTCGCATGCACCACAATTAATACACTCATCAGTTATTTTTATAGCCATTATTGTAAATTTAAATTTTGCTCCACAAAAAAGTAGAACGAATTTTACTAATTAAACGCAAGTTAATAACAACACAATGAATTTACAAGAACGAATTGATATTTTAGTACGCCTTGGAGAATATTTAGCAGAGAATAATGAGGAATGGAAAGCTGTTAAACAAAATGCTTTTTTACGCAATAACTGGTTTACCACAGCATTTATTGATATAGCCGTAAATAATATCAACAATAGCTTTTTACAAAAAGAAAATTTACAAAAATGGATATATCATTACCGGCTGGATGATAATATCAACAAAAAAAATATAGGTATAGTGATGGCTGGGAATATACCATTGGTGGGCTTTCATGATTTTTTATGTGTATTTATCAGTGGTCATATTCAAACTATTAAGTTATCTGCAAAAGATGATCTGTTAATAAAGCACTTGATAGAAAAAATGTATGACTGGAATGTAAAAGTGAAAAACTACATTTTATTTGCTGAACTATTAAAAGGATGTGATGCCTATATTGCCACAGGCAGTAATAATTCTGCCAGGTATTTTGAACAATATTTTTCTAAATATCCAAATATTATCAGGCATAACCGAACATCTGTGGCGATATTAAACGGAAAGGAAACAGAGCAGGATTTAATAAACTTAAGTGATGATGTACATTTGTATTTTGGTCTTGGTTGCAGGAATGTCACTAAAATATACGTACCGGATAATTATGACTTTGTTCCGTTGGTAAATGCCTTTAAACGATACAATTATTTGTCTGACCATAATAAATATACCAACAATTATGATTACCAATTATCACTGGCGCTGCTTAATAATATTTATTATATGTCAAGCGGGTCGACACTATTGATAGAGAGTGAAATAATTTTTTCACCTGTAAGCCGTTTAAATTATGAATTTTATACTAATACGGCATCAGTATTTGAAGACATAAAAAATAATAAGGATATACAATGCGTTGTAGGTATGTACGGGGTGCCATTGGGTGCTGCACAAAAACCAGGTTTATTTGATTATGCAGATGGCATAGATGTTATGGAGTTTTTATTAACATTATAAAACTACGAAACCCTTCCTAATTAATTGTTAAACCTGTCAGAAGGTAAATACATTTTGTCAGTAGTTTGTTACTTTGTATAAGCAGGCACAAGAGTTGATATTAGTAGATGAATATGGCGATATTGTACAAGAGTGCGGCCCCACCTTCGGACGGGGCAGGCAGCCAATGAAGCCTAATAGTAATTCAATGGTTTGGCCCAAAAAATAAAAATTTAAAATACAATAGAGATGAAAATGAAACAAATATTTTTTACCGTGGTTATTAGTGCCTTTACCACCTGTGGGGTATTTTGGGGGTATAGTAAATTTGTTAAAAAAGATAATATATATGCAGGGCAGACACCTAGCACAATACCCAATAATTATAAATATGCAGGCTTTTTTGACGAGGATACCCCACCTGTAACAGTTGATTTTACACAATCGGCAGCTGCGTCCATACCTGCAGTAGTGCATATTAAAACGAAAACGAATGCCAAGCAAATAAATAATAACCTTCCCCAGAACCAAAGACCCAGGAACCCGTTTGGTGATATCTTTGATGATGAAATTTTTGAACAATTTTTTGGCGGCAGAAATAACAATATCATTCCAGAGCAAAGGGCATCGGGCAGTGGGGTAATTATTAGCGAAGACGGGTATATTGTTACCAATAATCACGTGGTAAACAAAGCAGACGAAATTACTGTAACATTAAGCAACAAAAAGGTATACAAGGCCAAAGTAATTGGTACAGATCCGGCATATGATATAGCAGTTATAAAGGTAGAGGCGGCAGGCCTGCCTTTTTTAATCTACGGAAATTCTGATGATGTAAAAATAGGGCAATGGGTATTAGCAATTGGATATCCATTAAATTTGGAAACAACCGTAACCGCTGGTATTGTGAGTGCTAAGGCAAGGAGCCTGGGTTTAAATAAAGACAGAAAAGGTGGCCAGGGTATTGAATCGTTTATACAAACTGATGCCGCAGTAAACATGGGCAACAGTGGTGGTGCCCTGGTAAATACTGAAGGTAAATTGATTGGAATTAACTCTGCCATTGCATCCCCTACGGGTTATTATTCCGGGTACTCTTATGCTATACCTGTTAATATTGTAAAAAAAGTTATTAATGATTTAATTCAATATGGTACTGTGCAAAGAGGATATTTAGGAATTAAATATCTAAATGCCAGCGACCTGACAGAAGAAGAAAAAAGCGAAGCGACATACCGACAGGCACTGAGGGCATATACATAGATGAAGTACCACAAGATGGTGGTGCCTACTCAGCAGGCATTCGTAAAGGTGATATCATACGCAAAATTAACGGATTGGAAATAAACAGTGGTGCAGAAATACAGGAGCGTATCAGCAGCTATAAACCCGGCGACAAAATTGATGTAACTTATTTACGTGATGGAAAAGAAAATACAGTTACTGTTTCTTTAAAAAACCTAGGAGGTAATTTTGATGTGGTAAAAAGCGACTTTATCTCAGATGCTTTGGGCGCAGATTTAGAATCGCTTGATGCAAAAAAAGCAAAACAATATGGCATTAACGGCGGAGTTGTAGTTAAAAAAATAAACACTAGTGGTGCATTAAATGACCAGACGAGGATGAAAGACAGTTTTATCATTTTAAAGGTAAATGATACAGAAGTAAAAAGTGTAGATGAATTAAGAACTGCTATCGGTACCCAGAAATCTATTACAATAAGTGGTTTTTACCCGGGTTATGATGGAGTATATGAATATCCTATTACTTTAAACCAACAATAGCAATATTATAAAATCAAAAATGGCAATTAATAATTGCCATTTTTGATTTTATCTCTTCTCGTATACCCTATATTCCCATGGCTGCATATCAAACAATTTGCTATCAGTAAAATCATTATTGCTTTTGTCAAATACGTTCACATATTTTCCTGAAATTATATTATTCTGAATCTCAAATCTGGCTACATCTTTACTTAAATTGAGTAAAACCAATACTTCATCACCACCATTTTTTCTTACATAAGCCAATACATTTTTATCTGCATCAATACGCAAACGGTAAGTACTAACATCATTATCTCCGGCACTTAATGCCTTATTGGTTTTTCGCAAATTATTTAAAGTTTTATAAAAATTATCCAGCTCATATTTTCCATTCCATTCAATAGGATCTTTTTCAAAAAATTGAAGCCGTTTTTTATTAGGCAACTCCTGGCCGCCATAAATTAAAGGTATACCATCCCATGTAAAACTAAACACTGCCAGGGCTAAAGCCATATCACCATATTTTTCATACTCGGTACCATTCCAGCTGTTTTCATCATGGTTTGTGGTAAACCACAAATTTATACCACTACCATTTTTTGCAGTAGCATCATATTTTAGTAAAACACTGTCCAAAATTTTTATATCAGGGTCTTTTTTGTAAAATTCTTCAGTTTTGTGCATCCACGACCAGGTATAAGCCGCATCAAAAGCTTTTCCGTATTCAGGATGTTCCAAAGGGTCATTTTCCGCCAGCCAGAAAAGTGTTTTTATTTTTTCCAGTTCAGCCCTGGCTTCCAGCCAAAAATCAAGCTCTACCCAAAATGCAAGATCGCACCGAAAGCCATCAATATCACATTCAGTGACCCAGAATTTCATTGCGCTGATCATAGCTTTGCGCAACTCAGTATTGGTAAAATCCAATTCAATAATATCATCCATACCACTTGCAATCTTAAAGGTACCGGTGATGGTATCTTTCTCATAATATCCAGGATGGCTTTTTGTCCATACATGGTCCCACCCTGTATGATTGGCTACCCAGTCTATTATCACTTTAAAACCCATACCATGTGCTGTTCTGACCAAGTTCTTCACATCATCCAGGTTACCAAATTCCGAATTAACAGCAGTATAATCACTACAGGCATAATAACTCCCCAAACTGCCTTTTTTGTTTTGCTGCGATATTGGTGTCAACGGCATAAACCATAAAACCTCCACTCCCATTTCTTTTAACCTCGGCAATTCTTTTGCAAATGCGTTAAGCGTACCCTCTTTTGTATACTGCCTGAGGTTTACCTCATAGACATTGGTATTGTGTATCCAGCCAGCTTTTTTAAAGGTAGTTGTCGTCATATTTTTTACAGGAGTTTTTTTAGAAATTGATTGCTTATAACTGCAAGCAAAAAAACAAATGCTTACTGATGCGATTAATATCTTTTTAATCATGAATGTTATTTTGTTAATGTAAATGTAAGTGTGATGGATAAAAATTTCAAATCAATTTATTCTACTACAACATTGTACCTTTGTACTTGTTAAATATAACATGAAGCAATTTAGTATTCCCATAACATATAAAAGCCCTTTAATAGCAGCAATAAAAGAGTATAGGAAGAAGGCTGATAAAATGAAAAAAGATTTTACACCTACCCTGCTCGATTTTGGTCCTGTGCAGCTTTTTCTGGCCCGGCATTTCGGGTTTTGCTATGGCGTGGAAAATGCTATTGAAATAGCTTTTAAAACCATCGAAGAAAACGCCGGAAAAAGGATTTTTTTATTGAGTGAAATGATACACAACCCCCAGGTAAATGCAGATTTACTGGAAAAGGGCGTACAATTTTTGCAAGATACCCATGGCAACCAACTGGTACCTTTTGAAAACCTTACCAAAGAAGATATTGTTATTGTTCCTGCATTTGGCACTACTTTGGCCATAGAAAATAAATTAAAAAATATTGGCATTGCTATAGAAAAATACAATACCACCTGCCCGTTTGTAGAAAAAGTATGGAACAAGAGTGAGCAAATAGCCATAAAAAACTACAGCGTTATTGTACATGGCAAACCCACACATGAAGAAACCCGTGCCACATTTTCACATGCAGCGGCTAAAACCCCAACGGTTGTAATCAATGATATGAATGAAGCCATTGAATTGGGAAAGTATATTTTAGGGCAACTTCCGGCAGAAAAATTTTATACCACATTTAAAGACAAACATTCCGATGGGTTTGATGTGCAAAAAGACCTACAAAGAATTGGCGTGGTTAATCAAACTACCATGCTCGCCAGCGACACGCAAGCCATTGCCGATTATTTGAAAAAAATAATGGTTGAAAAATATAATTTAACCGATAATAACATTCATGAAAGATTTGCTGATACCAGAGATACATTATGCTATGCTACAAACGACAACCAATCTGCAGTATATGGATTGCTGGAAACAAAGGCAGACCTGGCCATAGTAATAGGTGGTTACAACAGCAGCAATACGTCTCATCTTGTAGAGTTGTGCGAACAAAAACTACCTACTTATTTTATTAATGGCGAAGATAAAATTATAGACAAAACGATTATACAGCATTTTAATTTTCATACTAAAACAGAAGAAACTGCTACAGATTTTTTACCAAATAAAAACCCGGTAAAAATTTTGCTGACCAGCGGCGCCAGTTGTCCTGATGCATTGGTAGAAGGAGTGATTAAAAAATTAATTTCCTTTTTTAACACAAAAATTACTGTTGAAGAAACAATTAAGCAATTCAATTAATGAAAAAAAATAATTTATTTATTTCCGTTATTAATCAGCCTTATGGTTAATGCACAAAAAACAAATTCTATGCTGGGAGATTATTACTTGCAAAATGAAAGAGAAGTAGCATCCGGCTTTCGCCTCAATGCAGATAATACATTTGAGTTTTTCTTTAGCAGCGGTGGTATAGACAGAACAGGCAAGGGCATGTGGCAACTCGAAAAAGATATTTTGATTTTAAATACTCCTGAAAAACCTTTACAAAATTTCAGGCTGGTTGCTTCCAAAAAAATACCGGGCGATTCTATAACTATTGCTATAACCGATAAAAATAAAATGATTCTTGTTTATGTGCATTATAGCATTAAAACAGGTAACGATACCATTGAAGGCACTACCAGTGATGAAGGCTTGGCGGTAATAAAAAACACACCTATCCAAAGCATTATATTATCACATGAGCTATGGCCGGATAAAGGTGCTGATACATTTGAAATAACCGGTAATGCAAATAATCATTTTGAATTTGCGATGGAAAAATCAATCTCCAGCCTTGTGTTTGATAATTTGAAACTTACCATAAAAGGCAATATTATAACTGGTGGGCACCCGATGATGCCGGATGGGAAATTCACTTATCAACGCAACTGATATTATTTGTGTACAAGCGCCAAAGCAACGTTTAGCTGTTCTGCAAATGTCATGTTGGTATTGTCCAGCTCTACCGCATCGTCAGCCTTTCTTAACGGACTTACCTCACGGTGGGAGTCAATATAGTCCCTCATTTCCCGATTACTTTTCACTTCTTCAATAGTAATGTTCGGGTTCTTCTCATACATTTCCTTAAACCTCCGTTCCACCCTTACAGCAATATCCGCATTCATAAAAATTTTTACTTCTGCATCCGGAAACACAGTGGTACCAATATCCCTGCCATCCATCACAATGCCCTTTTTTTTGCCCATTTGCTGCTGCTGTGCCACAGCAAAAGCCCTTACTTCTTTAATAGCCGCTACATCGCTCACTTTTTCTGCTATTACCAAATCACGAATAACGTACTCTACATTTTCGCCATTCAAAATATTTCTGATTGCTGAGAATGCTCATTGAACTGGAACTCGATATTAATATTTTTTAATGCTTCCTTCACCTCTTTTACATCAGTCCAGTCAATATGGTTGCGCAAAAAATATAAGGTAATGGCACGGTACATGGCACCGCTATCAATGTATACATAATTTAAGGCTTTGGCCATTTGTTTTGCCAGGGTACTTTTACCGCAGGATGACCAGCCGTCAATTGTAATGATAATTTTCTTTGCCATTACTGCAAAAATGCCTTAAAAATTTGCAAATTCAAAATGTAGCAATAAATTATTATACACTTCGTGTAATAATAATAACTATGTAACTGGCTAATGTACTGCTATGGAGCTTCATTGGCGCTGTGCCCCGCAAAATGCGGTGGTCGCAACTGTTAACTGCATCACTTTACTGAACTTTAATTATGCTATAAACAATGTCACTCCTATGGAGCTTAACTTTAATGGTGCTAACGAATTTTAATTTTTAATTAAACGTATCAGGTTTTTTAGAGGTGTCAGGCACTTGTTCAACCGCTCAATAGCCGCCGGACAATGTCATTTGCCTAAGAATGCACTTTACCAATGTCATGCTTTCAGGGTTGTTATACCATGGTGATCGCTCATTTTATCCATAATAATTATATCACTTCGGGATTATTACCCCCAAAAGGTGCATTTATTATAAATTAATTGAATAAAATATTCATTCGTTAAGTAAAAATACTTATTCATTAAGTAAAAACACATATGTATTAAGTAAAAATACTATTTAATTATATTTAATATATTTTTATAGTGCTATACTGCAATACGACAATAACTGCAAAATAGCTCCTTATTCATCCCAAAATCAATGTTTATGCAACAAAATAAACAAACAGCAGTAAATATTGCTGACCAACGAGTTACAAACCCATTCCAACTTAGTAAATCAACCGGAAAAAATTATTCAAACGTAAAGCAATTAGTAAATTTTATCCCTTTGCCTACAATAAAATACAAAAAAGCTCCAACAAGAATTCAGAAGGATACAATAAATCAAAACATTGCTGATGGTTTGGCAGAAATAGCAGAATATAACCCGGTAATTAACACAGAGCATTTAAAAATGTACAACCCCAATTACCAGTCGGTGCTAGTAACCGGTGCAAATGGTTTTTTAGCGGTACACCTGATACAGGAAATATTAAATAGCACGGAAGCAAAAATTTATTGTTGCATAAGAGCTGAAAATGTTGAAAACGGAATGTGGCGGTTAAAGGAATCAATTAATAAATATAATATTAAAATTGAGGATTTTTCCAGAATTATAATATTATGTTCAGATTTAACTAAAACAAATTTAGGCCTAGATAATAATACATGGAACCATCTTTGTAATGAAGTAGATGCTATTTATCATTTAGGTGCCTATGTACACCACCTACAAACTTACCAAAGAATGGCCCCAACTAATGTAGGCAGTACCAAAACCATTATTACGTTGGCTACCACCAATAAACTTAAAAGGATTCATTTTACTTCTAGCAAATATGCCAATATCAACAATGTAAGCAAAAAAGTATACGAAGGGATGCCAAGTGTTTGCCCCCCACATAATGAGCTGGCATTTGGATATGTGGTAACAAAATGGGTGGCAGAATGGCTATTATACAAAGTTTCAAATTTTGGTGTACCTGTTGATATTTATCGCTTTGGGGATGCAACCGGCCATAGCCAGACTGGCGTAAGCAATTATGAAAAAAATAACCTTACCCGGTTAATACTTGGCTGTTTGCAAATGAAAAAAGCACCTTATTACTCACTATTTTTGGATACTGTCCCTGTAGATTATGTAGCAAAATCCATTTGCTGCTTAAGCAAATTAAATTATAAAAATGCTAACGGGTGGAACATAATTAACCCTAACCATATTGATTATACCCAATATTTTAAAATTTTACAGCAATTAGGCCACCAGCTTGATCTGGTAGAGTATAATGATTGGACGGAACACCTGCACCAGATTGATGGAAATAATTTGCTTGCACCATTGAAAAATTATTATTCCAAACAATCATCCATTGGTTTTATTGATATTGAAACTACTAAAACTGAAGCAGCATTAAAAAATAATGCCGTTAATATCCCTACTGATTATGCCCAACTGCTTTCAGTATCATTTAACTATTGGGAAAAAGTAGGCTTTTATAGCAAATCAGTTGCTTAAGTTTAGCAATGTGTATATAACAGCTTACTATCGTCATAGGTGCATTTAATATGCTTGTCCTTTAGGGCAGAAAGTAAAAATATCATAAGCAATATTTACCCTACGCTGCCTTAAAGAGCAAGGCTATTCAATGCAGAATTATAAACTTTTATTCTGCCCGGCCTTGGTTAAGAACTATAAAGCATTTTCTAGAATATTGCCAATCATTACTCAGCCTAAAGGTTGGTGTCCCCACCAACCTTTAGCTATACAATCAATTTCTTAAACGGTTCCTGAGGCAGGAACCTAGGCTAGGAATTTAAAACATTATAAAATAAATTACTATTCCTCATCCTCCTGTTCCTCATCATCTTCGTTACCATACATCCCAGAAGGATTTTCCTCATCCTGAAGAGTTTTATTTAAAATATCCAACCAGTCAAGATTAACTCCGCCATCTGCATTTAGGGGTGCAAGATCAGTCGTAAAAGTTATGCTATCACTATTTCTTTCACCTTCTGCTTCATAATGCTCATTTTCAAAATCAATAGTGTACTCATTGCCATCTTTCGTAACATCTTTAAATTCCCAATTACCATACTCACCCTCATTATATGTATCCGGAGCTACATCATTTAAGAATCTGAGAATCTCTTTTTTTGTAGGCTGAAAATCAATCCATTCCGTAATCAATTTATTTAAAATATCCAGCAAATTTTTGTTGATGCTGTCGGTTCCATTGTTAGTAATCGGAACATCATTAAAAGATATATGATATTTAGCGCAATCATTTGTAAAAAAAGTGTATAATGCTTTTCTTTTTCCGACGTTAATAGCATACGAAGATTAGTAAATTTCCAATTATCGCATATAGTTTTATTAAACGTGTCAGGAGCTATATTATTTAAATAATCTAAAAGATTTTTTTTACCGGCTTGAAAACTTTCCCATTCTTCAACGGCTTGTTCAAAATCAGCTAACCACCTATCTTTATCGGGTTGGCCTAATTCATTTAGTGGTGAAGAAGGAGTTAAAAACGCCAGTTCTCCGGTTTCCTTAGTAATAGAGTTGTTTGCAAAAATAACTACGTAGTTCGCATAGCGTTTCACCAAATGAGAAAATTTCCAATTGTTATGTGTGTCTTTATCAAACACTTCTTCGGCTACAGGATTTAAGTGTTGCAAAATAGGGTCTTTTGTGTGTTCCATAAAGATTAGGATTAATTTTAAAGATGTTTTATTAATTGGAGACACATATAGTACACATTTTGACACGCTGAAACTAAATACCAGTAAAGGTTTTAAAAAGTTAAATGCGTAATAAATGACGACCACATTAATAAGTACGAAAATAAATCAAACTTGTAGAATTAGGTAGAATAAGCACAAATCCAGAAGCGGCATTAATGACTACTTGTTTTTTATCAGGGTATCTTATACGGCCTCGAAAAAATAGCGTTAAAAAATTTGCGAAGTGAAGCGTAAAGCAGCGAAAATGATGATACAAAGTACAAAAGCTGATATTGTATTAGTCCATTAGTTTACAAAAGTTTAAGTTTAGCTTTTTCGCTGTAGCGGAACGAAACAAATTTTAGCTATTTTTTCGGAGCCTTGATTTTTTTGTTACTTTTTTTATCAAGAAAAAAAGTAAATAGAGAACAACTCAATACTGTAGTAAGTTTGAGATAAAAATACCTAATCCTAAAAACTTGATAATGAACCGCCATCAATAATCTATTTTATAGGCCACAGAATTCAATAGAATCAAGTAATTATCAATTTTATTTTAATAAGTTTGATAGCGGTTTATTATGAATACTAAGGGTTTTAAAATCACAAAAAAAGCCATCTTAAAAAGATGGCTTTTTTACACACTCATATAAGAAGTTTTCTTTATGCTTTAGACTTTTTTTCCTCTTGCGGGGTTTCTGTTGATTTTACTGTAAACTTTATCTTCCCTTCTTCTTTATCCAAATCCGCAATCATTACATCCCCATTCTTAATAGTCATATTTAAAATTTCTTCAGCTAAAGGATCTTCCAAATATTTTTGTATTGCCCGGTGCAACGGCCTTGCGCCAAACTGGCTGTCGTAGCCTTTATCAGCAATAAAGCTTTTTGCATCCGGGGCTAACTCCATGCTAAAGCCAAGCGCTGCCAGGCGTTTCATTACACCTTTCATTAAAATATCAATAATTTCAAAAATATGATCTTTAGACAAAGAATTGAATACCACTACATCATCTATCCTGTTTAAAAACTCAGGGCTGAATGTACGTTTAAGCGCTTTTTCAATAACTGCTTTATTATTTTCATCAGCATTTTCCTGGCGGTTGGCAGTAGCAAAACCTACACCATCTCCAAAATCTTTTAACTGGCGTACGCCAATATTGGATGTCATGATGATCAGCGTATTCTTAAAATCTATTTTTCTGCCAAGGCCGTCTGTCAATTGCCCGTCATCCAATACCTGCAATAAAATATTATAAATGTCCGGATGTGCTTTTTCTATTTCATCTAATAAAATCACACTGTATGGTTTGCGTCTAACCTTTTCCGTTAGTTGCCCGCCTTCTTCATATCCTACATATCCCGGAGGCGCTCCAATTAACCGGCTTACGGTAAACTTTTCCATGTACTCACTCATATCAATCCTGATCAAAGAATCTTCACTGTCAAACATTTGTTTGGCGAGTGTACGTGCCAACTCTGTTTTACCTACACCCGTTGGCCCCAAGAATATAAAAGTACCTATCGGTTTTTTTGGGTCTTTCAGCCCTACCCTGTTACGTTGTATTGCTTTTACTACTTTTTGTATGGCATCTTCCTGCCCCACAACAGCACCTTTTAAGTCATCGCCCATTTTGCGAAGCTTGTCAGTTTCTGCCTGCACCATTCTTTTTACAGGAATGCCTGTCATCATATATACTACTTCGGCAATATCTTCTTCCTCAATAGGGAAACGTTTGTTTTTACTTTCTTCTTCCCAATTGTTTTTAGCTTTTTCCAGGTCTTCCTGCAATTTTTTTTCTGTATCCCTTAAAGATGCCGCTTCTTCAAACTTCTGGCTTTTAACTACTTTATTTTTTTCAACTTTTATATCTTCAATTTTCTTTTCTAATTGCAGGATCTCATCAGGCACATTGATATTTTTTATATGTTTTCTTGCCCCAACTTCGTCTAATACATCAATGGCTTTATCTGGCAGCAACCTGTCTGTCATATACCTGTCACTTAATTTCACGCAGGCATCAATGGATTCCTGACTGTAAGTTACATTGTGGTAATCTTCATATTTGCTTTTGATATTATTCAGTATCTGGATAGTTTCATCCACTGAAGGCTGCTCCACAATTACTTTCTGAAAACGCCTGTCCAATGCACCATCTTTTTCGATATGCATCCTGTATTCATCTAATGTAGATGCACCAATACATTGCAATTCTCCCCTGGCTAAAGCCGGTTTAAAAATATTGCTGGCATCCAGTGAGCCGCTTGCGCCGCCTGCACCTACAATAGTATGTATTTCATCAATAAACAGGATGACATCTCTGTTTTTTCCAGCTCATTCATAATAGCTTTCATCCTTTCTTCAAACTGGCCGCGGTATTTTGTTCCTGCTACCAATGCTGCCAGATCAAGGCTTACTACCCGTTTATCAAACAATACACGGGATACTTTACGCTGTACTATTCTTAAAGCTAATCCTTCTACAATAGCAGTTTTGCCCACACCTGGCTCACCGATTAAAATCGGGTTATTCTTTTTTCTGCGGGATAAAATCTGTGATACCCTTTCAATTTCATTTTCCCGGCCTACGATAGGATCTAATGTGCCGTTTTCGGCAAGACGGGTGATGTCCCTCCCAAAATTATCCAATACAGGCGTTTTAGATTTTGGCTGGCCGGTACTGCCCGCTTTTTGTGAGCGCTGCTGGCCATACTGCTTTCTTTCTTCATCAAAATCATCTTCACCTTCATCGCTAAACTCTGCCTTAGGGGGATTACTGATCACAAAGCCCAATTCGTTTTTAAAAATATCATAATCGATGTCAAACTGGTTTAAAATCTGCGTAGCAATATTTTCTTTATTTTTTAAAATAGAAAGCATGAGGTGCTCACTTTCTACTAAAGTGCTTTTTTGGGATTTGGCCTCCAGTACAGTAATCCTGATTACTTTCTCGGCCTGCTTGGTTAATGGCAATGAATTAATATTGGCTATATTTTTACCGGTTTTATCCTTTATAGCCATTTCAATCTCTTTGCGCAGCTCATACAAGTCTACGTTAAGTGATTTTAATATTTTAATCGCAGTGTTTTCTCCATCTCTTATCAATCCTAAAACCAAATGCTCCGTGCCAATAAAATCATTGCCTAACCGCAGTGCTTCTTCCCTGCTATATGATATTATTTCTTTTACCTGGGCTGAAAAATTGTTGTCCATCCTATATAATTTTACTTGTACAATAATAACGAATTAATTTATATTTAAGTTTGCCATTTATCAATATGTGAATAAGAAAAATCTAATTTTATTGCCTGAATTTCGCCTTCTGATTTATAAATGTTAAACAGTATTGTAGAAAATAATAGCAATTATTTAACCAGAAACTCTATTTTCCATAGTTTTATTGTAGTGAAGCAGTACAATTTTCCTTTTCTTTACAGATAATAGACTTATTAAACTAATATTATGAATGTCAAAATAGATACCAAAGAAAAATTTACGACTATTACGCTTGAAGAAACAAAGTTGCCTGCTAATATGACAGAGAATATAAAGGAATTGCTGCTTGCGTACCTGCAAAAAGACATACCTCATATTGTACTAAATTTAAAACACATTGCTGCAATAGATACAGATATAGCAATAGATCTGGCAGGTATTCAACAAGAGTTTTATGAAAAAAATTGCTCTTTTGTAATTTGTGAGATGAAAAAAACAGTAGAAACCATTTTTGATGAATTAGAATTATTAGAATTATTAAATTTTACACCCACAGAGAGTGAAGCCTGGGATATAATACAAATGGAAGAAATAGAAAGAGAATTATTACAATAATTTAACAAAGTTTATATCTTTAAACTTGATTAACTATTAATAATGTTAGCACTTACGATATTAGGAAACAATTCTGCTATACCGGCTTTTGGCCGTAATCCTACTGCCCAGATTCTTCAAACCCGTGAAGAAAGTTATTTAATAGATTGTGGAGAAGGCACACAACTACAAATGTCAAAATATAAAATAAAACGAAGTAAAATCAATCATATTTTTATTTCGCACCTGCATGGGGATCATTATTTTGGTTTAATAAGGCTGCTTACGAGCCTGAGCCTGCTGGGCAGAACACAGGATTTACATTTATACGCTCCTGCTGAACTGGAACAAATTATTTTGCTACAATTAAAAGTAGCCGATAGCCAGCTATGCTATACATTACATTTTCATCCTCTAACCAAAGATGAATTGATATTAAATGGAAATAAAATTACAGTTCATTGCTTTGCCGTACAGCATCGTATAGCCTGCTGGGGATTTTTATTTAAAGAAAAAAAGAAGCCCAGGAAAATTAACCAGGAAAGAGTTTTATCATATGAAATACCTGTAAGCTTTTATGAAAGGCTGCAAAAAGGTGAAGATTATATTAATAAAAAGGGATTAGTGATTCCCAATGAAGAAGTAACTTTTACTGCTCCCCAAGGTAAAAGCTATGCTTATTGCGCTGACACCATTTATGATGAAACCTTGCCCGATAAAATAAAGGGCGTGGATTTACTATACCATGAAACTACTTATTTACATGATTTAAAAGATAAGGCTGCTGCAAGATATCATAGCACTACATTACAGGCAGCTAGCATTGCTAAAAAAGCTGAAGTAAAAAAATTACTGATCGGGCATTTTTCTTCTAAATATGAAGTATTAAATGAGTTTCTTACCGAGGCATCTGCTGGTTTTGAAAATACTGACCTGGCTTTAGATGGAGTAAGTTATATTATTTGATTATATAATTGTAAAATTCGGGAAACCATTTCCGCCAGGCAACTTCATTATGGCGACCGTTAGGATCAATAATAGTGTATATGTTTATTCCCGGGTACTTTTGTAATTGCTCTACTATTTTGTTCATATCCTTCACATATTCATTACCTTCCAGCTTGCCCATGTAAAAAAACAAGCGCCCATCTAATTCTTTACTTCGTAAAGCAGTTAATCGGTTAATTTCTTTAGCCGTCCAGAATGCAGGAGAAAAAATACCTGCTTTACCAAATACATTTGGGTATTGAAGCATTGCATAATATGAAATTAACCCACCCATGGAACTACCCGCTATAATTGTATTGTTTTTACCTGGTTTTGTACGATATTTTTTATCAACAAAAGGTTTCAAGTTTTTTACTAAAAATTCTACATATTTATCGCCTAACCCTTTTCCGAATTGTTTAAAAGCATAAGGGTTGTATTCGTTTATTCTCCTGGGGCTATTATCTATACCTACAACAATGCAAGGCAATTTACCGTTTCTAATTAAAGTATCCAGGCATTCATCCACTCCCCATTCGCCAAAGCCTGCAGTAAATTCATCAAAAATATTCTGGCCGTCATGCATGTACATTACAGGATACCTGTTGTTGCCTGACTGGTAACCTTCAGGCAAGTAAATCCAGATGCGCCGGGTTGTTTGTAATTGCGGCATAAAAAAAGCAGTATCTATAACCTGTACATTTGGAGAAGCGGTATGCGGTTTTGGTTCAGCAGTAAAATCATCTTTCCAGGCCTCAACTGAATATTGAACAACAGTATCTGAGGAAAGATTAAGCAGGTGATTTTCTATATCGGTTCCGGTGGATTTACATTCAACATTTCCCCATCTGCCCCGTGTAAATTTGAATTCATAAATTCCTTTTGGAATATTTTGAAGCTGAATAGAATAGGTATTAGCTCTTTTGGAAAATACATATTCTTTTTTGCCGGGGTTCCAGTTATTAAAATTACCGGCTATAAAAATTGAATCTGCGACATGAGTACCAGGTATGTCATTAATTTGAATAAAAAGAGCATGCTGGCCAAAAACAGTAGATTGAAAAAATAAAAACCCAAACCAAAATAGAACACTTATATGCTTAAACATTAGAGTTTTTTAAATAGTCTTTTACTTTTTGATGAACAGCGGCACTTAATACTACTAAAGGCAACCGGACTACATTTTGTATAAGTCCCATTTCATATAAAAATGCTTTCACGCCTGCAGGATTATTTTCAGCAAATAACAGATCGTTTCCTTCAAGGCATTTATAATGTAATTCTTTAGCTTCATTAAAATCACCTGTTAAACAATAACGAACCATTGCTGAAAAATCTTTGGGAAAACAATTAGCTGCCACACTTATTACACCATCCATGCCACAGGCAATTAAAGGCAAGGTTAAATGATCATCCCCGCTTACTACCAAAAAATCCTGGGGCCGCTTTTGTAAGATATGCATGCACTGTATTATATTACCACTGGCTTCTTTAATGCCCATAATATTGTTTTCCCGGGCTAATCTTAGCGTAGTTTCAGCAGTAATATTGCTACCTGTCCGCCCTGGGACATTATATAACAAAATTGGTTTTGGGCTTGCAGCAGCAATGGCCTTATAATGTTGAAAAATACCTTCCTGGGAAGGTTTGTTATAATATGGGCTTGCACTTAGTACGGCTACCGCTTTTTGTAAAGGATAAGTATTTAAATTCTGAATCACTTCCTGGGTATTATTTCCTCCTATGCCTACCACCACAGGAACACGGTCATTAACCAATTCGTAAGTAAAATTTATAATTTTTATTTTTTCATCATGCTGCAGCGTGGGTGTTTCGCCGGTAGTGCCTAATGAAACCAGGTATTCCACTCCATTAGCAATTATATAATTGACCAGTTTTTCTAATGCCTCATAATCTACTGATAAATCCTCTTTAAACGGGGTAATTAACGCCACCCCGGTACCTGCTAGCTGATCACGCAATTTCATAAAAAATTTTTACGAAGTTATTAAGAAGGAGGGAATTATTTCCAATAAAAAATCTCCTGCTGTTAACAGGAGATTCATTTTACCAGAAATTATATTGCTTAACTATTCAATATTTTTGAACGCTTAAAATAAGCAGCATTAGGGCTGAATATAAATAAACAAGTACCATTTTTTATTTTATCAATAATAGGCTTATGCAAAGCATAAGGAACAGCAGGACAACCCCAACTCCTGCCAATATAACCCTGGCTACGGATATAGTTTTCGCTCACATATTCTGCACCATGCATAACAATATCCCTTTTACTGGCATTATCATTTATACCATTTTCTAATCCACGCAAGTGTAAAGAATATCCATTTTTACCTAAATAGGTATCACTAGTAACATAAAAACCGAGGCTACTTTTATTGGTTTCTGGAATATTGGAAAAATTATTAGCATACTCTTTTCCTGAATTCAAGCCATGAGCTACATAGGTATTAAATATAACCTTATAATTTTTTACATCCAGAATAAATAAGCGTTTTTTAGATGATGGCAAGCTAAAATCAATAATAGAAATGATCTTGCTGTTTGCTATCTTTCCAGCATCTACCAAATAACTGTAACCCTTGATTGCAGCATTAAAAGCTTGCTTGGAAAGCCCTAGCAGATTTAAATGAAGACTATCATAAATACCGGATAACAAATTATTTTTAATTACAGGCTTTGCAATATTAGTTGGAGTAAATACATCTACCGCTCTTATTTATAAAAGCATACTTATCAGAGATGTTAAACACTACATTTCCAGGCTTTGATTTTGCAAATACAAAAGGAAAGTGTAAAACAAAAAGGAAAATAGACGAGAAAGGAAACCTTACCTTCTTAAAACTAAATTTACTCATGACGATAATCGGTTTAATGGTTCTAAACAAAGTTTCAGGTAATGTTATCGTCTATAAATTTAATTTTAGTTTATTAAACTGATTTGTTAAATAAAATAGCCTTGTACTATTTTAGAGTATCAAGGCAATTAATTTTTGGTAATGATTTATAACTAGCGGACCGGACGGGACTCGAACCCGCGACCTCTGCCGTGACAGGGCAGCATTCTAACCAACTGAACTACCGATCCTCAAACCCTTAAAATAAGCTTATAAATTTTATCCGATTATTTTTAGGAGTGCGAAGATAGGATTTTTTATATTTTCTGCCCAAATCTTTTATAAAAAAAAATCTAATATCTAAATTTGTCCTTTAGTTCAATTATTTAAATCAATTGCTTGTATGTAACTTAGCAATTGTATCTTTTATTGTACAGGAAATAAAAATTAACATCTTTTAACATTAAATTATTTTCATGCCTGAGCTTAAAAACAGACAATTTCTTGATTTTGAAAAACCAATAAAAGAATTATATGACCAGATAGATCAATTAAAAATTGCTGCCGAAAAATCTAAAACAGATATGAGCAGCGCTATATCATTGTTAGAACAAAAAATCATTGACACTAAAAAAAATTTAACTGACAATCTTACCCCATGGCAAAGAGTACAATTAAGCAGGCACCCTGACAGGCCATATACCTTGAAATATATAGACAAAATGTGTACCAACTTTATTGAATTACATGGCGACAGAAATGTAAAGGATGACAAAGCTATGGTAGGCGGGTTTGCCCAACTAGGAGACGAAACGGTAATGATTATTGGCCAACAGAAAGGAATCAATACAAAAATGAGGCAGTTAAGAAATTTCGGTATGGCCAATCCCGAAGGGTACCGGAAAGCTTTGCGGTTAATGAGGCTGGCAGAGAAATTTAACAAACCAGTAATTACTTTAATTGATACGCCTGGCGCATACCCGGGTCTGGAAGCTGAAGAAAGAGGCCAGGGAGAAGCTATTGCACGAAATATTTTCGAAATGATCAGGCTTAAGGTACCGGTAATATGTGTTATAATTGGTGAAGGGGCCAGCGGGGGGGCATTAGGCATTGGTGTAGGTGATAAAGTATTTATGATGGAAAATACCTGGTATACCGTAATATCTCCTGAAAGCTGTAGCAGCATACTTTGGCGCAGTTGGGATAACAAGGAAACAGCCGCAGAACAATTGCGTTTAACCGGTAACGATATGTTAAAATTCGGATTAGTAGACGATGTAATAAAAGAACCTTTAGGTGGTGCGCATTGGGATTATGATGAGGCTGCAATTACTTTAAAACAATTTCTACTACCTGTAATAAAAGACCTGAAACAAATACTGCCGGAAGAAAGGGTAAGCAACAGAATAAAAAAATTTGGGAAAATGGGCTTTTGGGAAGAAGTAGATTAATTTATTAATCATGCCATGAGCATTTTATTTTTAAGGTCCTGCAAAATTTTAGCAATTATGTTATCAATGTTCAAAAGATAAAATCGCAAAGATTAGATACTTTATAAATCAATAATTGCTAATGTCATTAATACAAAAACATATCTGTTACCTTTGTTAAAATAAAATAAATATGCTCAGAGTCGGGGTAATTGGCGTCGGTCATTTAGGAAAATTTCATTTAAATAACTGGAAAGAGATTGAAGGTGTTGAGATAGTAGGTTTTTTTGATTCAAATGATGAAACTGCAATGGCTGTGCAGGAAAAATATGGTTTATCATTATTTAATTCAGCTGAAGAATTAATGGACGCATGCGATGCTGTAGATATTGTAGCCCCCACTACTTTTCATTTCGAATTATGCGAAGCGGCTATAAAAAAAGGGAAACATGTATTTGTAGAAAAGCCATTAGCCAACACAATGGAAGAGGCAAAGCAATTAGTAAAATTGTCAAAAGAAGCCAATTTAAAATTCCAGGTTGGACATGTCGAAAGATTCAATCCTGCATTTGTAGCTGTAAGTGGATTAGCATTAAAACCAATGTTTATCGAAGTACACCGACTTGCCCAGTTTAATCCACGTGGTACCGATGTAAGTGTAATTTTAGACCTGATGATCCATGATATTGATATTATATTAAACCTGGTGCAAAGCAATGTAAATTTTATATCCGCAAATGGAGTTGCAGTTATGAGTGATACGCCTGATATTGCAAATGTGCGTATTGAATTTGATAATGGATGTGTGGCAAACTTGACGAGTAGCAGGATATCTATGAAAAAAATGAGGAAGATGAGGCTTTTTCAAAAAGATGCCTATATCGGAATAGATTTTTTAGATAAAAAAACAGAGATTATTAAGTTAAATGCACCTGGCGATAAGAATGTTTTCACATTTGACATCGAAACCAATAATGGTAAAAAAACAATTGCTATTGCCAACCCGGCAGTGCAAGATTGCAATGCTATAAAAATGGAATTAATCTCTTTTAAAAATTCTATTATCAATAATACAAATACAGCGGTAAGTGCTGTAGACGGGTATAGAGCAATGGATGTGGCCCACCAAATATTGGATAAAATCGGAAAAGCAAATTTTAATTAATAATCATAGTGAAAATTTGAAACAATCCAGGTTACATATTGTTTGGTATGCCGTAGGAGATTTTTTTGCTGCTTTAATATCATGGACAGTTTTCTGCTTTTTTTATAAATCATTATCCGGCACTCCTTACTCAATAAATAATTTATTTTTTATAAAAATTATTGCTGTAGCACTGGCATGGAACATGTTATACCAGCTTTTAGGAAATTATAAAAATATCTATACCAAATCCAGACTGGCCGAATTAGTAAGTACGACCGTAGGCTCATTTATTGGTTTTACAGGTATTTTACTTTTTATTTTTATAAATAATAATGCTCAGAATTTTATAGTGCATTATAAAGAATTCTTTTTTCTATTATTACTGCAAATTTTTATTACTTATTTTATCCGCCTGCTATTTCTGAATAAAGCAAAAAAAGATTTGCTTACAGGCAAAATTTTTTTTAATACATTAATTATTGGAGAAAAAAAAAATGTAACAGAACTAAATAAATCCATCCTCAATAACCGGGAGAAAACAGGCTACAGAATAATAGGCTTTATCAATCCTTACCAGGATAATGATAATAATGGTATAAAGAATTTAGGCACTTTAAATAATGTAAGTAAGACAATTGATGAGAATAATATTGAAGAAATAATAATTGCCATTGATAAAAAAGACAGGCATCAACTTGAAATAATATTACAAAAGCTTAGCAGTAAAGATGTGAATATAAAAATCACCCCGGATACTGTGGATATTATGACCGGGGCTGTACAAACTACCAATGTTTTAGGTGTACCACTAATTGATTTACATATAGGATTATTACCTGCATGGCAACAAAATATTAAAAGATTAATTGACCTGGTAACCGCGGTAGCGGGAATAATTATATTATTTCCTTTATTTATTTTTATAGCAATAAGGGTCAGATTTTCCTCTAAAGGACCACTATTTTATTCACAGGGTAGAATTGGCTTTAAAGGAAAAGAATTTTTGATGTATAAGTTTAGAAGTATGCATGTAAATGCTGAAAAAAACGGACCACAACTAAGTATAGACAATGATCCACGTATTACAGCATGGGGCAGAACCATGCGTAAATGGCGGCTGGACGAACTACCACAATTATGGAATATTATAAAAGGCGATATGAGCCTTGTGGGTCCCAGGCCGGAACGCAGCTATTATATTAACCAAATAATGGAACAGCGCCCCGAATATAAATTTTTACTTAAAGTGAAACCTGGTATTACAAGCTGGGGAATGGTAAAATTCGGATATGCCTCTTCTGTTGAAGAAATGATACAACGCATGCCATATGATTTAATGTATATTGAAAACATTTCTTTAGCGCTGGATTTTAAAATAATGCTGCACACTATAAAAATAATTATTTCCGGCAAAGGCAAATAAATACTGATTATTTTGATTGATGGGTTTTGTTTATTTTTGGATAAACACAAAATGCTTTGAAAAAATTATTACTAATTCTTTTCTTTGCTGCCAGCTGCCAACTGTTAACTGCCAACTACCCCCTTACTGGCAGCAGCAGGTTGATTACAAAATATACGTGAGCCTGAATGATAAAAACCATTCCCTCGATGGCCATATTAAAATAGACTACTTTAATAATTCACCGGATACATTATCTTTTATCTGGATACATGTATGGCCCAATGCGTATAAAAATGATAAAACAGCATTAAGTGACCAATTATTAGAAAATGGCAGTACTGATTTTTACTTTAGTGATGATGAAAAAAAAGGATATATCAACAGGCTGTCTTTTACAATTAATGGGGCTTTAGCCAATATTCAGGATCATCCTGAACACCAGGATATTATTAAAATCATTTTACCCAAACCTCTTCTTCCAAAAAGTATTGTAAAGATTGAAACTCCTTTTCATGTAAAACTACCTTACAATTTTTCCCGTGGTGGCCATACTGATCAAACTTATCAAATAACACAGTGGTATCCCAAACCTGCTGTGTATGATAAAAAAGGATGGCACGCAATGCCCTATTTAGACCAGGGTGAATTTTATAGCGAGTTTGGTAATTATGAAGTACAAATTACTTTGCCTTCCAATTACATTGTTGCGGCAACAGGAGAATTACAAAATAAAGAATTACTCGGTTTAACCATTAATAAAAATAAAGAAAATATCCAGCCAGCATCTCCAAAAGAAAAAAATAAAAAAAATCAAAAAATCAAAAAAACAGATAAAATCCCACTTTCTGCTAAAGAAAATACCACATGGAAATACGAACAAAAAAATGTACATGATTTTGCCTGGTTTGCCGATAAAACATTCAGCGTTACACATGATACTTTACAATTAAACTCTGGCAGAGTAATTAATTTATTTTCTTACTACCACCCTAGTCAAAATGCTGTTTGGCAAAATAGTAATCAATTTTTAAAAAAATCGATATTATCAAGAAGCAAGTGGCTGGGAGAATATCCTTATAATGTAGTAAGCGCAGTAGAAACCCCGATGGGCTTCGCCGGTGGCATGGAGTATCCTACAATTACAAGCATATCCCCGGTAAAAACAGCAAAAGATTTAGAATCAATTATACAACATGAAGTGGGCCATAACTGGAATTATGGCATTCTTGCTACCAATGAAAGAGAGCATCCATGGATGGACGAAGGCATTAACTCTTATTATGATGAAAGATACGAGCAGGTAAATATGAATAATCATATTGTTAAGAAAGAAGGTTTTTTTGAAAAAAAAATACCTGAAAATTTTCAGCAGAATATTCTTAATACTTTAACAGCCATAAAAAAAGACCAGCCAATTGAAACTGCATCTGAAAAATTCAGTGTATTAAATTACGGAGCTATTGCTTACTACAAAACTGCACAATGGTTAAAGCTTTTAGAAGAGCATTTAGGCACAGAAATATTTGATAAATGTATGCAGGAATATTATAACCAGTGGAAGTTTAAACACCCTTATCCTGGAGATTTTAAAAATGTTATAGAAGAGATAAGCCACAGAAATGTTGATTCAATTTTTAATCTTTTAACAAAAAAAGGTTCCCTGGAAAAAGCTAAAAAAAAGCAGTTAAAGCTAACCGGTTTTTTTAATCTTGCCCATACCGATAAGTATCAATACATTGCCCTGGCACCTTCAATAGGTAATAATTATTACGATAAATTTATGATTGGAGTCTTATTACACAATTATTCTTTACCCTTATCAAAATTTAATTTTTTTATATCGCCTTTATATGCAACCGGTAGCAAGCGGCTGAACGGAATTGGCAGTATAGGTTACAATTGGTTTCCGGGCAGCAATGGTAGTAAGATAAAACTATCCTTAGCAGGTGCCACATTTACAGGAAATACTTTTACAGATTCTGTTGGCAATATTGCATACCTGGATTTTTCAAAAATTGTACCATCGCTTAAAGTTAATTTTGCCCCGGCAAATCCCAGGAGCAGCATTACAAAATATTTACAATGGAAAACATTTTTTATTAATGAGCGGGGAGTTTCTTTTGCAAGAGATACTATAAAGCAAATTGATATTATCAGTTATCCTGTTAAAAAACGCTATATAAACCAGCTGCAATATGTAGTGGAAAATAACAGGAAACTATATCCGTACAAAGGAGCACTACAGGTAGAGCAGGGAAATGATTTTGCACGGATAAATTTTACTGGTAATTACTTTTTTAATTATCCCAAAGGCGGTGGAATGAATGTGCGGCTTTTTGCCGGTAAGTTTTTTTATTTAACTGATAAAACATTTATCAAACAATTTGAAACAGAGGCCTATCATTTAAATATGACCGGCCCTAATGGTAATGAAGATTACACTTACAGTAATTATTTTATGGGTAGAAATGAATTCGATAATTTTTATGCGCAACAAATTATGATGAGGGACGGTGCTTTTAAAGTACGTACAGATTTTTTAAACAGCAAAATCGGTAAAACTGATAATTGGCTGAGTGCCATAAACTTTACTACTGATATTCCAAAACTATTAATCCATTACAGGTGCTACCGGTAAAAATTCCTTTAAAGGCATTTGTAGATATTGGCACTTATGCCGAAGCCTGGAAAAAAGAAGCTCCTACAAGCAAATTTATTTATGATGCCGGCCTGCAATTATCTTTATGCAACAATATGATAAATATTTATTTTCCGATTTTATACAGCAAGGTATATAGCAATTATTTTAAATCTACTATTACAGAAAAGCGTTTCCAAAAAAACATTTCTTTTAGCATTGATATACAAAATTTCAATCTTAAAAAATTCATGCCACAATTATCACTATAATATTGATTATACAATATATACCATATGGCCAGATAGATAAAATAAAATTGGATGCCTGTATAGCTGTCGCTGATAATAGTTTAATTTATGCTTACTCATTTTACCTGGATGCTATGACAGACCAATGGGATGCAATAATCATCAATGATTACGAAGAGGTAATGCCATTGCCTTGGAAAAAAAAATGGGGAATTAAATATTATTATAATCCTCCTTTTACACCACAGTTAGGATTATTTAAAAAAGGTAACAGTGCTATCTCCGCTGATATCTTAGCATTAATTCAAAGGCGGGTAAAGTATGGAGATATTTTTTTTAATTATAAAAATACCGTCGCTTTACAAACGCTCCAACAGACTAATTACATTATCCCGCTCAATCAACAATATATAAATATTGCGGCTGGCTATAAACTCTATTTAAAAAATATTTTAAAAAAATCAAAAAAAGAAAATTTTATATATTCTGAAAAAGAAAATTTTGATACAACTGTAGCTTTATACCAACAATATTATTTTGAAAGAACACCACATGTAACAAAAATTGATTACGAGCATTTTCTTAATTTATGCAAGTTGCTTTCTATAAAAAAAATGGCTTTTACCAGGGGTATCCTGGATAGCAACAATGAAATTTTATCCACTAGTATATTTTTACTGGATGAAAAAAGAATTTACTATATAATGAATGCGAACACGCCAAAAGGCAAGGTAAAAGAAAGCAATTCTATTTTACTGGATAGTGTAATTAAAGAATTTTCAGGAAGAGAATTAGTTTTTGATTTTGAGGGTCAGATATTAAAGGGGTAAAATTCTTTTATGAAAAATTCAATCCCATAAATGAGCCTTATTTTTATTATCATTTTAATAATTTGCCCAGGATTTTACAACTGGTTAAGAAATAACAGGCGTATCTTCCAATAAATTATCTGCAATAATCAAATCTATTTTTTGAGTAATTTTAATATTCTGTTCATCGCCTTCTACCAGGTTTATTTTTAGACCAAAGGCTTCTACAACTGCTGCTTCATCAGTATATTTATCTTTATAATCTATAGAATAAGCAGGCAATAAAATTTTGCTGTGAAACGTTTGAGGGGTCTGTACCAGTTTAACATTTTTTCTTTCCAATGCTTCGTTGCCATTTTCAGTAATCATCCTCAGGCTGTCTTTGCTATCAATTACCGGTACTGCAGATCCTGTTTCAATTGCAGCAGCATAGCAACGCTGTATTAATTGTTTTGTAATAAAAGGCCTTACCCCGTCATGAACAAATATCATGCTTTCTTCTGTGATCATTGCCAGTCCGTTTTGTACGGAATGAAACCTTGTGCGGCCACCTGCTGTAATTTGTATTCGGTTATAATCAAAAAATGCATCAATAATTTCCTGCCCGGCTGCTATATGAGCTTCCGGCAAAACCAAAATTATTTTCAAATCATCGTAAGCTTTTAAAAAGCTGTTAATAGTATAAAATAAAACAGGCTTTCCCTTCAATAATAAAAATTGTTTTGGCACCTCATTGTTCATCCTGGTTCCTGATCCCCCGGCTACGATTACAGCAATTTTTTTCATATGTGAAAGGTTTGATTATTTAATTAACACTCTTATTAATTGATCAATAGAATTATAACTGTACAAGAGTGATTATTATTTCCTTTCCCCGGAAGGAAATAATAACAGAACAAGTTCGCAACGATGATGCCATAAAAAACTACTGCCGGTAAAAAAAGTATTATTAAAGCAAAGCTTTTTCCGGGAACACGGATAGCGCAGATGAAACTGGTTAAAAACGATTTATTAATCAGCGTCAATCCGTAAAAACAGCATCATCCATGCTTTATTAATCTTTATAGATGCCGATATAATCTTCGCCTTTGCTATTTTTAAAACCACGGTACATTCCTGCACTATTAAAAACCATGGCTGTATTACCCTTGGCATCTACACCTATCATTCCGCCTTCGCCTTTAATAGCCACTAATTTTTTTAAGCGTTACTTCATCCATGGCTTGTTGCAAACTCATGCCTTTGTATTCCATCAGGCAGCTGACATCATATGCAGCCACTGCCTTGATAAACGGCTCGCCATGGCCGGTACAGCTAATGGCGCAGGTTTTATTATTGGCATAAGTACCGCTCCCTATTACGGGGCTATCGCCAATACGGCCGTATTTTTTATTAGTCATACCGCCCGTACTGGTTGCTGCGGCTATATTTCCTTGCATATCGCAGGCTACAGCGCCCACGGTACCAAATTTTTTATCTTTTAATAATTCTTCTACATCCTGGTGGGTATGGTCTAAAGAGTAATTATCACCATCCCTGATCGCTTTCCACTGATCGTACCTAAACTTAGAAAAAAAGTATTCATCCGGCTCCAGCTTTAACCCATGCTTAATGGCAAAATCGTTAGCACCTTTACCGCTTAAAAATACATGATCACTATTATTCATCACTTCTGCAGCCAGTTCAACAGGATTTCTTACATTTCTTACACCGGCTATTGCGCCTGCAGACAAATCTTTACCATCCATAATTGCTGCATCCATTTCCTGCACACCTTTTTTGGTAAATACAGATCCCCGGCCTGCGTTAAATAACACATTGTCTTCTAATATTACTACTGCGGCCTTTGCAGCATTGGCGGCTGATCCACCTTGTTCAAGTACTGCATACCCAGCATTTACAGCATCTTGTAAACCTTGTAAATAAGCTTTTTCCAGGTCATCAGTCATATCTTCCTTTAATATGGTACCGGCTCCGCCGTGAATCACTATTGAAAATGGTTGCATGCTTTGATTAAATTTTATGAGCAAAAATATTTAATTTAACGGCACAAAATTTCAAAATAATAGCAATAAAGATTAGATTAACGCTAATGATTAACCGATTATTCTTAATATGTACTAATGTGCAGGAAATTTGTAAGAGTTAACACAGAATCCCTTTTATAATTACGCACAGCCGCCTAAGGACAGACTGTGCTGAGAAATAAAGAGAATAATTTATTAATTTTATTAAATAAGTAAAATTTTGTATATTTAAAGCTAATGGCGATGTTATGAACAAACTACTCTTATTGACACTTTTCAATTTAATTTCTGTTCTAGGCTTTAGTCAACAAACAACTAATTATGAAAAAATAGAAACAATTCCCAAAATATCAGCTTATGCTTTTTTGCCAGACATTCATATTATGGAAGATAGTTTAACTATCGATTCAAGTTCAGGAAGTATAAAAACCTTTGGAGCTGAGCATAATTCACAAATATTTGATACAAATGAAAAATATTTAGAGTTTCTAAAAAGACTGATGATTTACTTCGGTTACGGTTATGAAATTCAGAAACAAATAAAAGATTTTGTAACAATAACATTTCTAATCAATCCTGAAGGATATCTTGATTATCGATATCCAAGATTGATAAAAGCGATAGAATATCAACCAATCAATTTAGAAATCATCAGAGTATTTAAGAAGTTACGTAAAATAGTTCCGCCAACTGACAAAACAAAAAAAAATGTATGGACTTTAGTCACCTGTAGAATTTATTTTGATATTTCGCCGATTCCGCCAAGAAAAAAAATTGAACCGACTTTACAAAAAATATCCAGCCAAGCTGGCCCGTGTGGCTAGATGATATTGTCCTTACCTAGGCTCGTGCCTCACGAATCATACGCTTAAATTTATCCCTTTTCAGCTAAAAAAGTAATCTTTTACATTCATTCAATAACTCATCCCTATCAATAGCTACGGTACCTACCTGCTCACAAACCAGGCCTCCGGCAATATTTGCAATCTCTGCTGTTAAGCGTACTTGCCTGGTAGCGGCATAAACTAATGAGGCTACAGCAATAACCGTATCACCTGCACCACTTACATCTGCTATAGCACGTATGTGGGTAGCTATAATATCAGTTTCATTATTTTGCTGAAAAAAAATCCCTTTTTCTGACAGTGTAATTAGTGAAATATGGTGGGATAATTTTTTTTGAAGTGAAATGTGCAATTCTTTTAAAGCAGTTAGATTTGTAATATCAGTAATAATATTTAAAGCTTCTTTTACTTCTTTCAGGTTTGGTTTAAAAATATCTACGCCCTTATAAGCAAAAAAGTTTTTTCGCTTGGGGTCAACCGTAGTAATAATATTGTGCTGTTTGCATAAGTCAATTACAGCATTAATAATATTATCTGTTAAAACACCTTTATTATAATCTTCGAAAATTACAACGGCAGGTTTTTCTGTGAGTATATATTTTTTAAAAGCATTAAGCAACAGGTTTTCTTCATCTTTTTGCAGGTCGGTGTCCAGCTCTTCATCCAGCCGCATCATTTGCTGGTTACGGCTGATGATCCGGGTTTTGTTGGTAGTTGGCCTGGTATTACTTTTTATGATGCATGACGTATCAATATCATTCTGCTGCAGCAATGTTATCAGCTGTTTACCGCTATCATCATCGCCAATAACACTCAATACAGTTACCACTGCACCTAATGATTTAAGGTTTAAAGCCACATTACCGGCACCGCCTATGCGCTTTTCTTTTTTGCTAACTGCAACCACGGGTACGGGTGCCTCCGGCGAAATCCTGTCCACATTGCCCCACCAATAAGTATCCAGCATCACATCCCCTATTACTGCAACTTTAATTTGTGCAAACTGTTTGAATAAATTATCAAAATCAACTGAAGGCATAAAATGTTTACACTTTTTTTCGATTATTAATAGCAATATAATAAACAGGTATTCCGGCCACAACAATACCCAAGCCTATACCTGCATACAGCGGCTTCATAATGATAAGGAAAACGCAGAATATCAGGGCCAATATAATATAAATAACAGGAAGTACCGGATACCCAAATGCTTTATAAGGCCGTTCCATACCAGGTCTTTTTTTTCTTAGCCTGAATATACCCATCAATGTAATGGCATAAAAAATAACTACTACAAAAGATATCATATCCAGCAGGTTACCATATTTGCCACTTAAACACAATACACATGCCCAGATACATTGTGCCCACAGCGCAAATTCAGGTACTGCATTTTTATTTAAGCTGCCGGCTTTTTTAAAAAACAACCCGTCTTTCGCCATAGCGTTGTACACCCTGGCACCTGCTAAAATCAACCCATTATTGCACCCGAAAGTGGATATCATAATCATTATGGCAATGATTTTAGTTCCGGCATCACCGAAAATTGCATTTGATGCAGTTACCGCCACCCGGTCATTTTCTGCAAAAGCAATTTCATTCAAAGGTAAAACGGCCACATACATTAAATTAGCTGCCACATAAATTACGGTAACAATCAGCATACCCAGAAATAAACTTAAACCAATATTTCTTTTTGGATTTTTAATTTCCCCGGCAATAAAAGTTACATTATTCCAGGCATCGCTGCTAAAAATAGAACCCGCCATGGAAGCCGCTACAGCACCAAGCATTCCTATGCCGATAATATTCTCCCAGGAGGCTGTCCCTTTATTCCATCCTTTCATAGAAAAAGCATCACTCCAGTTGGCATTCCAGATATCAGCTTTCGCCGCCAGGATAAAACCGAATATAATCAACCCGAATAAGCTTAATAATTTTGTAGCCGTAAACGTGGTTTGAATAATCTTGCCGCTTTTTATGCCTCTTGTATTTATATAAGTAAGCAATATAATTAGCCCAATAGCTACCAGTTGCGCAGCCGATATTTGCAACCATCCCAGGGGCAGCACAATATTATTCTCACTTAAAGATGGTATCAAATAAGCGGCAAATTTACTAAAGGCTACACCTACAGCAGCAATGGTTGCGGTTTGAATTACTGCAAAAAAACTCCAGCCATATAAAAAACCTGCTAATGGATTAAAGGCTTCTTTTAAATAAACATATTGCCCACCCGCTTTCGGAAACATGGCACTTAGCTCTCCATAGCTTAATGCGGCAGTAAGCGTCATAAAGCCGGTTATCAGCCACACCACTATCAGCCAGCCGGCACTTCCTACATTACGGGTGATGTCGGCGCTTACAATAAAAATGCCCGAACCAATCATGGAGCCTGCTACAATCATAGTAGCATCAAATAAGCCAAGGCTGGGCTTAAAGCCTTCATTTACCTCTTTAAGGTCGGATACAAACGGGATATTTTCAGGCATAAAAAAACTCGCTTTTAATAACGAGTTATCAAGATATATAAATTGTAGTAAAAAAACTATTTTTTTGCTGTCGGTTTCATTTTCTCATTCATCCCGTCAATTACATATTTTGTAATATTTAAGGTAGTGTCTTTATATAACATATAATCCAGGCCCGAGCCTGCAGTAAGAATGAATGTAAATTTTTTATCTTTATTATAATCCGCTAAAAATTCTTTTAATTTCTTTTGGATATCATCCATAAAAGTGAAACTCTTTTCATTCAGCTTTTGACTTTTGGATTGCTTGGCACCATCAATTTGCTGCTGCTGCTGGATTAAGGTATTTTGCATCTGCTCCATTTCTGCCGGTGATGATGCCCCTTTTTTTATAAAATTATCTCTTTGAGCCTGTAAGCGTTTATAACCGTTTTGCCATTCATTTTCAATTGCTGTTTGTTCAGCCTCCAGTTCCTTACGCCTGTCTTTTATATAAACAATATGCTTGTTAAGCGAATCCAGCTCTATATAAGCAATAGAAGCTTTTGCAGCAAACGTATCTTTAACATGCACAGTTTCATTATTTGCACTGGCCTTGATATTAGGTTTCGCAGAAAAATTATAATAATATAAATAACCTACAGCCGCTAACAATAATACATTAATAACAAGTAAAACATTCTTCATTACAATAAATTTTTATTTGCGGCAAGATAAATATAAAGTATAAAGCAGCCATCTGTTTATAAAAAGTTTAGTAAAGGCTTAACAGCTGATAAAAAACCAGGGGTTGTGTGCTTTTTATTTTTTAATCAGCTGCAGTTGCGGCTGTACGCAGTACTCCTCTACGCCACAGGCGGATTGCGGGGTACTTGCTGCCATCCGCCAGCCCATCGCCGGTATATCTTTATTCATCGTTTTTAGTGCATGCAGTTAATATTTAAATAGACCTCTTGTATAATTAGCCTTATCCTCTCCTTTAGAGAGGAATTAAAGGTAAGGTTGAACAAAAAATATGAATTATGCAAGAGGTCTAATGAATGCCTGACCCGGGAATAACATACTAAACCTTTCAGTAACACGTTAGTTAAGTAACCGTTGCTAGTCTAAGAAATAAAAATTAACTTAGCTGAATTAACTACCTAATTGCATGCCACAATTATCTATTTGGGAAAAAGAAAGCTTCTTTGTTCCACAAGATGTAATCATTATTGGTAGCGGGTTTGTAGGTCTGTGGAGTGCTTTGCATATTAAGTTATTAAATCCTAGTTACAAAATTACTATTCTCGAAAAAGGAATAATCCCTACAGGTGCCAGCACCCGCAATGCAGGCTTTAGTTGTTTTGGCAGCCCCTCAGAGTTATTACATGATGCCACTACAATGGGTGAAGATAAAATGTGGCAGCTGGTTGCCATGAGGTACAAAGGCCTGATGGAAATACAAAAATATTTTACTTCCGGAGAAATAGGGTATGACGCCAATGGCGGATTTGAATGTTTTTCCCGTCTATCACCGGATTGGGAAGAATGCCAACAAAAATTAGGCTGGCTGAATGCAGGCATGGAAAAGCTTACAGGCATACCCAATACATTTGCCGTAGCCGATGAAAAATTGCTGAAATGGGTTTTAACGGTGTGGATCATCTGATAGAAAATAAATTAGAAGGCGGCCTCCACTCAGGAAAACTTATACAGGCATTACTAAAAAAAGTGCAAGGGCTGGGTGTACAGGTATTAACAGGCATATCTGTAAATGGTTATACAAAAATTAAAAATAAAATACTTGTAGATACTTCTTACGCCCCTATCCAAACCCGGCAGCTTTTATTGTGTACCAATGCATTTACCAAAGAGCTGATACCCGGTATAGATATTGTGACCAACAGAGGCCAGGTCTTAATTACCAATCCCATTAAAAATTTAAAAATAAAAGGTACATTTCATTTTGATAAAGGTTACTACTATTTCAGGAACCTGGGGAGCCGCTTACTACTAGGTGGTGCCAGGAATTCCGCTTTTGAGCAAGAAAATACCCTTGAAATGGATATTACTGCCGGGATACAGGAAAAGCTGGAAAAATTTATTCATGAGTATTTATTACCCGACATTTCTTTTTACATTACAGACAGGTGGAGCGGTATCATGGCCATGGGCACAGAAAAGTTACCTATTGTGCAAGAACTTGATGACAACATTTTTTGTTGTGTACGCATGAGCGGAATGGGAGTAGCCTTAGCGCCGGTAGCAGCTCAGGAAGCAGCACAGTTAATAAGATCAGCATTAAAAAAAATCCGGTAATTTTAAAAAGAAATTTATAAACTCAATAATATTTATAATAATGTTAATAATTAATAAAATACTGTTACATCTTATTCATTAAATTGTGGTACACGAGTTGGTTATGAAATATATATTATACACCTAACGCTGCATAATACCTTTATATTAAAAGCAGCATAAAAAACAATCATTTGACAGAAACAATAATAAATTTAGAAACCGTAAACCCTATTGAATTTTTTGGCGTTAACAACGGCAAATTAGATATTTTAAAAAGGAAATTTCCTTTACTTAAAATCTTAAGCCGCGGCACCCAGTTGAAATTAAGCGGTGCCCCGGAGCAAATAGAAGGAGCCAAAGAAAAGATTGCATTAATCATTCAATACCTGGAGCGGAACGGGCATATGAGTGAAAACTACATAGAGCAGATTTTAGGAGGCGATGATGAAAAAGTGATTGATAATTTTATAGACCGCAACCCCAATGATGTACTTGTTTTTGGCCCTAATGGCAAAACAGTAAGAGCCAGGACATCTAATCAAAAATTAATGGTGCAGGCATGTGATAAGAATGATATAGTATTTGCCATTGGCCCGGCCGGTACGGGTAAAACTTATACAGCGGTGGCTTTGGCGGTAAGGGCATTAAAAAATAAATCGGTTAAAAAAATCATTTTAACAAGACCCGCAGTGGAAGCCGGAGAAAGTCTGGGATTTTTACCCGGTGATTTAAAAGAAAAAATTGATCCGTATTTACGTCCGTTATACGATGCGCTGGATGATATGATACCGGCTGATAAGTTAGGTTATTACATGAGTACCCGTACTATTGAAATTGCCCCCCTGGCTTATATGAGGGGGCGTACATTGGATAATGCATTTATTATATTGGATGAAGCACAAAATACCAATGATCTTCAAATAAAAATGTTTTTAACAAGGATAGGCCCAAATGCCAAAGCTATCATAACAGGTGATCCTACGCAGATTGATTTGCCAAAAAACCAACAAAGTGGCCTGTTTCGGGCAACAAGGATTTTGCGTAATATTGATGGAATTGCCCATATTGAGCTGGATGAAGAAGATGTAGTAAGGCATAAACTGGTAAAAGCTATTATTAAAGCTTACAATAAAGAGGATGAAAGAACTACTATACCGATAGAAAAAAGATAATTAATTTCCCCAGGCAATTTTATTAAAACACATGTTTTTGTATTTAAGAAATAATTGGAGGTGGCCTTTAGGTTACCTCCTTTTTTTAGCTATCGGTTGCAACCACTCAAAAGTAGCCCCATTAATTATAACCAGCCAGGATTCTATCGTACAAAAGCAATTAATTGTAAGGGCTTTTGATTCAATAGACATCGTTAAAAATATTATTAAAACAGGAGATCTTATTGTGCGTACAGGCAACGATTTTACCAGCGAAAGCCTTCGTGGCCTAAACCAGCGGGATCAAACTTACTCTCATTGTGGTATTGCAAGCATTGAAAACGATACTTTATTTGTGTACCATGCACTTGGAGGAGAATTTAATCCTGATCAGAAAATTAAACGGGAAATATTTAAAAATTTTAGTGAGCCCTATAGCAACAGGGGTATTGGTATTTACAGGTTTGGTATCCGTCAGGCAGATATTGCAGGTTGCATTCAAATGGCTAAACAATTATATCAAGAGGGTGTAATGTTTGACATGGAATTTGATTTAAAAACCAATAACCGGATGTATTGCGCCGAATTTGTATATAAATCTTATACTCAAGGGAGCCAAAATAAATTAGCATTTAATATCAGCCATATAAAAACATTTGAATTTATTGGCGTGGATGATTTGTTTTTGCATCCATTATGCACTTTACAAAAAAAGCTTGTCTATAAATAATCTTCAAAAAAAACATAAAAGTCAACTACTTTTACAACTCTAAAAATTATAATTATGAAAAAAATGTTATTGGCTGTAACTGTTTTAACAGCAGGGTTATTATTTAGCTGTAATTCAGGAAGCGATCCTAAAGCCGTATTAATTGACTTTACTGATGCTTTATCTAAAAAAGATATATCAAAAGCCAGGAAATTAGCTACTGAAGATAGTAAGCAAATGTTAGACATGATGGATGCAGCCATGAAGATGGAAAATGGAACAAAAGATGATGGAATAAAAGTAGATAGTGAATTTGATAAAACTAATATGGAGTTTAGCGAGGCAAAGATTGAGGGTGATAAAGCTACCGTTCCTGTAAAAGATAAAAAAAGTGGCAAAACTACCAATTATATTTTAAAAAAAGAAGATGGTAAATGGAAAGTAGCATTTAGTAAATCATCTTTAATGGAGATGGAAGACATAGACCGAACAGAGAATGAAATCCCTGGCAACTCCCCAGTAAAAGACTCGGATACTTTAAAGGAGAATAAGTAAAGCTAAAGAGAGCTAATAATTGAAATTTAATATCAGTTATAAAAAAACATTTCAATTTTATTGGCGTGGTTAACGTGTTTTACATCCATAATGTAGTTTACAAAAGCTTATTTATAAATGATCTTCAAAAATATAAAAGCAAAATACTTTTATACCTCTAAAATTATAATTATGAAAAAAATATTATTGGCTATAACTGTTTTAACAGCAGGATTTTTATTTAGCTGCACTTCGGGAAATGACCCTAAGACTGTATTAATTGATTTTGCCGATGCTTTAACAAAAAAAGATTTAGTCACAGCTAGGAAACTAGCTACTGCAGATAGTAAGGAATTATTTGATATGATGGATGAAGCTTTGAAAACAGAAGATGATAAAACAAAAGTAAACAGCACATTTGATAAAGCTAATATGGAATTTGGCGAAGCTAAAATTGAAGGCAATATAGCTAAGGTTCCTGTAAAAGATAAAAAAACTGGGAAAACTACAAATTTTACTTTAAAAAAAGAAGACAACAAATGGAAAGTAGTTTTTACCATAGCGGCAATAATCGAAATGGACAGTAGTATATAGTAGATTAACAATGCAACCGTGGCATACCCCGTGCCTGGTAGACTCTGGCCACGTTAATTAAAATTTAGACTGCTTCTAAAAAAATTGGAAGTTCCAGACAGCATTTACAAAAAGCCGGAATAATTTTTATTTGCGAAAATTTGAACTACCTGATTTACTTAAAGTAGCATAAAAAATTTAAATGAAAAAATATTATTAGTTGTAACTGTTTTAACAAGCCTGCTGTTTGGTTGCAACACCAGGAAAAAAAATGATGAAAACCCAAGAGTTGTAGTAATGAATTTTTTTGATGCCATACAAAAAAAGGACATTGATGCCGCAAAAGACCTGGCAACTGCTGATAGTAAAAGTATGCTGAATATAATAGACATGGCCCTTAAAGTGAAAAGTGATTTTAAATTAGATGAATTTGACCAATCAAACATGGAGTTTAGTGAAGCAAAGATTAATGGAGATAATGCAACTGTTTCTGTAAAAGAAAAAACCTCAGGCGAAGCAACAAACTTAAGCCTAAAAAAGGAAAATGGTGAATGGAAAGTGGCCTTTGATTTATCTTCACTAATGGAAATGGGTGTGGAACAAATGAAAAATTCAGGAACTGGAATTACAGATAGTATTTCTAATAGTTTTGATCAGTTAAATATTGATTCCATAGAAAAGGAAATGGAGAAAGGAATGAAGAAATTAGAAGAAAATAAAGAAAAAATAGAAGAAGCAGTAAAAGAATTAAATAAGGATATAAACAAAACGATTAACTAATCATATTGAATCGTCCTAAAATAAGTTGACGGTTTTAAAATATTCCCGGTTTCCTCAAGGAGCCGGGATTTTTGTTTGATGTACCTGTTGTGGCGTTTTCATTTTAAGTGCCAGGTGAGGTCTTTTTGATTGTATAAAAATATGCTTTCCTGTACTAATTTTTTTACCTGTTCTTTAGTTTTTAAAATTCTATCCATACCAAATTCTTCTTTTATGGTCCGGTTCATTCTTTCAGCCAGTGCATTTTCATACGGGTCTCCGTTTTCTGTCATGCTAAGCCTAATATTATTGTTATTACTTAGCGATTCATATTCTTTGCTGCAATACTGCAATCCCCTGTCAGAATGATGGATAGTTGGTATATTTTTATTTCTACGTTGCCCGGTTGCCATATGCAATGCTTTAATCATGCTTTCAGTTTCCATTGTATCATCTACAGCATAACCCACTATTTTCCGGCTGTACATATCGGTTATCATATTTAAATAACAGTTGCCTTGCTGGGTCTTCAAATAAGTAATATCACTTACCCAGACTTCATCTGGTTGCTTTACTGTTTTTCCTTTAATGATATTTGGCCATTTTCTTAGCCAGTGCTTACTCATAGTAGTTTGTACATACCTACGCCTGGGCTTGATTTGCAAACCATAATACTGCATTAATGCAAAGAGCTTATCACGGCCAAACTTTAGGTTTTGCTGCTTTAAATCTTCTTTAATGAGATAATAAATCTTACGGTACCTACCCTGGGTAAGAGTTTTCTTTGATTATCCACTAATTGTTTTACAGCTGCCTGTTTTGCCAATTGTTTAGCAGCATCCTTTGGTTGCTTATATACATATTGACGGCTGTAACCCAAGGTAGCGGCTATAGTTCCGACTGATTGTTTGGTTCCCCCTGGTTGTCGGAAGCTGCTTGTGACAGGGGTAAGTACTTTTTCTGATCTCAGTATTAAACAGATCATCTGCAATATCTATAGCCCTATTCAATATCTGTTTTTCTGCTTCCAGCAACTTGATCTTTTTTTCCAATTGGGATATATACGTTTTTGGGGGAGCTTTCTTTTTCATTGGAGTTTTACTTTTCCAATCCAAAGTTCCGTGTTTTCTTAACCATTGCAAAACTGTACTTCTTCCCTGAACTCCATACTTTTTTTGGCTCTGCTTATAAGTTAAATAGCCTTTTTCTATTTCATCTACTATTTGCAGTTTAAAAGACAGGCTATAATCTTTTTGAGTCCGTTTACTGAAGTCTTTTTCCCTAATATTTATCATATAAGTCAACTTTTTTGTCAACTTATTCTAGGATCATTCATATTTTTAAATAAAAAAAGCATCCTATTTCCTTGGATGCTTTTTTTTATTGACATAGCTGCAAAACATACTAACTTTAGGGATAGAAAAAATTAAGATGAAAAAACTATTATTTTTATTTTTAGTACAAACTATATTTTTGTTAGGATGCAATGATAATAAGATTGAAAAACCAACGACCGCTTGGGATACAGGCAGGGAATTTATCAGGTCATCTTTAGATGGGGATTTTAAAAGAGCAGAAAAGTTTTTGTTACAGGATGAAGCTAACAAACAATTTTTTGAATCCTATAAATCTTATTACAACCGCTTACCAATAGAAGACAAGCGGAAGTATAAAAGCGCTTCGTATGAAATAAATAAATTACTGGAACTAAATGATTCTACAGTAATTATTAATTATTCAAATTCATATATGCATACCCCCATGGAAATAAAAGTAATTAAGGATAATAATAATAATTGGGCAGTCGATTTCACATACATTTCTTCAGGAAATTTACCAATTAATTAATATGATAAAGAATTTTATTTTAGTTGGATTAGGCGGGGGAATTGGTTCAATGCTACGATATGCAATTTCTTATATCCCATATAAAAATTTTCCTTATTCTACATTATTAGTAAATATTACCGGCAGTTTTATTATCGGGCTGATTGCCGGCCTGTGCCTGAATAACGAATCATTAAATAACAGTTACAAAATATTTTTTGCTATAGGAATATGTGGGGGCTTTACTACTTTTTCAGCTTTTGCATTAGAAAATTTACAGCTTTTGCAACAAGGGCGATTTTTTATCGCCTTATTATATATCTCTTTAAGCGTAATATTCAGTATTATAGCAGCCTGGTCAGGTTTTAAATTGAGTATGATAGGCACATAGATTCATATAAATATGAAAACCTATACAATAAAAGATTAGAAAATAAGCCTTAACTTTTAAACTAAAAAATATGTATGTACTTCACCCCTGGCATGGGGCAGATTACGGAAATAATGCACCACAAATTGTAAATGCCTTAATTGAAATACCACAAGGCAGTAGTGCTAAATATGAAATTGATAAAAAAACAGGTTTATTAAAATTAGACAGAGTAATTTTTCTTCTTTCCATTATCCCGTTAATTACGGATTTATACCACAAACACTAGGCAAGGATGAAGATCCTTTGGATATATTAGTGATGTGCAGCCAAAGTATTCAATCTTTATGCCTGGTAGAAGCCCGGGTAATTGGTAATATGCAAATGATGGATACGGGGGAAGTGGATGATAAGATAATTGCTGTGGCTACTAAAGACCCTGCTGTTAATCATATTACCAATATCAGTGAACTGCCCGGGCATTTTTTAGCTGTTCTAAAAAATTATTTTGAACAATATAAAGTACTGGAAAAGAAACTGGTTGAAATTGATGATTTCCAGGATAAAGAAGCTGCTTATAAAGTAATTGAAGAATCAATTGTTTATTATAAGGAAAAATATTTGCCTGGTAATGAATAAAAAAACTACACATATGGACATTCAAACCTTTTTTATTTTAATCGCCATTGGCTTTGGTGCCGGAATGCTTGGCGGCCTGGTGGGAATTGGCGGAGGGATTGTAATAGTGCCTGCCCTCATCTATTTTTTAGAATACACCCAAAAACAAGCGCAGGGAACTTCACTGGGGTTATTACTGTTGCCGTTGGGCATATTGGGGTTTCTGCAATATTATAATTATTGCCAAAAATCAGGCATACCTATCGACTTTAAAGTAATTGGCATTATGGGAATAGGTTTTTTAATTGGCAATTTTTTTGGCAGCAAAGTAGCTATTAAGATTGACCAGGAAATTTTAAAAAAAATATTTGCAGTATTTATTATTTTAATCGGCTTAAAAATGTTGTTTATAGATAAAAAAATTAAGGATAAGAAAACAATAGAAAATATTACAGAAAAAAAATAAATCCTAGATTATACATAATAGCCCAATAGTAATAGTATTATGAGTGAACAAAGACTATTTTATTTGGTTTACCAAAAAAAGAGAACAAGTTTACAACTAGGTACAATAAAACTATAGTCATTCAATAATTATAAAAGCCCGTTTTATACGGGCTTTTATAATTAAAAATAATTAAAATTTTATCTCTTAATTATCCTGATTACTTCTGATAAATCCTTGTTTGTTACTTTAATAAAGTACGCACCTGCAGAATATTTTGATACATCTAGCTTAATAATATTACCATTAAAGTTTTTTTGTACTGTTGGTGTACAATATTCTTCCTGCAATATCAGTAACATTTATAACTACTGTGCCATTTACCCCATTGCTAAATTTTAAATTTACTTCATCAGATACAAGATTAGGATAAGCTTGAACAAAAGCAGCACCAGGCCTGTTTATTATGGCAGGTACAGTTTTTGAATAAGTTTTTTTGTTGTCTAATCCTGTTTCTACCACACGGTAAAAATATCTAACATTAGGCTGTACATTTACATCATTATATGTATAAGTATTATTACCCGTGCCACCTTTGCCTGGTACAGTAGCAATGGTTGTAAAATCACCGGTTTCGCCTTTACGTTGCAGTTCAAATCCTTTGCTGCTTATTTCATTAGCAGTTTCCCATTTCACATCAATGCTTTTACTTGTAGGGGTAGCGGTAATTGATACAAAATTTACTGATAAAATAATAAGCTGGCAACCCGGCGGTAAATCAAAAGCTGCAACCTGGTCTGCTTTACTAGTTGATAACCCTTGTACAGCGCTAAAGCCCATACCCCTGCGTGCAAATGCATTCCAGATAGCACAAGCATTTACTCCATTGTTATTGGCCGCATCTGCTGCTAAAATAGCATCTCTCGAATCTAAAAACCCTGGCTGGCATGGCTGCATTTTCAAACCGTCTATTACCAGCTGCATGGCCCTATTATTGCCACCATTACCATTATATAAATCCGGGTCATATCCATACTGATCAATAAAATACCAATACATATCCCATAAGGCAGAGCACCATATTTCGCCAATGAAATGCGGGCTGTTTGTCATATCTGCAGCCATTTCACCATATTGCCTTGGGTTAATGGTCATATCAAAAGAGTAAGGTGAAGTACGTATACCGGCACCATTGGGAGCCTGTCCCATAGCATATGTACCTATTGGCCGGGGAGTTATGGCATCATCATTAAGCTTATGCGTTAAAGCTAAGCCGAAAAAATCGCTCCACCCTTCTCCGCCCTGTTCTGTATTACTTAAACAACCGGCATTATTACCTGTAAGCCTTGTAGAAATCCCATGCCCATATTCATGAAAAATAATACCATTGTCAAAGTCTCCATCAAGTTCAGGGTTTGTTCTTTTAATGGTTGTATTTACAACAATATTATTTTGTAATGCCAGTTTTATAGCAGCTCCATCAGCTTGGCTGATCATTAATGAAGGTATGTTGATTGTTGCATCTTCCCCACCCATTACTGCAGGCGGCCCGGGAACATTATTTACTATTATAACACCAATGGCACCGGCATTTTGTGCATTTTTTACTTTTACAGCAAAACTACAAGTGCCTCTGTCTATTAAAGCTATTCTGCCATTAACTGCTGCCGCATTATTAAATGCAACACACCCGTCATTAGGTATAGCATATACAACATCCCCGGTTGTTCCTGCCAAAGTCAAACAAGGCCCAAATACTGATGTACCGGCTGCTTTAGTTCCTGCAATATTATTGGGGGCATTTACTACTACGCCTGCGCTATTTCCTGCGTTCCACAAATACATTTGCATTCTCGATGCCCCTCCATCATTGGTAGGTTGAAAATTTGCATTATTCCTTGTTTTGCAATTATTGGCATCGTCTTGTGCTTCTGCCCGTATATAATCATTTTGAAAACCGCCTTTGCCATTATTGTTATTTTGAAAATTTCTGGAAACTTCATTAAAACCATACTTGTAAAATATATCATGCATAATATTATTGGCATAAAACAAATTTGTAATAGCAGCATCCTGATAAGTGGAAGGCTCCTGTGCAAAATCAATAGGAAAATTAAAATCGAGGTTTGCAGCATTAGCACTATTAGCCTGGGTTTGTGCTAAATTATTTTGATTATTCACATCTTTATATGCCCACACGTTATTACCCCTGGTATAGGTAAAATTATTTTGACCATTGTTTAACCAACCAAAAGGAGAGGCGTCAGCGCCGGCATCGTTCCATGGGCTATTTATAACGGCCCTTGGCTGAAATGAAGGAGCTTCAACCCGGTAACTCAATACATTAAAATCATTAGCAGCTAAAGGAGAAAGCGGAGAAAATGTATTATTGTTTACTCCACATTCTTCGCCAGGAGCATCTGTAGGATTATGTGGTTCAAACCCGCAATGAACAACATTATCTTTTTTATCCACTACCATGCCTGTTTGGGCATCTACAAAAACATCCCACCGGTTTTGAGCGCTTACTTCATAGATATTAACTTTCCATACTAATTTTGCTCCTTTACCACCTTCATCCGGTAATATCAATAAATTTGCAGAAATTTCTTCCAGAGCAATACCAGCTTTACTAAATAAAATTTCACCCGGTATATTTTTCCCCTGGGGATTACTAGCTAACTGTACCAGCGGCTCGGTGGTTTTTAAGTTTACGTTTTCAATTGCAGTTTGTACTGCAGATAATGGTGTTAAAGAAGCTTGTGCAACGGCTATTTTTTTATCAATATTACTTATAAACCTATTGCCTAAGTTTAATACTTTATTATTTTTGTCAATATTAATATTGATTTCCCCATTATATACTTCCACACCTTTGTAACGCTGGGTAAAGTAAATGTGTGTTACTCCATTGTGCGCATCTGTATATTCATAACCTTGCTTTATCTCTGCAATATCAGCTTTTGTAAGCTGGTATTTTTGCAGGTTATTTTGCAAATAGCTTAATGCTATATCCGATCTAGACTGAGCAGAAATTTGTAAGCATGAAAAAAGGGCAATACATACACATATTGTGTTTAGAATTCTCTTCATAAGCAAATAAGTTTTTTTAGTTTAGTTAATTAATGTACAGATAAAATATTATGGTAATAACATTTTATTATGATAATAAATGGTGTAAGTTTATGGGAAGGAATTGTATAAATTTATTAAAGACTTGTTAAAAATACTGGAAAAATTTTATTAATCAAAAAAATAATAGAATACTAGTATTTTTTATACTGCGGTAGTGGTGATACCAACCGCGAAAGACTGCCTTAGCTGGTATACCCACCAGCCACCTTAGCATCTATAATAGTTCCTATTAATAAAAGTTTAAACAGCTTCAATGCCTGTTTCTTTAAATACAGGCAGCTGCACATAAAAAACAGTTCCTTCACCTGCCTGCGTATCAAACCATATTTTACCCTTAGCTTGTTCAATAATTCCTTTACACATGGCCAGGCCTAAGCCCGTGCCCGAAGTTTTTGTTGTGAAGTTTGGTGTAAATATTTTCGACTGGATACTTTGAAGTATACCTGCACCATTATCAGATATAGTTACCAGTGCCCATTTACTTTCCTGTATACTACTTATGATTCTGATATCCGGCGTTTTATTTACAGGTACTGCCTGTAATGCATTCTGCATCAGGTTGGTAAATAAACGGTTTATCTGGGTTTTATCTGCTTCTATTATTATTTTATCTTCCAGGTGCTCCCACGATATTTGTGTACTATCTCCGGCTGTATGAAGTTGAATTACAGATTTTAGCACATCATTTAAATCAAATGTTTCTATTTTAGGATTTCCAATATTTGCAAATTGGCTAAACTCACTTGCGATTTGATTGAGATGTTCAATTTGTTCTACTAATGTTTGTGCTACATTTTCAGTAAGCTCATTTACATTATGGGCGTTATTCTGGATAGCCTTTTGTAAATATTGCAAGCTCAGTTTCATAGGCGTTAATGGGTTTTTTATCTCATGCGCTACCTGCCGGGCCATTTCACGCCATGCTATTTCCCTTTCGCTTTTAGCCAGTGCTACAGCACTTTCATCCAGCTTGCTTACCATTTTATTATATTCTTTTACCAAGTCACCAATTTCATCATTACGCTTCCACTCAATAGCCTCATTATGTTTCCCCAGGTTTACTTCCTTCATTTTATTACTAATCAGCGTAAAAGATCTTATAATCCTGTTTGTGATAAAAAGTGCGACAATACCGGCCACTAAAAAAATAAATGCATTTAAGTTAATTATCGTTACCAGGAAATTAGAGATTTCCTGTTTTAATTTACTTTGCGAAGTAAAGTATGGTATATTAAGATAGGCATATACTGTTCCCATCTTATCTATAACCGGAACATAATTACTTACAAAGCTAAGCTTGCCAATTTTTTCTTCTTTAAAATATTGCACTTCTTTTTTCTCATGCAAATGATAATAAGCCAGAGGGTCCATCAATGTACTTACTATTCCTTTATTGTAAGGCAGGGGCAAAGAAGATACTTTCAGGTTACCTTCTATATCATATAAATTTATGTCGACAGCATGTATCTCGGATATTTTAGCAATTAATTTCTCTAATTTTTCCCTGTACCCTACATCATAAACTTTTAATACATCATCAAAAGTTGACAATTCTTCAAATGCAGTCCGCACTTCATTTTCCATTATATGAATAGTACGGCTGAGCTTTTCCTTATTATTATTTTCATACCTGTTAATAAAAAATAAAATTGTTGCCACACCGATAATTAAAAAACATAACACACATATAAAAATGATAGTGACATGTATTTGATTTTGAATGCTCATCTGCCAGTTATACCGTGCTTTATTTCCACTTAATTTGGATATGAACAAAACATTTAACAACCAGAATAAAGTTGCAATTAATAAAAAAGCACAAAAAAGATACGAGAACAAAGTAATAGATTCAATTAAAAAATTATCTTCTTTAGCTATGACCACAACTTTATCTGAGCCTGATTTAAACCACAATTCGTCATAACCATTTTTTTTGTATGAAGTAAAATTTTCTTTTGGAATATCATTTACTTTTAGCTTTGTTGGAAAAGCATAATCATTATGACTGTTTACCAATTGTAAATTATTATATACTGCAAATGAATAAATTGAAGAATTTTCAATAGAACTGTTATATCCTTTAGAAAATAATTCCGGGTATAAAGCGTCCGTTCTAAAAATTTTTGGCCTTGCCAGGATAAATACATATCCTAATAAATTATCTAAGCTATCGGTTACATTTTTTTTACTGATATAACTAAACCTGTCATAAGATTCATCATAATAAGATAACCCTGGTATATTAGTGGGTTTTGCCTGGGTGCTTAAAATAAAATTCAATTCATTGTATCCGCTGGAATCCCTATTGTGTAATGGTTTTTCATCGATAGTGAAAGTATAAATTTTGGTATCATATTTATTATTATACACAGAAGAATTGCCATTAACTATACTATCTTTAAATGCATAACTGGTAGAATCATTATAAAACCGGTTAAAATTAGCTGCCAAAAAATCGTTCCTAAAATCAGCCAGCAGGGTATTCATTAAAGTTTCATTACTCGGATCTGCTTTGGTAAATAATACATCTGCATAATGTTCCCTATTGCTGAATTCCTTTTGTTTGTTTTCTACTACAATAATCGAAACGATAGAAATTGAAAAAAAGAAAAGCCAGAATATTAACCTGGAAGAAATCGTTTTGCTATTTAATAATCTTAAATAATTATTATTTACCAAATAAATATATAACAATAGCCAGATAAGCATATATAATTCAAAAGCAATGCTTCCGTAGCTTAAATTCATAGTTAAAAATGCCAGGCCACATATTGTTATACATAAATAGATGGCAATAAAATTTTTTGAAAAAGGGGCCTTAATAAAAAAAGTAAGATTTGTGTTAAGAAAAAATACCCCATACTTATACAACACAAAACAATAAACCCTATAAAACTGTATATATTAAGCGTAAAGAAATTTATTACATCAAACGAAATCTGGGAATCTTTTACCATTGTCCGTATAATATGCCCGATAACAAATGTAGCTGCAATTAACACCACTACAGCCAGTAATAAATATATCCATTTTTCAAAAGATTTTTTTGGCTTTATTTCTATTTGCTTTTCTTGCAAATGATGATAAGTGAATAGTATAATCCAAACGAACAATATTGTATTTATTAATAAATCCCCTAAGGATCTCAATACCCAGTTAGAGCCATAAATGGCGGGATCAAACAATTCAAATTGCCTGAAATTTAACGGAATGGGCAAATAATAACTGGCTATTCTTAATACAATAGTGATAATCAATAAAAATAATATCCCATTTCGCAAATGATTTTTTACCGCTAAAAAATTAGCACATAAGTGAATGAATAATAATACAATTAATGTTGCCACTATTCTTAACCATACAGCAACCATATTATTTTTTATGAGTACAATATTTGTTTTTTGTACCAAATAAAAAAGAGTATTGCCGCTTACGGACTTTACCGGAAAACTGTTAGGCTCAAGCGTTAAATCATAATTTAACTCAACATCCGGATCTATCGTGAAAGTATTTTGCAAGTACTCATTAGTAATAATATATTTCCATTTTACAGGAATGAGTACCACAGAAGCTATTTTATTCACATATGCTTTTTTCCATACGTAATACCCATTTTGCAGCTGGATAAAGCCTTCATTCTTATCAGACAACAAAATAGCATCATTAGGCTGGGTAGATTGGGTATTCCAAAATGAAATAAAAAAATTGCCGGTATTTTTTTGTTCATATAAATAAAAAAAATATTTTTTATTTATATAATTATTTAAAAATAATTCATCATGTTGCTTAGTAGCCAGTTTATTAATCGTAACTGTATCTCTGATCAGTTTTTGATAATCCTGTTCCTGTTGTTGTATATATTTGGTTAAATTCTTTTGTACTGCATTTACGGAAGAATTGCCCGACCAGTAATTATCTATAAAAAAAGAAATAGTTATAAGCCATGCAGCAATAATAAGCTGATAGCTCTTTTTAAAAAAAACTGACTAAAGGAATTTTGCACTGTTATTTATTTTTAACCTCATTACTTTTTTTTACTTCATTCCAAAGCATATCCATCTGCTCTAAATCTAATTCATGCAATTGTTTACCCTTTTCGGCTGCCATGCTTTCCATTTTGTAAACCTGTTTATAAATTTTTTATTGGTGCGTTCTAAGGCATTTTCAGCATCCAGGTTTAAAAACCTTGCGTAATTAACTATGCTAAAAAATAAATCTCCAAGCTCATCTTCCATTTTATCTGCATCGCCACCGGCTACTGCTTCCTGTAGTTCTAGCTTTTCTTCCTGTACCTTATCCCATACCTGTTCTTTGGTTTCCCATTCAAATCCCACCTGTTTGGCTTTCTCCTGGAGCCTCATTGCTTTTACCATGGAAGGCAAAGCTTTAGGAACACCACTTAATATAGATTTTTTTCCTTCCTTTAATTTTAGTTTTTCCCAATTTTGTTTTACGTCATCTTCGTTATTCACTTGTACAATTCCTTCCATATTTTCTATATCATAAATATGAGGATGCCTGGCTATTAGTTTTTTACAAACTGACCCAATCACTTCTTCTAAAGTAAATTTATCCTTCTCTGCAGCAATTTTTGCATAAAAAATAATATGAAGCAAAATATCACCCAGCTCCTCTTTCATGCCCTTCCAATCCTCTTCAGAAATGGCATCTACCAATTCATAAGTTTCTTCAATGGTAAGTTGGCGAAGTGTATGAATGGTTTGCTTTTTATCCCAGGGGCATTTTTCCCTTAACTCATCCATAATGGATACTAAACGTAAAAAAATTTCAGATAATACAGTTTCCATTAATAATATTTAGATTTCAAATAGTGAATAAGATAATAAAAAAAATAAAGATTAAAAATATGACGGAATACCCTCGGAATTGCATTAATCATATCCAGATGATAAAATTTATGCCTGAACCATATAATAAAAGCATTCGATTACTGATATTTTGTTAAAAATAATAAAGTTAAACCGTTATACATTGCTAATGATGCTTAATTGAAAGAATATAAGTTAAATTTGACAGAGAAAATTTAACTATGATACATAAGCTTTTAATATTGTTTACTTGTTTTGCATGTCCGGTTTCTTTATTTGCACAATATTATTATAAAGATATTGTCACCAGCAAGCAAGTGGCAGCTGATTTAAGCATACTTAAAGAACAAAAAATCAGAACAGTAAAAATAAAAAGCTCTGAAAATGATGGCCTGCCCAGCGAAGGTTTTTTTGGTGAAAGAAAAATATCTAAAGATTATAGCCGGATAGAAACTATGACACGGTCTTATGTTACCGGGCCTTCATTATTTACTGCACATTTCAAAAAAGAATTGTTATACAAAACGATAGATAGCTCACAAATTGCTGTATCTACATCTACTTATGAATACAATGATAAAAATAATGTTTCCAAAATTACTTCAATAATAAAATCTAATGATGATGATTTTACTAATGAAATCAGGGAAGAACATATTTATTCATACGATGGAAATGGGGCACTTGAAAAAATGCAAAAAGTAAAAAATGGAAAGGATACCGTTGTAATACTCTTTTCGCCGGATGAAAAAAATAATATAGCCATTGAAAAAGATACCAAAACCGGTAGCAAATATTTTTATTATTATGATGCAAAAAACAGGTTAACCGATGTGGTGCATACCAATGATTTTAAAACAAAGCCCCTCCCCGATTACATGTTTGAATACAATGGCGCAGGCCTGTTGTCGCAAATGACAAATACAGAAGAAGGTGGTAACTATTATTATATATGGAAATATATGTACGATAATGGGTTAAGGGTTAGGGAAAAATGTTACTCAAAAGAAAAACGCTTAATGGGCACTATTGAATATGAATATAAATAAAAAAACAATTGTAAAGAGAATAGGAACACTTGTACTTTTTTTTCTTTTTATCTCCTTTGCCAAGGCACAAAATGCTTCTAATGCATTCGCCGGGGTGGATACTTATGTAAGCTCTTTAGGGAGTCTGGATACTTTAAATATGGGCACAATAGCCAAAATAATCACCCAAAAATTTTCTGATAAAAAAGAAAAAGCCAGGGCCGTTTTTGTATGGATTACTAATAACATCAGTTACGAAACAAAAGCCGCCAGGGCCGGTGACGCTAAAAATAATACCAGTGATGCTATTTTAAAAAACAGGAAGGCCGGCGGGCAGGGATACGCCACACTTTTCCAGGATATGTGCAGTGTTGCCGGTATCCGGTGCTTAACTGTAGATGGTTTTTTAAAAAGAGTAACTGAAAATATTAATGAAGAAGATGTGGAAATTAATCATTCGTGGGCGGTAGTTCAACTTGGGCAAAGTCCCGAACAATGGTTTTATGTAGATGCCGCTTTGGGAAGTGGTTATTTGGATAAAAAAGGCACCACCTTTACCAGGTCATTTGATGATGCTTATTTTTTTGCCAATAAACTAATATTTAATAATCAACACTATCCTGATAATCAACGCTGGCAACTGGTCAAAGGCCCAAAAAATAAAAAAACCTTTTATCAATTACCCATTATAAAAAATGGTGCTTACCAATTTAATGTAACTGATTTTGCTCCTGATAATGGGATAATAAAGGTTAAAGCCGGAAAAGTTGTAAACTTTGGTTTCTCCGCTAAAGGCCCGGTTACCACAATTTCTTTATTGATAGAAGAAAATAAAAAGAGGCTGGTAAAAGCAATTAGCAACCCGGTCACTGCTGCTGGCAAAACAAATTTTACCTATACGTTTGAAGATGAAGGCACCTATGATGTAACTATTCTTATTAATGATAAAGAAACATTGCAATATTTAGTAGAAGTAGAATAATTTTTTTACTTAGCTTTGGTACAGTCAAGCATCCTATCACTTATTTATTTTTTAAATAAGTGATTTTTTTTTTTTCAATTTCATCATTAACTAAAGCCCGTATGAAATCAAAGCTACTTTTAATATTTACATTATTATCAATGCCTCTTTTGGTTCTCAGCCAAACCAGGCAACTTACCGGCCGGGTAACCGACCAGTCAGGAAAGGCCGTACCCTTAGCAACAATACTTATTAAAGGCACAACTACCGGTACAAGTGCTAATGAAAACGGAAATTTCTCCATATCAGTTCCAGGTGCAAATGCTGTTTTGGTTGTTTCCTCAGTAGGTTACCAAACCCAGGAAGTAGATGTAGGCAGCCGGGATAATATTGCGGTTGAATTAGCAAGTACTTCTAATCTTGAAGGCGTAACGGTAACAACTGCCCTGGGTATCAAAAGATCTAAAAGATCTTTGGGATATTCAGCACAGGAAGTATCAGGCGAAAACCTTACGCAGACAAAGCAAACAAATGTGGTTAATGCATTGCGTGGGCAGGTAGCCGGTGTGCAGATTAATAGTGGTGGTGGTGCCCCGGGACAAGGATCCCGTATTGTTATCCGTGGTATTAAATCCCTTGCCCTTGATAAAAGTAACCAACCTTTATTTGTTATTGATGGCCTTATTATGGATAACAGTACCAGTACCGTAAATGATGCCGGCTCCATAAGAGGTTTATCTAATCGTGCTGCTGATATTAATCCTGATGATATAGAAAGTATTTCAGTATTACGTGGAGGTGCAGCCACAGCATTGTATGGCCAGGCAGGGTCTGATGGTGTAGTGATAATTACTACCAAATCTGCCAAGGCAGGTAAAATGAGAATTGGTTTTTCCACAACTTACGGCATAGAAGAAGTTAATAAATTTCCTGAGGTGCAAACCAGGTTTTCGCAGGGAACACTGGGTGTGTATAATCCCAATGATTTTTTCCCATCATTTGGCCCCACGGTGGAAGAAGCAAAGGCGTTAGACCCAACACATCCGGCAGAGCTTTATGATCACTATGCCAGAGGTTATCAGCAGGGAAGCCAGTTCAGAACCAGCCTTAATCTTTCTGGCGGTACTGAAAATGCTTTATTGACTTCATCATTTTCTTATTTTAAACAAAATGGAGTAATTCCCAATTCGGATTATAAAAATATTTCTGCACGTTTGGCCGGGCAATTAAAATTAAGCAATACCTTAAAAATAAGCCCTTCATTATATTTTATAAATTCCGGCGGATACCGGGTAAACGCTGATCGCTTTAATGAACAGTTAAGCTATTGGTCGCCCCGTTGGGATGTGAAAGATTATGCTAATCCAAATGGCACTATGAAATCTTATGGGAATGATAACCTGATTTATGGCACTACCACCAATCGTTTCAAAGACAATGTAAACCGTTTGATAGGTAATGTTGCCATAACTTTTTCCCCGATAAAATGGTTTGACCTGGATTATAAAATAGGAATGGATTATTATGCAGATTTTCGCCGGCACACTGGCCCCGGGCCAAAAGGCCTTGTTGGCGAAATTGTTTTTGACGACAATGGTTTAGGATTTGTAAATGAGTATCGACTAAGCAACCGCATTCTCAACTCAAATGTAATCGGTACTTTTAAAAAGACTGGACATCCAAATTCAACACTGTTTTAAGATTAGGTAATGATGTACGGGCCTCAAGATACAGCGAGCTTACAGCAACTGGTGCAGAACTGGACATACCTGATCTGCTAACATTAAATAACGCTAAAGTACGTACTAACAGGCAATATGAAAGTGAATACAGGATTGTAAGCGCCTTTGGCGATCTTACATTCAGTTATGATAATTTTTTATTTTTAAATGTCACCAGCAGAAATGACTGGACTTCTACCCTGTCTGCCCCTAATAATTCTTTCTTTTATCCTTCCACAAGCTTATCTTATATATTTACAGATCATTTAAAAACCAATTGGCTCAGCTTTGGAAAGTTAAGAGCCTCTTTAGCTAAAATAGGCAAGGATACGGAGCCTTACAAAACTAATACTTACTACAATTCCAGCACCATTACTTCTTCCAACCAGGTGATATGGACAAGAGGGGATGTAAAGGGTGTAGAATCATTAGAACCGGAACGCACTACAACATTAGAGCTTGGTACAGAAATGAGATTTCTACAAAACCGTATCGGGTTGGATTTTACCTGGTATAAATTAAACAGCAGTAACCAGATTATTGAAGTTAAAGCTTCCCCTACTTCGGGTTTTACGGGATATATTTTAAATGCCGGTGAAATTGAAAATAAAGGTTTTGAAATTCTTTTAAATGCAACCCCAGTCCGTACCAACGATTTTAGCTGGGATGCTACTTTAAACTTTTCACGTAACAGGAACAGGGTAGTTAGTTTACGGGAGGGCCTGACAGAAATACCTGTGGCTTCACAATTTGATATGCCGGTTCTACCGTAACAATGAAATATGTGCCGGGGTATGCAGTAGGAAATATTTATGGCTCATCTTATCTGCGCTATTATGGTAACGGAACGGATGACAAGGTTTCTTTATATGGAGATTTACCTTTAGTAATAGCTAATACCGGAAGCAATGCAGGTTTTCCGGTAAGGGATGCCACACAAAGAATATTAGGCAATTCCCAACCTGACTGGATTGGTGGTATCACCAATTCGTTTTCTTATAAAAATTTCAGGCTTTCCTTTTTATTTGAAACACAACAAGGACAGGAACGTTACAACCAGTTAGGAAACTTTATGGCCGCATTTGGAATTGCAAAGTACACAGAAGACAGGAATACCACAAAGGTGTTTGAAGGGGTATTACCTAACGGGGATCCTAATACGCAACAGGTATGGCTTGGGCAAGGCATAGGCCCGGATAACAGAAATTATACTGCCGGTTTTTACAGGAACATAGTTCGCACGGTATCTGAAAATTTTGTAGAGGATGCCTCATGGGTAAGGTTGCGTAACTTAAGCCTGAGCTATAAAATACCTTCAAAAATATTTAATACAAATGTTATAAAAGATGCTTCAGTAACATTTACAGGAAATAATTTATTCTTATGGACAAAATACAGCGGCTTTGATCCTGAAACGAGCAGTACTAGCGCAGGTAGCAATGCAGATGGATTTACAGGCTTTTCTTATCCTGCGGTACGCAGCTATTTACTAAGCATTAACGTTAATTTTTAAATGTAAACATCATGAAAATATTGGTTAAATATATATTTGTTTTTATAGCAATTGGTGCCATTACATCCTGTAAAAAATTTCTGGATGTAAATGAAAATCCCAATGCGCCTACTACTGCACCTATTAACGGATTGCTGGCGAGAATTACCCAAAATGCAGCCTTAAACGTTTTTCGGGTATCTTATAATATCACTTCCAATTATGTACAATATACTGCATCGCCTAATGCTGCGGCAGCATCTGATATTTATGAGCCTATTGATGCCAGCTCTACCTGGACATTTTTATATGATAATATGACGGATGCGTATGACCTTGAAAAGATGGCCAAAGAACGAGGCGCTACACAATACCAGGGGGTTGCCAAAATTGTTATGGCCATGGACCTGCATTTAGTGCATAACGTATGGGGTTCAGCGCCTTTTACACAAGCTTTTACCAGCGAAACCCTTACTCCTGCTTATGACAATGCTGAAGTGATTTTTGCAAAATGCATCAGCTTATTGGATGAAGGTATTGCTTTATTGGGCGAAGCCAATTCTACCATAACTATACCGGTGGCCGCAACAGGCAATCCTGATCTTATTCATAAAGGCATTACCGCAGCTTGGATACGCACTGCCCACGCATTAAAAGCAAGATTATTAAACCAGTTAAGCAAAAAGGCACAGTATAATCCAACTGCAATTTTGCAGAATTGGCACAAGCATATACTTCTACTGCAGATGATGCATATATAACTACATTTGATGTACGCAACCCATGGAACCAGATAGCGCTAAACAACAGTACCAAATTAGTGGATGGATGGTTATCAGAAAATTATGTACAGTCAATGGATGGGACTATTTACACCATTAAAGATCCACGCCTGCCATTTACTGCAAGCCTTACAAAATTTAATGATTACCGCGGTACCAGGAATGGCAAAGGCCGTATAGGATCTGGCATTGATAAAGAAGAATCTTATATAAGCCTGACAGGTTATTATTCCAATACCAACTCTCCTGTATACATTACCACTTATGAAGAAATGAAATTTATTGAAGCAGAAGCAGCATTCCGCAGCAATAATAAGCCAAAAGCTTACGCAGCTTTTCTGGATGGTATAAAAGCTAATATGAATAAAACAGGTGTATTACCTGCAGACCGTGATGCTTATGTTAATCATGCTTCTATTGCAGTTGGTGCAGCTAACATTACCCTGGAATTAATTTTCAGGGAAAAATATAAAGCGCTGTTTTTAATGCCGGTAACCTGGGATGATGCAAGGAGGTTTGATTACCAGTACCAGCAATTCCAGCTGCCATTAAATGTAGTAACAAATACGTATATACGAAGATTAGTATACCCAAGTGTGGAAACCAGCAGGAATGGAGCTAATGTGCCGGATGTAACGGATGTTACACAAAAATTGTGGTGGGATCAGTAAAAATAATGAATCGTCCTAAAATAAGTTGACGGTTTTAAAATATTCCCGGTTTCCTCAAGGAGCCGGGATTTTTGTTTGATGTACCTGTTGTGGCGTTTTCATTTTAAGTGCCAGGTGAGGTCTTTTTTGATTGTATAAAAATATGCTTTCCTGTACTAATTTTTTACCTGTTCTTTAGTTTTTAAAATTCTATCCATACCAAATTCTTCTTTTATGGTCCGGTTCATTCTTTCAGCCAGTGCATTTTCATACGGGTCTCCGTTTTCTGTCATGATAAGCCTAATATTATTGTTATTACTTAGCGATTCATATTCTTTGCTGCAATACTGCAATCCCCTGTCAGAATGATGGATAGTTGGTATATTTTTTATTTCTACGTTGCCCGGTTGCCATATGCAATGCTTTAATCATGCTTTCAGTTTCCATTGTATCATCTACAGCATAACCCACTATTTTCCGGCTGTACATATCGGTTATCATATTTAAATAACAGTTGCCTTGCTGGGTCTTCAAATAAGTAATATCACTTACCCAGACTTCATCTGGTTGCTTTACTGTTTTTCCTTTAATGATATTTGGCCATTTTCTTAGCCAGTGCTTACTCATAGTAGTTTGTACATACCTACGCCTGGGCTTGATTTGCAAACCATAATACTGCATTAATGCAAAGAGCTTATCACGGCCAAACTTTAGGTTTTGCTGCTTTAAATCTTCTTTAATGAGATAATAAATCTTACGGGTACCTACCCTGGGTAAGAGTTTTCTTTGATTATCCACTAATTGTTTTACAGCTGCCTGTTTTGCCAATTGTTTAGCAGCATCCTTTGGTTGCTTATATACATATTGACGGCTGTAACCCAAGGTAGCGGCTATAGTTCCGACTGATTGTTTGGTTCCCCCTGGTTGTCGGAAGCTGCTTGTGACAGGGGTAAGTACTTTTTCTGATCTCAGTATTAAACAGATCATCTGCAATATCTATAGCCCTATTCAATATCTGTTTTTCTGCTTCCAGCAACTTGATCTTTTTTTCCAATTGGGATATATACGTTTTTGGGGAGCTTTCTTTTTCATTGGAGTTTTACTTTTCCAATCCAAAGTTCCGTGTTTTCTTAACCATTGCAAAACTGTACTTCTTCCCTGAACTCCATACTTTTTTTGGCTCTGCTTATAAGTTAAATAGCCTTTTTCTATTTCATCTACTATTTGCAGTTTAAAAGACAGGCTATAATCTTTTTGAGTCCGTTTACTGAAGTCTTTTTCCCTAATATTTATCATATAAGTCAACTTTTTTGTCAACTTATTCTAGGATCATTCATAAATTAATTAAAAAAAGCCGACTATTATCAGCCGGCTTTTTTTATACCGTTGGATTTTTAAATATTGCTTTGCAAAAAAAAATTATTTCGTGCTACATTGCTTTGTTCAATTGTTTGGCTTGACTTGTATTACTTAGCTTGCATTGCCACAGCCTTTAGGACAGGATAGTTTATAAATTATATAAGATGCTTTGTCATAAATATTAACCTGGTAAATAGAATCTATGATAAATGATAGCTTTAGTTTTAATAATAATAGTGTTAGCAAACATATTATGATAATTCGATTAAAGTTATTTCCGGTAAAACTCCTACTCTTCCCGGATATCCGATAAATCCAAACCCGGTATTAACATACAGTTTTTGGTTAGCATCTTCATACAATCCCCCCCATTGTTTATACATATATTGTACCGGGCTCCATTTAAAACCTGGAAGCTCCACTCCAAATTGCATACCGTGTGTATGTCCGCTCAACATTAAATCTACATCTGGATAACCGGGTTTTATTTCAGCATCCCAATGACTGGGGTCATGGCTTAATAAAATTTTAAAAGGATACTTTTCCGTACCAGCATGTGCAAGATCCATACGGCCATGCCTGGAAAAACTGCGTTTTGCACTCCAGTTTTCTACACCTAGCAAAGCAATTTGCTGGCCTTCTTTTTCTAGTACAATATGTTCATTTACCAGCAAACGCCAGCCTAAATCAGCATGCACTTTTTTTATATCTTCTAAATTTTGCTGCTGGCTTACACCGTTTACAGGCCATACCACATAATCGCCATAATCATGATTGCCAAGGCAGGAATAAACACCCATTGGTGCTTTTAGCTGGCTAAAAACATCCATATAATCATTCATCTCAATAGCCATATCATTTACAAGATCGCCTGTAAATAAAATAATATCTGCCTTTTGATCCATTATTTTTTGTACCCCCTTGAGCACTGATTTTTTATCTGTAAAGCTACCGGTATGGATATCACTAATATGCACAATTTTTATCCCTTTAAATGCCTGAGGTAAATTTTCAAAGGTTAACTGTATGGGTTTTACTTTATAATTATATTTATTTCCAAAGCCATAGATTAAGCTTCCAAATAACGTACCCCCTGCCGCTATCCCCAGCCAACTCAAAAAAGCACAACGGCTGATACCATCGCCACTTATAGCAGCACTTTCTGTATTATTAAAAAATAATTTACCTGCCACCCATTGAATACCCCTTCTTAAATCATCAATAATAAAAAACAATACAGCCACTAACTTGGCCATAAAAAAGCCTATAACTATTGCAAACAAATAACTTCTTACATTTCGCCCCAGAAATTCGTGCCTGGTGAATATGAATAATAAAAAACCGATAATTGCAATTATGCTTATTGCCCAGTATACAAAATGTACTATGGCTTTTGTTTTAACTGAAGAAGTATAGGTTAATGCCTTTATTGATTGATAAACATAAACATCCAAAAACAACATTATAGCAATAATAATTGCTGCATTTGTTGGTGTACGCATAAATATTGATTAATTTAAAGTAAAACTACGCTGAAGATTTGAAAGGATAACTATACCCAGGCTAAAAATTCTTCTAATTGTTGATTGATCGCCATTAATGTTGCTTCATCTTTAAAAGTACCGGTTTCAGTTAAAAGATTATTAATACCAGATAATGGCAATTTATTAGGATGCACTGTAATTTTAATATGGTTAAATATCCCGGTTAAATGATCCATACCTCTTAAGTTTCCGGCTCTTCCTGATGAGACACCTGTCAGCAATACTTTTTTATTGTGCCAAACCACAGGTGGTTTACACGCATCAATTAGTAATTTCAAAGTGCCGGGAAAACTACCGTTATATTCAGGTGCAATTATTATAAATGCTTTTGAAGGAATAAGTATTTCCTGTTCAATTTTTTCAAAATCTGCATCCCTTCTTAAAATATTTAATCCCTCTAAAGAAAGAATATCAGTATTTTTTCCTTTTTCTTTTAACAATTGCTGATATATCAAAGCCACTTTTTGAGTATTACTGCCTGGCCTGTGTGTTCCCGAAATAATTGTAATCATAATATTATCTTAACCCTGTTTAATTTAGAATATAACAAATTAAGCAGTAGTTTGTTCCAATTTTATGCCGAATGGCTATTTTTGCCAACCTGGCATACAAAAATAAAGAATAAATAAATTTTATATGAATCTGACATTTTATGGGCACTCCTGCTTTAGCATTGAGGTATGTGGTAAAAAATTGCTATTTGATCCGTTTATTACGGGTAATGAACTAGCTAAAAATATCGATATTAATTCCATAGAAGCAGATTATATACTATTAAGCCATGGTCACAGGGATCATATAGAAGATGCTGAAGCAATTGCAAAAGCTACCGGGGCTACTATTATAGCAGGCTTTGAAGTAGCCATGTGGCTGGCTGACAAAGGTATTTCAAAATATCATCCTATGAATCATGGGGGTAAGTGGACATTTGATTTTGGCGCAGTTAAATGTGTAAATGCTATTCATTCCTCCTCTTTGCCTGATGGCAGTTATGGTGGTAATCCTATGGGATTTATAGTAACGAGTAATGAAAAGAATTTTTATTACAGTGGTGATACTGCATTAACTATGGATATGCAATTAATACCCAAATTTGCAAAAATTGATTTTGCCATACTTTGTATCGGCGATAATTTTACTATGGGCATAGAAGATTCGGTTGAAGCTGCTAAAATGGTACAAACAAATAAGGTAATTGGCGTACATTATGATACCTTTGGCTATATTAAAATTGACCAACGAACAGCAATCGATTTTTACAAAAAAAATGAGCTGGAATTATTACTTCCGGCAATTGGAGAAACAATAACAATTTAAAAATCGTTGGCCGTTGACCGTTGTTCGTAAGTAAATCATATACCCGACCAACAATCAACGACCAACGACCAACGATCATCATGGCAAGAATTATAGGCGTAGCTAATCAAAAGGGCGGAGTAGGCAAAACAACAACTGCGATAAACCTGGCAGCTAGTTTGGCCGTTTTGGAATTTAAGACATTACTGGTAGATGGAGACCCCCAGGCAAACAGCACTACCGGGGTAGGTTTTGATTTGCATAATATTACCCAAAGCTTATATGACTGTATGGTTAATGGGGCACAGGCTAAAGATGTAATTTTAAAATCTGCCATTCCCTATTTAGATCTTATTCCTTCTCATATAGATTTAGTGGGCGCAGAAATTGAAATGATTAATTATCCAAACAGGGAAATGGTTTTAAAAAACATTTTGGAAACAGTTAGAAATGAATATGATTTTATTGTTATTGATTGCTCGCCGTCTTTAGGTCTTATTACAGTTAATGCTTTAACAGCGGCAGATAGCGTTGTTGTTCCTGTACAAACAGAATTTTTTGCATTAGAAGGATTAGGTAAATTATTAAATACTATTAAAATTGTACAAAACCGTTTGAATCCTGAGTTACAAATTGAAGGCATTTTAATGACTATGTATGATGGAAGATTACGCCTATGCAACCAGGTAGTAAGTGAAGTAAGAAAACATTTTGAAGAAATGGTATTCAACAGTATTATCCATCGCAATACAAGGTTAAGTGAAGCCCCAAGTTTTGGCAAGCCGGTTATTTTATATGATGCTGATAGCAAAGGGGCAATAAATTATTTAAACCTGGCGAAAGAAATTTTACAAAAAAATAATTTAACCAAAATAAAACAAGAAGAAAGAATAATGGAATAAATCCATAGTTCATTGACCATGGGCTATCAACCATTAACTATCAAACTATAAATTAAAAATGACTCCTCCGAATAAAAAAGATGCTTTGGGAAAAGGCATACGCAGTCTTTTACAAAATATTGATGCCGATCTAAAAAGCACTGCAGGAAACTTAAAACCTGAAGTAGTACAACAAAACACAGGAATTTTACGGATTGCAATAGACCAGATAGAAGTTAATCCCAAACAACCAAGAAAAGACTTTGATGAAAATGCATTAAGCGAACTGGCTTCTTCTATAAAATTGCATGACATCATACAACCTATAACAGTCTCTAAATTAGCCAATGGAAGATATAGGATAATAGCAGGTGAAAGGCGATTCAGGGCATCGAAAATTGCCGGGTTAAAAGATATACCCGTATACGTCAGGCAGGCTAATGATGTACAGTTACTGGAACTTTCTTTACTGGAAAATTTACAGCGTGAAAATTTAAACGCTATAGAAATTGCACTAAGCTATAAAAGATTAATGGATGAGCTGGATTATACGCAGGAACAGGTGGCAGAACGAATGGGCAAAGAACGCAGCACCGTAACCAATTATATACGCTTATTAAAACTGCCGCCTGATATTCAAATTGCAGTACGTAATGGTATCATAAGCATGGGGCATGCAAGGGCTATGATTAATGTAGATGTAGTGGATAAGCAGTTGTATATTTTTAATGAAATTAAAAATAAGAGTTTATCAGTACGGCAAACAGAGGACCTTGTAAGAAAAATCTATATAAAAAATGTTGTTAAAGATCCTGTAAAATCATCTTTACCACCTGCCTTTAAAAAAATAGAAGATAATTTAGCATCTGAATATGGTACAAAAGTGAAATTAACACATAATAAAAAAGGACAAGGAAATATAACTTTTGATTATTATTCTTTGGAAGAATTAAATACCTTATTAGATAAAATGAATATTAAAGTGAGCTAATGCACAAGTGCCTGCTAATATATTTTATATTATGTACTTTATTTTGGCAAAATAAAGTACGGGCACAAAATGATAGTAACGCTGTTAATTTGCCTGCTAATATTGATACAATTGCTTTTTCTACTGCTAAAAAAACTACACAACAACAAAAATATGACCCCCGCATTGCCACCAGGCGTTCTGCAATATTACCGGGCTGGGGGCAGATTACCAATAAAAAATATTGGAAATTACCAATAGTGTATGGCGCTTTAGGCACCACTGCAGTTATTTTTTTTAGAAATGTAACCCAGTTTAAAGAAGCCAGGGATGCCTATATAAATGCGACAGATAATAATGAGCAAAATGACAATTTAATTCCTGAACCTTATTTTACTGTCCGTTTTCAACCGGAAAGAATAAGAACTTTTAGAAACCAGGTTCGCCAAAATGTAGATTATTCTGTTTTGTTTTTTATTCTGTTTTGGGGGCTTAATGTAGTAGATGCTGCTGTAGATGCGCATTTAAAAACATTTGATGTAAATGATGATTTAAGCCTTCAAATTAAGCCTGGCCGAAGTACTTTGGCCAACACCAATGGCATTAGCCTGGTTTTAAATTTCAAGCACAACCGTTCAAAATAATTATCTTCAAATAATATATTTTTAATTTATTTACGATGAAAATAGCATTAATCGGGTATGGCAAAATGGGTAAAGCTATTGAAGAAATTGCTTTACAAAAAGGGCATACAATTGGCTTAAAAATAGATCTCGGCAATATAGCTGACCTTAATATACAAAACCTTCAAAAGTGTGATGTAGCTATTGAGTTTACCCATCCGGACAGTGTAGTAAAAAATCTCCTCACATGTTTTGATGCCAATATACCAGTAGTATGCGGAAGTACAGGATGGCTACAGCATTTAGGAGAAGTAAAAAATAAATGTATCGAATTGAACGGCTCATTTTTATATGCAAGTAATTTTAGTATCGGGGTAAATATTTTTTTTGAATTAAACAAATATTTATCCAAAATGATGAACAGGCAAAAAGGTTATGATGTAAGCATTGAAGAAATCCATCACACACAAAAAAAAGATGCACCAAGCGGTACTGCCATATCTCTTGCAGAACAAATAATAGGAAAATATACCTGTAAAAAAAAGCTGGATAAATACATTACAGCAGAATGCAAGTGAGCTTTCAATAATCAGCAAGCGGGTAGATCCTGCTCCCGGCACACACGCTATTAAATATAGTTCAGCAATTGATGATATAGAAATTATCCATACAGCGCATAACAGGGAAGGATTTGCAAGCGGTGCAGTTTTGGCCGCAGAATTTTTGCAAAACAAAAAGGTATTTTTAATATGAGAAATGTGCTAGGTATATAATATTGAAAATAATACATAGGTTAATCAATATATGTGATTTATTAATTATACTATATTATGTATATGTATAAAAATTATCTTTCCATCAAAATAATATTATAATGGAAAGTAGAAAAAAAAAACTTAATTGCTCGTATTACAACTCAGAGAGTACAAAAAGTACAATCTAATTTAGCAGCTTCCGTTGGTACCAACAAAATATGTGGAAGCCAATGCGGGAAAGACGTTTGTGACTGCGCTGAAAATTGCGGTAGAAACTGTCATAATAGCTTGGGGGATCTAACATGTGATTGCGAAAACCAATCAGTTTGTGAGGCAACAGTTTAATTTAATAATGTAGCAGGTCGATATTATTATTCGGTCTGCTACATTAATTACTCTCCTTTTTTCATCTTCTTATTCTCGTCGTAAGTCATTACCCTGTATCCTGATTTGGGGGCATCAAACTTAGAAGATGGAACCGGATCAAAAGTAATTTTAGTAAGGGTATAAGTAAATTTCATTTTCCCGGTATTTACCTCATACTCCAATGGTAGTCCGGGTAAATTTTTAAAAATAATATTATAATCTTTATTTGCAGGAATTAGATCGGGTGTATAATAGACTGTAAAAACAGTACCGCTTTTTGTTTTTCCAATTGCCTGTTTACAATTGTAGCCTGCAACTACTTTTGTTTGGTTTGTATTTTCAAAAGTAATTTCTCCATAAGATTGATTTTTTTCTTCCTGGTTTGCCTTGGTTAATGTTATCATTAATTTTTGGCCACTATATTCTTTTAGGATAAAAGAACTTCCTGTCCTGGAATCATTAATAGTGCTTTCTGTACCTAATGCACTTACCATATTGGTTCTGCTCTGAGTACCTTTTATAAGTACAGTATTAGTGGCACCATCCATAGCATTTTTAGAAGTTGTATTATCAGTTATAATAGCAATAGTGTATAATAATGATCCTTCTGTAAAAGCTTTTTGTGCCTTTGCTGATAAGGAGGTTAAAGTTATTACTATCAAAAGTAAATTTCTGGCGGCTTGCATTTTAAATATTATTTACTAAAGATAATACAATCCCGTGCCAATATTTAATTGCATTAACAAAAAACGCCTGCAATAAGTTACAGGCGCTACAATACTTTAACTATTTATTTATTTTTTATTGTTTTTATTTTTCATTTCCTGTAATTTCTTATTATTTTCCTGCATTTGCTGCACCTTTTGTGCCCATCCGCTTGTTTTTGGTGGCTTCTTTCTATTTTCATCAATTTTAGCCCTTATTTTATCAGGATTTATAATATATTTCTGTATTACAATTTGCATAAGCAATGTAATAGTATTCGATACCGTATAATACCAGGTAAGTGCAGCCGGCAGACTATTAAACACCCCTAATAATAATACAGGAAATATATAAGGCATGTATTTCATTACCGGGTTGGTATTATCCTGCATGCTGCTCATGCTATAAATAGAAATGAGCAAACTTGTAATCACTGCAGTAAGTGTAAATAAACTTACGTGATCACCATAAAAAGGTATTTTAAACGGCAATGTGGCAATAGAATCATATGCTGATAAATCAACAGCCCATAAAAAATTTTTACCACGCAAAGAAATATTAGCCTGGAAGAAATAATACAAGGACATGAATATTGGGATCTGGAGCAAAGCCGGTAAGCATCCCCCTAATGGGCTAACCCCTGCAGATTTCCACAATTTCATCTGCTCCATGCTGAATGCCTGCTGGTCATCCTTGTACTTAGCTTTTAAAACATCTATTTCAGGCTTTAAAGCTTTCATCTTAGCACCACTCAAATAACTTTTATATAAAATTGGGGATGTGATTAAACGGATAATTAAAGTAAGTAATAAAATTACCATACCCATACTGGCCACATTATTCGCTAAAAGTAAAATACCGGAAATAAGAAATGACGGTTGATATATTTTACAAATGAAAAAATACCGGTACCATATGGAACAATTTTTTCCATACTATTACCATAATTTTTTAGAACATTATAATCACTCGGGCCATAATAAAATTGTAAAGGTAGTACTGCATTTGTTCCGTTAGGAACGCTTAAACGCATATTAGCCGTAGTTGTAGCTACTACATTTAAAGTATCTGCCGGTACTTCCCATTTTATATCAGCTGATTGAAATTTATTTTTTGCTGCAAATGAATGAATAAAAAACTGTTGCTTCACACTTAACCAATCTACCGGCTTTGTAAATTTTTTATCATCGCCTGAACCTAAATACTCAAAATCAAAATCTCCGTCCTTTAAAAAAGCAATATGTGTTTGTTGTCTTTCATAAGACATATCTTTCTCTATCTGCTGCACTTCCGTTTGCCAAAGTAAGTTAATAGCGTTTTGAGATACCCATCTGTCTGCGCCAGTCATACTAATAGCAAAATCTATTAGATAATCGTTAGGCTTTATGGTATATTGATGTGTTAATTCCTTACCGGTAGAATCTTTAATGCTAAATGAAAGTGTTTGGCTTTTATCAGCATTATCTGTTTTACTACTGACTGCAAAAGGTAAGTCTGCTGTTTGTGCAGTTTGATTATTACCAATATTTATAGGGTAAGAAAATTTACTATATCCACCATTTACCAGTATTAAAGGTTTACCGGCATGTGTTTTATATTTTTTTAATTCTACTATTTTTGGCTGGCCTCCTATATTGCTAAAAGAGATTTTCAACACTTCATTTTCTATCACCGTTAACTGTTCTTTCGTATCTCCAAGCTGCACTAAAGCAGTTTGCTTTTTATCATTACGTAAAGAATCGACTTTTAAAGAATCCAGCTTTGCCAAAGTAGTATCGGGTTTGGGCTTTGCAGCAGCAGCAGAATCCTCTTTTCTTTTATTCTCCCCTTCCAAAGCCAGGCGGCTTTTACTATTAATATAAAACATACCAATCAGCAAAGCACCAATTAATGCAAAACCAATCACAGTATTCTTATCCATATAATTAATTTAAGTGCGCAAAGGTAATTAAACTTTACTGTTTGCTGCAGTAAGTTTTGAATTGTTAAGATAGGAACACGGATGAAACGGTTGTAACGGATTAAAAACGGATTTTTGATTACTGCAAATCCATAAAACTGTGTGATCTGCGTTTCGATAAAAGATGAATAATGGTATTTAGTAAAAGTGAGTGACACAACGATGCTGCTATGAAAAACCGAAGTTGGTACAAAACAAAAACCTTTCGCCGTGGCGGAAGGTTTTATTATAACAATAAATTTGTATTACTATTTTTTAGCAGCAGCAGGAGCAGCGGCAGCGGCCTTAGCAGGTGCAGCAGCTTTAGCAGCGGCAGCTTTAGGAGCAGTAGCTTCTTCTTGTTTCAACTGGCGTGTCATTGTAACTGAGGCAATAGGTATACGTGGAGAATTTAAAATTTCCATGTTATCCGCTTTTACATCTTCTACCCTTACATTACCATTTAGTTCAAGTGTTGACAAATCCAGTTCAATATTTTCTCTTAAATATTTGGGATAAGTTTTAACCTTTAATGACTTCATTTTAGTAACAAGCTTACCCCCGGCTTTTACACCTGCAGGAGTACCTATAAATTTAAGCGGCAAGGTAGCAATCACTTTTTTATCCTCTACCAATTCTAATAAATCGATATGAATAAGTTCGTCACTTACTTTGCCAAATTGCAAGTCTTTCAAAATACAACGGTAAGTATTACCATCTACTTTTACTTCTGCTAAATTAAATTCAGATGTGTATACAAGCGATTTAAAATCACTTGCCGGAGCTGAGAAATTAATCTCTTTTGCACCCCCGTAAATTACACCTGGCACTTGTTTTTGAGAGCGGAGCTGGCGGGTGGCTTTTTTGCCGCTTTCGGTCCTCAATTGTCCTTCGATTGTAATTGATTTCATTTTTTAATTTTTATGAGGCGCAAAGATACGGTTTTTAATGGATAATTGATAATTAAATAATGATAATAACAGTTGCAACAACACTATTATCAATTATCAATTCATTCATTATCATTTACTTTTTATTAGCCATCCTGCTACGCATAAATAAGCTGTTGATGCTTTTATTTTCAAACGCATTCCTGATAGTTACAGCAAACAATTCATCGGTAGAAATAACTTTTATTTTTTTACACTCCTGTTTTAAAGGAATGGTATCACAAACTACTAACTCTTCCAATACACTATTTTCAATATTTTCATAAGCTTTTCCGCTTAATACAGGATGTGTACACATGGCCCGTACGCTTCTTGCGCCTTTTTCTTTTAATAACCCGGCGCTCTTAACCAATGTACCGCCGGTATCACAAATATCATCTATCAATACTACATCCCTATCAGCAACATCACCTATAACCACCATACTGGCAATTTCATTAGCCCTTTTTCTATGTTTATCACAGATAACCATTTCACATTCAAAGTAGGTGGCTATTTCCCTTATCCGGTTAGCGCTACCCACATCAGGTGCAGCAAAAGTTAAATTAGGCAATGCCAGGCTTTCTATATAAGGAACGAAAATAGCTGTCGACTCAAGATGATCCACGGGTATGTCAAAATAGCCTTGTATTTGTGGCGCATGCAAATCCATGGTGATAATCCTGTCAGCACCGGCAGCAGTAAGCATGTTGGCTACCAACTTAGATCCAATAGCCACACGGGGCCTGTCCTTCCTGTCTTGCCTGGCCAAACCATAATAAGGAATTACAGCAATTACCTTATATGCCGAGGCTCTTTTAGCAGCATCAATCATCAACAGTAATTCCATTAAATTATCAGAAGGCGAATAAGTGCTTTGGACTAAAAAAACAAATTTACCACGTATACTTTCCAGGAACTCCACATATATTTCTCCATCGCTGAAACGCTGGATGCTTATTTTACCTAAAGGGCCACCAATTTTTTTGGAAATTTTTTTCTGCCAGGTATTGGGATCCTGTACCCGAAAAAATCTTTGCTGTATATTGCATAAAGTTATTGGTTTGCGCAAAAGTAATACTTAAACTATCATTTAGCTAAGAAGTTTTACATTTGATATTATGGAAAATACCTACAACACCTCTACCTCTATTAAAAATTGGGCAATTGATGACAGGCCCCGGGAAAAGCTGATGACAAAAGGCCCGGAAACGTTAAGTAATTCTGAATTGCTGGCCATATTAATTAATAATGGAAACAGGGAAAAATCTGCAGTAGAATTAGCTAAAGAAGTTTTAAAACTTGGCCACGATAACTTAAATGAATTAGGTAAACTTACTTTAAAAGAAATCCAACAAATAAAAGGTATAGGTATAGCCAAAGCTATTACCATAGCTGCTGCATTGGAGCTGGGCAGAAGAAGGCATGCTGGTACGATGCTTGAAAAAATTACTGTTACCTGTAGTAAGGATATTGCTTTGTATTTGCAAACAAAAATTAAGGATTTTAGTTATGAGGTTTTTGCTGTTGTATTTTTAAATAAATCTAATAAAATAAATCATTTTGAAATTATAAGTCGTGGTGGTATTACAGGCACAATTGCAGACCCAAGAATAATTTTAAAAAAGGCTTTGGAAGAAAATGCTACTTCTATTGTGCTTTGTCACAATCACCCTTCGGGTAATTTGCAACCGAGTAGGGCTGATGAAGAAATTACAAACAAAATAAAAGAAGCTGCTAAATTTTTAGATATAAAAGTAATCGATCACATTATTGTGAGTGAAGAAGGGTATTATAGTTTTGCAGATGAGGGGAGGATATAAAAATATTGATTATTAACGAATTTTATATTTGAATTATTAAGATGATCTAAATATTATAGAAATATTTATCTTTAATTTCAATCATTTCAGCAGGGCGTTCAGTTAATCTATTATTCCGTGCTAACAAAATGACAAACCCTATTATCAAACTAATAAATCCGTACAACAATGGACTTCAAAGACCAAATTAAACTGCTTGGCGACAGAATAGCCAAACTTAAAGACCAGGTGAATACTGAAGAAGCTACAAAGAATGCTTTTATCATGCCCTTTATTAAAGAATTAGGATATGATGTGTTTAATCCTTTTGAAGTAACGCCTGAACTAGTAGCCGATATAGGGCTTAAGCAAGGTGAAAAAATTGACTATGCTATTATGAATGATGGTGAGCCGATTATTTTAATAGAATGTAAATGGCATGGAGCACCGCTAAACGTTAATAATGCTTCACAGCTTTTTCGGTATTTTCATACTACTAAAGCAAAATTTTCTATTCTTACTAATGGCATAGAATATCGATTTTATACAGATTTAGTTACGCCTAACAAAATGGATGAAAAGCCATTTTTTGTATTTAATATTACTGACATAAAAGATAATCAAATTGAAGAGTTAAAAAAGTTTCATAAAGCATATTATGACTTTGATAATATTGTTAATACTGCGAGTGAATTAAAGTACATGAATGAACTTAAGGCTTTAATTAATTCAGAATTCACAAATCCAAGTGCAGATTTTACCAAACATTTTGCAAGACAGGTTTATCCAAGCGTAATTACAGCAAAAGTTCTAGAACAATTTACCAATCTTACAAAAAAATCAATTCAGCAATATATAAGTGATCTTATTACAGAGCGCTTAAAATCTGCATTAACAAAGGAAGATGCTGTAACAAAAGAGTTGGAAACAAATCAGGTAACGGCAGAACAAATTAAAGCAGAAGAAGATAAAATCATAACTACACAAGAAGAATTAGAAGCATTCATGATTGTAAAAACAATTTTAAGGCAAAGGATTAATGCAAATAGAGTTTTTCATAGAGACGCACAATCATATTTTGCTATTTTATTAGATGATAATAACCGTAAAACAATTTGCCGTTTATATTTAAATGGAGGAAAAAAATATCTGGTAACATTGGATGATCAAAAGAAAGAGATAAAAAATGAAATTAGTACTATAGATGATATTTTTAAATATGCAGAAGCGATTATTAAAGTTGTGGAAAGTTATGATAAAGTAAAGGAGTTGGTGTAAGACTCAATAAAACAAAAGAGCCTCTCAGTTTCCTGAAAGGCTCTTTAAATAAATATGGCAGCTACCTACTCTCCCACATTGTTGTGTAGTACCATCGGCCATGAGGGGCTTAACTTCTCTGTTCGGTATGGGAAGAGGTGAACACCCTCGGAAAAACCACCATAAGAATGTAAGTCAAATTAGTTGATAATAACATGTTGATAGGATAACCTTCAACTTTTCTATAATCAATCTTTTTAACTAAAATAATATAACATATTGGGAGTTGTAAAACTTTGTAAATTATGATTTATAAACTTTTCTATTTCCCTCCTTTGGAGGGGTTAGGGGAGGTTATAAAAAAATAAAGCTTACGGGCAATTAGTACTACTCGGCTTTGATGTTACCACCTTTATACCTATAGCCTATCAACGTCATAGTCTTTGACGACCCTTAAAAGTAAACTCATCTTGAGGTAGGTTTCACGCTTAGATGCTTTCAGCGTTTATCCTTGCTGTACATAGCTACTCTGCATTGCACCTGGCGGCACAACAGATACACCAGCGGTACATACGACCCGGTCCTCTCGTACTAAGGTCATGTCCTCTCAATTTACTAGCGCCCATCACAGATAGGGACCGAACTGTCTTGCGACGTTCTGAACCCAGTTCACGTGCCACTTTAATCGGCGAACAGCCGAACCCTTGGGACCTTCTCCAGCCCCAGGATGTGACGAACCGACATCGAGGTGCCAAACCTCCCCGTCGATATGAGCTCTTGGGGGAGATCAGCCTGTTATCCCCGGAGTACCTTTTATCCTTTGAGCGACGGCCCTTCCATACAGAACCGCCGGATCACTTTAGCCGACTTTCGTCCCTGCTCGACATGTATGTCTCACAGTCAAGCTCCCTTATACTAATACGCTCTATGTACGATTACCAACCGTACTGAGGGAACCTTTGCAAGCCTCCGTTACACTTTAGGAGGCGACCACCCCAGTCAAACTACCCACCATGCACTGTTTCCCGTTAGGGATTAGATTCTAAATGTTTAAAGGTTGGTATTTCAACGACGACTCCATGATGCCTAGCGACACCACTTCAAAGTCTCCCAACTATCCTACACATCAAAAATTCAAAATCAATGCAAAGTTGTAGTGAAGGTTCATGGGGTCTTTCCGTCCCGTGACGGGTAACCGGCATCTTCACCGATACTACAATTTCACCGGGCTCGTGGAGGAGACAGTGTTCAACTCATTAGACCATTCGTGCAGGTCGGAACTTACCCGACAAGGAATTTCGCTACCTTAGGACCGTTATAGTTACGGCCGCCGTTTACTGGGGCTTCAGTCAGAAGCTTTGGCTTGCGCCGAACATCCTTCCTTAACCTTCCAGCACCGGGCAGGTATCAGGCTCTATACGTCATCTTTCGATTTTGCAGGGCCCTGTGTTTTTGCTAAACAGTTGGTTGAACCATTTTACTGAGACCATCCGAAGATGGTACGCTTTATCCCGAAGTTACAGCGTCAATTTGCCTAGTTCCTTCTCCACGGCTCACCCGAGCGCCTTAGAATATTCATCCCACCCACCTGTGTCGGTTTGCGGTACGGGCCGCTATAGTCATAACTTAGAGGTTTTTCTCGGAGGTTTGATTAGGATCACTATCTACGCAGCCGAAGCTTTGCAGTACTATCAGGTTCGCCAAATCGTGCGGATTTGCCTACACAATCTATAACTACACCCTTTAACGTTCTATTCCGTAAGAACGCGGATCTTTCACTACCCCGTCACCCCATCGAAACTAAAGCAGGTACTGGAATATTAACCGACTTGCCATCAGCTACCCCTTTCGGGTTTGCCTAAGGACCCGACTAACCCTGATCTGATTAACATTGATCAGGAAACCTTGGGTTTACGGCGTTAAAGTTTTTCACTTTAATTATCGTTACTTATGCCTACATTTTCTTTTGAAATCGCTCCAGCAACCATCGCCAGTCACCTTCGCAGCAGATTTCAATGCTCCCCTACCGATATACTACGTAGTAGCAATCTTAGAACTTCGGTTCATGGTTTGATGCCCGATTATTTTCCGTGCAGAGTCTCTCGACCAGTGAGCTGTTACGCACTCTTTAAATGAATGGCTGCTTCCAAGCCAACATCCTGGCTGTTATAGAAACTCCACCTCGTTTGATCAACTTAACCATGTATTAGGGACCTTAGTTGCTAATCTGGGTTATTTCCCTCTCGGCCATGGACCTTATCGCCCACAGCCTCACTCCCGGAGATATTTAGCACCATTCGGAGTTTGTCAGGGTTTGGTAGGCGGTGAAGCCCCCTAGTCCAATCAGTAGCTCTACCTGTACTAAACGTCTATAATCCGAGGCTGTTCCTAAAAACATTTTCGGGAGAACGAGCTATCTCTCAGTTTGATTGGCCTTTCACCCCTATCCACAGGTCATCCCAGAGCTTTTCAACGCTCATGAGTTCGGTCCTCCAGTGTGTGTTACCACACCTTCAACCTGCCCATGGATAGATCACAAAGTTTCGCGTCTACCCCCACTGACTATTCGCCCTATTTGGACTTGCTTTCGCTACGGCTCCGTTACTTAAGAACTTAACCTCGCCAGTGAGGAGTAACTCGTAGGCTCATTATGCAAAAGGCACGCCGTCACATATATTACAACATGCTCCGACCGCTTGTAGGCGCACGGTTTCAGGTACTTTTCACTCCCCTGTTTGGGGTACTTTTCACCTTTCCCTTACGGTACTGGTTCACTATCGGTGTCTGAGGAGTATTTAGCCTTACCGGATGGTGCCGGCAGATTCAGGCAGGATTTCTCCGGTCCCGCCTTACTCAGGGTACTGCTCGTCGCTGTTAATTTGTACTTACGGGATTATCACCCTCTATGATTTAACTTTCCAGAAAATTCAGTTTGATATCAGTTTCTAAATGCGGCCCTACAACCCCACGGCAGCACGCCGCCATGGTTTGGGCTATTCCCGTTTCGCTCGCCACTACTCAGGGAATCACTATTGTTTTCTTTTCCTCTCCCTACTTAGATGTTTCAGTTCAGGAGGTTGGCTCTCTTTGCAGAGTAATACATCTTCAATGTATTAGGTTGCCCCATTCGGAAATCTCCGGATCTACGCTCGTGTGCAGCTCCCCGAAGCTTATCGCAGCTTACCACGTCCTTCATCGCCTGTCTGTGCCAAGGCATCCACCGTACGCCCTTAATTGCTTTAAAAAAATTAAATTACTGTT
>JADJOC010000002.1:230000-632270 GCA_016713965.1 Chitinophagaceae bacterium
TTTTTGAGAACTATTTCCCTTTTTAATTGGGATTGCAAAGTTAAGAAGCTTTATTATTTCAACCAAATTTTTCTTTAAAAAAATTTTAAGTTTTTTTAGAGAATTATTGAGAGAATTTTGAAGAACTTTTCCGCTTTTTTGTGTTGCGGAGTGCAAATATAAGGGCAGATATATTGCTACCAAAATTTATTTGAAAAAAAAGTGATTTTACTGGTGTATTAAATTTAGTAAAAATCTTCTAGACATATGCCAGTGTTGAATTAAACTGAAATAAAAATAATTAATTTAAATTATTAAAATAAATTAAACTGATAACAATAGTGAGCATTGGTTATTTCGATGATGCTTATGTTTTAGAGCTTAATGAAGCCTTATATACTTAAGTGAAGCTTAATAGTAGTATTGCCAATGAATGGATTGATTATTATTTCTTTTCTCCAAAAGAAATAGTACCAGAACGAGTTCACGACACTGCTGCTACGGATAACTGAAGCTGGTAGTGAAATTCCAATATTATGCTTTTGGATGAGCTTTTTTATATATTTCTTTAAGTTTTTCAATAGTGTTATGCGTATAAATTTGCGTTGCGGCAAGGCTGCTGTGGCCTAAAAGCTCTTTTACAGCGTTTAAATCAGCCCCATTATTCATTAAATGTGTAGCGAAGGTATGGCGCAAAATATGGGGGCTTTTTTTTATCGATGGTTGTAACCTGTTTTATGTTTTTTATAGATAATCTATAGACAAATTCAGGATACAATTTTTTTCCTTTAGCGGTTATAAATAAATATTCAGCATCAAATACATCAAATTGTTTCCTTTTTTCTGCTATATAATTTTGAATGGACTGCAATAATGGAGCACTTATAGGTATTATCCGTTCCTTATTACCCTTGCCTAAAACTTTAATGGAACTGCCATAGCTGTTAATTTGCGATTCTTTTAAGTTTACTAATTCAGCTCGCCGTATGCCGGTATTGTATAACACCTCTAACACCAGTTTAGAAGTATTAGCCTGCCACGTTTCTCCGAAAACGAAATCAGTAAATAATGTGACTGTATCCTTTTCCTGTATATATTGAGGTAATCTTTTTTTTACTTTAGGAGTAATAATAGTTGCCATTGGGCTGAGCTCAATATTTTGTTGCTTTAACTGGTATTTAAAAAACGATTTAAGGGTAGATATTTTTCTATTGATGCTTTTGGACTCTAAACCATTTTCTTTTAACCCGGCCAGCCAAGTACGTATAAATGCAGGTTTTATATCTTTTAAATGTATATCACCAAATTGTACTTGAAGAAAATCTATAAAATTTGTAAGGTCAGTTTGATAGCTTGTAATGGTATGCAGGGAATACCTTTTTTGATATTTTAAATAATCAAGAAAATGCTGTATAATATTTTGGTTGAGTATGGGCATAAAAAAACTGATGGCCAAAGTTATTACAATTGATCATCAGTTATATAATTAAATACTTAACTTAATCGAATTTGCCTGCAGCCAATTGCTGTTTATAAACAGCCTTTAGTACTTCTCCCCTGCGCTTAATAGATGGCTTAGTAAATGATTGTCTTTCTCTTAATTGAAGCAATACTTTACTTTTTTCAAATTTCTTTTTATACTTTTTAAGTGCTTTATCTATATTTTCGCAATCTTTTGAAACAATAATTAACATAACTTATACCTGCTTTTAGTTGATTTGAGGGAGCAAATATACTAATAATTTTTATAAAAAAACAAGAATATAAATTTATTTAAGAAGATAAATACTATTTTTTGTAGTCTAGAGAAAATAATATCAAAATTACTTACATGTTTACAGGAATTATAGAAACTACAGGAATTATAACGAATATTGAAAAATTTGGCACTAATACTTCATTTTGGATAAAATCTTCAATCAGTCATACTTTAAAAGCTGATCAAAGTGTTAGTCATAATGGTATATGCCTTACTGTAGAAGAGATAATTGACGATCTGCATAAGGTAACGGCTATTGAAGAAACTTTATTAAAAACTAATTTGAGCAGTTTATTAATTGGCAGTATGCTCAACTTAGAAAGATGCCTTCCATTTAATGGAAGAATAGACGGTCACTTGGTCCAGGGACATATAGATACCACAGCTATATGTCTTAATAATATTGATAAAAATGGAAGCTGGGAATATCAGTTCTCTTTTGATGAGAAATTTGCCAATCTTGTTATTGAAAAAGGGTCTATCGCTATAAATGGTATTAGTTTAACCTTATTTAATATTTCTAAAAATAGTGCGTGGGTTGCTATTATACCTTATACTTACAAGCACACCAATATGCAATACCTGCAAAAAAATGATATTGTAAATGTAGAGTTTGACCTTATTGGTAAATACGTAACGAGGCAAATGGTAACAAAACTATTGTAATCATAAACAGCTAAATAAGACTAATTGGCTTTCACTACGTGGTAACATTTAGCTTTTTAAAAATATTGTTTAGTCCCAAAGTAGCTAAGAATAATATAAAAGGAAATACAGGACTGATAAAACGATTACTCCAATCATCGCAGGTAAAAAATATCAATACAGAAGTAAATAATACATATATTATTGAAAATAACTTAACACATTTTACCTGTTGCGACACTTTAACAAATAACCCGGCTATTGCTAAAGGATACAACAGGGTATAGCAAATTAATATACCATTATTAAGTGAACTATAGTAGGGGCGGTATAATCCGTAAAAGCTGAATAATTTTTTACATCCATTAATAAAAAAAGCTTTAACCCCAATTTCATTTTTAATAACCCGGAATGCTTCATATAACCCTGCATTATTGATCTCATGGTAAATTATATTATTATTTGCCTGCGGCACCTGACATATTATTTCCATTCTTTTAAGTGAATCCGGGTTAATATAAGTTGCGTATGGAGAAAAAATAAATAAAATTACTATACCTATTATCACACATACAAATATCAGTGTATAAATTTTATATCCCTTTTTAAAACACCAGTATAATATAACCATAAATAGAGCAACAATAAATACAATGCCGACCGGCCTTGTAAAAATAACTGCAATGAGTAATAAAAATATTATAAGCCAGTTTTTAAAACCAGTATTAAAAAACCGATAGATATAATAGAAAGCTATAACTAAAATACTGGTATGGGCGCTTTCCGTATATAGAAAAAAAATCCATTTTTGGATAGGCAGGCATAACAAATAGACTATAAAAAAAATAAATGCGACATTCTTTTTTACACCAATACCGTAGCATACTTTATACAAACATGAAGCTGCAAAAAAAGAAAGTATACCCTGAAATACCCCCATGAAAAAAAAGCTAATGCCACACTTAATAAACACTAACACCAAAAGGGAATATCCAATATATGAAATACTAAAAATACCGTTGCGAAGCGGTTGCCCATTTAATATCCTGTTCGCATCATCAATGTATTTTACAGCCTCCCCATTAACCTGAACACCAAAAAGATACAATAAAAAAAAATTAACTGATAAATACACTAAAAATAAAACAAGTACCTTATAATTTTTAAAGCCCGGTAAAACAGTCATGAAAATTATTTATCAATTTTTATATTTTTTTTCCAGTCATGGCCTTGCTTACAATAGTATCCATTAATCTCTCTGCATAAGGTTTTGATATACTGTTTAACGCTTCAATTTTAGATTGAATTAAGTTTTTATCATCCATTGTTAAAGCTAGCTGTAAGGCCTGTACAGCATTAGAAGTATCAAGCAATTCTTGTTGTGTAAGAAAAGCAATATTCTTTTGTATAAATTTTTCAGTTGTAGCCAGTAGCTGCTGGCCTCCTGTCTGTGGTTCTATTAAAGCCCTTAATGCAATATCAGTTTTTGCATGCTCAATAGATTCTAACAACATATTTTCTACATCAGTATCAGATAACCCGTATTGCGGCACTATTTCGACTTCATGTGCTGAACCACTTCTTAATTCTTTTGCATGTACCTTTAATATACCATCTGTATTTATTAAAAAACTTACTTCTACCTTAGGAAATCCTGCAGGCATGTTAGGTATATTTTTTAAAATAAACTCCCCAAGCTTACGGTTATCTTTCACCAGGTCTCTTTCTCCCTGGTATACAGCTATATTCATCCCGCTTTGCCCATCTTTTTGAGTAGTATACTGCCGGGATATTTTGGCCGGTATTTTTGTATTGCGGGGTAATAACACATCCATTAGTCCCCCGATTGTTTCTAATCCAAGCGATAAAGGAGTTACATCCAGCAATAAAATATCTTTCGTATTTCCTGCTAATATATCTGCTTGTATTGCTGCTCCTATTACAACTGCCTCATCAGGATTTACAGTATCGTTTACTATTTTATTAAAAAAATCACCAACTGATTTTTTTATGTAAGGTATCCTTGTGCTTCCACCTACCATTACTATTTCATCTATAGCTGTTTTTGAAAGCCTGGCATCTTTTAATGCATTAACACAGCAATTAATTGTTTTTTCTACAATAGGCTCAATAATTTTATTGAAAATTTCTAATGAAAGAACCAGTGTTTTATCTTCAAAGTGCGTTTCAAAAAAAGGATGTGCTGACAAATATTTTTTGCTTCTTCGGCTTTCAGCTTGAGTGCATGTTTTAAAGTTTTATTTTCAGACAATGGCATTAACGATATCCAGTAATTAATAATTGCATTATCAATATCATCGCCCCCTAATGCTGTGTCTCCATTGGTTGACAATACCTCAAATACTCCGTTGGAAATATGCAATACAGATATGTCAAAAGTACCTCCGCCCAAATCATATACTGCAATAGTTTTTTCTTCTTGTTTATTTAAACCAAATCCATAGGCCAGGCTGGCGGCAGTAGGCTCGTTAATAATACGTAGAACATTTAGCCCGGCCAGTTTACCTGCATCTCTTGTAGCCTGCCTTTGAGCATCATTAAAGTAAGCAGGCACCGTTATTACGGCTTTATTTACAGGCGTTTTTAAAATATGCTCAGCCTTGTTCTTCAACTCTTTTAAAATATAGGCAGAAAGATCAACGGGGGAATAAAAAGAATTTCCAACCTGTACTTTTATTAATTCATCCTGGTCGCTATCAATTATTTTATAAGCAAGGTGTGGTATATTGTCTTTTACATCATTATAGCTTTTACCCATCAATCTTTTAGCTGAAAAAATAGTGTTTGAAGGACGGGTGGTTAAATATTTTTTTGCTTCATCACCTACGATCACTTGGGCATTATCATCAAAATATATCACAGAAGGTACCAAAGAGCTGCTTTCGTTTTCTTTTAATGCAACAGGAATTTTACTTTCAGGATGTATTATAGCAATAAGACTATTAGTAGTTCCCAAATCTATCCCAACAATTATTTCATCCTGCTGCAAACTACCGGTAGCTATATTAATAGGTATTTTGGCCATTATTTATTTTTGGCAAAGGTAGCAAATAAAAAAAGCTGTACTAAAAGTTGATTAACTTTAATACAGCCTGATAAAAATTCGCATTAGTATATTACCTGATAATTACCATTTTACCATAACCTTTATTAAAAAACTGGTCAGTATTTCCGTCAGTAGGATATTTATCTAAAGATTTACCATTTAAGTTGGTTAATACCCTGTATAGATATACTCCATTAGCTAACTTTTGCCCATATGTATCTGTACCGTCCCATTTAAACTCAGTAATGTTTCTGCCAATATGCAATTGCCCTAATTCATTTTTTGTAATTTCTCTTACTACTTTACCGGTAATGGTTAATATTTGTATACGTATATTTTGTGGTACTTCTTTACCTGTAATCGTAAATACAAAAGATGTAGAAGTAGTAAATGGATTAGGATAATTAAGCAGGTTGGATATCATTGGTTTTGATATAACGGTAAATAATACACGATATTCCAGGTTACCTGCTTTATTGCCTACCATATCCTTTCCGGAAACAATCAATTCATACTCTCCATCCATTGTAAAATGTGGTGTTAAATCAATACTGGCTGTATTTTCCCCTGCACCTAAATTTGCCGGAGTAAAATGCATTGTATCACCAAATTTATATTCATGTATACTATTGTCCGGATATCTTACCTGTACTTTTAATAATGCAGTATCAGTTAGTGCCAGAAATTTACTTTCATCCTTTAATTTTATAAAAATCTTTGGAGAAGCTGCTACAATATCTTTATTTAAAATATGTACACCATCAAAAGTAACATCCAACAATGGGTTGTAATTATCAGGTTTTACATAGAAGTTTTTATACAATATATTATTAAAATGAAACTGCTCTGGCTGATCATTAGCAGGATTTACATCTACAAATAATGTATTATTACCAGCCAAACTTTTAGTATTTATAGGATAAGTAACTATTAATGTATCTCCTTCTATTAAAGGCTTTTGTTTAGCCATAACAAGCGGTGTAGGGACATTATTATTATCTGTTACTAAAAGGTTTACTTTTAAACTGTCAAATGCTGTGGGGCTTATATTTTTAAACGCTAATTTAAAATTAATTACTTCCCCTTGTTCCACTGTATCTTTCATACTATATAAAATATTAGGGGCTAATACACCTTCAGGCACAGGTGTATAATTAAGCATCCAATATTTTAGTTGGTAAGGAGATGCATTTACTTTATCCCTGTTATACATTTTAAGTTTTAGAAAAGGGTATTGTACAGCATTAATGGAGGAAATATCAAAATTATGATTAGTAGAATCTATATCATGCAATAATACTTCATTACCATTTGGAGTAACACCAATTATATTAAAATTAATAGAATCAGTGCTTTCATTTTCTATATTATTACCTCTAAAATGAAATTTATCCCAAGCTTTTGCCGGGCCAATTGCAGGTGAGATGATTGTACCCGAATCCCTGGTTACCGGGCAAACAGCTACCAACTCTATTTTATCAGCAGTACCTTCGGAAAAATTCCACATAGGCACAAAAGAATTATCGGATTTTTTATAAATAAGATTAAATGCTCTTGGTTTTGTAAAAAGATCAATATCAGTAAATCCTACATCTTTTAAACTATGATATAAGGACTTTCCGGGGCCTAAAATCAACTCGTCTTGTTTCCATTTATCGATATAAGTATTTGCATTAACATTAGAAGAAGCTGTCAATCTCACGGTTACATAATATCCATCAGGAATATGATCTTTCATAAATTCTACTGCCGCTATCCTACTGGCTTGGCTTGACAGCGTATACTGGAAGTTCCATGCACGTGTTTGACCACAAAAAGCATCACTGCCATATAAACCTGGTCCTTGTGGTGCGTTAGGAATAGCTATAAAATCAGAAGGTGTAAAAATATTAAAAATGATTTTATTTACCCCGCAGGCGCTCTCTATTGTAGCTGCGCCATTTACCACTACCTGGAAATCCTGTGCCACGCTCGCAGCTGTAGGGAAAACGCCATTTTTAATTTTCACATTCACTGAAGATTTATCAAATGCCCACTTTCTGTTGGTTTGAAGAGATAAATTAGAAGATGAAGATTGCAAATGCTGATAAAAATGTGATTGGCTAAAACCTTTCGCACTTCCGGATATATATATAAAGGAAGAATTATTCCATACATAATCATTATTATCTAATGGTACAATGGCTACTCTCCAATAATAAACAGTACTATCGGTATAATTAAAATTTGCAGGTTTAAATTGTATAATTCCTCCTTTACCATTAATACTATATGTTTTCTTCAGGGTAGAATTAAATGATGTTGTAGTATCTAATTCCATTACATATTCCCTTTGTGCACCTAACGGATTGGCAGTACTTGCACTAAATGTAATATTGGAGTTATTTATAATTGAATAAGTGTAAGGATACACAGGTCTTAATTCATCCTCAAAATGTAAAATTCTTTTTCTAAAGTATTATTAATCTCTGATAATTCATCTACTGCATTTCCATCATCAATCGTAACAATCAATTTATTTATACCTTTATCAGTTAAAGGATTTACCTGTGCAATAATATTTAAAGAGTCAATAGAACGCATAGATAGCCGCTTTTCATCAAACAAAACCCTAAGCGTATTATCAGGCAATTTTTGCTTTACAGTTATTCTTATAGAATCATTGGTTGCCATACCTATGTTAAACATTTTAATATTAATATTAAAATTATTATCTGCCATAGATACCGGGTTGGGATTAATTTTTACCGATTGGTCTTCTACAATATAATCTGGTTTAGGAGATGAATTAATCTTTAATGCAGGATCCCCGTGCAAGGTATTTTCTTCCAAATGCAGCCTTAAATAAAAATCAAGATTTGGATTGCCTCCCAGGGTTTGCATTAACTGTTTCATTTGATTTCCAACAGTATTGCCATACATGGTTTTACTAATATTTTTATAAAAATTAGTATTGTAAATGTTTAAGTACGAAGGGATACCGAAATGTGTGCTTGCCAAGAAACCAATGCTGCCTTTTTGACTTGTTAATATATATTTTTCTGATAGGGTTAAATTGCCATTTAAACGTCCGGCATCAAAAACGAAGAAATTTCCTGCTGTGCAACCACTGACATTAAAAAATGGATATTTACCTGCATTAGAGAAATCACTTGGCTCATTTATATTGAATGCAAATACCTGGCCTGAAGAGTGACCAAAGTATTGTATAAAACCAAGGCCTCCGTTAATCAGATCTGTAATTCTTTGATTACTTTGCTGTTCAATTGCGGCAATTGCCGACTTTTCAAAGGCTTCTACTTTAGCACCATAAAATGTATCTTTAACTATATTAGTATATACATCCAGGTATTGCTTGAAAAGATTTTTTTCCTCATTAGTATTAGGCCCCGATACAGTAATAAAGTTTTTCATCCAGGCTTTATCTGTAATTGTTTGGTTTGGATTTTGCTGAGCTTGTTCATACTGCTTCATTTTTTCCAGGTAGATACCTACTTCATTACCATTTATAGCACTTAGCCGACCCACTGGCACAACAGGTACAAATGTAGAGGGATGGGAAACTAATAAATTATCTGATGCCGGCCAGCCAAATGAAGGCACCAGATTTAATTTATCTGCATCAGCATTATTCTCATTACTTTTATAATCTAAATATGATAATCCCCTACCAATTAAAAAAACATATTTAGGGGCTACATTAAAATTGGCTTTAGCAAATCTTACAAAATCTCTTATTGAAGCAGGGTGATTTTTTATACCAAACCCAAACTGGTCATTTAGTTCACTAATGTTTATTATCTTAGCATTATAACTTCCTCCTTGCAAAGAACTCCTGTACTGGCGATATAAATCTACATTATTAACATTATTGCCATCATTAAACAATACTGGATTACTTATAATTAAGTAATCGCCCTGGTTAGCTGCATTATTATAATTAATAAAAGACTTTTCGGTCAATGCATCAATATTGTTTATATTAGCTGCAGCCTGACTCACCAGCATAAACTTTCTAATCGCATTAGCTGATGGAGGTAATACAAATCTTACCTGGCCCGGTATAGTAATATCACCTGTATATCTTCTTCCATTGGTAAAATCAAATAAAACCGGCTGCTGGCCATTACTATTAAAGTTTTGAATAACGAGGTACTTGCCTTCATTGCTTGGCTGTAATTCAAAAGAGAAATTATTTTGATTATTAAAATTGAATGTGGCAGGATAAGTTACTGACATTGAAGGCACTACAATCCTATCGGATTTGTTGACAGAATTGCCGTTTACAAATACTCTAAGGTTATTGTTATTATTTATTAAAAGCGCTAATGGCAAACCATTAACTGTTTCTTTTAAAGTATTAAAGGCATCCATTTGCTTTTGCAACACTATAGTATTAAAAAATTTGGCTACCACAGCTCTAGTATTTAAAGCATTACCTACAGCTGATAATGTAAAGCTTACACTGTTTGGCGGCCCTGCTGCATATACATTTAAGCCCGTAAAATTATTTTCCAAATCTTTAGCCGGGGCCGGGGCTATATCGTTGCTCGACCACCCCTCACCTTTATCATAAGATGATGAATATACATACTCACCTACTATCCGGGCATACCCTTTGTTAATACGATTTTTATAATTCATTTCAACTTTACGCATAAAATATGGTTCGGCGGGTAAAACATTCCCAATAACAGGATTGGGATTTGATGTATACCGAAAATTTGCACCTTCTCCCGCATTTACAGTGAGAAAATAAGTAGCAATATCGGTTTCCAAACTATATTTATCATTTAATTGAAAAGCCGGATCCAGGTATAAATCTTTATCCTTTTTGCCATCATTCATTTCTCCCCAAAATTCTATATAATCATTCGGACCTAATATACCTTGCGCTATTGAAGTATAAATCCTGACCTGTTCGCCATTACGCCATAGCTGAAAATTCTGAGCCGGCGTATTACCAATCCCGGCTGCTACTAAAGCTGGCTTATTAATCCTGTACAAGCCATCTGTAGCTACTTTGAATTTATAATAAGTTTTATTATAATCAATCCAGCTATTGGTAAACTGTGCCCCGGCTGCAAAAGCAAGTAGTAAAGCAACGGGAATCAATAAAAATTTTTTCATGCTCATTATTGTATTATTGTTCTTTTTTTACAAGGTTTAACCGTAAAGAAAAGATATGTGTATATAATGGATTGGATTGATTGGCTAAATTGGTAAATGCATAATCCAGCATTACATTTTTTATTTTAAATCCTGCGCCTACACTTGGTTGGTAAATCCATACTTTTTTTTGATTTAAGGTATCACCATCGGCAAGGGCCTTTTGAAAATTTGCAATGCCACCTCGTACAAAAAATACATCTTTTATAGTAGCTTCAAGGCCTAGCCTCGGATCTATGCTCACCGGCTTACTGCTGATTATGGTATTGCGCTTTCCATCAAAAGTTAAATCCAGGTTTGCTTCTGCCAATAATTTTACTGACTTACCCACATCAAAATTATAGCCACCGCCTACGGCAATACGTGGGGCAGTTAATTCTGTAGATTTTACAGGTATATCATTTTTAGTAAGGTATAATGCTTCCTTCTCCTTTTCAGTGAATTTAAAAGACCAGGCATTAAACGTAGTAGTCAAATCCCGTGCTACCACACCCAAATGCCATTTATCAATGCGCATTTGAAGACCGGCATCAATACCAAAACCCCAGGCCGAAGCAAAACTGCCTACCTTACGGTGTATAATTTTTGCATTTGCACCAAAGCTGATTCTCCTATCTTCAGTTTCCTGCACATGCTGTGCAAAGGAAAATAAAAAAGCATAGTCTGCAGAAGAAAAAGTTTGAATATTATTGTAATTGATACTCCCGTCGGGTTCTACCAAAAAAAGTGTATTAGGTATATCATCTACAGCAAAGCGTAATATAGAAAAACCTAGTGTTCTTTTATTATCCTGGATAGGTAATGCTATAGAAGCATAATCGTATTTGGCAATGCCGGCAAAATAGTCAACATGCATTATTCCTACATTAGGATGGTCTTTCACACCTACCAGCCCGGCAGGGTTCCAATACCCGGAAGTTGCATCACTAACAGAAGCAACCTGTGCACCTCCCATCGCTAATCCCCTGGCCCCGGCGCCAATATTTAAAAATTCGTTGGAATATTTCCTAAACTGCGCCTTTGTAAAAACAGGTAGTAATAATAAAATTAACCACCCTGATTTTTTAACTAATTTCATCCTAATTTTTTATATCTTGATAATGCCCTATATAATAGTTGTAAATATTTTTATGTCATACCTCTCCTTTTGACAATCGAGTCCTAGCCTATGCAGCGGGGTAAAAGTTTTGGTATTCTATTACAACGCAAAAATGTTCTCCTAATTGTTGATCTATTACTAAAATTCTAATGATTCTTTGCTAATAAAATTACAATTTTTTTCTGTACAAAGCCATTTTTTTCTGTTGCCTATATACTTTTTCAATTTTTTGTATAAATTTTTCAGGCAGGCATAAGTATATACGTTTTATTCATTTTTAAAGATTTATATGCACATTTGCACAATACTAAATAAGCATAATGAATAATTTAATAGAAGAATTAAGGTGGCGGGGCATGTTACAAGACATCATGCCTGGTACAGAAGATCAGTTAAATAAAGAAATAACCACAGGATATGCAGGTTTTGATCCTACAGCCGACAGTTTGCACATTGGCAGCCTGGTACCCATATTATTATTAATGCATTTACAAAAAGCCGGTCATAAACCTATTGCTCTTATAGGGGGCGCTACAGGAATGGTGGGCGATCCGAGTGGCAAAAGTGAAGAAAGAAATTTATTAAGTGAAGATTCATTAAATCATAATTTAGAAGGCGTAAAAGCCCAGTTAAGCCGCTTTTTAGATTTTGATGCTACTAAAGCCAATGCTGCCGAGATGGTTAATAATTATGATTGGTTTAAAAATATAAACTTTTTAGATTTTATACGGGATACCGGTAAGCACATTACTGTAAATTAATGCAATTTGGCGGCAACGACCAGTGGGGGAATATTGTTACCGGAACGGAATTGATACGCAGAAAAGGAGGTGGAGAAGCTTTTGCTTTTACCTGTCCATTAATTAAGAAAGCAGATGGAGGAAAATTTGGCAAAACTGAGGCAGGTAATATCTGGCTCGACGCTACAAAAACGTCACCTTATCAATTCTACCAGTTTTGGCTGAATGCTAATGATACTGATGCTGAAAACTGGATAAAAATTTTTACTTTTTTAGATAAAAATAATATTGATGCTTTAATAGCCGAACACAAAAGGATGCTGGAAAAGAGTTTTACAAAAGCCCTGGCTAAAGAAGTTACTATTTTTGTACATGGTGAAGAGGAGCACATAAAGGCTGTTGAAACTACCGAAAAACTGTTTTCCAATAAAAATTCTGGTATAGAAACCCTTACTGTAAGCGATTTAGAAGAAATAGAAGGAATTGTAAAATCCAGTTATTCAATCAGGAAAATAAATGAGGTATTGATGTAATTAGTTTTTTAACTGAAACAGGTATTTTACCCAGCAAAGGAGAAGCAAAAAAAATGATTTTAAATGGCGGGGTAAGTATAAACAGGAAAAAAGTAGAAGGAGCAGATATGAAAATTGATAAAAGTCTTTTACTACATGATAAATATTTATTGGTACAAAAAGGAAAGAAAAATTATTACCTGGTAGTAGTAGAATAATTCAAATTATGGCGCTTGATTTTGCTTTACAGCTTAAGAAAAATATTGATCAACTAAATAAATTACGTGATGATATACGTAAAACATCAAGAATAAAGCATAAGAGCAAAGAAGATCAGGAAAAATTGGCAATGACATGTAAAATATTTTATGACAATTTTTATGACCTTGCTTTTCCCGGTGGGTACCAGGCAATCTGTGATCTCAAAAAATCAGAGCCTCAGGCTATTGATAATGCAATAGCTTACCTGAAAGCCAATCCATATTTTTTCAGGTCAGGATATATTAAAGAACACATTTTAACCACATTAAAAAAACTGGATTTAACTGCGTTACAACAGCTGAAGTTACAGAATGTAATTATTAATGTAATTGATCTTTATTATTGCAGGGAATTTAGGTATTATTGCAGGTTGGCAAAAAAAATACCATCAGAATTTTTTATAGAAAAATTACAACGAAAAAGTAAATCCGGGGATCTGAATATTGCAAAAAGAGCCAGCTGGGTATTAGATTCAATTTTAAAATAAACAACGAATTTTAGGTAATGTACTGAAAAATGGTTGGTGGATTTTTCCAAGAAAATTCTTATAATGCGTCATCTAATCTGAAGAGGAAATAAGCTCTGGTGGAGACCAACTTATCAGCAATAAGATTAGAGCTTATACTGAAAAAGAGCAGCGTTTTGCTGCTCTTTTTTATCATTTTCTGGTAAGCCCAATGGCTTTAAAAACTCATTTTTGTTAGAAAAATATACATACCATAATAAAGTTGATTCTGTTTTTGGAGTAAGACCCCTGTGTAAATCTAAATGATTTTTTAAATGGCTAAAGTAACCTTCTATGCCATTTGTTGTATGAGGTATTTTTGGGTTAGATAAGTAATGAAACATATTAGGTAAAGCTCTTTTTATGGTAAAATAGGATCGCCTTAATAATTTGTGAGTGTACCAATATCTTTTAGAATTTTCCTTAAATGTTTTCTCATTAATATATACCTTATGTATTACATACCAGTTATCAAGTTGTTTAATCCAAAACAACTTATCATTGTGTGTTTTTATTCTCAGCAGCATTAAAATTAAACCTCGAAGTTGCTGGCCTGATTCATAGCTTGGGATAGCGTGTAAGCCACAACAGGCACATACGCTGGATATGGACAAGGCAACGCTGCACTTTAACATCAGATATAGATTTTTTGATTGCTTTTAATATGCTTTTATGGCCATCGGTGGTAATACTTTCTAATTGTAATCCTAAGCGAATAAGGTTATCTAAATCCTCTTTAATTTCTACATAATGTTTCTCCATCAGAAAATCTGATAAGCTGTGTATATCCATCTAAATCATCCTGGTAAGCCAATAAACAAAACTTTTTAAAATAAGTAGCATCTATTCTAAGATTTACCTGGCCTCTTTTAATAATTTTATCTGAGGCGCTTGCTCAAGTAGCGTATAAAATGTTCGTTGAAGTGTATCTATTGAATAACCACTGTCCTTGATAATGTCTTATAAGTTTGTCGTTCCAATACCCATTTTTTAAACCAGGTAAACCGATTTTTTATACGCTGTTCTTTCCTGTTAGAGGTAAATAAAATCCCGCAATTTTTGCACTTAAATCTTTGTTTACCATGGCGTTTTCCCCAGCCAATTACCTTCAGCTGCCCACATGACCAGCATCGCTTTTTTTTGAAATGTTCATAAAAAATAAAAGTTTGATGAAACGTGTTTCATCAAACTTCTGTCAAATCTTTTACTATAATACTTCTTAGCAGTTTTTAACAACCATTTTTCAGTATTATACCATAATTACAAAGTTATAAATTCGGGAAGTCAAGTTTTAAAAACTTGACTTCCCGAATTTATAGTAAACTTGCTTCAATAATCGCAAACCCTTTTTTTGCCGTTAGCCCTTCCCATAATATTTTATAAATAGTGTTGGCGATTGGCATATCAGCTTTGATATTTTCGTTGATCATGTGCATGCATTTGCTAGCATTAAAGCCTTCGGCTACCATGTTCATTTCCAGTTGTGCGGCTTTGATGGAGTATCCTTTGCCGATCATATTGCCGAAGGAACGGTTGCGGCTGTGCAGGGAATAGCAGGTTACCAACAAATCGCCCAGGTATACAGATGCGGCATAATTGGTGCGTTGGTGCTCATGCCCTATTGTGCGGTGGCTTTGATCAATGGTTCCCACTTCAATATTTTTGATGCCTGCTTTGCGTAAGAAACCTGCCATTTCATCTGCACTATTGGCAATCAGCACACTTAAAAAATTATCTCCATAATCCAGTCCATGAGCTATTCCAGCACCTACAGCATAAATATTTTTTAAAACGGCTGCAAATTGCACTCCATATATATCATTGTTTTGGATAGTGTTTAAGTATGGCGTTTTGAAATAAGTTGCAATCCGGTGTGTTACTATCTCGTCGATGCCGGAAAAAGTAAGGTATGATAATTTTTCTGCAGCTACTTCTTCTGCATGGCAGGGGCCAAGCACTGCAAAATAATTTTGCAGCCGTACATTGAATTTTTTTGATAAATAGTCATTGAGCAATAAATTTTCATCAGGAAGAATACCTTTTATGGCTGATATTATTTTTTTATTTTCAAAAATTTTGGGCGACAGATTTTTTAATGTATCATTTACGTAGGCAGAAGGTACGGCAATAATGATGCAGTTGGAATTCTCAATTACCAGGGATAAATCCGTACTTAGATGCAATTTTTGTGTGTCAAAATAAGCAGAAGACAAATAGTGCGGATTATGATGCCTGGATTGTATGTATTCTATAGTGGCTTCATTACGATTCCACCAATAAATAGTTTGTCCGTTATCTGTTAATATTTTTGCTAAAGCAGTGCCCCAGCTTCCGCTACCGATTATTCCAAAGTTCATTTTATTGTTTGGGGTTTAAAGCTTAAGGTTTGGGGTTTTAGCGTTTGATAATTTTATACAACTATTGAACCAATGACTTCAAAAACAACTTCAAACCCCAAACTTCAAACTGAATTTACAATCCTAATTTATCTACAGCTAACTGGGCTGCTACCTGACTGGCATCTTTTTTATTGTATCCTTTTCCTTCGGCAATTAATTCGCCATCTATGGTAGCACCTATGGTAAATAAGCGCCTGCCGTTTTCAAATTTCTCATTTAGTGTTTCAAATTCCAGGGATTTGCCATTTTTATTGGCCCAGCCATATAATTTATTTTTGATATTAATCTCTATTATTTCCAGGTCATCTATAAATAAATAAGGCATAATAATGTACCTTTCTACCCAGCTTTGTGTTTTTTTATATCCTTTATCAAGATATACTGCACCTATTAAAGCCTCTAAAGTATTTCCAAATATTTGGGATATTTTTAAAGAATTATCATTTTTATTATAAAAAGTGATTTTTTAAGGCCCATTTTTATACCAATGTCATTTAGCTGTTGCCTGTTTACCATTTTACTGCGCATTTCTGTTAAGAAACCTTCGCCTTTGTAAGGATATTTTCTAAAAAGGTAATGTGCCACAATAGTACTTAATACAGCATCCCCTAAAAATTCCAGGCGCTCATTATTTTCATCGGCTCCTTCACGAATTGAGCGATGGCTTAAAGCGGTTTTATACAAAAAAATATCCCGGGGAGCGAATCCTAAAACATTTTTTAATTGTTTTATAAATTCCTTTTTACTGGTATTTTTTTTTAATACGCCAAATATGTTTTGTAAAAAAGACAAGCTGCAAAGATAATTTTTAAGCCCGAAATTAATCTTATTTAATTAAAAAAAGTAGTAGCCGAAATTTAGGGTATGCGGTTAAAAGCATCCAAAAACTGGTGTGAATTTGAATAAATAAAATTAGTACGGTTTTAGGAAAAGATTTATAATATTATGCAATATACTTTTTCACAATTACTGAAGCATTATGGCCACCAAAACCAAAAGTATTGCTTAAGGCAGCGTTTATTATTTTATGTTGTGCTTTATTAAAAGTGAAATTTAAATTAGCATCTAATTCGGGATCGTCTGTAAAGTGATTAATGGTAGGTGGAATGATATTTTGGGTAACGGCCATTATACAAGCCAATGCTTCTAAAGCGCCAACTGCACCGAGGCAATGCCCCGTCATACTTTTGGTTGAGCTTATATTCAAATCATAGGCATGTTTACCAAATACATTTAATATAGCTTTTGTTTCAGCAATATCACCCAATGGAGTAGATGTGCCATGTACATTAATGTAATCGATATCGGATTCCTTCATTGCTGCATCTTTTAATGCGGCATGCATCACATTCCTGGCACCGAGCCCTTCCGGGTGTGGTGCTGTAATATGATGGGCATCGGCAGTAGCGCCACCACCGGCTATTTCACAATAAATTTTAGCTCCTCGTGCCAGTGCATGTTCCAGGCTTTCCAACACTAGTACCCCGGCCCCTTCACCTATTACAAAACCGTCCCTGTCTTTATCAAACGGGCGGCTGGCAGTGGCGGGATCGTCATTGCGTTCGCTCAGGGCTTTCATCGCATTAAACCCCCCTACACCGGCAGCACTTATTACAGCTTCGCTGCCACCGGTAATAATAACATCTGCCTTATCCAGCCTGATATTATCAAAGGCATCAATAATAGCATTAGTGCTGGAAGCGCAAGCGCTTACCACTGCAAAATTAGGTCCGCGGAACCCATAACGCATAGATATTTGCCCTGCGGCAATATCCAATATCATTTTAGGAATAAAAAAAGGATTAAACCTGGGCGTACCATCTCCTAAAGCGTAATTAGTAACCTCTTCCTGGAAAGTGATTATTCCGCCTATTCCGCTGGCAAAGATTACGCCTACCCTGTCAGGATCTACATTATCCTTATTAATATTTGCATCTTTTACAGCTTCATCGCTTGCTATCAATGCAAATTGACAATACCGGTCAATTTTACGTGCTTCTTTCCTATCTAAATAATGCGTAGCATCAAAATCTTTAACTTCACAGGCAAACCGTGTTTTAAATTTGCTGCAATCAAATTGTTTAATATAATCGCACCCGCTTACACCATCAGATAATCCCTGCCAGTATTCCTGAACAGATTTTCCCAATGGGGTGAGAGCGCCTAAACCGGTAACTACAACTCTTTTTAAAGCCATACAATTTGCCTGTGATAATTAATGATGAATTACTTAGCGTGTTCTTCCAGGTAGGTAACAGCCTGACCAACAGTGGTTATTGTTTCAGCTTGTTCATCAGGAATGGAAATATTGAATTCCTTTTCAAATTCCATGATTAGTTCTACGGTGTCTAAGCTATCGGCACCTAAATCATTAGTAAAAAGAAGCTTCCGGAGTAACCTCCGCTTCATCTACACCTAATTTGTCAACAATTATTTTCTTTACTCTTGTTGCAATGTCTGACATGTTTGTAAAATTTAGTTATAACAGGTGCAAAAATATACTTTTTGCAATAAATGCAAAGAAATATAATACAGTTGGAAATAAAAGGTATTTTTTAATTTGTGGATAATTATTTTACAGCGTTTAAACATTCATTAATTATACGAGCGGGAATCGTAAATAAAATTATTGGGCTACTTTTTTCAAACGCAGCAAGGTAAAGTTTAATAATATGCCGTGACAAACCCTCAGCGGGGTATACGCTCTATCCCGCAGCCCAATGTCATTAAGCTATTATTTCTGGCAAACAGCTCGTATGCTAGCATAAAAAAGAGCTATTAAATGTAATAGCTCTTCATGTAAAATTATTCAATTTCTTTTATTGCATTAAAACCTTATAACTAGCCACAGATCCTTTGCTGTATATTTTTACAATATATAACCCTGGGGAAAGATTGTGTGCAGAGATAATATTTGTGCCCGGTATACTTAAAGTGTACTTACCTACATTTTTACCTGATGCAGAGAACACTTCTGTTTGCACAGGTAATTTTTCCCCGGCAGGAAGATGAATTTTAATTTGATTATTGATACCAATGGGGTCAACTTTTATGGCACTTTGGTTACCGGTAATTGTAACCATTTTAGTTTCAAAATCTTTATACTTCCCGTCTTTATCATGCTGCCTCAATTTATAATACATTTTTCCGGCAACCACGTTATTATCATATGCAGTGTAGTCGGTAATAATTTCACTATTTCCTTTAGCCGCTATTTTATTAATGGATAAGAAATTTATCCCATCAGTTGACTTTAGTATTTCAAAATAATTATTATTGGTTTCTGATAATGTTTGCCATTTTATATCTACCTGTTTACCATTACTATTCCAAAAAGCTTTAAAATATGAAAGCTCTACCGGTAAAATTTCCACACAATTTTGCATGGCCGGTTGTAGGCCATAATGCTCGGTAAGATAAGTTTTTACAGACTGGGCTAAGCTTTCGGCAAATTTTTTACGATTAGCTTTGGTATCACGAACACCGTCTTTATAACATTCTATCTGTACACCATCAATAGTTCCACCTGCTGCAGAAGTATAATTTTCTATATTGTATCCGCCACTAAAATAATCTTCTCCTTCTAATATTGAGGGTATTTGCTTGCTAGGAACAGAAGGATAGCCTTTATTGGCCAATAAAGTACCTAAAGCAAGGTCGCCTCTTAATAATTCAGTATGAGGTAAATTTAAAAGATTGTTAGATGCCAGGTTTCTTAAGCTGCTATTATTGGGATTTGAATTTAAAAAATCATTTAATAAAAAGTCTATTAAACCATACTTGTCGCTGTTAACCAGATAGCCTAATTCCAGCCGTTGTATGTCATGGCCATGCCCATGCAAATCCATATAAAAACCTTTGCCGTATTGTTTGGTAACATATTTCTTTGCAGTATCTATAAAATTATGAAATTCTGTCCAAGCTGTTTCTGCAGCTGGGTTTCCGCATGCGCCATCCGCAATATTCCGATTGTTATCTATTTTTTTTCTATCTAAATGGGTGAGGATAACATGAGGATGGCATCCCATTAAATTTACAAAAGCTGTATCGATTTCCATTGCCAGCTCGTTGGTATAAAGGTCTGTAATCGTGATGGGATTATTGCAGACACGGTCTGGTATATTGCCCGGGTTTAAATTGCCGCCATGTGTTGCAGAAATAATTATTGGTAAATTGCCTGCTATATACTCAATATAATTATTTTGGCCAAAATAGGAATTACCCGGAGTAAACTGCGAAAAACTTACAATATGTAATACCAAAGCGGCCGATGTAAGAAAAATATTTTTAAATATATAGCTCAAATGCATATGTCATTTTAATAAATTAATTAATCTCTTCAATTATCAGGGAGTGGGTTATGATGCAGTTTTTATAATATAAATAATACTAAAACATCTTTTAATAGCTGGTAATCATGTGTCATTAACCTCATTACTAATGAAGTTTAAAAACTATACATCAGCGTATAAAGATTATGTTTTTATTCTTCATTTTATACCATAATATATCAATATGTATTTTAAATGTACAGATAACAGCTTTGGGTTAACGAATACAGCATTTATAATACAAATAAAAAAGCAGCTAGTTTGTACCCAGCTGCTTTTTTTATTATAAAGTAAATATAAATTTTATACCATTCTTTCATTTATACGCTGTAAAAATTCATCTTTCTTTTTTGGAGAAATAATAATTTGTGTATCATCTTTTAAAACAACATAACCCCCATCAGTTTTTACCATCTTCCTTACTTCACTCAAATTAATGATATGCGAATTATGCACACGCATAAAATTATGGTCTTCAAGTAGTAATTCATATTCCTTTAAATTTTTACTCACCATTATTTTTCTATTATCTTTTAAATGGAATATGCTGTAAGGACCATTGGCTTCAATCCGGATAATTTTTGTTAAGGGTGTAAATTCAAGGCCATCTGAAGTAGATAGTGTGATAGAATAATCTTCTCCGGGGGAACGACGAAGATTTTTCAATAATAAGTTTAAATTATTATGTTCGGGTGTCTTATTAATTTTTTCTACCGCTTTGGCTGCTGCTTCTTGTAATTCTTCCAGGTCAATAGGTTTTAATAAATAATCCACTGCACTAAATTTTATAGCTTTAATAGCATAATGATCGTAAGCAGTTGTAAATATTACATGGAAGTTATAATTTGTAGTTTGTTGTAGTACATCAAACCCGGTACCTGTCTGCATTTCTATATCCATAAAAACAATAGCAGGGCCATGAGTTTTAATAGCTTCAACTCCTTCTTCTACAGACGCAGCAATAGCAACTACATCTAACTGTTTACAATAAGTTTCCACCATACTTTTTAACAATTCACGGCTATGCAGTTCGTCCTCTACGATAATGGTTTTATACATAAGTAAAATTTAGCTCCTTTTAAAATTAATATAAACTTATTACAATTATATAAGATTATTTGAGTATGCTTAAAGATAATAACATTTTGTTACTGACATATAATTAAATATAAATTAAAATCAATCATATATCAAAATAGAATTCCACACTTTAATTTTTTTTCTGAAATTCTAATTATAGGATTATAAAATTGAAATATTTACATAAATAACTAAAAAAAAGCATTTTTATTGTTGTCTTACTATTGCAACATGAGAACTTGCTATATTATAAAAAATTGTTATTTGCCGGGATATTGATTTCAACCCTTGTTCCTGCAGGATTACCATCGCTATCGGTCAAATCCTGTGTAATTATAGTGGCGTTGCTCTGCATTAAAGAAATTCTTTTAGTGTTGATGTCAATTGCCCTGCTTTTATGCGACATATTTTTTGTTATATTAAACTTAGCGGCAGCGGCTCTTCCTATCCCATTATCTTCAATTATACAGAGTATACGTTCATGTTGGTATAATAATATTACTTTTAAAAATCCAGGTTTATTTTTATTGCGGAATCCATGAATGATTGCATTTTCAACAAATGGCTGAAGCAGCATGGAAGGCATTTCTGTATTAAGTTGATCTATTTGCTCATCTATTGAAAATTCAAACTTAAAACTATTATTATATCGTAGCTGCTCCAATTCGATGTAATAAGTTAAGGTTTTCATTTCATCAGCAATAGGAACATTCTCATTAGTGGAATTCTCCAAAACCTGCCGCATTAATTTTGAGAATTTTGACATGTAGCTCATAGCAGAAGCTGCATCATTTTGTATAATAAAATGCTGGATAGAATTTAAACAGTTAAAAATAAAATGAGGATTCATTTGTGCTTTTAAAACCTGCGACCTTAGCATTTGATTGATTTGCTCTATTTCCTGCTGCTGTTCCTGTATCGATTTATACTGGCCTTCCAGTAAAATATTTTTTTGGGAAATAAGATGATTTTTTTGTTTTGCATTTAGCAATATAAAGCTTAACCTTTTTTCATATTTTTTATTAATATCCATTAAATAATTAAATGCCATAATAAAAAATACCATAGAAATAAGCCCTCCAAACATTACAAAAACGGGGCCATCTACATCCTGGTCAGATTGAATTTCAGGCAAGCGGGGTATCGCATTCATAACAGTATCATAAGATATAAAGCTTAATATAACCCAGCCTATGCCTATCCACATTTTTACTTTTTCGGATAATTGAAATAAAAGTATAGGTGCAATAATTACTGATATTAATGCATACTTATAAGTATAATTAGGTCCGCTAGTCATAAGCCCTCCACCTAATAAAATATATAATGGCGGAGTTACAACTAAAATAAAGCGGGAAAAATTATACCATTTTAACCGGTTAAATATAATAGGAGATACATAAGTTAAGGAAGCGCTCCCCATAATAAAAAATAATGTTGGAATCTTAATAAAATTAAATGTTGGAAGCATTACCAGTAATCCGGCTAGTATTGCGATGCGGTTACATAAAATAATTTTCTTTTTCATATCACTACTCATCGAATTACTTAAACCCGAAAAAGAAATACTATTCCATATTTTTTCAGAACACTCATACTTGTTTTAAAGTTTCAATGCTTAAGGGTATATTCAAAATTACTTTGGTACCCACAATTGTTGTTTCATTATAAATATTATGCTGTTCTACCGAAACTTTTTGGGATTGCCGGTAGTTTAATAAATCAATATGCTGTAAAGCAGTATTTATAGTGTTGTTAAATTCTTTGCCATCTCTTTTTGCTAAAAAATTACTGGCTGCATCTTTACCTTCTCCATTATCCATTACTGTTACTAATAAATAATGATTGTCTTGCTCAAACCTTATCTGTATTTCACCCCTTCCTTCTTTTTTTAACAGCACCCCCTGGTATAATGCAGCCTCAACATAAGGGTAAATTAACATGGATGGTATTTCTAAAAGTTGATTTAAACCTTCGTTCAATTTAATAATAAAATCAAATTTATTTTCAAACCGGAGTTGCTCAAGTTGTAGGTATTGCTGCAGCATTTTAACTTCATTTTCTATGGTTACCGTTATAGCAGAGGCATTATTTAGTATTAACCTTAAGTGCCTGGAAAAATTATTTATATACTTAGTAGCACTTTTTTCTCATCTAAGGTTACAAAATATTGTATAGCATTTAATGAATTAAAAATAAGATGAGGATTCATTTGAGCAAGCAGAACTTTCATTTCCAGCTTTTTATTCATCATTTCTATGTCTTCTTTTTGATGAATAATGATATCGTTACGTTGTTGAAGTAATTTATAAAGTTTTTGATTTGATGTATACCTATTGTATAAGATTGAAATAAATATAATTACAACTAATGCTCCTAATATTAAAGCAGTTCTAAAAATTTTATCTTTTTCAGCATCGATTGCAGCATCTATTAAACGCTGCTTTGTAACTATTTCTTTTTCTTTAGTTACCAGATCAAGATCATTTTTTATATTTAATAAACTATCAGGGGCAGATGCTCCAAAAACCAAATCTGTTAGTTCCGTACCTAAATATTTACCCACAATTTTTCCTGCCAAAATTGTAAACTCATTTGTACTAAAATATTCATTCATTATTGGGGCCCAGTCAGTATTAAATGGCATCACCCCAGCAAACCCCTCCCTCCTGCTTATTAATACATTCTGCCTTTTTACTTTAATACCTTTTTGTAAACCTACTATATATACACTTAACGGTACATATCCAAAGGATTTAATATTTTCAGCTATACTTTGTAAAATTTCATAATCATCATCTCTATGAATAATGTTTAAGGAAGAATAAAAATTTTTCTGTATATTCTTAATATCTTCTTCCATAGTCGTAGTGGCCATAGTATAAGCCTTCATCTCGTACAACTTATCAATAAGCTCCTGGGCTGAATTAAATAATGGTTCATTATTATTAGTAATAAGAACATTTAAATCCGGCATATACGGAGGAGTAAATTTTACTTCCTTTTTCCTTTCAGATGTAATAGAATAATACGACCAGCCAAAAACTCCGGGCTGTTTACTCTGTTTTACCTGTGCATAAATATTTTCAAATGAATTTGCATTGATCCAGTTTATGGTTAAATTAATGGCATATCTTTCTTTTAAATACTTCTTTAAAGATTCCATCACATCATATTCTACTCCCATTAATTTCCCGTTGCCATCTACATAAATGAAAGGTTCAATATCATACCATAATGCAGTAACTGTACCTGACTTATTTTGAAAAACTTCAGCCCAGCTATCAGCTTTCCATACTGCTTGCTGTGCAAATACATTACTCCTTAAAAATACAGTCAGGGAAAGAGAGAGGTATAGTATAGATTTTTTTAGCATCAATGGCAAAGTAATATAGTAAAGTTTATATAAAAAACATAATATTGACTTTTTTATTTTATAAAGAAGTCATTCTATTTAACGAAAAATATCGAAGTATATTTGATTTATCTTTATAGCTTATATTATCATAATTTTTTGTTATAATATTGAAAAAATATTTTCTATACTTATTGCCTTTAGCATTACTTCTTTTGCCTGGGCTCAAAGCTATGCTTTCCGCCATCTTTCCACTGCTGAAGGTTTGCTTAGTGATTTGCGTATAGTAATGGCTGAAGACCGTCTTGGGAGGCTTTGGATTGCAAGTGATGAAGGAATAAATATTTTTGACGGCAATAAGCTTGAGTCTTATAGCCAGCCTGACAACTCAGGCTTGATTAACAATAATATCAGCCAGATATTTTGTGATAAAGCCGGAACTATTTGGATTAAATCCAACGCAGGTATTCAATATAAAAAAGAATCTGACACAAAATTTCAGGTTTTATTAAGCAATTATGAGGATATAAATAATACCATTTTTTTTGGGCAAACTGCTATTGGTGAAATACTATGTATTACAGAAGATGAAATATATACAATCAACAACACATTAAAAGTTAATAAATTAACTGCTTTTTCACCTTTATTTAAAAAATATAATTACCCATCAGCCTTTTACTGTTTGAATGGTAATAAATGGTTTATAGCATTTAATAATAAATTAGTATTAGTTGATATAGTTGCAGAAAATATAATTAAAGAGTATGATTATACTAAAGCATGGAGCATATGTAAAATAAATGATTCAACTGTAATGGCAGGAAGTTTTCTAAAAGACAGCGTTGCTATTATACATACGAAATCAGGACAAATTGAATATATTAATAATTACAGTACGGATGACGGGTTACCTATAGAAGGTTTTATAGGTGCCATAGAACCAATAGGAGATAATAAATTTGCATTAGCCAGCCGCCTGCATGGTGTTTACATTATAGATATTACCAATAAATATGCAACACATCTTTTACATGACCCGGCTGATGCCACTACAATAAAAAGTAAATTTTGCCGCAGGCTTTTTGTATCTAAAAACGGGGTTTTATTTGTTCACAGCAGGGGCATTTCTTACACTTCAACAAAACCAAGATCAATACATTCTCATAAATATTTAGTAAATACCAAAGGAGAAAAATATGATGGCGGCTTTAATGATTTTGTACAGGATAAAAATGGCAAGATATGGATTGCAACCAATGGTGGCTTAGCTATGTGGGAAAGAAAAACTAATATAAGTACTTATTATCCATTCTATGATGTAAAGGAGGGAATACAAAAATTTAAACCTTTACGTTCTGTAGCATTAGATAAGTTTAACCAGATATGGGTGGGAAGTTTTGGAGGAGGGCTTGGTATGCTAAAGCCGGATGGAACATATGATTGCTATAAAAAAGATATAAATAATATTCACAACAGTATCCCGAGCAATGAAATTTATGCCTTAGTGAATGATAACGAGCAAAAAATTTTTATTTGTGCAAATAATGGGTTTGCATTACTTGACCCCATAAAAAATAGTATTACAGCATTTTTGCCCATCCAAAATTAAAAAGCATAGGTGGCAATACCACTTTTTATGCTATGGCTGATGATAAAAATAACTGGTGGCTTGCACAGGATAAAGGATTATTTTATTATGACAGGATAAATGACAGCCTTTATCATTTTAACAGGCCAGGCACTGCTATTGATAAAGCATTTCAATCAATTGCTATTGACAAAGATGGCAATGTATATGCAGGTAGTGTTAATGGCTTATTTTTTATAAAAAAAGGCAGTTTTAAACTTGAATTTTTATTTGGTAAAAAAGAAGGATTGCCCAGCAATAATATTACTGGTTTGCAATTTGACAATGATAATATGCTTTGGATACTAAGCAACCGGGGCCTATCAAAGTATGATCCCCAAAATAATATTTTAAAAACCTTAGATATAAAAGACGGGTTTGAATCGAGCAATCATAATTTAAGTACCTATTATCTTGCCCCGGATGGAGAAATGTTTATTGGCAGCGCAGAGGGCTTCAACTATTTCTATCCAAAAAACTTTAAAATGGAAAGCTATCCATTAAAAGTGTTTATCTCATCATTAGAAGTACAAGACTCAACCATCAGTAACCCGGATTTAGCCCAGTCATTTTTATTAAAACATTATCAAAACAGCCTTACCATTTCTTTTCTTACAGTAGATTTTAATATTGGCCCTTCTATACAATACAGGTATAAATTAATTGGCCTGGATACAATGTATACTTACGCAGGTGAACAAAGACAGGCTAAATATTCTAACTTAAAAGCTGGTAAATACACATTCATCGTTGAAGCTGCAGGTAACAATAAAGATTGGTATGCTGCCCAACCTTTAAATATTAAAATTCAGGCTACATTTTGGACTACCTGGTGGTTTAGAATAATAATACTGTTACTTTCATGGGCACTTATCTTTGCTGCATACAGGTATAGGATAAACCAGATAAATAAACAATCCCGGTTAAGAACAGATTATGAAGTGAAATTGAGCGAACTTGAAATGAGCGCTTTACGTACCCAGATGAACCCGCATTTTATTTTTAATAGCCTAAATACCATTAACTCATTTATCAGTCTTAATAACAGTGCACAGGCTAATGTATATATTACAAAGTTTGCACGTCTTCTCCGCTTAATATTGGATCATTCCAGAAAAAAGAAAATCACATTGCAAGAAGGGCTGCATGTAATAGAATTGTATTTGCAAATGGAACAAATACGTTTTGAAAATAAATTTATTTACTCTATTTCTATTGATGAAAATGTACAAGTTGAAAATATAGAAGTACCGCCATTAATTATTCAACCTTTTGTTGAAAATTCTATTTTACACGGGCTATTGCCATCCTCCAGTAAAGGTTTATTAAAAGTGTCTATATATAAACAAGATAATAAAATAGTTTGTACCATATATGATAATGGTATTGGAAGAAAAAATGCCAAAGAGCTCCGGAATAACAATGCAGAAAAACGTAAGTCCCATGGTATGGAAATTACGTTAAAAAGAATAGGCCTTTTTAATAAAGAAAATGATTTAAAAGAAGATGTACAAATTTTGGATCTTGAAAATCCTACAGGTACTCAGGTAATAATAACACTGGCTTTTAGGGAAAGCTATTAATTCCTTAATCTTATAATATCTACTTCAAAACTTAATCCGGGTATACTGGGTACAAATACTCATTTTTAGTATTTTCCACATAATAACGGGATGTTTACTTGCAAAAAAAATATATATGTAGTATTATTACATTAAGATGTTATGGAAAATACTGTAATTTATTATTTTAATAACATTTATACATTGTCCATATTTATTTAACCTTAACCGAATTCTCATGAAACCAAATTCTATCCTCAAAATGGAATGGGTAAACCCTACCATTCCAAGTATTTTTTCTAAAAAATTTTTAAAACCATTTGCATTTATTGCTTTATTGGCGAGTAGTTTTACAATTAATGCTCAAACTGTCTATAAATTAAAAGCAGATAATACCATTACAACTGTAAATTTAGATGACTATACTAATATTACAGAACAAGCCAAATGGGAAAGAACTGATGATGCTTCTTTTCTTCCACCTACATCCGCAAATTTTTTAGACCCATCTACCACATTTATTATTGACCACCAGGTACCGATGACGCAGATTGATATTACCTGCAATGATGGTGCTATGACGGCCGGGCTTGAATTATTTGCATATGCAAAAGCATTAAATTTAAACTCTTTGAATGGCGTAAATTTTACCCGCTTAAAAATAGAAGGGGACCTGAATTACAATACTAATATTGATATTCAGGGAACTTCTACTATTAACAGGTTAATATTGAACAGCGCATCACTTTTTTATATCACTAACGGCGCTACCATAAATATTAATGAAGTATTAGATCAAAACCGCGGTAACCTTTCGCTAATTGACGGGCAAATCGTAATAAAAAATGGAGCCCAATATACTTACGCATCAGGAACACTAGAATTTTTACATCCATCCTGCCATATAACCGGCGAAGGCACTGCAGCATTTATAAGTTATGACGGATTGGGAACTTCACCAATAATAAGATTTACTAATGTTAATGGTTTAGAAAATGGGCCGGGTAATCATTTTCAATTTGATAATGTTGCCAATATACAACTACCCGATGCTTCGTTGTTAGGAGATTATTATTTTTTAGGGGGATATGGAGATGCTGTCACAGGATCACTTATGCCATCCAGCGTAGTTTTTTTAGTAACAGATTTTAATGCAGGAAGTGTGGATGTATTAAGTTTAACTAATGATTTAGTTTGTGAACAATTAGCATTATATGGTGCTTTAAAACTTGGAAATAAAAATCTGGATTTAATAAATAAAAATATTATTAATGCAGTTCCATTTGGTGGAGGATTGCCGCCAAGTAAGGAAAATAATATTATAGTTACTGATGGCTCAGATGCATTAACCATCCAAAACTTTATCGGGGAAGCTCTTTTTCCGCTTGCACATACTACTAATTTAGGTGCTAATTATAGTCCTGTATTGATAAATAATACTTCAGTCACAGCTGAAAGCTTTACAATAAGGGTACAGGATGATATTCAATTTCCATATGATGGCACACAATATAAAGCAGCTACTTTAACTTGGTTTATTGAGGAAGGAACTACCGGGGGCACAACAGCAGATATTTCTTTTGGTTGGAATAAAACAGAAGAAGAATTGGGTTTTGATTTTGGAAATTCCAGGGTGGCACATTATGATAATAACATTGTAACCCTCATTAATGGCACTACAACAGATCCCGACGCTTTTGCCCATACATTTGCTGTTACTGGTATAACAAGCTTTAGTCCCTGGAGCATTTTATCACCTATTACAATTTTACCTGTTAAACTTATCAGTTTTAATGCAGCAATAATTAATAAAGATGAAGCAAAATTATCCTGGAGCACTGCTACAGAAAATAATAACGATCATTTTGATATTGAACGCAGCACAGACGGAAGGAATTTTGCGAAAATTAGTGAAACAAAGGGCCAGGGCAATAGCTCTGTAAGAACTGATTACAGCTTAATTACTACTATAAAGGGGTTATCCGGAACAATTTATTACAGGCTAAAACAAGTTGACATTAGTGGTAAGATAACTTACTCATCTATAAAAACGTTAAAAATAGCCAGCATCAAAATGCTATTACTGTAGTACCAAATCCATTTATAGACCAAATAAAAATAAATACGGATATTAATGCAGATGGAAAAATAAGCATTAAAATAATTAATAGCAATGGTTATACTGTAGCAGATAAAAGCTTTGATGCTAAAAAAGGAATGAATGAATTTAGATTAAATAACTTAGGGAATTTAGCATCCGGCATATATATCATAAAAGTAATAAGCGCTGCCGGGAATAATATTAATACATATAGGCTTGTAAAATAGGTTAAATAGAGGATAGATATGTAAAAAAGCCCCGATATATATCGGGGTTATTTTTATTTCCTGCTATAGTATCATTAATAATTACAAACCGGTTAATGTAAAGTAAGCTGCAAAAGCTAGTAGCAAAGTATAAAATATCAAGGTAAGGATAAGTTCGTTGGTTTTTTTCATGTTATAAGTTATGGGTTATGGATTAAGTGTATAAATATAATAATAATGAAGCTGTTTAAACTTTTAATGATTTTAAAGATTGATGCTGCTTATCTTGCGGTTGGTGAGGACACCAACCGTGGCAGACTGCCGTGGCCGGTGTCCTCACCGGCCACCTTCGCACCTATAGTAGTCTTATTAATAAAAGTTTAAACAGCTTCAATTTATAATAAAAGATAAAATTATTTTAGTGAAAATTGGTATCCGATTGAGCTAATAAGATCTGTATAGCCATTAAATTGTTTAGAAACGGTATTAATCAATGTAGAATTTAAAGAAAAACTATGGCGTTTTAATTCATAACGCACAAAAGCACTAGCATTAATTATACTACCGTCTTGCACATTATTAATGTAACTCAAATTACAATTGACATTGATATTAGCTAAAACTTTTTGCTTTAATATATTCTTAGAAAATCCTCCTGTTATACCTAATTGCGTGTTAGTAACCCCAAATGTTTTTATCTGGTTAAAATTTAAGCCGCTGCTAATACTATTACTATTTTTTGTAAATAAAGACGAATGATTAAAACTTAACATAGTTGATTGCATATTACCAAACTTTTTGGTAAGGATATTGCGATCATTTACATCATTATAATTTGTAGTAACTGAAAAGCTGTGTATTGCTGAAGTATCCTGTTTTATGGTGTAAGTCGGTATAAAAGTAAAGGTTTGATTTACCTGCCTTAACAGTAAAGCATCAGGATTAGTATAAATAGTGGGGAGCTGCCGAATTGAAAAGTTATTATAGTTTAACATCAGGTTCCACTTTTCAGCAGGCATGTAGGACAAATTAGCGCTTCCGATAAATCTTTTAGTGGTTTCTGTTTTTGCATTATTTAAATTATTGCGCTGCAACCCAGCCGATACACTAAAACTACCTTTGCCATTTGCCATTGCTCCGCTAGGTGACACAGTAAAATTTTCAATATCATTATTAAAAAAGTAGCTGCCTAAACTAATATAGTTTGGTCATACATGTTCATAATTAGTACTGAGAAACAGGTTTTTAAAACTATAGCCCCAACTGGCTTTACCAGCATAATGAACAATAGCATCATTAGAAATATTTAAGCCTTTAGGTTTGTCAAACAGTGTATCAGCTATGTTTTTATTAAGGAAAGTTACTCCTCCATCTACGGTAAACATAAGTTTTTTGATAATAGTAGCCTTAGATGAGAGGCCTATTACTTTATTCTCTTGCGGAGTTAGTATAGCAGCATCCCCCATAAATTTTTGGATTTCCAAATCCTGCCAGCTTTTTATAGAGTGTATGTCATCCTTGGCATGAAAATAAATAAGATCAATAAAATTACTATTTGTACCATAACCTATTTTTACTCCATAACCCATGCGCTTAAAAGAAGCAATATTACTATTGGTAAAAGTGGTATCAATTTCAACGGCAGGAGATAACATTCCATACATAGCAGAAAATCTAAATTTACCGGGATTTAATTCTGTTCCTACTCCCCAAAAACTCAAGCCGGCTAAAGTATAAGGATTAAAGGTAAGGTTGATATTTCCGGCATGTAAATTTGCCCATTTATACCGCGGACTTATACTAAATTGTAAAAATGGATTTGAAAAACTGTTTTGATATTTGCCCATGGTAAAACTAAACGGAACATCTACAGCATCCAAAATCCGCATATGTAAATTTGCATTTATATTAACAGCAAATGGATTGGCACTATTATAGATTCTATTAGTAGCATAAAAATTCATATTTGTTCCTACCGTTCCGCTCCAATCAATTTTCTTAACTGGAGGTTTCTCTACAGCTAATATTTGACATTTTGCTCCATTTATTCCAAATGTAATTACATAAAAAATTAAAGTAAGTAATTTTCCTTTCATATCAACTATCGACTAACATTAACACATATTATGTATAAGTTTTTTGCTAAAATAACTATTATATTTTGGATTGAACATTATCAACTGTTCAATAATTTATATTAAGGCTATCCATTATAGCTATATTATTACTTGTGTCCTCTTTACTTTTATACGTAAATATTATTACCTGGCTATGCCCATAATTTTTATACAATAAATTATTTAAGGGGTCATAAGCTGTTATCTCCAATGCATATTTGTGACCATTAATTAGATTAGGCCTGGTATTATCATATACAAACGTACTGGTAATAATATCGCTTTGCTCAAAAAAAGGCACCATATTTTTCATAAAAGCATCATTCGGATTATTGACAGGGGTGATGTTTAAATCCACTAGTTTTAATATATATCGTGTTTTACCAATTATGCCTGCAGGTGCCCAATTAAATAAAATATTTTGGGGATTAAGCTGGGTTATTATTGTATTATTTTTTGGATTTAAAATTATAGGAGGGTCGTAGCTGGTAATTGAAAAAAAAGTACAGGCTAAAGATGGGGGCCCGGCTGTAACTACATCAATACAAAGTTTATATAACCCTTCGGGTAAATTTCCATTGTTAAAATATTGTTTATTATTATATCCCTGAAATAATATATCGTTAACTGAAGGGGCACTGCCTGCCATAGCTTGTAATTGATTTAGTGTTATTTTCTTTATCTCGCCAGGACAAAAAAATAAAGCCGGAGATGCGTATGTTGGCTTTAATTTTATTCGTATACCATTACTTAGCCCTTCTAATGAGGGATATATTCTTACTTCACTCGCAGCAATACCCATATTTGTTAAAGTGATAGTAACATTACTTCCTTGCTGAATATAATTTTTGGCCGATAAGCTATAAGGGGTATTTATAAATACAGATGTATGTATAGCTTGAGAAATAGCTATATTGACAAAACAAAAACATAAAAGTATTGTATTAAATATTTTAATTTTTTTTGCCATATTATTTACACATTAGTAAATATTTATACCTTAATTAAACAATTTTTAATATGCAATAAATACAAAATTATATCTAAAATGAGAAATATCAAATTCATGTATATTTTTCTATTATCCATTAGGAATTATCTTGATAAAAGGAGGATATTAAAACTAATAGAGAATAGAAATAGAAAATAATAAATTGTTAAGCAGTATATGGACTTAAAAAAATGGGGGTGGTATAGAAATACCCCCCCTTGTCCTTATCCATGAAAACCTAAACCATGTTCAAATTACTTCGCAAATAAGTTTATTGGGATTCCAAATAAACTTTGCACTTATTTTTTTAGGACAAACAAAAAGTACGTCCAAATCTTTTATAATTAATAAATTTTCGTTCTTAATCCTTATATATTCCACTATTTCACTTATTAAATCATCTTCGTTACTAGGAGAGTCTAAATAAAATAAATTATCTAAATATTTATTTCTATTATATTTCCCTACTCTGATCATTCCATCATTAATAGCAACAATAATATCTCTTTCTCTTATACTGGGCCAAATCACTCCATTTTCCAATATTGTTAAATACTTCATTTGAATTTATATTGAATAATAAATAAGTTTTTCAGTAGGCGATTGGTAGATATAAGAACTTTTTTAACTGTATCAAATAAAGACTATTTCATTACTTTTTATTTAATTTTCAGCTGATTAAATATGCTCAATAATTATGCCAATTTTAACTATTTTAAATGAAAATAAATATTTTTTTTATTTTAAATACTTGAAGTGGATATTTTATTGTTAATTTTTTATATATTATTTAAACATTATATAAAAATAGGTAGAGATTACAATCCATTTTTTTATAAATAAATGATATTAATTTACTAATACATTAATAATAATCAATATTTAAATAGTTAGACTTAATATAGTTATTGCCACTATTAAAGTAAATCTAAAAGCTGCAACTTCTTTTTTTCGTATTCTTCCTGGTTAATTAACCCTTTATCGTGCAGTAATTTGAGTTTTTCTAATTTAACCATTATATCATTATTATCAACTGGAGGGTTGCCCGATGCTTGCGGAACTGCATTTGCCGTAATTATACCAGCCATTTGCAACCCGGCACCTACCCCCGCCCCTATTCCGGCTAATCCATTTTCATTTTTTGCAGCATCCCTCATCATCTCCAATTTTTGTAAATCACTATAATTTAAACCAGCCAGCTTAGCTGCATGTACATCAGCTGCAACATTAGAAATTTTATTAATTCTTTGCTGGGTATCCTCATCAAAGCTGGTACCTTCAATTCTGAGATCTTTCATCTCAAAACCAAGCGTATCAAAAATAGGAAAGAGTTTAGCCGATAATTCAGCTACTATAGTTTCCCTGTTTGCATCAATATCTGTATAAGTGTGTTTGGATTTAGCCAGGTAATCTGCAAAAGGCTGGCTTATCCTGGAATTAATCACCAATTGGATATCACCTGTATAATAGCTGGTAGCACTAGCCACTACTTCCCTGAAAAATTCTGCTGCCCGGGTTATTTTAAAGGAATAATTACCAAACGCTCTTAAACCAACAGGAAATTGATATACAGGATCCTGGTATTTTATTGGTGTAGGTGTACCATAACGGGCATTTAAAATCATTGCTTTTCTAAAAAAATAAATACCCACTTTATGCTCACTTTCCATCAATTGCATCCACTTTTTAAGATCGGTTAGAAACGGAATATTAGCGGTTTTAATATCATATAAACCTTCTTCTTCCAGCACCTGCTGTACTTTTCCTTCATATACTAAAATACATCCTTGTCCCGGATTTATAATAAGCTTAGATGCATTTTTGATCTCATCTCCATTTTCTGTCCATTTATAAAAAAGCTCAAATTCCTGTGGTTCTTCCCATTGAATTACTGAACGAAACTGCTCTTTTATGAATTTTCCCAAACCCATAGCTGCAAAAATTAATTGTGAAATAAATTAAACCCGGTTATTAGACCTGGTAGATATTAGATATAATATGCCTCCTACTACAATAAGACCAATTTTTATTCCCCAGGCAACAGTATCGCCCCAATTATAAATCCAGAATAAAATTCTTGGTACATAATTCGCAAAATCCATTATAATAGCTAATACACCAAAAATAGCCATTAGAGAGCCTAGCTTTTCTAAAAATTTCATGTTGTTTAGTTTTAGTTTTTATTATTATTTACCTGATACTTATTTTCTCAGCTTACTAACCCATTGGTTATTTTTCCGCCGCAAATCTTTCCAAACCCATTCCATTTTACTCTCTATACCTCCTTGTGCCTGATGGGCATACTCTGGTATTAATTCCCCTCGCTTATTATACCATGTTGTCCAATAGTGCAATGCTGCAGCCTCCCACTTATCTAATGTATCCGGGTCGGCTTTTTTTCCTCCCTCTGTTTCTCTATCCACTATAATGTCAAATTGCTGCATGCTTTCCCAGGCTTCAAAAGCACTTTCATTACACAAAGGGTCTACTGCAAATCCTTCTGCCATTCGCATCTTATCCGGGGGCTCATAAGTATTAACAAAATTGCAAAAAGTACATTTTAAATTAATTGCTTTAAATACCTGCTTTTGTAAATCCAAAGGCGCACCACAGCTGCTGCATTTAAATTCTTTAACCTAATTGTCCTGCAAAGCATTTTCCCATATTTTTTTTGCAGCTTTTGCTACTACCCTTACATAATATCTTTCATATTCTACCGCTAACCAATGATTAGTCTCATCACGCAGCATTCCCACTTCACCTAAATCCAAATCATTTGTAGTAAGGTCTGCCTCGCTGGTAAGATCGCTAAATTTTTCCCAGCCTTCATCTACTTTTTCACCTAAATTATCTACGGCTTTCTTTTTTATGGCGCTCCAAAGCTGGTGGATCGCCTGGGTATCATATAAAGTTTCATTTATTAATGGCTGCGATTTTTCTTCAGCTTCTTTAAGAATATCCAATGCTTTTTGTTGAATCCGCTTTAGCAAATCTTCCCATTTAGTAATCAATTCCTGTGCTTTGGCACTGGGAACAACTTTACCTTTTTGAGTTTTCTCCTGTTCTTCATCATTTATATCACCATCATCGTCGTCATTAAATGAAGAGCCATTTGACAAAGGTGGTTTTTCTGTTTTATCCTTTTTCTTAAAAAATCCGAACATGCTTTTGTATTGTTCAATTTTTTCAAATAATTCACTGCCACAAAATTTGCAATTGTCATACTGGTCAGTTAGCAAACGGGCAGCTCCACAACTTTTACAACGGATCATATAAGATTTTGCATCCTGCAAATTAGATGACCATTTATTTTTATTCTGCTCTGCATTTTGCAATAAGTTGTCCAAAGAATTATCAACTGGTTTTTTTATTTTCTTGATATACTTTTTTGTTTCTGTCTCCACAAAATCACTTAATTTCCGATGCTCGAATTCCCATAATTTTTCTTCAATTTCATCTTCCTCCTGCAATGCTTTTGCATAATTGCCCCTTAGTTCTTTACAAATTTTATCATACTTTTCCTTTAGCCTGATAAACACCTCTCTTACTTCAACCGGTAATGCTCCTTTACTTACAGGAATCCCGGTTTTAAGATCATCTTCTCTTTCATTTATATTCCGGGGAGTTACATTCCAGCTTAACAGATATGTATCCCAATCGCTATTAAAAAAAATATCTACCGATAATGCTTTATCTATTATGCCCTGCTTTTCCAGTTCCAGGTGATTTATCACATCATTTACCAATGCATTGATGTCAATTTCTTTTTTCTCAGTCTTATGTTCACCTTGTTTTTTCTTCCTGGAAAAAAACATAGTTATATTTTTAGTTCAGTAATTAAACCTTAGAGCTTAATTACTGAACATTATAAATTATAATTTCATATCATCATCGTCGTCATCATCACTATCTTCATCATCGTCATCATCACTATCATTAACAATACCATATTTGGCCTCATACTTTTTACGGTATTCATTATCCAGTTCCCAATAATGTTCAGCATTTTGTTGCATTTTTTTACTCCAAAACATGCTAATATTAGAAAAATCCATTACACTTATTCCAAATTGGGCAAATACATCATTAACATCTTTACCTTGCTGGTCTGCAGCTTGCTGCGCTACCATCAGCTCTGTATATCTTTCATAAGACATAGGCTCTTCACTTAAATCTCCACCCACTCCCTGCGTTACCGCATTTTGTGCATGAGCTCCCATGGCACCCTGGCCAGCTGATGCAAATGCATTTCCATAGGCCGTAGTAATAGTAAATGTAGTATCCTTCGACATCCTGTCATTCCATTCAGCGCTTACCCTATCCCATTTTGGCTTATCGATACCTAAAGCAGCAATCAGCTGGTTCATATCCCCACCACCAAAAATTTTTGCATTGGTTTGAGCCCACTGGTCCATTGTAATACCTTCTACAGGTTCTAATAAACCTCCTGCACCGGATTGTTGCTGAATAGCTGCACCCATAATTTTTTCCCGTGCAATGCCACCCATTCTAAACTCAAGGTTTGTAGGAGATTCGCCAGTTTCCTGTGACCATTTTTGATTGGTCCAGTTCCTGAAATTTTCCCAATGTCCGCCATTTTTAAAACCAAATTCTTTTATCAGCACTATTTCTGCGGCATCCAAATCATCCCCATCTTCATCTTGCATAGGCTCTAAATCCAGCTCATCAGCTTTTGTGAGCCTGTCCCTTATAGTTGCCATTTTCATATACCAGTCTTCCATACTTAAGCCTTCAAAACCTTTAGGCATTGGATAAACATCTCCATCATAACTAAATGTTGTCATTGTTTGATTTTTTTGAATTATTAATTTAAAGTATTATGCTATCAGAAATGGTATCAGTTTACAAAATATAATTTATTTATACTTTTGCAAACAAATTTTATATTTTTTTAAGCTTGATGCAAAAAAAGGCGGATTTGCATACTTTTTTTAAAAAAAATTAAAATACTATTATTTTTAGGATTAGGTATTTTGATCTCAAACTTACTACAGTATTGAGTTGCTCCCTACTTATTTTTTTTTCTTGATAAAAAAAAGTAACAAAAAAAATCAAGGCTGCGAAAAAATAGTAGTCATTAATGTCACTTCTGAATTTGAGCTTACTCTACCTAATCCTATACTTTTTTATTAAATAATAACCATACTATTCATTATTGCTTTATTACTTTACTTTTAATTAAAAAAAGGGTTATATAGCTTTTCATCTTCAATAGTAGTACGTTCTCCATGGCCGCTGTGTACTTCCGTTTTACCGGGAAGTATAAATAATTTTGTTTGTATGCTATCAATTAAAGTATCATAATCTCCCCCGGGAAGATCTGTCCGGCCAATACTCCGCTGAAACAATACATCTCCACCAATTACAAAATTTTGCCTGGCACAATAAAAACATACGCTTCCCGGGGAGTGTCCGGGGGTAAATAACACTTCCAGCTCATCACTGCTCATTATAATTTTTTCTTTTTCATTTAAATAAATTAATTCTCCGCCATAATTATCAAAAGGCAGATTATACATCAAACCAGAAGTGGGGCCATATTCCAATACTTTTTTTTCTAATGGATGAATATGAAGAACAAGATTATAAGTTTCGCTAATGAATTTATTGCCGAAAGTATGATCGAGGTGGCAATGCGTATTAAGCAGTAATTTAGGTTTTAGCCCATTTTCAGTGATAAAAGATTGCAATTTTTGCTTTTCTTCATCAAAATAACACCCTGGATCGATAATTATACATTCTTTTAGCTCATTATACAATAAATATGTATTTTCTTGTATTGGGTTAAATGTAAAAGATTGAATTTGTAACATTTATTAATTTTTTGTAATCGATTAAGGATATTTTTATGATTGGTTTGAATAAAGTAATTTTAATACCAAATATCAAATTTCAGTATGGCAAAGTACAATAGAATATTTATCATTTCAATATTTACATATTTTATTTTTAATAGTGTAACTGCTCAGGTCAACGCAGTAGAATTTGGAAAAAACCGCGTTCAGTACAAAAAGTTTAAATGGGAATATTATCAAACCAAAAACTTTAATGTATATTTTAATGCAGGCGGCCAGGAAATAGCCAAATACGTAGTTCAGGCGGCAGAAAAAGAGTTACCTGGTATTGAAAAAAAAGCAGAATACAGCTTGCAGCGCAGGGCTAATATTGTAGTATATAACCAGTATGCAGATATGCAGCAGAGTAATATCGGGCTTGGGCTGGATTGGCAAAATACAGGGAGTATTACCAAACTGGTAAATAATAAGATGGTAGTATATTTTGATGGCGACCACCAAAAATTATTAAAACAGGTAAAAACAGGGATAGCAAGAATTTTAACTGAAAATGTATTATTTGGGGATGATTTGGGAGAAGTAGCCGGTAACCAGGCTTTGCTTGATTTGCCAAAGTGGCTCACAGATGGTTATATTGCATATTTGGGAGAGAACTGGAGCACTGATTTGGATCATGAACTTACAAGCGAAATATTAAGTAGTAATTATAAAAATTTCTACCAGTTTCCTTTTGATAAACAATTAATTGCAGGCCACGGATTTTGGTATTATATAGAAGAAAAATATAAAAAAGAAAATGTTACTTATTTTTTATACTTGGCCAGGGTATATAAAAATTTAAATAAAGCCAGTTTGCAAATTTGCAAAAAGAAATTTAAGGAGGTGCTGAAAGATTTTATGGAATGGAATGAAGAGAAATATTACAAAGATATTTCCAGAAGAAAAGCATATCCGAAAGGAAGTTATATTGAAGGATTTGATATCAGTAAAAGATTAAATTATTACCGTTTTAATGTAAATCCTAATAAAAGAAATAATTCTTATGTAGTAACACAGTATAAAAAAGGTATTGTGAGAGTTTTGTATAATGAAGATTTTACTAACAAAACTTTATTAAAATATGGCACCCGGAGCCAGCAAAATGAAGTAAATCCGGACTACCCATTATTAGCATGGGATCCAAAAGGAACAAGGATAGCCGTGTTGTATAACACAGAAGGGCAGCTTAAATTTTTTGTATACGATGTGGTTACAAGAGTTAAACCTGTACAAATAGATTTAACAGAAGAATTTGACCTGGTACAGGACATAAAATATATGCTGGATAGTAAAACTATTTTATTAAGTGCTGTTAAAAATGGCCATACAGATATTTACCTGCTCAATTTACAAAATGAAAAAATTACCCAGATAACCAATGATATTTACGATGACCTTGATCCTTCCTTTGTAGCTTTCCCAAATAAAACAGGTATTATATTTTCAAGTAACCGGCCTATATCGGATGCCAAATCATCTGATACTGTATTACCCAGCAATAACCGCTATAATATCTTTTTAATTACCAATTTTGGTGATAAACCAGAGCTTAATCAAATTACGCAATTATCACAATTAAAATATGGCAATGCCCGATTCCCTACACAGTATAATGAAAATCATTTCACTTTTGTAAGTGACGAAAATGGTATTGGCAACAGGTATGCCGGATTTTTTACTACAAAAAAGGATGGCTTGGATACTTTGGTATTAATAGGTGATGAAATTTTAAGAAACCCATCAGAAAAAGAAGTAGACAGCACTTTACGGGTATTCAAAAAAACTGATGTGGATAGCGTTGCAGTTGTTTCCATATCACTGGACAGCGCTTATACGTTCCCGTTATCCAACTATCAAAGTAAATTAGATGAAAGCCGGATAGCAGGTGATAATAACCAGGTAAGCGAAGTAACCCGGCAGAGCGATGAGAAAATTTTATATAAATTAAAAATTGATGAAAATACTTTGCGCCGCAGGAATATCACTGCCCAGCCAACCGAGTATATGAAAAAAGTAATATCACAAACTATAGATGCAAAAAATAGTGAAATCTTTGACATACCGGCAACCGACACTACTAAAAGTAATGACATATTTTTTCAAAATGAATTTGCTAATGAAAAAGCAGATACAAATTTAATTGGTAAGATTTTTAACGCAGAAGAACCTGACAATGATAACATATTAGCTACTGCAAAACTATACCGGTATAAACCTGCAAAATTTTATGCAGAGTATGGATCGGTAGGGTTTAACAATTCTGTTTTAATAAACAGATACCAGCCCTGGGCAGGCCCTAACCAGCAAGGCCCGATTATGCTTAATAGTAATACACCATTGAATGGGCTGATAAGATTAGGTACTTCAGAATTAATGGAAGATTTAAAAATTACCGGGGGATTCAGATTACCTACTAACTTAAAAGATAATGAATGGTTTGCTAATTTTCAAAATTTAAGAAAAAGAGTAGACTGGGGAATGAGTTATTACAGGAATGTGCAACAAACATTTGTAGATTCTTTAAATATGAATGGTAAAATTTTTACTAATCTTTACCAGGCAAATATTTCTTATCCATTTGACAGAAGTAAAAGTGTAAGGTTAACAACAGGCGTAAGATCAGATAAAACTGTACTGTCCTCTTTAGATATTCCTTCTTTAAAAAGAGAAGATATAAAAACTTTATATTCAGTTACACATTTAGAATTTGTGTATGATAACACGCTTAATCCATCTCTCAATATCTGGAATGGCCTGCGCTATAAAGCATTTATAGATTGGAACAGGCAGGTGAATACAGTAAGGTCTGCCGATGGGCCTACCATGTTCAATGCAGGTTTTGATGCCAGGTATTATTATCCCATTTACAGAAATTTTATATGGGCAGGCAGGGCAGCAGGAGATTTTAGCTGGGGCAATCAAAAAATGATTTATTACCTGGGAGGTGTGGATGGATGGCTGATGTTTGGTAATAATCAAAAAATTGATGAAAACAATAATCTCATAAAAGAGCGGTATTATAATACAAGCACGCCTGTGGCTAATGACCAAAGTTATGCTTTTCAAAGTCTTGCTGTGAACTTAAGAGGCTTTATACAAAACACGGCTAATGGCAGTAATGCACTGGTACTAAATAGTGAGTTCAGGTTGCCAATCTTCTCTACTTTTGTAAACAGGCCGGTAAACAATGCCTTTTTGCGTAATTTCCAACTGGTACAATTTATTGATTTGGGAACTGCATGGAATGGAAAATACAATAGCATTAAAAGACCAACCATTGCATTTAATGATGACGATGTTACCGTAAAAATAAAAGCGGGAGGCGTAGGCCCTTTTGCAGGTGGTTACGGGTTTGGAGCAAGAAGTATGTTACTCGGATATTTTATAAAGTTCGATGCAGCCTGGACAATGAATGGGATATTTAGGGGCAAGCCTATTTACTATGTGGCATTAGGATTGGACTTTTAATATGCTAATGGATTTTATCTTCATTTTATAAATAAATATCAAGCCTTGTAAATGGTTAATAGAAAAAATTAATCAATAATCATCTTCTGTTAATTAATTATAATGTTCTATTAACTGGTAACTATTTATATACATATTTATTATTAGCTTAGGTTTCACAAACGCGGTAGCCGAAAAGCGTAAAATGAGTAGGTAAAAATCTTAAAATTCTATTAAAATGAAACAAGCAAAAAATTAGAAAGCTTAAAATCGAATGTATTTACTTCTACTTCTTCAGTATTAGGTGGTGGTCTATGTGTACCAGGTACATTAGCAACTCCTAGATTGAGAAGCTTAGAAAATACTCAAGTAGGTAAAGGAGTTACAAACTACTTTATAGATACATTTACAAGCAAACCTTAGTTTTATAAGTTTAAGTTAATATAAAAGCTGCTACTTATCATTTTAGTAGCAGCTTTTATATTTATTAATAATTTATAATTGTCCAACACTAAATAGTCTATTCTTATATTAATTTTATTATATTTATTCTATGATATTTATTTTTAGTACAGAAGATATGGAAGTAACAACTTGTGAAGTAATGGACTGGTTATATACATTACAAGCTGATTGCAGAAGAATAAATGGGGAAGATTTTTTTACTGATTTTACATGGACATATGATATTAGCGATAATAAGGAACACCTTTACCTTAATGTAAATGGCGAACAATTTACACTGGATAATATAAAAGCACTTTGGTATCGCAGGACTGGCGGGTCACGTATTAAACCTGACTTTACAAAAATACAGGATGAAAAATTAAGTAGAAAAATGGAAGAATATATGTGGTCTGAACTAAAAGCATCCAGGACTGCATTTTTTAATTCAATAAGCCGAAAACCATGTCTTACTTATCCCAACGCAAACCATAATGTAGATAAACAGGAAATGTTATATTATGCGATCCAGTCAGGATTAACCGTACCGCAAACTATTATTGCATCTTCAAAAGCAGAACTGGTAAATTTTTATAATAAATATCCCGGTTGTATTATTAAAGCTATAGCCAATTCCGAAGTTTTTGAAATTGATAATAAACCTTATTTTCCCTATACAGAAATGGTAAGCCAGGAATTTATAAATACGCTGCCTGATCGTTTTTTTTCCTTCCTGTTACAAGAGCATTTAACTAAAGAATGTGAAATACGTACCTTTTATTTAGATGGCGAATGTTATAGCATGGCCATTTTTTCTCAAAAAGATGCACAGACCCAGGTAGATTTCAGGCGGTATAATAAAGTAAAACCCAATAGAAATGTACCATACAAATTACCGGAAGATATAGAGAAACAAATAAAAGATTTTATGCAATCGGTCAATTTAAATACAGGCTCGCTCGATATTATTAAAACTACAGATGGCAGGCACGTTTTTTAGAAGTAAACCCGGTAGGCCAGTTTGGAATGACTTCCCATCCATGCAACTATCAGTTAGAAAAAAAAGTAGCCCAGTGGCTTGTAAAACACGAAACCGCAATAGCAAATTAATTTTTATGGCTAAAAATAATAATGATATGAAGCTAACTTCTATTTATGATGGTGATATTTTTAAAGACCTACCTTTAACTATGCAGTTTTTAAAATCTATGACCCCGGAAACTGAATCTGATATACCAAAAGAAAAAAAAGAAAAATCCATAAAAGCTATAGAATCTACTTTATATAAAACCAAGATGTTTGTATGCTATGAATTTTACAGGCCAATATCTAAATTAATACACCCCCAAAAAAATGAATCAGAAATCAATAAATAAATTCAAGCTTTTTTCAAATTGTATACCGGTTAAAGGGTCCCGTCGCAGCTTAATTTGTGATGTGCAAAGGGGAGAAATGAAACTGATCCCAAATGGCCTGTATGAAATTTTATCAGATTACAACGGAAAAACCTATGATGAAATAATAGAAGATTATGGTGAAGACAATAAACCCACCATCGACGAATATTTTGAATTTTTAGAAGAAAATGAATTTATTTTCTGGACACCGGATCCTGAAAACTTTCCTGATATTAATCCTGAATGGGATTATCCGGGAAGCATCACTAATGCTATTATTGATAGTAATGAAAATTCAACGCATGATTATGCTGTTATATTCCAACAATTATCTGATTTAGGATGCAAGGCCGTTCAGCTTCGGTTTTATAATACTTGTTCATTAGAACAAATAGAAGCAATATTAAAAACAGCTGAAAATACCCGTATACAACATATAGATTTTTTTATTAAGTATAATGACACTTTAAATAAAGAAGCAGTACAAAAATTTTGTACCGATAATCTTATTATACAATTCATGTGCATTCATAGTGCCACCACCAATGATGATAAAGTAGAAATAGAGAATTATAGTACCCGGGTATTATATACAACTGAAGCAGTAGCCGACCATACCCATTGTGGCATAATTGCATCAGAATATTTTGTAGTAAACATACCTTCTTTTTTAGAGGCTAAACAATATAACTCCTGTCTGAACCGCAAAATATCTGTTGACATAAATGGAGATATACGCAATTGCCCATCTTTGCCAAAAACCTATGGCAATATCACTACTACATCTTTGCACAGCGCCCTGGTACAAAAAGATTTTAAAGATTTATGGGAAATTAATAAAGACCAGATAGAAATATGTAAGGATTGCGAATTCAGATTCGTATGTACAGATTGCCGGGCATTTTTAAAAGAACCAAATGATAAGTTTTCTAAACCCGGAAAATGTACTTACGATCCGTATACAGCTACATGGGCAGATAATGCGAACATCGATGCTACTTAATACAGCCAACCAAAAATTATAAAGAAGCTATTAGTTTTTAAAATATTTTAAGGGGCTATTATCTGTACATTTTGTCTCAACTTTAGTCCGGGCTAAAAGATTACATCCATTTCCCTTCTCTAAAAGGAGAAGGTGGCCGCTAATGCGGACGGATGAAGTATTACAAGTCCGGCACAAAGCTTAGCTGCAAAGCTTCACCGTGCTTTTCACTATTATCCCGCAACCATTCATCAGATGGATACTATTTAAGCAAAATTGATCAGGCTTGCTGCTTAAATTTTTTCTACCACTACAGCCGTACCATATGCTAATACCTCATTAATACCAGCCATCACTTCATTGGCATCATATCGCATGTTAATAATAGCATTGGCACCACGTTCATTCGCATGATCTATCATTAGCCGGTAAGCCTCTTCCCTGGTTTTTTCGCAGAGCTCTACATAAATAGAAATTTTACCTCCAAACAAAGCCTGGAACCCACCGCCAATATTACCCAGTAAACTTCTGCTTCTTACAGTAATACCACGTACAACACCCAATTGTTTAGTAATACGGTATCCTTCCAAAAAATTAGAAGTTGTTATAAGTTGCTGATCAATCATAGTTTTTATTTTAATAAAGTTAGTTGATTTTAACAAAGTTTTTTTCCGTTAATCATATTGGCAAAAAAAATGTTAATGCAATAATCGTATTTTGCAGTTTTACCGCAAAGGCGCAAAGATGCAAGGTATTGCTATGGATTTTGCGAAGCTTTGCGACTTAGCGTCTTTGCAGTAAATTGATGAATAAAGAATAAAATGCCAGTAACAAAAAATAAAATTGTAAAATTTATATGCTACAAACTTCAGAAGATATCCGTTTGTTGAACGAAACAATTAATCATAAAGCAGGATTTGTAACAAGAATCAATGAAGAGTTAAGTAAAGTGATCGTAGGGCAGCATGGCATGGTGGAGCGGTTGATGATTGGCTTGCTAAGCAATGGCCATGTGTTACTGGAAGGTGTGCCGGGATTGGCTAAAACCCTGAGCATACGATCGCTTTCGCAATGCATTGATACCAAATTCAGCCGCATACAGTTTACCCCTGATTTATTGCCTGCGGATGTTATTGGTACTATGATATACAACCAGGTAAAAAATGAATTTGTAGTAAGGAAGGGGCCGATTTTTTCTAATTTTATTTTAGCGGATGAAATAAACCGGGCACCGGCAAAAGTACAAAGTGCTTTACTGGAAGCCATGCAGGAAAAGCAGGTAACAATCGGTGATACCACTTATAAATTAGAAGCGCCTTTCCTCGTATTGGCAACCCAGAATCCCATTGAGCAGGAAGGAACTTATCCTTTGCCGGAAGCCCAGGTAGACAGGTTTATGCTGAAAGTGATAGTTGGCTATCCTACCAAATCAGAAGAACAGTTGATCATACGGCAAAATACATTGGGCATGACTGCGCCAACAATAAACGCTGTTGCTTCTACCAGTGAAATTATGGAGGCCAAGGAACTGGTAAGGCAAATATATATGGATGAAAAAGTGGAACAGTATATTTTAAATATTGTTTTTGCTACCCGTTTTCCCGGTCAGTATAATTTACCTAAGCTAATTTCATTAATTGGTTTTGGCGGATCGCCAAGAGCCAGCATTAATTTAGCATTGGCTGCCAAAGCTTATGCCTTTTTTAAATAAAAGAGGCTTTGTAATACCAGAAGATGTAAGGAGTATTTGCAAAGATGTGCTCAGGCATCGTATTGGATTAACGTATGAAGCTGAAGCAGAAAATGTAAATGTGGAGCAGGTAATTGATGAGATATTGAGAGTGGTGAGTGTGCCATAGTAAGATGACAGATAGGAGATGATAGTTGATAGTTAAGAGGAAGTTTGCTCAATCAATGAGTAAGGTTATATCTTCCTGCAAAGTAAATGTATTTTTTAATATTAAATTGATAATGACTAATTATAAAAAATTAGAAGCATGGAAAAAGTCTATGCAATTGGTAAAAGAAATTTATTTGTTAGTAAAAAAATTTCCTAAAGAAGAAATGTATGCGCTCTCTTCTCAAATTAAAAGAGCTGCAGTATCTATACCTTGTAATATTGCTGAAGGCAGTGGAAGAAATTATAAGAAAGATACTATTCAATTTTTATATATTTCCCGTGGTTCTTCATATGAAGTAGAAACCTTATTAAATATAGCAGTTATGATAGAAATAATTAATGAGGCAGAATTTAATTTAATGGCGGAAAAGATTGAGGAATGTATAAAGATTTTGAATGGACTAATTGCTTACTATGAAAAAAGCACTTTAAAATAATTAATAACTATCATCTGACATCTATCAACTGTCAACTTTTCTTATGCTATCAACCGAAGAAATATTACAAAAAGTACGGGAGCTGGAAATAAAGGCTAAAAAAATAACTACCAACCTATTTACAGGAGAGTATCACTCTGCATTTAAAGGTAAAGGTATGAGATTTAGGGAAGTAAGGGAATATTATGCAGGTGATGATGTAAGGTTTATCGACTGGAACGTAAGTGCAAGGTTTGGTCATCCCTTTACCAAATTATTTGAAGAAGAAAGAGAGCTGACGGTAATGTTATTGATTGATACCAGCGCCAGTAATTTATTTGGCACTTTATTCAGGCAAAAAAAAGATCTGATTACAGAAATGGCTGCTGTTTTGGCTTTTAGCGCAATCAATAATAACGATAAAGTTGGCGTTATTTTTTTTAGCAATAAAATTGAAAAATATATTGCCCCAAAAAAAGGAAGACAACATGGTTTATATATTGTACGGGAATTATTAACTATCACTCCACAAAGCCAGGGCACAAAATTAGGTGATGCAATAAAATTTTTTAGTAAAACTGTTAAACAAAAAAGTATTGCTTTTATATTGAGCGACTTTTTAACTACAGGCTATGGTGATAATCTAAAAGTAATAGGAAATAAGCATGATGTAATTGGCGTAAAAGTATATGACAAAATGGATATGTCGTTGCCGGATATTGGCTTATTGCAATTGCAGGATGCAGAAAGTAATGCAATTAAATGGGTAGACAGCAGCAATGAACTGGTGCGTTATCACTACCAGCAAAATTTTTTAAATCAAACCAGCACCTGTAAAGATTTTTTTAAAAAAGCAGGCGCAGAGCTTTTGCATATCCGTACTGATGAAGATTATGTAAAAATCTTACAACAATTTTTTATTAAATGGAATTAATGAGGAGTAATAAAATTAATATTAAAATAGTCTCCTGCTTGCTTATTGCATATTGCATGCTGCCATTTGTTTCTTTTAGCCAGTCAGCGCAAACTACTATTAATAAAAACAGTATATTAATTGGCGAGCAAATACAATATACAATAAAAGCTTTTTACAACCCCGGCACACACACTATTAACTGGTTTACCATACCTGATACCATTCCACATTTTGAAATTATACAAATATCACCACTGGATTCTTTAATTGAAAAAAATAAAACTACACTTACACAAACTATTACCTATACCAGCTTTGATTCAGGAAAATGGGTTATCCCTTCACTTAATATTAAAGCCAAATTGCTCAAAGAAGATACAGCTATTGATTTAATAACAGATTCTTTTGATATTAATGTTTTATATGCCCAGGCAGACAGCACTAACCAGCTTAGAGATATAAAACCTATTATTGAAGTTACTGTAACCAGTTATTTTTGGTATTATGTAATTGGTGCTATCTTACTTTTAGCTTTCCTGGCATGGATAATCCGGAGATATTATAAAAACAAAAATAAATTTGTAAATACAGCCGCTGCTGCTTTATCGCCATATGATGAAGCTATGCAGGACCTGGAAAAATTGCAGCTCTTAAATTTGTTAAATCACCAGGAGATGAAGCAATTTCATGTACAGCTGGGGATAATATTTAAAAGATACTACAGCCGTATATCTGGTAAAAATATGTTGAATAATACTACCGGGGATATGCTGATGCAATTAAGCATGAAAGATATGTCAAAAGAAGATATTGCCAAATCTGCAACAGCCCTTCGCTGTGGTGATGCTGTTAAGTTTGCAAAGTTTATTCCTTCTGCTGAAGAAAGTGAGAATTGTAAGCATGTTGTTGCCGAAGTAATTAAAAATTCTAATCAATATTTTATTAAACAGTAAACCTGCACCATTTTGTTATTTGATTATTTTAAAAATATCTCATTTGCCCAGCCGCAGTATTTTTTATTGCTGCTGGTAATACCCGTATTGATATATTTTTATTTTTTCAAAAAAAATAAATTGCAGTCAGCGGTTAAGGTATCTACATTGGATAATATAAGTCCTTTCCCATCTTTCAGAAGCTCATTCAGAGAATTACCTTTCTTGCTAAGGATATTGTGCCTCATTTTTATTATTATAGCCCTGACCCGGCCACAAATAAGTAATGAAGAGCAAAATGTTGAAGGTGAAGGCATTGATATTGTTTTATGCATTGATGTAAGTGGCAGTATGACTGCGCAGGATTTATTGCCTAACCGGCTGGAAGCTGCTAAAAAAGTAGCTGCAGATTTTGTAAACAAACGTGTTGCAGACAGGATTGGCATAGTTATTTTTAGTGGTGAGAGTTTTACCCAATGTCCTTTAACCACTGACAAGGCCGTATTAATATCTTCTATCGAAAATATTACCAATGGCCTGCTGGAAGACGGCACCGCAATAGGCGCAGGATTAGGTACCAGTATAGACCGGTTGCGCCAGGGCAAATCTAAAAGTAAAGTGGTAATATTAATGACAGATGGGGAAAATAACAGTGGTCTTATTGATCCGAAAACTGCAAAAGAAATTGCCAAAACATTTGCTGTAAAAGTATATACTATTGGTGTAGGAACTTTAGAAGGTTATGCCAGGCAACCTGTACAAACTTCAATGGGCATTATATATCAAAATACTAAGGTAAGTATCGATGAAAAATTACTTACAGAAATTGCAACCGAAACAGGTGGTAAATATTTCAGGGCAAAAGATAATGAAGGATTAACAGGTATTTATGCGGAGATTGATAAATTAGAAAAATCTACAGTAACTATTACCACTACCATAAAATACACTGATAAGTTTTTTCCTTTTGTAATTATAGCATTATTGCTCATTTTCCTGGAAGTGTTTTTTAAATATGTTGTTTTCAGAAAATTTCCTTAGAGCTTGTTTAAATTTATAGAGTTAAAAAGTAGGCGGTGCCCACAGCGACCAGCCGCGGTTGGTGTCCCCACCAACCGAAAAATGGGCAATAAGAATTCTATTTCTAAACAGGCACTTAGACATTTTCCTTATAAAATCTTTATATAAGTATAATGCATTTTTATATTTAACATATAAGTAACCCGTTACTTTTGTGTAATAATTACAGTGATGATTTTACACTTTGTTAATAATAAAATAAGTAAGCCTAAGCAATATGTGTTTAGTATGTTATTGGTATTGCTGGCTTCCGCAATATGTTATGTTTTGTCTTCCATTATAGATTATAAAGTGGTAGCATTTATATTACTGGTCATTGTATCTGTACTTGCAGTATGTTTTGATATTCTTCCTGTCTTACTGGCTGCAACTATAAGCGCTTTAATATGGGATTTCTTTTTTATTCCGCCACGGTTTACTTTGCATGTAGGCACAACAGGAGATTCTATCCTGTTATTAATGTATTTTATTATTGCATTGGTAAATGCCGTGCTTACTTATAAGATACGCCAGGTAGAAAAGATAGCTAATGAAAAAGAGCAAAAAGCAAATACTGTTAAATTATATAATACGCTGCTTAATTCTTTATCACATGAATTAAGAACTCCAATTGCTGCAATTATGGGAGCAACAGATAATCTTCAAAATAATAATTCCAATCTTACACCACAAAACAGGTATGACCTGGTTAACGAAATTTCCAAAGCATCTTTTCGTTTGAACCAACAGGTGGATAATTTGCTCAATATGTCCAGGCTGGAATCAGGGTTTATGCAGCCCAAAAATGATTGGTGCGACATCCAGGAAATAATTTATAGTGTAATAAAACGAATTGAAGAAAATGATATTTCACAAAAAATAACAGTAAATATTAATCCTGCCATTCCACTATTCAAACTGGATAAAGGCATGTTGGAACAGATTATATATAACTTATTAAATAATGCAGTTTTATATACTGGGCAAAACTGCAGAATTGAAGTAATAGCAATTTGCTATACAGATTTATTGCAAATAATTATCGAGGATAATGGTAAAGGTTTTCCGGAAGAAGAAATAAGCAATGTATTTGATAAATTTTACCGGCTTAAAAATTCTAAAGCAGGAGGAACCGGGTTGGGATTATCGATTGCAAAAGGTTTTGCAGAAGCCATGAATGGATCAATAGCCTTAGAAAACATTCCCACCGGCGGAGCAAGATTTACTATAGCAATACCAGCTGAAGTATCATACTTAAAAAATTTTAAAAATGAGTAATAAAGCCCAGGTATTAGTTATAGATGATGAGCCACAGATAAGAAAATTGCTGGAAATTACTTTAGAAAGTAACGGCTATGAAGTAAGTCTGGCAGCAACTGCAAAAGAAGGGATAATCATTGCTGCCAACCATCCACCTGATGCAATCATTTTAGATTTAGGTTTACCGGATGAAAGCGGGCATGAAGTATTAATAAAATTAAGAGAGTGGTATATCAATCCTGTCATTATTCTTTCAGTGCAAAGTAATGAGGATGATATTGTAAAGGCATTGGATAATGGGGCAAATGATTATTTGGTAAAACCTTTTCGTACCGGAGAATTACTGGCACGTATACGGTCTTCATTACGCATTAAAATTTCAGAAGAGAACAATCCGTTAATTACTTGTGGAGAGATGGAGTTCAACTTATCTGCAAGAATAGTAAAGAAGAATAATATTATTATTAAACTAACTGCTACAGAATATACACTAATATCTCTTATGGTAAAGAATGAAGGAAAAGTATTAACACACCAGTATTTACTCCGTGAAGTATGGGGACCAGGCTATATCAACCAATCACAATATTTAAGGGTTTTTATTGCACAATTAAGAAAAAAAATTGAAAACGATGCTAACCATCCTGAATATATTATTACAGAATCAGGTGTAGGGTATCGTTTTGTCTGCAAGGAATAATCAGTAATACATATCAAATATTAATATGAAATCAAATTACAAAAATTTGAACAAGGTTACTATTGCCTCATTGCTAGTAGCATTAGGAATTATTTATGGCGATATCGGTACCAGCCCATTGTATGTCTTAAAGGCAGTGATTGGTGAAAGGAAAATTAATGAAACTCTTGTGTACGGAGGTGTTTCATTAATTTTCTGGACGCTCATTTTTCAAACTACGGTAAAATATATCTGGCTTACCTTACGTGCAGATAACCAGGGCGAAGGTGGAGTATTTTCTTTATATGCCCTGGTAAGGCGCTACGGCAAAATGTTGGTAATACCGACAATTATTGGTGCCACTACTTTACTTGCAGATGGAATAATTACTCCGCCAATTTCTGTAGCATCTGCTATCGAAGGGTTGAATGCAGTAAAAGGTTTGGAGAATATTATTGTTCCCGGCAATACACTTACAGTAGGAATTGTAGTGGCTATTCTTTCAGCCTTATTTTTCTTTCAAAGATTTGGAACACATTTAATCGGCAAAGCTTTCGGGCCAATTATGGCTGTCTGGTTTGGTATGCTATTCATTGTAGGTACATCCCAGATCATTCACTTTCCTGACGTGTTAAAAGCATTAAGCCCACATTATGGTTATGAATTATTAGTGCATTACCCACACGGATTCTGGCTATTAGGTGCAGTTTTTTTATGCACTACCGGAGCAGAAGCGTTGTATTCTGACTTAGGCCATTGTGGAATAAAAAACATCCGCATTACCTGGATTTTCGTAAAAATAAGCCTGGTAATAAATTATGCAGGCCAGGCTGCCTGGCTGATGCATCAAAATACAAATACTTTAAATGGTACCAACCCGTTTTTTGCTATGATGCCGCACTGGTTTTTATTGCCAGGTATTATTATTGCTACTGCTGCTGCAATCATTGCATCACAGGCATTAATAAGCGGATCATATACCCTGGTAAGCGAAGCTATGAACTTAAATTTCTGGCCAAGGGTTACCGTACGCCAACCCAGTGATATTAAAGGCCAGATTTATATTCCCAGTGTAAATACAATTCTTTGGGTAGGTTGTGTATTGATGATTTTGTATTTTAAAAATTCATCACACATGGAAGCTGCATACGGTTTTTCTATTACCGTTGCCATGATGATGACAACCATATTGCTGTATTTTTTTCTTGTATATAAATTAAAATGGAATAGAATTTATGTAGTGGCCATAGTAGGCATATTTGCTATAATTGAAACGTCTTTTTTTATTGCTAATGTGGCTAAAATAAGAGAAAGATGGATGTTTTTATTTTTTGAGCTGTTTATTTTTATGGTGATGTATGTTTGGTATTATGCCAGGAGAATTAATAACCGCTTTGTAAAATTTGCAGACTTAGGAAAGTACACACCGCAATTAATAGAATTAAGCGAAGATGATGCTATACCTAAATTTTCCACACATCTTATTTATCTCACCAAAGCCAACAGCCGTACACAAATTGAAGAAAAAATCATTAAATCCATTTTTTCGAAAAAACCAAAACGGGCAGATGTGTACTGGTTTGTACATGTGCATCGAACAGAAGAACCTTTTACAATGAATTATAATATTTCTGAATTAATAGATGATAAAGTAATAAAAATAAATATCAACCTGGGATTTCGTATTCAGCCCAGAACGGAATTATATTTTAAAAAAATAGTGCAGGAACTGGTGGCCAATAAAGAATTGAATTTGCATATCCGCCCGGATGGGTCTACAAAATATAATCCTGACCCTGATTTTAAATTTGTTGTTATCGAAAAATTCCTCTCTGTAGAAAATGAAATGGCATTACGTGATGGAATTTTACTCAACGCTTATTTTTTCCTTAAAAATTTAGGGCAAAGCGATGAAAAAGCTTTCGGCCTGGATAAAAGTGATGTAATAGTAGAACAGGTCCCATTAATCTATCAACCTATACAAAAAATTGAATTAGAAAGAAGTTTAAAATAATATCTCATGAAAAAAATTATCATTATTATATTATTGGTGCCATCAATAAATTTATCTGCACAAGATAGCATGCCTGCAAAGATTCCTTTTGAAGCAATGGACCTTACCTGGATTAACGGGCAAAACAGGCAACAAAATTTTCCATTGGTACTAACTGATAAACAAACAAATGAAACGGTTATTACAGGTGTTGCTTACCTGGATACTTATTTTAACTATGATTTTAATAATCCAATTGACAATACCCATACCAATTCATCTACAATCGGCAGGCATAAAGAGTTTACAGTTAACCTTGCCAGCATTGGAATAGAAACCAATTATAAAAATATCATCGGCAGGCTATGGTTACAAGCCGGGCAAATGGGCTCTATCATCCAGGATGTAGATGGTACAGTTGCCAGAGGACGGAATACCAGCATTAATAATTTAAAATATATACGTGAAGCTGCCGCAGGCTATCATTTTAATAAGTGGCATGGCATTAATATCGAGATGGGGATTTTTATGAGTTATATTGGTTTAGAAAGTTATGTAACGCAGGAAAACTGGAATTACCAGCGGTCAATGGTATGCGATTTTACCCCTTTTTTATTTTTCAGGCGCAAGAATACAGATGTTTCCTTCCAAAAAATTTAAAACCGAAGTATGGTTATTAAATGGATGGCAAACATACAACAGCTGGAATAAATCCATTGGTGTTGGTAATTCCAATTATTGGCGGCCTAATGAAAATTTGCAGGTTGTTGGTAATTTTTATATGGGCAAAGACAGCCGTGCAAATACTATTCGCTTTCACCATGATAACAGTATAGTGGCCAGGTATTTTAAAAATTCTTCATCAGGAAAAATTTCGCAGGCTGCATTTAGCATCAATACACATTATGGTTTTCAAAATGGCGGAGGCATTACATCTAAAACAAATTACATGACCGGGGCGGCAGTGTCAAACCGCACCTGGTTTAATAAAAATAAACTGGCATTAACCTTAAGGGGAGATTTTGTAACCAATCCCGGGTTGTACCTGGCATTTACGCCATCACCCGTTACACCAAATGATTTTACAGATGCTATTGTAAATGACCCAAAACAAAAATTAAATATTTACCAGGCTACTGCAACTTTTGATATGATGCCCAATGACAATGTAACTTTTCGTTTTGAATATGGGTACAGGCAAAGCAATATCCCCTATTTTGCTGGCAAAGGTGGAACTACTTCTCCCGATGGATGGATGGATACGCCTGTTAACAACTGGCGGCCGGATTTGCAGAAAAAAGAAAACAGGTTTACTGTAGCTACAAATTTCAGGTTATAAAAATTGCACTAAAATGCTGAAAAAAAATGTTGAGTTATATTCAGCAGTTCAAATAATAGCCCCGATAGTAGCAAGTACCCCACAGCCTGCCTTAGCAGGCGAGGAGTACTGCGGATAGCGGGACCGCAGCTTATTACTGTACAAATGCCAGGCTTCAAAACAATAACAATCCTATTTGCATAATTTATCTTACCCTCTCCTTTGTAGAGGAACAAAAGGTGAGGCAAAAAAAATACAAATTATGCAAGAGGTCTATTGTATTTTTGCTGCAATGAAAGCAATTGTATATAAAAGTACGGGTAGCTGGTATATTGTAAAATCGGGGGATGCATTTTTTAATGCCCGGCTAAAAGGTATTTTTAAAATGGATGGCCTTACCAGCACAAACCCCATTGCTGTGGGTGATACGGTGGAAGTTGAAATGGAAAATGAATTAGAAAAAACTGTTACCATAACCGGTATCACTGATAGAAAAAATTATATTACCCGTATATCCCCTCACAATAAAAACCAGCATCATATTGTTGCCAGCAACCTGGACCAGTCTTTACTTTTTGCTACCCTTAAAGATCCTAAAACATCGCAGGGCTTTATTGACCGCTTTTTAATTACATCAGAAGCATACCACATTCCTGCAATAATTGTTTTTAATAAATCAGATTTATATAAAAAAAAGGAACAGGAAAAATTTGACCTGGTAAAGAGTATTTATGAAAAAATAGGGTACAAAGTTATGAGTACGAGTATTGCTAACGGCAATGGTATAAACGAAGTTAAAGAATTGTTGCACAATAAAACTACTTTATTAAGCGGCCACTCGGGTGTAGGAAAGTCATCTTTTATTAATGCTGTATTCCCGGAATTTAAACTGCGTACGCAAGATGTAAGCGACTGGAGCGGCAAAGGAATGCATACTACTACCTTTGCAGAAATGTTCGACCTACCTTCCGGTGGAAAAATTATTGATACCCCCGGTATCAGGGAATTAGGGCTGGTAAGTATCAGTAAAGAAGAGCTATCACATTACTTTCCCGAAATGCGGAGGCTGATTAATAATTGCCAGTTTAACAATTGTATTCATATGAATGAACCCGGATGTGCTATAAAAAATGCTGTAGAAGAAGGAGAAATTCATTTAGACCGTTACCTCAGCTATTGTAATATCCTGGATAAAATCGAAGAAAGAAGTTATTAACCATTACACTTTCCGCCCAGGAATTTTGCTAATTCTATTACTGTATCACTTGCTTTAGGCTTATTATCTACCTGCCGGTAAATGCTAACACCACTATAAATATTGTAATGCAAAACCAGCAATTCACCATTGTACCTGAAATCCCAGTGCAGGGTTTCCGCTTCATCCACCTGGTGAATGAAACATACCTTTAATTCATCTTCTAAAGTATTGGCAATTGCATAAAATTTACTGATACCGCAATTATCATCTATAATTGCTTCGGTGTAGCCGTTGTTAGTTTTTGACTGGTTAAACATATACCTGAGGATTGGATTTTTAGCAGTGTCAATCTTTGGTATAAAAAATCGTGTAGCCGCAAGCGTTATCACCCTCCTCTCCACTTAGCTTTTTTTACTTTATCACCAGCTAAAACTTTTTCAGCGCCTATATTTCTTCCATCACTTGGGCAACCGTACTTTTGCCTGCTTAAAAAGCAACTGCCCAGGCAGGAAATGCATAGTATCGCAACCAAAATTTTTTTCATTACCTAAAGATAAAACTCTTTATTAAATCTTATAACGAATTAATAAATTATTTATTATCTGGTGCAAACCAGCTGCTGTACATTAAATAATTGTTAGCTATGCGGTTTATCTCGCCATTTATCAGTTCCTGGCTGACATTTTTTACCTTTTTAGCCGGCACACCGGCATAAATGCTGCCAGGCTCAATAACTGTATTTTCCAGCACTACAGCCCCGGCTGCAATAATACTGTTGCTGCCTACTTGTGCATTATCCATGATGATGGCGCCCATACCAACCAGTACATTATCGTGTATAACGCACCCATGTACAATGGCATTGTGGCCTATGCTCACATTATGGCCTATAATAGCCTTCGATTTTTCGTAGCTGCAATGTATCACCGCACCATCCTGCACATTTACTTTATTGCCAATACGGATGCTGTTTACATCACCACGGATTACGGCATTAAACCAAATACTGCAATCATCGCCCATTATTACATCACCTACAATTGTTGCATTAGGGGCTATAAAACAATTAGTGCCCATTGCAGGCATTATATTTTTTACCGGAAGTATTACTGGCATAAGGCTGTTTTGTTTTAGCTAAGAGAGAAAAGAGGTAAAGGAGTTATAATTCTCTTTTTCTCCTTTTCCCTTTCCATCTCTTAGCATCGTTCAGAATTTATGTACCAAGCTTCAGTACTACTATTTAGCTTCATTGGCGTCGCACTCTTTTACAGTTTATCTTTATTCAGCTTTTTATAAAACCTACTTTTATGAGCTGTAAATTTAATGTCAAAATAATTACTCCCAATAAACATAAGCATTTTTAATTCTTCATTCTTCATTTTTAATTATCATTCTATCTTTGCAGTATGACCAACAGGCAAATTTTTTTTAACCATATCGGGCAAACTTCTACCGCACCGCTTGCTTTAGAAATTGTAAAAGCCGAAGGCTCAACATTATACGATATAAACGGAAATGCATATATCGATTTAATTGGCGGCATCAGTGTATGCAACGTTGGCCACAGGCATCCCAAAGTAATTGAAGCCATAAAAAAACAGTTGGATAATTATTTACACATCATGGTATATGGCGAGTTGGTACAATCACCCCAGGTGCAGTATGCACAATTGCTTACCCAACATTTACCGGCATCATTAAACTCGGTATTTTTTACCGCCTCCGGTAGCGAAGCTACAGAAGGTGCGATGAAACTGGACAAAAGGGCCACAGGCAGAACACAGATAGTATCATTTAAAAATTCTTACCACGGCAGTACGCAAGGCGCTTTAAGCGTAATGGGGAGTGAGTATTGGCAGCAGGCATTCAGGCCACTGCTCCCTGACATTTTACAACTACAGTATAATTCGCTTGAGGATTTAAATTTGATCACCAATAAAACAGCCTGCGTAATAGCCGAAACCATACAAGCCGAAGCCGGTGTAAAAGTACCGTTGAATGGTTGGCTAAAAGCCTTAAAAAATAAATGTACAGAAACCGGTGCGTTATTAATATTAGATGAAATACAATGTGGCTTTGGCCGCAATGGGACCTTATGGGCGTTTGAGCAATTTGATGTGGTGCCAGATATTTTATTACTGGGAAAAGCTTTAGGCGGTGGTATGCCTTTAGGCGCTTTTATAGCTGATAAAAAATTAATGGATACACTTTCTTACAATCCTGTGTTGGGACACATTAATACTTTTGGGGGCCACCCGGTTTGCTGTGCAGCCGGTTATGCAGCCATGCAGGTTTTGTTAGAGGAGAAATTAATAAATGATGTCAGTCATAAAGAGCAATTATTTTTGTCTTTACTAAAGCATAAAAATATTAAAGCCATTTATTCCAGAGGGTTAATGATGGCTGTAGAATTTGAAAATTTTGAAGTAAATAAAAAAATCATTGATTTATTAATAGCAGAAGCTGGCGTAAATAAAACTGGCGTGTTTACAGATTGGTTTTTATTTGCTGATAATTGTTTGCGTATTGTACCACCATTGGTGATTAATGAAGAAGAAATTTTAAAATCCTGCGAACTGATCATTAGCAAATTGACCTTATAAGTTGATAAAATGTACATAAGTATGCTATTTAATTAATTTTGCAAATCCAAAATCTATTACTTACTTTGTATTTCAAAGTACTTTACACATGAATGAACAAAAGCAATCATTAGAAGCGCTTCAGGATATTAAGCGGATGATGGAGCGGAGCAGTAAATTCATCAGTCTGAGCGGTTGGAGCGGTATCTCCGCTGGTGTTTGTGCATTAATAGGTGCATGGTTGGCCAGTAAAGAGTTAAGTTTATGGTACATTTATAGTTCTGGTTATGATAGTTACAGATCATTATTAACAAAGCTTATTTTAATTGGCGTTGGTACTTTTGCAGGAGCTTTTTTATCCGCTCTGTTATTTACTGCCTTGCGAAGTAAAAAACCAAAGTGCCGCTTTGGGGCAGCACTACTGCAAGGCTCTTATGGAATTTGCTTATTCCTTTAACAATTGGGGGTATTTTTTTATTGCGGATGATCCAACTGCACCAGTATCAATTGATAGCCCCTGGTTGCTTATTATTTTATGGCCTTGCATTAATTAATGCAAGTAAGTATACATTAGGTGAAATCAGGTATTTGGGTTACGGCCAGCTTATTTTAGGTGTTTCTAATTTGTGGATGGGTAGTCATGGGCTGTATTTTTGGGCTGCAGGTTTTGGTTGCTTACATATAATTTATGGAATTGTTATGTGGTTGAAATATGAGAAACCAGGTATGGCAATAAATAATAATCCTGAATAATTAAATTAGCCTTTGGCAAATTCTTATAATGAATAACCCGATACAAGACCTAAACAAAATTTTTGACAGCCGTATACGGTTGGGCATTATGAGTGCCCTTATGGTAAATAATGCCGTAAACTTTAATGAGTTAAAAGAGTTGCTGGATATTACTGATGGTAACCTCGCAAGTCATTTAAAAACATTGGAAGAAAATAGCTTTATTAAAGTACAAAAATCATTTATAGGCCGTAAAACAAATACTACATATACTATTACCAAATTAGGAGAAAAATCTTTTAAGCTTCACTTAGGAGCTTTGGAGAAAATGATTGGTAATATAAAATAATTTTTTTTGTTCAATCACTTTGAATTACAAAGCGCTTTTAAAATGCACAAACAAATTATAAAATTCAGATCTAAATTATTAGTTTACCTGACGCATAAAATGGCATTGCCTGTTTTACGTATAATACGAAAGCCGGAAATATTTCCATTTTCGTTGCATGAGTTGGAGAGGTTTCCAGATGGTACATTAGGATCTGATTTAGTGTATTTTCTACATGAAAAAAAACTTGATCTCCTACCTTATTATGCCAGGCATGACATTAAGCACATTTTATTAGAGTATGATACTACGGATGAGGGAGAAGGTTGCCTGCAGTGCTTTATGCTGGGCAATGGCCACCTATCCTTCCCTGTAATAGCTACAGTGTTATATGGATTAATAACCATGCCTGAATATTGGAAGGCATTTAAAAAAGCATATATACGTGGTAAAAAAGCACCACCAATATCTAAATGGAAATGGTTTGAAATTTTAAAAGAACCAACAGCGGGTTTAAAAAATAAAATAAATGAAATTTATCTATCTTAAAATTTGGTTTATTACTGCTTTTATAAATGGCTTAGGTAATGGTTATTTCCTGTATTCCCGGAAATTCTTATTTAGCCGGTTTATACCTGCGGCAGTTACGGTTTTTATATTTAGCCTGGCCTTAGCATTGCCTGCTGTACTTTTTATGTGGGAATGTGTACAGCGAATGAAGAAGAAAGGTGAACCTGGCAATAAAACACTTTCTACTGCCATAAAAACTGCTAGTATGGTTTCAATACCGGCAGCTTGTATGCTTTATTTAATGGTATATGGGATAAATAAAAAGCAGCATATTGATATTGAATTTTTATCTCAATTACTATCGGGTTTATTTCATTATTAATTGCAGTATTATTTTATTCAAAAAAATTAAAAGAATAAATATTGTTTAATTCAACACAACATTATGAAATTTATTACCTCATTTAAATATGCTTTTAATGGTATTAAATTGGCTATTTGTTCGGAGCGGAACTTTAAAATAGAGTGTACACTTGGGTTACTGTCTATTTTATTAAGTGTATTACTCAAACTAAATGCAATAGAATGGATTGCCATTCTATTATCAAATGCAATAGTATTATCATTAGAATTAATCAATACTGCTATGGAGAAAATTTGCGATTTCATAAATCCTGGTATACATCCCCAAATTAAAAATATTAAAGATATATCTGCAGGCGCAGTATTAGTTGCTTCTATAGCAAGCATGGCTATAGGGTTCATTATTTTTTTTCCAAAAATTATTGTACTATTAAAATCCATTCAATTATGAGAGGAATAAAGGTTTTATATCAGCTTATTTTTGCGTATTGTATTTTTATATTATGCCTGTTGTTTGTAAGGTTTTATATTACTAGCAGTTTGCAATTTGCGTTTTTAATATGGAATATATTTTTAGCATTTATACCTTTTATTATTTCAAGGTATTTATTTTTATATGCAAAGCCAGATGTAAAAAAATATTTTATATTTTTTGGGATGGGAATATGGCTGTTATTTTTTCCTAATGCTTTATATATTGTCACTGATATTGTACACTTACAAAATATAAATGAAGTTCCTAAATGGTTTGATATTATTTTATTATTTAGCGCAAGTGTATTAGGTTTATTACTGGCTTTCTCATCATTACATATTATCGAAATGATCTTAAAAAAATATGTGGATACTAAGTATATCCAACTTAGTGTTTTTACAATTCTATTTATATCATCCTTTGGTGTGTATCTAGGGCGCTTTTTAAGATGGAATAGCTGGAATATTATTAATAAACCTTTTACTTTATTTCAAGATATAGGAGAAAGGTTTCTACTTCCCCATGAGCATATACAAACATGGAGCATTACTACTTTTCTAAGCATTCTTTTTTACCTGCTATATTTTACGACCCAAAAATTATCCGGGTTTTTTAAATAAAGCTGCCTGTACGAATTATTGATAACATAATATATTATTTGTATTCCTATTAAAAATGGCGTGCCGTTTGTTTAGCGATAACTATTATAAACGTTAAACAAAATCATTATGAAAAAAATAATTTTCGCATCAGCATTATTAACGAGTATGAGTATTTTTATGGCCTGTAATAGTGGGCAGCACGATGGATATGATACTACCGGAACTTCTGATACAGGATCCTCTTTAAACGTTGGGAGCAGCATAATGTAATCATTTTGAGAAAAAATTATAACCTACATAATTAAGCATTTGTTGCTTAAATTTTTTGTATACAAATTATTTGTTCATTTTTGAGTTATTGACATAATTCATCTCCTGCTTATCAGCAACCATTAACATGGCTATCAGCATTTTACTTCAATTATTCTTCCTGCAAGTAACATTAACAAGTTATTACTTTCAAAAAATAGCATCCCTTAAGTACTTCAATTGCCATCATAATTACAGTTCGGATTATAAAAATACCAGTTCAGCAAGGTTAGTAGCAATGCTGTTTTCTATTTGAAATAGTTTTGACATATCAAACGCGGTAGCTGAAAAGCGTATAAAGAGTAGGCAAAAACTATAAATTCTATTAAAATGAAAAATCAAAAAAAATTAGAAAGTGTAAAAAATGAATTTTTTACTAAAGAGATTACAAAAACAATCTTTGGTGGTGCCGGCGGCGGATGTTGTAGTTGTGCCACTACTAATGTAAACGGTGTTGCAGATTGTAAACCAGAAGGGTTTACAGCAAAGTTTAAGTAATAATAATTGTATAAGTGTAATATAAGGCAGCCTAATTAAGCTGCCTTATATATTAGGTGCTATAGAACTATTAGTTAATACAAATATTTATATAAAGTGAAAAAGGAATTAGCGAAACTTATTTAATAAGTAAGCTATCAAGGTTAATTCAGCATTTTTCTAATATTAAAAATTAATTTATTAATTAACCTGTCTTCTTTTACCACTATCTCCCCAATAGCAGTCATGCCGTTTTTATAGCTGATTGCTTTTTTATAATTTGTAACTAAGGTGGTGGGCATGTTAATGTGTACCAGGTAAGTATTTTCTTTAGGAACATCAGCAATAAAACCTACTGTACCTTTTACGCTACCGAATTCCTGGAAAGGGTAAGCTGAAAATTTAATTAAAACAATCTGCCCTGCTTTAAGCTTACATAAATTTTCCTGGGGCACATACATTTCTCCGAAATACTTTGTATTGCTGGTAGCAATATAAAATATTTCCTGGTTAGGAACCAGCGTTTGCTTTTCTTCTAATGAAGTAGTAAAAACCACTCTCCCATTTATAGGAGAAAATATAACATATTTGGATTTCCAATCTTCAATTGTACTACTTAAAGTATTGGCAGCTTGTAAAAAAATATTTTTTGCTCTGCAATTTGTTTTTCTAATTCTAATAATTCCTTTTGCTTATCATTTTGTAAAGATTGATTGTTAATAGCACTTGCAGTAAGTTGCTGCAATGGCATTTTTTTAGCTAATAATTTGCTTTCTTCTTCTTTAAGTTCCGAAAGAGCAATCACTTTATCATTTGCCAGTTGTTGCTTTCTTTTATACGCTTGTTCTGCTAAATTATAATCCTGGGTATAAATGATTTTTTCCTGTTGTATACTGACCTGTAACTGGCGTAAATTATTGAGGTCTTTGTATAAATAATTTTTTTTCGCCAGGTAAAATCCTGATGATAAATAATTTTTAAACTGTAAATAAGCACTATAAAAATTCTGGTAAGCTAGCTGTACCTCTCCCAGTTGTGCATAATTATTTTTAATATGGTTGCTGACTATTTCTACCTGTCCTCCTTGTATTAATGATGAGATGGTATCCATATCTGTTGATAGCTTTAGCACTTGCTCATGTGAAGCTGTGCTTTCTATAAAAGCTAAAATATCATTTGTATTAACGGAATCGTTAGGCTGTACAAATAATTTGATAAGTTTGCCGCCTATTTTAGCCTGTATAGATTTTGGTGCATCAATAGTTGTTATTTTTAAAGGGGCAGAAACAGTATCCGGATATTTAATTATCCACGCAATAGTTAATAAAAATAAGAGGGTAAAAAAGAAAATAGTTATGCCCCAACGTACCATCCAGCTCGGATCATTGCTGATTAATTCCTCAATAGCGTCGCTGCGCAATTCTAAAGGTTGTATAATTTCCTCTGTTTTTCTACTTCAATATGTTCCAGGTTGTCGGGCATGTTATTTTTTTAATTTCCCAGTTCCAATTGATTTTTAACCAGTTTGTAATAATCACCTTTCAAGGCGGTTAGTTCTTCATGCGTACCGTATTCCGTAATTACACCTTTATCTAAAACTACAATCTGATGTGCATTTTTTACAGTACTTAGCCGGTGGGCCACCACCACCACCGTCCTTCCTTTAAAAAATTCATCTAGGTTTTCCATAATTACTTTTTCATTATTGGCATCCAAAGCATTGGTAGCTTCATCAAAAAATATATAATCAGGATTTTTATATACGGCTCTTGCTATAAGTATGCGCTGTCGTTGCCCCTGGCTGATACCATTGCCTTCTGCACCAATTTTTGTATTGTAAGTCAATGGCAGGGATTCAACAAATTCTTTAATATTGGCCGTATTAGTTGCTCCAACCAGTTTTTCAATATCGGGATATTCATTATCTACAGCAATATTATGGGCAATGGTGTCTGAAAAAATAAATCCATCCTGCATCACTACGCCGCATTTGCTTCTCCATACCCGGTGACTGATATTATCCAACTGGGTTTCTCCTAATCTTATTTCTCCCTGGGTTGGATTATAAAATTTTAATAATAATTTTAAAAGGGTAGTTTTCCCACTGCCGCTTGCGCCTACAATAGCGGTTACTTTTCCTTCAGGAATGGTAAGGTTTATATCTTTTAATACAGGGTCATTGCCTGCACCCGGGTATTGAAAGCTTAAGTTTTTTATATTAAATGATTTATCTGCAGGTAAAAATTGGAGCTTGGGCTTATCCTTTGGTTCTTCATCTTCTTTAGCATGAATTTCATTTAACCTTTCCAGGCTGATTTTTGCATCCTGGGCTGTTTGCATAAACCCAATCAGCTGTTCTATCGGGCTATTTAGCTGGCCAATGATGTATTGTACAGCTAGCATTTCACCTAATGTAAGCGATCCGCTTATTACAGCTTTTGCGGCTAAAAAAGTTATAAATATATTTTTCCCTTCATTAATAAATACAGCACCTACCTGCTGATACTGGCTTAATGCCAATTGCTTAAAGTTAAGCCTGAATTGCTTGGCCTGCATGCGTTCCCATTTCCAGCGTTTTTGGGTTTCGCAGTTATTCATTTTAATTTCCTGCATACCGTTAATGAGCTCAATAACTATGTTCGATTCTTTACTGGCTACATCAAAGCGTTTAAAATCCAATGTGCGCCTGCTCTTTAAAAATAGCATGATCCAAAGCATATACAAAACGCTACCTGCCAGAAAAATAAAAAAGATAGTGGAATTGTATATAGCCAATACTATACTAAAAATAAGGAGATTGATAAATGAGAATAAAGTATTCAATGTGGCCCCGGTCAAAAAATGTTCTATCCGCTGGTGGTCATTGATCCGCTGCATGATATCGCCTTGCATTTTTACATCAAAAAATGCTAGTGGGAGTTTCATTAATTTTATAAAAAAATCAGATAAGATAGAGATATTAATGCGTGTGCTAATGTACAATAAAATCCAACTGCGTATAAATTCTACAGAAGTGCGTCCTATGAATAACATCAATTGTGCCGCTAAAACCAGGTAGATAAAATTTAAATTCTGGTTGTTTATTCCAACATCAACTATTGATTGGGTAAGAAAAGGAAAAATTAGTTGTAAAATACTTCCAATAATAAGGCTTAAGATAAGTTGTACCAGTAATTTTTTATATTTTAAAACATAGCTGAACAGTAATTTAAAGCCCAGCTTATTTTGTGTTTCATCTTCCTGCTCATAAAATAAAGGAGTAGGTTCCAGCATTAATGCAATACCATGTGGCTCGTGTTCCATCTGGGTGCTGGCCCAATGAGAAAGAAATTCCTGCTGCGAATATTCTAAACGGCTGCGCCCGGGATCAGAGATATAAAAAACATATTCTTTTTTACCTGTTAATCCCTTACGCTTTTTTTTAATGTTGTATAAAACTACAAAGTGATTTTGATCCCAATGCAAAATACAGGGTAAAGGAGCCAGCTCTATTAATTTTTCCAGGGATAGCCGGCCGCCTAGTGTTCTAAATCCTATTTCTTCCGCAGCCTGGCTGATACCAAGCATAGATACGCCTTCCCGGCTGATGCTGCTTTTACCACGCAGATTTTCGAGGGTATAGTTTTTACCATAATACCTGGCTATCATGCGCAGGCATGTAGGGCCACAGTCCATTGCATCGTATTGCTGGTAAAAAGGAAAAGGTTTAAACAAAATGCAGTTATTGAATTTATTTGTAAAAATCGTATATTTTATATTAAAAAAAAAGCTATTTCTTTCGAAATAGCTTGAAATTGAAATAATGTTAGTTATTAACTTTCTTTGTTGTACGATACTCGTTTTTTTAATACAACGTCCCAAGTAGGCTTTTGGCCATCCATAGGCTGACCACCTTTAATTACATTAATGTTTTGAGTGAAAATTTCTTTTTTTAAGCTTTCTAATTTTTTCGTTTGCATTTTTAATAAATTTAGATTTATACCTACTCTAATTTACGCTTTTCGGCTTCCGCGTTTATCTAGTTGTAATTTACTGATTTAATTTTGTAATTAAATATGCTGAGTTAATGAATTAACGTTTCTGATTAATGAATGACTGGGTCTACTTAATGCTCACACATTTATTAAAACCAAGTAGTGAATTTAAAAAAAGTTCGGGATGCCCTACACACATCCCGAACACCAATCACACATATCAGTCGCACTATTTTAAGCTATTTAATAAATCTGAGTACCGTTAATATTTAGCCGCCTGTAATGATATATCAAAACTAAGCTTGCTATTGCTGGGTATTGCAAGCAATATTACTGAACAGGGTTTTTACTTTACTGAGTTGGGAATTTAACCGGTTAAAATAAACTGTGGAGACTTCAATTATGCTAATATAGTTTTCTGATAAATGGCTGCGGGGCAATGTCATTTAGCTAAAATATCAGATGAGTTGGGCATAAGGTTGTCGACCTTGTTACTATGCATTGAACTTAAAAAATGTCGAGCATCTTAGCTAAATGACATTGGGTGAAGGGTGACAACAAAAATAAATTTTGCGTACACTCTGTAGCGTTAGTTAAAAAGATACAACATATACAAACCTTATAATAACTGAATAATAATTTGCCATATAACTCTAATTAAAAACCAGTTGAGAAATAATTGCAACTACATTTTCAGGAAAGATATTTACCTACAATTGGCACTCTTCTACCAACGCCAAAAGCTTTTGGTGATATACGTATGATAGGGCAAAATTGATTGCGCTTGTATTCATTTATATTAACCATACGCAGTACCCTGTCTACTAATGCAGCGTCAAATCCTTGTGCTTTTATTTCATTTGGTCCCTGCGTACATTCAATATATTGATATAGAATTTTATCGAGCACATTATATTCCGGCAGGGAGTCTGCATCTTTTTGCCCGGGCCTTAACTCGGCACTGGGTGCTTTGGTAATTATATTGCCAGGAATTATTTCATGAGTGCGGTTAATATATTTAGCCAGCTCATACACCTGCAGTTTATAACAATCTCCCAGTATGCCAATACCGCCGGCCATATCGCCGTATAAAGTGCCGTAACCTGTGGCCAGCTCGCTTTTATTACTAGTGTTTAATAAAATATATCCGAATTTATTAGCTATGGCCATTAATAAATTTCCCCTGGTTCTGCTTTGAATATTTTCTTCGGCTATGCCAAAGGGTAAGTTATTAAAAACAGGATCTAGTTCTTTTAAAAAAGAATCATAAATATTTTTTATAGGTATGATATCATAAGGGTTATTTAAATTTTTGCTCAGCTGCTCTGCATCATTTACCGAATGGCCGGTTGAGTATTGTGATGGCATTAAAACTGCTCTCACGTTTTCTGCCCCTAATGCTTTACAGGCCAGCGCCAGCACCACAGCGCTGTCGATACCGCCACTACTGCCTATTATGGCTTTTGTAAAACCCATTTTTGAAAAATAATCTTTTATCCCTAGTATTATCGCATCATGTATATGCGGTATGTTTAATGATTCCTCTAATACTACCGGGCTTAATTCTTTATCATTTATTTCTTCGGATCTTTTAATAATAACTGCCGCATCTATACTTCCATCATCTTTTAATTCATAGCCTGCCAATGCTTCCTGGAACATCGGCAATTGCCCGCAAAGATTAGCAGCTGCATCAAATACTAGAGATCCCCCATCGAATACTATTTCTGTCTGGCTGCCTACAGCATTGCAATAAAATAAAGGTAACTTATATTTTAGCACATTAGCTTTTATAGTTGCTTGTCTGTCTTCTTCATGGGTATAATCAAATGGGCTTGCGGAGAGGTTAATCATTAGGTCAGGCTGTTGTTTCATTAATTCATTCATCGGGCAAATTCTGTACAATGGGTTGTCCCCTAAGTTCCAGATATCTTCGCAAATGGTAACTGCAATTTTTTTGCCTTTTAAATTAATGGTATGCCATTCATATGCAGGTTCAAAATACCGGTTTTCATTAAATACATCATAGGTAGGCAAACAGGTTTTATGAATTATATTTTTTATCTCTTTCTGATGCATAAAAAAAGCTGCGTTAAAAAGGTCTTTACCTTCCCGGATACTATTTTTAGCTGGTGCGCCAATTAATACTCCGATCGTATCTGCATGCTGTTTTATGGCATCAACAGCAGCATAGCATTTATTGATAAAATCATCAAACTCTAAAAAATCCATAGGGGCATAACCACAAACACTCAACTCACTGAAAACAATTAAATCCCCGCCCTGCTGTTTAGCCTGCCGGATAGCATCAATAATTTTATTGGTATTGCTTTCAAAATTTCCAATATGATAATTTTGCTGTGCTAAAAAAATTTTCATAATAAATGGTGTTATTTTTAATGCCCTCTATATAATTAATTATCATTTTACTCAATATTAATATATTATATTCTGCATACGTGGCAAAGAAGCTTTACTTTTAATGACTTATAATTGATTCTCTGCAAAGTTAAATATTTCATTTATGCGTTTAATAAAGTACTTTTTAATATTGTTGGTTATTGCCTCCTGCAATTCTAAAGAAAATATACCTGATGTTTCAAATATTGCAATAAAGATTACAACACAAAGGTTTGAAAACGATTTTTTTGACACTACGAAAGACAACTTATTTTCTTATTTACAACAAATAAATACCAATACTCCTTCATTTACACAAAACTATCTTGAAACTATATTAAATGTAGATCCGGCCTGGCCTGCCGATACTTCTGCAAAGTATGTAAATGGGTTTATAAAAGCATACAGGCCTGTTTATGATAGTGCAGCAATAGTTTTTAAAGATTTTTCTCCTTATGAAAAAGAAATAAAAAAAGGCTTACAATTTTTGAAGCATTATTTTCCTGGTTATTCCGCTCCGTCAAAAATTATAACATATATAGGCCCATTGGATGGGTATGGTGATATATTAACTGATGAAGCATTTGTAATAGGGCTACATCATCATCTGGGTAAAAACTTTTCATTATATAAATCAGAAATAGTTCAGCAAACCTACCCGGAATACATCAGTAAAAGATTTGAGCCGGGTTATATTGCAATTAACTGTATAAAAAATGTGGTGCTTGACATGTTCCCTGAAAAAATAGAAGAAAAATCACTTGTAGAACAAATGGTTGAAAGAGGAAAAAGGCTTTTTATTTTACAAAAATTATTACCCTACACCGAAGAGTTTAAATTGATCGGATATACTAAAGAACAGATGGAAGGTTGTTATGGAAATGAGCGCAGAATATGGGATTTATTTATACAGAATAACCTGCTGCGAACAATCGATAATAACATTATTAAAAATTATATAGGAGAAGGCCCAAAAACACAAGAGTTAGGTAAAGACTCGCCAGGGAATATCGGGTCGTTTGCAGGATGGCAAATTGTAAAAAAATACATGCAAAAAAACAGTAGCGTTACATTGCTGCAACTGGCAACTATGGATCCTGATACCATTTACCAGCAATCAAAATATAAACCGTAAGATAATTATTATGCTGCTTTTGCCTGCAGCTGCATAGCTGCGGACTTTTGTCCCAAATATTTCATAACCCGGAAATGTGATGCTAGTGCCTTTGCTAGCGTAGGATTATTGTGATATGGAAAATGAAATTCCGCACATTTTTCCTGTACAATTTTACTGATGGCCGGGTAATGTACATGGCTGATACGTGGGAACAGGTGATGTTCAATCTGGTAATTCAATCCGCCCACAAACCATGAAATTACTTTGCTGTCCATGGCAAAATTTGCAGTGGTTCTTAATTGATGTTCTGCCCAGGCGGTTTCTATATGCTTGGTTTCATCTAATGGTACGCTTTCAAATTCTGTATTTTCTACTACATGCGCCAATTGAAATACTAAAGACAAGGTAAGGCCCATCACTACATGCAATACCAAAAAACCTATTGCCCATGCCCCCCATCCCCATATCATAGCAGGAATAATTATATAAAAAGTAAAATATAATATTTTAGTAGCCCAAAAAATAACATGATTTTTAGCTGTCATTTTCCAGGCATCTGTGGTATAAATTTTCCGGGTAAAATATTTTGTAAAATCCATAAAAAATAACCAAAAAAGAGAAGATAATGAATAAATAGGTAATAAATAAAGATGTTGCACTTTATGTGCAGGTACCCATTTTTGAGAATCGCATTGACGTATAATAGGGCTTTTTGCTATATCATCATCAATGCCATCTACATTAGTATAGGTATGATGAATTATATTATGCTTTTGTTTCCAGAAATACGAACTGGCCCTAAAGCATTGGCGGATAGCCCTAAAAGATCATTGATATATCCTTTTGTGCTGTAACTTCCGTGATTAGCATCATGCATTACACTAAATCCAATTGAGGCAAATACAAAACCCAGCAATGCACAAATTAAGATGGCAGCCCACCCATTCATACTCACAAAAATTAAACTGGTATACATAGCAATGGCGCTTCCCACTAAAACAATGGTTTTAATATACAAACGTTTATCACCTGTTTTTTTAATTTTATTTTTTTCGAAATAATCATCTACAGCTAGTTTTAAGCTTTGATAAAACTCGTTATTTTTATTATTGAAAGTGACTTTAGCCATAAACTATTCTAATTTGTTTAATATTTAGTGCAATTTAAAAAATAAGTTGTGCACACGGATTATATCAATGTTTGTTAAATATGGGTATTACTAAGATAAGTTAAAATTCCTGTAATTTTTCATTTAATTCCATTTATAAGGTACGCTCATTTCAAAAGCAGGTATCAAAACAGAAAATTCTTTTTTGGTAACCATATTTTCAAATTGGTAAGAACCATGCATTTTACCAATTTCTGTTTTTAAGTTGCAGCCGCTTACATACTGATATCTTTCTCCCGGATTTAGTACCGGTTGAACTCCTATTACCCCTTCTCCTTCTACCTCCTTAGTTGTACCATTACTATCATAAATTTTCCAGTACCGCCTTAATAATTTAACCTGGAAATCATTGGTATTTTCAATAGTTATCCTATACGCAAACATAAATTCATTATTTGCAGGATTGCTATAATCCGGCTGAAAAAAAGTTTCTACACTTATTTTTATACCATCTGTAATCTTATACATAATTTAATAAAATTTATGCTAATATGCTATACAAAGCTAGTTCAATATTTTCTCTTTTTTTGTTAAATGATTTATTAATATTATATAAGCCGATATTTTTAAAATTTTATATCTTTTAGTATTAGTATATCCATTTTTTACAAACCATTGCACTACTTTATCCCTGTTATCTCCTTGTATTAATATTTCATCATCTTTTACAGCCCCCCCTGTGCCACAAAAGGTTTTAAGATTTTTCCCCAGGTTTTCTTTATCGGTATTTGTTCCGATAAAACCTTCTATTAAAGTTACTACTTTACCACCGCGGTGTTTTTTTTCTAATTTTACTCTTATTGTCTGTTGATTGGTAGGTATATGAATTTGTTCTTCTGTTTGATTTTCTTCTATTTTAAAATCAGGGTCAGTAGAATATACCAAAGCGCTTAAAGACTTAATAATTTTTTTTGCCATAATAATGAACTATTATCTAATTGTTTAAATAATATGGTAGTATGAGTTAAGCCAGTAATTTCGCTTTTAAGCTTAAATCCAGGCTTATTGCCTGGTGAATAATAGCTCCACTACTTATAAAATCAACTCCTGTAGCTGCATATTCTTCTATATTATCTAAAGTTATGCCGCCACTGGCTTCAGTTTCATATTTACCATCTATTATTTGCAAAGCATTTATAATATCCGCTGGTTTAAAATTATCAAGCATTATCCTGTCAATTTTCCCCACTTCCATTACCTTTTCCACATCGCTTATGCTTCTTGCTTCTATTTCTATTTTTAGATGAAGTTTATTTTTTTGTATATAGGAATTAGCCATTAGTATTGCTTTTTCAATTCCACCACAATAATCTATATGATTATCTTTTAACATAATCATATCATACAAACCAAACCTATGATTAATACCTCCTCCAATACGTACTGCTTCTTTTTCCAGCAACCTAAAATTAGGAGTGGTTTTCCTTGTATCTAATAGCTTTGTCTTATATGTACGTAATTTATCTACATAAGTTTTAGTAAGTGTGGCTATACCGCTCATTCTTTGCATACAATTTAATACCAGTCTTTCGCAAGTAAGTATGGTTTGTATATCTGCGTCTATTTCAAATGCTATTTCCCCGTATTGCATTGCTTCGCCGTCTTTTTTATGGGGCTTAAAAATTGCATCCGATTGTACAAAATGAAATATCTCTTTTGCTATTTCTACACCGGCTAAAATACCCTGCGCTTTTATTTTAAGTATAGCCTTTCCTTTGGCTTTGGGTTGTATACAGGATAAAGTTGAATGGTCCCCATCACCAATATCTTCTTGCAGCGCAGTTTGTATTAAAGCAATTAATTGTTTATGCATTATACAAAAATACAAAACAGAATTACTTTTGTATTATATACAAAGTTTTTATAAAAAAAACCCCAACAAGTTGGGGTTTTTTTTATAAAGTGATATTAATTATTTTTCAAACCGTATTTCCTGAACTACCGAGTTACCCGCTTTAAATTTCATATATACAGTTGTTCTGTAAACACCTGTTTTGGTAATCAAATTACCAATACAATATTGAGAGCCTGCATTTTCACCTTTATGAATAATGGCAAATGCTTGCACAGTATTAGTAGAAAAAAAATCTTTTAATACCACCTCTGCCTGATTTTTACTGTAACTATTACTTTTATCGGGCATAATAATTTCTACAGTATTATCAAAATTTTTTGCTAGCAAATAAGCATTTCCTGATCTCATTGCAGCCACCACATCATCAATTCCGGAAAAATTTCTAAAAGAACTTAGCAATAAAATGATACTTAATAAGCCTAAATATTTTTTCATATATTTTATGTCATAAAAGACAATAATAAGACACTAAAAACGTGCCAATTTTGTTACGGAATACTATAGACATAAAAAACCCAGACATTTAGGGATTAAAACGTTCGTTTATCCACATTTTCTTTAGATTTACTTTATGGAAAATAAAAAAGGAATATTACTAATTATGGATGGGTGGGGGCTGGGTAAATCGGCAAGCAGTGATGCCATACAACATGCCAAAACACCTTTTATCAATTCTTTATATGGCCAGTACCCTGGTACTACTTTGGTTACATGCGGAGAAGAAGTGGGGCTACCGAAAGGACAAATGGGTAATAGTGAAGTTGGTCACTTAAATTTAGGTGCCGGAAGAATTGTATACCAGGAGTTACAAAGAATAAACCTATCCATCAGGGAAGGTAATTTTTATAAAAACAGAGCTTTGTTAGCTGCTATACGGTATGCAAAAGACAATAAAAAAACGCTCCACCTAATCGGCCTTGTAAGTAGTGGCGGTGTACACTCACATATCAATCATCTTAAAGCCATAATAAATTTTTGCAAGTTACAGGGGCTTATCAAAGTATTGGTTCATGCTTTTACAGATGGAAGGGATACAGATCCTAAAAGTGGTATTGTATTTATAACAGATTTACAAAACCACTTAAATAATACAGTTGGCAACATAGCTACAGTTACTGGCCGTTATTATGCTATGGACAGGGATAAAAGATGGGAAAGGGTAAAGCTGGCTTATGATGCGATGGTACATGCTACTGGTTTAAAAACAGATAATATTACACAGCAAATAATACAATCTTACAATGAAGGTATTACTGATGAATTTATAAAGCCTATCATCAATAATACAATAGATACTACAATTAAAAATGGTGACGCTGTTATTTCCTTTAATTTTAGAACAGACCGGTGCAGAGAAATTACAGAAGTGCTTACACAAAGCAATTATGAAGATTTTGATATGAGAAGACTGGATTTGCAGTATACAACAATGACGTTATATGATCATAATTTCACTAATGTGCATGTTGCATTTGAAAAAGATGATTTGAATAATACAATAGGTGAAATTTTACAAAGAAATGACAAGAGCCAGATTAGGATTGCTGAAACTGAAAAATATCCACATGTAAGTTTTTTTTTTAGTGGTGGAAGAGAAACTCCATTTAAAGGTGAAAGAAGGATAATGATACCATCACCTAAAGTAGCCACGTATGATTTGCAACCTGAAATGAGCGCCTACCAGGTAACAGAAGCCATAATCCCTGAAATTAACAATAGAACAGCTGATTTTATCTGTTTAAATTTTGCCAATGCTGATATGGTAGGACATACAGGTATATGGGATGCTGTAATTAAAGCAGTTGAAACTGTAGATAATTGCGTAGAAAAAGTAGTTACAGCAGCCTTACAAAATGATTATTTTGTTTTTCTTACAGCTGATCATGGAAATGCTGATTATTTAATTAATGAAGATGGTAGCCCGAATACTGCACATACATTAAATCCTGTACCGTTATTTGTAATTGATAAAAAGTGGCATGGGGAAGTGAAAAGTGGTAAATTAGCTGATATTGCACCAAGCATATTAACGATGATGGGCTTGCCTGTGCCTTCTGAAATGACAGGTGAAATTTTAATTAGCCCATAATATTATATAGCGCCATATTAGTGTATTACTTTTTTAATGCAGCAAAAAAGCGGATGAAATTGTCTATATTTATAAGGTAAACAAAAAAACAATATGACAGAAGAGCTGCTATTAGCCGGATGTCTTAAAAATAATGCAGCTTCGCAGGAAGCTCTTTATAACCGTTTTAGCCCAAAAATGCTGGGTGTGTGTTACCGCTTTGCCAAGAACAGGGAAGATGCAGAAGATATGCTCCAGGAAGGTTTTATAAAAGTGTTTACTCAAATACACCAATATAGAAGTGAAGGTGCCTTAGAAGGATGGATAAGAAGAATTATAGTACATACCTGCATTAATATCCTGAAAAAAAATAAAAAATTTACTGACAGTGTAGACCTGATACATGCCAACAGTATTCACATAACAGAAGCTATGATACCTGCCATAATGCAGGCCAAACAAGTAGTGGAATGTATCAGGTTATTGCCAATAGGATACAGGACAGTATTAAATTTATATGCCATAGAAGGTTTTTCTCATAAAGAAATTGCAGAAATACTTGATATTGAAGAAAGTACCAGCCGTAGCCAGTACACCCGTGCTAAGGCAGTATTAGAAGATATTTTAATTAAAAAGAAAATATTATTTAAACCGAAGGATAAAACTGTTTTTATTGCTACAGCCCAAAGGTTGTAAAAGTAATATCATTAAAATCTTAATGTGAAAGATAAAGATGGAGAAGAAAATTTATACCGATAATTTTGAAAGGATGTTGAAGGACAAACTGGATGAATTTAGAATGCGACCTTCGAAAAGAATTTGGCATAGCATCTATAACGACCTGCATCCTGGAAAAAAATGGCCTTCAATTACCATAAGCCTGTTATTAATTACAGCCTAAGGCGTACTGGGTTATCTAAACACAACAACTGCTAATAAACAAACTGCAATTAAAAATATTAATAATAAAATCTCTACTACAATTTTAGTTGCTGCTGATAAAAACCCTATTAAAAATTTATTTTTCAATCCTGCTACTTACAATACTAATATTAACATAGATAATTCTTTAAATACTAATCCTGACAATACCGTGTCACAGAATGAAGTGGGAGCCAAACAATTAAATATAAATAATAACGATAAAAAAATCATTCAATTATTCAAGAACCTTTACATAATCTTAATAATAAAGTTGATAAAAAAACAATAGCGCCTATTTTAAACAATGATGAACAAATTTTTATACCCGTTAGTAATATTCTACAACCAAAAATATCCATTATTAATAGTGATGAGCCTGCTCTTCCCATCAATGATAAAAAAGATATGCCGGATGACAACTTAACCCTGCAAAATATTGATCAATCTAAAAAAACAACAATTAATAATTTATCAGATAACGATAAAGCCTGGATAGATAACTATGCCTTATATCACAAATCCAGGAGAAGTGCCTGGAAAAACAGGATATCTTACGAAATATATGCAACTCCAAATATCAGTTTTAGAAAACTTGCAATTAAGAATAAATATAACACATCGGATAATGAAAACAGTGCTAATGATTTAAAAAAATTATTAAACCAACATCCTGCTTTGGGTATTGAGGCAGGAGCCGGAATAATTTATGCATTTGCAAAAAATATCCGCCTAAAAACTGGCCTTCAATTCGATTTTACCAACTATACCTTTACAGCTTTAGAAACCAATCACCCTGTTTTAACTACATTAATTATGGATGATCCCAACAGTGATTATCCATATTTAGAATCCAGGATATCAACAATAGCTAATATTTCAAGCGAACAATCATCTAAATATCATAATCAAACCTACCAAATATCTATACCAATTGGTATAGAATATAAGTTGGCCGGTAAAGACAAAATTCAATGGTATGCAAGTACAAGTATACAACCAACTTACATTTTTGCAGGAAATGCACATCTTATTTCTTCAGATAAAAAAATTATGTGACCGATGGCTCATTGATACGTAAAATGAATATAAATACTTCTGTAGAAACTTTTATATCATATAAAACTCAAAATGGAGTAAGGTTACAATTTGGCCCTCAATATCGCTATCAACTAATCTCCACCTATAAACAACATAGCATTTCTGAAAATTTATACCACCTGGGTATAAAATTTGGAGCGGTTAAAAATTTCTAAATTTATTACCGCTATTTTAATTAATAGTATTAGGTATAATAAGCGCAAATCAAAGATCTGAAATTACTTACTACTGTTTTTAAATAAGGTCTGTTACCCGGCCTCGAAAAATAGCGTAAAGAAATTTACACAGTGGGGCGTAAAGCAGCGAAAATGATAATATAAAGTTCAAAAGCTGATAATTGTATTGGTTCATTAGTGTACAAAAATTCAGGTGCAGCTTTTTCGCTGTAGCGCAACGGAGTAAATTTTAGCTATTTATTCGCAGCCTTGATTTTTTTGTTACTTTTTTTCTTAAGAAAAAAAGTAAATAGAGAGTAACTCAATACCATAATAATTTTGAGCTCAAAATACCTAACCCTATTAATTAAGTTTTCCTTAGCATTATTTGCATAACTGGTTTTTTAAAATCAAGGAAAAATATGTAATATGCAATTATGAAACCTGCTATACCAGTAATTCTTTATTGCCTGTTTATTGCCGGGTGCAATAATAAAAAAAATAATATTAATAATGCTGACATTACTAAACCAGCCAATTTTTTCCCGGTAACTTCTTACATAAAGGGGCAGATAACTGAAATTAAAGAAAAAGGCATAACACCATTAAAAAAAATTAAAATCAATGATCATGTGGATTCTGCCTGGTTAAAGATAGAAGACCTGGAAAAAGAAATGGAAGAGTTTTTAACCCCGGTAATAGATACTAATAACCTAACAAATTATTTTGAAGAAACTAAGTTTAACGATCAGACTATTAATGCATTTACTTTTACTTATAACCCTATAAAAAAATTGCCAGATAGTCTTTATTTAAATCATTGGGATGTTTATGTAGATCCTGATAAAAACACGATCAGGAAAATTTATATGGTAAAAAAATATCCTGATAAAATTGTACAGCTTACCTGGTATAGCAACCGGTATTGTTTAATAGTAACAATTCAGGAAAATGAAAAAGGAATAAGCATAGTTTTAAAAGAAGAAAAGATTACATGGGAATTTTAACGTAGCGTATGACACAAAAAGAATTTCTTTCAATTAGCTCCACCATACCAAGTAACCCTGGCATTTATAAATATTATGATGTTGCTAATGAATTATTATATGTAGGCAAGGCAAAGAATTTAAGAAAAAGAGTAAGCTCCTATTTTTCGAAAACATTTACTACTTATAAAACACATGAGCTGGTACAGCGTATTCATCACATTGAATTTACAATTGTTAATAGTGAACAGGACGCTTTTTTACTGGAAAACAGTTTGATTAAAGAATACCAACCGAAGTTTAATATAAATTTAAAAGATGATAAAACTTATCCTTACATTATTATAAAAAAAGAACCCTTCCCCAGGATATTTTTTACCAGGAGAAAAATCAATGATGGCTCAACTTATCTTGGCCCCTTTACTTCAGTCGGAAAAGTAAGAGAGTTACTCAATTTTATCAGGCAAAATATTCCTTTAAGAACATGTAAGCTAAATCTTACTGAAGATAATATTAAAAAAAAGAAATTTAAAGTCTGCCTGGAATACCACCTCGGCAATTGCAAAGGCCCTTGTGAAGGCTTTCAGAACTATGCTGATTATGATAAAAGCATACAACAAATAAAAGAAATTTTAAAAGGTAACCTAGCTGGTGTGATACAATATTTTGCAAAGGAAATGCAAGAACTGGCAGCTGCAATGGACTTTGAAAAAGCAGACATCATAAGAAAAAAAATTGAGCACTTACAACAATACCGATCAAAATCTACCGTAATAAATACTAATACAGGTACCGTAGATGTTTTTTCAATATTAGAAGACGGAATGCTGGCATATGTAAATTACCTGGCGGTAGCTAATGGAGCTATTATTCAAACTAAAACCATTACTCTTGAAAAAAAATTAGAAGAAACCCCGGCAGAGGTATTGTCTTTTGCTATAGCCCAAATAAGAAAAACTTTTAACAGTGATGCTACTGATATTATTATACCTTTTGAAATAGAATATTTAGAAGAAGGTACAAAAACTTCGGTTCCTAAAGGTGGTGTAAGAAAACAGCTATTAGACCTTTCTCAAAAAAATGTAAATTTTTTTAAAGAGGAACTGAAACGCAATAAAATGCTTTTGTTGGAAAAGAAAACCGATGATGAAAAAATTGCAGTGCTTCATCAACTTCAAAAAGATTTACAATTACAATTTTTACCACTGCATATTGAATGTTTTGATAATTCAAATCTCCAGGGAAGCTATCCGGTATCAGCAATGGTGTGTTTTAAAAATGGAGAACCAAGCAAAAATGATTACCGCCGGTTTAATGTAAAAACAGTAAAAGGCATTAATGACTTTGCCACAATGAAAGAAGTAATTTACAGGCGTTATAAACGAGTGCAGGAAGAAAACCTACCATTTCCTCAATTGGTAATTATTGATGGTGGTAAAGGACAATTAAGCTCGGCAATGGAAAGTATAAAAGAATTAAATCTTGAGGGTAAACTTACTGTAATCGGGCTGGCAAAAAACGAAGAAGAAATATTTTTTGCAACTGATACAGAATCAAAAAAACTAATTTGGGACAGTGTAAGTTTAAAACTGATAAGGCGGATCAGGGATGAGGTGCATCGTTTCGGAATTACATTTCATCGCAATCAACGTAGCAAAGGTGCTTTTAACAATGAATTGGAAAATATAAAAGGGATAGGAAAAACCACTGCGGTAGAACTATTAAAAAAATTTAAATCATATAAAAATATAAAAGCTCAATCAGAAGAAACATTACGGGAAATTATTGGACAGCAGAGGGCTAAAATCTTATTTGAATATTTCAATTCATAAAAAAAGGGCCAAGATAGAAATCTAGCCCCGTTTAAAATCTAATATTCTATTAAAAACAGTGTAAAGATAATAAAATAAAATGCAATAAACTATAACATAAATGAATATTATTTATACTTCTAAATAAAAGAGTGATTTACAAATCTTTATGCAGGATATACATTACAACACAGTTATAAACATTAATTTATTTCTTTAAATTTTATTCATTCTTATAAACAATAGCTTGATATAAAAAATACATACAAAAAAAATCGCCTCAATGAGGCGATTTTTTTATTACTTAATTAATAACTCCACAAATCCTGTTCGTAATTAAATATTTTTTCTTTTATATTTTCTCCTTCTAATAACTGAAGAATTTTATTATCGCTTAACCCTTTATAATCTTTGATAGGCAAATCATAAGGGTTATCCATAGTACTTTTTATTATCCTGCCATAAAACATTCGGCTTTCAAATAATTCATCCCAGCTCATTCTTGCCCCGAAATTTTTTCCATTGTACACTTCATATTTGGTAAATATAGGGCGCATATCAGGATAATACACCCAAAACAATTCATTTTCTCCTAAATCCACACCCATTGAAGTAATTACATTTTTAACCGGGGCAATTCCTAATATTCTCCAAAACAAACGAGAACTTTCTTTATCAAAAATCACTTCTTCCTTAATACGGAATTTATAAAAAGAATCCAGGTTAATATCATTTCTCATTTTTCTTGTTCCGGTAACCACACCCAAAGAATCGATAATGGGCACATCTATTTCATCTCCGCTAATCACAGTTCCTACTTCTGATTTTGTCATAGGAGTGGTAAACCTGTCATCTACATTACTAAATACAGTTACTGCACTATCTTGTATAGCCTGAAGTAAAATAGAAATGAAGCGCTGATCGCCATTATTTTCAGAAGCAGCATACCTGAAAGGAAGGTTTATTTTTTCCCTGGTATCAATTTCACGCCAAATTTTGTGGCGGAATACAGCATCATCTGCCCGCAAATGTTCATATGGCAAAGGTGTCCTGTCTTTTAAATCATTAGTTTCTACTGCCTCATCCCTACGCAAAGATTTTTTTACTACTTTAAGTGGCAAACTATCATTTACCGCAGGTGCAGAAGTAATAGCATCGCTGGCAATAGCATCTACCTGTATATCAGTAGGCGTTATGGTAGTATTAGCCCTTGCCTGGGTAGTTTTCTTTGTTGTATTCCGCTTTGTAAGTTTACGTTTCTTTTGTTGCGCTTCCGCTACATTATCAAAAACTCCCAAACAAGTTACTAACAGTAAAAACTGTATTAGCTGCTTTTTCATGACTTAAATATTAAAAATTTAATACAATGCAATTGATTTACCTTCTATTGTACGTGTACCATCAGGGCCTGATACTTTTACATTATCAAATGTTATTACAGAACCCGGCCCACACTTAGCCATCAAACCTCCTAAAGATGCAAGGCTATTGCCGCCAAGACTGGCAGTGGCTACATTACTGAAATTAGCGCCTGAAAAATATACGGTGGCCCCTACTACGCTATATCTTAAATCGAAATCAAAATTTTCTAATTCAGCCCTGCAATACTGCTGGCTTTTAAAAGCTACAGATGCCATTCTTATCTTCCCGTCACCCACTTTAAAAACAGGGTTGGGTATCCGTTTGCACCGGAAGGGAAATGAAGTTGAATTACCATCTGCGGTTACCGTAATACTTGCATTACCTACTGCACTTACCCTCACAGTACGTTTTGATCCGTAACCACTAATACTACCACCAGACATAGATACATTGGTTTTATCCCATCCCACCGGCGAGCCAATTGTTACCGGGTTATCTACACCTACATAAAATACGTTCATTTTATCCAACATTACCGCAGCACTTGAAGGGGTACCTACCGTATAATCTACAGTTGTGGGTGCTTCTGCAATAGTACCATCGGGCTTTGTGTACTTTACAATAACGTTTATCCTGCCTGAACTGTTAACCGTTTGCCTCCATGTTCCTACCCCACTTCCATCAACAGGTACGCTACTTCCCTGGATGATTACCTGGGGTTTTGCATCGGTATTAAACGCCCCTACACCGGCCTTAATCTCCAGTTGGTCGCCAGGCATCAGATAAGTAGCATTGGTAGACACAATCGGTGCAAATTCATTATAAACAACTTTTACCGCACCAATTTGTTCATGGCAATAAGTTACTACCTGGTTTTCTGAATTTTTTATATTATTCTGAAACTTACTAAGCATGGTTAAGCCTGCTACAGTAGGGGTCATGTGAAAATATGCAGTAGTGAAATCTTTTACTTTACCATCCTGCCCGATAGGTGGTGCAATATCTATAGGTAAAGTTTTTTCAAATTTTGCCCTGATAGAAGGATCTATCTCCAACATAGCAATCCGGTATGCTTTCAATGCATCATCTAGTTCTTTTCCTTTACCATTTGTGCCAAATAAACGGGTTGCGGCATCCAGATTATCTTCCTTAAATTCTCCCTTGTCGTTCAAATCAGCCTCTTTCTTTAATTCTACTTTTAAATTTTCAATATAATTATTGATATCGTCAGATAGCTTACGTGCTTTTTCCGCTTTTTCCTGCCAGATTTTTGCTTTTTCTGCAGTTCTAGGATCAGCTGCTTTTTCTGCAAGGGATTCATACAGGGTTTTATTGGCACTGCTCAAGTTGGCATTTGAATTTCGCAAACTTATATCTATTACTTTGAAGGCATTTAAGATTTCGCTTGATACATTTAATGCCAGCAAAGCTGTTAGCACCAAATACATCAGGTTAATCATTTTTTGCCGGGGCTCTTTAGGTAAAGCCATAACTATTAAATATTTTGAATATTGTTAAACTGAATATTGTTTGGATAAAAGGATTGGTCAATTGACAATATTACCTGCCTTGCATAGCGCTTAGCATGTTGCCATATACGGCATTTAATTTTCCTAAATTATTAGCTAAGGCACCTATTTGTTCTTTAGCTTTGTTAGCATCATCTACACTGCTTATCATTGCCTGGCTGGCTTCAGCCATTTTACCATAAAAGCCATTTAATGCTTTAAGGTGGTTGTTACTTTCACTTAATTCCAGTTCATAAATTACATTTAATGAACTTAAATTTTTAGTTAATACCTGCACTTGCTCATGAAAACCTTTTGCACTTTCTGCGGCATTATTAAATGAAGACATAGTATTAACACTTGCAGTAAAAGTTGTAGCCATATTGCCAATTGCTGTAGTAGCTTCTCTTGTTTTGGCTCCGAATTCATTGGTAGATTTTATTACATCGCTTACTTCACTCATTCCATTTACAGTAGTACCCAATTTTTGAAACCCTTCGCTCAATCTTTTTAAATTAACTGGTGTAATATCAGCTTCCTGTAGCATCTTATCCATAGTTTGTAAAGCAGGATTTGTGGTATTCACTGCTACTGGGGCAGCAGATATTGCCGCTTCAGGTGGAGGCGAAAACATATACAATAAACCATAACAAAGAAATATAGCGGCTTCAGTATACAAGCCTATTTTTAACCACATATCTGCTCCGGGGGCATGAGTTATTTTAAAAAGTGCACCTAGCAGTACGGGTACTGCAGCTACAGATACCAAAACGTTTGAAACACGATCGATTGGACGGGATTGACCAGCAGCCATAAATTTAATTTTTAAATGGATTTGTTTATTTAAGTTGAGTTACGATAAAAGTTACTAAATGGAGCAACCGTTAAACGTAAAGTTTTCTCTCAGCATTAATTGATTTGAGTTGTATTTCTTACCCTCATTTTTTAGGAGCCGGGGGCAAGTCGATAACAGAACGAAAGCCTATATATGATTTAGATGTATCCTGATATTCATAGCTCCGGGTGCCTGTTTGCAAATAGTAACCTACATCTTTCCAGCTACCGCCACGCAATACTTTACGTTTATCACGAGGCTTATCAGAATCTTTTGCATTATAACGGATGTCCGGGTTCATATCATGTTGAAAGTTATAACCCCCTTCATAATATAAAGATGATGTCCACTCTGCTACGTTACCTGACATATTATATAAACCGAAATCATTTGGCCAATAAGCATCAGCCCTTACTGTATAAAATCCTCCATCTTCAGGATAATTACCACGGCCAGGTTTAAAATTAGCCAATAAACATCCTTTCCTGTTTCTTAAATAAGGGCCTCCCCATGGATATGGCGCTTGTGAGCGGCCACCCCTTGCGGCATATTCCCACTGGGCTTCGGTAGGCAAACGAAAATCTGATTCAGCATTTTTTTTCTTTCCTTCGAGGTATGAATTTAAATAATGGGTTCGCCATTCGCAAAAAGCAGTTGCCTGTTTCCAGCTTACCCCCACTACAGGATAATTTCCAAATGCAGGATGGCTGAAATATTGCTTAGCCATGGGCTCGTTATAAGAATATGCATAATCCCTCACCCAACATACCGTATCAGGATATACAGGAATATCTTTTTTAATAATAAATTTAGAACGGGGAATGCTGGGATCACGATTAGTAGCCGCAGCTCTATAATCTAAAATTTCTGAATGATATACAATCTTGTTTACATCCAATTCTTTCTTGCCAAAAATCCTATTATCAGGTGTAACTATTATCGCATCTATTTTTTCCAAGGTTGCCCTGTCGCCCCATTTAATATCTTTCACTCTTTTCCAATCAAGGTATTCATTACCATCCTGTCCCTGTTTTACAAATCCCATCAACTTACCTGCAATTGAATCCCTTACCCAATTGGTAAACTGGCGGTATTCGTTGTTGGTAATTTCTGTAGCATCCATCCAAAAACCGCTTATAGAAACCTGCTTATTACGTGCTGTAAATGAATAATTAATATCCTCATCACTAGGCCCCATATGAAATGTACCTGACGGTATGTATACCATGCCCGGTGGTTTAGGCAATGTCCACCTGGTACTGGGTGCTACACCAACCAATTGACCCTTGTCATCTTTGGAGGATGCTTTATTTTTGCCGCCAAGCATTTTACAGCTTGATACGCCTGCGATAGCAGCTACAGCTATTAAGTAATACAACGACCTATTCTTCATGTGTATGTAACTTTGTGGATATTAGCAAATATATGATTAATTTGAATTAACATTCTCTCTATTAAATGAATGGAATAAAATTTAATTTTAATAATTACCTGAAAAATTAAAACGGCTAATTACTTCAAATATTGTACCTGTTATTTAAAACAGGTTATCACTCAATTAATTTTGAGGATACAATATTTGAAGCAATCAGCCGGCTTATTATGATATATTAATTTTTCCAAGTGTACAAGTCAACCCATTCGCATTATATTTTGTTATGTATAAAATAATTTTTATTAATAAGTTATTGTTGCAGTAATTTTAAACAAATTTATTTAAAATAAAATGCAATTAATACAGAAAGCTAAGAATTATTTAGTTTAGTTTTTGTTAAAATTATCTTCTAAACGCATTGAACTTAAGCGTAGAGTTAAATTTCCTGTGCACCTTCTACCAAAACAGTGGCTTTATTATTAATTACTTCTACAAAACCACTTTGTATAGTATAAGAAACAGTAGCCGTTTTATCTTTTAAAACTTTTAGCTTACCTGCTTTTAATGCGCTTACGATCGGGGCATGTTTATCAAGTACTTCAAATGAGCCGGTGATGCCGGGTAGTTGTACCCCAAGCACATCGCCGCTAAATAATTTTTTTTCGGGTGTTAATATTTCTAAAATCATTTTATAAAATATGCAAATGTGCAAATGTGCCAATGTGCTAATTTTAAAGAGCAGCAACATTGGTATTTGTATACAATTAATAATTCAATTACAATTCAAGTTCAATAAAGGTATGCGGTACAAGGAAAATAATAACAGAACAAGTTCACAACAATGATGATTAATGCACAAATGCTTGTTACCAAAATATTTCTTGCTTATCGGCACATCTGCATATTTTTATTACGCCTGTGCTGCTGCCATCAATTTTTTACCTTTTTCCATTGCATCTTCCAATGTACCTACCAGGTTAAATGCAGCTTCGGGATATTCATCCACTTCACCATCCATAATCGCATTAAAACCACGGATGGTATCTTCAATTGGCACCAATACACCTTTCAAACCGGTAAACTGCTCTGCCACAAAAAACGGCTGGCTTAAAAAACGCTGTACTTTACGAGCCCGTGATACAATTAATTTATCTTCATCACTTAATTCATCCAAACCAAGAATGGCAATAATATCCTGTAATTCTTTATATCGTTGCAAAATTAATTTAACTCTGTTGGCCGTATTGTAATGTTCATCACCCACAATCATTGGAGTAAGGATTCTTGAAGTAGAATCCAACGGATCCACCGCAGGATAAATACCCAGATCGGCAATTTTACGGCTCAATACCGTTGTTGCATCCAAATGTGCAAAAGTGGTTGCCGGAGCCGGATCCGTCAAATCATCCGCAGGCACATACACCGCCTGTACGGAAGTAATTGAACCATTTTTGGTAGAAGTAATCCTTTCCTGCATCAAACCCATTTCTGTAGCCAATGTAGGCTGATACCCTACCGCACTTGGCATACGGCCTAGTAATGCTGATACTTCAGAACCTGCCTGCGTAAACCTGAATATATTATCTACGAAAAATAAAATGTCTTTACCTTGTCCTGTACCGTCGCCATCACGGAAATATTCTGCAATGGTTAACCCGCTCAATGCCACCCTTGCCCTTGCTCCCGGCGGTTCGTTCATTTGCCCGAAAACAAAAGTTGCCTTACTGTCTTCTAAACTTTTTAAATCCACTGTGCTTAAATCCCAGCCGCCTTCTTCCATGCTGTGCTTAAATTTATCACCATAATTCATAATTCCTGCCTCAATCATCTCTCTCATCAAATCATTACCTTCACGGGTACGCTCACCCACACCTGCAAATACGGATAACCCACTATATGCTTTTGCAATATTATTAATCAATTCTTGTATCAATACCGTTTTACCCACACCTGCACCACCAAACAAACCGATTTTACCACCTTTTGCATATGGTTCAATCAGGTCAATTACCTTAATACCGGTAAATAAAATTTCATTAGCCGTACTCAAATCTTCAAATAACGGCGGCTTATTATGAATAGCACGCCCACCTTCTTTACTTACCTGTGGCAAGCCATCAATAGCATCACCGGTTACATTAAATAAACGGCCTTTTATCCCTTCGCCAATTGGCATAGCAATAGGTTTGCCGGTATCCATTACAGGAGTACCACGTACCAGTCCTTCCGTACCATCCATAGCAATGGTACGTACGCTGTCTTCACCCAAATGCTGTTGTACTTCCAACACCAGTAAATCGCCGTTTTCACGTTTTAATTCTAATGCATTTAAAATTTCAGGAAGTTTGCTGCCACTATCGAACTGCACATCCACTACTGCCCCGATAATTGATTTTATTTTACCTGTATTGGCCATAAATCTTTTTTATATTATAATAAGGTCTGATTTCAGGGCGCAAAGGTAAGGGAGGAAAAGCAAAATAAGAAATAGAAAATGCTGCGCATTTTTTTAGCATTTTTGTTACCAACAGTTGAGTCCTGATTGAACATTGGTGGCGTCGCACCGTTCATCTATATACCTTTGCTCATCTTTAATTGTATTTTGTTGTAAATATTGAGCTACTATGCATAACCTTCGCAGAGTGAAGGCCTTCAATCTTCTATTTCTTCTTTAATCAGGGCTGCTCCGATTACCCTTTGTTTAATCTTATCATGAAGATTAATTGCCATATGCACAATAGGGGTAGCACAGATATAAAAATCAGTTAACGGAAACTCTTTTTTTAAGCTTGCTTCAATTTCATTAAATAGCAAACTTTTTGTTACAAACTGAATCACATACACCTCAGTCTGCTCTTTTGTATGTGATGAACTTAAATGATAGGAATCAAAAAAATTGCCAAAAACATTTAGAGTAAATTTATTTTTCAAAATACTATTTGTTACAGCACCTATCTGTTCTTTATCTAATACTAAAACGTTTACAATAATCATTTTTATTTTTTTTATTAAAATTTAATTTGGAAAACCCAGGTAAGGCTATCCTTGCACTTTACCAAACAATTTCATAAGCCGCTCTTAAGACAAGCATATTTAAGTTTCTAGGGTTGCCGAGCCAAAATTCCTGCCTTAGTGATATATCAATTTTACGGTAATTAATTTTAATTTTATCTCCTACCCCTATGCTTGTTACAGGCCGGGGAGTATTTGCGTATTTACTTAAAAAAACAACCCCTGCTTCCCCGGCTGCATAAAATCTGCTAATATAGTATCGTAAACCAACCTTCACAGGAATTGCCGTTAAAGATTCATATTCTTTTTGCTGTAATAATATATTATCAAAATATCCCCTTCCCTTTAAAAATAGATAAGCCGCTGTTGATGGTAGCACTTCCATGTTTGCCAAAAGTATACTCAGCTTTAAAACTGCCGCCATAACCAGCATTATGTGTTTTTTTAAAAGCGCTTTCCGGAAAAGATACTTCTGGGCCAAAGTTTATTGAAAAACTTTCTCTTTTATTTGCTTGTGCAAATGTTTGTTGATCCGATTGCAGGCCAATAAAAATAATTAAACACAGGCATAACTTTCTTTTCATATTTCATGTTTTATATGATAAAATAAACTTACTAAATGGTTTTGTGGTATTTAATTTAATGCTTAGTTGATAAACACAATAGCTGTTCCAAAATAAAGTAAATTCCATACCATCTTTTTCCATTTGCTTATCATTTCCACACTATCTAACTTTATCTTTATTACTTTTTTATTTTTTGATTATTTATTTATTTTGAATAGTTCAGTATATAATCCAATTTGTAAAAAATCACGGCCCGTTTCATCATTTATTTTATAGTCAAACTGGTGCAAATACCCCAATTGCAGAGCAGCATACTTCGATACCTTATATCCAACCGATACCAATGCCCTATTTCTTTCAAAATAGGGTTCTTTATCTGTAAAAAATAATTCGTTACTTACATTTACTTGATAAGGTTTGTAGCCTTTTTCATTTTTCCCAAAGGGATAAGAAATACCCAATCTGTATCTAAATCTATTTTTATATCCGTTGCTTGTAAATCTAAATTCTGCCCGATAGCGTTGTTCTATTTTAATATTTTTCATTGCTTGCGTTAAAGTTATTTGTGGCCACAATCTAAACTCATCATTATTTTTTGGCTTAACAAAATTGCCTCCTTCTTTGTACGTATCATAATCACCTGCTCCTATAGTAAAAGTCATATTTGGGTGAGCCTTAAAGTTTACACCTCCTTTATACTCATGGTAGTGAAAATCATCATAAAACCGTAGTGAACGTAACTGAGCCTCTCCAAAAACACTCCATTTTTCATTAACATTAAACTTAACATTAAAGATGTTCCAACTACCTAAGCTGGCATTCTGGCTGAAACATACATTGTTTGTAAGAATTAACAGAATTGAAGACATACATTTATATATTCTTTTCATGGATTAATTTAATTTTGTGTAGCCCAGCACCACTATTTTTTAACAACAGTTTCATAAGCTTAGCAAAAATTAATTTTTGATGGATGCTTTGCTTAAATCAAAATTGAAATAGCTATTTAAAATAATTCCATTATTATATTGAAAAACATTGCGATTATTTACTTCCCTTCCAAGTTGAACAATTTGCTGTAAAAAACCTCCTTCTATCCTGAACTTTTTGTTAAATCGGTAACCTAATAGGATAGCTAATCGATTTTGGTCAAATACATTTTCGTTTACATTTTTTCCAAAGCCAATAAATAGTTCGTAATAAATGGCTGCATATGCTGTTTTATCTTCTATCTTCTTTTTACCGATTGGCATTTGCATACGGTACATATACCGAATTCGGTTTAAAAATAAAAAATCATCAGGTTTACTTAATACTGCATTGGTATACCGTCCTATCCATCTTTGTTCCAGCATAAACCGATGGCTAATTTCTACTCTGTTAACATTATCAGTAATAGTTGCCATCTGAAAGGCTCTGTGTTCTGGAAATCTTTTTCCCGCTGCTTGCAATGGAATATCTCCATAGGGGAAAGTTTCAATCCAGGCGTAACCTAAACGAAAGCTAAGTTTATTATTTATCTGGTAATTCACCCCAGTTCTTAATAAACTCTGCTGCCAGTCTGTTACAATATTTTCCCTTCGCCACTGGTATTCCAGATGTCCGCTCCATTTTTTGGAGAATTTAATGGTAGTAAAATTATTAAACCAACCAATGCTGTTCTTATCTGTTATTCTTGTGTTTTGTGCGAATGAAATCAGGCTGCCTAAACATAGAATTGCTGTAATTATTATGCGATATCTCATATTTGATTCTGTATAAAAGGGATTGGGCATCAACCCAACCCCTTTAGTGATTATGCATTTGGTGGTGCAAACGGAAGTGCTGATTTATGAACTATTATTTTTAATTTTCCATCTTTCCCTTTTTTGAAAACCCAGGTTTTATCAACCATAATTTCTTTGCCTGTTTTATCTGTAACCCAAACGTTACCCATGGTGATAGCCACAGAGCCATAAATTTGTATGCCTTCATTTTTTTCACCCGCATTATCGTACCGGGCCTTTACCCAAGGCGTTAGTGCAAAACCTTTATCGTTAGGGTATTCTGGATCACCACCTATAAAATAAGCCAATGCGCCTTTTTTAGTATTTCTAAATGTTTGATCACCGTAAGCCAATGTAGGTTTAAAAAACACTTTGCCCTGATCATAATTATAGGCATCAGAAAGTACTTGTTCTGCAAAAGCCCTATAATCTCCACCCTCTTCTTTTAATTTCCCAATTTTTACCAAAGCATCACACCAAGCTTGTTGGGCTTTATTTACTTCATCATAAGTAATTATATCTTGTGCACCTTCTTCAACATAAACTAATCCAAGTTCATCAATAACTTTTTTTACTTTTTCATTTACCGGCGGAACAATTTTTCCTGTTTCTGTTGGTTGGCTACAAGAAATGAATACGCCTGCCATAAAAAGCAAGCCAAAAAACATTTTTTTGTTGTTCATTTTTACTACATTTATTTTGCCTACTTCTTAATACGGTGTTCAGCTTGTCCGTTTTATTCTCAGATTTTTTAATAATGTGGATGCCGGCAAGAATTCTTTCAATATCACTGTCAGGCAAATACTGCAAAAAAGCAGCTGCTGAAAATGTGAATACAAAAAATAAAACGCCAGTGGTTTTAAATCAGGATTTTATACACAGGCTTCCACAAAATGCCTGTAGTATTTGTTTTAAAACTGGGGTCATGTTTTTTTACGTTTTATTGATTGATTAGAAAAGGTGTTTTGCCATCTGTGATAATTATTTTTGTATTGGGGTGATTTCGACAATTGATTAAAAGCTTCTATACTTTGATTTTAATAATTTCAGGGGTTAAGCTTTCGGCAATTATTTTTGTGCATCTCTAGTTCCTTTAGCTTCAATGATGATTCTTTCTACCTCCAGTCTTTGCTCTTGCAATACAAATTCCATCCGCATGGCATCTTGTTCTGCCTGAAGGTTTTCGTTCTATTGAACCCGACAGGCCATCTGGTAATTGGATGCTCTTCATCAGAACAGACTCTATCAGGATACCTTGTGCAGCAAGGTTTTCATCCATCTTACTTTTAATAGATTTTTCAATATCGGCCCTCATGCCAGAGTGCATGTCTTTTGCAAAAAATTTGGAACAAACATCTGCAGAAGCAGAACGGAAAACATTTGCTATGATGGATTGGTAACTCAACCCAAGCGTTCTTATCACAGAGGGTACTTTGTCCTTATCAAGCCTGTACAAAATTGATATTTGAGAAGTGATGCTCAATCCTTCTTTGCTTGGAAGGCTTAGTGACAATTCCTAGATTATTGGTTTGAATAGAAGTTTTTACCACCTTACTGGTGAAGGGGTTAAAAAACACCGTTCCATGTGTAGCAATTTCGTTGGAAAGTTTGCCTAATTTTTGCTTAACCCCTACTTGGCCTGGACGTATTACTGTACAACTACTTATGAGAAATACTGAAATTGAAATCATAAAATAAATTGACAGCTTGTTTTTTCTTGTGGCAATACCTTTCTTACGGGTTACGATTTTTACAGAATAAAGCCAGGGAAACAATGTTTCTAAGAATGGGATTTGTAGTTTTTTCATTGCGTAGTATTTTTATAAATAATAGTATTAATTGCAAATATAATAGTATTACTATTAATAATCAAAGTAAAATACTGTTCTTTAATTTTATTTTATACTTTTATTAAAATATTGGAAAATGAACATCGATTTCAATCCATCGCTGAATGACAAACTTTTTTTAAAAAACCCCCAAAGCACAGAATTAGGGAAAAAGATAATTAACGAAGCCATCAACCTTATTTCATCAATTGGATACGAACAATTTACTTTTAAAAAACTGGCTATTGAAATTGAGACCACAGAGGCAACTATTTATAGGTATTTTGTAAACAAACACAAACTGCTTATATATTTGGTAAACTGGTACTGGAATTATCTAGAGTTCCAAATAATTCTTCAATTGAGTACAATTGCCGACCCGGCCGATAAAATTAGAAAGATTATTGACATTTTGGTATGGAAGATAATTTAGAAATAGATTTTGGGGCGTTTGACCACCAAGCGTTATATTTTATTGCGATTGCGGAAGGCAATAAAACCTATTTATCAAAAGATGTTGATGAAAACAATAAGGACATGCTTTACAAACCATTTAAAGACCTGTCAAGCAGGATAGCTCGGGTTTTTGTAGAGTACAATTCTGCGTATAAGTATCCTAATACCCTTGCTAGTTCTATTATTGACCTGTCGCATTTACAATATTTTTTTATGCACCACCTGCCACGGTTAAGTGATTTTGCCAAAAATAAAAGGCCTAAAGATATTGAAGCCTTTTTAGAGGATTTGGTATTTAAAACGCTATTGTAGCGAACTCATATAGCTTTTTTTATTCAGTGCAATGTCCAGTACTCGAGATATTGTTAAAAAATAAACATCAGGTAGCAAGCCTGATGTTTATTTTTTAGCAGCAACCCAATCGGTCACGCCGCCACAGCAATCGCTGCCTGTAGTGCAACAGCCAGGATCTTTTTGCATTTTTTGTTTCATCGCTTTACTATTTATGGTTAAAAAAAGAGTTAACAACATTTTAATTCTTCATTTTTAATTATCAATTTGCTATAAACATATTGCTCCGGTGCTGAAAAAGTCGCCAAATAAGCTTACCCTATTTATTTCTCCCCATTTTTAATTTTTATTTCTTCATTTTTAATTATCAACACGTCTTTACTCCCCTATTTTTCTTTGCGTGCAAAAAACCTACTTTTGCAGCTATGCAGCTCATACCAATAACCGATCAGCATACCGCTCAACTTTTTCTACAGGTTGCAGTACAATTATACAAAACAGATAAAAACTGGATACAGCCTTTAGACAAAGACATTAATGATGTTTTTGACCCTAAAAAAAACAAAGCTTTCCGTTTTGGCGAAGCCCAAAGATGGGTTTTAAAAAATAATGATGGGCAGCGGATTGGCCGCATAGCTGCATTCATCAATAAAAAATATAAAAACAAAGGTGATGATGTACCTGTTGGTGGCATAGGTTTTTTTGAATGCATCAACAACCAGCAAGCCGCTGACATGTTATTCAATACAGCAAAAACCTGGCTACAGCAAAAAGGCATGGAAGCTATGGACGGGCCTATTAATTTTGGTGAAAGGGACCGCTGGTGGGGGCTGGTTACCATGGGTTTTAATGAACCATCCTATTGTATGAATTACAACCCTCCATACTATGTTCAGCTTTTTGAAAATTATGGCTTTAAACTATTTTTTAACCAGGTATGTTTTGGCCTTCATCCCAAAAAACCTTTAACACAAAAATTAATTGACAGGCATGCCATATTGGAAAAAGACAAAGCTTTTTCTGCCAGGCATATTCAAAAATCGCAATTAGAAAAATTTGCCACTGATTTTACAACCGTATACAACAAAGCATGGGCAGGTCATGGTGGTTTAAAACAGTTATCCAAAGACCAGGTCATCATTATGTTTAAGGCCATGAAACCTGTAATGGATGAAAAAATAATCTGGTTTGCATACCATAATGAAGACCCGATAGCAATTTTTATCAACCTGCCTGATCTTAATCAGTGGTTTAAATACTTAAAAGGAAAATTTGGGCTGCTGCAAAAACTGCAATTTTTATGGATTAAAAAATTTAAGCCTAATAAAAAATTTACCGGGCTGGTTTTTGGAATAGTCCCCGAGTGGCAGGGCAAAGGCGTAGATGCCTATATTGTAGCGGAATCTGCTAAAGTGATACAAACAAGCAATACATCTTATACTGAATATGAAATGCAATGGATCGGGGATTTTAATCCTAAGATGTTAAACGTAGCGGAAGGTATAGGGGAAACCTTCAGAACCAGGAACCTGGTAACTTACCGGCATTTATTTGACAGCACAAAAGAGTTTAAAAGACACCCGGTATTTGTATAGTTGATAGTGGAGGGTTAATAGTTGATAGCCGTAAATTGAGATTTTAGATTAAATTGCACCTGCGAAAAATTCATCGACCATCGACCATCGACCATCGACCATCGACCATCGACCATCGACCATCGACCATCGACCATCGACCATCGACCATCGACCATCGACCATCGACCAAAAAAACCAAATGGATAAATTCATCGTTTCAGCACGAAAATACAGGCCGCAAAATTTTTCTACTGTAGTAGGCCAGGCGCACATTACCACTACTTTAAAAAATGCAATAAATAATAACCAGCTGGCCCATGCTTTTTTATTTTGCGGGCCACGTGGTGTGGGTAAAACAACCTGTGCAAGGATATTAGCTAAAACTATCAACTGCGAAACCAGGACTAAAGAAGGCGAAGCCTGTAACACTTGCCCTAGCTGCGTATCGTTTGATGCAGGAAATTCACTAAATATCCATGAACTGGATGCAGCCAGTAATAATTCTGTAGATGATATAAGAAGCCTGGTAGAGCAGGTAAGATTTGCGCCACAGGCGGGAAGATATAAAGTATATATTGTAGACGAGGTACACATGCTTAGCACTGCTGCCTTTAATGCATTTTTAAAAACTTTGGAAGAGCCCCCGCCTTATGCCATCTTTATTTTGGCTACTACCGAAAAACATAAAATATTACCTACCATTTTAAGCCGATGCCAGATATTTGATTTTAAACGCATTACCAACAACGATACGGTTGAACATTTGCAGGAAATTTGTGTAAAAGAAAATATACAGGCAGATAAAGCATCCCTACATATCATTGCCCAAAAAAGTGAAGGCTGTATGAGAGATTCTTTGAGTATTTTGGATAAAATTGTAAGCTTTACCAATGGGCAATTAACTTATGCGAATACAGTAGAACATTTAAACATATTAGATGAAGATTATTTTTTTAAATTCCTGGATATGATGCAAAAGCAACAGCTTCCTGATGCTATGCTTTTATATGATGAAATTAATGCCAAAGGATTTGAAGGAGATACCCTCATTGAAGGCTTTGCAGAATTTATCAGGAATTTATTGGTAAGTAAAGATGCAAGGGCCGCTGTTTTATTGGAGGTGGCAGATGATTTTAAACAAAAATATTTACAAATTGCACAAGCTGTAAACACCGGATGGCTTATAGGCGCTTTAAATATTTTAAATGACGGGGAAATACAATATAAACAGGCAAGAAATAAACGTTTGCATATTGAATTGATTATTATAAAACTTTGTTATTTACAACAAGCTATTGAACTGTCAAGTGATGAAGACAAGATTACTAAAAAAAAAGTAGTTGAACAATCAAAAGCAGTATCATTTAAAGCATTGCCAATTGTAAAAGTTAAAGAAGAAAACAAAGTGATAAGCAAGCGAATGCCAGGCTTACGATGGAACAGCCGACGACCGACAACCGACAACCGACAACCGAAGAACCACAAACTACAAACAATAAACTTCAAACCCTCAAACCAGAAGCCAGAAACTTCAAACCACAAACCCCAAACTTTAAACCCCCAACCTCAAACTTCACTTGGCTCATTAAATAAAATCAGGCAACAGCTTACCAACAAAAAAAACAATTTGCAGCAAGCCAGGCAATTATCAATAGATGAGTTGCAAATTTGCTGGCAATTATTTATTGACCAGTTAAAGGAACGAAAAAATCATTCTGCAGTAACCAATTTTAAATTATCGGTATTAAAAATTATTGATGGCAATACAATAGAGATCATTACAGAAAATAATATCCAACAAAAATTTATTGAACAGGAAAGAGGCTTGCTAATAGAACATTTTCATCAATACTTTAATAATAAGCAATTGGTATACAATGTAATTATTATTGAAACTAACAACGATGCCCCTGTAGAAATAACATTAAATAAAAAACAGCAATATCTTGAAATTATTAAAGAATATCCTTTAGTAAAAGAACTAAAAGAGCGTTTGAAATTAGAACTTGATTAGTAAGTGCTTAAGTTTTACCTTTTTTGCCTTAATTTCGAACTTCAAATTAAAAATAAGTAATTAAATATATTATGGCTGAAGTGATACGCATGCCCCGGATGAGTGATACCATGACCGAAGGAGTTATTGTAGCCTGGCATAAAAAAGTTGGTGATAAAGTAAAACCAGGTGATTTGCTTGCAGAAGTAGAAACCGATAAGGCTACTATGGAATTGGAAAGCTACAATGAAGGCACTTTACTTTATATAGGTGTGGAACAAGGAAAATCTGTACAGGTTGACGGCGTATTAGCCGTGGTAGGCAAAGAAGGCGAAGATTATAAAACAGCATTGGAAGGTGCAGGAACAAAACCGACGACAGACAACAGACAACAGACAACAGACAACCAAACCCCAAACTCCAAACCTCAAACTTCAAACCAACCAGAAACCCCAAACCCCAAACCAGAAACTACAAACCAAAAAGCAGAACTTCCTGCAGGTGCAAAAGAAATTAGAATGCCCCTGCTGAGCGATACCATGACCGAAGGAAAAATTATTTCCTGGAATAAAAATTAGGAGATTTTGTAAAAAGTGATGATGTATTAGCCGAAGTGGAACCGACAAAGCCACTATGGATGTGGTAGGATATGAAGAAGGCACTTTATTATCAGGTGTAGAAGCAGGGAAAGCTGCCAAAATAAATGAAATAATTGCCATAGTAGGTAAAGAAGGAACTGATGTAAGCGCTTACGTAGCCGCAGAAAAATCAGGAACGACAACAGACAACAGACAACAGACGACAGACAAAAAAACTGAACCAGCCACAGACCAAACTCAAACCTCAAACCCCAAACCTCAAACTACAAACGATAAACCCGAAAACACAAACGAATCCAACGAACGCATCAAAGTTTCCTCGCTTGCAAAAAATTAGCAGCAGACAAGGGCATTGACCTTAAGCAAGTAAATGGCAGCGGTGATAATGGGCGGATTACTAAAAAGGATATTGACAGTTTTAAGCAGACAACCGACAACGGACAACCGACAACCGATAAACAACCAACGATCAACGATCAACGATCAATGATCAATGGACAAGAAGGCCACACAGATGTTCCATTAACCCAGATGCGTAAGGTAATTGCACGCAGACTTGGTGAAAGTAAATTCAGCGCACCGCACTTTTACTTAACCATGGAAATTAACATGGACAATGCCATGGCTGCAAGAACTGCAATGAACGAAGTAAGCCCCGTAAAAATATCTTTTAACGATATGCTTATCAAAGCTTGTGCTACAGCACTTCGCCAGCATCCCGATGTAAACAGCAGCTGGATGGGGGATTTCATCCGCCAGAACCACCACATACACATTGGCTCGGCAGTGGCCATGCCAGAAGGATTAATTGTGCCGGTAATAAAATTCGCCGATCAAAAATCATTATCACAAATTGCCGGCGAAGCAAAAGAATTGTACGCCAAAGCAAAAGATAAAAAATTACAACCGCAGGAATTCAGCGGCAATACATTCACCATCTCCAACCTGGGCATGATGGACATTGAAGAATTTACTGCCATCATCAATCCACCCGATAGCTGCATTTTAGCCGTAGGTAAAATAAAAGAAACAGTAGTGAAAAAAGGAGATGGTTTTGGTGTAACTAATGTAATGAAGCTTACCCTTAGCTGCGATCACAGAAGTGTGGATGGCGCCGTAGGGGCATCCTTTTTACAAACATTGAAAAAGTTTATGGAACACCCGGTGACGATGCTGGTGTAAAAAGGCTAGTGCCTTCAAATTATGTTACCAGTAATTGTGCCCTGATTGAACAGCATTGGCGCTGCGCCCCGCAAAATGCGGCGGACACTCCGTTCAACATTTGTACTGCTATTTAACTTTTTCTGTGAAACATGAACATTAAACATGAAATATACAAATCCCTTTTACATTAACATCCGGGACCTACCGAAGCAATAGGCGATAAAATCTTTCCCTTCCAAAAAATCGGCTTGGATTTATCTATAGTATTTATAAACTTGAAATCAAACACTGCTTTTAATATTCCTTTTTTCAAACTTTTTTTATCAATTTTAATAGTGCCGGAGCTACATTGAAAAAATGTGGTTCGGCCATTTATACTGTTAAGCATAACAACAGGATAAAAATACTTTTGTTGCATATCAGATTCTAATAATAAATTACAATGTGTACCAGCATTACTTAAAGTTGAACAATCCAATTCATTAGTATCCCAGTCTTTTGAACATTCTATAAAATTAGTACCGGCATACTCATAACACCAGGCATCCGCTTTTAGGGTATGAAATTGATGTGTAGTATCTAAAAGTTTATAATACGCATGTAAGGAATCTTCATAGATTCTCCCTGCACTATCTCTCATTTTATCTAATTCCTCTGAACAAAATCCATCGCAAACTAACTGCCCAAATTCATTTTTAAACACATTCTCAGGATAACTCCACTTTTTAGCAAAAGAAAAATCACCAGGCAGATTATCCACCCATTGTATTTTTATTTTTGCGCCGGTTTTATCTTGCGCTATGGTTTGCAATTGCGAAAAAGCAAACAATACTATCAATAAATATTTCATATATACAAAGATGCTTTTTTGCTTTTATTACATATTTAATTTGTTAGTAATTTTATTTTCAAAATATTTTGAAAATTCAATAAATGAAATTACCTTTGTGTTATAAAAGTACAAAATGAACTTAACAGAAGCCAAACAACAATTCATTAGCAGCTGGGGAGCTTTTGGCACACATTGGGGGATCAACAAAACCATGGCGCAAATTCATGCTTTATTAATGGTAAGCCCCGATCCGCTTACACAAGATGACGTAATGGAACAGCTTACCATTAGCAGGGGCAATGTAAATATGAATATCAGGGATTTAATTGACTGGGGCTTGGTAGACAGGATGATTATACCGGGAGAACGTAAAGAATATTTTACTGCAGAAAAAGATATATGGAAAGTTGCCACTCAAATTGTAAAGGAGCGAAAAAAAAGGGAACTGGACCCTTTGCTTAAATTATTAGCCCAGTTAGAAAACATTGAAGGTGATAAAAAAGATAAAGCGATAAAACAATTTACAGATACAATAGCCGGTATAAAAAAATTTGGCAGCCAGGCTGATAAAATGCTGGATCTGATGATAAAAGCTGATGCCAACTGGTTTTTAGGAAGTTTGATTAAAATATTTAAATAATTTTTTACGATGTAAAAAATTATGCCGCTTTTGCGGCTTTATTTAAAAATATAATTTTCAATATTTTCTGAAATATTAAAATATACGATTATGAAAAAATTTAAAATTATGGATATGTGGATCAGTATAATACTTATTATATTTTCTATCACACGATCAATAATTTTTTATGACAGGTTTCTTGGCCCCTATTTTCTTCATGTTAAAGATGATATAATTCAAGGATACTTTATTGTAGGTGGCTGGCAGGTTATCAGTATGCTGGTACATACATTTAAGAAGTGGTTTACAATTAAGGGAAATAAAAGATTTTATTACCAGATTATAGTCCTTACTATTATTTTAATTAGTATCCTCTTAATTGTATTTAAATCAGATGGTATAGCATTTATGTTATTCTTTCTTCTCGCCGTAACTCCATTTATGGCCATTTACTATACATACATATGTTACCATGAAATTTATATAAAAATGAAACGCCCCCTAGACCAATTAAAATAACTTTTTCACCAATAAAAATTCTATTATGAACTACAACATCATCACTTACTTTATTTATTTACCCATTACGATAATTCTAACTGTATGGGTAGCAAAAACTTTATTTAAAAATGGTAAAGTTTTTTTACAAGATATTTTTCATGGTAATAAAGAACTGGCAGACAGCGTTAATAATTTATTGCTTGTTGGCTTTTACCTGATTAATATTGGATATGTAGTATATACACTCAGGGTAGTTAGCACTATTGAAAATATCCAGGAAGTCATCGAAGTACTAAGCATAAAAGTCGGTTTGATAATATTGATACTCGGCGTTATGCATTTCTTCAATCTATATGTATTTTTTAAACTCCGTAAAAGAGCAGTAGAAGAAAAAAAATTTGAAAGCAGGTTAATATAATAAAATAGTTTTTAGGGTTAAAAACAGTGCAAGCAATTGTTATGAAAAATACAAACAAGGTTATAATTTACGATGACACCTGCCCATTTTGTGGAGCTTACACCAAAGCTTTTGTAAAAGCAGGACTGGTAAAAGAAAAGAACAGGATTGGCTTTAACAGTATTGATCATAACATGCTTGCACATATTAATACTGAAAGATGCAATAATGAAATTCCTGTAATAGATACTCAAACAAAAGAAGTGTGGTACGGTGTGGATGCACTGGTGGAAATTTTACATCAAAAAATATCTTTTATTAAACCTGTTGCAAACATAAAGCCGGTAAAATGGATACTGCTTAAATTATATAAATTTATTTCTTTTAACAGAAAGGTAATTGTAGCGCCCAAGATAAAACAAGGCAGTTTTGATTGCACACCGGATTTTAATTTGCGGTACCGGTTTTTATTCTTGCTGATTTTCTTAATAGCAGATACACTGATGCTTTATCCTATTCACAAAAATATTATATCAAATAGTTTTATTAATCATACCTCCAGTAACCAGCTGCAACTGGCACATTTTATTTTAGTAGCAATTAATGTGGCAATTGCGATTAGGCTAAATAAACATAATGGCTTTGAATATTTGGGTCAAACAAATATGCTGGCATCAGTTACTATTTTATTAACCTTACCACTGTTAATGTTAAATAAATATACCCAATATGCCAACCCCTTATTTAACAGCATATACCTGATTTTAATAACAGCATTTATAATAAAAGAATATATAAGAAGAATGAAGTTTGCAGGAATATTTCAAAATAACACCTGGGTAATTTTTATCAATATAATTAGCATCGCAGCATTCTTCACTTACTTAATCATGTAAAAATGAAAAATAAAAAATAGTATTAGCTGGTGGCACAGGTTTTATCGGCCAGGCTATTACAAAATATTTCGGAAAAGAAAATGAAATTATTATCTTAACAAGAGCTATTAAAAATGCAAAAAGTAACGCACATGGTAATATGCTTGATTATGATAAAGAAAAACTTAACGCTAAGTATATAGTATGGGATGGGATACTGCAGGGGGATTGGTCAAAAGAAATAGATGGTGCGGATGTAATAATAAATCTTACAGGTAAAACCGTTAACTGCCGCTATAACGAAAAAAATAAAAGGGAGATTTTTGACAGCCGTACTAATTCAACAAAAGCAATTGGCATTGCTATAAAAAATGCAACCACTCCTCCAAATCTTTGGATAAATGCTGCCTCTACCACCATATACAGGCATGCGATGGATAAACCGCAAGATGAAATTACCGGTGAAATCAAAAATGATTTTCTGTACAAGTCTGCAAATTATGGGAAGAAACATTTTATGACCAGTCAACACCTTTTACAAGAAAAGTTGCATTACGAATGGCCATTACCTTAGGAGATGAAGGAGTAATGACTCCATATTTCAATTTATTAAAATTTGGCTTGGGTGGCCGCCAGGGCAGCGGCAAACAAATGTACAGCTGGGTGCATATTACCGATACCTGCAGAATGATTGAATGGCTATTTAATCATTCAGAAATTGAAGGAACTTATAATTGCTGTAGTCCTAACCCGGTTACCAACAATGAATTCATGCAGACATTACGTAAGGCAACTGGCTACTCTTTCGGTTTGCCTGCTTACAGCTGGATGCTAAAAATAGGCGCATTTATAATAGGCACCGAAACAGAGTTGGTATTAAAAAGCAGGTGGGTTATACCAACAAAAGCATTACAAGCCGGCTTTACATTTCAATACCCATATTTAAAAGACGCTTTAAAAAATATTGTAGACAAAACCCCGAGAAAAAAATACCGCTTATTTTAACTTTAATATTCATGTACAAATTATTTTAGTAATAACTTTACAATATGATCTCTAATAATATAATATTGTTTGATGGGGTTTGCAACTTTTGCAATAGCACCGTTAACTTTATTATTAAAAGAGACAAAAAATCACAAATGCATTTTGCACCATTACAGTCAGAAATTGGAGAAAAATTATTATTACAATACAATTTACCGACAGATGTAGTAAATACTTTTATTTTTATTAATAACGGTAAAGCCTATACGAGGTCAACTGCTGCCTTAAAAGTTAGTAAGTACCTGGGAGGGTTATGGCCTTTTTTATATAGTTTTATCATTGTGCCAAAATTTATAAGAGATGCTGTTTATAATTTTATAGCAAAAAACAGGTATAAATGGTTTGGCATGAAACAGGAATGCATGATACCAGCTGCTGATATGAGGAAAAGATTTTTATAATTCCAACTCTTATCAAATTATTTTATGAAACAAAAAAAAACATTGGTTATCGGCGCATCAGAAGATCCTACACGCTATAGTTATCTTGCTGTAAAAAAACTATTGACATATGGCCATGAAGTAATTGCAATTGGTAAAAAAGAAGGCAGTATTGACAACATACCAATTATTAAAGGCCAGCCTTCAATTACTGATATTGATACAATTACTTTATACATAAATCCAACGCATCAAACAGCATATTATGATTACATCATATCGTTAAAACCGGCAAGGATAATTTTTAATCCTGGTACAGAAAATAACCAGCTGGCATCCCTGGCACAAAAAAACAATATCGAAACAGAAGAAGCCTGTACATTAGTGATGTTAAGCACCGGGCAATATTAAGACCTCACCCACCGTCTTTAAATGGAGAGAGCGTTTGTTACATTCATTTTTTTCGTAACTTTAGAAAACCCCACTAAATATGTTATGGAGAAAATTTAACGGTGAACCCCTTGTTCTTCCCATAAAAGATGCGGTAGAACAAACTATAAAAAGAGAAGCTGCTGCAGGCAATAAACTAAAAGTTTGTATTGGCACAGACAGCCAGGTCAAAGGCAAAGAAACAGAATTTGCCACAGTAATAGTATTTTTAAGAGAAGGCAGAGGTGGCTTTATGTTTATACATAACGAAAAAAGCCTACAAAAGTACAGCATCAAAGAGCGTATGCTGGTAGAAGTAGCCAAAAGTATCGAAATAGCTTATGAGCTTTGCCATCTTTTCACTTTGTATGATGTGGATATGGAAGTACATGCAGACATCAACACCAATCCGCAATTTAAAAGTAACGAAGCGCTACGGGAAGCTATGGGCTACATCCTGGGAATGGGCTTTGCTTTTAAAGCTAAACCTGAAGCTTTTGCCAGCAGCAGTTGTGCAAATAAGGCAGTAAACTAGTTTTAATGTTGCTTCGCAACATTTTATAAAATTATGTAACAAGCATTTGTACTACCATTAAGCTTCGGTGGCTGCCTGCCCCGTCGGAAAGCGGGGTCGCATGTTTCAACATTTGTACAGCTATTAAGCTTTTAACCTATTATTCTTTAACTATAACAATAGGTTTTTCATTAGCTACCTGGAAGAAATATGTACCCTTAACTAAATAATTCACCTGTACCTTCTGCAGGGTTTGAGCAATATAACCTTGCTGGATAATTTTTCCATCAGTGTTTACTAAAGTATATTTTAACGGGCTACCTATCTTCTCGGCAATACTTATGCTAAAACTATTGCCCTTTACCGGGTTCGGGTATACGTTTATTGAAAGTGCAGGCCTGGTGATGTTTACATAACGGGGTTCGCTGTAAGATATCTTTCCTGGCATATTAACCTGCGGTAAGTGGTAATAATCCTTTCCTTCAAAATACTCTGAAAATTGTGCATTAACAGATATTACTATACCAGTAAATAAAATAAAAACAGATAATCGCTTTACTACTAAAAATAATTTTTCTTGCATGAATATGTATAATTAATCAAAGATTTTATTAGTAAAGCGTAAATTACGCTTCCATTATTGCATGAACCGCAATAGTTTTTATTTTCCCGTATTCATTTCATCTATTAAAGCTAAAATTTTATCCCTGCCCGTTTTTTTAATAGCACTTGTTACAAAGTGCTGCGGTAAAAATTGCCAGGTTTTTCTCATTGCCGCTAAAAATAATTTTACATTTTTACTGACCACACTTTGATTTTCTTTATCACTCTTTGTAAAAACTAGGCAAAAAGGTATCTGCCATAACTTTAGCTGTTCTAGAAATTCCAGGTCTATTTTCTGTGGAGTATGCCTTGAGTCAATTAATACAAAAACCATGGTAAGGTTTTCTCTCTTACGCAGGTAGTTTTCAATCATTTGCTCCCATCTTCTCCTGCTGCTAATGCTCACTTTCGCAAAACCATATCCAGGTAAATCAACCAGGTACCATTTTACCGCCTGTTTTTCTACTTTTTTATCAGCAGTATTTGCCCCTGCCACAGACAACATTTCGAAATGATTGATTAATTGGGTTTTACCCGGAGACCCTGAAGTTTTTGCAAGCTTATCATTGTTGCACAGCATATTTATCAGAGAAGACTTGCCTACATTACTTCTGCCGATAAATGCATATTCTTTTCTGTCTGCCGCAGGGCACTTATCGTAAGAAGGACTGCTTATAACATATTTTGCAATTTTTATTACCATTTTAACAAAGATAGTAGATTGATCAGCAGTTTTACCTCTAAAACATAGAAAGCACTGCCGGCAAACCTGTATATTTGCATAAGTTATGACAGCATTTGAACATGATACAGTTGTACCTTACAAGCAATCGGAGCTGGGTAAAAAACAGCAGGTAGCAGAGATGTTTAATGATATTGCCGGAAGGTATGATTTATTAAACAGGCTGCTTAGTGCAGGTATTGATATCAGGTGGAGGAAAAAAGCTATTAAACAATTAGCAGCGCTACAGCCAAAAAAAATATTAGATGTAGCCACAGGCACTGCTGATGTGGCAATTATGGCATCGAATTTGCTTAAAGCAGAAAAGATAATTGGTATAGATATTAGTGATGGCATGCTGGATTTAGGCAGGCAAAAAATTAAAAAGCTGGGTTTATCCCAAACCATAGAATTGTTAAATGGAGACAGTGAAACAATAAATTTTGAAGGCAATACGTTCGATGCAGTAACAGTGGCTTTTGGTGTACGGAATTTTGAAAATTTAGAAAAAGGATTAAGTGAAATCTGGAGGGTGCTAAAGCCCGGTGGGAAATTAGTAGTACTGGAATTTTCCAAACCAAAAATTGCTGGTGTAAAATGGATGTATAATTTGTATATGAAGATTATTGCTCCTAATGTGGGCAAACTACTTTCAAAAAACCGCAACGCATATAAATATTTAGACGAATCAATTAAAAAATTCCCTGAAGGAAAAAACTTTACACACATCCTGGATAACCTGGGATACATTAACACTTATTGCAAACCCCTGAGCTTAGGTATATGCAGCATATATTGCGGAACAAAATAATTAATACAGCAATCATCCTATTGATATGCCCGATTATCGGGCTGGCGCAATTGCGTAATGAATTGAATTTGCCAGACCATGATAACAAGTCTTTTCATTTTGGGATAAATATCGGTGTTAACCGCTCCCATTTCAACTTTTCACATCATCCCCGGTTTTTGGAATTCGACTCGGTAATGGTGGTAGAAAGTATTAATAGCACCGGAGTAAATCTTGCCTGGCTCGTAAACAAACGCATCAGCAATCATTTTGATTTACGTACCTACCCGCTCAACCTGACTTTTACTGAAAAAGCTTTTGAATACAATTTAAAATATCCTAATAAACCTGCCGGTGAAGATTCTATCACTATTAAAAAAGTACAATCAATAAGTTTGGCATTACCTCTTCAAATAAAATTTAGCAGTGACCGTATCAATAACTTTAAAGTATACATGATGGCAGGCGTTAAAGCGGAACTGGATATGGCATCAAATGCTAATGCTAAAAAAGCGGAAGAGTTGATTAAGTTGAATAAATTTGATTATGGTGTAGAATCCGGGCTTGGTTTTCATTTCTATTTTCCTTTTTTTGTACTTACCCCGGAAATAAAAGTTGCATGGGGGCTTAGCAATTTGCACAGCAGGGATGAAAATTTAAAATTTTCCAATGTAGTGGATAAAATTTATTCGAGGATGATTACTTTTTCTTTGACGGTGGAGTAAATATGTATTTACAGGATATATTTTAAAAATGCCAAGTAATATATATGATTAAAAATACTACTGATGAAATTTCAAAGATATTTACAATTCATGATCTGGAGTTAAATAAGAAAGGAATACTATCCAGCAAGCAAAGAGATGAAATATACAAGTCAACTCTTTTTGAAAAGAAAACTTTTAAGTTGTTATCAATTATTTTTTTTACAAGTATATGTGTTCTTACTTTTTTAAAATTACTCAATAGCTTTAAATTAACAACATTCGGTTTTATATGGGTCATCATTATTTTGGCTTTAATGATAACTACTCCTTTTTTAATAACATATATATATACCCATCGTACAAATAAAAATAATAAAGTGTTTGCAGTAAATGGAAATATAAAAAAATTCATTAGCAATAGTGATTTTGATGCAGTAATTAAGATTAATAATAAAAGATTTATTATTGCTGATACCATATATAATATTTTGGAAGATGATAAAATATATACGATATACTACACCAAAACCCCTTTTAAAGAATCGGTTCTTTCGTGGAAAAAAAGTTAATAAACAAAAGTTTCTTCGGAACCTAAATGCAGAAAAAGAATTTGGTCTCCTAAATCGAAAATATAGTTAGATTCATAGTGTTCTGCAAATATTTTTTCAACAGAATTTATTTTAACTTTAATAAATTTGAAATCCTGGTCAATTAGTTCTTCTAAGTGGTTAATAAAAGTTGAAACTAACCAACTAATACAATATTCAGGATTATAATTTGATTCTGAATAAATAATTGCATTTCCATTAGTATAAGCTTTTGATATAAATTGTGAAAACCAAGAGCCTGCTAATTCTTTGTGTAAAATATTCTGCCATCTTTCTTGTATTATTTCTAAATCTATGGTATAATTTCCTTCCAAATATTTACATAGAGTTTCTGGAATATCATTATTTGCCTTATCTAATAATTTTACAGAATAAGTTTTAACTTCGCTTATAAAACTATTGATTATAGCTATTGATTGCAGATAGCCATTTAAATACGCCAGTTTTTCTTTAATTGTGTTATCCATATTCATAGTTATGCTATCAAAAATCGTAATCCCTTCTAAACATATTCCAGCGTATACCAGCAGTAACAATATTTGTATTGCTTTCCCCCGGCAAGTCTTTTATTGTAAATTTTCTGTATTGTCCTGACACCTCAAAAAAGAAATTTTCTTTCCATTCGTATGATACCCTTAGCAAAGTATTTATACAAGTTGCTTGCCGCCCGCCTGCTACTGCAAACCCGGTTTCACTTTTTCTAGTAGTATAATCCTTAAAAATATTTCCACCGAAATTATTATCGCTGCTATCCAACCCCTGTTTATAATAAATAGCTTTTAAATTAATATACCATTTAGGCGCAGGCTGATAATTCACAATACCTAAAAATTCCTGGAAATTTGCGCCCAACGGGTGTGCCAAAGGTTGATTATAATGTGTATAATTAGCGAGGGTATCATAATGAGAATAAGTAAATGGCCGTACCCGGTTTGTTTCCAACTGGATATCTAAATTTCTTATCCCAAAAGCATCGATATATTTCATTCCTGCCTGTATACCCCATTTATTTACCCAACTTGTAGGATTATTTTTTATTTCTGATAAAACAAACTCATCCAGCAAAAACTGTCCGTAAAATTGTAATTTATGAGCAACATTTGCTTTAAAATCCAAACCTGCAATAGCATTATCGGGGCTTCCTATTGTACTTTCTATGTGCCGGTAAAAAATTATCGGATTTAAATATTGAAAATCAAACCTGTTTTTTCTTCCAAATACTATTCCTTCAAATAAGCCGATATTCAGCCATTTGGTAACATTCATGCTTAAATGATGTATGGCGGCATACTTTCTATCCAATAAAGTGTCGCCCTTTTTGGTAAATTGAGGCATCAGCTCCATAAATAAGTTCTGATAATTTAGCTTCCATACTTTTGTATTTATCTTAGCAAACAGGTAACTATTGCCCCAATCGCTTAAAAATAAACTGCGATAACCATTACCAATAAAATTTTTATCGAATCCAAATTGAATGTCAATAAATTTAGTAGCATTAAAAGTAAGGTAACCCCTGGCATCAAAATAATCTACTCCACTTTTTTTAAAATTTTTATAAAATCCCACACCAGGTACTGCCCTGAATTTGTTAACCTGTTGCTGAAAAACTGCGGCCCTCTTTCCTGGTTGTCAGTAATTAAAGCAGAGAAACCCACTTTTTTGCCAATTAATCCTCTTGCTGTTATTCCCCTGCTGTTTAAAAAAATAGTTTCATCATATCCCGGTTCAACAGCCTGCTGTATTTGTATCAATGGATTTATAGCCAGGAAAAAATCCTTATTATTCACTTCAAGGAAATTAGGTTTGGTTCTGTAAAAATTTCTCAGAAATGTTTTTTTACTCAAAAAGCTTTCGTTAGGAGTAGTTACCCATTCGCTGTTATTCATTAACAGGCCATTTAAATTATATTCATCTATCGGGGTCAAATTTAGATCTGTCCATTCTTTAAACTTATCTAAACCTGTAGAGTCTGCATATCCTAACCGGGCGCTATCTAAAAACTCTGCCTGCCTTACAATATATTTTCTGTTCAATGGCCGTAATGTAGAAAAATTAAGATCTGTATTAGTTTGTTGCTTAATTTCAAGTCTGTCAACAAAATGCTGCTCTTTAGCCCCTTGGTTTAAATAGGTAGATTGAGCGTTTGCAAAAGCCGGGCAAATAAAAACTACCAGTTTGATTAAGCTTTTTATAATTTGCATTATATTAAATTTATAGATAAACTTTATTAAGAATGCAAAAATACCTTTTTAAAAACATACAAATTGTAAATGAAGGAAAAATTACTGCATCTGATGTTTTTATAAATAACCAATATATTGAAAAGATAGCCCCGGTAATAAATACTAAACAAAATGTAGTAGAAATTGATGGCAACCAAAAATACCTGTTACCTGGTATAATTGATAATCATGTACACTTTCGTGAGCCGGGTTTGCTGCAAAAAGGAAGCATTTATAGCGAATCAAGAGCAGCTGTAGCCGGTGGAATAACTTCTTTTATGGATATGCCAAATACCATTCCTCCTGTTTTTACCCAGGATTTATTGGAAGAAAAATATAATCTGGCAGCTCAATCGTCATTAGCCAATTATTCTTTTTATATGGGCACTTCTAATAACAATGCAGATGAGGTATTAAAAACCAATGATAAAAGAAAACAGGTATGTGGCATTAAACTATTTTTAGGTTCATCTACTGGTAATTTATTAATAGATAATCCTGTTACCCTGGACAAATTATTCAGGGAAAGTGAAATGTTGATAGCAACACATTGCGAAGATGACAGAATCATACAACAAAATATAGAAAAGTTAAGGCAGCAAAATAAAGAGCTGGTAGCTGCCGACCACGCATTTATAAAAGATGATATTGCTTGTTTTGAATCTACATTAAGCACTATCCAATTGGCAAAAAAACATAATAGCCGGTTGCATGTATTGCATATAACTACAGAAAAAGAATTGCAGCTTTTTTCCAATATGTTGCCCTTAAAAGAGAAGCGCATTACTGCAGAAACTTGTGTGCACCATTTACATTTTACCAGCGATGATTATAAAACCTTAGGTAATAAAATAAAATGCAATCCATCAGTTAAAGCTCCTCATAATAAAGAAGCATTATGGCAAGCCCTTTTAGATGACAGGCTGGATAGTCTTTCTACCGATCATGCACCACCTCCGATAGAGGAAAAAAATGTACCATATGAGCAAGCGCATGCAGGCATACCATTTGTACAACATTCTTTATTAATGATGTTGCATTACGCAAAAGAAGGAAGGATTACTATAGAAAAGGTAGTAGAGAAAATGTGCCATGCCATAGCCGATTTGTATAATATTGAAAAAAGGGGGTTTATACGGGAAGGTTATTTTGCAGACCTGGTAGTAGTAGACATGAACAAACCATCAACAGTTACCAAAAAAAACATTTTGTACAAATGCGGATGGAGCCCGTTGGAAGGATTTACTTTTCCTGCTACGGTTACACACACATTTGTGAATGGACACCTTACCTACAATAATGATATTTTTAATGAACAAAATAAAGGTATGCGTTTACAGTTTGAACGATAAATTTTATTAAAATGAAATTGATAAAGAATGGAAATTGATAAAATAACATTAAACGATCTATCTATATTTAATGCTGAAGAAGAGTTTTCAATATTCAATAAATTAAACCTTACCCGTACTATAGCGGGACGAGAACAACTCCGATATAACTTAAATACACCTTTGCATTCTATTGAGGAAATAGAAGGTATACAAAAAACCATACAGACCATTGCAGCACAATGTACCAAATGGCCAATGCAAATAAGCAATGGAACCCTGATGGTAGTTGAAACATTTTATGATGCTACTGTAGATGATATCCCCTCCGGTTCCTCAGCATTTGCTGCATTCAATTATAAACTCTTACACGGCCCTGATTTTTCTTTAGTAAAATATTCTGCAGGCCACTGCTTTGATTTTATAAAAGGAATGCAGCTGATGGTAGAAAATTTTTTATCCGATGATACGCCTGCGCCTTTAAAAAAAATACTACAACAAATAGAAAAAAACGTAGATAAGGACCAATTTAAAATAGTAAGAAAAAATAGTAAATCAACACAGCTAAAAACTGGCGAACTGCTGCATCTGGCACATTTTTTAAGATACCGTTACAGGCAGAATATAAAGGAGCTTTTACAAATGTATGCTCAATTAGATGCCTGGTATGGCATGGCAGAAGCAGTTAAAAAATATAATCTTACTTTTCCGGAGTTTGTAGTAAGCAATGAACCGGTATTAACTACCAAAGGTTTGTATCACCTGCTGCTTGATAAACCAGTAACTTATGATGTATCGCTTAACCCCCGGCAAAATTTTTTATTCTTAACCGGTGCAAACATGGCAGGCAAAAGTACTTTTATCAAATCAGTTGGCATTGCAGTTTTCCTGGCACATGCAGGTTTAGGAATACCTGCAACACAAATGCAGCTTACTTTTTTTGACGGCTTATTAAGCAACATCAATGTGGTTGACAATATCAGCAAAGGTGAAAGCTATTTTTATAATGAAGTGCAGCGTATAAAGGCTACCGTTACTAAAGTTACTGATGGAAGAAAATGGCTTATTTTAATTGATGAATTATTTAAAGGCACTAATGTACAGGACGCTATGAAATGTTCTTCAACAGTGATAGAAGGGTTATTAAAAATTAAAAATTCTTTATTTATTTTATCTACACATTTATATGAAATTGGTGAAGACCTGAAAAAATATCCCAATATCAATTTTAAATATTTTGAAACGGCTGTTCAGGATGACCAGCTATATTTTAGCTACCAGCTTAAAGATGGCGTTAGCAATGACAGGTTAGGATATTTAATTTTAAAAAGAGAAGGTGTGGTGGATTTGCTGGAAGGATTGTAAATGTTATTATCAATAAAAAATCCCTATAAGCTTTTACAGGGATTTTTTATTGACGAAAATATTATTTAACATTAAGCAATCCATTATAATCAATTCGATTAATTTTTCCTTTTGACCAACAAACTACAAAACCTCTGGCTGCAACTGTTCCTGGATTGGTTTCAATAGTATAGCAATCCTCATTTTTGGCAACTACTTTAGGATTTTTTAAATCGTAACCTTTCATTTCATGATATTTTAAAGCTGGAGATGCAAATTTATCAATCGCAGCTGCTACATCACTGGCCGAACCTTTAAACATATTAAGAAATTCCTCCATTTCTTTACTTGTCTCAACTTTAGGTGCTTCAGCTTTAGATGGCGCTTCAGTTTGAGTTACTGCTTTTTTTGATTCAGTAGTTTCCTGCTTAGTTGCATTTTGCTTAGATTCATTACCACCACAACTTGTTAATAAGGTTAATACACTGGCCAGAAACATTAATGACACGATGTTTTTTTTCATAAATTAAATTTGATTGATAAAATAGTAGTTATGGGTTATTTAATATTTATAATATTGGCAGTTTCTACAATCAGCTTCCATCCTGGTTTATTCCATTCTGCTTCATCAACTTCGAAAACCGCACCATCAAATCTATGAATTTTTGTATCTAACCCTTTATTTTTTTCTTTTAAATTCATAGAAACAAAATTAGAATATGCTTTCTCATTAACATTATAGGTTGTTCCATCGGGCCCAATTAAATCTGTGTGTGTATAAAAATAGTCCTCTTTTTTGTCATTCATTTCTATAGTGAAAGTAATAAATTTTTTGCCTTTTGCTGCTTTAGAGTAATAAACATCTACATCCCCTATTTTTTCACCTACTTCATCCAAGGCTTTATAATCAATCACTTTAACTTTAGCTTTATCCAAAATAAATTCTTCATTGAATTGTATATTTTTTTTTGGTGCATTTTCCCTGGCATCTATCTTGTCAGAAGCAGCTTTCATTTCATCCTTCATTTCTTTTTCCCTAGCCTTTTCTGCAGCGCTTTGGCAGGCAACCAGGGAGTACGACAGGCAAAATACTGCCATGAGTGTTTTGAAGTTCTTGATCATTGTAGTGGTTTTTTAATTAAAAAATTAGTTATAAACTTATAAATATAGGAAAATATTTTTTTTATACTGCTGATAGATATTCAACCGCCCAAACCCTACACCCGATAGTAGTGGAAAGCCCGGTGAAGCTTTTGTGCGCTGGCTTTGTGCCGGACTTGCAACGGATAGCGGGGCCGAAGCTGATCAATGAACAAATGCCGGTGTACAAAAAAATAATTTATTTCTACCCATATTCTTTTTCTTAATTTGCATTTCTAATCTCGAAAAATGCTAGTAAAAACCTATGGCAGCGCCGTATACGGTGTAGAAGCCATTACCATCACTATAGAAGTAAATGTAAATAACCAGGGACAACCCAATGTATTTATTGTGGGCTTGCCGGACAGCGCTGTAAAAGAAAGCATCCAAAGGGTAGAAAGTGCGATTAAGAGCAATAAATATTATATGCCCCGAACAAAGCTTACCATTAACCTGGCTCCGGCGGATATTAAAAAAACAGGTTCGGCTTTTGATTTGCCTATAGCTATTGGTACCTTAGGAGCTACAGATCAGATACCCAATCCTGAAAAATTAGGCGAATATGTGATAATGGGCGAGCTTAGTTTAGACGGAACCGTTAGGCCCATAAAAGGAGCCTTGCCCATTGCCATACAAGCACGAAAAGAAAAATTTAAAGGTTTGATCGTTCCAGTTCAAAATGCAAGAGAAGCTGCTATGGTGAACAACCTTGATGTATTTGGTGTAGCACATATTAATGACATTATTAATTTTTTTAAAGATGAACAATCATTACAACCAACGGTAGTAAATACCCGTGAAGAATTTTCTTTTGCGCAAAGTGATTTTGAAATAGATTTTTGTGATGTAAAAGGACAGGAAAATATTAAACGGGCGTTGGAAATTGCAGCAGCTGGTGGCCATAATGCTATTCTGATTGGTCCGCCCGGTGCCGGAAAAACAATGCTGGCCAAAAGATTGCCCACCATCCTTCCACCGCTTACATTACAGGAAGCGCTGGAGACTACTAAAATACACAGTGTAGCTGGGAAATTACCGGAAAATGCCACGCTGATTTCCAAACGGCCGTACCGCAGCCCACATCATACCATTAGCGATGTGGCCCTGGTTGGCGGAGGGGGTAGCCCACAACCCGGAGAAATTTCCCTGGCGCATAATGGCGTTTTATTTTTAGATGAATTACCAGAGTTTAAAAGAACCGTGCTGGAAGTAATGCGCCAACCGATGGAAGAACGAAAGGTAACTATTTCAAGAGCAAAGGTAGCGCTGGATTTTCCGGCCAGTTTTATGTTGATTGCCTCTATGAACCCATGCCCTTGCGGTTATTTTAACCATCCTGAGAGAAACTGCACCTGCCCGCCGGGTACCGTTCAAAAATATTTAAATAAAATATCAGGGCCTTTATTGGATAGGATTGACCTGCATGTAGAAGTGACACCTGTTGCTTTTAATGAATTATCATCTACGCAAAAATTTGAAAAAAGTGAAAGTATAAGGGCAAGGGTAATACAGGCGAGGGAAATACAGGCAGAGCGCTATAAAAATAACGAAGGCGTATATGCGAATGCACAGATGAGCAGCAAAATGCTGAAAGAAATTTGCATAATTGATGCGGCGGCACAAAATTTACTAAAGACAGCGATGGAAAAATTAAATCTTTCTGCAAGAGCATACGACCGGATCTTAAAAGTAAGCAGAACCGTAGCTGATTTAGGCGGCAGCAGTGATATTAAGTCTGAGCACCTGGCAGAAGCTATCCAATACAGGAGCCTGGACAGGGAAGGATGGGCAGGGTGAACAGTTGCAGGTTATAGGTTTGGAGTTTGAGGTTTGAGGTTTGGAGTTTGAGGTTTAAGGTTTAAAAACTATAATAATCATTTGAATATAAAACAACCTGAAACCTCAAACTCCAAACCTCAAACGACATACCAATTGGCAATCTTGCAAACTTGTACGATATTTGACATTTCTATAGCTCCAATGCTTTTAATTTCAAATTTTATTCATGAAGATATTATTACATTACTTAAAGCCCCATAAATGGCTGGTTGTCCTTACACTTATTTTAGCTGCCACTAATATTGGTTTTTCATTAGTTGATCCAATATTATTAGGTAAATTGGTTGACCTGGCCAACCGCTTTTATAATAATTCATCAACAGTTAGCGAACAGGAATATTTTAATTCATTTACATGGAATGCTCCGGGTGTTTGGTTTATCGTATTGTGCTCTATTACAGTAGCAATGATCAGCCGTATTGCAAAAAATTTCCAGGATTATTTTTTGCAGGTGGTTATACAAAAATTTGGCGCTAAGGTTTTTACTGATGGCCTGCAACATGCCATGAAACTACCTTACCAGGAATTTGAAGATCAGCGAAGTGGTGAGACTTTATCCATTTTACAAAAGGTACGTACAGACGTAGAAAAATTTATGAATTATTTTATCAACATTTTGTTTGGTATTATTATAGGTATTGTGTTTGTATTTGTATATGCGGCTTTGTACATTTCCTGGACAATTCCGGTGGCCTACCTTACAGGTATTTTATTATTATCATTTATTACGAATGTGCTCAGTAAAAAAATTAAAAGCATTCAAAAAACAATTGTAGGGCAAACAACCTCATTAGCCGGCTCTACCACTGAAAGCTTACGCAATATCGAACTGGTAAAAAGTCTTGGCCTTACACAACAGGAAGTGAAAAGATTAAACACCAATACTTATAAAATTTTAGGGCTGGAATTAACCAAAGTAAAACGCATCCGGAGTATTAGTTTTATACAAGGTACATTGGTAAATACATTACGGCAGGTAATACTTTTTATCCTGATGTATTTGATTTTTCGCCACCAAATGAATGCTGGGCAATTGGTAACGATGCAGATTTTTTCATTTTTTGTTTTTGGGCCTTTACAGGAAATTGGCAATATCATCCTTTCTTACCGCGAAGCAGAAGCATCTTTAAATAATTTTCACAAGCTGATGCAAAAAGCGCCTGAACCAGAAGCAATTAATCCTAAACATTTGGGCGATATTCAAACATTACAATTTAATAAGGTAGCTTTTAAGCACCAAACTGCACAGCATAAAGCCATCGACGGCATAAGCTTTGATGCTGGAACCGGTGAAACCATTGCTTTTGTAGGACCTTCAGGCTCAGGAAAATCTACTTTAATGAAATTATTGGTAGGATTATATCGGCCCCAGGAGGGAAAAATTTTATACAATGGCATTGATGAGACAGCCATAAATTTTGATGACCTCAGAAACCAGATTGGATTTGTAACACAGGATACTCAACTATTTGCCGGCACCATTAAAGAGAATTTAATATTTGTGAACCCGGCAGCTACTGATGATGATTTAAAAGAGGCTTTACAAAAAGCTTCGTGCAATAACTTATTGGAAAGGGCAGAAAAAGGATTGGATACTTTAATAGGAGAAGGCGGATTTAAATTATCAGGGGGAGAAAAGCAACGCTTATCTATTGCAAGGGCTTTATTACGCCATCCAAAACTACTAATTTTTGATGAAGCTACTTCTGCGCTGGATTCTTTAACCGAAGAAGAAATCACTTCTACCATTCGCCAGGTATCATCGCAACAAAATCAAATTACTATTTTGATAGCCCATCGCTTAAGCACCATTATGCATGCTGACAGAATTTATGTTTTAGAGAAAGGCGAAGTAGTAGAAACTGGTACTCATGAAAAACTGGTAGAAGAAAAAGGATTGTATTATGCGATGTGGAGGCAGCAAATCGGCGAAAGAAAAAAAGAAAGTGTCACAGTAAAAATAAATTAACAAGTTTATTACACGAATTTTTACGAATTACACGAATTGAAAATACAATTGTATTTTCAATTCGTGTAATTCGATTTAATTCGTGCAATAAAAATATAATACCAAAACTAACTTTTATGAATGCTATAGAAATATTAGGCATGTCTGCCGGTACCATATCCTCCATTACATTTTTACCGCAGGTGATAAAAACATGGAAAAGTAAATCTGCCAAGGATATTTCATTATGGATGTTTTTACTGGTTACACTTAGCGTAATTATGTGGCTGGTATATGGTATTTTGATAAAAAGTGTTCCTATTATTTATACCAACAGTATGGTATTAATGATGTCATTAATCATGCTATACTTTAAATTCAGGTTTAATAAATAAGCTATTTATAAAGTATCTTTGCAATATGGATGAGAGTAAAAAACCTGTACCAAATTTTTTGTGGAGCATACTTAGCATGAAGTGCCCCCGGTGCAGGCGTGGCCCTATGTTTACTGAAAAAAATTCTTACAAAAGCCTCAAACTTTCCAAAATTTTTGAAATGCCTGATAACTGCTCCGTATGTGGCCAGAAGTTTGATCTGGAACCTGGGTTTTGGTATGGAACAGGTTATGTAAGTTATGCATTGGCAGTAGCTGTTTCCGTAACCACTTTTATCGCATGGATGGTGTTAATTGGTATTTCTACAGAAGATAACCGGGTATTTTTCTGGCTGGGCCTTAATGCACTTTTACTAGTAGTTTTACAGCCCTGGCTAATGCGGTTGAGCAGGGTACTTTATATACGGATTTTTGTAAGATATCATAAGGAATTTGAGCAATCCAAACCTGTGGAGTTTGATTAGATTTAGTTTTTTGGTATTAACCATTTATTATAAATTGAAATAGTTATTATATTTACAATAATTAAAACTAACATTAATAGCTATTAATAATTTAGTATTGCATAAAATTCTCAAATAACCCCATGTTAAGAAAAATACCTTTTGCAGTTATCCTGTTAATTAGCCTTACAGCCTGCAAATCAAAAACTGCTTTTAATTACAGCCAGGATTTTGTAAAAAAAGAACAAAGCTTTATGCCTGATGTGCTTTCAACTGAAACCAAGGTGGCGAAATATGTGGCTAAAGAACAATATGACAGTATAGCTGTAGCCGGCGAAAGAATGGAAAAAATGATTGATGCAAAATTGCAGGAAATAAAAAACCAGCCTGCACCAGATGTAAAAGAGGGAGAAAATTTTAAAGCTGCAGGTGTTAAGTATTTCAGTTATATGAAAAGTATTTATACCAGTTACAAAAAAATTGGTAATGCTAAAACACCTCAAGAAAGGAATGACGAAATGAATAAGTTAAAACAACTAACTTACCAAAGAGTATCAGTACTGCAAAATATGCAATCAGCACAAAGGCAATATGCTAAAGCTAATGGCTTTAGACTTGAAAACAATTAATTGTTTTCTCTCTTTCTAGATTAAATCTGATACTGTTCAGTTATGGTATGCTTCCTGTTAAAGAGACCAATTAACTTTTATTCAATAAAATAATTGCATGATAATGCAATATTTTTTGTTGCCAAAAGTAAAAAATTAAAATCGATGTTTGAATATTCATCATCAACTGTATGATAATACTGGTCTTCCGGCGAGCTTCCCATTATGGTAAAGGCATTCTTTACTTTTTTTGCAAATGGATAATGATCGCTTCGATAAAATAAAGATTCGCCAGGAAAAATATCATTTAAAAAAAAATCGCTTTTTGCCTGCGTATCATATTTATTAAGCTGCCGGTTTAGCACTTTAGCAACAGCTGTTTTTTTTGAAGATATGGCATAACACCTATTCCTTAATGGCCTGCCTAACATTTCCAGATTAATCACTGCCTTGATTAATTTTAAATTCAGTTGTTGTGCCAGGCTTTCTGAGCCTACCAATCCTAATTCTTCACCTGAAAAAGCTATAAATAATAGAAGGTACCGGTTATTTTTTTTGCAGCATAGTATTTTGCCAGTTCTAATAATGCAGCAACACCAGTTGCATTATCATTAGCGCCATTATAAATATCATCTGCATTACTGTAGTCATAATTATGTTCGAAATCATCTGACTGGCCTACATGATCATAATGTGCTGAAAAAATTACCATAGTATCATTTGGCTGTAATGGCGGTATTGCCGCCATTACATTGACAACTTCTACTTTCTTTCTATTATAATTAAAAAAAGAAGTATTAAAGTAACCCTTATTACCCTGCACATACCTCAGACCTATCGAATCAAATTTAGCAGCAATAAATTCTGCGGCTACCTTCGCCCCCGCCAGAGCCTGTAAATCTTCCTTTAAGACTATCCTGCGATAAGAAAAAAACTGTTTCCTGTAACGAGTTTTTCTGTATTATGCTGTCGGCCAATATAAATGATTGCCCTTTTGAATATGAAATATTTATTAGTATAAAAAGAGATAAACTTATAAGTTTCATATCTTATTGATTAATGAAATTTAAATTTATTTTGCATAATAAAAATTCATGCATTTTCTTTCATAAGATTATTATTATCCAACAAACATATTCTAAAATATTTTTCCAGATAAACTATTTTGATAAGTTAATAACATTTTGTCTTTCGCTGATTTTTTATCCATCCACCGCTGTACTTTATATCCCACCCAGGCACTGCCTGCACCTACAATAGCGCCAACAAATACATCACTCGGGTAATGCACTCCCTGATACATTCTTGCCCAGCCTGCACTACCGGCATATATAAAAGAAGGAGCAATCACATACCACTTGGGGTATCGGATACTTAATGATGTGGCCACACAAAAAGCGGCCGAAGTATGGCCTGAAGGAAAGGACAACCCATCTTTTTCATCATATCGTTTTACAATAAAAGCATATTTTTCAAAAGGACGCTGCCTGTTTACAATTTTTTTAATAGAATAAGTTACGGCTGCAGAGGCAACATAAGAACCTGCCATATACAAAGCATCTTGTTGTAATTTCTTATCGTGTTTGATTAAGCCCGCAGTTAATATGGCAACAGGTGCAGCTATACTTAACGGTTTCACAGAATATGTGCAAACTTTTAAATAATCATCTTTAAAATTACTTTGAGTTTTATTAATATCCTTTAAAGTATTAATATCAAAATTTTGTGCAGGCGTTGATATCGATATAAATAATGCAGCAATCAGAACAGAAAAGCGTTGTCTCATTATCATGTAATTTATTCAAAGTTAGCCGTCTTGGTAAATATCAAAAAAAAGTATAGCTATTTGCTATACTTATACCAATGTGAAATATAAAACAGTCCATTTAATTTTACCTCATCCCCAGCCCTTCTCCAAGGGAGAAGGGGGCGTTGGATTGTTTTATATTTCACATTGGTATTAACTGTCCTAATTAATCGAATTTACATTACTGAATTTTCACTGCAAACCCTCCGTTTGTTAAAACTAAATCTGTAGAAGATTTAGGACTGGTAACAAGATCATTTGCTGCTTTGTTTGGCGGCACTGCAGGATAATGCCTTAAAGTAATTTGTATTTTTCCTGTAGATGCAGCTCCCGTTGTCCATGTGCTTTCAAGTCCTAATGGCAATCCATTTACATCATTGCTTAAATTTGAAATTGTAAGATTAGCCCCTGCTGGTTCCAGGTAAAAACGATGCGCATCTCCTTCTTCTTCTACTTCGTTTGAAATAGTATCCACAGGATTTACAGTTTTGTTTAACAAAATAATTTTAGCGTCATATACTTTATTTGGAGCTAATATTACTTCATCTAAAAGTGGTGCAGACCCACCTGGCCCATCGGCATCATCAAATTTATATTCCAGGACAGAGCCCCCACCCTGCGGTGTTAATTTTAAAACAAGGGTAGTAATTACTTCTTCTTCATTAGTTTCAGTTACAGGATCTTTTTTACAAGCTGTAAATAAAGTAGCTGTTATTAACCCAAAAGCACTAAGCTTTAAAAATTGTTTACGCATTTTTTCTAATTTATTTTTTTATTTAATTGTTATGAATAATTGGAATTTTAATTCTCAAATTAATATTGCGCCCTATTTCATCGGTGAAATATCTAAAACTGTTTAAATAATCCCGGTAAGATTTATTTAATAAATTTTTTACTCCAACGCTAAAAGTTAAAGGCAGCTTATTAAAATGAAGTGTAGTGGATGCGTTAATATTTATTAATGAATAGGCCCCGGGCGGTAGTTTATAATCCTGCTTACCATACTTATCACCAGGCACCCTGGTTTGCTTTAATACATTTTGCAATTCGGCAGATAAATAGCTGTCATGAAACAAGTGGCTTTCTTTAAATGTGTAAGTAAGTTCATTACTAAACCGGTCTGCCGGCATAAAGATCAGCCAGTCATCTATTTTTTTATTAGTAGCCCGTAATATTGAAAGCCTGGCATTCCAAAATAAAGGTTTGATAATAGCAACGTTTGCAGACATATCAACGCCTCGCAATACAGCATTGGTTTGCCGGTATTCTATTTTAGGAAAAGCGCCGGCAATAGTTAATACCGGCTCGTCTGGTACTGGCTGCTGGTAAATAAAATTATTAATGTCATTGTTATAAATATTAATATCTATAAAAAATGTTTTAGCTGTATTGTGCCAGCTAGCTGCTGCTGCAATATTAACCGACTGTTCGGGCTTCAAAAAAATATCTCCTTCTTCGTAAGTTGCCGTTCCATGGTGGATACCATCACTTAGCAGTTCATTTACATGCGGTGCCCGGCTGGCTAATGAGAGATTAAAATTTAACTGCCACTGATGATTTGGTTTGTATATGGTATTAAAAGAAGACGCTATAGTAGAAAAATTAAAATCGTAATTAATGATATCACCTGCAAATTTTAACCGATTAGTATGTATTGCTTTATTATCATACCGTATGCCTGCCTGAATTTCCTATTTACGTTTTGCCCATTTCTCTATGGCATATCCACCAAAAGTATATGAGTGATAATTAGGTATAAAATAACGGCCGCCATAAACATTATTTTGCTGCATAGCAGATACACCTACTATTCCATTTAAATTATATTTCTTGGGATGCTCCCAGCTGATATCTTCTGTAAGGGTTAAAACAGATAAATCCATTTGGGGTTTTGTATTGGCACTGTTTATCACTACATCAAATTCTTTGCGCCGGTTATACTGGCCGGATAATAAAATATTAATTTTATGTTCTCCAAATTTTAAAATTGATTTGGATTTTAATAAATGATGAGTTACTTCCTGACTAGGCCTTTTAATATCATAAGTGCTTTCATCTAAAAAAACATTATTAGGTCTGGGTGCTGCAATTGCATTTTGCAAATCAGTTAAGTTACCTATATGTGAACCTGTAAAAATACCTACCCGTGTAGCGAACCGGCTATAAAATAATTCTGTACTGAATTTTCTTTTTTAAAACCTGCAGTAATAGAAAAATTTTTTTCCTCACTTGCTGTATTATTCAGGCGGTAACCAGGAGTAGCTGCATTGGCAGCTTTCTTAAAAGTTCCCTGTACACGGTAGGTGAATGCAGATATTTTTTTTAACTGCTGCTCAAATACGCCAGATAAAACATATTGACGATTGTTGGTAAAATATGCTGTATTAATTTCTGCTGCATAGCCGGGTTTATTACGCAAAGGTTTGGGGTCTACTAATACAACGCCCCCAATAGCATCTGATCCGTATTTTAATTCATCCACACCTTTTATTACAGTCAGTTTATCAGCAATAAACGGATCAATTTCCGGGGCATGTTCATTGCCCCATTGTTGTCCCTCCTGCCGTACACCATTGTTTATAGTTAAAATCCGGTTACTGTGCAGCCCATGTATGATTGGTTTAGATATGGTAGATCCCGTTTGCAGCATAGTCACCCCGTTAATTTTTGTCAATGCCTCACTTAATGATAATCCCCGGGTTTCCTGTAATGCCTTACCTGATAATTCTTTTTTTAAATCCTGTATTGGCAATTCCTTTTGCGGCCTCTACCGTTACTTCGGTTAAGGTATTTTTTTCGTGTGGTAAAAAAAAATCAATGTGAAAATTTTTTGCAAGCTGTATTTTTTTTGTACCGTTTCGCAGTTAACATGACTTACTTCAACAGTATATTCGCCTTCGCATAATTTTCAAAAATAAAATCACCTTTGCTATTTGTTATAACCTGTTTATTAATTTCTTTTAGTATAACCGTAGCCGCATGCAAACGGTCTTTGGTATCTGTATCTTCTACATGTCCTGTGAGTGTAAGGGTACAATTTTGCGACCAGGCATAATTGCTGCAAACAGAAGCAATCAAAATAATGAAAATTGATTTCAATTGTAAAAGATTAATGAAAATAAAAAGTGACAACACAGAGTTGTATACAACTCTAAAAATAATTATGCCAGGGATGGCGGACCACGCAGTTGAAAAAAGAAATGATCAGCTGAGGTAAAATTTTTATCGGGTATTTGAGTTATTACTGAATAAATTGCCAGAGCCGGTAAATCAACAAAAATTTTATCAGCAGCAAAAAAAGGTATTTCCACTACTAAAGAATCACAATCACAATAAAACCCCTGCTGTGAAATTTTGAGATTATTTTCAGCAGATGGAGTTGTTACACAATCTTTATGGCTGGCAAAAGCATCATGCAGCCATTGCTTTGGCGTATTGCTTAATACAAAAAGTAGTAGCAATGCTAAAGCGGTAATGTTTTGTATGATCTTATTCTTCTTCAAATAAAAATTGTAACAATGATGCAAATATAAGAATTTATTAAAAGAGGAAAAATAAAAATGCAAAAAAGATTTACCGCAAAGGCTCCAAGATGCCCTAGGTAATTTTGCGACTCTTTGTATCATAGCGCCTTAGTGGTAAGAAATTAAACCAACTTCAAAGTTGACTTTTAATATTGCTCAACAAAGGTATGTGGTACGTGAGTGACCCCGTATTTTGCAGGGCAGGCTACAACGATGATGCCATAAAAAACTAAAGCTGGTAACAAAAAAATATATTATAATCAACTTCAAACCAGAAACACCAAACCTCAAACTAAAAATCCTTTCAATAATCCCTGCTATACCCTGGCCACCGCCCACACAGGCCGTTACCATGCCATATTTTTTATTAAGGCGTTTCATGTCGTTGATGATTTGAATGGTCAATTTACAACCCGTGCAACCTAAAGGATGACCTAATGCAATAGCGCCGCCATTGATATTTACTTTTGCAGGGTCTAAATTTAATTCCCTGATCACCGCCAAAGATTGCGATGCAAATGCTTCGTTCAATTCAATTAAATCAATATCATTTAAACTCATATTTGCCTGCTTTAATGCTTTTGGCACAGCCGCAACAGGCCCAATACCCATCAGGCGTGGGTCTACCCCCGCACTGGCACAATTTACCAGCCGGGCTATCGGTTTTAATCCCAACTCATTCACCATCCTTTCACTCATCACAATTACAAAAGCAGCGCCATCACTGGTCTGCGAAGAATTGCCTGCAGTAACACAACCACCGGCTGCAAAAGCAGGTTTCAACTTAGCCAGTCCTTCTACCGAGGTATCGGCACGTACGCCTTCATCAGTATCTACCACAAAGCTGCGTTGTTGTTTTTTACCTTGAGCATCAACATACACTTCTTCAATGTTTACTGGCAAAATACCCGGCTTAAAATACCCGCTTTGTATAGCATTCCCTGCTTTTACATGACTGTTATAGCTAAATAAATCCTGGTCTTCCCTGCTTACTTTATATTCTTTTGCCACAGCTTCTGCGGTTAAGCCCATACTTAAATAATAATCCGGCACATCCTTCGCAATTGCGTATGATGGCACGGTTTTCCAACCTGCGGTAGGCACCAGGCTCATGCTTTCGGTACCACCTGCAATAATGCATTCGGCCATGCCGCTTCTTATTTTTGCGGTAGCCATGGCAATACTTTCCAGGCCACTGGCGCAATACCGGTTAATGGTAATGCCAGCAGTATCATACCCCAATGCCCGGGCTGCTATAATTCTTCCGAACTGCAGACCCTGCTCTGCTTCGGGCACGGCATTACCCACAATTACATCATCTACCCTTTTGGCGTCCAGCTGCGGCATAGATGCCATCAACCCTTTAATCACATCAATCGCCAAGTCATCAGGCCGGGTAAACCTGAAGCCGCCTTTTTTACTTTTTGTTACTGCCGTTCTGTATCCGGCTACTATGTATGCTTCTTGCATGGTAATAAGTTTATGGTTTGAAGTTTTAGGTTTGAGGTTTGGAGTTTGAGGTTCAATAACCATAAACTTCAAACCACAAACTTCAAATTAATTTATTTTTGGGCTTTCAACTATAGTAATTTATTTAACTTTAGTTCCGGCTGTCCGTTACAAGTCCTCGCTGCGCTGCGGGCTTTTCACTACCATCCCGGCAGCCATTGAACAGTATAACTTTATTCAACTTTTTAAGTCAACCCTCCCTGCAATTATTAGTTGTTTATGCAACTTTCAATATCAAAGTTATTTAATTTAAGCTAAAATAAAAAGCCAAAAACGATTTTACATTGGTCAGACGGAGACCGCCAGACCAATGTAAAACCTTAATTTTGCAGCCGCATGTACAAATTTATCAGAGCTATTTTATTTTTATTTGATCCGGAATGGGTGCATTATTTTTCAATGAACAGCCTGAAATTTATTTGTAAGACTGGTTTCATCAAAAAAAAATTGGCAAAAAAATATAAACCAAAATTATATGCCCCACTGTCATTATTTAACATTCAATTTTTCAATAAAGTTGGCCTAGCTGCGGGTTTTGATAAAAATGCAAAGTATTTAAATGAACTGGAAATATTAGGTTTTGGGTTTATTGAAATTGGAACGGTAACTCCCTTGCCGCAAGCTGGTAATGAAAAGCCAAGGTTATTTCGCCTGCCAAAAGACAAAGCATTAATCAATAGAATGGGATTTAATAATGATGGTGTGGAAGTGGTAGCTAAGAGGTTGAAAGAGTGGAGGCAACAACAACCGACCACTGACGACCGACCACTGACAACTGATCAACCTCAAACTTTAAACCCAAAACCCCAAACCTCAAACCCCAAACTCATAATCGGTGGCAATATTGGTAAAAACAAAACCACCCCCAACGAGCTTGCCTCGAAAGATTACGAAATTTGTTTTAATGCATTACATGATTATGTAGATTATTTTGTAGTGAATGTAAGCAGCCCAAATACTCCGGGCTTAAGAGAGTTACAGGAAAAGAGGCATTACATAAAATTTTAACCAACCTACAGGAAATAAATAATAAAAAAGAATTTCAAAAACCAATTTTATTAAAAAATTTCACCGGATTTAACCTTATCACAAATTAATGATGTGATTGAGTTAGCAATAGAAATAAAGCTTGATGGTTTTGTAGCAACAAATACTACAATAAGCCGGGAGGGACTTTGTCGTCGGTCGTCGGTCGTCGGTCGTCAGCCTGGCGGCCTCAGCGGCCTACCTTTAAAAAACAAAAGCACGGAAATTGTGCAATATATTTGCCAAAAAACGGGGGGGCAAATACCCATCATTGCCAGTGGCGGGATTTTTTGTGGCAATGACGCTAAAGAAAAAATAGCAGCTGGTGCCTCTTTGGTACAGGTTTGGACAGGCTTTATTTATTCAGGCCCAAAAATTGTGAAAGAGATTTGTTCAAGAATTAATTAAAATAATAGACCATGGATTTAGGGCATTTATTTACATCAGAAAGTATTATCAGCTTTTTTGTATTGGTTGTACTTGAAGTGGTATTGGGTATTGATAATGTAATATTTGTAAGCATTATTATGAACCGCCTTAAAGATGCTAAAGAGCAAAAAAGGGCAAGGTATATCTGGATGGCTACAGGTATCCTTTCCAGGAGTTTGCTGTTGCTTGCGCTTGGGTGGCTGTTATCACAAAAAGGAAAATATGTTATTCCTGAAAGTTGGTTTGGCAAAGGATTCGATCTGGCAAGCATTGTAATGTTGCTGGGCGGGTTATTCTTAATTTATAAATCTGTAAAGGAAATTCATACTAAACTCGAAGGTGAAGACCCGAGCGCCAGCGTAAAAAATAAACAATGGATTTCTTTAGGCCAGGCTATAGGCCAGATTATTTTAATTGATGCCGTATTTTCATTTGACAGCATTATAACTGCCGGTGGCACTGCCAAGCATGTGGAAATAATGATAGCAGCTGTTGTAATTGCCATGGCGGTAATGTTTTTATTCAGTCCAAAAATATCTGCTTTTATTCATAAGCACCCTACATTAAAAATGCTGGCACTTTCCTTTTTGGTAATGATCGGTTTAGGTTTAATTATGGAAGGGTGGAATGAGCGGGCAGCACATGAACTACACTTAAAAAACTATATTTACTTTGGCATGGCTTTTTCATTTATTGTAGAAGTGCTGAATATGTTTATGCGAAAACGTGTGTCAAATAAAGTAGTACAATTAAATGCACCAACGTTAGATGAAAATACTGACAAGAATTCTGATCAGGCACATTAGATAATCAGTTGACAGAGGATAGAAGTTAGAGGACAGTTGTTGGTGGTTTGAATTTTAATGTTTGGAGTTTGAGGTTTGAGGTTGAGAGGCTATGGTCTATGAACCATGCACTATAAATTTATCAAACCAAACAGCAATCCAAAACCTTTAACCATTTTGCAGTAATGTAGCCGCCACTATTCCTGCAGTTTCAGTACGCAACCGGGTATCGCCTAGTGCAACCGGGATAAAATTATTTTCAATCGCAGCCTTTATCTCTGTAGCAGTAAAATCTCCTTCAGGGCCAATAAGAATTAGTTGATTGCTTGATTGGTTAATTAGTTGGGTAGTAAGCTGCTTTTTAGAACTTTCATCTGCACAATGCGCAATAAATTTTTGCTGTTGAGTAGCTGTATTTACAAAATCAAAAAAAAATATTGGTTCATGCAAAGCAGGCAGCCAACATTGCTGGGATTGCAGCATAGCACTTATTAAAATAGTTTTCATCCTGTCGTACCGGAAGTGCTGCTTCTCTGTTCTGGAACAAAGCAAAGGAATAATTTCAGCTATTCCTATTTCTGTAGCTTTTTCTAAAAACCATTCAAAACGGCTGTTATTTTTTATTAATGAAATGGCAATAGCTATTTTCCTTCCAGCCTGCAGCTTGTAGCCAGCTTCTTTTATTTTTACTTCACACCTTTTTTTATTAATACCTGATATTTCAGCTGTAAATAAATTTCCCTTGCCATTTGTTAATTGCAGTTGCTCTCCTGGCTGCATGCGTAAAACCTGCACAACATGTTTTGCAGTATTCTCATCTAAAGTAAGCAACGTTGTTCCTGCAGGTATTTCTTCATTATAAAAAAAAGGAAGCGGCATATGCTAAGAGATTAAAAGAGAAAAAAGAGGCCCAAGAGAAAAAGGAGTAAGAGACCTTATAATCTCTTACTCTCTTAGCTTAAAACGGAGCATCTTCATCAAAGCCACCATCATTCATTTTACTGCCCATATTAATGTATAATTTGCCCCCTGCACCATCATCAGATGTAATGGGTTTATAATTAGAAGGTATTGCTCCGCCAAAATTTCCTCCATCTTCTTCCTCAATAAACTTTTGTATATGCGCAATGCTTTAATTTTATAGTATCAAGGCTGCCATTTCTATGCTTGGCAATTTTCACATATGTTTCACCTTTGTTACTTTCACCAAATTCATTCGCAGTAATATCATAGTAATCCGGCCTGTATAAAAACATTACCATATCAGCATCCTGTTCAATAGCACCCGACTCTCTCAAATCACTTAACTGTGGAATTTTATTGCCTTCCTTACGTTTTTCCACTTCCCTGCTTAATTGAGATAAAGCAATGATTGGCACCTGTAATTCTTTCGCCAGGCCTTTCAAATCCCTGGATATACGGCTGATTTCCTGTTCCCTGTTGCCATTCCTGTTTTCGCCTGCCCCACTCATCAATTGTAAATAATCAATAATAATTAACCCGATATCATGCTTATTTTTTAATCTTCTGCATTTCGCCCTTAGCTCAAAAATATTTAATGCTGCTGTATCATCTACATATATAGGCGCTTTGCTTAATCTTTCAATACCACGTTTGTACAGTTGTTTCATTTCATGCTCTTCCAATTTGCCCCGGGCAATTTTTTCGAGCCATATTTCACTCTCGGCACTGAGTATACGCTGCACCAACTGGCCGCTGCTCATCTCCAAACTAAAAAATGCAACTCCTGTAGGCTTGGTAGGGTGCAAGGCTGCCGTACGGGCAAGGTTAAGCGCAAATGCAGTTTTACCTACTGAAGGTCTTGCCGCCAGGATGATCAAATCAGTAGGCTGCCAGCCATAAGTTAATTTATCCAATGACGGGAAGCCTGTAGGCACACCGGTAATATCATCCTCACGGTTACGCATATCCTCAATACGCTGGATGGTTTTTACCAGTACTGTATCAATCGTATCAAAATTTTTCCTTAAATGGTTATTCGTAATTTCAAATAATTTACTTTCCGCATCATCCAGCAGGTCAAATACATCGGTGCTGTCTGCGTAAGCATCACCGATAATTTCTCCGCTAATCCTTATCAGCTCACGCTGGATAAATTTTTGCAATACTATCCGGGAATGCGCTTCAATATTTGCAGATGATACTACTGAATTGGTAAGTTTCGATACATAATACGGCCCTCCGATCATATCCAACTCTTCCCTGAACTTCAACTCTTCCACTACTGTTAATAAATCAATCGGCAGGCTTTTTATAGCGAGGCTCTGCATGGCCCTGAAAATTTTCTGATGGGCATCTGTATAAAAACATTCGGGTTTTAAAATTTCCACTACTGTATCAAAGGCACTTTTTTCCAGCATGATTGCTCCTAAAACTGCCTCTTCCAGGTCTTTGGCTTGTGGAGGAACTTTGCCAAACATCATTGTACTTAAATCAATCGGTGATTTGCGGCGGCCTTTTCTATCTTTATTTAAATTAGTTAAATCCATTTTTTTTTATTGATCTGGTTTAGTCATTTTTTGCAGGCGGCTAAGATAAATGGAAATACACATTAAGGCAGTTCCATTTTTTATTAACAATGGCCTTTTACACCAATTTATGCATATTTTCCACTCTAAATTAACAGTAAAGATAGCTTATCAACGGCTTATTAACAGCATATGCACAATTTAAAAATCAATAAAATTGGCACTACTTTGGTTTTATTAACAATTATATAATCTCCAAATTTCTTTTTCTGCACTAAAAGAAAAGTAATGTTTACATTTTAAAAATGCCTTTTTCATAGATTATGATTATTGTTTACTTCTTTATCAAACAATTATCTTTGTCACCAGATAAAAAAGAAAAAAGTTATTAAATGACGATTAGCTACAATTGGCTGAGTGAATACCTGCCTGAAAGTATTGAACCTGAGAAATTAAGTAAAATTTTAACCTCCATTGGCCTTGAAGTAGAAAGTGTGGAAAAATATGAGGAAATAAAAGGCGGGTTGCAAGGATTGATAATAGGAAAAGTATTGGCCTGTGAAAAACATCCCGATGCAGATAAGTTAAAATTGACCCAGGTTGATATTGGTACACCTGAACCGCTTAACATCGTATGTGGTGCCCCGAATGTAGCTTTGGGACAAAATGTAATTGTTGCTACAATAGGCACTACTATTTATCCTGTAGATGGGGAGCCTGTTACTATGAAAAAAGCAAAGATAAGAGGGGTTGAAAGCCAGGGAATGATCTGTGGCGAAGATGAAATTGGTATTGGCAAAAGTCACGATGGTATTATAGTTTTACCAGAAGGTGTAAAAGCTGGTACTCCTGCTGCCGAATATTTTAACCCTTACCAGGATTATACTTTTGAAATAGGCCTTACGCCTAACCGCATGGATGCAATGAGCCACATAGGCGTGGCAAAAGATGTTTGTGCGTATTTATCCCATCACCATAAAAAAGATACGGCTGTTAAATCTCCTTTTAAAAATAACCTGAAAGCGGATAATAATAATTTAAAAATAAACGTAGTAATAGAAAATGCCGATTCCTGCCAGCGGTATGCAGGTATTAGTATACAAGGAGTTACAGTTGAAGAAAGCCCTGTATGGCTACAGCAAAAATTAAAAAGTATTGGCCTTCGTCCCATTAATAATATAGTAGACATTACTAATTTTATTTTACACGAAACCGGACAACCTTTGCATGCTTTTGATGCAGATAAAATAAAGGGAAACACTATAATCATTAAAAATATAGCAGCAGGAACAAATTTTATCACCCTGGATGAAAAAGAAAGAAAATTATCTTCCGATGATTTAATGATCTGTGATGCCGAAAACCCTTTATGCATTGCAGGAATATTTGGTGGTATGATTAGCGGGGTAACAACTGATACAAAAAATATCTTTTTAGAAAGTGCCTGGTTTAATCCTGTAAGTATCCGCAAAACATCGGTAAGGCATACCCTTAGGACAGATGCCGCCGTACGTTTTGAAAAAGGAGTAGATATAAGCAACGTAGTAAATGTATTAAAACGAGCGGCCATATTAATTAAAGAAACTGCAGGTGGCCAGATAGCAAGTGATATTATAGATCTATATCCTGCACCAAAAGAAAAAACAGAAGTGGCTTTAAAATATCACTATTTAAAAAAACTAAGCGGTAAAAACTATCATGGTGATACTATAAAAAATATTTTAAGCAGCCTGGGATTTGAATTAATAAAAGAAGGCCGGGACGAAATGTGGGTAAAGGTTCCTTTTAATAAACCCGACATTTCTATACCGGCAGATATTGTAGAAGAAATAATGCGGATAGACGGCCTGGATAATATCGAAATACCTTCACTGATAAGTATTGCACCTTCAATAGAAACGCTGGCCACAGAAACTATAAATAAAGAAAAAATCGCTAATTATCTTGTAGGACTGGGCTTTAATGAAATATTTACCAACAGCATTACCAATAGTGCATATTTTAACGAAGAGGTTTTACAATCTGCAGTAAAAATGATGAATAACCTTAGCGCAGATTTGGATATACTCAGGCCATCTATGCTGGAAACAGGATTTTCAACCGTAGCATACAATTTAAACCGGAAAAATAACCAAATACAACTTTTTGAATTTGGTAAAATTTATAAAACCCTGCAGGAAGGGAAATACCAGGAAGAAAATCAACTATGCCTGTACGTTAGCGGAGATAAAACCACTAAAAGCTGGAACAAAAAAAATGAAAAAACAGACATTTATTATGTAAAAGGCATTTGTGAAAGAATATTAAGCCTGTTAGGATTAACAACATTTAATTACCTGCCTGAAACATCAGCAGATTTTGATCAATATCTGGTAGTAAAGATAAAAAATGAAGAGGTCGCAAAAATTGGTGCAGTCAATAAAAAAACAGCAGATCGATTCGAATGCAAACAACCGGTTTTCTATTTAAATATCCATTGGGATAAACTATTGCTGCTTAATAAAAAATATAACCTTCAATTTAAAGAAATATCTAAATACCCCTCTGCACAAAGAGATTTATCTGTAGTAGTAGATAAATCTATCCGGTACAAGCAAATTGAAAAAGCCACGTCAATGGCCAAAATAAACAAGCTTGCCTCTATTAACTTATTTGATATATTTGAAAGTGAAAAATTAGGCGCCAGTAAAAAATCAATGGCTATAAATTATACATTTGTAGACGAAGAAAAAACATTAACTGACAAAGACATAGATACTATGATGGCAAAGATTATCGCTACTTACGAAAAAGAGTTAAGTGCTGAAATAAGAAAATAATATTTCCAATATATTTTTTATAGCAGCTGATTCAATAATCCTAAACTAATGGCTGAATTAGAAGAAAATATCATACGCATTAATAAAAAGTTTCAGCAATTGCTGAAACACTATCAGTTATTAAAAAAAGAGAATTTACAACAGGCAGTTATCATCCGGCAGTTACAAACCGCAAACGAAACTGCGGTTCAGCAATCAGCTACATTACAGCAGCAAATCATAATATTAAAAGCAGCAGCAGGGCAAATGAATGATGCTGATAAAAAAGAATTTGAAAAAACCATCACCCAATATTTAAAAGAAATTGATAAGTGTATTAATTTATTAAGCGAATAAGCATGGCTGTAACAGAAACTCTTATACCCGTAAATATTATTATCGGTGACAGAAGCTACCGGATAAAAACCAATCCTAAAGATGAAGAAATCATCAGGCGCACATTGAAAATAATTAATGATAAAATAGTAGAGTTTAAAACTCAGTTTGCCGGTAAAGACATGCAGGATTATATTGCTATGGTAATGATATGGTACGCCACACAAGCCACCAGTACCCCAAATTTAATTATAGAGAAAGAAATAGCAGACATTTTGATAAATATGGAAGAGCAGCTTGATAAACATATTTCCAATAATATTACAAATACTATTTAATTATACATACTATCTAAGGCACGCTATCTCCCACCACAATTTTTGTATCTTCGCTGCTCAACAGCCATCTCACTCAAAAAATATGGGTATAGAAGGATTATATAAGATTGTGAAACGTTTTAAAACCAAAACATTTAATGGAACCGATAATCATTTACATTATCATAGGCGCTGCAGCGCTAATTATAGGCATAATACTTGGTAAAATAATATTTGCAAAAAACACCAGGAAACAGGTAGAAGATGCACAACAACAAAGCCAGACTATATTAAGAGAAGCAGAATTAAGGGCTGAAACCCTTAAAAAAGAAAAAGAACTGGAGGCAAAAGAAAAGTTTGTGCAGATGAAATCCACCCACGACAGGGAAGTTATGCAGCGCAATCAAAAAATACTTGAAGGAGAAAACCGCATCAAGCAAAGAGAACAATCCATCAACCAAAAAGAAACTGCTTTAGATAAGCAGGTAAAAGAAAATGATGCTATCAAGGAAAATCTAAACAGACAAATAGAAGTAGTAAGCTTAAAACGCAATGAACTTGAAAAGCACCAGGAAGAGCATATCCGCAGGCTCGAAAAAGTAGCCGGCCTTTCTGCCGAAGATGCCAAAACACAGTTAATTGAAAGTTTAAAGCAGGAGGCTCAGTCAAAAGCGTTGTCCATCCAGCAGGAAATTATTGAAGAAGCCAAATTAAAAGCCAATAAAGAAGCCCGTAAAATTGTTATCCAAACCATACAGCGTACAGCTGCAGAGCAGGCTATAGAAAATGCCATCACCGTATTTAATCTCGAAAGCGATGAAATAAAAGGTTCCATTATAGGCCGCGAAGGCCGTAATATCCGGGCCATAGAAGCCGCTACAGGTGTAGATTTGATTGTAGATGACACCCCCGAAGCGATTATTCTCTCTTCTTTTGATCCCCTGCGCAGGGAAATTGCCCGTTTATCTTTGCAACGTTTGGTTGCCGATGGTCGCATTCATCCTGCCCGTATCGAAGAGGTAGTAGAAAAAACCAAGCGACAGCTCGACGACCAGGTAATGGAAATCGGCGAACGCACTGCTATGGAACTAGGTGTGCATGGTCTTCATAAAGAATTAATCAGGATGGTAGGCCGCATGCGTTTCCGCTCCAGCTATGGCCAAAACCTATTGATGCACAGCCGGGAAACTGCCAACCTTTGCGGCATCATGGCGGCTGAACTTGGACTTAACCCAAAACTCGCCAAACGTGCAGGCCTATTACACGATATCGGTAAAGTGCCAGACGAAGAAACAGATCTGAGCCATGCATTACTTGGCGCAAAATTGGCCGAGAAATATGGCGAAAACCCTGCAGTAGTAAATGCTATCGGTGCCCATCACGATGAAATGGAAATGCAATATGTTATTTCTCCCATCATTCAGGCTTGCGATGCCATCAGCGGTGCAAGGCCCGGTGCCAGGCGTGAAATCATGCAGCAATATATCCAGCGCATTAAAGACCTCGAAAACCTGGCTCTTGCCTATACTGGTGTAGAAAAAGCCTATGCCATACAAGCCGGCAGGGAGCTTAGGGTAATTGTAGAAGCCGATAAAGTAACCGACAGCGACAGCGATAAATTAAGCTTTGAAATAGCACAAAAAATACAAACTGAAATGACATTTCCGGGGCAAATAAAAGTTACCGTGATCAGGGAAAAACGCTCGGTGAACGTAGCCAGGTAGAGCAATTAAAAATGAAGAATTAAAAATTAAAAATTTATTTAACGCAGCCGGTATTTATTATCGGCTGCTTAATTTAGACGATAAGCAATAAAATAAATATTTGGGGCTGTTGGCAATTTATCTCTATTCGGCTTTAGTCCGGGCTATCACTGCTACTCCGCCACAAAGCCAACACACTGACTCGTCCTAAAATAAGTTTACAGGTTATATAAATGTGTTTTTTTATTTACTGTAATTTTTGGATGTTCAAAGTTAGGCTTTGAATGATAATAGTTTTTCCATAATTTTTCTGTTTTTAAGTTAATGTTACAATGTATTTGCTCTGGTGTAAGGTTACCTATGCTCATATGTGGCCTTTGTTGGTTATAAAGTTTTACTGTCCGCTTAAGTATAGCTTTAGCTTCTATAATATTTGCAGGTTTGCAGAACTGCAAATACTCATCCTTTATAATCCCATTAATTCTTTCAGCAAGGGCATTTTCTAAAGGGTCGCCATTTTCAGTCATACTGATTGTAATATTATTTTCATTTAATAATTGTACATAGCTATTACTACAATACTGTAAGCCCCTGTCACTGTGGTGTGTAAGCTTAAAATGGCCCTGCGGCCTCAAGCCGCAAAGGGCTATTTTAAGCGCTTGTGCTCTACAGTGTACACTTTCCATATTCTCTGCTACAGAATACCCTACAATCTTACGGCTGTAAGCATCTGTTATAAAACTTATGTAAAAGAACTGCTGCTTTGCTTTCCAGTATGTAATATCACTTACCCATAACTGGTTTATACCACAAGGCGTAAACCCTCTCACTAAATTAGGATAACGCCTGAACCAATGCTTTGAGTTGGTCGTTATAGTAGTACGTCTTTTCTTACGTACCAGTAGTCCATGAACTGCCAGCAAATCAAATAAAGCATCCCTGCCCATTTTTTATTTGGTTATCAATCATGAAGCTTTGTAACATCTCATAAAGCTTACGGGTGCCCATACGCCTATGCAACAAACGGATGCGCTTCACCTCTTCTATCACCAGCTTTTGTTCTATATCACTACTATAACAAAACCAGCTATACTGATAATGAGCCTGCCGGGTAATACCAAACCATCCACATAGCCTGGCAAGGCCTATATGGGAAATTCCTTTTCATAACCATTATGGTTTGGTGTTGAACTTTTTCTAATAGGAACTTTTAGTTGCTGTTCTGCTACATCTATCATCGTAGAAAAAGCAACAGCTTTTTGCTCTGCTTCCTTAAGTTGTTGTTCCAATTGTTTTATCCGAACCTCCAATTCTTTAATTTGGGCATCGCCACCTTCCAAGCTATGAATGCTACGTTTTGACATAGATAACCTTTCTGCAAAACTAATCACTCTTCGCTGACATCCATTAACATCATAACCTAAACGGCGCATCCATTTTACTATCAAACCATTTTCTTTCTTTCGGCCTGTGTATTTTTCCCATATAGCTTGCTTCGTCGTTGGATAGGATAAATACTCCTTAATAATTAATTCTTTCTCTGCATCACTAAAATAGTACAACTCATTTGACTTATACTGACGAATAATATTATGACCCATCTTAATCAAATTTGCGTAAACCTATTTTAGGACAAGACACACACCTTCAGCGGGGTATCCGTTCTATCCCGCAGCCATTCATCAGTTGAATTACTATTGAACTTTTTATATCTTACAGTACCTAATTAAATAATACGCCAACAATTTTAAAAAATTCTTCATTTTTAATTCTTCATTTTTAATTAAATCCCCTACCTTTGCACTCCGATAAAATAAAATAAATTATGAACGCAGTAGCATTTGTTCATGAGCAGTTGACAACAAAACCAACGGTTCCTAACTTTAAAGCAGGTGATAGCATCAAAGTTAACTATAAAATCCAGGAAGGTAATAAAGAGCGTATCCAGAGTTTCAAAGGCGATGTAATCAAACGCCAGGGTGTTGGAGCTACCGCTACTTTTACTGTAAGGAAAATGAGTGATGGTGTAGGCGTAGAACGCTTATTTCCTATCTATTCTCCAAATATAGAAAGTATTGTATTAAACAAAGTGGGTAAAGTAAGCCGTGCAAAATTGTATTACTTACGTGAAAGAAGCGGCAAAAGTGCCCGTATCAAAGAAAAAAGAATGGCAGTGGGTCTTAAAAAGAAATAAATATATTCCAAAATATACTAAAGCGAAAATTTACTCAATTTTCGCTTTTTTGTTGCATTTAATTATAAAAAAAAGTAGTTTAGTACTCCAATACTATTATATTTATCCATTCGAATTACATTATAGCGATTATCCTTATTCACCAACCTGGCCAAACCATGAAGAAACTACTCCCATACTTGCTTATCCTTTCTGCTGTTATTTATTTAATGTCTTGTGCCCGTGGCATTAGTCCTTACGACGCTGCAAATGGCAAGGCAAAATGCAGTAAGCATATCCGGTAATCTATAATAACCTGAGTTCGGGATAAGTTATTAAATAATTTGTTGTATTTCAATTAGTTGTATTGCTGTACTTTTTGCCTTGACGCAAAAAGTACCAAAAAAGTCAAGGCAGGAACGATTACTGCCCGTTCCTGCCTCACACCACTACTCAACTTTTGTACTACTGTAGCTTCAACATTAGTTCTTTACTCTTAATTTCGATGCAGGCTAAATAAATAGTTAACAGATTTTAAAATTCCTTATCCCGAACTCAGGTTAATAGTTTTATACATTGCTAATCCTGACATTATAGCCTTCTTGCTATTGTATGATAATTATCCTGTAATATCAGATTATCTTTCAAAAATCTTCCACAACCAATATTTGGTTTATCTTTGCAGTTCAAACCATAGTTATGACAGCTTTACAACCATTAACCGTTTTTTTAATAGGCATGCCTGGTGGGTCAGAATGGATCTTTATTATATTGGCCATCATACTTTTATTTGGCGGTAGAAAAATTCCTGAATTAATGAGAGGCTTGGGTAAAGGCATACGTGAATTTAAAGATGCTAAAGACAATGTGAAAAATGAAATCGAAGAAGGCATGAAAGAAAAAGAAACTAAGCCACAAGAGCAGTCTTTAAAATAATACAAAAAAAGTTCAAAATTTGCACTTCGGCTGAAGTGTGCGACCACCGCTTTTAGCGGGGCAAGCTGCAAATGCTTTGGTCTGCACTTCGGCCGATTCCATAAATATTCTCTCCATAATTTATTATGTTTTCATTTCAATCAGTTGATGCATACCATCAGCAATTACAACAAGGAACTACTAACTGTACCCAGGCAGTACAATTTTACCTGCAGCAAATAGAAAAATACAAGCACTTAAATGCCTATACAGAAGTATATGCTGATGAGGCTTTACAAAAAGCACAAATCTTAGATGATTTACGAAAAAAAGGTGCCCCTTTAAAAAAATTACATGGAGTGGTGATAGCCATTAAAGATGTTATTTGCTATAAGGATCATAAAGTGACCGCTGCATCAAAAATCTTACAAAATTTTGAATCATTATACTCAGCTACAGCCGTACAACGGCTATTGGATGAAGACGCTATAATAATTGGCAGCTGCAATTGCGACGAATTTGCTATGGGCAGCACCAATGAGAATTCTGTATACGGAAATGTTTTAAACGCATTGGATACTACCAAAGTACCCGGTGGCTCTTCCGGAGGCAGTGCTGTAGCTGTGCAGGCTGATACCTGCATGTTAAGCCTGGGAAGCGATACCGGTGGTTCGGTAAGACAGCCAGCAGATTTTTGCGGTATTATTGGCCTTAAGCCTACTTATGGCCGTATATCCCGTTATGGGTTAATAGCTTACGCATCTTCGTTTGACCAGGTAGGTATTTTTGGTAAAAATATAGATGATGTTGGATTGTTATTAGATATAATGAGCGGGCCCGATGAGTATGACAGTACGGCTTTGCCCGAAAGTGCTAAAGGCATATATATTACTGATTTAAATAAAGATCAGGATAATGAAAAAAAATTCAGGATTGCCTATTTTAAAGAAACCTTATTTCATCCTTCATTAGATGAAGAAATAAAAAATACCATATTAAAATTAATTGAAGACTTGCGGAAGAAGGGGCATATAGTAGAACCTGTTGATTTTGACCTGTTGGATTATGTGGTTCCCACTTATTATGTGCTTACAACTGCTGAAGCCAGCAGCAACCTTAGCCGCTTTGACGGGGTACGGTTTGGTTACAGAACACAGGCTGATGTAGGAGATTTAACAGAATTTTATAAATACACCCGCTCAGAAGGATTTGGCAAAGAAGTGCAGCGCAGAATCATGTTAGGCACTTTTGTGCTTAGCACGGGTTATTATGATGCGTATTACAGTAAAGCCCAACAGGTAAGACGGCTATTAACAGACAAAACTAAGCTGATTTTCAATGCTTTCGATGCTTTAATTATGCCTACCAGCCCTACAACTGCTTTTTCAATCGGGGAAAAATCAGCAGATCCGATAGCTATGTATATCGCAGATATCTACACTGTTTTTGCCAATTTGACAGGTATACCAGGCATTTCAATACCTCTTTTTAAGCACAGCAATGGTATGCCTTTTGGCCTTCAGATTATGTCAAACAAACAAGATGAGTTACCTTTGCTGCACATTTCAAAATATCTTTTGAAAAATTATTTGAAGTATTAATGAATCAGATGAAATATGAAAAAAAGAAATCTAGTATTTATTATAGCAGTTTTATCATTCCAGTTTTTTACAGCTAGCGCACAGCCAATAATTGAAAAAGTAGCATCTTTTGATACATCAACGATTCATGAACGCATTGAAAAAGAAGTGATCACTCAAGTTATTCAATCCAAAAATACTCCCCCCGCTGATAAAGTACAATACCTTAGTCAGGTAACTACGTATTGATTTAAAAATTTGTTTTCTAATTATTCTTATAATCCTACCCAGCCATATGCAGTCCAAATAAATGCCAACGCAAGTAACTTTATAGAGACTTATGTAAAATCACATGGGTCTTATTTAAATGAGATGAAAGGATGGGGTAAGCCATATTTTAACCTGATGGAATCTATCCTTCAGCAGTACGGGCTGCCTAAAGAGTTAAAATATATTGCAGTAATTGAATCTAACTTAAAAACCGGGGCGGTTTCCTGTAAAGGTGCCGGTGGCCCATGGCAGTTTATGCCGGCAACAGCAAGGGCTATGGGATTAAAAATTAATTCTTATACTGATGAGCGGACTGATTATTATAAAAGTACGCATGCTGCCTGTAAATATTTATTACAACTATATAAGCAACTAGATGACTGGTTGTTGGTAATGGCAGCCTACAATGGCGGCCCGGGAAGGGTTTTATCAGCTATTAAAAAAAGTGGGAGCCGCAGCTTCTGGGATTTACAGTATAATCTTCCTGAAGAATCAAGAACATATGTAAAACGGTTTATTGCCACTCATTATATAATGGAGGGTAATAATGGTAATAACGGCGAATGGGCAATGGAGATGTCTGCTCCTGTTAATGCAAGCCTGACCAGTATGGATATGAATGCAAGCAATAGCTATGCTAATCCTTATGATATTAAGCGGAATATAAATGAAGATGAATTGAATCTTTTAGAAACCCAGAGCATCTCCGGCAAATACAATTCTTTAGTTATTGCAAAAAATTTAGGTATTGATATACAGCAATTCAACAGGCTAAATCCCAGCTTTGACCATATGATAATCAATAATGGTAATTATGATTTAAGATTACCTGAAGATAAAATGCAGGCATTTTTAGCCAATAAATACCAGATTCTTAATGAATGTGTACAGATATTATTAAACAATGACGGAGTGATAAATACTTCTTTGGATAATAAAACTTACTATAATAAAAAATATAGCAAGCAAAAAAAGTCTCGGGCATAATCAATTAGTTAGATTAATTTTTTCCTTGAAAAATAATTTATAACTGTTACAGATATACCTGGCAATTATATCTTACGCTTTCTTTTGCCCTTCATAGTAAAAATAATTTATGACAAAACTAATTTGCTTATGTGTGCTTTCATTTATTCTTTTTCCTGTAATGAAAAATTAACCGGATATTATTCAGGGATAATAATCGATGAACTGGGCAGACCTGTTACAAATGTTTTGGTTAAGGAAAATGTAGTTGAAAAATATGCAAATAAAGCTCTGACTGATAACAATGGTTATTTTAAATTTAAAAAAACTGAAGGTATTTTACCAGATTTAATTCTGCTAAAAGAAGGTTACATTAATGATACAATACAAATAGTTGGTACACACGCAGGTGAAAGTATTGCATACTCTCCTATCATAACTGAAGATTCTACAAAAATTACCCTGCGTGGTAAAACGCACTACTAACTTAGGTATTAGTTAAATAAAATTATGATACCGGAATTTAATCCATATCCGATAATACTTAAAACTGTAAATACACCGGCATTATAGGATCAGTTGCTTTTATTTGTATAAAAATACATATCATAATAAGAGCAATAACCAGGAATACAGGCAATGAAAATTTAGATAAGGCCGTTTTTATTTTCTCTTCTACACTATGTGGTATAAAATGTAATACAAATCCGATTAACATAATATACAACACATTATGATAATTCTCAAATAGTTTTTGCCATACACCTGCGTCAAAATTATTAAAAATCTGGCTGATCATTATTTTAGCATCTGCTAAGGTGGCTGCTTTAAAAAATATCCAGCAAAAACATACAAAATGAAAGGTTATAAATATGCCGGTTATTTTCAGCAAAAGTTTTTCAGCATTAATGCTTAATTTTTTTACAATAAATGATTTTACTTTATCAACTGTTAATGCCAGACCGTGTAATCCGCCCCAGATAATAAAATTCCAGCTGGCGCCATGCCAAAAGCCACCCAACAACATAGTGATAAATAAGTTAACATATGTTCTTACTTTTCCTTTACGGCTGCCGCCAAGCGGAATATATAAATAATCTCTTAACCAGCTGGAAAGAGATATATGCCACCTGCGCCAGAATTCTGTAATGGATTTACTTTGGTAAGGCGATAAAAATTGGGCGGAATATCAAAACCACACCATTTGGCAATACCAATGGCAATATCGGAATAGCCCGAAAAATCGCAGTAAATTACCAAAGCATAGCCGTACACTGCCAGTAAACACTCTAACCCCACATGCCTGGATGGGTCATCAAAAACATAGCTTACCAGATTTGTATAAATAAAATCTGAGATAACTATTTTTTTAAACAAACCGGAAAAGATTAAATAAAATCCTGAAGCAAACTCCTTTTTACTTACAAAATAGGGTTTATCCAATTGCGGTAAAAAATCGGCTGCTCTCACAATTGGCCCCATCATCAGCTTTGGAAAAAAAGACAGGAAATATAAATAGTCCATAAACCGGGTAACCGGTTTAAAATGTCCGCGGTATACATCCACCGTATAACTAAGGTTTTCAAAAGTATAAAAAGAAATGCCTATGGGCAATATGAGATTTAACGGCCGGATATTCCCGGAAGAAAATTCATTCACCAACTGGATAAAAAAATTGGTATACTTAAAATAAAACAACAAACCTAAGTTTAGCACTACACTCAATATGAGCAAGGCTTTTTTTCTTACAGGATTTTTTGTTTTATAAATGGTATTGGATAAAATAAAATCCACAACAGCAGAAAACAACACCAGGCCGACGTACCAGCCGCATGCTTTATAAAAAAAGTATAAAGAAAAAATAACAAAAGTTAATATCCGCCCATTCCGGTTATGTGCTACCGATGAATAGATAATAATAAAAAAAACAAAAAACCAAATGAAGAACCCGCTGTTGAACAAAAGTGGCTCTTCAGGATTATATAACAGTGTTTCAGTTATTTTATTTAAATCAATTGAAAACATCAGGTGTATAGAATTATAAATTATAGATCAATAGCGTTAGGTGGTTTATTTTCCAAAGAAGTACAAAATGCTTCAAACAGCCAGTCGGCAAATAAGTTGTATCCTTTGGCGGTAAAATGTACCCGGTCAGCCGCAGCAAGCTTTCGCTGGTACCAGCTATTGATTGAATAACTGCCCCCATAATCCGGTGTAAATTCCAACAGGCTATGGCATGATCATCGGCATATTTTACAATTGTATTAACCACATTTTCCAGGTCGGGTAATGCAAGATATTGACCGGATTTATTTTTTTTAAGTCCATCAGGCGGAGTAGTCAGCATTATGGCAGCCTGGGGTGATAAAGTTTTTATTTTATTTACCAAATGATCAACTTTTCCATAAAATCCAGTCCGTGCAGAACCGGAAAATGCATCATTTGTACCTAGTGACACCACTACCAGGTCATATTTTTCACTAAGCAGCTGGTTGTCGAGTTCAGCCAACTCATTATAATCAGAATACTTTGTACCTACCTTACAAAAAGTTTGAAAATTAAAAAATACGCTGCCGTTAAATTTTTGCAGGTAATACGTATTTAGTTTTTCCATAAATGGTTGTGAAAAATATCCTGATTTAAGGTGAGAGTCACCAATATGCAAAACCTTTATTACAACTAGGGAAGAATCTATATTAGCAATTTTATTTTTTATAGATTGCAGCCCCTGCGGATTATTAATTTTATTACCTATTTCCTGTGAAGTTGCAACAGTTTCAGAAAAATTTTTGTCTTCATTAATATTACCTGTATACAATTTTGTTGTAATTGTACCCGGGAATAATAAAAACAAACTACTTATTAGCATACTTTTCATATTCTTGGTATTCTTTCATTATTGCATTAAAAATAATTTCGGCAAGTTTTTTAGCTCCCCGGTGATTGGCATGGGTATAGTCTTTATTTGCTAATGCAGTATCAGCTTTAACCCATCTTACAATGGCATCTTCCCCACCCATTGCATTGTATAAATTAAAAAAATCTACTCCTGTACTTGTGGCCATTGTATATTGAGCATCTACCAAAGGTTTTACACCTTTTGCCGTATGCCATGAGCCGTTATAGCTAAAACCTTTATCGGCTGTAGATATTAATAAAACACTGGTTTGTGGAAATGCATTTTTTATCTTTTGTAAAACAGGCAGCATTTTTTTTGTGTACCAGCTAAAATCGGTTAAGTTTGGCTTAAACAATAAATTAGGCCCGTAATGAAAAATCAATAAATCATATGAACGTGTAGCCTGCGCTTGTTGCAAATAATTTTCGGTAAAATAATCCAGCTCCGTACCACTTATGCCCCTAAAAGAAAAATTATCTACAACCACACCGCTATCACTTTCAAAAGCTGCTCCATACAAAGGTATTGTAGCAGACGCAATACTCATCCTTAACTCGTTTGCACTATTTAACGGCAATTCTAATTTATTAACTGCAGCAGCAGCTTGTATTGGATAAGATACGCCATTGGCAATGAGATTGGTGCTGTTACTACCAGCGGATGGGGCACCAAACAATATAGATATTTGATTAAAGCTATCTAGTTTAGGCCGGTTAACCGGCCTGTAGGCTACTGTACTATTATCTGTAGAAAAAAAACTATGACCAGATAAAAACAGGTTAGCAGAAGTTTTATTATCTGATTTATAATTAACATCATTCCAATTAGAAGAAAAGGTATGAATAACAGTTTGCCTGAAACCCGCCACTATAGATGTAACCGGCACAAACCCCACTCCGCTACCGCCAAACACTTCCTGTAACATTTTTCTTAAATCCTGTGTAACCAAATCACCTTCGATCATGGAGTCGCCAAAATAGGCAATACGGATTTTCTTTCTTTTTTTCTTTTTCAGTTCAGTAAGATGGGTGTAAAAATCGTATAAAGCAGTGGGTTGGTTAGTTGTATTTATCAATCCCGGGTAGGTAACATAATCTCTTTGAACTATATTGTTACCTGTATCACCCGGATTTTTAATAACATTTTTTTTTCGGACTAATACTTCCCTGGTTGATGAATCTTTTTGTATGTCAGATAATATTTCTATAGGGCGAAAGTTGGCTCCTGCAATACCGGGGTTCCATTGAAACAGTATACTGGCAGCAATGAGAAGAAGAAGAAAAAAAACATTAAATAATAATACCCTCCGTTTATAATTCATTTTATAAAATTCTTAGAGCCTGTTTAAAAATAGAACTTTACGGGTTGTGGCCAGGGGTGCCGGGCCGATGCCCACCGGCCACTTTTAATTCTAATAAATTAAATTTAAAACAGGGTTTTATAGTAAACCTATTTTTCATCGTATACATTTAATTTATGCTTTACGATAATACTGGTTATCCTGCTTATCCAAACCCCTTTTGCACCTGCATAATGAGCATTATTCATAGCCGTTAACCATTTCTTGTAATTCATATTACCTTTCATTGAAGGGTAAAATTTTTTCCTGCCCAGCATTTTGCAAAAATCATGAAAAGAATCCTCTGCCGTTGCATATTGCTTATACATACTACGCCTTTTTTTCAGGCTGTTCTTACCGGTCATACCAAAATAATTATTCAAATCCTTGCAATTTTTACTAGTACCGCTGCCAGATTCTAATATAGATACCCCTAAAATTATAGATGCAGGAATACCATATTCTACACACAATTTTTTTGAAATGGGAGAAAATTTATTAATATAGTTTGTAACTACCTTTTGCGCATGGCAAAATTTTCCAAATATTATAAAAGCTGTGATAAGTAGTATTCTGATTATTGACATATACAGTTTTTTAATTAAAAACAATATACATATTTACCCCCTTATTTTTGCAGAATATTAGTAAAAGCTGCTATTTTTAACAAACACTCTTCATATTCTTTTTCAGGATTGCTATAATAGGTAATACCACTTCCGGCTGAGTAAGAAAGATACTTATTAGTTTCATTATAGAAAACACTACGTATTACTACATTAAAATCAAAATCATGCCCTGGGGTTACATAACCTATTGCCCCTGAAAACAGGCCCCTTTTTGTATGTTCATACTTTTCAATCAACTGCATAACTTTATTTTTAGGGGCCCCGGTCATTGATCCCATCGGAAAGGTGGCTTTTATAATATCTGTCCAATGAATATCAATTTCAACTATCCCACTTACTGTGCTTATCATTTGGTGCACCTGCGGAAAACTATAAATACCCAATAGTTCATCTACCTGTACAGAACCTCTTTTACATATTTTATGTAGATCATTTCTAACCAGGTCTACCACAGTCACATTTTCACTTTTTTCTTTTTGACTTGTTTGAAAATACTTTTTATTTTTTTCATCTATTAAAGAATTCTGAAGATCTCTTTTGGATGTGCCTTTTATAGGTTGGGATAACAATTTGCTACCCTGCTTTTTTAAATATCTTTCAGGGCTTGCACATACACAAAATTTATCATTCACTTTATATAAAGCAGCAAAGGGATTAGGTGATACAAGCGAAAGCTGCTGATATAACCATAATGGGCTTACATCAATATTACCAGCAAAAAATTCCTGGCAATAATTTATTTCATAACAATCTCCACGGCTGATATGCTTTTTTATTTTTAATATATCATTGATATATTGCTGCCTGCTGATCCTGCTTTTTATTTTAACTGAATTGACTGGAGGCCCAGGCAGGCTTTCAGGCTGCGATTGTATTTTTTCTAGTATACTAACTTCATCATCAGTATAAACAGTAACCTCATGCAAGGATAGCTTAATAACGATTTCAGGAATAAAAAAATGCATGTCTGCAAAACCAATATTATCAATATGATCAGATTGCAGATTTTCTATTTCGTTTTTTAAATCATAACCAAAATGTCCAAAAAGCCAATCCTGGTTATCATTGGAAAATTTTTTGAGTTGTTCAAAAGCAGAGCCTGCTTGTGCAATTATACTTTTTTTTGTGCCTACGCCAAGTAAACATTCAAATGCAGGATAAAAAAAATTATACTGGTGATTATCCAGTAAACAAAAAATGTTGAACTGGTTAGCCCAATTCAACATTTGTATTTTGAAAATATTATAATCAATAATCGGAACAGTTATGCCTTTTTTCACATATTCGTTTTACCTCAGTATTATTAAAAATCATCTTCATCGTCTAGCCCACCGCCCAGGTCATCGAAACCCAGGTCTTTAAAATCGTCATCAATTTTAAAGTCATCCTCATCTTTAGAAGGCTTTTTGGTTCCTGCGGTTTTTTTTGTTTTTGATTTTGGCAAATCAAATTCTTCAAAATCGGGGTCCCAGTCATCATCTTCTTCATCCGGTTTTTCCCAATCATCTTCTTCTACCTCTGCATCGTCATCATCATCGTCATCACTTTTCTTTTTAGAAGAAGATTTACTCTTTGCCTTTTTTGATGGTTTTTCATCTAATTCTTCTTCATCATCAATATCGTCATCTTCTTCATCCACTTCTTTTTTAGGCTTAGAAGATTTTTTTGCTGCTGACTTTGCAGGCACTGCTCCTTTTTTAGGAGTCACTTTTTTTTCGTTACCAGATTTTCGTGTCATACATCAACCTATTAATAGTGTAAATTTTCTACGAGTTTTTTAATTAGCCAAATAAAACAGCAACTTTTTTTATATTTTTTTTAAGCTACAATAATCTGTTCCCTTCCAGGGCCATTACTTATGTATTTAACAGGCACTTTTATAAAGTTATTGATATAATCAATATAGTTTTTCATTTGTAAAGTTAGCTCATCATACATGTGCATTTGTGTAATATCAGTATTCCACCCATCAATGTTTTTATATACCGGCTCAATGTGTACTTTATTCATTTGAAAAGGTACGTAATTTTCTATCTTTCCATTTATTTTGTAGCTGTTACATACATTTAACTCTTTTAACCCATCCAAAACATCAGCCTTTGTCATTATAATCTGGGTTACACCATTTACCATGCATGCAAATTGTAAAGCAATCAGGTCGATCCACCCACACCGCCTGGGCCTTCCGGTAGTACTGCCAAACTCATTACCTGTTTTACGTATTAATTCACCTGTTTCATCATGTAGTTCTGTAGGAAAGGGACCACTTCCTACCCGTGTACAATATGCTTTCGTAACACCAAAAACTTCTTTTATTTTTTGTGGTGCGATACCCAGCCCTGTGCATACGCCGGCAGATATGGTATTGCTGCTGGTAACATACGGAAAAGTACCAAAATCCACATCCAGCATACTTCCCTGGGCACCTTCTGCCAATATACGCTGTCCCTGCTGAATTTTTTCATTGATAAAATATTCACCATTTACTATTTTAAACTGCCGCAAAAAATCCAGCGCTTCAAAAAATTCTTCTTCCCAGCTGCTGATATCTTCATGAAAGTTCAGGCTTTCTAAAATTTTCTGGTGTTTTAAGCGAAGCTTAATATAATCAGTGGTAAAAGTTTTATCCAGTAAATTTCCAACCCTTAATCCATTGCGGCCGGTTTTATCCATATAAGCCGGCCCGATGCCTTTTAAAGTGCTTCCAATCTTTTCATTACCTTTTGATAACTCACTTGCTTTATCAATAGCCCGGTGGGTTGGCAAAATTAAATGCGTACGTTCGCTAATGTACAAATTCTTTTTATAATCAACTCCCATTGCTGCTACATCATCACATTCTTTTTTTAAAGTAATGGCATCCAACACTACACCGCTGCCAATAAGATTGGTTTTATCCTCATGAAAAATACCACTGGGTATTTGGTGAAGCACAATTTTTTTACCATCCACATACAACGTATGCCCTGCATTTGGGCCACCCTGGAAACGTGCAATTACATCATAATTATTTGCAAAATAATCTACTATTTTACCTTTGCCTTCATCGCCCCATTGCAACCCCAAAATTACATCTACCATTTTTTTATTTTATACTTCTCCGGCTGAACGCTGTAAGAAGTGGGTTATTGTTTGGTTACAAACTTTTGTTTTTTAATTATGCATCTTTGCAGCCTGCCCCGTCCGGAGGCGGGGTCGCACTCTTGTACATTTGTTTTCCATTCACCTTATTCACACAAAGTAAAATTCAGCTATTCTGCCTTAATAATTATCCTGAGCGTAAAAATATATTGAAATACCACAACCACCTAAAATGAACAGGGATATTTTAAAATTAAAAATTTTACTACAATAAGAATTATATTATAGCAATTATGTAAATAAAATAATAGCGCATCTATAGTAAAATCAATTACTATTGATAGAAAATAATTTATTATAAGAAAAAATATAAAATAATGCTCCGAATAATCGTTTTCAAATTATTTTCCTGTTTACTTTTATTATCCGCCATCACTATAGTTAACGGACAAACTTCGGATACCACCTTTTACCCTAATGGAAGAATTGAACGAATAGAGTCGCATTTACCAAACGATATTACTAAATATATATCTTTTGATAATAAAGGGAGATTAACAGACATATCACGCCAAGGATATTTTAATGCCTGTGGAATATCTGTAGGCACTGATACCATTTTTTACCCTTCGGGAAAAATTAAAAAAGAAATTTTTTATGATAACCGCGAAAGTAAAACGGAAACAGGATGCCATGCAATCTGGACAACCCAAGTGCATACTGAATATCACCCCAATGAAAAAATAAAATCAAAAAAAAGCTATGAATATTGTTATGAGTGCGATGTATGCCGTTGCGGTATTTGGAAATTCTATAATACCAAAGGGAAGATAATCAAACAGCAAACATTTGGTAATTGTTATGACCAAAATTAGATTGTGAAAAAACAGTACAATATCCAAGTGATTAATCTCCATCCAAGTTCGTATCTAACGAGCCAATTCTCCATAGAAAAAATTATAACCGCAGAGGCGGAGATATAAAAATATAGGATTAGGTAGGATAAGCGCAAAACCAGAAGTGGCATTAATGACTACTGTTTTTTCGCAGCCTTGATTTTTTTGTTACTTTTTTTATCAAGAAAAAAAGTAAATAGGGAACAACTCAATACTATAGTAAGTTTGAGATAAAAATACCTAATCCTATAAAAATATTAATTAAGCCACTTTAAGCATACTCAATTTACTATTGCTGAATTTACGTTGCGCATATTCCAAATCTACATGAAATGCTTTTACTTTTTGAGAAGGCAAATCATACATCGCATCTGTTAAAATACTTTCGCAAATGCTGCGCAAGCCACGGGCACCCAATTTATATTCCAGCGCTTTTTCTACCATAAAATCAAATACATCCGTATCAAAAGTAAGGGCAATATTCTCAATGGAAAACAACCTGGTGAATTGTTTGATCAATGCGTTTTTTGGCTCTGTCAAAATGTTACGAAGTGTTATGGCATCCAGCGGATTTAAATAAGTAACCACCGGAAGGCGGCCTAGTAATTCAGGTATTAAACCAAAATGTTTTAAATCCACCGCATTTATAAATTGCAATAAATTTTTCTGGTGATATTCCTGCATTTCTTTATTTACATTAAAGCCGATAGCATTGGTATTTACCCTTCTGGCTATTACTTTATCGATACCATCAAAAGCGCCACCGCAAATAAATAAAATATTTTGTGTATTAACTTTTATTAACTTTTGTTCCGGGTGCTTTCTGCCACCTTGTGGTGGCACTAAAACCTCTGTACCTTCCAATAATTTAAGCAATCCCTGCTGCACTCCTTCCCCGCTTACATCCCGTGTGATAGAGGGGTTATCACTTTTACGGGCTACTTTATCTATTTCATCAATAAATACAATGCCCTTTTCGGCAGCGGCTACGTCATAATTACAGGCCTGCAATAACCTGCTAAGCATACTTTCCACATCCTCTCCTACATACCCTGCCTCTGTAAATACTGTCGCATCTACAATAGCAAATGGTACATTTAACATTCTGGCGATTGATTTGGCCAGCAACGTTTTACCGGTACCGGTCTCACCTACCATTACAATATTGCTTTTCTCTATTTCTACATCATTATCAATCTTCTGGTTAAGCCTTTTATAATGATTATATACAGCCACAGCCAGCACTTTTTTTGCTTCATCCTGGCCAATTACGTATTCATCTAAAAACTTCTTTATTTCTACCGGTTTTTTTATGGTTAATTTATGAGCCGGTGCAGTACCTTTTGAATCTGTAGTCGCCACCAGCTCCTGTGCAATTATTTCCTGTGCATGTTCTACACAGTTTTCACAGATATGACCGTCCTGCCCTGCTATTAGAATTTTAACCTCATCCCTGTTGCGGCCACAAAAAGAGCAATGTAACGTATGTTGTTTTGCCATGATATCTTAGTAAGTAAATTGAATAAATTAATTAGAAAACTACGCCGCAAAGTTATGCATACGATTTCAAATCGCCTTATATGCCAGCCCAATTAATGACAAGCGATAACATAAGAATGTTGCATTAAAAGATGTACAATTTACAGATTAACTATTTTTTATAACTTATCTAAAATACCATCAACAATACCGTAGGCTACAGACTCTTTGGCATCCATCCAATAATCCCTGTCAAAATCTTTCAATATTTTTTCCACGGTCTGGCCACAGTTTTAGCTAAAATTTCTGCGCCCATGAGTTTTGTTTTAAGTATTTGTTCAGCCATAATTTCCAAATCGGCGCTGGTACCCTGACCGCCGCCGCTTGGCTGGTGTATCATTACTTCTCCATGAGGGAAAATATATCTTTTTCCTTTTTCACCGCCACTTAACAAAATGCTGCCCATACTTGCCGCCATGCCCATGCACACAGTGCTTACTGGTGAGCTGATCATTTGCATGGCATCGTATATTACCATTCCGCTGGTAACCATACCACCGGGGCTGTTGATGTAAAATATAATTTCTTTACCAGGATTCAGTGCTTCCAAATAAAACAGGCGGGCTGTAATATCTTTAGCGCTTTTATCATTTACAGGGCCCCACAAAAATACTTTCCGCTGCTCAATAAATTTTTTGTCAAACTGCCAGCTGGACATCATTTTTTCCATAGAAGAATCTGGTACTTCTTTTGGATTTTCTTCTTCATCGTCTAAGCGGATAATGCTTTCTTTATAAAAATTCATTGATTATTAATTTAATTTTAAATGGGTTCAGTAATTAATAATTATTAATTACTGAACTAATCTTTTTTTTGCTTTTTCGGATTAATCAGCAACACTTCATCTACCAGGCCATAGGCTTTTGCTTCGGCAGCCGTCATCCAGTAATCACGGGTGCAATCCACTGCTACCTTTTCAGGGTTTTGACCGGTATGATTGGCAATAATTTCGTATAATTCTTTTTTGATTTTTTTAACTTCATTGACAGTAATTTCTATATCGCTTGCCTGCCCGCCTGCGCCTGCGCTTGGCTGGTGCATCATGATACGGCTATGCCTTAATGCTGTACGCTTGCCGGGTGCGCCTGCACACATAAGCACTGCCCCCATACTGGCTGCCATGCCCGTACAAATGGTGGCAATATCGGGTGTAATAAATTGCATGGTGTCATACATACCCAGGCCTGCATATACACTGCCGCCGGGGCTATTAATGTACATTTGAATATCTCTGGTACGGTCCGTACTTTCAAAAAAAAGCAATTGTGCGGTAACAATATTGGCTACTTCATCGCTGATGGGATAACCAAGAAATATTATCCTGTCCATCATTAAACGACTGTAAACGTCCATTACAGCTACATTCATGGGCCTTTCTTCAATAATATTGGGGGTAAGGTTGGTTACGTTGTGTTTGATATAGCCATCAAGGGTATTGCTGCTTATGCCTTTATGTTTGATGGCATATTTTTCGAATTCTTTTCCAAAATTCATGTTAGTTGTATTTCTTTTAATTGTTGTAAAGATAGCAGATAGTTAGTAATTAGCAGATGACAGTTGATAGGATTAGAATTATTTTGCACCTAATTCCAAATTACCAATTCCAAATTCCTGCTGCTAATCTTCACTGCGTGATGAATAGATTAAAATATACTGTACCAGCATGGCAATTGATGCGAGGGCTGCCACTACATAAGTAAGTGCCGCCCACTTTAATGCATCTTTCGCTTTTTGATGCTCGGTATTTGTTGTGATGCTGGTAGTGTTTAGCCAGTTAAGCGCCCTGCTGGATGCATCAAATTCTACTGGTAAAGTTACTACTGAAAATAATGTGCTTATACCAAAAAGAATAATACCAATTAACAAAACGGTGGTGTTGCCTCCACCAAAACCAAACATCCCCAGGCCTGCAATAATTACCCATTGTGATAATGTACTGCTTATTTGCACGGCTGGCACCAGCTTGCTACGCAGCATCAGCATTGAATAGGCTGTGGCATGCTGTACTGCATGGCCACATTCGTGTGCTGCTACCGCAGCAGCTGATACTGTTCTGCCCTGGTAAACATCGGGGCTAAGGTTTACTGTTTTTCGCAGGGTCGTAATGGTCTGATAAAAAACCATTGACTGACACTACCTGTACATCATATATTGCATTATCTCTTAACATTTTTTCAGCGATCTCTTTGCCGCTTAACCCACTGCTTGTTGGTACTTTACTATATTCAGTAAACTTACTTTTTAAGCGGAACTGAACGGCCATTCCTATCAGCATAAAAACAACAGAGATAATGATTATTCCCATTGTCATAATTATAAAATTTTGTACTAACCGAAGTACAAAAAGTATTCCCGTTTAAATAACTGACATAATTACAAAATGTTGTGTAAGGTTACAGTATTTCTAAAATTGTTAAAGAAATATTAAATAGGCTATCAACTATAAAATGCTATTGCCAACCTTTAGCGTGTAAGGTTTTTTAAATGTTTTTAACGTAGGTAGGTTTTTGAGATAAAATTTTGTCCACTCGGGTTTTGTTGTAGGTTTATCGTTTTCAATGTTACCGGATATGCATTCCCTTTTTTTAGTGAGAAAATTATAAGAACAGTCTGTATATTCCCCTGTTGCCCTATGCATAAAAGAACTAGTAGCGCCTATTAAAGCAAATTCATTTGCCTGGTAACGAAAGCTATAAGAATGATTAGAAGCTTCCCAACTTCCGGCGCTCATCCATATACCAAAATACAGGGTAAAAATTCCTTTAGATATTTTAAGTGATTCAGGTTGATACGGATCCATTGCCATGGGGTTATCATGAATAGGAATAAAAGTATTACTCTGTTCTTTTAAAATAAGTTTGTTGCTATCCTTATCTTGTAAAAGCGATTATTAATATTCTGGGTTGTGCTACTATTGTTCCATAGCCGTGCTCTTCAGCTACATAAAGCTTATTATTATAGGTAGCATCAGCATCATACCAGTATTCTCCATTCTTTGCTTCAATAATAGTAACACTATCTTTATGTTGAAGAATAAAAGCGACATCATTAATTTTGTCATTATTCAGGTCGCCAAAAGCAGCATCTAAAACTATCCATCCTTTAGGTACAAAGCTGTGTAAAGAATTAGCCAGAAGCTTAATTTTAGGATAATTGAACTTCTGGCTAAATGTGAATGTCGCTTTACTTAATAATACAATTATAAGTATGAAATATTTCATTAATTATTTATACTGCGGTATCAGGCTATTTGCTAATTCTACCATTTTTTTCAGGCCGTCTTCCGGTAAATTACCTTTTTTAAATTCTGCCAGGACATCAGGCAGCTTATTAGTCATTTCGAGTAAAAAATGATCTTCAAATGCTTTTACATTTTTTATGGCCACTTCTTTTAATAAACCTTGTGTACCTAAATAAATAACGGCTACCTGCTTTTCTACAGAAAACGGCGTGTATTGTGCCTGTTTAAGAATTTCTACGTTCCGGGCACCTTTATCAATTACATTTTTAGTAGCAGCATCCAAATCACCACCAAATTTAGAAAAAGCTTCCAATTCCCGGTACAAAGCCTGGTCCAGCTTTAATGTACCGGCTACTTTTTTCATGGATTTTATTTGTGCATTACCACCTACACGGCTAACAGATATACCCACGTTAATAGCAGGACGGATACCGGCATTAAACAAATTACCTTCCAAAAATATCTGGCCATCCGTAATAGAAATCACGTTGGTTGGAATATATGCTGATACATCACCAGCCTGAGTTTCAATAACCGGGAGCGCTGTTAATGATCCACCGCCTTTTACCAAATGTTTGATAGATTCAGGTAAATCATTCATCTGCCTGGCAATCTCATCTTTGGCAATAACTTTTGCTGCTCTCTCTAATAAACGGCTATGCAAATAAAATACATCACCAGGATATGCTTCACGGCCCGGAGGACGACGAAGTAATAACGATACCTCACGGTAAGCTACTGCCTGCTTGGAAAGATCATCATAAATAATCAATGCAGGACGGCCTGTATCACGAAAAAACTCCCCGATAGCCGCACCGGCAAACGGGGCATAAAATTGCAAAGGAGCTGGTTCTGCTGCAGAAGCTGCAACAATAGTAGTATAAGCCATCGCACCATTTTCTTCCAAAGTCTTCATAATACCGGCAATAGTAGATGCTTTTTGGCCAATGGCCACATATATGCAATAAACAGGTTTTCCTGCTGCATAAAATTCTTTCTGGTTGATGATGGTATCTACACAAATAGCAGTTTTACCGGTTTGCCTGTCACCAATTACCAGTTCCCGCTGTCCGCGGCCAATAGGTATCATGGCATCAATAGCCTTGATACCGGTTTGCAAAGGTTCTTTTACCGGCTCACGAAAAATCACACCCGGTGCTTTACGCTCCAGCGGCATTTCATACAGCTCGCCGGTAATAGGCCCTTTGCCATCAATAGGTTCGCCTAAGGTATTAATTACACGCCCACTCATACCATCGCCTACTTTAATTGATGCGATCTGGCCTGTTCTTTTTACTTTATGCCCTTCTTTTATTTCGCTGTAATCGCCCATTAATACAACACCTACATTATCTTCTTCAAGGTTTAATGCAATAGCTTTTACACCATTTTCAAATTCAACCAATTCACCTGAACGTACATTATTTAATCCATAAATACGTGCAATACCATCGCCTATTTGCAACACGGTGCCTACTTCTTCCAAACTGGCACCGGCATTAAAGTTGCTCAATTGCTGGCGTAGTATCGCCGAAATTTCATCTGGTTTTATTTCTACCATAGTTTTATTTTTATTGTTGTCCAAGCTGAAAACCTTTGTGCATTCTCCCCGCCACGGCGGGGCTCGTGTACATTAGCAGCTAAAGGCATCTGTTTGAGGCTGCAAAGGTAGGGATTGACAGGCTGAATGGCAAAAAATTAAACAGACAATTTTAAAGAAAAATCCACCTTTAAAGGTGGATTTTTTCTTCCCGAGCTTATTTGTTTTTCTTTATTCTTTTATAATTTTTACTTTTTCAATAATATTTCCTTTTTCATCTTTTAATTGTATAATGTAGGTACCAGCAGCCAGGGCTGATAAGGATATTTGTTTTTTATTAAGGCCTGTTTCAACATTTACCTGATAATTTCCTACTCTTTTACCGATTATGTCAAATACTTCTGCTGATAACAACTGCTTTTTATCTGCCACTATTTCAATATTAAAATTTGACCGTGTAGGATTTGGGAATGTTTTTGTAACCATTACTGATTTGCCCTCAACTTTTAAGGCTACAATATTCGAATAGTTGAATGTATTATCATTATCAACTATTTTCAAACGATAGTAGTTATACCCGGGATATGGCGATTTATCTGCCAGGTCATAATTATTGGTTGTATTACTATTATTTCCTTTTGAAGCTATTGTGGCGAAATAAGAAAAACTGTTTCCATCAATACTTTTTTCTATAATAAACTCTTTGGTATTTATTTCCTGGGCTGTTTTCCAATTTAAAACAGCTTGCCCATTATTGATGTTTCCTGTAAAAGACAGTAAAGAAACAGGTAAAATTGATGAGCCGCTGATTGCTAATGTGAAAGCCGCTTTTGTATTTCTAAGCCCATCTACATAAATAAGATAATTGGTATTAGCAGCAAGGCCGTTGATTGTAGCTAATGCGCCATTAGTGGTAAATGTCCTGCAAGCTACCGGTGCAGGATATGCCTGGCCTGCCGGGCAGCTATTGGCCTGGTATAATGATAACCTTACTCCAGCTGTTGCACAATCAGTCTCAACAGAAGCCGGGGTGGTAGAATAACCGCTAACATTAATTTCTAAATCTCCACCGCTATTACTGGTTTTCATAGCATAATAAGCGTTGTTAGTAACGTGTGTACCTGTGGCAGCACAGTTTATGGCCGTGTATTGAGGATCAACAAACTTATTACTGGTAGTATGTACAAGATCAAATGCCACTAAAGTATTATTAGGAGTTGCGATTGCAGGAAAAACTCCAGGACAATTGTCATTAGCCGGTACACTAGTAGCTAAAGGTGTCATTTCCACACTGGATAGCGCACAAAGTCCATAAGTATTATTTTGTGGTGTAATTGTGTATAGGGCTCCTGCGTACGCAGCAAAGTCCAGCGATTTACGGCTTACGCCATATATAATAGAATAATTCATCAATTTACCAGGGTTGAGTTGGCTTAAAATATTACCCTGGAAATCATCATTAATATGCCCGAGATTCAGTGCATGGCCTAACTCATGTAAAATGACAGTTTCCAAATCAAATTGCTGGGTATTAGTTACCGGCGGGCAAGGGCCGGCAGTAAAATCTACGATGCCTAATGAAACAGCCGGGTTTCTTATAACTATATCAAATTGTGTTTTTTGCACTTCATTTTCATCTAATGGTAGACACATAGAATTGAAAGAATAACACACTGCCAAAACCCCATCCGGCAATACGGCTGTGCCGGTATTGGTATTATCATACATAATCACATTAAGTCCGTCTGATGGTGTTATTGCCTGGCTTGTAGTGGTTCCGGCTTCCGTTACATTCAAACCGGCTACTTCTTTCCATGTGGTAAGTGCTCTTTGAAAAGTTACTTTTGCAGGGTCAGTATCTAAATTAATACCCCCACCATCTGTGCTGGTACTATATAAAATTGAATAACCGCCAAGGCCATCATCATCCATCAGGTTTGACTCTTTGATTATGGTTATGCCGCTGGTAAACTGGGAAGTAAGAACAGAATATCCTACCTGTAACGGAGATGGAGAGTTTCCCGTAACACCTCCTGCATCCCTTACCTGGAAAGTGCCTGTGCCTGCCCTACTCGGTACTCTTAAGATGATTTCAGTATCTGTCCATGATTGAACAAGAACAGAATTAAAAGCTACTTCAAATGCCGTTCCGCCGTCACCATCATTTGCATCATCAAACAATACTGCAGCAGTACCACCAGGAAGTCCAAAACCTGTACCAGTTATGGTTAGCAGGTTAGTGGCAGGGTTCAAAGTAGCACCGGCATTGACGGTAGCGGGAGAAAATGAAGTTACAGATGGTGCTAAAACTTTTTGATTATTTTTATCAACAAAAAAATCAGCATTGTCTTTCACAGTAACTGGCTGCTTGCCTGTCTTTTTAACTAGTTCCTGGTATAATTGATTTTGTATATTGGCATATCTTGCTAAAGGTGCATTAGCAGTTTTAGTGGAAAGATCATATTTTAAGCAGCCCTGAGAACTGCTATACACATCATACAACAATGATTGTGTTACCGGAGATTTTAGATTAATAGAATTTGGGTGACAAAAGAACATACCGACATTTCCTTTTTCTAAAGTCAATAAATCGCTGGCTTCAACACTTTCCAGTCCTACTGAACCCCCAACTGTTAGCACTTCTATTGTTTGAGAAACATTATTTCCTTTAAATACCTTGTTTACTTCTATAGTGTTACTGGTATAAATCATCGTATGCTGGGGATTCCAGAAACTTTTTTGATCAATGACTTTACCTTCTACAATCAAAGATGACTTACTAATTTTTTTATCTATAGAAACTGGGTATAGGGACTGTGCTGTGGCTGCCTGATGTATTGAAAGAATAGAAAATGAGCAAATAACTAAAACGTGTAATAGTTTTTTCATAAAGAATGTTTGAATTAGAAATAAATTAAATTTTACAGTGTGCCGGATAAAGCGGATAAAAGAGCCAGCTAGAAAATTAGTACTGCAGGCTGAAATTAATAAAATTTTCGTATTTAAAATAAATTCTTATTTTAAATACTGAGATATATAACATATTCGTTATAACGCAGTAGTACTCTATAACAATTAAAACTACCTGATTTTATGGATATAATCGTTATTTAAAAATTGCTTTTTTATATCATTTAAATCTCTAAGGATACTTGCATCTACCAATTTGCCATCGGTTTCTAAAACAAATCCTCCTATTAAATCTTCATTCACCACTGTTTCCAGTTCAAATCTTTTATCCGGAGATGCAGTTTTAACTTTCTCTACAATAACATCTCTCATTTCGTCAGTAACTGGTATAGCAGTAGATATTTTTACCTGGTAAATATTTTGCAAAGTATTAAATTGTGTTATATAGGCATTCGCAATTTCTGGCAGGGAAATTTCTCTTCCTTTTTTTACCAATAAATGTATAAAGGAAGCTGTTGTTTGATTAACCCTGTCGTTTATAACAGCCTGAATAATTTTTTCTTTTTTATCAGCTTTGATAATCGGGCTGCGTAGTACCGCTACAAAATCAGGATTAGTTTTACAGATTTTATGCAACCATTTCATATCTGTACTTATGGCATCTAATTGATTTAACTCTGTTGCTAAATCAATTAAGCTTTTGGCGTACCTGGTAGCTAAACGTGGATTGTTCATTTTTATAATTTGCAAATTAGCAAATATGCAGATGTGCTAATAGTATTGCAATGATAATTTATTTGCAAATTGGCACATAAGCACATTGGCACATTAATTAAGTTTTACTTCTTGCGCTAATTGTTTAATATAATTTTCCTGTTCTGCTTTATTGCTTAATTCTTTCCGCAATACTTTTTCACTTACTTCAATCACTAATTTTCCTACCTGGTTTTTAATCTCTGTCAATGCAGCCATTTTTTGATGAATAATGGAAGCCTGTGCATCTTCAATTATTTTAGCAGCGGCCTCTTTTGCCTGGCTCTTTGCTTCAGTTATCATCTTTTCTTTAGTTTCTTTTGCTTCTCTAAGCATTTGAGCCCTTTCCTCCCTTGCCTTTACAAGCAGGGTTTCATTTTCATTTTTAAGAGTTGCCATCTCTGCTTTTATTCTTTCAGCAGAAGCAATGGAATCAGCAATATTTTTTTCTCTTTCATTTAACCCCTTAATTATTGCTGGCCATGCAAATTTTCTCAAAATAAAAAATACTAATAAAAAAGCTATCAGTATCCACACAAATAATCCTAAATCGGGAGTAAGTAATTGCATATAATTATGTATTTAAAATTATGAGAGGATAAAAATAAAATGTGAAAATTATTAAATATCTTTTATTTCTCACATTTATCATTTCACTTGTCACATATCACATTTTTTTAAAATACTGCATCTTTGGCCCTGTGCGTAGGATGCAGTATTCTTTGTGGAAGATGTTATAATTATAACACCATTGCCAAAAATCCTACGATAATAGCAAACAGCGCTGCACCTTCTACCAATGCTGCTGCAAGGATCATGTTTGCACGAATGTCATTAGCTGCTTCAGGCTGGCGGGCAATACCTTCTACTGCTCCTTTACCAATCTGGCCAATACCCAAACCTGCACCTATAGCTGCCAAACCTGCACCTATAGCACCGCCTGCATTTGCCCAAGGGACTTCACTTAAAATAATGTTTAATAAACTCATACTTCTGGTTTTATATTGATTAAAAAATATACACTTAATTGTGAGAGGTGAAAGGATAAACGTGAAATTACCGGACGTTAATTTAATTCACTTCTCAGATTTCACTTTTCACGCCACGACTGCTGGTTCGTTATGATGATGATGATCTCCTTCATGATGCTCCCCTTCAAATGCCTGGCCGATAAATACTGCTGTAAGGTTAGTAAAGATAAATGCCTGTAAAAAAGCTACTAAAATTTCTATCATATAAATAAATACCGTAAACCCGATAGATACAGGAGATGCCCCCCATCCTATGGCCGGATTTAACTGGCCGAAAATAAATATTAAAGAAACAAGGCAGATGATAATAATATGACCTGCAACCATATTGGCAAACAAACGAATAATTAATGAAAAGGGCTTAATAAAAATACCTAAAAACTCTACGGGTATTAGAATCACTTTTACAAATCCGGGCACACCGGGCGGGTTAAAAATATGACCCCAGAAATGTTTATTGGTGCTAAAAAGTATAACTATAAAAGAAATAATTCCCAGCAATGCAGTAAAAGCAATATTACCTGTAACATTGGCCGTACCAGGAATTAACCCAAAAATATTGTTGATTAAAATAAAGAAAAATACAGTTAATAAATAAGGCAGGTATTTATTTGCTTTGTGGCCCAAATTTGGCTTAGCCACCTCATCCCTTACAAAAGTTATCACAGCTTCTATCGCATTTTGCTTGCCTTTGGGTGCTGTGGTTACACCATGTCCTTTTGCATATTTTCTGGCAATTGCTATCAGCAGCCAAACTAAAATAAACAAGGCAATAAACATCTGAACTACATTTCTTGTAAGAGAAAAATCATATACTTTAACTGCAGGGTCTGTAGGAATAATTTTACCTTCTACCACTTTATACCCGTTAACTTCTTTGTGACCATGCTCAAAAGCTGATGACATAAAAACAGAAAAGCCTTTTTGCGGAGAATATAATATAACAGGTAAAGGTATAGTAACGGGCTTATGCTCACCGGTTTTAGTGGTATAGCTAAAAAAGTGAAATTCATGCGCATCCATAATATGCTCAAAAATTACATTTTTGGCATTAAAACCCTGCTTTTTTTCTGTAGTGTGCTCTTCATTGCTATTGTGTTCATTCTGCTGCGCTTTTGCATTAAATGAAAAAACAAGCAGAATTATGCTAAAAACCGCTGCCAGTAAAGATTTTATACGTTTTATTGCCATGTAAACCTCTAATTTTGGCGCAAAGATAAGGTGTTTGCTACAAAATTTAAGAATGAAGAAAAAGGAATTTTAGGAATTTGCCAAGGTATTAATCTAACCCCATTTCTTTGCGGAGTATTTTAATCTTTTCCAATTCTATTACATCAATTTGGTCTTTGGGACGATTGACAGCTTTCTTATTAGCAATAAGGTGGTTAATATGAAGAAAGGGAATCTTTACATTTTCTATTTCAGCAATGGTAGCAAATCTATGGCATTCATCAAATGATAAACCTTCAAGACCTTTCATAGAAATTAATATATCGAGTACTATTCCATTGCTAATATAAAAATTTGTCCACCCTGGAATAAATTGCATTTCTTCCCACGATAAATCTTCATATCCAAAAATTTTCATAGCACTCCCAAGATTTTTTCTATTTTGGATTTCATCTTTAATCCATATATGTAAAATACCCTCAAATCTTTTAAATCCGTGAATATGAGTTGCCATATCACCTACCATTAAATATTTTACTTCATTACCAGATAGAGATTTCCAAAAATTTACTAAATCTTCGTCAAATATATCCATGTATTACTCCTGAATTTTTGCGTGTATGACTTTTGCATTCCTTAGCATGATATTTATCCTCATCAGCTTTGTAAAAAGCTTGAATTTTTCTGTATCTGATAAAAGTATCGACTCTATAATCCTTGCTTTTTCGGCAGATTCATAATATGCCTGCTCTTCATTCACAGCACTTGGTTTTTCATTATTTTTCATATAATAATCTTTATTGGTCATATCCGCAAATTACTAATTTTTTTGGTAAAAAATAAAGGATTTTTACTGCTTTTGAAATTGCATATTATACAGCTGGTAATAAAATCCCTGTAGTGCAAGAAGCTCTTCATGGGTACCCGTTTCTTTAATTTCACCTTTATCTAAAACCACTATTTTATCTGCTTTGCGGATAGTGCTTAGCCTGTGGGCAATAACAATGGAAGTCCTGTTAGTGATTAATTTATTTATAGCATTTTGTACCAGCAATTCGCTTTCTGTATCTACACTGGAGGTAGCTTCATCTAAAATCAGGATGGAAGGATTGTATAACAATGCCCTCACAAAAGATATTAACTGGCGCTGGCCTAATGATAGCGTGGCGCCCCTTTCCATTACATTGTAATGATAGTTACCTGGTAATTTCATAATAAAATCATGTATGCCAATCATTTTCGCTGCCCTTTGTACTTCTTCCATAGTAATAACCGAATTGCGCAATGTAATATTTTCATATACAGTGCCGCTAAAAAGAAAAACATCCTGCAGTACTACACCAATTTTACTTCTTAGTGCATAAATATCATATTCATTAATGCCTAAACCGTCAATTTTTATTGTGCCTTTTTGTATAGTGTACAATTTATTTATCAGACTGGTAATAGACGTTTTGCCACTGCCTGTATGCCCTACTATGGCCAAAGTTTTACCGGCATTGATAGAAAAAGATATATTTTTTAAAACATATTGCTCTTTAAGATAAGCAAACCATACCTGGTTAAATTCAATATCACCATTTATTTGACCAGGGATAATGCGGCCTGTATTATTAATAGTATCCTTATTATCCAAAACCTTAAAAACCCTTTCGCTGGCAATCATCCCCATTTGCAATACATTAAATTTATCTGCTATTACCCTTAATGGCCTGAATAAAAGATTTAAACATAAAATAAAAGAAGTGATGGTACCTGCCGCATCAGCACTTTCCCGGGCTGCCGCCCACCAGACTAACAACCCTAAAGAAAATGCCAAAATTAATTCTACAACCGGAAAAAAAACAGAGTAGGCAAATATGGCTTTTATATTAGCGTTGCGATGTTCTTTATTAATGGTATTAAATTTTGCAGCTTCCCTCTCTTCTGCAGCAAATGCCTGCACTATTGATATGCCGGTAATATGCTCCTGCACAAAAGCATTAAGGCTTGCCACGGCATTGCGTACCTTAATAAATGATTTATTTACGCTTTCTTTAAAATAATATGTGGCAATTATTAAAAAAGGAAAAGGGGCGAGGCAAATTAATGTTAGCCTCCAATCTACAAAAAACATGTAAGTTATTATGGAAATAATGGAAAGCAAATCTGCAATAATAGGTATTAAACCATCACTAAAAAATATCATTGATAGATTCGATATCATTTATTGTACGGGTAGTTAATGTACCTATAGGCGTAACATCAAATTGAGAAAGATTAAGATGAACAATTTTTTGGTAAGCTGTTACCCGTAAATCTTTTACTACGCTTTGCCCAAGCGATGATGTTGTAAATGTAAAGTAAAAACGGGTAATGGTTTCTATGAGTAATAATACAATTTGTATAATGGTTATTTCAATAATAAACCCGCCTATGCCCTGTATAAAATAGCCCCCGGTATCTTTATTTATACCATCATTTATGGTAACCTGTATAAGCCATGGCCTTAGCGGTGACATAACCGCTAATACAACGGCTAATACTATTGAAATATAAAATTTTTTCTTGTAAGGGGCTGCAAAATAAAAAACCCTGCGCAACAGGGATGAATCAAAAATTTTTTTGCCTTCTTTTTCTAACATATTGCAAAGGTAAGGAGCCTGTTAGTAGGGAATTAAAAATATGACAAAACCAAAGGCAATAAATAATTATATTGCCTTTGATTTTCTTTCTTAATTTGATTCAGCTTTCCGGTTGTATGCTTTTAAAAAAATGGCACCTAAATTTTTATATGGTGGGATATAACTTTCCCATTCGTCTCTATTACTGTTATTAAAGGTTTTTGTTAACGTTGCCCACATGCTTCGCCATGACAAAGTTTTACCTGATGAAAAACATGGTTAAGATAATTTAAAATCGGTTTATTGATATCTGCCGGTTCCAATTTCTTTAGTAGATATTATATGCGCATCAGGATTAAGCTCTAAAATTTCATTTAAATTTTTATACCCGCCACAACTTCCCAGTACAACAATCTTAGCGTCTCCCTGCATTCTTTTAATTGTTCCCGGCAACCAGTAGCTATGCCCCCGGTGTATTACTACTGAGGGAAGAAGATTATTATTATTAAGGTATTTATTTAAATGTGCCTGGGCAGAATCATCCAGGTTTTTATCGCTATCCAGGGCCCTGTTAGCATATATCCATACTTTTGGTTCCCTGATACTTTTTATTTCCACCCATTCCGGTTTCATCTCTACCCGCCAGGTATTCCTGTCAAAAGAGTTTACAAATCCGGTAAAAACTCCTTTGCCATCTTCATCACCATAAAAAATACCTGCTGTATTATCCTGCCGCTGTCATCGGCCAGGTATTTACCGTCTACCTCGTAAATAGATGGTATACCCACTTCCTTGGTAAGATCAATTTTATTGCTGCTATCCGATGATAAAAAAATAAGTTTAAGCAGGCTGTAAATGGTTTGTCCTTTAGTACTATTTTCATTAATACAACGTTGCTCATTTTCAGTAACGTATTGCAGCATGTTACCTAATAACACTTTATTATTTATACTGCTGTAAGCATCTGCTACATCTACTGCATCTTCTAAATTATCAGCAGCTTCCAGCTTATATACAAAGTCCTTCATCAGTTTTTCAGAGCTGGGAGCAGACATCAAACTTAAAAAATCATCCAGCTTATTATAATTAGCCGCCATTTTAATAAATTTTTTGAAATAATCATGATTTACATTGGCAAGCAATGAATCTGTAGACGGTTTTTTACCCATACGCTGAATCATACGGTTAAAACTATGCTTATAACTAGACGTATAAATTTCACTTTCGCCCATTACAATCATGTAATACAAATCAGCAGGAGACAATAAATCAATTGCCCTCATCCTTACATTTAAATTACCTTCATTATGTAACTCATTTATTGGCGTTATAAAATCTTTAATTGCTTTTGCCTGTAGCATATACCGCAAACCGTTAGTTCCAAACATAGCAATAGGTGTGTCCCCATTCATTAATCTTTTACTGTATTCTATTTCTGTTTGTACTAATAATTTAAAATAGCCTACTTTATCATACGATGTACCGTCGCCTATATATTTTTTTATACTTTCAATGGTTTTATGGCCTTTCAATAAATCATCCAGAAAGGGGAAATAAAAGAGAGAGTTCTCTGTTTCACTTAACTGAACTATTGCTTTTATAATAGGATCAGTATTACGTCTTATTAACCTTGCTTCCGGCTTACCTTTTGCCTGTGCATATGAATATACCTGCACAGGATTATATTTAGAAGCTATCAGTACCAAACTGTCTGCAAAACTATCCTCTGCATAAGGACGGATGGTTTGCATAATTTTGTCCGGATTTAAGACACAATATTTTAAGTATACAATTTTTTTCGCTTCCTCATAGCCCGGGGTTAGATCAAAAATTTCACCATTGATTTTTGCAATCCCATATTCCATATCCTGTGCAAACGGGGCAATACTTTCACCTGAAATATTTGCCTGCATCATGTTGGTAAAATTATCCACTAAAACAGGGGCTAAAACAGGATTCAGCTCTCTTGATCTCCATGCAGTTCTAAAGTTTCTTACCAGGGTTTCTACATATCCTAAATACCGTATTTTTTCATTATTGGTATTAATCTTTTCATTACGCTCAATTTCAGTTTGGAGCTCATCAATCTTTCTAAAAACAACATCAGTAATTTGTAAATTAATTTCATCATTCTGAGTTGCCCTGATAATGGCATCTGTTTTGCCATCAGCTTTATCAACCAGCTTTTGCTCAATGTCTATCTTATCATGAAATCTTTGCCTGGCCAGAGGGATTTTTACAGTATCTGCAGCTGCAAAACCTATATGGGCCGTTAGTAAAAAAACCAGGGATGTAAAAAATATTTTCATTAGCTATTATAATTAATTTTAGTATCGCCAACGATACAAAGATGGTCTATTTTTAATTGTATAAAAAAGATACTGTAGTTATTTTAGATGAAATTAACATTCAATACGCTGCATTGGAGTTAACAATTTGATAATATGCCTTGTAATAAACAGGCATTACCACATTAAAGGTAAACACTATTTTTGCAGGATGACAGGTATAAGTGCTAAAAAATATTAATTGCTGATGATGAACCGGATATTATAGAGATTATCCAATTCAACTTACAAGCAGAAGGCTACGAAGTGTTAACAGCAAAAAATGGCATAGAAGCCATTGAAAAAGCCACCGTTTACCAGCCGGACCTTATTATTTTGGATATAATGATGCCTGAAAAAAATGGTATAGAAGTATGTAAAACACTACGGTTACAACCTTCCTTGCTAATACACTTATTATTTTTTTAACTGCCTTAAGTGATGAAACTACAGAAATTAAAGGTTTAGAAACCGGCGCTGATGATTTTATTACAAAACCAATAAGTCCCAGGGTACTTGTAAGCAAGGTGAATGCACTTTTCAGAAGGTTTACTAAAGAAGATGCAGGCATATTACAAATCGGCGACTTGCAAATTGACAGGGAAAAATATATTATTATTTATAAAAATAATGAAATTAACCTTGCCAGGAAGGAATTTGAATTACTTGCACTGCTGGCCGGTAAACCCGGAAAAGTTTTTTTGCGGCATGAAATATTAAACCAGGTATGGGGGACAGAAGTAATAGTGGGGGACAGGACTATTGATGTACACATCCGTAAAATTAGACAAAAACTAAACCTTGATTGTATTACCACTGTAAAAGGGGTTGGCTATAAATTTGAGCTATAATTTAATTACTATTGATTTTTCTTCGATACATTCGCATAGTCCTGATTAAATAGTTACTATTAACTATTATCACAACCAACTATGCCATCAAAAAAAAATTATTCTCCACAGCAATTAGCCGCACTAACTGCGCTTGCCCTGTCTACGCCGATTGCCATCGGTATTTTTATATTTAAACCGATATGGTGGATAGCCCTTGCCGCTTTTATCGTAATATTTTTAGGAAGTTTTTTATTGATTTTATATACACTTCAAAAATTTATTTACAGAAAAATAAAGCTAATTTATAAATTCATTTATCAAACCAAAGCCAGCAAAAAGGAGGAATTTTATTATAAAAATATTTTGCCACAGAAAAGTATTGATGAGGTAAGAATGGATGTAGAAGCCTGGGGCAGGCAGCGCAAGGCCGAAATAGAAATGCTGCAACAAAATGAAGCCTACCGCAAAGAGTTTTTACAAAACTTAAGCCATGAATTGAAAACTCCCATTTTTGCCATACAAGGTTATATAGACACTTTATTAAATGGTGCATTGGATAACCCTACAGTAAATAAAAATTTTCTGCAAAGTGCTTACAGGAATGTAGACAGGCTGGTAAATTTAGTAAGCGATTTAGATGCCATCTCCAAACTGGAAAGTGGCGAGCAGCAGCTAACAAAAAGCAGCTTTGTTATACAAGACCTTGTTAAAGAAGTGTATGAAACGCTCTCTATAAAAGCAGATAAAAAACAGATAAAATATAGCATTAAAAAAGGCTGCGAAGTTCCGTTAACTGTTTTTGCTGATAAAGAAAAAATAAGGCAGGTATTAATAAACCTTGTTGATAATGCCATAAAATATGGCAAACAAAATGGCCAGGTCGAATCGAGTTTTTATAATGTAGACGGACAAAAAGTGCTGGTAGAAGTAAGCGATGACGGTAACGGTATGCCTGAAGAACACCTGTCAAGGATATTTGAAAGATTTTACAGAACAGATTTGGCCAGGAGCAGGAAAGTTGGTGGCAGCGGTTTAGGATTAGCTATTTGCAAACATATTATAGAAGCGCATGATCAAACCATTCATGTAAGGAGTAAAGTAGATGTGGGCAGCACTTTTGGGTTTACTTTGCAAAGTAAGAAGGAAACATAAAATTATTTTTTTGTTACCAGCTTTTGTACCCTGGTTAAACAGTTGAGGCGACGCTCCGTTCAACTAAGTGCTGCTATTTAGCTTAAAACACGGGCAAATAATGGTATATATATTTAAGTCCTTCACCAAACTACTTATTTGTATCTCGATGCCAAGATAGTAGTATTACCATATATTATTTTGTTATCTTGCCTAACTTAAATTGATTAGCACCTAATTTCCAGTCAAATGAAGATTACTTATACTAATTATAGATTACCAGAGATTTTTGCACAATGGTTTCATAGTAGTTTCACCTCTAGTGCAAATAAACCTTTGCTAATTACAGGTATTGATAAATTATCTGGTGAAAAATTCGATTATGTTGTAAAATTTAAAGCAGCAGAGCGAATGTCTAATGAGGCTTCAATGAGAGAACTATTGGCTTGTTTTATTTCAATGGAATTAGATCTTCCTGTTATAGAGCCAGCAATTATAGAGATTACTCCACAATTTGTAGAAATTTTAAAAGGTAATGATTCTTGGCAACCTGCAAGTAAAAGTTTAGGCTATAATTTTGGTTCTTTGAATTTAACTGATCATAAAACTCTCATTTTAAACCAACCCCTGAATAATCATCAATTACTTCATGCACAAAATGCATTTGCTTTTGATATGTTCATACAAAATTCAGATCGTACTGTAACCAAGCCTAATATTTTAACAAATGGTAATAATTTTATAATACTTGATCATGAAATAGCTTTTGGATTTATTTTTGCTCCCTTTTTAAGTAATAAAATTTGGGAGATGGCTGAAGAAAATAAAGATTGGATAAGAAATCATTGTATTTTACCGTTAATAAAAGGGAAAGAATATGATTTTGATGAATTTTCAAAAAAAATTGATACCTTAAACGAGGTTTTTTGGAAAAAGGCCGCCAGCTTAATTCCTCCCGAATGGATGACAGACCAGTTCAATTCTATTAAAAATACATTAACAAATATAATAAAAGAAAAAGACCAGTTTATTTTAGAGCTAAAAAAAAATAATGTCATGAATACATACCATTACCAGGTTTTAAGATATATGCCAGATAGGGTAAGTGGAGAATTTGTAAATCTAGGCATTGTTGTTTATGATCCTGATACAAACAAATTAAGAGGTAAATTTTTCGAAAAAATTACCCGGGTTTCGAGTTTTTTTCCTTCAATTAATAGTAGGTATTTGGCATCATCTTTAAAATTTCTTCAAAAAGAATTTGACATACTAACTAATAGATTTGAGGTGGAATTCAATTTTGAAAAAACAAATACCTTAGATCAAATAATTAGAGCTATTCTACCCAAAGATGACAGCTCACTTTGTTTTACTGAAACAAAAAAAATATTAGAATTAAACACTGAAATAGCTATAAAATCTTTATACAAAAGATTTGTTTTGAACTATGTAGAAGAAACTGAAAGAGAGTATATAAATGATAAAGAAGTTTGGAATAAAATTTATAAATTTTATTTTGAAAGATTTGGAATTTCAAGTTATTTAAGAAATCATACAGTTAATACACAACTTGACACATGGGAATTTGATAAAGCTTGGAAAAATGGCGTTTGGAATTGTTTTGAAACTATATCATTTGATCTTCTTAAAAGTGAGTCAATTAAAGATAAGGTATATAAGTGGAGTGGAAAAATCAATGAATTACAAACCTCTAAAGAGCCAATTCATGTTTTTTTATTATCTAAACTTCCAGAGGAGCATCGTGAATTAGAAAGCTTTATACTTAAAAAACTTGGGAAAATTAAATTTTCTAATAATGTTACTATTGAATTAATTTATGAAGGTAATGTTGAAAAATTTGCTAAAAAATTTAAAAAGCAAATTGAAAATCATAATGATTAATAAATAATATACGTTTTAATAAAAGCTCAATAATGGTATACCGTACAAGTGAGTGACACAACAATGATGCTCAACGAACAGGATGCCTGTTACAAAATATTTTTACTTATTAACCCAGCTGCATATTTATTATGAACTTAACAACTCCCCAATCCTTTCCCTCACTTTTTCTGCATTGGGCAACATAGCCTGCTCTAATAAAATATTCATAGGAACGGCTGGTAAGTTTAACGCACCGATAACTTCTACAGCGGCATCTAAAAATGTAAAACAATGTTTACTAATCCTTCCGGCTAAAGCTTCTGCAAAAGAATTATTTTGCTGCTCTTCAGTAACAATTAAACACTTACCATGTCTTTTTACCGCAGTAAAAATCAATTCTTCATCCAAAGGATATAATGTTCGCAGGTCGATAATTTCTATTTTTCCATCAAAGCTTTTAGCTGCAGCCTGGGCCCAGTATACGCCCATTCCGTAAGTAATGATACAGCAGCTTTCTCCTGACTTAATTTTATCATTAGTTGCAGATAAAACTATATCGGCTTTGCCGGGCCACCGCCGCCATACGCCCCGATGGGTATGCGTATTAACGTTTGTATAGGAAACTTACCCATGCTTAAATAACAGCTTTTGGAAATTTCTGTTACAAGCTGGTTAAAACCCGGGTAAATATAATCTGCAAATTGCACTTCTACGATTGGTTTTAGGCCAACAGCGCTCATACCTACAAGGGTGTGATGCCCGAGCAAAGGCACCTGGGCATGCACTAAAACAGGATAACGGTTTTCTCTTACCTCTTGCACAATATTGCTCATCACTTCATGGCACTGGGAAAAATCACTACCATCTATGCTTATACGCTTTAGGCCTTTAAACCCTTTTACAAATTCACTGGCATTAGCTGTCCTGGCTTCCTGTGCGGTAACACTAATTCCCCAGTTATTGTCCTGCACCAAATAGATAATAGGCAGCTGGTGCAAAGCCGCAAACTGGAATGCCTCGCTCACTTCGCCTTCAGTTACCGAGGCATCACCGAGGGAACACACTACAACAGGCACTTCACCCCCAGACCCTCTCCGATAGAGGGGGGAACTAATTTTCTCTAAATATTTTATCCCTTGGGCTATCCCGGTAGTAGGAATAGCCTGCATGCCGGTAGCGCTGCTTTGATGTATAATACTGGGTTTATCACTGCCTTTATAATTGGGATGGCTGTAATATTCTCTGCCTCCGGTAAAAATATCATCCCCTTTTGCCAATAGCTGCAGCATTAATTGATATGTAGAAAATTCAAGCCCGAGCAGCATGCTCTCATCCCGGTAATAAGGACTTACATAATCACATGGCAACAGCTGGTATGCAGTGGCCAGCTGAATAGCTTCATGGCCACGGGAAGTGGAATGCACATATTTACAAACGGGCCTGTTTGCTTCATAAACAGCGGCCATAGCTTTAGCTGTACACATATGTGTGTAAGCCTTTAGCAAAATTGCTTTATCCAACATGGCTCAAAAGTAAATTGTAAAAAGTAAAATATAAAATAATAAATCAGGAAGGTTGTAACAGCGATGCAGTTGCACACAAATATTATACACTATTTAATTTCCATTCTTAATAACAGTTCATCACCGATGAGGGCTTCCAGCATATCCCCTGCTACACATTCTCCTACACCGGCAGGGGTGCCTGTAAATATCAAATCGCCGATATTTAAGGAAAAATAATGTGAAATATGTGAAATAAGTTCATCAAAACTATAAATCATGTGAGCAGAATTGCCTTGCTGCTTTAACACTGAGTTTTGATAAAATTTAAAATTTATATCATTTTTATTATTAATGGATGCGACGTTAATAAACTTACCTATTGCAGCAGAATTATCAAAAGCTTTAGCTTTTTCCCAGGGTAATCCTTTTTCTTTTAACTTATTTTGTATATCCCTGGCAGTGAAATCGATTCCTACAGTAATTTCACTATAGTAGCTGGCTGCTTCTTTTTCGCCAATATATTTACCATTTTTATTAATCCGGAGAACCAATTCACATTCGTAATGTAGTTCATTGGTAAATTCAGGATAAAAAAACGGGATATGGTTTTGCAGCAATGCATTCTTAGGCTTCATAAAAATCACAGGTTCTTCAGGCACTTCATTGCCAAGCTCATGGGCATGAGCTGCATAATTCCGGCCAACACAAATTATCTTCATTCAGGTGATTTAAATAAATTAGTATAATACTTTTGATGAACAAATTTAATTAAAATAAATAATTTTAACGTATATATTATAACTTGACAACCATATTATTAATTTGACTCATGGTACGCTCTAATCCTACTAGCGCAAAATTTTCTATGACTTCTACACATTTATCAATTTTTAATTTTACCAAAGGCTCTTCATTCTTTTGCCATTTACCCAGTACAAAATCGGCCTGCATACCTTTAGGAAAATTATTACCAATCCCAAAACGAAGCTTAGGATATTTATCTGTGCCTAAAATAAGCTGGATATCTTTTAAACCATTATGCCCTGCATCACTACCGGCAGCTCTTAAGCGTATTTTATCAAGCGGGAGCGCCAGGTCATCTACAACGGTTAATGTATTTTCAACAGGTATTTTTTCTTTATCCAGCCAGTATTTAAAAGCCCTCCCGCTTAAATTCATATAAGTAGTAGGACAAATGCAAACAAAAATTTTGCCTTTAAATTTTACTTCGGCCATATAAGCCAGCCGGTCTACCTTAAACATGCCACCATGTTTTAATACAAATGCATTAACTATATCAAAACCAATATTATGTCGGGTATGTGCATATTCATTTCCAATATTACCCAAACCCACTATAAGAAATTTGCTCATAAATTTTTCAGCATTAATTGGTGCCATTTAGCAACTGTTGCAGATCGTCATCGGTTTTTACCAATACATCCCGAGCTTTACTGCCCTGGCTTGGTCCTACTATGCCTGCTGCTTCTAGCTGGTCCATTATCCTGCCCGCCCTGTTATATCCAAGTTTCATCCGGCGCTGGATCAGGGAAGTACTTCCTATCTGGCTGGTTACAATTAATTTAGCGGCATCTTCAAATTGGGAATCTTTATCTCCCAGGTCAAAATCCTTACTTTCCATTTCCTTTTCATCTACATATTCAGGCAATAAAAATGCTTGCGGATACCCTCTTTGCTCACCAATAAAATCTACAATTTTATCTACTTCAGGGGTGTCTACAAAAGCACATTGCAGCCGTACGAGTTCGCCATTATAACTGATCAGCATATCACCTTTACCAATTAACTGCTCTGCACCTCCGGCATCAAGAATAGTCCGGCTATCAATTTTGCTGCTTACCTTAAATGCAATTCTGGCCGGGAAGTTGGCTTTAATAGTACCCGTAATGATATTTACACTAGGCCTTTGTGTAGCAATAATTAAATGTATACCTACGGCCCGTGCCAGCTGGGCAAGTCGTGCAATGGGCATTTCCACTTCTTTACCGGCCGTCATAATCAAATCTGCAAATTCATCCACTACCAATACAATAAATGGTAAAAACTGGTGCCCTTTTTCCGGGTTTAACTTCCTGGCGGCAAATTTTTCATTGTATTCTTTTATATTTCTGCACCCGGCTTCTTTTAATAAGTCGTATCGGTTATCCATCTCAATACATAAAGCATTAAGCGTATGCACTACTTTTTTTGTATCGGTGATAATCGCATCTTCTTCACCGGGTAATTTTGCAAGGAAATGATTTTCTATTGTTTTATAAATACTAAGCTCTACTTTTTTGGGATCTACTAATACAAATTTTAATTGTGAAGGATGCTTTTTATATAACAACGAAACTAAAATAGCATTTAACCCTACAGATTTACCCTGGCCGGTAGCACCTGCCATAAGCAAATGCGGCATGCTGGCAAGGTCTACAATAAAATTTTCATTATCTATTTTTTTACCAATGGCTATTGGGAGGGAAAAAGTATTGTTTTGAAATTTTTCTGAAGCCAGCAAGGTTTTCATACTTACTACAGTTTTCCTGGTGTTGGGAACTTCAATGCCAATGGTGCCTTTGCCTGGTATGGGGGCAATTATACGGATACCCAATGCTGCAAGGCTCAATGCAATATCATCTTCCAGGTTTTTGATCCTGGAGATGCGTACGCCTGCTGCCGGTATAATTTCATATAAAGTGACGGTAGGCCCGACAGTAGCTGAAATTTTCTGGATATTGATGTCGTAATTTTTCAGTGTATTGATGATCTGGTTTTTATTATTCTCCAACTCATTGGCATCCTGCACAATTTTTTCACTGCCATGATTTTCCAAAAGATCAATGGTTGGATATTTATAATCCCTTAAATCTAATATAGGATCATAAGGTTTTGGAGATTTGGGGGTTGGGGGCTGGGGTTCATCCACTGCTTTATTTGGTGCCGATTTTATTTCGAGTTCCAGTGCCGCAGTATCAATTGTTGAATTGGTTTTTTGTATATGCTCTTTGGGCTCATTTTCAACTTCAGGGATTATATCCGTACCGGGTACATCAATTATCCGGGTAAGAGCTGGTTTTTCTATATGTATAATTGCCGGGATGTCTTCAATATCTTTTTCAATGATTTGCAGATCATGATTAAGGCTGGGATTATTTTGTGGCGGAATTACCAATATACCTGAATCGTCTTTTAATAAATTGTTTTTCAGGCTATTTATACTATCATTGATTGCGTCAGTGTTTTGCTGGCTATCAGTTAAGGTTGTATGTGTTGCTAGTAAATCTTCTTCATCTTGTTCAGCAAGATCTTCTTCTTCAATTGATTTATTTTTAGATGGCAATTTAAAAACAGGATTAAATCTCCAGATAACATATCCCAGAAGTGTAACCAGTAATACGCTCCAGGTGCCTATTTGCCCAATAGTAACGTACATCCATTTTTTAACCATATCACCTACCGCCCCGCCCCAGGGAAAGATGCTACCATTAAATGCCACACTGGCCACAACAGATAATAATGGTAAACCAATTAATAAATATTTTACATTTTTTGATATAGAAAAACTTTTGCCCCAAAAAATAAATTGATACCAATAATAAAAAAGAAAGTACAAATGAGGTAAGATGCAATACCAAAACTTTTAAAAATGAAAAAGTGAGAAAGAAATGCACCCAAAGTACCCAACAAATTAGCGGCTTTGGCATCTGTACCTATTAAAAGCTTATATCCGTGTTGAAAAACAATATCCTGGTCATCTTCCCATGTAAATAAATAGGAAGTAAAAGCTACAAATAATAAAAAAGATGCCAGCAGGCAAATACTGCCAGTAATTTTATGCGTACGCTCATCCTTTAACAATTGCTTTACTTCTACTTTTTCTTCTTTGTCTTGCCTTAATTGTTGTGGATTATTATTTATTTTTTTTAATTTTACTTTATTAGCCATCCAGATAGATTATCAGTGGCAAAGATATATAAACCATTACTGTATAACATATAAATTAATCAATTTAGCTACGTATTTCACACATTTTATGTAGGTTTGAAAAAATATAACCTCTTGAAAAAGCTTAGCATAGTTTTTTTAACTATACTTTCTAGCACTTTATTATTTTCACAAATAAAAAATGAAGCTGATATAGTTGATATTGCCCAATTAGACGACTCAGTCTCTATTGTAAATCAAACACTTATTTTTGTTGATAGTAATAAGTATGCAGATATTAATATTATTAAGGAGCAAGTTTTTTCACCACTTAATGCATCAACATTTCTAAAGTATGTACCCTCTACACTTATATCCTACGATTTTTATTACCAGTTTTCTTTAAAAAATACGAACAGCTTTACTGATACTGTATATTTAAATCCGGGATACCTGGTAAGAAATGTAAAATTATTTATAAAAGATTCTACAGGGAATATTATCCCGTTCCTGGAAACAATTAATGTAGATGGATTTATAGGTTTGCAACTGAAAGCTAATACTGTAAAAGAATTTTTAATAAAACTTTCCTTAGCAAAAAACAGTTCGATTTCTTTATTTCCACAAATTATTAATAAAAATTATTTACCCAAGTATAAAACTATATTGTACAATGAAGAAGTAGAGTTAAAAGCATGTGGGTATATATTAAGCGGTATTTTATTATTGATGTTTTTATTTACAACGACTAACTATATTGTTAGTGGTAAAAAGGAGTTTTTATACTATTGTGCTTATACGTTTTGCATGCTTTGCCTAATTTTTTTAAAGGCTGCATTCAGAAAAACAATCGCTGATTTTACTGTTTTCTTTGTTTGCTATTTAGACTGTATATTGTTAACAACAGGTATGATTTTTTATATAGCCTTCACTCGTTTCTTTTTAGATACAAAAAGAAATTACAAAACTTTGGATAAGGTATTAAAATTTGAAGAGTGGATGTTATTTTCTTTATTAATAATTTATACCATACTACACTATTTTACCAATCTTTTTTGGTTAGAAAATTTTATTGAAAACAGTATAAAATTTATAGCGCTTGCATTAGGAATTGTTTACATAATTCTTGCATTAAGAAAAAAAGACAGGTATACTTCTTACCTCGCCTACGGTAATGTTGTAATGATAATTTTTAGTATTGTATCATGGTCGTTGATATTAATTACAAATAAAGGCAATGGCCTTTTCAGTTCACCACTTTTTTATTATAATATAGGATTAGGTAGCAGTTTAATTTTTTTCTTATTTGGTGTAACTTATAAAAATACCAATGAGCTTATTGAAAAAACACAACAGGAAACGGCACTGAAACAGGAAGTAGAGAAAAAGAATTTGAAAACCAGCTTGCTATTATAAAAGCACAACAGGAAGAACGAAACCGGATAAGTGCTGATATGCATGACGACCTGGGTGCAGGAGTAACTTCTATCAGGTTATACAGCGAACTGGCAAAAAGTAAAACAGGCAATATAATTATCACTGAGGTTGATAAAATATCTTCCCTGGCTGATGAATTGCTTAATAAAATGAATGCGATTATATGGAGCATGAGCAGCAGCTATGACACCCTTGAAAACCTGGTAATATATATAAGAAGTTACGCATTGGAATATTTTGAAAATACCGGTATAGATTGCCGTGTTATATTTCCGGATAATTTACCACACTTGCAAGTTACCGGGCAGGTTAGACGTAACTTTTTTTTAGTGATAAAAGAAACTTTAAATAATATTTTAAAACATTCGAAGGCAAGTAAGGTAGAGATAGTATTCAGGTACCAGTCGGACAAATTAGAATTGAATATTCACGATAATGGTGTAGGCATAGACCTTAACAATATCAGGCAATTTGGCAATGGCTTGCAGAATATCAAAAAAAGAATGCAGTCAATAGGTATTGAATTCTTAATTGAAAACAGAAACGGCACTTTAGTTACGCTTAAAGGGAAAATTAATGCTTAGCTTTTTTGCTACAGAAAATGCTAATAATAACCAGGCAAGCACGAAGATTATTCCGCCAAAAGGAGTGACAGCCCCTAGCCACCTAAACCCGGAAATGCCATATATTTTTAGAGCAGTAAGCAAATACAATGAGCCACTGAATAAAATAATCCCCGCAATAAACAACCTGCCTGCCCACAATAAAAATTTATGATTAAATTCTTTAAATAAAACCCCTGTTATCAACAATGCAAAAATGTGATACATCTGATAACGTACCCCGTATCAAAACTGATGGTATCATTGCCCGGCAACATTGTTTTTAAAGCATGTGCGCCAAAGGCACCCAGGCATACCGTAACAGCACCAAGTATCGCTCCTGTAATTAAAAAACCTTTATGCATAATCATCTAATTATTTTATCCAGGGAATTAACATTAACCTGTTCGCTTGTAAAAATAACGGCCGCCTTTTCATAAAATGGTAACCTTTCAATTAATTTTTTCTCAATATAAGAAAGGATTTCTTCATCAGTTATATTTTTCAAAAGTGGTCGTTGCCATTTTTCTTTTAGAACATTTTTATACAATTCAACCGGGGATCTGCTTAAGTAAACTGTATGGCCATTTTCATTCATCCAGTTCATATTGTTTTCATAGCATGGAGTACCACCACCGCAAGCAATTATGACATTATCTGCTTTTAGTATTTCCCGTAAAATTTCAGCTTCTCTTTTTCTAAAAAATATCTCCCCATTTTCTTCAAAAATTGAAGCGACCGGTTTACCTATTTTTTCTTCAATTGCTTTATCTAAATCAATAAATGAATAATTTAAATGCATGGCCCATTGCCTGCCCCAAAAAGATTTACCGGCACCCATAAAGCCAATCAAAAAAAATTTCATTCCGCTAAGATAATTATGATAACAAGAAAATGCAGGAGGAATAAACCAGGCAATTACAGAAATACTATTTTTTCTTTTTATAATCGCCCCTTTTCCAGGCTTTGATAAATTCATTCCACGCAAATGGATTAAAAATATTCATAGGCGCCACCTGGCCCGAGTAATAAGATTTTTGTGCATATTGCTTTAAATACTGGTTGGAGGCTTCTCTCCCGTCAGCAGGTAAAGTAGAAAGCAGAACCCGCCTTGTAGCTGCATCAGTATTTTTTCGGGCAATGGATAAATTATCATCAGGCACAGTGGTATTGATAAAGTCCCTTTCAAATTGTTGCCTGCTTGGCCTGGGCTTAATAATTGTAGCAGGCAGGTATATAGTATCATTAACCATAAGCTGTACAATACTTTGCTGGTTGCCTTCCAAGTTTGAAGGGATTATAACGGTTTTAGCTTTGTAACCAATACTGGTAAACTCTATTTCATCACCTTTTATTACTACAATGCTAAAAACTCCCTGGTCACTTGTAATAGTACCCCTGTTTTGTCCTTTTACCACTACGCTTACGCCAGGAATGCCTTTCAGGCTATCTGCCGTCATTACTACACCATACAACTGGACTACCGAATCTTTAAAATTTTCAAATTGCGCTTTGGCGGCAAATGGAAAAATAACAGCAAGCAATAAAAAGTATCGTAAAAATTTATTCATGTAAATTCTCTGGCAGAGTATATGTTTTTTAATATTCGTTTGATACAATCAGTCTACACAAAGGTATGCAATACAAGGAGTGCCAGCAAGGATGAAGCTATCAAAAACTTTGCTGATAAGAACAAAATTATCATCTTATTAACAAAACTATAATACAATATTTTGCACCCTTTCACTTTTATTTGGGTAATCAGTATTAAAATGCAAGCCCCTGCTTTCATGCCGGAACTCCGCTGATTTTACAATCAGGTAAGATACGGTAATCATATTTCGCAACTCACACAGCTGGGGCGATACAATAGTTTTTTGATACAATGCTTCAGTTTCTTCATATAAAAGATCCAATCGTTTCATAGCACGGTGCAAACGTTCATTGTTGCGCACAATACCTACATAATCGCTCATTAGCAATTTCATTTCTTTTACGCTTTGTGTAATCAAAATCATTTCTTTGGGAGCACTGGTGCCGGAGGCATTCCAATCGGGAACAGCCTCCCCTCTCCATTTATGGAGAGGGGCTGGGGGTGAGGTAGCATCTAAATATGCCCGGTGTGCAAAAACCATAGCTTCGAGCAGGCTGTTGCTCGCCAAACGGTTGGCACCATGCAAGCCCGTGCTTGCACATTCTCCGGCAGCATATAAATTTTTTACAGAAGTTCGTGCATTTTCATCAGTCTTAATACCGCCGCAACTATAATGGGCAGCAGGTGCCACAGGAATCATGTCTTTTGAAACATCAATACCAATGCTTAAGCACTTTTCATAAATATTAGGAAAGTGCTCTATAAATTTTTTTTTACTGAAATGCGTGCAGTCGAGATATACATGTTCTGTTCCGTTTATTTTCATTTCATTATCAATTGCTCTGGCTACAATATCACGTGGGGCTAAATCGCTGCGTTCATCATACCGTTGCATAAAAGCTTCGCCCTGGTGATTGCGTAAAATACCTCCATCGCCACGTACGGCTTCTGTAATTAAAAAATTTTGCCCACGTACGCCGGACTCATACAAAGCAGTAGGATGAAATTGTATAAATTCCATATTTTCTATCCTGCCTTTTGCCCTGTACACCATAGCCACACCGTCTCCTGTAGCAATAGAAGGATTGGTGGTAGTGCGATATACCTGGCCATTACCCCCGGTTGCCAGCAAGGTAATGTTGGCTAAAATTTTTTTCTATTTTATTGTTAGAAAGGTTTAAAACATACACACCAAAGCATTCAATATCCGGAGTAGATTTTGTAACCAGGTATCCCAAATGATGCTGCGTAATAATATCCAATACAAAACAATGGGTGAGCAATTGAATATTTTTTTGTTTTTTTATGGCTTCCAAAAGCGCCCTTTCCATTTCTTTGCCGGTTACATCTTTGTGGTGCAAAATCCTGGATTCGCTATGGCCGCCTTCTTTACCTAATTTATAATCGCCTTCGGGATCTCTGTCAAACATAGCGCCCCATTCTATAATTTCTTTAATTCTTTCAACCCCTTCCTGCACTACAATTTCTACTACCCGTTTATTGCACAGCCCATCGCCTGCAATTAAAGTATCTTCTACATGTTTAGTAAAACTATCTTTATCAAAATCCATTACACCTGCAATGCCCCCTTGTGCATATTTGGTATTGGTTTCGTCGCTTTGTGCTTTGGTAAGTATGGTAACATTTTTATCGGGGCAGGTTTCTGCTACTTTTAGTGCATAAGTTAAACCTGCAATACCACTACCTATTATAAGAAAATCTGTTTGCATTTTTTTAGTTTTTTTGTAACCGGCATTGGTTTTTCATGGCATCATCCTTGTGTCACTCCCTTGTGCGGCATACCGCTATTGAGCTATTTTAACCGCGGAGGCGCAAAAACGCTGAGTAATAAATAAAATAAATCTCTGTGCCTCTACGGCTCCGCAGTTATTCTTTAAAAGAGGTCTCCACCCAAGCCCCATTATCTTTCAATAAATTTATCAATTCATCTACTGCAATAGCGCTGTCAATATTTTTCTTTACCACTTCTTTTCCTTTGTACAAGGTTATTTTACCTACACCACTGCCTACGTACCCAAAGTCTGCATCGGCCATTTCGCCGGGGCCATTTACTATACAGCCCATGATGGCAATTTTAATTCCTTTTAAGTGATTGGTCACGCTCCTTATTTTTGCAGTAGTTTCCTGCAAGTCAAACAAGGTGCGGCCGCAGCTTGGACAGGTGATATATTCTGTTTTGGATATTCTTGTACGGGTAGCCTGTAAAATATAGAAAGCAGTATTGTTGATAAATTGTTCTACACTTTGGTGTTGCAAATAATTTCTTCCGCTTACAGCTATATGGGCTAATTCATTATAACTTTTTGAATTCATGCCTAAGCAAATGCCATCACCAAAACCATCTAAAAATAATGCGCCTGTTTCTGTAGCAAAATGTATTAAATGCTCATCAGGAGTTTTCCAATTGCTGTCTGTGATAAAAATTACAGGGTTATTGATATTTCTATTCATCAATTCTACCATCATTCTACGTACGGCAGGCATTGGTGTTGGGTGATTAGAGCTAAGGCATACGACTACTGTTGGATCATTGGCTATATCTTCCAGGCAAGAAAAATCATTTACAGAAGTTTGATCACTAAAACAATCCAACATTACAAAATTCATTATGCCAGATTTTGCAGGTGCATTTTTATAACCGCTAATATCGAATATGGGAAAGTATTTTTCTTTATCATTTGCCAGTTGCCATGTAGCAGGGTAAACAATCACTTTTAAAGTGCCGGGTAAAGCAAAATCCAGCAATTGATTTCCGGTAAAAAAATAATCAGCGGCAATATCTGCAATAGACCATTTATCAGTTGTGGCATTATAAGTATAACCGATGCTTTGCAAATCATCAGGGGCTATTTCTTTTAATTTACTGCAATCAGCCACTACAACAGGTACATTTTTATCGCCAATATTATTTACGGCAAAGGTTGTTCTTCTTTTATATTCAAATGGTGAGTAAGGAAGTTTGTTAATGGAAGGGATGCCGCTATTGACGACCGGCGACCTACCACTGACCACCGATAACTGACCAGCGATCCCCTCTTGCCGGTCGTCGGTTGTCGGTCGTCGGTCGTCACAATATCTTTTCACAATGTCTTTACACACAGGAATTTCCAGTTCAGGATCTTCGGTTAAGCTTACCCGTATGGTATCACCAATCCCATCTTCCAGTAATGTACCAATACCGATGGCAGATTTTATCCGGCCGTCCTCGCCATCACCGGCTTCTGTTACGCCTAAATGTAAGGGATAGCATTCATTAAACTCATCCATCATTTTATTTGCAAGCAAACGGTAAGCCTGCACCATTACCAATGGGTTGCTGCTTTTCATGCTTAAAATAATATTGTGATAATTTTCAGCCCTGGCTATTCTTAAAAACTCCATCGCACTTTCTACCATTCCAATAGCGGTATCACCATACCTGCTCATTATCCTGTCGCTTAAGCTACCATGATTGGTGCCAATACGCATAGCTGTTCCATGTTCCTTGCAAATTTTTACCAATGGTGTAAACCGCTCTGTTATTCTCTCTATTTCTTCGGCATATTCTGCATCGGTGTATTCTATTTGTTCAAATTTTTTTTTATCTACATAATTACCAGGATTAATCCTCACCTTTTCTACAATCCTTGCCGCAATCTCGGCAGCATTTGGGGTAAAATGGATGTCGGCTACTAATGGCACAAAGTATCCTCTTTTTTGTAATTCATTTTTGATATGTAATAAATTTTCGGCTTCTTTTTTTGATGGGGCTGTGATACGGACCAGCTCTGCGCCTGCTTTTATGCAACGGATAGTTTGCTCTACAGTGGCCAGGGTATCCATTGTATCGGTAGTAGTCATGGTTTGAATACGTATGGCATGATTACCACCTAACAGCAAGTTGCCAATCTTGACTTCCCGGGTTTTTAAGCGTTGGTATTTTGTAACAGAATTGCAATACAAGTCCATAAATTATTTTTGTACTACAAAGTAACGTATAAGCTTTGTAAAAGTTTAGTTTAATAATATTTTTGGCGGGTTAAAAAAGGCTAATACTCAATAGAGTAAGCAGCTTCTGCCGGATTATCAATCATTTCTTTTTGTGTAAATAAAAACGAAATAGTTTTTTTATCCTTTGAAAGCGCTGCATTAGGCCCTGTATATTTCTTAATAGGTTTGGGCAATTTAAAAATGACTTTATTGGCAGGTTCACCAAATGCAGTTTGCAATTCTTGCATGCTTTGTATGGTAGAGTCTTCTGCTAATTTATTTTTTAAAGCATTTAAGTCAGTAATCGTATTGGTTATACTACCTGATTTTATATCAAAGCTATATTGATCGGCAAACGGAAATATTGTTTTTACAATTTCTTTATCCTTAGTATCGTATTCATCTTTTTTCGGGTCTAACTTATTTACAACATTAAATAAATTCAATTTCAATTCTTTTAACTCATCTAAATTTTGAATGGGCAACTAATTATTATTTTGGCTTGTCCTTTATTTTCATTCACTTTCATGGCAAAACTACCGGCCCTGTATAAATCTTTTTCAGATGCTGTTAATTCAGACTGGTCAATAATATCTTTAAAGTAAATGGTGGAATCAGAGAACCCGCTTTTATTTTTTTCATCAGCATTAGTTCCCATCTTATTCATCATAACCAACAACTTGCTCATATCTGCTGTTATGGTATAAGTACCAGTATTGTTTGCATTGATTACAATTGATTCTTCCGTGTCCAAACATGCAGTAAAAACAGATACACAAAAGATTGCTATTACCCGTAAAATATTTTTCATTTTTTATTTATTTATTGTTTATATAATGTTGTTTTACCAATCTTTTGCAGGCTTATTAGATGAGCTTGCATTTACTTTTCTCAATTTATCCTGTAAATTCTTTTCATGCTGTTGTAATGCTTTTAATTTTTCTTCGGCATCTTGTTTACTTAGTTTAGGTTGCTGTTGAGGTTCGGGGCTGCCATTTTTTTTATCCTTATCTTCTTCATTAGGCTTTTGTTCCTTTTCTTTACTATCATCTTTATCAGGTTGCTTCTCCTGTTTATCCTTCTGCTCTTTTTTTTGCTGCTCCTGCTGCTTTTGCTGTTGTAAAGCTTTTTGTAAGTTTTGCCTTGCATCATCATCACCAGGCACTAATTTTAATGCATTCTTATATGCTTCTATGCACTCATTAAGTTTATTATCATTCTGTAATACCACTCCTTTATTATAATAAGCCTTTGCCTTATCTAACGGATTTGATGCACTTTGCAAAACATTATCATACGCCTGTATAGCTTCCGGATTTTTTTTATTTTTATATAAAGCATTACCAAGATTATACTGCGCTGTTACATTAGACGGATTTTTATCGGCAGCAGTTTTATAATTTTTTATAGCAGTGTTAAATTCATTCTTACTATAAGCCTCATTGCCTTTCTTTATTAAAACTTTGGCATTTTGAGCAAAAGATATTAGTGGTGCAATTAATATTATAATCACTGATAATACCTGTAATTGATGCGATGCTGCAACCGGCTTAATTACATTACGGGTTTTTATTTTCTTTTTTTCTGAAATAAAAATTTCTATCACTAGCAATAATAAGGATATTAATAAAAAAAATTGAAAATAACTTTTATAATTGGCTGATGAATTGCTTGTATATACTTTCTGATCCATGTTATTTAACTGGTCTGCCAGTTTTGACACAACTTCATCTGTATTGCTGTATAACTGGTATAGTCCATTGCCTTTTTTTGCCAGCGCACTCAATTCTTTTTCATTAAGTTTTGTGATTACAGTATTTCCGTTTTCATCTTTTTTGACTTCATTAATTTCACTATCAAAAATTGTGCTGCCCTGGGGAGAGCCTATCCCAACAGTATGTATTACAATCCCCTCATTTGCCATCTGGCCGGTTATTTTAGCTGCGTTTTCATCGTGGTCTTCTCCGTCACTAATCAATATTACAGATTTGTATTTTTTTTCTTTGGTATTAAAAGATGCAGAACACATTTTTAACGCATCGGAAATTACAGTGCACTGGGTTGGAACTGCATCTGTATTTACTGCATTAATGAACATTTTAGCCGAACGATGATCTACAGTTAATGGCATTTGCAAATATGCTTTTCCTGCAAAAATCACCAGCCCGATCCTGTTATTGCCTAATTTATCAACCAACTTGTTTAACAATTGTTTAGCCCTATCCAGCCTTGTAGGCTTTATATCCTGAGCAAGCATACTTTTACTAACATCTAAAGCAATCACTACATCTATACCTTTTTGTATAATTTTTTCTGAACCCTGATTGCTGCGCAAATTAGTGAGGGCAAATACAATTGTTACGAAAGAAATGAGAATTAAAATAAATTTTGTTGCGAACCGTTTTGGAGAGTAATTTTTTATCAATTGTTTTACAAGATGCCTATCTCCAATTTTTAGAATTGCCTTTTTCTTCCAGTTTATAACAAGAAAATAAAACAGCAATAAGAATGGAACAGCTGCTAAAAAAATAAAATATTCTATGTATTGAAAATTAAACATTGCACTATCAAATTACCTCATTAACAGGATTAAATTATTTTTTTATGATAAATTGAAAATTTTTAACAATAAGTTTTATTTAAAAGACAAATGATCATGCGTATATGGATACTATTTATGTGTTTTTACCAAAGCTTATATGTATTCAACCCAAGCATAAATATTAATTATTTCTTTCCTTCAAAAAACCCCAGTTGCTTCAAAATACCTTTAGTGATATTCATTCTTGCAGTTCTGATATCCGTATTGCTATCACTGCCTTTTACAAAAGTTACAAAAAAATACACATGCCTATTTTCTTCTATCCAACCTACTACCCACCCTATTGCTTTATTTTCTTCGTCAAATCCCCAGCCTGTTTTATAACTGAGCTTGTAAGCTGTATTGTCTTCCTGTAACATTACATTCCTTACCATTTCCTGTACACTTTTTCTAAAAGGAAGTTGGTCAAAATATAATTTTTTTACCAGGCCTAATTGTTCATCCGGAGATATTTTTAACTGGTTATTTAACCAGAATGAATCTACCGGGCCGCTAATATTTTTATTACCATAACCTAAAGTATCAATCCATCTTTTCAAAGTATCTTTTCCAATCCGCCGGGCCACTTCCTGGTAGTAGGGCACGCTGCTTACTTTAAATGCTTCCCTCATATCCATATCTTTATTTAACTCTTCCCGGCTACGCTTTATACCATCCCATTTTATTACCATTTTATCATCTGCAATCTTACCGGTTTGCAAACCAATTAATGAATTCACTATCTTAAAAGTGGAGGCAGGCGAAAAACGTGTTGTATCCAAATCCATATTGTACACTGTAACTTCTCCTGTAGAATTATTCAGCATTGTGAAGCAACCATCCACCTTATTTTCATCAAAATATTTTTTTAAGGAATTATCAATTTTTGCTTTATTTACCGAGCATGAAGCGATGAAAATAAAAAATGAAAAATGAAAAATGAAAAATGTGAGTTTTCTGTTTATGTTAAGCATATTATATTTTTAATTAACCAGTAGTATTGAAGTAAATTATTTTTTTAAATGGGCAGCAGTGGCCTCTAATGCTTCAAAAAAAAGTTGTCCGAATTTCCTAATTATCGGCTCTTTTAAAAAAACATATACAGGTACTTTTAATTTTTTTCCTAAGCTACATGCAGCTTTGCAATTATCTTCCCGGGGTTCGTAATTGACATATACAGTTTCTGTATTTTTACTTTTTTTTGTAATGATTGGAAAAAGGTGGCAACTTATTGGTTTTTTCCATTTTATTTTTCCGTCTAAATAAGCCTGTTCTATTCCACATTTTACTATCCCTTGCTTATCAATAATTCCATACACACATATTTTGTTATTGATTGTAGGAGTTACCCACCCGAATTGCCTGTTATAAATATATCTTCCTTGCTTTTGCAATTCAGTCTTGCTTTCTGTACTCAAATATGGAAGTACTATATCATACACTTCATTTATTTGATTTAGCTCTTCCTTATCCAAAGGTGCCCCGGCATCACCATCAACGCAGCAAGCGCCTTTACATTTAGTAAGGTCGCATACAAACTCATCCTTTACGATTTCGTCACTTACTAATATATTATCTATTGCTATCATTTTTACAAAAGTACATATTATGGCTTACATGAAGAATGCAGGCTTAATGACTAACCCATTTAAAAGTTTGTATTAAATGATCAATATCGGCTTGCAAAAAATCTTGTACAGGGCGAAGGGAATCTGCATTAGGTGTTACATCAAAATATAATGCGCCACGTAAAAAGTGTGTAGCAGTATCACTTACAAAAAACTGTTTGGCGGTAGCAGCATTGCCTGATACTTTGAAAAATACACCTGTAATACCATTTTTAGTATGAAATAAACTGTCTTTTATTGCACTCGCTATGGCTTGGTTTTTATTGGTTAATTTAAAAGCATCATTCACCATCCTGTCAAATTCATTTATACCTGCAGAATCCTTGTAACTCCCATTTGGTTGCTTTATTTTATAGAAAGCTTTGCCCCCAATAATTTTATAACTTAAAAATATACGTGCCCCAAAACCAGGAAAATCTATATTAATCCAAAAGGATTTTCGGGGCTGCTATCAAAATAAGTGGTATCCTGTACAATATGTGCATACACAGGATATTCGAAAGTATATGGGTAATCTTTTTTATTAAAACTTATATACTTCCTTTCAGGGAAATCCACTTTATAATAACCTCTTTTTTTTGATGTATAATCCGAATTGCAGGAAGTTAACAAAAAACAAGCGGCAAGTAATGCAAACCCAATAATAAAACAATAAGTATGGATAAATGTATTAAGTGCAATTTTTTTCTTCATAACATTTGTTACATTAAAGAGGAGCCAGGGAACGGCTGCATTACTACTTTTATTTTATCTAACCTATTCTTATTAATTTCTAAGGCAGAAAAAACAAACTGGCTATAAATCAACTCTTCATTTACCTGCGGAAATTCTCCTGCTATTTCCAATACTAACCCTGCTAAAGAATCGCTTTCACCTCTTATCGTATCAAAAGTATCTACAGGTAAATTCATTGCTTTGCATACATCATTTATCATTGTTTTACCTTCAAATACATAGGTAAAATCATCAATCTTTTTATTCCCGCTTTCTTCATCATCAAATTCATCTTTTATTTCACCGATTATTTCTTCCATTATATCTTCCAGGGTTACAATACCTGAAGTACCGCCAAATTCGTCCACAACCACGGCAAAGTGTATGCGCTTATTTCTAAATTCCTGCAATAAATCTTCGATAAGCTTTTGTTCATGCACAAAATATGCGGCACGCATCAGAGGGTGCCAATCGTAGTTGGCCTGCTCATTTAAATGAGGTAATATATCTTTTGTATGCAACATGCCGACTATTTCATCCAGGTTATTTTTATAAACCGGCAACCGGGAATAATGTAATTCTTCTACACGTTTAATTGTTTCAGAAAACGACAAACTATAATCTATACCGCTTACATCCAATCTTGTACGCATCACCTGCTTTACAGTGGTATCGCCAAACTTTCTTATCCCTTTTAAAATTTGCTTTTCCTCTATGGTAGCTTCATGCTCCGGTAATAAATCTATGGCATAATCTAAATGGCGGTTATCCATTGCCGTTGTTTTATCTGAAGAGAATTTCCTTTCAATCTTATCACTAAATTTTACCAGCCGTTTACTAAATCTATAAAACAGGCTATTAAAAATTTCTATAATTAAAGAAGCTGTAGAAGCAAATAAAACTTTATGGTGGGTAGCCCACACTTTTGGCAATACTTCTCCAAATAATAATAAAAAAAATGTAACCAAAACCACTTTTATTAAAAATATCAGCCAGAAATTTATATACAGCCCTTCAATCCAGTTGTTAATTAAGATATTAAGTATCAGGATAATTCCAATGTTTACAAAACTGTTGGCAATCAGCATTGATGCTAATAAAGTTTTAGGCTGCTCTAACAAGGTTACAATTCTTCTGTACGAAGGTTGTTGCTTCGTTTTAAGCACATTAATATCTTTAAAAGTAAGAGAGAAAAAAGCCACTTCAGAACCTGCCAGTAAAAATGAGAGTGCAAACAATATTAATATTGAAAAAATAAGTATGGTAGTAGCCGCAGGTGTAATTGCCAATGTAAAAAAATTGAATATATTATATTCAACAACCGAATGATAATCCAAAACAAATAATTTTAAATGAGGTATTTTAAAATAATAATCTGTGCTATTAAAATAATATAGTTTTTAAAATGGCAATCTTTCATTTCCATTTTCATCCAAAGGAGGTACATCTCCATTTTCATTATCCAAATTTTCCATACCCCCGCCATGTGCCATGGTATCATGCCTTTTATCAAGCATAATCAGGTTATCGCCAACAATTTCTGTAGCAAATTTTTTATTGCCTTCTTTATCTTCCCAGCTGCGTGTTTTTAACCGCCCTTCAATAAATACAAGACTACCTTTATGCAAATACTTTTGTGCCAGTTCTGCCAGGCCGCGCCACAATACTACAGTATGCCATTCTGTTTGGGAAATTAACTTTCCACTCCTGTCTTTGTAGGTTTCTGTAGTAGCTAAAGAAAATTTTGCCACTCCAATGTTCCCTTCCAGAAATTGCATGTCCGGATCTTTTCCCAGATTACCGATTAACATCACCCTGTTTACGCCTCTCATAAAATTGATATTTAATAAGGTTGATCAATGGTATTAATTGGTTTAAAGATACATATTTATCTTTCAAATATATCGTCAAAGGCTTTATAAAATTTTACGTTTTAAGATATAAAATATTAAAGAATAACTAAATTTTAAATAATGGGTGGTCTTTGAAATATGATGTAATAAGCTTAGGAAAAGGTAATTTTTTTATTTCTTCCTTCCCGATAAGATCATATGCAGGATTTGATAAAACTGTAAATAAATCGACCTGTATAAACTGGGCGTATATGGTTTGGTGGGTTAATTGTTGTTTATATACTTTAGTAATGCCGGTAATTTTAAATTTTTTAGTATCAATTGTATCTGTAAGTAAGCGAGCCATGCTATTTATATCTATTGTAACAGGGCTTGTTTTTTCAACTAAAATAAATTCGTAGAGGTTTTCCCAAATATCATTTTCTTTTCTTTTATAGACATATATTTTACTGTTATATGTAATTATAAAATAATAAAAATACCTGTTTCTTTTGATAATACTTTTTTCCTTTACGGGCAATAATTGCACTATCCCTTTCTTATAAGCCACGCATTGGGTTTGTAATATACAGCTACTGCATAGTGGAATTTTAGGCTTACATACCGTAGCTCCGAAATCCATAATAGCCTGGTTATAAGAAGCTGGCTGCTTTTTATCCAATAATTCATTAGCAAGTGATGCAAATATTTTTTTTCCTGCTGTGCTGTCAATAGGTGTGCTAATACTAAAAAAACGGGATAGCACCCTGAATACATTTCCATCTACTACAGCATGCGGTAAGTTGTATGCAAATGATGCAATAGCTGCAGCAGTGTACGGCCCTATCCCTTTTAAAGCCAAAATTTCTGCGTAAGTATCGGGAAATATTCCCTTTTTATCTATAGCTATATGCCTGGCTGTAATAATTAAATTTTTACACCTCGTATAATAACCTAACCCTTCCCATAGTTTGAATATTTCTGTATCAGGAGTTTGAGCTAAATCTGACACAGAAGGAAAATGAAAAATGAACTTTTTATAGAATTCCAGGCCTTGCTCTACCCTTGTTTGCTGTAAAATAATTTCGCTTAACCAAATTTTATAAGGATCTTTTTCGCCCTTCCAGGGCATATTTCTTTTATTAATGGCTGAATTCCAACTAATTAGTTGTTTTGAAAAAAAATCGTACAAAAATTTCTTTGCCATTGTAAAATAATAACTGTAAAATTTATATTTCTTTATTGATTCAAATTATATATTTGCTAAATAAATACCCTGGTTTTATGGCTTTGTGACCTTAACCAACATTATCCATTATTTTGAAATCTCCAGCTTTTTGTTGTACATTTCTCATGAAACACCATCTAAAAAACATTAGTATGAGAAAAGCAGATCTTATTCATCGAATTTCAGAAAAAACAGGAATACCAAAAGTAGATGTTTTGGTAACATTGGAAACTTTATTTAAGGAAGTAAAAAATTCTTTAGCGGAAGGGCAGAATATTTATATCCGGGGTTTTGGTAGTTTCATTACAAAAAAAAGAGCTGCTAAAATCGGGCGTAATATAAAAAAAAATATAGCGGTGGAAATTCCTGAACACTTTATTCCGGCTTTTAAGCCAGCAAAAGAATTTTTGCTGGATATAAAAAATAGTGAAAATATAAAAGAAAGCCCGGAAAAATAGTATAATAAAGACAAAGACTGGTGTACCTTCGCGTTTTAAATTGTATTACGTGAAAAAACAGTTAGTATTAGTTTGTGCTGGTGCAGTTGTGGTATTTGTATTATTTTTTGGCAGAACAACAGCTATTAAAAAACCCGTTGCCGCTGATAATACAAATATCACAATACAATCCTTTTCTATACAACAAAGCATTAGTGCGGCTAAAAAGACCCTTACGCCCTCCCAACTTAGTCATCTTACTAAGATAGAAAATAATATTCGCCCGGATAAGGTGGCAAGCCAGCAAATACAAGCATATACAGAATTGGCTAATTTTTGGAAAGACAGTACAAAAAAATGCAGATCCTTATCTTTATTATATTGCTGAAGCTTCTAAATTGGATAATTCAGAAAAAAACCTCACCTTTGCAGCCCAATTAATTTTGAATAATCTGAGAAGTGAAACAGATGAAGCAAAAATTAATTGGAAAAGTGAGCAGGCTATACAGCTATTTGAAAAAGCAATAGGGCATAATCCTGCTAATGACGAATTAAAAATTGGATTAGGAAGTGTTTACATATTTGGCAAAGGCCGGTTTGGGGCAGCAGATGAGACGATGAAAGGCGTACAACAGGTTCTATCAGTTGTTCGTAAAGATTCTACTAATATGAAAGCGCAATTAGTATTAGGCATTGGCGGCTTTATTTCGAGGCAGTATGATAAAGCTATTTACCGTTTACAAAAAGTGATAGCCACAGAACCTCATAATTTAGAAGCTATAGCTTTTTTAGCTGATTCTTATGCTGCAAGTGGAAATAAAGCAGAGGCAATAAAATATTATGAAATAAGCAAAAGGCTTTATAATAACCCTCATTATACAGAAGAAGTAAATGAGCGGATAAAACAATTACAGTAACGGATTTATCCGTTTTCTATATAAAATTTATACCAAAATAAATTTTGGTACAGATAATTAACTTTATTTATTAAACAAAAAAGACTAAGTGTATGCCTTGTGGTAAAAAGAGAAAACGTCATAAAATTGCAACTCACAAGCGAAAAAAACGTTTAAGAAAGAATCGCCATAAAAAGAAATAATTTCTTTTTAATAATAAGCACAGTACATTACTGTGCTTATTATTAGCATTGCAGCACTTACTTAAAGTGACTGCTATTGTGTATTGTGCTATTATGTTCGCCTCCCGTGTGACGTATGAGTCAAAACAAATAAAAACGCTTGACAAAGGAACTGATTATAAATGCTGCGCCACAAGGTGTTGAAATTGCCTTGCTGGAAGATAAAAAGCTGGTGGAATTGCATAGTGAAAAGACTGATGCCAATTTTGCTGTGGGCGACCTATATTTAGGCCGTGTAAAAAAGCTTATCCCCGGCCTTAATGCAGCATTTGTAGATATTGGTTTTGAAAAAGATGCTTTTTTGCATTATACAGATCTTAGTCCTATGTACGAGCTATCCTAAAGTTTACAACTCAGGCCATTAATGATAAAAGTGAAAATGGCTTTGATTTTACAAAATTTAATGTAGAGCCTGAACTAGTAAAAACCGGCAAAATAGCAGAAGTGCTAAACGGCCGCCCTAATGTATTGGTTCAGATTTTAAAAGAACCCATAGCTGCAAAAGGCCCAAGACTTAGCTGTGAGCTTTCTTTACCCGGAAGGTTTGTAGTTGTAACCCCCTTTAATGATATCATTGCAGTTTCCCGCAAAATACATTCCTCTGATGAAAGAAAAAGACTACATAAAATTATTGAAGCCATTAAACCAAAGAATTTAGGTGTAATTGTGCGGACAGCTGCCGAAGGTAAAAATACAGCCGAACTGCATGAAGACTTATTGGGATTAATAAATACCTGGAAATTTATCCAGAACAATTTGAAAGATGCAGTTCCCCCTACTAAAATTTTAAGCGAACAGGGTAAAACCAATAGTATATTAAGAGATTTATTAAATGCAGATTTTAATAAAGTTGTAATAAATGATAAAAATATTTTCAGTGATACAAAATCATATATTCAACGTATAGCGCCTGAAAAACTGATATTGTTTCCTATTACAATGGCACTTCTCCTATATTTGATAGTTTTGGTATTACCAAGCAGGTAAAAGCGGCTTTCGGAAAGACAGTTAATTTGCCCAGCGGTGCTTATCTTATTGTTGAACATACAGAAGCTTTACATGTAATTGATGTAAACAGCGGGTATAAAAGTGTAAGTAATAACCAGGAACAGAATGCACTGGAAACTAATCTTGAGGCAGCAGAAGAGATAGCGAGGCAACTGCGTTTAAGAGATTTAGGCGGTATTATAGTAGTGGATTTCATTGATATGAAATTAATGGAGAATAAGAAGAAGCTGGCTGATGCTATGGAAGAATTGATGCATACAGATCGTGCCAAACATGCTGTATTACCTATAAGTAAATTCGGCTTAATGCAGATTACCCGCCAGCGCATGAAGCCGGAAATGAATATCAATACTACCGAGATATGCCCAAGCTGTAATGGCACAGGAAAAATTTCGTCTACTTTAATATTGGAAGATGAAATAGAAAAAAATCTTAGCTACCTGATTATGCAAAAACACAGGGGGCTTACTATCGATGTTCATCCTATACTTTTTGCCTATCTGACTAAAGGCTTGATATCGAAAAAAAGAAGATGGAGCTGGAAGTATAAACAAAAAGTTAAAGTAAGAACAAATGCTAATTATCACCTAACTGAATTTCACTTTTTTGACGATAAGGACGAGGAAATTAAGCTGTAATTTAATTATCAATTAGCGTACACTTGATAAAGACGTGAGCGGATGCCTTAAATTTTTATATCCCATCATATCAACTTTAATGCTGCCAACAGTTATCGGGCTCTCTACTCTAAGTAATATCTTATTAGCATCATCGCTTAGCCATGCATTCATTTTTTCACCCCCTTCAAATATGGTCCCTTTTATAAGTAATGGCTTTATTTTTATTGCATTAAATTTACCATAACGTGTTTTAATTTTTTCTTTGCCTAAATACCGGATGTATAAATGGTATACTTCATCATCCAGGAACATATCTAAAGGAATTTTATCATTTAATTTATAGTTTTCAAATTTTATATTTCTTGCATAATACACTGCGCTTACTACATCTTGTATGCAACTTGATGTGTTAAAAACGCCATTAGTGCTTACCGCTGTTTTTGCTGTTTGGTTAAACGTAACATTATTATATTTTTTATACCCGCCTTCATCTACATTTCTTACAAATTTATATGGTAATAAAGTTGCTGTATCTGCATAGCTTTAGTATTTATCCCTCACCTTAAAAAAATTATCAAAGAAAGAATATGTTTTGCCTTGGCCTACAAAATGATATACCGGTTTGCCATTAAAACGCTCAAGCGTAGTTTTAAACGTAGCTTCTCCTGCTGCTACATACATCCCTAATGTTGTATAGTATACCTTCATGGTTATCACTTCCCCTGCACTAAAAGCTTTATTGCGGATGTTGCACACATCATTATATTTTGATGTAAAACTTAAGCACAACAAAGCGGTAAATAAAACCAGAAATTTAGTATAGTGTATCATGTTTCTTTAAATATTTTAATCCCTAAAATCAATAAACTGCCAAGAATAGCAGGTATAAAAAGGTTAATAAACCCTATACCACAAGTAGTGCCTATAATACCAATAACATTACTGCTGAATAAAGTAAATAAAGCAATAGCGAACTTGACCCGTATACCCAGATCGGCAATGGCAAATGATGGAATGATAGCTAATACCCAAAACAGTACAGTGACAATCCAAAAACTCTGCCACCAATTAATTTCTACTTCCAGTAATTGTAACATGAGTATATATTGCAAAATAAATACCACATACCTGCAAAAAGATAAAGTAAGCAATCTTAACAAAATTTTTACCTTAAAATTATCCAGTACACTTATATATTTAACATACTTTTTTGCATAAGGAATTTTTTCTATCATCCGTATAATCCAACTTAACTTAAAGAAAAACAGTATCAAGACAATAACAATCATCACGCTGAAATACAAAAATATTTTTATCCAAAAAACACTAATACCCATTATGAAACCATCAGCATTCAACTGACTTAATATATATACCAGGCCTCCACAGCCCATTAAAAGGGTAACAATTAATTGTGCTATGCTTCCTACAATTGACAGGGATACCGCTTTTATTTTATTACCTTCTTTTAAAAATAATATACGGCCTCCATACTCGCCGATTCTATAAGGCATATTAAGTGATAATGTAACTCCGCATAATACAGATTTTATGGCTTTAAAAAAACTTACAGGCTGTAAAGGTTTTAGTAATATCTGCCATTTCCTGGCTTCGTAACCCCAATTAACGAATGTAAGTAATATTACCAGCCAAAATTTCCATGCATTTTGCCCAAATGGAATCGTTTTTATCAGTGCTATTGATTCATGTAATTTCGGCTGTGACTGTAATTGCTTATATAACGAATAAAATAGCCAGGCTGCTAGTAAAGGAGCAATTATCCAGTTGATTAATATTTTAATACTTTTGTTCAATACGCAATGTTAAATGATTTATTAAACCAGAAAAAATATTACTGTATTGTCTTCACCCCGTTTAGTGATTTTAGGTATTGATCCAGGCACCATAATGATGGGATATGGCTTAATAGAAATAAAAGGAAATGCTATTTCTTTAATAGAAATGGGCGTGCTAAAACCCGGCCAGGTAAAAGATACTTATAAAAAGCTTCAGCTTATTTATAATACAGTAAGTGGATTGATTACCAAATATCAGCCTACTGTTTTTGCTATTGAGGCCCCATTTTTTGGAAAAAACGTACAAAGTATGCTTAAATTAGGCAGGGCACAGGGTGTAGCAATTGCAGCAGCTATGCGACATGGTTTAGATGTTACCGAATATTCCCCAAAAAAAATAAAACAATCTGTAACGGGTAATGGCAATGCTACTAAAGACCAAGTAATGATGATGCTTCAAAAAATACTAAGCTTTACAGATCAGCCAGCACACTATGATGCTACTGATGCACTTGCTGTGGCAGTTTGCCATTATTTCCAAGGAAATAGCACAACTACTCCTACATATAAAAAATCGCAGGGCTGGGCTGATTTTATAGCTAAAAACCCGGGGAAAATTAAATAAGAATTGTAAGATTATAAGTAATATATACCAATATGTTTAAATCTATAGCTTCTTTGCAATTCATCAGATATTAAAAGTAAAAATCCAATAAATCATTTAAATATACTTTAGCTTTTATCCTACAACATATTATTACAGTTCTAATTCTCTTTTGAAACTATACTAAATATCCCTAAATTAATAATAGTAAAAACACTATTAATTAAGTAGTATCGCTATTTCATTAAGCCAAACTACTATTATATAAATTGTGTAAATATATTATATAAATCATATATACATTTATATTACAATATTGATAAGCTGAAAAATATCAAAATTAAATAACCTTAAACCACTAACATGAAAAAGTACAAATTAGTGCTTCTATATTAGAAAGCATACAAAACTCAACCATTCACTACAACTAACAACAATTTGCAATCCTATTAATGGGTTTGGCAATTGCAATAACGATTGTACAATTATCAAAAGTCTAAATTCCCGATTTTGGATGTTATATTCAATATAATATAAGCTGCGAAAGCCGAAAAGCATATCAAAGAGTAGACAACATATATTTATTAACATGAAACCAGTAAAAACAATTGAGCAAATAAAAGCTAAAATATCAAAAGATAAAAAGTTTTACAATTATCAATATTAAAGGCGGTGGTGGCAGGAGGATTGTAGTAAAAAGAATTACCCCTTTATTATAAAAAAGTAATATTTGATGATAAATTGTGATACGCTATATGTAATGACACTTATAATTTAAAAGTAAAATTACTGTTTGGTTAAGTAAAAAATCTCATTCATTAAGTAAAAATACTACTTCATTAAATAAAAAACCTCATTCGTTAATTGTCTCAAACATATTATTAATATAGAAATATATTTACAGTATCAAATCGAAGTTTAAACTTTATCCCTTAATCCAGCCCTCTCAGAACTACAATGCGAAAGCCGAAAAGCATATTTTAGAGTAGGCACCTAAAACCTCAAATCATGAACTCAAAAAACAATTTAAAATCGATCAGCAACCTAAAAAATCAATTAGTTGCATTTAATCAAAAAGCTATCGTAGGTGGGATATATGGACTTATAATAGCAGTTGTACCCCCACCCCCTCTAATATCATCAGGTAAAAAGATAGCATCAGCGAAAGATAATTAATAAAAAAATCACATTTTATCCATTACAAATGCGGAAGCCGAAAAGCATATTTTAGAGTAGGCAAACCTAAATTCCTAAATCATGAAAAAAGTACAAGTTCAAAAAACAATTGAAGGTTTAACCGTTCAACTTAACACAGCAAATAAAAATTTTAACAAAACAGGTATTATCGGCGGTACCGGTAGTGGTTCCGCTGGTGGTGTTTTAACAGGTGGTGCTGGAGAGGATAGGACTAATATCACTACCAGGCCAACAACATCAACACCTCCTCCAACCGGTGTTACCAGTATGCAAATTTTTGTAAAATAATAATAATTAACAACGTGAATCGTCCTAAAATAAGTTGACGGTTTTAAAATATTCCCGGTTTCCTCAAGGAGCCGGGATTTTTGTTTGATGTACCTGTTGTGGCGTTTTCATTTTAAGTGCCAGGTGAGGTCTTTTTTGATTGTATAAAAATATGCTTTCCTGTACTAATTTTTTTACCTGTTCTTTAGTTTTTAAAATTCTATCCATACCAAATTCTTCTTTTATGGTCCGGTTCATTCTTTCAGCCAGTGCATTTTCATACGGGTCTCCGTTTTCTGTCATGCTAAGCCTAATATTATTGTTATTACTTAGCGATTCATATTCTTTGCTGCAATACTGCAATCCCCTGTCAGAATGATGGATAGTTGGTATATTTTTATTTCTACGTTGCCCGGTTGCCATATGCAATGCTTTAATCATGCTTTCAGTTTCCATTGTATCATCTACAGCATAACCCACTATTTTCCGGCTGTACATATCGGTTATCATATTTAAATAACAGTTGCCTTGCTGGGTCTTCAAATAAGTAATATCACTTACCCAGACTTCATCTGGTTGCTTTACTGTTTTTCCTTTAATGATATTTGGCCATTTTCTTAGCCAGTGCTTACTCATAGTAGTTTGTACATACCTACGCCTGGGCTTGATTTGCAAACCATAATACTGCATTAATGCAAAGAGCTTATCACGGCCAAACTTTAGGTTTTGCTGCTTTAAATCTTCTTTAATGAGATAATAAATCTTACGGGTACCTACCCTGGGTAAGAGTTTTCTTTGATTATCCACTAATTGTTTTACAGCTGCCTGTTTTGCCAATTGTTTAGCAGCATCCTTTGGTTGCTTATATACATATTGACGGCTGTAACCCAAGGTAGCGGCTATAGTTCCGACTGATTGTTTGGTTCCCCTGGTTGTCGGAAGCTGCTTGTGACAGGGGTAAGTACTTTTTTCTGATCTCAGTATTAAACAGATCATCTGCAATATCTATAGCCCTATTCAATATCTGTTTTTCTGCTTCCAGCAACTTGATCTTTTTTTCCAATTGGGATATATACGTTTTTGGGGGAGCTTTCTTTTTCATTGGAGTTTTACTTTTCCAATCCAAAGTTCCGTGTTTTCTTAACCATTGCAAAACTGTACTTCTTCCCTGAACTCCATACTTTTTTTGGCTCTGCTTATAAGTTAAATAGCCTTTTTTCTATTTCATCTACTATTTGCAGTTTAAAAGACAGGCTATAATCTTTTTGAGTCCGTTTACTGAAGTCTTTTTCCCTAATATTTATCATATAAGTCAACTTTTTTGTCAACTTATTCTAGGATCATTCAACGATAAAATTAAAAAGGGATTAATAACGATATTAATCCTTTTTAATTTTATTGAATTCTCTTTTCGATAAAGAAGCTAAAATCTTTTCCTGTGTATCCTTTAACTCTTCACTACTAAGCCCCATCTTTTTATTCATAAAATTAATATCATTGGTAGTAGAAATTGGCACTCGGTGCATATGTGCATGTGGCACTTCTAATCCTATTACCGTAATTCCACACCTTTTACAGTCAAAAGCTTTTTCAATGGCATGAGCAATCGGTTTGGCAAATACAAGCATGCCAGATAAATATTCAGCAGGCAAGTCAAATATTTTATCCACTTCAATTTTTGGCACTACTAAAACATGACCTTTTACTACCGGGGAAATATCCAGGAATGCAAAAAATCGTTCATTTTCCGCTATTTTGTAAGAAGGAATTTCTCCTGAAATGATTTTAGAAAAATGGTCATAAATATTAATAGCTTTTAAACGGTAATATTTTCTACTCTAAATTTTAAAACTCCGGCCGGTACCTGTACTTCTGTTATATCCCCTACAGTTTTGCCTAACAGGGTTTTTCCTATCGGAGATGTTACAGAAATTTTACCTAACTTTAAATCAGCTTCTTTTTCGGATACTATTTGGTAAGTAACTCGCTTTTTAGTACCTAAGTTTGTCAATGTCACTTTAGTTAAAATCGACACTTTGCTTGTATCAATATTATTTTCATCTAATATCCTAGCTGTCGCAATTACTCCTTCAAGATATTTAATTTTCGCTTCTAACATTCCCTGGGCTTCCTTGGCAGCATCGTACTCCGCGTTTTCTTTAAGATCCCCTTTCTCCCTGGCTTCACCAATAGCTTTACTTGCCGCCGGCCTGTCAATGCTTTTCATGCTTTGTAACTCCGCTTTCAATTTTTCAAAAGTATCCTTGGTTACATAATTTGTCCCGCTCATAAAAAAATCTATTTAGTTGACAGAAAAAAAATACAACGCTCCGGAAAAACCGGAGCGTTGTAGATTGTGCAAAAATACTAAAAATTTAAATAGAAAGATTTTGCAACAGCAGCGTACTCATTTTATATAAAGCCTCGTGAGTATAACCTGCTATGTGTGAGGTGAGTAGTACTTGTTTATGATTTGTTAAAAATTTTAGTTCTTCGGTTTGTTGGTGCGATAATGAGCTTAAATTTTCATTTTCTAACACATCCAATGCAGCGCCGGCAATTAATTTTTGCTGTAAAGCTTTTATCAAATCTGTTGTATTTACTATTTCTCCTCTTGAGGTATTAAGGAGGTAAGGTTTTTTTTGTAATGATTTTAGGAAGGGTTCATTGCACAAATACCGGGTTTCTACCGTTAACGGTAAATGAAAGCTGATGATGTCTGCCTGTTCTTTAATGACATTTAAACTTGTTTCTGTAACTTTTTCATAGCCAAAATGGGTTTTGTATTTATCATGTGCTAAAATGGTTACACCAAAGCCACTTAATACTTTGGCAAAAGCGCTACCGGTATTACCGTACCCGATAATGCCCACTGTTTTTCCATTGAGTTCTATGCCCCGGTTTTCTTCCCGGATCCATTGACTTTTTTTATTTGTAAATAGCTGGTAGTGATATTTCTGAGCAGATTGAGCAATATGCCTAAAGCATGTTCGGCCACCGCACCTCTGTTACCTTCGGGTGTGCTTACACATACAATGCCTTTTGATGCTGCATATTTTGTATCTACCAGTTCCATGCCGCTGCCCAGCCTGCCGATCCATTTTAGAGAGTTGGCTTTATCTACAATTGCTTTATCTATTTTTATACGTGTGGTAATAATTAAGCCTTCGGCTTTGCTGATAAGCAGTGATAATTCTTCGTAAGTTATTTCTGGTAAATAAATTATAGTATAGTTTTTTTGCTCTAAAGTATTTATTAAATGCGGATGCACTTTTGCAGTTATAATTACTATTTTCTTCTCACTCATGTTAATAATTTCTTCCTTCTGCACAAGATATAAAAAAAGGGGGAAGTATTATTAATACTGCCCCCTTTACTCTTTTTAAATGATACTTATTTTATAGTTTAACCATTTGTCTGGTCTCTATTATTTGTTTATTTACTACAAGGCTGTAGCTGTAAGTACCGCTGGTTAAATCACTGCCTAAAACATTGAGTTGGCCTTTACCATTAATGCTAACCGTTTTAATCAATTGCCCGGCTGGGTTATAAATTAGTATCTGGCCTTTATCTGCATTTTTAACGTCGTACGCAATGGTAGTTTTGGTAGCAAATGGGTTGGGTACATTTTGCTCCAGTACAATAGTATTTTTATCGCTTAACTGAATATTGGTGGATAGATGATTGACTAGCGGCTAATTTCTCTCCAATTTCTTAAGTTCTTCTATTTGTTGCTGTTGTTCTTGCATCCCCTTTACCAATGGCACTACAAATTGGCTGTGTACCCAAACTATAATTATCATTTTCGCTTTCGGGAGTGTGTACTCCATTAAAATTGTATCCCACTTTCCGTGCAGCTTCTTCCACTTCCTGTGCTATAAAGCCGCTTTGGCGAATGGCAGTAGAGGGTGAAAAATCTTTATTCATGTATTCCCTGCGAATACTATCAGGCATATTTTTAGTTAAAAATTCTTCAAACTTTTTAGTATCGAAATTGTAGGCTACAGGATTTAGAAGTTTAATAAATTCAAGCCCTTTTACGTCAGTTTTAGCAATATTAGTTTTAAAACGGCCATCAGAAATAGTGTAGGCTACAGGCCCTTCTACTTTAGTTACAGTTGTAGAGCCTAACCTTATTTTATTGTTAGCATTTACAAGAGCATAGGCACCGATGGCAGTGGCATTAGACAAGGCTCCTGATGATACATCAGCCTTGTAACCATACCCGGAATTATTGCTTCCGGTGGTATTGGTTAAAAGTGTCCAATAACCTGTGCCAGTATTATTGCTTCCGTTTGAATTACCCAATGCGCCATTGCCACATGCTACATTAAATGATCCGGTACTATTAGCGTAAAGCGAATTATTGCCTACAGCAGTATTTTTATTACCGGTAATATTGCCCCAAAGAGAATATTGCCCAATAGCAGTATTTTCGTAGCCATTTTTATTCCTGGCAAGAGTGTATGTGCCGATAGCTGTGTTGGAGTAACCATCAATATTGGCAAAAAGCACCTCATGGCCAATAGCTGTGTTGGAGTAACCAGTAATATTACTGCTTAGTGCTATATTCCCTATGGCAGTATTAAAATCACCATCTTTATTACTATAAAGAGACTCAAAACCATATGCTACATTTGCTGTTCCTGTAGTATTTGAGGTTAGGGAATTAAATCCAACTGCGGTGTTGTGAAGGCCCACAGTATTGCTTTTTAGGGCCCTAAAGCCTACAGCTGTATTATCAAAGCCTGTTGAATTGTCTCTTAATGCATAATAACCTATAGCAGTATTTTCATACCCAGTTGTATTTAAAGCAAGTGACTGGAAGCCCATGGCAGTATTTTAGCTTCCGTAGTATTATTAACCATACTGGCCATACCGTTAGCCGTATTTTGATTGCCGGTGGTGTTTGAATACAACGCAGTATGCCCAACAGAGGTATTGTATAACCCCCCGGTATTTTTAAATAGCGTTTGATAGCCAAAGGCAGAATTATAATTACCAGTGATATTACTTTGCAATGCCCCCGTTCCATATTTTGTATTTTGTGCTAATACTGGGGTAATGAATACAAATAATGTAATTGCTGTTAAAAAATTTCTAATTACTGTTTTCTTCTTTTTCATAAAAAGGGTTGATTAATATGAACTAAAAATTGAGGAATTAATTCTGCAAAAAAGTTTGTACACAATAGTGTGGATCTAATCTTTTGCAATTAGATTCCGAAGGTAAGGGTTTCTATTATTACCATGAATATAATATTGTGCAAAAAATTTTCAATAACATTATATTAAAAAAAATAATACAAGCAATATTTTAATTTTCACAATAATATGGATTTCTCCGCATTTACATTTTTCAACATCACTTTTATAAAATAAAAAAAGAAGCAGGTAAAAATTTACTTGCTCCTTTTTATTTTTTATTTGAGTTTGGCCCATTACCCAATAAAGTTCTCAATATTATCTGGTGTAATTATATGTGTTTGTGCACTAGGGTAATTTGCCGTAAACGTTTGTGGAAAATGTGTTCTCGCTTTTTTATTCCACTTACATTCAAAAGCTTTTAGTGTGTTGCCTTGGGTTTCTATCAAATCTATTTCCTGCTGCTGGGTAGTGCGCCAAAAATATTGTTTAGTTTCAGGGCTTAAATATTGGTGCCGCTTACATTTTTCTGCAATTACAAAATTTTCCCACAAAACCCCTGTATCCGTTCTAGAATTAAGGCTGCTAAAATTATTAATAATAGCATTTCTTACCCCACAATCATAAAAATATATTTTTTTACCTTTCTTAATTTCATTTCGTACATTTTTATTAAGCGCAGGCAAACGAAAAACCACAAAAACCTTTTCCAACAAATCAATATATTTTTCTACTGTACCTTTATCGGCATTTATCATTTGCGCCAACTCATTGTAGCTAACCTCACTGCCAATTTGCAAGGCTAATGCTTTTAATAGTTTTTCAAGTAGTACGGGCTTTTTAATTTGTTCTAGCGTAAGCAAATCTTTATAAAGATAGCTGTTGGCTAGCAACTTTAACAGCTCCATTTCTTCTCCAGCGGCTGTTACTATTTCGGGATAGTACCCATACAACAATCTTTGTTCAAGCAGCCTTTTTTCTTGTAGCAAGCCGTGGTAGGCAACCATTTCAGAAAAACTTAATGGGTAAAGGTTGAACTCATATTTTCGCCCTGTAAGCGGCTCATTGGTATGATTGGCCAATTCAAATGGAGAGGATCCTGTGGCTATAACCTGCACTTGCTTTAATTGATCAGTAAATAGCTTTAGCACAATGCCGATTTGCCCAATTCTTTGTGCTTCATCTATAAATACTATCTTACTTTTTCCTGCTATGGCCTTTAATTTTGCCGATGTAGCACTAGATAGCATTTCCCTTACATCTGCTTCATCCCCATTCAAATAAAGCCATGGATATTTTTGGTTGTTCAACAAATATTCAATGAGGGTAGATTTGCCACACTGCCTAGGGCCTAGCACAATAATGGCTTTCCCCTTAAAAAAGCGTTTTATTAATTTATCCTGTACCGTTCTTTGTATCATCATTTAGGCTTATAATCATTAAAAATAAATAATTTTTAGGTTAAAATCCCAAAAAAGTATAATATTTTTCGATTACAATCCCCAAAAAGTATAATATTTTTCGATTTTGATGGTTACAGGATAACAGGCACCAACTTATTGTAGCGCAATCATACTTATCTCCACATTTACATTTTTAGGCAATCCTTTTACCGCTACTGTTTCCCTGGCAGGAAAATCTCCCTCAAAATATTTACCATATATTTCATTTACCTGGCCAAATAATTCCATATCACTTAAAAAAATAGTTGTTTTTACAACATGGTTAAAATCCATTCCTGCTTCTGATAAAATAGATTTTAAATTCTGCATCACCTGGTGTGTTTCTTCAATAATATCTGCATTGGCCAAAATATTTTCGCCGGGCTTTAGTGCAATTTGTCCGGATATAAATAACATATTGCCGGTTAATATGCCTGGTTATAAGGGCCAATTGGCAGGGGGCATTTTTAGTATTGATGATTTGTTTACTCATAATAGGTTCTTTTTATAAAAATGCAAAGATATCTTTTACCAACAACGTATTTTTGTAAAAATATATTTAATGAGAGTAGCAGTTTTATCGACTGATGAATTGTACAATGAGCTGGCAGGACAAATCAATACTGTTGAATGGTTAAAAGCTAATGACTGGCAGCAGTTTATTGCAATAAAGGATGCCGACGTATATTTTAATTTATCGGAAAATGCCGGTGCCGAAAACTATTTGTACTTTACCGCAGCTGTGTTTATAAATGCCGTAACCACTACATTAAAAGAAATGAATGCACCTGGAAATGTTTGTGGCGTACTTGCATGGCCTGGTTTTTTACAAAGAAATACCTGGGAAATAAGTGGGGATGTTTCAAAAGAGCATATAGAAATATTAAATAAACTAAATAAAACTTATATACAAGTAGCCGATGAACCGGGAATGGTATCTGGTAAAATAATAAGCATGGTCATTAATGAAGCTTATTTTGCTTTGGAAGATGAAGTGAGTACAAAAGAAGAAATAGACATCGCCATGAAGTTAGGCACTAACTACCCTTATGGTCCGTTTGAGTGGAGTAAAAAAATAGGACTCAATAATATTTACACATTATTACAAAAACTAAGCACTACTGATAAACGCTATACCCCTTCTTCATTATTAATTAAAGAAGCTGCTGCTTTATAATTATGAGCTTGATATTAAATATAGATACTGCTACAGAAAACGCTATTATTAGTATTGCAGATGATGGAATTGTATTACAATCTTTGAAAAATAATATTCAAAAAGACCATGCTTCATTTTTACATATTGCCATAAAGCAATTATTAAGCAGTTGCCGCATTCAGTTAAAAAATATTGATGCGATAGCCGTAGTTAACGGCCCTGGTTCCTATACAGGCATACGTATAGGCATGGCCAGCGCTAAAGGATTATGCTTTGCATTAAGCAAACCATTAATTACAATAGATACATTAACAGTAATGGCTGACGCTGTTTCAGAAAGTAATATTAATAAATATATGCTTTGCCCTTTACTGGATGCCCGTAGAATGGAAGTTTTTTTTGCTTTATATGATTATGCTTTAAATATAATAATTCCTCCCCGGGCAGCAGAATTGCACCATGATTTTTTAAAAGAATTTTTAAATCCCGGGGAAATATTATTTTTTGGAAATGCTGCTACAAAGTGGCAACAAATATGCCGTCATCCAAATGCTTATTTTGAAAATTTAAGTATCACAGCTTCTTCCCTGAGTAAACTCGCTCACCGTAATTTTATTATTAATAAATTTGATAATTTATCTTATAGTGATCCTCTTTATTTAAAAGAATTCTACCACCCCCCAAAAAAATAGATAAAAGATTGTTTTTTATCTATTAATAAAATAAATAAAGTTATTGTATTAAAAATGATTTGTATATTCGCAAAGTCCACTATTTATTAAAAACAAATTAAAACGACCACTATGATGCCTACATTCATCAGAAATGAGGGAGTATCTTCTTTACTAGATGAAGAAGCAAACTTCGCACCACAATCTAATATTCCATTTTCAAACAATATTCAATCTAATTTAAAGATTGATTACCATTCAGTTAAAAAGGCTGCATTGGTGTTGCGTGCATTAAACCACAAGCTTCGCCAGCAAATCCTTAAATTAATTGAAGAAGTAAGTAAAATTACGGTAACTGAAATCTATGTCCGCCTCAGGCTGGAACAATCTGTTGCATCCCAACACCTGGCTATCTTAAGGAAAGCCGGTATTGTAATAACGCAGCGTGAAGGCAAGTTTATTTATTACACAGTTAATTACAAAAGGATTGAAGAAATCAATGATTTTGTAAAAAATTTAGTAGGATAAGTAATCTTTAAAAATCATTAAGGAGGCTGCTCAATAAGAGTTAGCCTCTTTTTTATTTTAAGTATATTTGTAATTATAAAAATATATATCCATGTTTATACAACAGCTATACACCAGTTGCCTCAGTGAAGCGGCTTATTATATAGAAAGCGAGGGAGAAGCAGCTATTATTGACCCGTTACGGGATATTGATGCATATATTATCCTGGCAAAAGAAAGAAACGCTACTATTAAATATATTTTTGAGACTCACTTTCATGCAGATTTTGTAAGTGGCCATTTAGATTTAAATAAACAAACCGGGGCCCCTATCATTTATGGCCCAAATGCTATTACTGGTTTTGATGCCCATATTAGTAAAGATGGCGAAATTTTCAAACTTGGAAAGATAATATTTGAAGTAATGCACACACCTGGACATACATTGGAAAGTACCTGCTACTTACTAAAAGATGAAAATGAAAAATCTCATGCAATTTTTACAGGTGACACTTTATTTGTAGGGGATGTAGGCAGGCCGGATTTGAGCAGCGGTAATATGAGCAGCGAAGAACTGGCAGGTATCATGTATGATACAATACAAAATAAATTATTACCATTAGCAGATGATATTTTAGTATACCCTGCCCATGGTGCAGGCAGTAGTTGCGGTAAAAATATGGGGCCGGATACTTTTAGCACAATGGGTGAGCAAAAACAAACCAACTACGCTTTACAACCCCAATCAAAAGAAGAGTTTATTAAAGCAGTCACTGATGGGTTAAACAGTGCGCCCAAATATTTTTCTATCAATGCAGAAATAAATATGAAAGGATATGACAGCTTGCAAAATATAAAAAAGAAAGCATTAACCGCACTGGACATTCCAGCTTTTAAAAAAATAATTTTAGAAAGTGATACGATAATTTTAGATACCAGGGAAGCAGTCATTTTTACACAGGGATTTGTACCGGGATCTGTTTTTATAGGATTAGAAGGAAGATTTGCAGAGTGGGCAGGTTCAATTTTACCATTTGATAAAAATATAGTTTTAGTAACAGAGCCAGGCAAAGAAGAAGAAACAGTGATAAGATTGGCAAGGGTTGGATTTAGTAAAATGAACGGTTACTTAACAGGAGGATTTGAAGCCTGGAAAAATGCAGGGGAAAAAACTGACATGATCATTGATGTAGAAGCCGATGAGCTGGCAATGGATTTACCACATGATCCTAACATAACAGTAGTGGATGTACGAAGAGAGCCTGAATTTGCAAACGGGCATGTTAAAAATGCCATACATGTGCCGCTTGATGAAATGACAGACCTGGTACAAATTGCCCAATTTGAAGAAGAGCAGAATTTATATGTGCATTGCGCCGGTGGATACCGCAGTGTTATTGCTGCCTCGCTGATGAAAAGACAGGGAATACATAACTTAAGAAATGTTTTAGGTGGCTGGAATAAAATAAAAGAAGAAGAAAAAATAGAAAAAGTAAAGGAAGCAAGTGTGCTGAATTAAGATAATTTTAATAAAATATGAATACAATTTTACGCAGTCAGGTTCATAAGTCTTCTTTTTTAGCATTTATTCCTGTTTATAACAAGCCCTTACCATAAAAGCTAATTGCAGCCCCTTAGCTGTACTCCTTACATTTTATCCAGTCGCTACTCAACCAATTAGGCTTTTATTGTATTTTTAATTCTGCTTTTTTCAAATTTATTATTGGCAACCAATATATTACAACCATACAGCGGAAAATACTATTGAAATTACGGGTAATTACTGTAAATAACATGGCAAGGCAATAGTACATTTATTCATCATTCCGGCTCCTTTGGTAAACCGCAAATATAATTTCTTGTAAAAAAATAAATTAATTATGAAACAATTGGTTTTAAAACCCCTGCAATTATTTATTGTGACAATACTCATATTATTAGGTGCAAATTGTAACAAACAACCCTTGGTGGCTGAAAATGATTCAGTAGCAAATGAAACAGCCAGTTTGTCTAAATTTACCGGCCCAACAGATATAACAGCAGTCAACCCATTTAACAAAAGAGTGGGTGCCCCAGTTGATGGCCGAACGGGTGACCGCTGGATTGCAAGCTATAAAAAAAATACGGGTACTGTAAAACCTATACGCTTAATAACAGCGTTCTGCAATCTATTATCAAGCAACCTGATTGTGTAGGCATATCATTAACTTATGCTTTGGATGCTACTAACAAACAACATATTATACCCATTGGTGTAGATGCTGACGGAAAAATAATGGAATGCGCTACTCTTAGCACCATGCAGGGCAATATAAAGCAATCCATGCGTACTAAATGTGGTTAAACAAATGAGGATAGAGGAGCCATTTGCCCTACAATATGTCCTAATTAAAATTGAATTTTTATTTTATGGTGCCTATAGCAAATGCTTTATATTATGTTTCTATATTTTCTGTTTTGCTGCCGATCATTTTCTTATTAAAAAAGAAACAAAATTTTAAAATTGCTTTTATAAAAATATTTGGCATGCTACTTTTTATATCAGCATTTTCTGATTGGGGCGGATATATATTAATAAAGTTAGGAAAATCAAACATTTCAATTATTAATACTTATACTTTAATTGAGTTTTTTTTATTAAGCTGTATTTATTATTTATTGTTGAAGAATAAAAAAAATGTCTATATAGCTTTAGTTATTTTCATAATTTTTTTTATAATTAATATAATATTCATTCAGCCTTTTAGTGAATTTCAAAATTGGACACTTGTATTAGAAAGTGTGATTATCTTTATTTATTCAATAAAATACTATCTTAAATTATACAATATACCAATGGCTAGTTTATTTCGTTTTCACCTTTTCTGGCTTAATACTGCTATATTTTATTATTTTGGTGCTTCTATTTTAATATTTCTGTGTTCAAATTATATTCTTAAAAATATGTCAGCTGAAATGGGTATTGAGATATGGATGTTCCATAATTTCAATAGTATTATAAAAAATATACTTTTTACGGTAGCAATTTGTTATGTAGGAGCAAAACAGGATGAAGCTTATGATGGAAGGAATATGTCTCATATATAATTTCATTTAATAATTTTTATTAAATTAAAACTGTAAACCTGAGTCCATGGTAGCAGGAGTTTTGCATGGCGCTGAAATAACTTAACCACAGCGAAAGAGAGGTTATTATTAAACCGTTTTTATGAAGCAATTATTTACAAAACAAATGACCTTTGAAGAATTACAAACTGTCAAAGGAGGTCATGTTCAACCGGGTTTTTGGATAAGGGAAATTGGCCCTATTGGTACTAGCGGGTTTGTTGGCATGTATTTCTGGAACCCCGTTAGCGGTGAGTTTAAAGGGCTTGCAGGTAATCGGTTAGATTGTGTTAATGGTACTTTACAATAGTAAATTTAAGGGGAGATTGCTAATACAATTTCCCCTTTTTAAAATGATTATCTTAACTATAAAATAATGGCAAAAGAGAGATTCATAATTAACAAGCGCTACTTTGTTTTAATACTTTTATCGATGGTATTATCAAACACAGTTTTAGGTGAGGATAAAATTATACGGCTTAACTTTTCGAGAAGAGTTATTGCAAAAACGGAAGATTACGAAGCTTTTGCCAAGGTAAACCCGCTTATAACAAAGATCTCTTTTTGGGCTGCGGACTATTCAGATTCTACAGTATCTTTTTCATTAGGCCTTTTTGTTGCCAGCGAAAATAAAATATTGCCAGTAACCGACAGGGATAAATTAACTATAGGGGCTTATAAAGATACATCCTTGGACATAGTTTGCCATTTCTCCTGTAACTATATAGAAGAAAAAAATTTTATCAGGTATGATGACAGCTATTTTGAGGTAATAGAAATAAATACTGAAGAAAAATATATTACATTACAACAATCATCCGTTGAAAAATTTAACATGCATAAAGGCGCTGCTTTGTTTGAATATATTTCTAAAATCCCACCCGGGGTTTTACTAAAAGGTTTGGATGGCCGTTTTTATAACATAGAGGATTACCTGGATACAACAAAATATACATTGATTCAATTTTGGGCATACTGGTGCCCGCCATGCAACTATTCTGTAAAACTGGCCAACAAAATGTTTGACGAACAATTACCTTTTTTAAATATAATAGGCATCAACAGTGATGTAAAATCTTCAAAAGCCGATATTTTAAAATACATAGAAGAAAAAAAAATAAAATGGAATGTCGGGGTTGATGAAGAGGTGTTTTCTGAAAAACTCCTTCACCTTTTTGGGGCAGCGCCATTAAGCATATTGTTTGATAAAAAAGGAAAATTTATAAAGCTCCATCCTACTTTACAGGATATAAATAATTTAGCAGGAAAATAAACTTTCTGTTCCAGTTGCTGCATACCTGATAGGCTTAATCCATATTTTTTACTTTATCCTATCATCTATCCATAAATTTTTATACTCATCTTTAAATTCCCATTTCCAGCGGCGATGGCTCCATAAATAGTTAAAGGGTTGTTCCCTGACAGACTGTTCTATAAAATCCCTGTATTTAAGTGTAAGTTGCTGCTCTGTATATTCTGCAGCATTTTCTGTTACTAGTTCATAATAAAAATAATACCTGCCCCGTTTTATTTTTTTAAATCTTACAAAAACAATTGCTGTATTATTTTTTACTGCCCCCCTTGCAGGCCCGGTTACAAATGGCGCAGGCCTGTTAAAAAAATTTAGCCAGTGTGCATACTTCGGGTTTCCGGGATTTTGATCAGCTACCAGTCCCAGGATATATTGTTGTTGTAGCATTTCTTCCCGCTGGCTTTTAAAATCAATTGCGGATATAAGCCGTGTGCCATATTTTGCTCTCAGGTTATAAAATATTTTATTTAGTGCCTTATTCTTTATGGGCATGTAAATGCCATGAAATGTTATGTTCACTTTATTAGCAACCAGCCAGTTGGCATACTCCCAGTTGAAATGATGACCACTTTGGAGCTGTACACTTTTACCTTTTCGTGTTAATTCATTTATTATTTCATAATTACCATCTACAAGTTTTAAAAATGATTTTTTTGTTATAGAAAACAGCTTAATCGTTTCAATAAAAGTATCAATAAAGCCATGGTAAAAATCTTTGGCAATTCTTGTACGTTCTTTTTCAGTTTTTTCGGGAAAGGCAATAAGGAGGTTTTGCAGTACCACTTTTTTTCTATAGCCAAATACATAATATATCAATCCGTAAATACCATCACTGACGAAATATATAACCGGGAAAGGCAATAATGAAAAGATATAAAGAAGGCTATAGATAAAATAGTACATAAAGTTAAGAAGGTTAAACAGCTGACCTGTTGTTTTTCATGCAGCTGTTAGTTGTTGCATATAGGTATGCCGTATAAGTGAGTGACACAACGATGTTAAATAGTAATCCAGATGCCGGTACTATAAAAATTATTTTACGAAGTAAAATGAAAAAACTATTCATCATCCGAACTGCCTTTGGTATAGCGCTTAATAATGCCACGGCCACTTTCCCTAATGAAAGTTACAATTTCATCACGCTCATCTGTGGCAGGAAGCTCTTCCTCAATAAAATTAAGCGCTTGCGATGTATTCATTGATTTATTATAAATAATGCGATAGATATCTAATATTTTATTAATCCTGTCCAGTGAAAAGCCCCTGCGCTTTAACCCTACCGAGTTAACACCGGCATAGCTTAAAGGTGTGCGGCCGGCTTTTATATATGGTGGTACGTCTTTGCTTACCAGCGAGCCGCCGGATACAAAAGCGTGTTGCCCGATTTGCACAAACTGGTGCACTGCACACATACCGGCTAATATGGCATAATCGCCTAGTACTACATGGCCGGCCATTTGTGTATTATTGCTCATTATACAATTGTTGCCTACAATACAATCATGTGCAATGTGGCTATAGGCCATTATCAGGCAGTTATCGCCAACTTTGGTGGTCCACCTGTCTTTGCTTCCCCTGTTTATTGTTACAAATTCTCTGATGGTGGTATTATCGCCAATCTCTACAGTAGTTTGCTCGCCTTCAAATTTCAGATCCTGGGGTATTGCTGCAATTACAGCTCCGGGGAAAATACGGCAGTTTTTACCAATCCTTGCTCCCTCCATTATGGTAACATTGCTGCCGATCCAGGTACCTTCACCAATTTCCACATGCTGGTGTATTACACTAAACGGATCAATTTTTACATTGGTTGCTATCTTGGCATTGGGATGTATGTAAGTATGCGGGTGAATCATTTTAAAGTTTATAGTTTGTTAGTTATGGTTTGTTATAATTTGATGTTTAAGGTTTGGTATTTGATGTTTGGAGTTATTAAATGCCGCTTAAAATTTCTGGACACCTTAACCCCAAACTTCAAACCTTAAACCATAAACCCTAAACTAATTTAACTTCTTTTAACTAATTGTGCCGTTAAATCTGCTTCGGTACATAATTTATTGCCTACATACACACTCCCCTTCATTACACAAATGCCACGTCGTATAGGTTCGGCAAGGTCCATTTTTAAAGTCATTGTATCACCGGGTACTACTTTTTGCTTGAATTTACAATTATCTATTTTTAAAAAGTAGGTGTCATATTGTGCTTCGGGCATTGCATTAATGCATAAGATGCCACCGGTTTGTGCTAAAGCTTCTATTTGTAAAACTCCCGGCATTACCGGATTTCCGGGAAAATGCCCCTGGAAGAAAAACTCATTGAAGGTAACATTTTTTATACCTACTATAGATTTGTCCGTCAGCTCAATTATTTTATCAACTAATAAAAACGGGTAACGGTGCGGCAGCGTTTTTTCTATTTCCTGTTGTGTATAAATAGGCTGCCGGTTAGGATCATAAATAGGAATATCTTTTGTATGCTTGTTTTTTTTGATATACTGCTTTATTTTTTTTGCAAACTCTACGTTGCTGCTATGCCCGGGCCGATTGGCTATAATATGACTTTTTATTGCATAACCGATTAATGCCAGGTCGCCTACTACGTCTAAGAGCTTATGTCGTGCAGGCTCATTAGGAAACCTGAGTTCTAAATTATTTAAATACCCTTCGCTTTTTACTTCTACTTTAGAACGGCCAAAGGCTTTTGCAAGGCGTTCCATTGCATCTGCAGTAAGCGGTTTATCGACTATCACTATTGCATTATTAATATCACCGCCTTTTACCAGGTTATTATCTATAAGCATTTCCAACTCGTGCAAAAAACAAAAAGTGCGGCATGGTGCAATTTCTGTTTTAAAATCTTTCATTGCTTTTAAAGTAGCATGCTGTGTGCCCAGTACCGGAGAATTAAAATCGATAAGTGTTGTAATTTTATACTCGGCTGAAGGGAGGGCCGTTATCTCTACTCTTTTTTTATCATCATAGTATGATATATTACTATCAATGCTATACCACGCTTTTGCAGCATTTTGTTCTAATACCCCGGCATCTCCAATCATTTGTATAAAAGGTTCGCTGCTTCCATCTATTATAGGAACTTCAGGGCCGTTAAGCTCTATCAGGCAATTATCTACTCCCATACCTACCAGGGCTGCCAAAATATGTTCTACTGTACTGACTTTTACTTCTCCCTGTGATAAAGTTGTACCTCGTGAAGTATCAGTTACCAGGTCGCAATCAGCCTTTATTACAGGCATTCCAGGCATATCAATACGTTGGAATTGAAAACCAAAACCAGGATTGGCTGGTTTTAATGTCATATCTACATTTATACCGGTATGCAGGCCCGTGCCTGATATATTTACAGCAGATGCCAGCGTATGCTGCTTATCGGGATTAAAGTTATTGTCCATTCGTTTTTATTTAGCGAAGGTGGCAAAGATATTTGTTTTTTTGTAGTAGAGTGCAGGATAGTATGTAATCTGTTCTACTTTTTGCCTTGACGCAAAAAGTAGCAAAAAAGTCAAGGCAGGAAAGCCTGCCCCGTCTGAAAGCGGGGATTACAGCCCGTTCCTGCCCTACAGCTTTACTTAACTTTTATACTACTGTAGCTTCAACATTAGTTCTTTATTCTTAAAATCAATCCAGATCAACTAAATAAATATCCGTAAAAAAATTAGTAAAAAATGCTAATCATTTATCCTTTTAAATTTCTCTTCACTCAATTCCCATAAATTAACTTCCTGCTCAAAATTAAGCCAGCCGGGTATGGTAGTATATTTTTTTATAAACCCGAAGCCGGTTTTTTCTAAAGTTTTATTTGGTGCAGTATTTAAAGCGTGAGGTTCGCAATACAATTTTTTCAGTTTGAAATTTTTGAAAAAATACGGCAAGGTCATTTTAACTAATGCAGTTCCGATGCCTTTTTTTCTTATTTCTGATTCCCATATATGCAAATGCATGTAAGCCTCTTCTCCAAATATTATTTTGTTGATGTTGGAGTGGCCGATGGGTTTATCATTTAGCTGCCAGATGATGCAATACGATTTTTTTCCTCAATAGATGTATTGATTTGTTCGGATAGCATCTGCATCCATTGTTTTTCGCCAGGCATTTTGCTGGTATCCACACCCATTGCTTGCAAAAATGCGGTATCGGCATCAAGCCAGTACCGGGTGATTAATTCAATATCGCTTTTTTGGATTTCTCTTACAGAAAGATTGTTGTTGGGCATATAGTTTATTAATAATCTACACTAATAAAAGCAAAATAGCAATACTGTTGTTGAATGGAGCGTCGCCAATAAAGTCAAATCACGGAACTAAAGCCGGCAACAAAAATATTTGCTTTTAAATATCGGGAAGTCAGGTTTTCAAAACCTGACTTCCCGATATTTAAAACTGAAACTGGAAGCTTCCAAAAATACCAAACCTGCTTGACCTGTTTTCGGGCAAAGGTGTAGGCATTACCCGCCATACAAAATCTACCCGGAATACTTTAAAAATATTATCAATTCCGGTGCCTATTTCTGCATATACTTTTCCATCTAAATCTTTAAAAAATGGCGTGGGTGAATTGTTTAATTTCTTATTGGCAACACTTAAATCACCATATAATGTTTTTGCATTCCAAAACTGGCGCCATTTTAATTTTCGGGTAATGCCCAAAAATCTGAACAAACCCGAACCTATTGAATGCTCTACGTTTATCCCGGCATATTGGTCACAAATATATTCAAAGCGGCTCATCAAGTTAAAAGAAGATTTGTTGTAATAATAAATATCATTGCCCGGCAAAATTTCTAAAAACGGGTAAGGCAATGTACCCTTTATTTTACCTGCATATATTTTATAAGATAATGAACCTAATGGAGCAATTTTCATAACATCGCTTATAGATGCGGTAATTTTTGTATAATTATTAGCGCTATTGGCTATGCCTGATATGCCTTTGGCAAGCACTAAATCCACTGCGGGGTATTTGCTGCCGAGGCTATACCTGAAGTAGTTGGTTTCTATAAATTTTTCGAGGTAGGCAAAACGTAATTTAAGTGCCACTTCAAAATTTTGCAAAGCGTTGCTGCCTTTATCAGAAAATGCGCTTAAAGAAGGCAAGTTTTGTAAAGGCGTATAATTGCGATGGATTAAAAACCATTCTGTTGAAAAACCTTTGCCCCATTCATTAAATACTTCAAAACGTACATCTTTAATTTGGATAAACTTCCTGGTGATATGGGGTTTTCGGATAGCTAAAGAAAAAATATTATCCTGGCTTACTTCGCCATAATTGCTAATGCCATTGTCAATATCATCGGTATATGCACCATGCAGCCTGAACCTGTTGGGCTTTCTGCTGATTACCCAAAAGCTTCTGCTTTGCCCTTTACTTTTTTATCTTTTGTGCCGTAAGCCAGGTAACCATGCAAATACATTTTTTTATTAAATCCCATATTGGTACCCAGGTCAAATCTAAAACGGGTGCCTTCCCAGGCATTGCTGCTTATCCAGTTAAACCATGGCCCGATTTCATAATTGCCGATATTTTTATACCCTGTTCCAATAAAAGTGATGGCATTTTGTAATTTTTGAAACTTAGGCATTACCAACAGCTTATCCAATGTGGTATAAATAGAATTTTCATTTTTTGTTAATGGTTCAAAACGCAGGCTATCCCAGCTTTCATTAGTATTGTTGTTTATATCTGCTCCGGTGGTGGTTATTTCTTCGACCTGTTGGTCTTTCAAATGACTGGCTATGGAATCATTGTTTACCACAATATCTTTATATAAAGTAGTTTTTCTTCCTATTAGTGTTAAAGATTTTTTGCCCAGCACTTTAAAATCTGCAAAAAATTTATCTTTTTTTATAAAATATAATGAATCATTTACCGGTTCAAACTCCTGGTATACGCTGATGCGGTCTATATAATTAATATTGGCACCTTTGCCCAAATATAAAGTAACTTTTTGCAGGTGAAAAGTTTTGGCCATTACCCACGCATCACCTTCAAAAGTGTTTTGACCGGAATGCTTCGGGGAAAAAATAAAGTGAAATGTTTTGTTGCCATTTATAACCTGGGTATCTGCTACATTAAAATTATAATAGTTATCACCATTTTCATTAAAGGGACTGATAAAATCCTTATCCATTACATTGATATAATTACCATAAATGTTTACATTCTGGTTCATAACACCCAGCAATTTGCTGATACTTTCATTTTTAAACCCTTTTGTACTGGTTGCTATTATATTTTCATAATATCTTTTGGGCTTATTCTGGTACTCATAATCACTTAAACTTTCTACCAAATATGCAGGTAAAAAAGGATCTTTTTCACTTACACTGTCTATATTATCAAAAACAAAATCAAAAGGTTTTAAAATAAAGTTCTTTTTTAATTTATCAGGTTTAAAATTTTTGATGTCTATTTCCAATTTGTTATAAGCCTTATACCCAAAATTATCCAGCCCGTACCGGTTATATTCCTTTTTTTTGCTCATAATTTTCCTCCACAGGAATAATCCTTTATTAATTTTTGCTTTTATAGATACATTATTAGTGCTTACCCCCCTTTGCAGTAGCAATAAAAATGAGGTATCGGCATGTACATTTAAAAGAGGAACTTTTAAAGCCTGGTAGCCCACATAGCTTATTACCAGTGTATCCGCCTGCAACTGATTTACAGAAAAAGAGAAATTACCAATGCTGTCGGTAGTTTTTCCGATACCGGATATCTGCAAATAGGCAGAAGCAAAACCAACCGGCTCTTTAGTGTGGGCATCCTGTACATTGCCGGTGATAGTAATACTTTGAGCACTGCAAAAAAGGCTTGTAATAATAAATAATATAAAAAACGGTATTGCTTTAAAAATATTCAAGATTTTTTATTGTAAGATGATGTTGGAGCTATAATTACATAGAGTAAAATTACAGTATATGCCCCTATTGATTTGCAGATAATTCACTTAATAATTTTTCGAGGGCTATAATTCTTTTTTCCATTTCAGGTATATTTTTCAATGCTGCCTGGTTTCTTAGCGATGTGGTAAAATCTGATGCCGGTGATCCGGTTATTGCTGTATTTGGTTTTTTTATAGATTTGCTAACACCACTTTGCCCGTTTATTTTTGTACCATCTGCAATTTGAATATGCCCTACAATGCCTGCCTGCCCACCTATCATTACCTTACTGCCCACTTTTGTACTGCCACTTATCCCTGCCTGGGCAGCAATTACCGTATGTGTACCCACTTCTACATTGTGGGCTACCTGCACCAGGTTATCCAACTTAGCGCCTGCTTTTATCAATGTACTTCCTATAGTGGCTCTGTCAATAGCAGAGTTAGCACCGATTTCCACACTGTCTTCTACAATTACATTTCCAATTTGGGGTACTTTTTTATATGTCCCATCTGCTTGCGGAGCAAAACCAAACCCATCGCTGCCAATTACCGTACCTGCATGAATGACTACATTGTTTCCAATTATACAATGATGATAAATTTTTACACCGGGATGTATGATAGTATTTTCTCCAATAAGGACGTTATCACCAATAAATACCTGCGGATATATTTTTACGTTATTGCCAATAATTACTTTTTCTCCGATATAGCTGAATGCGCCTAAAAAAATGTTATCGCCTAATTTGGCAGACGGATGCTGGTAAACGGGTTGCTGGATACCGGTTAATTGTAGTTGTTGTATTTGCTGGTATTTATCTAGTAATGTGGCAAATGCACTATATGCATCCGGCACTCTTATTAATGCAGCGCTCAAAGGTTGCTTTATTTCCAGGCTATCATTAATAATAATAATAGAAGCCTGTGTAGTATATAAAAAATCTTCGTATTTAGGATTGGCCAAAAAAGCCAGTTGGTTTTTTGTTGCTTCTTCTATTTTTCCAAATGAAGCCACAGTAATATTTTCATCCCCCTCTACTTTTCCGCCTACGATGGCTGCTATTTGTGCTGCTGAAAATTGCATATTAAAAATTTAGCTACAAGTTATTAGTTTCAAGTAAAAAAGCAGTAATTAAAAGCTTGCAGCTCGTAGCTTGTGGCTTCTGATTATCTTAAATAACAAATATAATATTTTTTAACCTTGCCATGCAGGTTTTGGGTTATCAGGGCATTGTCCACTTGTGATATGTCTTTTACATCGCCATTTTTAAAAAGTATATTAATCTGCTCATTTTCAAAATTATAAGTGCTGCTGGTAGCTTCACCGGTAAATACAAGCCATTGTGCATCTTCCGGGGTTATTTTTAACCGCTGTGCTGTAATTTCAATTCTTTCATTTAATTCGGCTTCATTAACCGGGTGACCTGAATATTTTACTTTTAATAAATTCCTGTCGATAATACCTTTGCATAAGGTGGATAATACAATATCGGCATTTTTGCTCCATTCTTTAATGGCGCAAAGCACATCACAATCATCCAGTGTACAAAACTCTTCCAGTGTTACTTTTAAAACAGTATTATTTACAAATTTGTTTAAAGATGTGGCAGTAAATGCCTGGATAAATTTTGCCCTTTTAATAATACGTTGCAACATTTGCTCTGCACATAAAACTGTTTTATGCAAATACACCTGCCAATACATCAGCCTGCGGGAGACTAAAAATTTTTCTATGGAATATATTCCCTTTTCTTCTACCATCAGCTCTCCATTATGCACCGTAAGCATTTTTAAAATCCTGTCATACCCGATAACTCCTTCACTAACACCAGTAAAAAAACTATCACGGGTCAGGTAGTCCATCCGGTCTACATCCAACTGTCCGCTGACCAGCTGGTGCAAAAAATATTTGGGATAATTATTAGTGAAAATATCCAGCGCTATTTGTAATTGCCCTTTGAACTGTTCATTAAGCGCTTTCATTATTAATAAAGAGATCTCTTCATGATGCATATTTTCAACCAGGATATTTTCTAAAGCATGGCTAAATGGGCCATGGCCGATATCGTGAAGGAGAATTGCAATTTTAGCTGCCTGCACTTCTTCCTTTGAAATGTCTATGCCCTTACATTTCAACTCATGCAATGCCATGCTCATTAAATGATAAGCACCTAAAGAATGATGCAGCCTTGTATGTACTGCTCCCGGGTACACCAGGTGCGCCATAGCCATTTGATGTATGCGCCTCAGGCGCTGATAATAAGGATGTGCAATTATTGCTGCAATGAGCTCATCATCGATAGTAATAAATCCATATACGGGATCGTTGATTATTTTCCTGAAAGGCATTATGTAGTAAGTATTATGATTGTGCCTGAAATTAAAGCTGTATTTGTTAAAAGATATACAAAGTGAAACAAAGCTACTAAGGTTATGCTGAAAAAATCAGATTTTAAGAAGTATATTGCCCGGGTAGCTGGTTTTGGCCTTAAAAATTATAATGAATTAAAAATGAAGAATTAAAAATTAGGAATTGTTTGTAGGCAAGAGATAAAACAGACATTCAATTATTCTAGCTCCGCAGGAGCGATATGTTTATAGCAAAACATAATTAAAGATGATTAACGGTATGCGGTATAAGTGAGTGACACAACGATGATGCCACGAAGTACTATAACTGATAACAAAAAAAATTAAAAATACACAATGGGAAATATACTTTGGGTGGATGATGAAATAGACAGCCTTACTTCGCAAATACTTTTTTTGGAAAACAAAGGGTATCATGTACAAACTAAAACCAACGGTTTTGATGCAGTGGAATTTGTAAAGGAAAATATTGTGGATGTGGTTTTGCTCGACGAAACCATGCCTGGTATCAGCGGCTTGCAAACCTTGCAGCAAATAAAAGAAATTAACAGCAACCTGCCTGTGGTGCTAATTACCAAAAATGAAGCGGAAAATTTAATGGATGAAGCTATAGGCAGCCAGATCAGCGATTACCTGATAAAGCCTGTAAACCCTAACCAGGTATGGCTTAGCCTAAAAAAGCTGATTGACAATAAAAGACTGGTGGCTGAAAAAACCACTTCTGCTTACCAGCAGCAATTCAGAAACTTGTTTATGGCGCTTAATAATAATCCTGACTACAATGAATGGATGGAAATTTATAAAAAACTAGTGTACTGGGAACTGGAAATGCAAAAGAGCGACAGCCCTGAAATGCAGGAAGTTTTTCATACACAAAAAAGCGAAGCGAATACCGAGTTTTTTAAATTTATCTCTAAAAACTATGCCAGCTGGGTAAGCCCGAAAAGTACCGACGGGCCAATTATGAGCCATACACTGCTTAAATATAAAGTATTTCCGCACCTGGAAAAAGGCACACCATTATTTTTTGTATTGATTGATAATTTAAGATTTGACCAATGGAAAACCGTACAACCCATTTTTGCAGAAAGTTTCCGGATACACGAAGAAGAAACTTTTTATTCCATATTGCCAACAGCTACACAATATGCCCGTAATGCAATTTTTTCCGGTTTACTTCCTGTTGATATAGAAAAACAATTTCCGGTACAATGGAAAAATGATGATGAAGACGGAGGAAAAAATTTATTTGAGGAAGAATTTTTCAAAGGCCAGTTAAAGCGTTTAGGAAAGAGTGATTTAAAGTATTCTTATACAAAAATTACTAATAATCATGACGGGCAGAAACTGGTGGATAATATACATAATATGATGCAAAATGACATCAACCTGATTGTATATAATTTTGTAGATATGCTAAGCCATGCCAGAACAGAAATGGAAGTGCTCAAAGAGCTGGCCAGTGATGAAACCAGCTACAGGAGCCTAACTCAAAGCTGGTTCGAGCATTCTCCCCTGCACCAGGCGCTGAAAAAAATTGCAGATAAAAAAGTAACCGTGATTGTAGGTACGGATCATGGCAGCGTAAGGGTAAAAAATCCGGTAAAAGTTATTGGAGACAAGCAAACCACAGCTAACCTGAGATATAAACATGGCCGCAATCTGAATTATGATACAAAAGATGTTCTGGTTTTCAGGAATCCCACAGAAGCCGGGTTACCTGTGCCCAATGTAAATTCATCTTATATTTTTGGCAAGTCAGATACTTATTTGTGTTATCCTAATAATTATAACCATTTTGTAAATTATTACCGCAATTCTTTTCAGCATGGGGGTGTAAGCCTCGAAGAAATGATAACACCAATTATACGGATGACAAATAAGTGAGGAATGTGAGACGTGAAAAGTGAAAGATGAAAATACTATAAGTTTAACTCCCTTCTTTTTGAAGAAAGGCCGGGATGTTTTTTTGCATAACTTTGCCCTCATTACACCTTTATCATTTTACTTCTCACAATAATGAAATACACACAACATACATTAGACAAAATAGAAAAAATTGCTGAGGAAACAGGTTATGTGATCAGGTATGAAAGAGGGAACTTCCAGAGTGGATATTGTATACTACAGGATAAAAAAGTGGTAGTGCTGAATAAGTTTTTACAAACTGAGGGAAGAATACATACCATGATAGATTTACTGCCGCAACTGGAAATTAATTATGATGCGCTGACACTGGAAAGCCAGAAAATGTATGATGAATTAATAGTAATAAATAAGTAAGGCATTTAACTTTCTTATTCCTTATTTTACATTCCTTATTTCTTATTTTAATGACCCCGCTCACCATAACTTTTTTAGGTACCGGTACCAGCAGTGGTATACCTATGATAGCATGCAACTGTGCAGTATGTACGTCTTCCAATAAAAAAGACAACCGCTTACGCAGCAGCATTCTGATACAAAGCCAACTTACCTCTTTTGTAATTGATACCACGCCGGATTTCAGGTACCAGATGCTCAGGGAAAGAATAACAAAATTAGATGCTGTCTTATATACCCATCCGCATAAGGATCATGTAGCCGGGCTAGATGATATAAGGGCATATAATTTTTTTCAGAATAAACCGGTGGATGTATATGCCAATTCACTAACTGAAGAAGCACTGAAAAGAGAATTCCCTTACATCTTTGCAGATAAAAAATATGAAGGCATTCCTTCCATTAACTTATTTACAATAGACAATACCCCTTTTTTTATTGGCGATATTCCTGTTTTGCCCATTTTGGTTTGGCATCTTAAAATGCCTGTATATGGATTCAGGATAGGAAACTTTACTTATATAACTGATGCTAACAGGATTGATGATGTTGAAAAAGAAAAAATTACAGGAAGCGAAATACTGGTTTTAAATGCATTGCGGCATAAAAAACACATTTCACATTTTACCCTGGACGAAGCAGTAGCACTTTCTGATGAATTAAAAGTACCATCTGCCTATTTTACACACATCAGCCATCAGCTGGGCATGCATGAAGAAATAAATAAAACATTACCTGCAAATAAGCATTTAGCCTTTGATGGATTACAGCTACATGTAAAATAATTACCACTTTGTGGTATTTCCCATTTGCGGTTGGTGGGGACACCGGCCACTTTTTACTATATGAAAATCTTATAAATCAAATTTTAAACAGACTCTTACAAAAATTACCACTTTGTGGTATTTTTTGTAACAGCGCAATTCCCTAATTTAGCGTTTCTAACCAACACCACCAATAATGAAGGAATTTATTGCTTCATACCTTGCTTTTACAAAAAAAGAACGCACTGGCATTATCACCTTATTGCTAATCATTTTTGCGCTTATACTAACGCCATTTACCTACTCATTTTTTATACCGCAACCCAATATTGACAGCCGGCAATTTGAAAAAGAAATTGCAGCAATTAAAATTAAAACAGCTGGTTCGGATCAAACATATGCAAAAAAAGAATTTGATGAAAATGAATATTCAAATCATTACGTACCTTATCAAAAAAATTACTCGCCAACATTTACAGGTCAACTATTCACTTTTGATCCCAATACGTTATCTCCGGAAGGATGGAAAAAGCTTGGCCTAAAAGAAAAAACTATTCAAACCATACAAAAATATTTATCAAAAGGCGGCAAATTTTATAAACCGGAAGATATTAGTAAAATATGGGGCTTACAGCCTAGTGAGGCAGAACGTTTACAGCCTTATATTGAAATACAACAAAAAGAAACAGTAAATTTTGAAAATAAAAAATTTGAAAAGACTGTTTATACACCCCCAATAATTGACATTAACCAGGCAGATACAAGTACTTTAATCGCATTGCCCGGAATTGGCAGCAAGTTGGCGCAACGCATTATCACATTCCGGGAAAAATTGGGAGGTTTTTATAAACCTGAACAAGTCGCAGAAACCTTTGGCCTGCCCGATTCTATCTATCAGAAAATAAAAACAAGAGTTACTATAAATAACACCGCAATAAGGCAGATAAATATAAATACGGCCACTATAGATGAATTAAAAATACACCCATACATCAGGTATAATATCGGGAACCTCATCATTCAATACCGGAACCAACATGGCAATTTTAATACCATAGAAGATATTAAAAAAATTATGCTTATTGATGAAGGCACTTATAATAAAATTCACCGCTACCTTAAAGTAAGCAGCAACTAATGTAAACCCTACTCCTGCTCACAATCTCTTATTATTGGCTTTTCCTGTAAAGTAATACAGGTAAATACTTAATTAATCTCATTAAATAAGGGGAAATACTGCTTTCATTAAGTAAAAATACTGTTTAATTAAGTGAAAATGCCCATTTGTTAAGTAACCTGATATTCGAAATATTTACTATATATTTTGTGCTTAGAAAAAATGCGAAAGCCGAAAAGCATATCAAAGAGTAGGCACAACATCAACTCCTTAATCAAAGAAAACATTACTCAAATGAAAAAGTCACTAACACTAAAAAGCTTTACTATACACCTTATGATAGCACTATTTGTAATGGTTGTAGTATCTTCCTGCTCTAACTCAAGACATGCTTATGGCAATAAATGTATGTCGAGCAAATTTGTCGGATATAATAGATAATAAGCTGTAAAACAATTATAAGAATTGTAAATAAGTTAAAAATTATTGCTAAAGACCAACTAAAACTGTTTTGCAATTGATTTAAGAAATTCAACTTACAGTTGGTATAATTCCCTTTAAAATATAGTAGTTTTGCCGCTTAATAATTCAATATGAACTTTACAACAAATGAATTAACCAAGCAGGTGGCACAAACAGCGAGGGACTTTGCCAATCAACATATCAAGCCACATGTAATGGAGTGGGATGAAACCCAGGAATTTCCTGTACATATCTTTAAAGAATTAGGGAAGCTCGGCATGATGGGTGTATTGGTTCCCGAACAATATGGTGGCACAGGTTTAGGATATTTTGAATATAATGTAATCATCCAGGAAATTTCTAAAGTTTGTGGATCAATAGGATTAGCCCGTGCAGCACACAACTCATTGTGCACCGGCCATATTTTGGCTTTTGGAAAGGAAGAACAAAAGAAAAAATACCTGCCAAAATTAGCTACAGCTGAGCATATCGGGGCATGGGGACTTACAGAACCCAATACGGGCAGCGATGCCGGCAATATGAAAACCACTGCTGTAAAAGATGGGGACGACTGGATTGTCAACGGCACCAAATGCTGGATAACACACGGTAAAAGTGGAGATGTGGCAGTAGTAATTTGCCGTACCGGCGAGCCAAGATCAAAAGATAATGCCACTGCATTTATAATAGAAAAAGGAACAGCAGGTTTTAGCGGCGGAAAAAAAGAAAATAAGCTCGGCATGCGTGCCAGCGAAACTGCAGAAATGATTTTTGATAACTGCCACATTCCCGACAGCAACCGCCTGGGAAAAGTTGGCGAAGGATTTAAACAAAGCATGAAAGTTTTGGATGGCGGAAGAATTTCAATTGCTGCATTAAGCCTCGGCATTGCCCGTGGCGCCTACGAAGCAGCCATAAAATACTCTAAAGAAAGATACCAGTTTGACCAGCCGATTGCGAATTTTCAGGGCATTAGCTTTAAGTTAGCAGATATGGCTACAGAAATAGAAGCTGCTGAATTATTGATCGACCAAGCCTGTGATTTAAAAATGAAGGGGTTACCCATGACCAAAGAATCAGCCATGGCAAAATATTTTGCCAGCGAGGTAGCCGTAAAAGCCAGCAATGAAGCTGTACAGATATTTGGTGGCTATGGCTATACCAAAGATTTTCCGGTAGAGAAATTCTACCGCGATAGCAAGCTTTGCACTATTGGCGAAGGCACCAGCGAAATACAAAAACTGGTAATAAGCCGTGAAGTGCTGAAATAATAATTAACATCGAAAATATATTATAATCCATTTTAAGTCAAGCTTAAAATGGATTTTTGTTACTAGCATTTGGGCCATGATTGAGCATTTGTGGCGCTGTGCCCCGCCAACGGTGGGGCGCTCCATTCATCTATGTGCTACAATTAAGCTTTTATTAAAATATTTTTAAATCAGTATTAAATAACACTTTAGCTGCGGATACTAATCCAGCTATACAAAAATTTGGAAATTTAAAATATTATTTAGACATTTGTCTAAATATCTAAGTAATGCAATTGAGCTTAGCATTCAAAGCTTTAAACGATAATACAAGAAGGGAAATTTTGCAGCTACTGCGAAAAAAAGATTTAACTGCCGGTGAAATTGTAGAAAAATTTAATATTTCCGGTCCAAGTATATCCCATCATCTTGAAATTTTAAAACGTGCAGGGTTAATTGAAAGTGAAAAACAAGGCCAGTTTATTATGTATAGTTTAAACATGACTGTGCTGGATGACATTATGAAATGGATGCTTCAATTTAACAAAAAGACAAAATAATAATTTATTTATGAAAAAATTTAAAATGCTTTTTTTGCAATTATTGATAGGATTGATTCCCATTATTTACACAGTAAGTATATGGCCTGATATACCTGAAAGCGTACCCATACATTATAATATGAATTTTATAGCAGATAAATTCGGCACTAAATCTGAAATAATAATTATCCAAATATCTATGCTTGTTATTTCATTTATCATGTCGCTATTGCTTATTAATTTACATAAACTTGATCCTAAGCGCCGTTACTCACAAACAAACACATCCATGATTAAAATATCCTGGACAGTAATTGCTTTTATTACGCTTATCTCAATATGTATTATTTATAAAACGGCAAATTATACCAAAGCAAATAACATTACTTCTGATAAATATTTAATTGCTTTCATTTGCCTTTTACTTGTTTTTTTTGGCAATTTTATAAATAATATTAAACAAAATTATTTTGTTGGCATACGAACTCCATGGAATTTAAAAGATGAAAGTAACTGGAGAAAAACACATTACTTAGGGTCGAAAATTTGGTTTTTCGGAGGTTTGATAATGTTTATACTAGTACTAATCTTACCCCGGTCTGCTTCACTCTATGTAGTCATAGCCGGATTAATTCCGTTATGTACAATTCCATTTTGGTATTCATATCATTTATATAATCAGAAAAAAATACATAAACCTATTAATCATTTTTTAATAATCTAAAGTATTTTTAAATATACAATTATGAAATCAGCAACACTTATTTTACTCTTAATAATAACCACACTATCCTCAAAAGCACAAGATATTACCGGACAATGGAAAGGCGTATTACAAGTGCAAGGCATGGAATTGAAAATATTATTTAATATTACAAAAACAGATACAGGCTATACCTCCACCATGGACAGCCCCGACCAGGGAGTAAAAGGCATACCCGTTACCGTGACCAATTTTAAAAGTCCTATATTAAACCTTGAAATAAAAAATGCCGGCATCAAATATACCGGCGAATTAAATAAAGAAAATATTATTACCGGAAATTTCAACCAGGCAGGTCAAACATTCCCGGTGAACTTAACCAGGCAGGAAACAATATCTGAAACAAATACCCGTCCACAGGAGCCTACAAAACCTTACCCATATTATGCCGAAGATGTTAGCTTCACTAATAATACAAATAACATTACATTGGCAGGAACATTAACCCTGCCCAATAAAGAAGGGAATTTCCCTGCGGTAGTTTTAATTTCCGGTAGCGGGCCGCAAAACCGTGATGAAGAAATTTTAGGCCACAAACCTTTTTTGGTTTTAGCTGATCACTTAACAAAAAACGGCATCGCCGTCCTAAGGTTTGATGATAGAGGTACAGGTAAGTCATTAGGAGTATTTAAGACGGCCACTACAGCAGATTTTGCATTAGATGTAGAAGCTGCCGTACAATATTTACAATCAAGAAAAGAAATCAATACAAAAAAAATAGGCTTAATTGGCCACAGCGAAGGAGGAATAATTGCACCGATGGTCGCAGCGAGATCTGGCAAGGTTGGGTATGTTTCAAATGTCAGTTTTATAGTTTTACTAGCCGGAACGGGCATTCCCGGGGATCAGTTGTTATTGCTCCAGCAGCAATTAATAGGCAAAGCCTCAGGCATGAGCGAAGCCGATCTGGCAGAATCAAAAAAACAAAACAAAGCTGCTTTCGACATAGTTGTTAAAGCAACTGATACAGCTGGTTTAAATAAAAACCTTACAGCATACATCAAACAAGTATACAATACGTTGCCGGTGGCAAAAGACCGTCAAATGAAGCTGCATTTGTTAGCCAGCAAATAGGGCAACTTACCAACCCATGGATACAGTTTTTTTAAAATACAATCCTGCACCAACACTTCAACACGTACAATGCCCGGTTTTAGCATTAAACGGCTCAAACGATTTGCAAGTGCCGGCATCAGTTAATTTAGCGGCAATAAAAAAAGCTTTGGAAAAAGGTGGTAATAAAAATATTACTGTAAAAGAACTGCCTGCCCTCAACCATCTTTTCCAGGAAAGCACTACCGGGTCGCCATCAGAATATGGAAAAATTGAACAAACTATTTCCCCGGTTGCATTAAATGAAATATCTAAGTGGATAAAAGAGCAAGTAAAATAATTTATAGGATTAAGTAAGATAAGCGCAAATCCAGAAGTGACATTAATGACCACTGCTTTTTATTAGGGTATCCTATACGGCCTCGAAAAAATAGCGTTAAGAAATTTGCAAAGTGGAGCGTAAAGCAGCGAAAATGATGATGCAAAGTACAAAAGCTGATATTGTATTAGTCCATTAGTTTACAAAAGTTCAGGTTTAGCTTTTTCGCTGTAGCGCAACAAAGCAAATTTTAGCTATTTTTTCGCAGCCTTGATTTTTTTTGTTACTTTTTTTTATCAAGAAAAAAAGTAAATAGAGAACAACTCAATACTGTAGTAAGTTTGAGAAAAAAATACCTAATCCTAATAATTTATAATAAATGATACAATTCGCTTACCCTATTTTATACGTAGCCGATGTAGCCAAATCAGTGAGCTTTTACAAAAACGCATTTGGCTTTGCACAAAAATTTATGGCTGAAGGAAACCAGATGCAGAACTAATTACCGGCAGCACTACCCTGTCGCTGGCAGCAATTGATTTGGCTAAAACAAATTTACCTGATGTTTTTTTGCAAAGTGATACTAACGGTAAGCCTTTTGGAATTGAAATTGGTTTTACAAATATAACGGCAAAGCATACACTAAAAATGTAAAATAGTAAAACATTTTCCCGGAAATCCTGTTATACACTTTACATTTGCTTTCATAAAAACCTACAACAATGATACCATCCAAAGGATACGCAGCACAAACCCCTGAAACAAATTTAGCACCCTGGAATTTTGAGCGAAGGGATGTAGGCCCACAAGATGTACAAATAGAAATATTGTATTGCGGTGTATGCCATTCCGATCTGCACCAAATAAAAAACGATTGGTTTCCCGGCATTTTCCCCATGGTTCCCGGCCATGAAATTGTAGGCCGAATCAGCAAAACAGGAACAGCAGTAAAAAAATTCACCGCCGGCAACCTTGCAGGCGTAGGCTGCCTTGTAGATTCCTGCCGCACCTGCAATAATTGCAAAGAAGGGCTCGAACAATATTGCTTAACACATTCTGTACCCACCTACAATGGCAAAGGAAAAGATGGCCAACCCACTTACGGTGGCTATTCCAATAACATTGTAGTGCATGAAGATTTTGTGCTGCACATTTCAGAAAAATTATCATTGCCTGCTGTGGCGCCATTGCTTTGCGCAGGCATTACCACCTATTCACCGCTTCGCTATTGGAAAGTAGGTAAGGGCCACAAACTGGCCGTACTTGGGCTTGGCGGCTTAGGCCACATGGCCGTAAAATTCGGTGTAGCTTTTGGCGCAGAAGTTACTGTATTAAGCACCTCTCCATCAAAAGAAGAAGCCGCTAAAAATTTGGGTGCACACAACTTTGTGGTAACCACAGATCCTGCCCAGCTAAAAGCAAAAAGAAGTTCATTCGATTTTATTTTAGATACCGTTTCTGCAAAGCATGAGATGGCGCCTTACCTTTCTTTATTAAAAACAAACGGCATACACATTTGTGTAGGTGCCCCGCCTGAGCCCTACCAAATTTCTGCCTTTGCATTGATGATGGGCAGAAAAAGTGTGGCGGCTTCCAACATTGGCGGTTTACCCGAGACCCAGGAGATGCTCGATTTTTGCGCAGCCAACAACATTGTTTCAGAGATCGAGATCATCAACATTAAAGACATCCACACCGCTTACGACCGCATGGTAAAAGGCGATGTGCGCTACAGGTTTGTAATTGATATGGCTACGTTGTAAAGCTGCTTGCTCCGCAAGAAAATATTTTTTTTGGTTACCAGCTGTGGTGCCTGTGGCATCATCGTTGCGTCGCACTCTTGTGCTGCAAAGCTTTATTGAACTTTAATTAAAGCGGAGATGAAAAAATTAATTTAAGTTGTTATCTAATCAGGTTCAATTAATTCGAATACGTTCAATAATGAAATGAAGCTGAAGCTACAGTAGTACAAAAGTTTAATCAGGGAACTGCCCCGAAAACGGGATGTAATCGTTTTCGGGCGGCTTTGTCGCCTGTCCCGTCCGAAGGCGAGAGTTACTTTTTTTCCGCAAAAAAGTAACAATATAGTTTTTATATTAAAAATGATTACTTTATTTTGAAAAGATTATCATAGCCCATATTTTTGAGTACACCTATTTAACACCAGCTACACATGAAACAACAAAACGCCATACAAATATTTGAAGATAAAAAAGTAAGAACCCTTTGGGATGCCGAACAGGAAAAATGGTATTTCTCTATTGTAGATACAATTGAGATACTTACAGCAAGCCCCAACCCCCGTAAATATTGGAGTGTTCTTAAAACCCGGCTCAAACAAGAAGGAAGTCAGTTGGCTACAAATTGTAGTCAACTGAAAATGCAATCTGCTGACGGAAAGTTTTATAAAACCGATGTAGCCGATACTGAACAGCTTTTCAGGCTCATACAATCCATTCCATCACCCAAAGCATCATAATTTATGCCACAGGAAATAGAAAGAAAATATCTAATCAACCACGATAAGTGGCAGCAGGTTCAAAAACCAGCAGGAGAATTGTACCGGCAGGGTTATTTATTAACCGATCCGGATAAAACCATACGGGTACGCCTTACAGCAGCCAGCGGCTTTCTTACTATCAAAGGACTGAACATTGGTGCCACAAGGCCCGAATACGAATATGAAATACCGCGGCAGGATGCTATAGAATTATTGGATAATTTTTCCATCGCAGAACTATCAAAAACACGCTACAAAATAAACCATGATGGGAAAATATGGGAGGTGGATGAATTTGCAGGAGACAATGCCGGACTCATCATAGCAGAAATTGAATTAACCAGCGAAGACGAACTATTTACACTCCCTATATGGATTGATAAAGAAGTAACAGGTGAAGAAAAATATTACAATTCAAATTTGACAGGTAGGCCGTATAAAAGTTGGTAGGAAATTTAAAGCATTATTTTTTCTTTTTAAAAAGAACTACTGTAGCTTCTCTACTCCTTTGCTCCCCACTTTTCATCAATCGCCACCAATGCCTCACAAACCTTATTAATCTGTTCATAAAAATAAAGCATATTACTGCGTTCAATATTAGATAAACCATCAGCATCTTTACTGCCAAAAGCATATATCAGCAAATTCCAGCTGATACGTTTTACTTCCTCTGGCGGAAAGCTGTTTAGAAAACGATTAATAATTTCCAGGCTATTTTCTATATCTGCTGAAATATGCTTTTCATTTTGCTGGGGCATTGGCTATTGAATTAAATTAAAATATTGACACTTCAAATTTATAAATAATTGGTGAACTATACAAATTTGACTATATACAAATTTGGCTATATGCGCACTTTTGCTAAGTGAAATACTTACGTGACGAAAAAAACATAAAGAAATTTGGTGCAAACCTCCGTACCATACGTTTAGCTAAAGGTTTATCGCAGGAAGCCTTAGCCTGGGAAGCTAATGTTGAGCCTATGCAAATAAGCCGAATTGAAAGAGGTGTAATCAATACCAGCATCTCCCAGGTATTCAACATCGCCAAAGCGCTCAAAATTCATCCTTCCGAATTATTCATATGGGATTAATTAGGCAAATCACAAAATATTTATATCTTTGTTACAACATGCTTACCCCCCTTCCCATTTGAACAGGGCGCTCAGGGTAAGCTTTTTATTTTTAACCTTATGAGTAAAATACCTTACAATAAGCTACCGGTTATTTATCCGGATCAGCTTCAACAATTAAAAAACAGGGGCTTAATTGTAAATAATGAAAACAAGGCGCTTCATTTATTAGAAAGTATCAGTTATTATCGCCTGAGTGGGTATTGGTATCCTTTATTACAAGATAAAAAAAAGCATCAATTTAAACCAGAGGCAAATTTTGATACTGCATTTAGCCTATATTGTTTTGATAGAAAACTAAGGCAACTGGTTATTTCTGAATTAGAAAAAATAGAGATTGGGGTACGGGCTAAAATGATATATGTTTTATCACATCAGTATGGCTGCTTTTGGTTTAAGGATGCACATTTATTTAAAGATCCCGTAAAACACGCTAATACACTTGGCAAAATTGGTGAAGAATATAGGAGAAGCGATGAAGAATTCATAAATGCTTTCCGCAACAAATATTCAGATCCATTGCCTCCCTCATGGATGATAATGGAAATTACTTCATTTGGCACATTATCTATTTTATATAAAAATTTAAAACCAGGTAGGGAAAAACGAGCCATAGCCAATTATTTTGGTCTTGCCGATTCTGTATTTGAAACGTGGCTGCATAGCATTGTTTATCTAAGAAATATATGTGCGCATCATTCCCGCCTTTGGAACAGGGCAATGAGCATTCGTCCTCAAATTCCACAAAACCCCAGAAAAATATGGATTAGCAATACAAATATCCGCAATAGCCGTACATACTTTATACTTTGCATGATAAAGTTTTTATTACAAACTGTAAATCCTAAAACAGGCTTTTCGTCTAAACTCAAATCGTTATTAAAAGAATATCCAAATGTAGACACCCGTGCGATGGCTTTTCCTTACGATTGGGAAAAGGAAGCGTTATGGGAATAATCCATCCTTCCCAATTATTCATCTGGGATTAATCATCAGCCACCAGCATAGCAAACTGTATATCATTCCACAGAAATAATAGAATATTCAATTTCTTTTCTTAAATTTGATAACATGAATACAGTACGGGTAGACATATTAAATCCTAAAGCAGCAAAACTGTTAAGAGATCTAGCAGACTTAAATCTTATTGCAATTCACAACCCCTCAAAAAATGGCTTTAAGGATGTACTGAAAAGATTACGCACTAAAGCAAAATCAGTACCAACACTAAATGAAATAACAAAGGAAGTTGAGCTGACAAGAGCCAAACGCTATGCAAAATAAAGTTAGCAGGATCATTCTTGATACCAATCTTTGGATTAGCTTTTTTAATTACAAAAGATTTTTCTAAACTTGATGAACTAATTTTTTCAAAACGAAGTATTATAGTTTTTAGTAAAGAATTATTGGATGAATTTTTGGAAGTAGTAAGTCGGCCAAAATTCAGGCGCTTTTTTACACGTGCAGATATAGAAGATATTCTTGAAACTATTGACGAATATGCAGATTTTGTAACAGTCGAAACTAAAGTTAATATTTGCAGGGATCTAAAAGATAACTTTTTACTTTCTTTGTCAATAGACGGGAACGTTGATTTTTTATTAACCGGCGACAAAGATTTATTAGAACTTAATAAATTTGGAGAAACAAAAATGATAACAATTTCAAATTTTTTGCAATTATAATCCTCAACATCCATCCTTCCCAATTATTCATTCATATGGGAATAATATTTCAACTGCCTTACAATCACTTACAAATTGTTTAATTTTTTAATTAAATAGCAGCGGCCCTTTATCCTATTTCTCCATCTTCTTATCAAAAATCCTACATATAATAATTTATACAATAAGAGCCAAAAAACTACCACTTCGGGGTATTGCATAGTCAAATAAAAAAAATAGTTTTGCGCCGTTAATTTTAAAAGCCTTAAAGCAGGTATGCCTTAATGTTATGCAGTTAAGCAACAAGTACAAAACAATTTTTTATAATCGGCGGATTCCGAAAAGCCGTAAAAGAGTAGGAATATTAAAATTAAACAAATGAAAACATTTCTTTACCCGGTGAATTTCTTTTTATTATGCACAGCGTTTTGTTTCCCTTTAAATACATACAGCCAGCAATGGTCAGGAAACAATGACCTGGTTTCTCCACTATCCCGTACGGGCAATATAGCCATAGGTGATATTGCCTCACCGGATAATAAACTAAAAGTAAAAAACGGCAAAGTCCTTTTTGAAGGAGAAAAAATTGTACAGATAAAAACATACTTTAATAAAACCATCTGGTACGAAAAAGCAGGCGCTTTCAGGACAGGGATATTTTCTGTTAAATCTGCATTTAACATACCAAATCAGGATCCTGTTTATCCTTCTGATAATGCTATGCACCCATGGGCAGAAAACAATGCCGGCATAGGGTCCTTTGCCGCAGGATTTGATACAAAAGCAAACGGGCAATATGCTGCTGCTTTTGGCAGCAATGCTTTTGCTGAGGCTTCTAATAGTTTTGCCATTGGCAGGTACAATACCGGTGGGGGAAGCCCTGCCCAATGGATAGCTACCGACCCTTTGTTCCAAATAGGCATTGGCTCATCCAAAGACCAAAAATCAGATGCCCTGGCTGTTCTTAAAAATGGAAATGTGGGTGTGGGTATCTCTTCTCCACAAACACTCTTATCACTGGGATTGTTACAAAATAAAAGAAAATTTGCGCTGTATGATAAAGCTGATGCCTGGTATGGTTTGGGAATGGAAAATAAAAAACTCATTTTCCAGGTAGGCGAGCAGGATGCTGCATTTTCTTTTTTAAATAATGTAAGTAAAGAAATAATTACAATAAAAAATAATGGCAAGGTAGGCATAGGAACAACAGACCCCAAAAGCGCTTTGGCAGTATATGGAAAAATTACTGCCAAAGAAGTAGAGGTTACGATTGAAGGTTGGGCTGATTTTGTATTCAAAGAAAATTATAAATTAAAACCTTTGGAAGAAGTGGAAAGATTTATAAAAGAAAATAATCACCTGCCTGATGTTCCTTCAGAAAAAACAGTGCTTGAAAAAGGGGTAAATCTTGGTGAGATGGATGCCATATTGCTTCGGAAAATTGAGGAGCTTACTTTATACATCATCGACCTTAAAAAAGAGAATGATTCTTTAAAGAAAATATTAATCAACAATCCCCGGTAACCTCTATGACAACTTCACTTTTTAAAACTGTAGTTTTAATATTTTTATTCACAAGCCTCAGGCTGGTTACTATAAGCCAGGAATATTATTTTGACCATCAATTATACAGCAATGTTGTCAAGGATTCTTTGGAGGGAAATGTAAAAGGTTACGGCTGTAGTATTTGGGCGAAAGGTGGAGGGCCTATAGTAGCTACTTACGGTGTGAAAGGCCAGGATGATACTGAACCGGGAGGGGTAAAATATTTTTCTGAAAATACTACCTTATGTATCGCCAGCGTCTCAAAAATAATTACGACTGCCGCGGTGCTTAGGGTAATTGAAAAAAACCCTTCACTGCACCTGGATGATAAAATGGTAACTTATTTTCCTTATAAATGGAAGAATCTACTGCATAATGATTTTAAGCTGGTTACCATTCGCCAATTACTACAACATCGTTCAGGTTTTGACAGAATTGGCGATAACGGATTATTGACACGTACCAGGATCCAGCAGGGATATGGGCAATGCGGAAATGTACCTTGCTCAACCGGTACTAAATCTTATTCTAATTTTAATATGGCAGTATTTCAAATGATATTGGCATATATGATTAACCCTTTGGAAATGCAGCAGGCGGAGAATTTATATTCCGGATTATCTGATACTGATTATGATAAAAATATATTAAACAAAACAAGCGAAATATATTTTAATTATGTAAGGGACAACATACTTACTCCTAATTTTATTGATGCTCATTGCAATCCTGCTGAAATGCCGGATCCTGCACTGATGTATTCCAACCCTGCTGATGAAAATGGACTATTGTTTCCCAATACTATTTATTCCAGTTGCGCTGCCGGCGGATGGACAATGACAGTTGATAATTTATCACTTTTTATGTATACATTAAAATATACGGAAAAGATTATCTCTCATGATTCGTATAAACTCATGGAAAATTATAGTACCCCGTCTAAAGCTTTAGGCTGGTATTTTAATGATAATACTAATGAAGGGGTTGCATTTCACCACGGAGGTGTTAGAAGCTATGGATCCAACTATGCGTTTGCTATGTTAATGAGTTACCCTAATGGTATGCATGCTTCTGCATTGGTAAATTCAGCATCTACATTATATACGAATAAATTATGGGTATGGACTCTTAGAAACCATATGATTAATGCATACAATGCAGCTTCCTGCCCACCGGTAGTACATGTGCCGCCAACATTTAATTATTTATTAAAAAATGCCAAGGCTTCTGAAACAGTGATTGCACAAACTACGGTTGATGTAGAGCCTTTGGAAGACATCCGTTTCAGAGCAGGTAAAAATGTTGTGCTCCTACCAGGATTTCATGCCAAGGAGGGAAGTAAATTTAAAGCTTACATTTCACCATGTGTAGAAAAAGACGGGCCGGACTTTGATGATTTAAATAACCTTATTCAAGAAGATTTGCAAGGTGAAGACATAGAAAAGCTTGAGCAAAAGCAACTATCAAATGAAGCATTACAAATGACACTGGCAAAAATTTATCCTAATCCGTCCGGCTCTTTAGTGCACCTTGTTTTACATACAAATAAAGAAAATAAAATTGATGTTTTATTATATGACGTTTTAGGAAATTGTATAGCTAAACCAATATCAAAATTTTCTTTGCAGCAAGGCCAAACAACTGTTACATTCAATATTGATTTCTTAAAACCAGGACTATATATTTACAAAATCCAAACCGTCAATGGTATAATGCATTCCGGAAAACTGGTTAAAGCTGAACCATAATATTACATGATGGATATATTTGCCTGTAGGTTTTTATATCGAATATTTATAATTAGTGAATAATTAATAAAATTACCTGTTAAAGTATAGCAGGTAATTTTATTTCATCAACATAAAACCCGGGCTGGCCATTCACTACTTAACTACAGCATTTTCAAAATCTTTGCCCGAAATTCCTTTAAGCATTCCTGCTTTTTAGGTACGGCTATTTCAGTTCTTTTATCATTTAAAATGAGCCAGTCTTATGACCGATGGTGGGAAGCCCGGAAAGTTTGGGGAGCAATTGTAAATGATTCCCGAAGCTTTGTTTTGCAATTGCAAAGTTTTATTACCGATAATAATAACCTTATTGCAAAAATGGCCCACCGGCAAATCGCCTGGTGCTATGCTTTAGGACAGTCATTACGTGGCCTTGATCCGCTTTGAAAATATGGGACAGTTTATTGATGATAAAGATATTTCAAATATATCTAAACATAGTAATAAGCCATTGGCATTGCTGCAACTCAATGCCGCTGATTTAAAAGAACTGCAAAAAAAACATGAAATCAATTCGTTTAGCCATGTACAAATAGACAATACGCTGGTACGGCTGTGCGACTCGATGGGAAAAGCGGAAAGAATAAACTCTACTGTTTTCCCGGTAACTTACCGGTTATTTTTACATTTTACCATTTACCTGTTTGTAATTGTACTTTCTATTGCAATTAAAAATGTAGATACTATTTTTGAGATCCCTTTACTGGCTGTAATATCAATGGTATTTTTTCTGCTGGAAAAAACCGCCTACCATTTGCAGGACCCTTTCAGGAACAGGCCAAGCGATACTTCGGTAACAGCAATAGCCAGAACGATAGAAATAAATATCCGGCAACTGCTGGATGAAAAAGAAGTACCTAAACCTTTAACATCTGATACATTTTATATTTTATATTTTATAAAAACTAAAAACCCAACATTATGTACACACACTCAAAAGAAACACAAAGCAAGTTAACTTCTGAAGAAGCTTTACAAATTTTAAAAGAAGGAAATGACAGGTTTGTTAAAAACCTTAAAGCCAACCGCAATCTTTTGCAACAGGTAAATGATACCAAAGAAGGGCAATTCCCTTTTGCCACCATTTTAAGCTGCATGGATTCCAGGACATCTGCCGAACTGATTTTTGACCAGGGCCTTGGTGATATTTTCAGTATCCGCATAGCGGGAAATATTTTAAATGAGGATATTATCGGCAGTATGGAATTTGCTACAAAAGTAGTGGGAACAAAAGTTGTAGTAGTGCTTGGCCATACTAAATGCGGCGCAATAGTGGGTGCCTGCAATAATGTAGAATTGGGCAGTTTAACAAAAGTATTGGATAAAATTAAACCGGCTATACAGGCAGAAACGCATACCAAAGAAAACAGGACTGGCAGCAACGCTGACTTTGTAAAAAAAGTTACAGAAAATAATGTCCGCCTGGCAATAGAAGAAATTAAAAAACAAAGCCCTGTTATTGCCGGGCTTATTGCAGAAGAAAAACTAAAAATTGCAGGTGGTATTTATAATGTAGAAAATGGAATGGTAACATTTTTTGATAATTAAAAATGTCGCAATCACACCCTTATATTGCCGCTTTTGCACAGCTTTAAGTTTTACAATTTGTATAATTTGCATTACACAAATTGTAAAACTTAAAACATCGCACCATGGCAACAATGCAAAAAATTACTCCAAACTTATGGTTTGATACACAAGCCGAAGAAGCGGCAAATTATTATACCTCTATTTTCAAAAACTCTTCCATTGGTAAAATCAGCTACTTCGGAAAAGAAGGATACGAAATACATAAGATGCCCGAAGGAACAGTAATGGTAATAGAATTTGAGTTGGAAGGGCAAAAATTTATTGGGCTTAATGGCGGCCCGGTATTTAAATTTAATGAAGCTGTATCTTTTATTGTTAATTGCGAAAACCAGGAAGAAGTGGATTATTATTGGGACAAGCTTTCAGCAGGTGGTGAAAAAAATGCGCAGCAGTGCGGCTGGTTAAAAGATAAGTTCGGGTTATCCTGGCAAATTGTACCTACTATTTTGGCTGAGTTAATGACAAATAAGGACAAAGAAAAATCAGGGCGTGTGATGTCGGCTATGTTGCAAATGAAAAAGATAGATATTAAAACATTGGAGCAGGCATAGGATTTCCTCAAATTTTCTATACTAATATGCAGTACAGAATAATTTAGTCCTTCTTTTCTCAAGTAAGAATAACAGTACAAGCTCACGATGATGCCATAAAAAATAATTGCTGAAAAAAAATTTCACGCTTTTCCGGCTATACATTTTCCGGGAAATCGTGAAGTTGGTATAGATAACTCAGAATGTTGCAGCAATAAAGTTTTAAAATAATATAACAAATGGAAAAATTTAATATTTTAAAACGATACAAAAATATCGGATAACAGCCATTTCACTCTTCCTCTGCAAACAATGGCATTAACCGCTCGTCAACCATCACTAATGCATCACACACTTTATTCAACTGCTCATAAAAGAAAAGCAGGTTGCTCCGCTCAAGGTGTGTAAGGCCATTAGCATCTTCGCTGCCAAATGCATATACAATTAAGTCCCAGGTGCACCGCTTTATTTCTTCCGGTGGAAAATTATTTAAAAAACGATTAATAATTTGCAGGCTTTGTGCAACACTTGTGGGAAAAGCGTTTTCACCTTGCTCCTTAGCTTTGAGCATAAGTAGGATTTTAAATTAAATAATAGGAATAGCGAAACCAGTATGCCTGGTTTCCTTTTTTGACATATATTTGAGCGTTAGCGTAAAAAAACAAATATTGTACAAAAATTTTACATAACAAAATATTTATACAATTATTTATACACATAATGTTATTAAATTGAACTTTTTTGCAAAAAATATACATTTCTTAAGAAAAAGAAAGAAGCTGGTGCAGAATGAAATGCCTGAATTAATAGGTGTTTCAAGAGTTACATGGTCGAATTATGAAAATGATCATACCCAGCCCGATATTGACAAATTAATTGACATTGCTGACTTTTTTGAAATAAGTATCGATCATCTTTTAAAAACAAATCTCTCACTTCCTCAAAATGCACATTTGCTCACCAACCCTTATCAAAGCAAACCTGTTGAAAAAAATGAAACCAATGAATCAGCTATTGCTTATGAAAAAGAAGTTGACCTGCTCATTTTAAAACAACTTAATAATATTGCCGATGGCGTGGCAGAAATTAAAGAAAAGTTGGCCTGATCTTATTGTATACTTTAATAAGTAGTACTTTTCTACACAGCCGTATTTTAAATTTCAAAAAAGTGTGTAAAAAAATTTTTACTGCATCTGATAAAAATAATTTAATAAAAAACTATTTTATATGCAGTCATTAACAATTAAAAAAATCATTTATTTTTTAGCACTAACTCTTTTTGCTATAAACGCAGAAGCAAATGGCCCTGCTTACATTCACAAGCAAACTACATCAACACCGGCAAAAACTGTATTAGGTTTTTTAGAATGGTATTGGGATAATGAAGAAATGATTAATGGTATACAATTGGTTGACATATCTGAAGATAGTGCACAAAAAATACCTTTTTCAATAAATACTGCAAACACTGAAAAATATTTATCCATACTACAAAGAAGTAATTTCATTTCTGATAGCTACATTCAATACTGGAAAAAATATTTTAAAGATTACGAACAAGTTTTCAAAGATGACCCGCAATACGAAGGCTGCCCGGCTGGTTTTGACTACAACTTTATTATGCAAGGTAACGACCCGGAAGAAAAACCATCCAGCATGAGTAAAGTAAAAATCAGCAGCCAAAGCATTAAAGGTAACAAAGCACAGGTAACGGTTACCCTGCCGCATAATACTAAAATCAATTACACATTAACTAAAGTAAATGGTAAATGGCTAATCGACGATATACAGGGAGTAGATGAGTAAAACACAAAATTTTAATGTAATTAAAAATGGCCATATGCATTATGTATATGGCCATTTTGTTTAACCGATTAATTACATTAATAAAAATCTATAAACGTATTAAAATTTTGGTATTGGCTTTCTTTTCATAAAATTGTACCAGCTTCTCAATGTAAATCATTTATCAAGGCCTACGCCAGGTTCTTATTTACACCGGGTTATCTTTCAAAAAATGTTTCATAGGTATGGGAACCTGAAATTATTTTTGCCCGAAAACTATTAGTGCTTGTAAACTTCATTTCATCATAATATTGTGTAAGCACCTGCTGGTTAACAAAATCAATAGCAAATACCTGTAAACTATATATTGTTTCATTATATTCATCTATTTCATTATAGACTTCTTTTTCTATAACATCCCAGCTTCCTTTAAAGGAGGCATTTGCAGCATTTAAATAGTCTAAGCTTCCATTGGCATAAAAAGTAAAAGTACCGCCTGTAAAAGGAAGATTGGAAATATTTCCACCTTTTACGCCACTTATTTTCCATGTTCCAATAATTCTCTCATCATAACTTTGCGCTGGTTCTTTACTGCAACTATACTGAAAAAGGATAAAAAAAGAAGAGCCAGTGTGTAGATTTTTTTCATATATATGTTTTTAATAGTATTCTAAATTAAAAATTTTTAGCCCAGGTTTTAAATACAGATTGTTTATTAACAAATATTTGTAATCAGCTTAAGATGGATTCAAAATTTAACATAATAAAGTATTGATAACTTTAACTAACTCATCTAGATTTACGGAAGATTAATTATAAAAAAGGTTCGTGGGGACACGAACTTAGGCGGAAGAATGATATATAATTTTTTAAAATAGTCCTGCTTTACAGGGCTATTTTGTTTTGGTATTGAGCTGTATATCTTTGATGAACTTCATTGCTGCCTGCCCCGTCCGAAGGCGGGGTCGCACTCTTGTACGCTATATCTTTATTAGGCTTTGATTAATATATGTGATGGTTATACAAGCTGAGTTGATAAGTCAATCTTATCTAATAAATGCTCTAAGCCTAACGAACTAAAATTTTCGCTTCGAAAATTTTTTATAAAGTTTTCGAAATTAACTCCATCGTTACTTAAACTTGATTTAACCAATAAGGTAAATTCTTGTGTTTCTTTATTTATATTAAATAAGCGACTATTATAATCTACTTCCTTATAATAGTTATTATAAAACAAAATCAATAAAGCTTCGATATAAACAAATGTACTAACATTATCTTTTAATTTCCGAGCAACGTCTCCGGTTACGGGACGTTGCGTTAAATAATAAAATTTCTATCCATTAATGTACCCCACCTTACTATTGCCCAAACATATTATCCACCGCACCACCCAGCATTGGAAATTTTTCTTTGATATATTCCTTAATCGTTTCTAAGGTTTTTGTAGCCTGCTCGTTGGTAATGCCGGCTTCCTGTGTAAATCTTGTTATCAGCTCTTCCATAATAAGTTTAATTTTATTTTGAATTATAAAAAATTAGTTTTGAAAAAATGTTCCCCAAAGGTATGCCGTACAAGGGAGTGACACAACAATGATGATTAAAGATAAAATGCCCGTACCAAAATAAAAACAAATATCCAATCCTCTCATCTCCCGACTAACATCTACCATCTAAAATTACTCCGTATCATACCTGTCTACCCTCTCAATTCCCGGTAAAGCTTTTAATTGCTGCACAAGTTCGTCCAGCTCATCTTTATCATGCACAAATATTCTTACATTGCCTTCAAACAAACCTTCTTTGGCTTCTATCGTCATGGCAGAAATATTAAATTTCATTTCACCGCTGATGAGGTTGGTTATTTTATGAATCACGCCCACATCATCCAGCCCGATGATACGCAGACCAGTAAGAAAAGAAATTTCTTTGTTCTTGGCCCATTTTGTTTTTACTACACGGTGCCCATAATTTGCCAGCAACCTGGCAGCATTGGGACAAGTGGTGCGGTGTATTTTCAGCCCTTCGCCAGTGGTTACAAATCCAAATACATCATCGCCGGGTATCGGCTTGCAGCAATTGGCCAGCGTATACATGATTTTATCGCTGCTTTCCCCAAAAATAATCAGTTCTGTTTCTTTTTTGCTTAGTGGCTTAACTGTAGGTTCGGCCTCAGGTTTTTCTTCTACAGGTTTTATGGGTTTGGGCGGAAAAATTTTATCGCCATGTACCGTAAATTCTTTCAGTTCTTTTAAATCTATTTTTTTTACGGCAACGTCATACAAAAAATCCAATGATGAACCCAGTTTATAAAAAACAGCCAGTTCTTCTATAGTTTGCTGGTTCATTTGTGCACCAATACCTTCGAGTTTTTTTTGCAATATATATTTCCCATCTTCGGCTACCTTTCTTTTTTCTTCTTTTAGCGTATCTTTTATTTTTTGGCGGGCTTTACTTGTAACCACAAAATTCAGCCACTCGGTATTGGGTTTTTGCTTGGCGCTCGTAATAATTTCAATCTGGTCACCGCTGCGTAATTTGTAGCTGATGGGCACCAGTTTATGGTTAACCTTAGCGCCGATACATTTGCTGCCCACCGCAGTATGCACACTAAATGCAAAATCCAAAGCGGTTGCTCCGATCGGCAGCATTTTTACATCCCCTTTTGGGGTATACACATATATTTCTTCAGCAAGAAAGGAGGTTTTAAAATCCTGTAAAAAATCCAATGAATTGCTTTCATGATTGCTAAGCGCTTCCCTGATCTGGCTAAACCATTTATCAAAGCGGCTTTCATCATTATTTCCTTCTTTATATTTCCAATGCGCTGCCAATCCTTTTTCTGCAATTTCGTTCATGCGTTTGGTGCGTATCTGCACTTCTACCCATTTGCCCTGTGGCCCCATAACGGTAGTGTGCAACGCTTCATAACCATTATTTTTAGGATTGCTTAACCAGTCCCTCAGCCGCTCGGGAGATGGCGTGTATTCATCGGTTATCATGCTGTATACTTTCCAGCAATCTTCTTTTTCTTTTTCAGGAGGGGCGCTAACAATAATGCGTACGGCAAAAAGGTCATATACTTCTTCAAAGGATACACCTTTCTTTTTTATTTTATTCCAGATGGAATGTATGCTTTTGGGCCTGCCATAAATTTCAAAATCAAAACCGGATTTTTCCAGCTTTTCTTTTATCGGCTTTACAAAATCATTAATATACCGTGTACGTTCTCTTTTGGTATCATTTAGTTTCTGGGCAATATATTTATAGGTATCCGGTTCCATGTATTTCATGGCCAGGTCTTCCATTTCAGTTTTAATATTGTACAAACCCATCCGGTGTGCCAATGGCGCATACACATATACCGTTTCGCTGCTTACTTTCAATTGTTTCTCCCGTTTCATGCTGTCCATCGTACGCATGTTGTGCAACCGGTCAGCCAGCTTTATTAAAATTACCCGGGGGTCATCGGTAAGTGTCAGTAAAATCTTTTTAAAATTTTCAGCTTGCTGGCTGGTATTGGCATCTATTACCGTGCTGATTTTGGTAAGGCCATCTACAATTTTAGCTATTTCTATACCAAATTCCCGCTGTATATCTTCTAAGGTAATATCAGTATCTTCTACCGTATCGTGCAATAAGGCGCAGATGGTGCTTCGTACACCCAAACCAATTTCTTCTACACAAATCCTTGCTACGGCCAACGGGTGAAGGATATATGGCTCGCCGCTTTTACGGCGCATGGTTTTATGGGCTTCTGCCGCTATTTCAAAAGCAATACGAAGCAATTGCTTATCACCAGGCTTAATTTTGGGTTTAAGCGCTTTTAGCAATCCGCGGTATTGGCGCAAAATTGCTTTTTTCTCTTCTTCCCCAGTGAGTGTATACGGGGTTATTTTTACAGCTGTATCCATCAAGTATTACGAATTTACTTAAAAAGAGGGAAGAAGAGAAATGTGCTTTACTTATTTAGTAAAAAAACGAATATTTTTTATTATACCACATTTATTAAATTAAATCAGTAATATCTTATTGTTAATTCTTAACCTGATTAATTAATTTAGCTGCCGGAGATATATCTTTCCAATAATTCTAATATCCATCCTACTCCATATATATAAATTAACTATTACTTTAACTATTAAAAACAAAAAAATGAGAAAAAATTTTATTCCATCAATGGTAATAATAATAATGATTATTACTGGGTGCTGTCAAAACATATCTGCACAGGAAAATGCATCTTACTGGCTTAACCAGGCAAAAATTACAGGGATAAGGAATGGAGCATTTGGTTACCAGGCGCTGTTTTCTAATACTACCGGTTTTGCCAATACGGCTACAGGATCTTATGCACTTTTTTCCAATACTTTTGGAGGCAACAATACGGCTACCGGGTATAAAACACTTTATAGTAATATCAACGGAACCGGGAATGTAGCAGTTGGCGAAGAAACCATGTTTACCAACAATGGAGGAAATTATAATTCTGCCATAGGGTTCAGGGCGCTCCATTATAATATTGGCGGAAACTACAATACTGCCAATGGAACTTATTCGCTTGTTGCCAATACTTCCGGAAATAATAATTCAGCTACCGGGTTTTATTCATTATACAATAATATTACCGGAAATTGTAATACGGCTATGGGAGACAGGGCTCTTCTTACCAATATCACTGGTAATAGTAATACGGCTTTAGGTTATAGAGCTGATGTCACACCCGCTAATGCTTCAAATGGAATTGTTAATAATTCTACAGCCATTGGCGCCAACGCTATAGTAAATGCCAGCAATAAGGTAAGAATAGGAAGTGCAACGGTTACCCGGGTGGAAGGACCGGTAGATTATACGGTTTCGGACGGACGCTTTAAAACAAATATTACAGACGAAGTAAAAGGATTGGAATTTATAAAATTGCTCCGCCCTGTAGTGTATAATTTTGATACCCGTATGTTTGAAAAATTTTTGACAAAAAATATGCAGGACAGTATCAGCAGGGAATATATGAATAAAGATTTTGGCCCATCGACGGCAATCCGCCAAAGTGGATTTATAGCCCAGGAAGTCGAAGAAGCTACAAAAAAAATAAAATATGATTTTAATGGTGTCCATGTTCCGGAAAATGATAATGATAACTATAGCATAGCTTATGCTCAGTTTGTAGTTCCGTTGGTGAAAGGTATGCAGGAACAGCAGGAAATGATCGAGAAACAGCAAGAACAAATTGATGAACTTAAAGAATTAGTAAAAAAACTCGCTAACCAATCCTCTTCAATAACTAATACAAATTTAAGTGACAACAAGCTTGGTCAAAATGTACCTAATCCTGTTAATGGAGCAACCAAAATCACTTTCATTACTTCTAAAGATGCTAATAAGGCAGAAATCAAATTTCAAAATTCAACAGGGCAAGCTGTAAAAACTATTCCTGTTGCTATCGGTACCGGAATCGTAACAGTTTCTACAAGCGGTTTAAGTAAAGGCACATACAGTTATAGCCTGATAATTGATGGCAAAATAACAGATACTAAAATAATGGTTATTCAATAGCTTTTGCTTAAATTACTTTTTAAGTAAAAGGGAGAAAATATTTTCTCCCTTTTACTTAATCTTCATCTAACTATACCATAATTTAAAAACTATTTACGATTAGATATTCCAAAAAAAACCTTACTTTTGCCTCCCAATTTCAGTTTTTAATTTTTAAACTGCGGATGTGGCGAAATTGGCAGACGCACTAGACTTAGGATCTAGCGCCGCAAGGCATGTAGGTTCGACCCCTATCATCCGCACTTTTCATCCTAAGTCCCTCTTCTGCAAAATAGAAGAGGGATTTTTTTAAAATATGTTATATGGCAACAGTTGTAAGAGAAAATATCGGTTTATTACACGATAAAATAACCGTTAAAGTTAATAAAGACGATTACTACCCTTCGTTTGAAAAAAAAATAAAGGAATACAGTAAAACTGCTAACATCCCGGGATTTCGTAAAGGCATGGTACCTGCAGGCATCATTAAAAAAATGTATGGCAATTCCCTTTTCACTGATGAAATTTTGAAATCGGTTGAAAAAGAACTGTATACATATTTAAATAATGAAAAGCCGGAAATTTTTGCGCAGCCTTTACCATTGCCGAATAATATCAGCAGTGTAGATAGCAATAATCCTGTTGAGCATGAATTTTCTTTTGAAATGGGCTTAAAACCTGCCTTTACACTGCCTGATTTTGAAAAGGTTACTCCTACATTTAACAAAGTTGCGGTTACAGACGCTATGGTAGATGAGGAAATAGGCCGTATGCAAATAAAAGCCGGTAAAATGACAGAACCTGAGCAGGTAGATAATGAGGATAATGTATTGAACCTGGCTTTTACAGAAACTGATAAAGAAGGCAATATTATTGAAGGCGGCGTGGCAAAAGATACTTCTGTTATTCTCAAATACTTTACATCGGCTATACAAAAAGAATTTAAAGGAAAAAAAGTTGGTGATGCAATAGCTTTGCAGCTTAACAAAGCATTTGACGCAGATAAATTGGTTATGATGCTGCAGGATTTCGGTTTGGAAAAGGAGGACACCGAAGCCGGAAAAAAATATTTTTCTGCTGCTATTACTAAAATAGGCCTAGTAGAAAAAAGAGAAATGAATGAAGAATTTTTTAATGAAGTATATCCCGGCAAAAACATTGCTACAGAAGCAGAATTGCGTACTGCTTTAAAAGAAGAAATTCAGCAATATTGGGACGCTCAAAGCCGTAATCAACTACATGACCAGTTGTATCATTATATTTTAGATAATACATCAATGGATTTCCCTGCTGATTTTTTAAAACGCTGGCTGCAAAACGGTGGTGAGCAAACTAAAACAGAAGACCAGGCGGAGAAAGAATACCCGGGTTTCAGTAACCAGTTAAAATGGACTTTAATTACGGATAAATTAATCCAGGATAATAAGCTTGAGGTTACCAATGATGAATTAAAAGACAATATGAGGAATGAGATCATGCGTTATTTTGGCACCATGGGCATGGGCGATGATACCAGCTGGCTGGAAAGTTATGTAGACCGTATGATGAAAGATGAAAAACAGGTAGACAGCAGTTACCGCCGTTTAATTACTGAAAAAATATTTAACTGGGTTGAAAGCCAGGTAACCCCCAAAGAAAAAGAGGTAACACCGGAAGCATTAACGGCAATGCAGCATAATCATCAACACTAATTGATTGCATTTATAAACTCAAAAGTACTGCGCCATTAAAGTGAAGTACTTTTTTTTATACATTTCTATAATCCATCATTTATTTTTAAACATATCTACCAGCTCCCATTGATTTATTACCATATTCAAAACCGTTTATCAATAAATCAATAAAATATATTACTCAAAGCAATAACTACATATTTTTGTCATCTTAACAACAACTTTTATGAGCAAAATAACCCTATCACTATTAGCGCTAGCATTAGCGACCTCAGCTACAGCCCAAAAAGTAGCTTATACGGAATACACTTTAAAAAACGGGCTGCATGTAATTTTACACCAGGATAAAACTGCCCCGGTAGTAGTTACATCAGTGATGTACCATGTAGGTAGCAAAAACGAAAATCCTGAACGTACCGGCTTTGCACATTTTTTTGAACATTTACTATTTGAAGGATCGGAAAATATAAAGCGGGGGGAGTTTATGAAAATTGTAAGCAGCAATGGTGGGCAAAACAATGCCAATACAACACAAGACAGGACTTTCTATTATGAAGTATTTCCATCTAATCAATTAGAAACCGGTCTGTGGCTCGAAAGTGAAAGGATGCTGCACCCGGTTATCAATGAAATTGGAGTAAAAACGCAAAATGAGGTAGTGAAAGAAGAAAGAAGGCTAAGCTATGATAATAGACCTTATGGCAATTCCCTCCATGAAATAATGAAGTGCCTTTTTACCAAACATCCATATACCTGGACAACCATAGGCAGTATGGCACATTTGGATGCTGCCACATTAGAAGAATTTAAAGCTTTTAATAAAAAATATTATGTACCCAATAATGCTGTATTGGTAATTGCCGGGGATATTGACATTAATAAAACAAAAACTTTAGTAGAAAGTTATTTTGCTGAAATCCCCAAAGGTGGCCCGGTTACTGTTGACCTAGCTAAAGAAGAACCTATTACCCAAGAAATAGTTGATACAGCTTACGATAACAATATTCAATTACCGGCTATCATGGCGGCATACCGTACTCCCGGCATGACTAATAAAGAATCTACCATACTTGAATTGGTATCATCGGTATTGAGCCAGGGCGCCAGCTCACGCATGTATAAAAAAATGGTGGATGATAAAAAGAATGCTTTGCAGGTAGGCTCCTTCAATTATGCTTTAGAAGATTATGGCTCATATATTTTATATGCATTACCAAATAATAATACTCCCCTAGACAGCTTGCTGGAGGATATGAACGATGAAATAATCAAATTACAAACACAGTTAATAAGTGAAAAGGAATTTAAAAAGCTGCAGAATAATTACGAAACAGAATACATTGGTAAAAATGCAAAAATGCTCGGCGTAGCAGAAAACCTGGCTAACGGGTATACATTCTTTAAAAACACCAATAATATTAATACGGAGCTGGACGAAGCAAGAAAAATTACCCGCCAGGATATACAAAATGTAGCAAAAAAATATTTGAACAAAAACCAAAGAGTAGTTTTGTATTATTTACCACAAAAAAATAAATAATTATTTATCAATCATTCATGCTTATAAATATCATACAATGAAAAAAATATTCTTTCTTGCCATTGCAGCATTTAGTTTACAGCAGGCAGTAGCGCAGGTAAAAATAGACAGGTCACAAAAACCAAAAGCAGGGCCTGCACCGGTTATTGCCATTCCGGATCCTGCAATTTTTACTTTACCTAATGGCATTACCGTTGTAGTAATAGAAAATCATAAATTACCAAGGGTAAGGGCTAATTTTTATATAGATGCCGGCCCAATTGCTGAAGGCAAAAAAGCAGGTACTTTGCAATTAATGGGGCAAATGCTTGAAGAGGGTACCACTAATATGCCTAAAGCAAGGTTTGATGAAGAAGTTGATATCATTGGTGCAACTGTAAGCTTATCGTCTACAGGTGGCTCTGCGGCTGCGCTAACCCGTTATTTTGATAAAGCATTTTCATTAATGGCCGATGCTATCAAAAATCCTGCTTTTTCGCAAGAATCCCTGGATAAATTAAAATCGCTAACCATTACTAATTTAAAAAGTGAAGATAAAAATGCAAAAGCTATTGCTTCCAGGGTAGTAAATGCACTGAATTATGGAAAAGAAACAGCAAGAGGTGGATTTATTACCGAAGAATCGATAAAAGGAATAACCTTAGAAGATATAAAAAATGCGTATAAAAATTATATCACCCCATCGAGAAGCTATTTAACTTTTGTTGGAGATATTAAGCCGGAAGTAGCTAAGGCAATGATTATTAAAACTTTGGGTAATTGGACAGGCAGGAAACTACCCGTACCTGCTATGCCTGAAGCACAGAACCCTGTTAAAGCTGAAATCAATTTTATAGATCTGCCTACTGCCGTTCAGGAGAATTGTCTGTTACTAATTTATTAACGAACACCATGAACAACCCTGATTATTTTTCCATACTATTGGCCAACCAAATTTTAGGTGGAGGTGGGGATAGCAAACTATTTATGAACCTTAGGGAAAAACATGGTTTTACTTATGGCAGTTATTCCAATGTAGGTAAAGGCCGTTTTCAAACTACCTTTAGGGCAAGTGCGGCAGTACGCAGCGAAAAGGCTGATAGTGCAGTGGTAGAAATGATCAATGAGATTAATAATTTAAGAGAAGGCAAAATTACACCGGAAGAATTAAATACAGCTAAAGCTGTATACAATGGGTCTTTTGCTTTGGATATGGAAGATCCTTCTGTTGCAGCTACATATGCGACTAATATTTTAATTAACGGGCTGCCAAAAGATTTTTACAAAAAATTTATGCAGAAAGTAAATTCAGTAACCACTTCTGATATACAAAAAGCAGCAGAGAAATATTTTACAGTTGATAAAGGGCGGATAATAATTGTAGGTAATGGTTCAAAAATTTTACCAAACCTGGCTCGCCTGGGTTATCCTGTAAAAAAGTTTGACAAATTTGCCAATCCGATTATTGATAAAGAAAGTGATGTAAACATAAAAGAAACGGCTAAAACTACTGAAAGCGTTTCTGCTTTTTCAATTATCGAAAATTATTTAGCAGCTATTGGTGGTAAAGAAGAATTGAAAAAAATAAATTCACTTAAATCAGAAGTTTCAATGGAAGCAATGGGAAGAGAATTTACAGGAGTGGATAAAAAGCTGGCTCCCAACAAACAATTTATAGAAATGAAAATGGGAGATATGGTAGTATTTAACACTGTATTTGATGGTAAAAAAGGATACAGGTCCCAAATGGGGCAAAAGAAAGAATTTGATGCTGAGGAGATAAAAGAATATGACGATATCAAAGGCCCAGTATCGCATTTATATTTTAATAGCGCCGATTTTAAAACTGATTACCTGGGTACAGGAAAAGTGGGTGAGGAAGATGCTTATAAATTAAAAGTAACCAAGCCCAGCGGCAATATATCTATTGAATATTACTCCATTAAAACAGGATTGTTATTAAGAGAAGAAAATACTGTTAAGCAAAAAGATATGGAAGTAAGTGAAATTGTAGATTATAGCGATTATAAAAAAGTAGGGAATGTTTTATTTCCTTTCACCATTAACCGGACTGTAGGTGAGCAGGACATCAATATGAAAATTACTGATATAAAAATTAACGAAGGTGTGACAGAAGCTGATTTTCAGCAATAATACTTTTACCAGGATCTAATGTAAATAATAAATATAACCGGAGAGGCGCAAAGACGCAGAGAAAAGTATAATTATTACAACTCTGCGTCTTTACACCTCTCTCGGTATAGCTAAAACCAGCTTCCATTCCACGTATCACTGGCCCTGTCTTTCAATGTATTCTTTCTTCGCCTTACATCCATTTTATGCCGAATCATGGTAATAATCATTAGCGGCATAAACAGGAATATGAATGGCGGGATGCCGAGCATACTTATCCATTTGCCACCGTACATGCGGCGCATAGGCCTTCGCAACCTTTCAGCAATTAAATACATAGCAGGCACAATTACCAACGTCATAAAAAATGCAAAAGTTAAACCGAAAATAATGGTCCAGCTTAGCGGTTTCCAGAATGTAGCATTATCCCCGCCAAAGAAAATATGCGGATTAAGATCGGAGAACATGCTTACAAAATTGATATTAAAACCAATGGCTAATGGGATCAATGCTAAAATTGCTGCAAGTGCTGTCAACAATACTGGTATAATCCTTGTTTTGCCGGCCTGAACCACAGCTTCCCTTGTTTTCATTCCCCTGCCCCGCAATTCATCAGCAAATTCAATTACGAGGATACCATTTTTTACCACGATACCTGCCAGGCCTACAATACCTATACCAGTCATTACTACCGACACTTCCATTTTAGTGATACCAAAACCTAATAATACACCAATAATGCTGAAAATAATTTCAGTTAAAATAATAACTGATTTACTTACAGAATTAAATTGTAATACCAGGATGAGCAATATCAGCAATAAGGCGATGATCATAGCTTTTCCTAAGAAAGCGCCCGTTTCTGCCTGCTGTTCTCCTTCTCCCGTTTGCCTGATGGTTACGCCTTCGGATTTCTTTTTAAAATCAGTTATTGCTTTGGTAAGTCCGATATTTACAGCCGTAGGCGTATACCCTGTTAATACATTGGAACGTAATGAGATTACCCTTTTCTGGTTTTTTCTTTTTACGCTACCAACAGTACTGGTTAAATCTACTTTTACCAGGGTACTGATAGGCACACGCTTTATTTGCCCTCCACCGGCAAAATCCCTGAATAGAATTTCCATATTTAGCAAATCTGATACACTGTTGCGTTGCAATGCTTGGTTACGTACCTGTATTTTAAATTCATCTTCCCCTTCTTTTATTTTGGAAGCCTCCCGGCCAAATAAAGCCGTACGGATTTGCATTCCAATCTGCCCTGTACTAACGCCTGCTATTAACGCTCTTTGCCTGTCAACGGTTAAAGTAATTTCAGGATTGGTTAAATCTACATCCATCTTTAATTCTTCCACACCGGGTATGTTTACAGAGTCCAGGTAATTTTTTAATGCAACAGCAGTTTTAATCATGTTATCAAAATCTTCACTGGCTACTTCAATATTGATTGGCGGGTCGGTTGGCGGGCCGCCTTTTTCCTGGTCTACAGAAATTTCGCTTCCCGGTATGCCTTTTAAAGCATTCCGGATAGAATCCAAATATGGCTTTGTAGCAATGCCATCCCGTTTCTCAAATTCTACAAAAGAAATTTGTATCCTTCCTAATTCGCTGCGGGTACTTCGATCGCCACTCTCTGGGTCGCCTGCACCGAGGGCCACGTTAGTAATAACACTCTCTACTATAGGATTTGTTTTTCCGTTTTCAATGCCCAATACCTGGTTGACCCTTGTTTCTAAAACATGGGTAACAGAATCTGTATAATGAACAGCCGTACCAACCGGTAGTTTTAAATAAACAAATATAAAATTAGGATCGCCCTGTGGAAAAAACACTACCGGTACCTGCCTGGCCATAAAGAAAAAGAGAGAAAGAAAAAACAGGGCAATTGTACCTAATAATAAATGAACCGGGCGCCAGCCTTTTAAAGCCCAACGCAGTAAAGTTTCATAATGGTTCATTATCCATGGCAGCGAATTATTTTGAAACTTATGGATCAGATTATCCAACACGAAACGGTTTAACAGCACAAGCAATGTGAAAAACAATAGTAAGTTGCCAAAAAAGTGGTAGATACCACCTGGCAGCATCACATCTTCGCCGGAAACAATCCCTTCTACTCCTGCATTTTTTACCATACCGATAATATTGAAAAAAATGCCTACTCCTACCATTACCCAAAAGATGGGCTTTTTAAAAATGGCGCTCTTTTTTTCCTTTTTTCCCTCCGTATGATTCATAAAATCTACCGCAAAAACCGGGTTCATGATAAAAGCCACAATTAATGATGCAGTTAAAGTAAAGATGAGCATTACCGGCAGGTATACCATGAATTTACCAATAATACCCGGCCAGAAAAGCAAAGGCACAAAAGGTGCTAAAGTGGTTGCCGTACCTGCTAGTACCGGCAACCATACTTCTCCCGCAGCCATCCTTGCACTTTTTTGAGAATCTATTTTTCCTTTGCCTTCAGTAAAAATCCGGTGGGTATTTTCTATTACCACAATGGCATCATCAACTATAATTCCCAAACCAAAAAGCAGGGCAAATAACACAATAAAATTCAGCGTAACATGAGTGCCGACAATTAAATCTGCCGCAGGCAAAAACATAAAAGCCACAAACATGCTCAGTGGTACGCTCAATGCCACAAAAAACGCATTGGTAACACCCATAAAAAACATAAGAATAATTAATACCAGTATAAAACCGATTACAATAGAATTTACCAGGTCATTGAAAGAGGTCCTGGTGGCTTTGCTTTGATCACCTGTGATAACCACATCCAGGTCTTTAGGAAATAAATCTGCCTGCATTTGTTTTACATGCATTTTTATACCGTCGCTGGTTTCAATTAAATTTTCGCCGGAGCGTTTAATAATATTAAGGGTAATAACATTTTTTCCATTTAACCGGGCATAACTTTCCTTATCCTTAATGGTATCTTTTATAATAGCAATATCTTTTAAATAAATAGGAGCTCCGCTTGTGTTGCGCACTATCACCTGTTCAATATCAAATGCTGTTTTAAACTGGCCTTTAATCTGTAAATTTCTCCGCATATTTCCTACGTCCAATAAACCTCCGCTGATATCAAGGTTCTCTCTTGCCACAGCGTTAGATATATCATCAAAGGTTATATTAGCAGCCTGCATCCGGTAGTTATCTACATTGATCTGGAATTCCCTTTCCGGCGCACCAACAAGATCTACACGATTGATCTGCGACATTTCTTCCAGCTTATCCTTTAAGTCATCGGCATATTTTTTTAATCTTACCAGGTCATAATCACCACTTACATTTACATACATAATCGGTTGCTCACTGAAACTCACCTCTAACGCTGTTGGCTCCTGTGTAAGATCTGTTGGTAAATCCTTTTTAGCTTTATCAATGGCATCTTTAACTTTTTGTAAAGCAATATCTGTTTTTACATCAGTTTGAAATTCTATTGTAATTGCTGAATAATCCTGCTGGGAACTGCTGGTAACTTTATTAATCTTTGCCCCGGTAATTCCTTTGATTTGTTTTTCAATAGGCTTGGTTATCAAATTCTCAATATCTTTCGGAGAGTTACCTACATGAATTGTTTGCACATAAATAGTAGGGATTACAATATCAGGAAACTGCTCTTTGGGCAGTGTGATAAATTGCGTAACCCCCATTGCTGTTACAATCAGCATAAGCAAATAAATGGAAGTCTTATTTTTTATGGACCAGGTGGTGGGTTTAAATTCTTTAAATTTATCCTTAAGGTTTTCTAATACACTCATACTAGTTGTTTCTGAATTGAAAATTATTTTAAGCTCCTTGATAAGTTGCTAAAAAAATTATTGTATAGTAATTAATTGCCCGTCATATACGCTTTGGAAACCTTCAGTAATTAAAACATCGCCTGCATTTAACCCTGATTTTATTTCCAGCAAATCATTGTTTAACAGGCCGATCGTTACCGGGCGTTTGCGTGCCACCATTTTACCTTTTTCTGTAGATGCCACCATTACAAATTTTCCTTTTTCATCATTCTGTAAAGTATTAACAGGGATTACCAGCGCATTAGCTGATGCATAATCTTGTATTTTCATCAATGCAATTTGATTAGGCCTTAGCGATGCATCTCCAGGCAACTTAGCTTCTATTACAAACCCCGTGTTAATGCATCAATGGAAGCTCCTGTAAAACTTACAGAGCTGTTAAATGTTCTGTTTATGTCGGGTACCTGCACTATTACTGGAGTGCCTTTTTGCACACTGTTTAAATAATTTTCAGGAATATTACCGATTACTTTTAAAGAAGCATTATTTACTATTTTTATTCCGCTTAAAGGGCTCCCTGTAAAAGTTTCACCAACCCTTATATTTACTTCATCTGCTACTCCGCTCACATCGCTGTATACATTACTGGTGCCTAGCTGCTCCTGTACTACCTTTATATTTTCCTGTGTTGCCGTTAATTGATTTTCAAGACTGGCTACATTATTTTTTGCCGTGAGCAACTGTACCTCTGTGCCAATATTCTGATCCCAAAGATTCTTTTGACGCTGATAAATATTTTTAGCATAAGCCAGTTGTGTTTTTACACTTTCCAATCCTTGCTTGGCCGCAGCCACATTTTGCCTTGTAATGGCATCATCTAACTTTAGCAATAATTGTCCCTTTTTAACAAAGCTTCCTTTTTGCACATAAATAGCTTTTACCTGGCCTGGTCCTCCACGTGGGGTTACGTAGCTGATGTTTTCTGCATCAATCATACCCTGCAATTCTATATAATGGCTAAACTCGTTTGGCTGCAAAGTTTTTACCGCTACCAGCTTTGCCTTTTGTGCATTGGCACTGTTTGTATCCAGCTTTGCTATTTCTGTTTCCAGCGTTTTAATTTTATCATCCAGCTTAGTTTTTTCTTCCTTTAATTTTTCCAGATCTACCTTTTTATCGTTTAGCCTGGCATCGGTGTCCTTTTTGCTGTTGCTGCAGGAAGATAACAACATCATTATGGCTAAGGCGCTTATTGAAAAATATTGTTTCATTTTAAATCGTTGGTTATGGGTTATTTTTAATAATATTATAATTGTCCAATTGCTTTTAAGTAGTCAATTTTAGCGGTAATCGCATCATATAAAGCACTGTAATAATTATTTTGTGCAACTTTTAATTCTGTTTGTGCGTTATAAATTTCCTGGTTGCTGCCCAGGCCCTGGTCATATTTCTTTTTAGTGGTATTAAAAACAGATTCTGCCAGCTTTACATTTTGTTTTTGATCATCGATAGTAAGCAATGCACTTTTCATTTTTATGCGTGACTGCGTTACATCATTGTCGATTGATTCTTTTATTTCCTGAATGTTATTGTTTGTTTTTGCCAAAACTAGCCGTGCATTTTCTATTCTCGCCCGTCTTGCGAAACCATCAAAAATGGGTATGGCAACCCTAAGGCCAACCAAAGAAGTAGTAAACCATTCGCCCCCGCTTTTAAAAAAATCAAATTCGGTACGCTGGGCATTTTTTGTATAAGATCCAAATACTGAAAAAGTAGGTATCCGGCTTAGCTGGTATCGTTTAATATTATATTTATTTAATTTGGACGCAATATTTAGTAATTGGAATTCTTTTCGATCAGTATAGCTATATGCTTCATCTAAAATATTCGACTTTAATTCTTCCTCGCTCAATGTATCTGTTAATACCAACATTTCTTTCTGGGGCATGTTCATCAAAAACTTAAGCCCTGCATGGCCTGCCAGCAATTGATTTTCTATTTTCTGCTTCTCTGTTTTGAGGTTGTTCATTTGCACACTTACTTTATCTACATCCAATTTTTCCACAAAACCATTTTTAAATATTTCTTTAGTATCATACAGTAATTTTTCAAATCGTTCAATATTGGCTTCAACGCTGGACAATTGCTTTTTACCTACTACCAGTTGATAATAAATTTTATAAATATTGGCTTTAATCTGTTCAGCGGTTACATCAGCAGTTTTTGTAGCTAAGTCAATCGCTGCACTTCTTGCCTGTAAGCCTACAAACACCTGGCCGTCAAATAAAATCTGGGAAGCATCTATACCTCCGCTGGCATTATACTTGGTACCAAACTGCACCGGAATAAAACTTCCTGCCTGTCCGCCAAAAATTTCTCCGGGTATTAAGCTAACCGGAATTTTAAGGTAATCGGTTATTGATCCGCTTGCGCTGATTTGAGGAAGCGCCTGTGCCGTAATTTCTCTATTGGTCTGCTCTTGTATTTTAATATCCAGCAAAGCATTTAACACTTTTACAGAATTTTTTATACCATAATCTACTGCCTGCTTTACAGAGAATTCATTTGTTTGTGCGGTAAGGAAATTGCTTATTAAAAGCATAGCAATTACCAAACACCATATTTTGCTAAAACTATTTCTTTCCATCTGTATTTAATTTTTTTATTCTCTCCTTTTGATATTTTAAAATAAGCTTATGGCCTTTGATAGATGCCAATCCAAAAAGATAATGGATAATAAATTCTTCTTCTATTTTTGCCAGGTTACTTTTTACTTTAGTATGAAATTCAGGGTTAAAGGGCAGCATCATATTTTCTATACGATAATGCGTAAGGATATCTACGTTAAGGTCGCTTCTGTACAATTCTTCCCGGATTCCCCGTTCTATATTTTCATGAATCATATTATATAAATACTGGTGCTTATGATTACTGAATATCCGGAAAGCTTTAGGATGATATTTTTGCATATCATATACTACTGAAGGATTCATGTTACGGAATATCTCCATTGCCATATCCATTGCCAGGAAAATTTCATGTATTGCATTATCAGAACCAATCCGGTCGTTTTCACAGCAAGTTTCCCTGCATTTAATTTCCTGATCTACTATGTCTACAATTAATTCATCCTTATCTTTAAAAAACTGGTAAATTGTTTTTTTACTTATTCCCAGACTTTGGGCAATATCATCCATACTTACACTACGCAGTCCGTACCGCATAAATAATTCATGAGCTTTTCGCTTTATTCTCTCATTTGTATCTATTTCCACCATAAGTGGCAAAACTACGGAAACTTATTATGTAACCAAAGTTTCCTTAAAAAATTTATTTATAATTTTTATACAAAATAATATAGCAATTTAATCCCCCTTAACTTTACCACAGAAATATGTATTATTATGAAACAGGTATTTAATTACAAAAAACTATTACAATACTTTTTACAGGGTTTATTAATCCTGGCCCCTGTGGTAATAACTGTTTATTCCATTTACTGGATAATATCATCTATTGATAGCTGGCTGCCTTTATTTACATATGAAGACCAGCGAGGACAGGCGCATGTAAGGAATTATGGTATAGGATTTAGTGTAATTATTTTAATCGTGATTTTAATCGGCTACTTCAGCTCATTCTTTTTGGCAGGAAGGGTGGTAAGCTTCCTGGATAAAATTTTGGAAAAAACGCCCGGGATAAAATATATATATACTACATCTAAAGAAATTTTTGAAGCGTTTGCAGGTGAGAAAAAGAAATTTACAAAAAATGTACTGGCTAATATCGATGATAATGATGTATGGCGGGTAGGATTTATTACCCAGGAAGATATGCATGAATTCGGGCTAAAAGGTTATGTAGCAGTATATGTGCCTATGGCATATTCTGTGGCAGGAAATGTTTACATTATACCGCCACACAGAGTCAGGCCAATTGAAAACCACAGCGCAGGGCAAACCATGAAATTTGCCGTAAGCGGCGGCGTAACACATATCGAAGAACATGATAACAAAAAGAATAAAAATAAAAACTCAAATGCTATTATTAAAAAAATATACAGGGTAAATAAATTAAAATAATATTTATTTAAATTTTATCTTTTAAATTGAAAAATCATCTGATGAAAAGAGCTGCTAAACCCTTAATCCTTTGTTTTTTATTGCTTACTTTTTATTACGAGTCATTTTGCTGGGGGTTTTATGCCCATCGGAAAATAAATTATTACGCTGTTTTTTTATTGCCCCCTGAAATGGTAGTGCTGTATAAACCTAATATTGATTTTATAAGTGAGCATGCTATTGATCCGGACAAAAGAAGATATGGCGTTCCTGATGAAGGCCCCAGGCACTATATCGATATTGATCATTATGGCAGCTACCCTTTTGATTCTTTGCCCAGGAAATGGAAAGATGCCGTAGATAAATTTGGAGAAGATTCAGTAAAAACATATGGTATAGTTCCCTGGCATGTACAAACTATGCTTTTCCGCCTTACAGATGCTTTTAAAGAAAAAAATTTTTCAAAAATAATGAAATACAGTGCTGAAATAGGGCACTATATTGGCGATGCCCATGTTCCTTTACATGCCAACAGCAACCATAATGGCCAATTTACCAATCAGAAAGGAATACATGGTTTTTGGGAAAGCAGGGTACCGGAATTATTAGCAGAAAAAGAGTTTAATTTTTTTATTGGCAAAGCGGAATACATAAAAAATCCCGGTGAATATATTTGGGACCGGGTACTGGAAAGTGCTAAAGCATCGGATTCTGTTTTACTATTTGAGAAACAATTAACAAAGGAATTTGGTGATGATAAAAATATTCATTTGAAGACAGGAACGGCTCAGTTATAAAACAATACTCTACAGGATTTACCATTGCGTTTAATAAGAAATTGGATGGTATGATTGAAAGGAGGATGCGGCAGGCTATTTTTTCTACTGCTTCATTTTGGTATACAGCCTGGGTTAATGCAGGTCAGCCTGATCTTAAAAACCTGGTAAAACAAAAATTTTCAGCAGAAGCTTTAAAAGAGTTTGAAGAATTAAATAACGGCTGGAAGAATGGTGGTAAAATGATTGGCAAAGAAGAAGAATAATGTTTTTGAAGATTGATTAAAGGATTAGGTAATTTTGCATCCTGAAAATTATATTTATCATTTAATCTATGCAAACGGTGATTCACAATTTTAATGCAGGGCCTTCTATTTTACCAAAAACAGTGTTTGAAGATGCAGCGCAGGCTGTTGTTAATTTTAATAATACCGGTTTGTCCATCTTGGAATTGGGGCACCGTACCCCCCTGTTCGAAGGTATTATGGCAGAGGCACGGGCATTGGTAAAAGAGCTGATGAAGCTTGATGATAATCGTGAAGTATTGTTTTTGCATGGTGGGGCCAGCACCCAGTTTATGCAGGTACCCATGAATCTGTTGGATAGCAGGCAAACTGCTGCTTACACTGATACAGGTGTATGGGCTTCAAAGCAGTAACTGAAGCAAAATTATTTGGCAAAGTAGAAATTGTATGCAGTTCCAGGGAAAGCAACTATACATTTATACCTAAAGATTTTGCTATACCTAATGATGCCAGATACTTACACATTACTACAAATAATACCATTTACGGCACCCAGTGGAAACAAATTCCTGCATGCAGCAACAGTCTGGTAGCTGATATGAGCAGCGATATTTTAAGCAGGGTTATAGATTTTAACTGCTTTGATTTAATATATGCAGGTGCGCAAAAAAACATGGGCCCTGCCGGGGTTAATTTAATAGTAATTAATAAAGATATTTTTAGGTAAGGTAAGCGTACCATTCCAACTATTATGGATTACCGCAACCATATTAAAGAAGGGAGCATGCTTAATACGCCTCCTGTATTTGCCATATATGTTTGCCTGCTTACTTTGCGTTGGTTAAAAAAACAAGGCGGGGTGGCTGCTATTGAAAAATTAAATAATGAAAAAGCTGCATTATTATACAATGAAGTAGATAATAATCCTTTGTTTAAGGGTACGGTAATAAAAGAAGACAGGAGTAATATGAATGTATGCTTTATTATGAACGATGCTACGCTGGAAAATAAATTTTTGCAATTTGCTACAGAGCAGGGGATTGTCGGCATAAAAGGGCACAGAAGTGTAGGTGGGTTCAGGGCATCGCTTTACAATGCACTACCGCTAAGCAGTGTGAAAATACTGGTTGATATTATGAAAGAGTTTAGTGTACAATATGCTTAATTTGTATAATCCCACGCTACTAACTCACTTCTGCAATTTTCCAGTTGTGATGCATTTACCCCGTTCAAAAACTGAACTGTGCCTTTTGAAGTTTTGTTTAATCTCGTTTCTTCATTTACTTTCGGGATTAGCCCTTCCAGTTGTTTTTTAAATTCGGCCATAAGATTTTCCGGGATTTTATTTAATGAAAATAAAATATAAAATTCTCCTTCCCGGCCACAACCACCTTTTTTATAAGCCAAGGTGGTTACTTTATTTTCATAATTAAAAGATTTTAAAAAATTTTTTAAAAAATCCGGAGATGCCGTGCCGCAACAAATGCTGTTAAACCTAACTCCTGCATCGTAAGTTGCAGCTGCTGTGGCTGTTTTAATTTGTGCACACCCGGCGATGCTGGTTAATAATATTGTGCCCAAGATTAAATTTTTCATGTTAAATAATTAAAGGTTGAACCAAAGATACGATATTGAACTTAGCCCCGATAGCGGAAAGCCCGGAATGTAGCGAAGCGTAATGAGGACTTGTAGTACCTCATCAGTCCGCCTAAGTCGGACACCTTCTCCTGCAGAGAAGGAAAATGGAGGTGAATTTTTAGCGGGAAACTGCAGCTGACAAATGATTTGCGGCTGATGTTGCTTAAAAATAAATTTCAGGTATTAATAGATTTTTACACGTACTGCACTTTGCGTAATTTTGCCGTCCAAGTTAAAAATATAAATGATCACAATACAACCATTCAAAGCCTTAAGACCGGAAGCACAGCTGGCCAAGCAGGTAGCCAGCAGGCCTTATGATGTGCTTAATAGTAAAGAGGCTAAGCTTGAAGCACAGGGCAACCACAGCTCATTTTTGCACATTACAAAAAGCGAAATAGACTTGCCGGAAAATACTGACCCTTACTCACCGCAAGTATATGATAAAGCTAAGGAAAACCTGGATGCTTTTATAAGCAGGAATATTTTGTTCAGGGAAAATAAGCCTTGCTATTATATTTATCAGTTAAATATGAATGGCAAAACCCAAACAGGGTTGGTATGTGTAAGCAGTGTGGCGGATTATGAAAATGGCCTGGTTAAAAAACATGAATTTACCCGGCCTGAAAAAGAGCAGGACAGGATTAATCATATTATTACTACCGGGGCCCAGACGGGTAATGTCTTTTTAGCTTATAAAAATGTAAATGATATAGACGAACTAATTAGCACCTGGAAAAAAGACAGGAACCCGGTATACGATTTTTGTGCAGATGATGAGATACAACACACTATCTGGATAGTAAACGATGAGGCTACAATAGAAAAGATAACCGGTTTATTTAATACAAAGGTACCTGCAAGCTATATTGCCGACGGGCATCACCGGGCAGCCTCAGCAGCAAAAGCTAAAAAAGCTTTAGGCAATAAGGCAGGCGAAAATGCGGAATATTTTTTAACTACGCTTTTTCCTTCTAATCAGTTGCATATAATGGATTATAACAGGGTGGTTAAAGACCTCAACGCTTTAAGCTGCAAAGAGTTTTTATTAAAATTAGAAGACAAGTTCATAGTAAAAAAAACAGACCAGGCCCTATCTCCGCAAAATTTGCATGAATTTGGGATGTATATGGAAAATCAATGGTATCAGCTTACAGCTAAGGAAGGCACATTTACCTATGATCCTATTGGAATTTTGGATATCAGTATTTTACAAAATAATTTACTGGAACCCCTTTTAGGCATACAGGATCAGCGAACGGATAAACGTATTGATTTTGTAGGCGGCATAAGAGGATTACAGGAACTGGAAAAGAGGGTTAATAGTGGTGAAATGGCAGTTGCTTTTAGCTTACACCCGGTAACTATTGATCAATTATTTGATATTGCTGATAGTGGTAATGTGATGCCGCCCAAAAGTACCTGGTTTGAGCCAAAGCTCAGGGATGGTTTACTAACGCATTTAATTACAGCATAATTAATTATATTTTAAATAACGTAAGGGGGGTATTGTAACAATGCCTCTTTTTTTATCTTTACAGTACTATGAATAAATGTATCACTATTTTTTTATTGCTTGGTATTAGTTTTAATACTTATGCACAAGACCAGGATGCTAAACAATTGCATCAAACTGCACGGGGGTTTATGCAGCAAAATGATTTTTCTAATGCAGCTTTGGTATTAAACCGGGCTACATTACTCGAACCAAATAACATTGATATTAAAAAAGACCTAGCACTGAATTATTATTTTCAAAAAGAATTTGATAAAGCTTTGGATGTATTAAAGCTTTTAATTTCAAATGATCAAGCAGATGACCAATGTTACCAGATTGCAGGGGATATTTATTTCACTTTGGAGCAGCCCAAAGATTGTGAGAAGATATATAAAAAGGTATAAAAAATTTCCAGAAAGCGGTCCTTTATACAATGCCCTGGGCCGAAATTTTATGGGCACAAAAGATGCTGATGCCATCAAGCAATGGGAAAAAGGAATAGAGGCAGAACCTAGCTTTTCAAAAAACTACTACAATGCTTGCAGGTATTACCATATTACAAAAAATAAGGTATGGTCTATTTTGTATGGTGAAATATTTATAAATATGGAACCTTTGAGTACAAAAACTCCTGAAGTAAAAAATATATTGCTGGATAGCTATAAAAAATTATTTACAGACATTGATATTGAAAAAATTAATAAAGATAATAATGCGTTTACCAAGGCATTTTTCAGCTGCATGAACAAGCAAAATGCTATTGCTTTCCAGGGCATTAATGCAGAAACCTTAACGATGATACGCACCAGGTTTATCCTGGACTGGTTTGCTGAATATGCTGCCAAATACCCTTTTAAATTATTTGTATTACAGCGGCAGCTATTGCAGGAAGGTATGTTTGATGCGTACAATCAATGGATATTTGGCGCTGCCCAAAACCTTTCTGCCTACCAAAACTGGATAAACGTGCATGCTTCAGAATATAATGAATTAAGCCGCTTTCAAAAGGGCAGAACATTTAAAATTTCTAAAGGTGAATATTACCATTAAATTTAATGTTTAAACTTTGATAATAAATTTCTTTATCTTATCGAAAAAATACTCATGAAAAAATTTATTATCCCCTTAGCAGCTTTATCTATAATGGCATCGTGTAATAATGCGCCAAAAGCTGATAGTGCAGAAGCAGGCGATAAACAAGTGGCTGCTACCAAGGACGGCACAATATTTACAATAGATACCGCCTCTTCTGTTGCCTGAACCGGCACTAAAGTTAATGGTGCCCACAATGGCACATTTAAATTAAAAGAAGATACCCTTTCGGTAAAAGACGGTAATTTAAATGCAGGTTCACTTACTATAGATATCAATTCGTTAAACAATATAGATTTAGCTAATGATGCAGAACAAAAAGGCAAACTGGAAGGACACCTTAAAAGTGCTGATTTTTTGATGCTGTCAAATATCCAAATGCAAAATTTGAAATAACTTCAGTAGATGCTTAAATATGATAGCGTAAAAATGAAAGATATAGTGATGAAAGATGCTACACACACCATCAAAGGCAACCTTACTTTAAAAGACAGCACAAAAAACATTTCTTTTCCGGCCAAAGTAATGGTAGCAGCTGATAAAATTACTGCCGTAGCAGATTTTAATATTGACAGGACCCAATGGGGCATTAATTACAAAGGCCCTAATAATCCCCAGGATTGGGTTATCCGTAAAGAAGTAAACCTCAAATTAAATATATCAGCAACAAAAAAATAATTACTTTTACTTTTTTACAGCCATCTCTAATTTTAGGAGATGGCTTTTTTTATTATCTTACAAGTGTAAAAAGCCGGTTTATAAATTTTTATTGATTAATCCGCAATGAATTGATCTTACAGCATGTAACAAACTGCTGCTTTTTTGATAACTAAAACTACACTTATAATGAAAGAAATTGAAAGAATATTTGACTTTTTACAATACCAGCTGGATACATTTCCAAAAAAAGATATGCTTTCTTATAAAGAAAACGGGGAGTGGAAAAGCCATAGCACTGAACAAATAAAAGAATTAGTAGATAAATTAAGCGCCGGGCTTATTCATTTGGGTGTAAAAAATAATAATATGACTCCGGAAAGCCAGGATAAAATCGGGCTGATTTCTAGGAACAGGCCTGAATGGATCATACTCGACCTTGCTTGCCAGCAAATAGGCGCTTTACTGTGCCCTATTTATCCTACTACGCACCCAACCGAATTGGAATTTATTTTTAATGATGCTGATGTAAAATATGTTTTTATAAGCGGGGCTGATATTTTAGACAAAGTAAAAAGTATCCGGGATCGTACACCGTCCTTACTCAACATTTATAGTTTTGATGATTTGCCAGGCGTGGATTATTGGAAAAGTATTCTGGCTTTACCCGGTGATAATGATTTTCGAAAAATGGCCGATGTAAAGGATTCTGTCAAAGCTACCGATTGTGCTACCATTATTTATACTTCCGGAACTACGGGAACGCCAAAAGGTGTAATGCTGAGCCATCAAAATATTGTCAGCAATGTCATTAATTCCAAAAAATCTTTTCCTTTTGAAGACAGAACGGATAGAAAAACCCTAAGCTTTTTACCACTCAATCATATTTTTGAAAGAATGGTAACCTACATTTATATCTATAGTGGCAACTCTATTTATTATGCCGAAAGTATTGATACCATTGGTGAAAATATTAAAGAAGTAAAGCCAAATTTATTTTGTACCGTGCCAAGGCTGCTGGAAAAGGTATACGAAAAATAATGGCCAAAGGCCATGAGCTAACGGGTATAAAAAGAAAACTATTTTTTTGGGCTGTAGCATTGGGCAATAAATATGACAACCTTAAAAGCGGGGGAATATGGTACAACCTGCAGTTATCTTTAGCTAACAAAATAATATTTAATAAGTGGAGAGAGGCCTTAGGGAATAATTTAGAATTAATCATTACCGGCGGCGCTGCATGCCAGGTAAGGTTATTGCGTATTTTTAGTGCTGCCCGTATAAAAATTTATGAAGGTTATGGACCTACGGAAAACAGTCCTGTAATAAGTGTAAACTGTCAGCATACAGGTGGAACTAAATTTGGAACCGTAGGCCCGGTGATAGACGGCCAGGAAGTAAAATTGGAGGCTGATGGAGAAATTTGTGTAAAAGGCCCGAGTGTGATGATGGGATATTATAAGCGGCCTGATTTAACTGCTGAAACAATCATTGATGGCTGGCTGCATACCGGCGATATTGGTGTATTTGAAGATAACAAATATCTAAAAATCACTGACAGGAAAAAAGAATTGTTTAAAACCAGTGGCGGCAAATACGTAGCTCCCCAGCCTATCGAAAATAAAATGAAAGAATCACCATTTATTGAGCAAATGATGATAATCGGCGCAGAACAAAAATTTGTAGGGGCTTTAATAGTACCCTCTTTTCCTAACCTGAAAGATTGGATGCAGCATAAAGGAATAAAATTTACTACGAATGAAGATGCCATTCACCATCCAATAGTTTTAGAACTGTACAAAGAATTAATTGAATCATTTAATAAATTATTTAACCAGGTAGAGCAGGTAAAAAAATTTGAATTGATTGCAAATGAATGGACGATAGAAACAGGCGAGCTTACCCCTACCCTGAAGTTAAAAAGAAAGGTGATAATGGAAAAATTTAAAAATGTCTGTGAAAGGATATACTGTTAATCATAAATTTTTAAATTAATTTATGCTCAACTGCATATAAAGTAAGGTCGGCATTGGTTTTTACCATCATTTTAGACATAATTCTGGAGCGGTAAGTGCTTACCGTAGTTACGCTTAATGATAAAATATCAGCAATTTCAGATACAGTTTTTCCTGAGGCTAATTGTTTAAAAACATCAAATTCCCTGTCAGATAAATATTGGAATGCAGGTTTTTCAGTATCCTGGTTAATGGTATTGGCAAGTTTTTCGGCTACAGCCGGGGTAATATATTTTTTTCCTAATAAAACCCGGTGTATAGCATTAACCAGTTCATCAGGGGCGGCATCTTTGCTCAGGTAGCCAGAGGCCCCGGCTTTTAATACCCTTAAAGCATATTGTTCTTCTGAATGAATACTCAATATTAATATCGGTAATTTAGGAAAAGATTGTTTTATTTGTGGCAGTATTTCCAACCCGCTTCTTCCGGGCATGGACAAATCTGAAATCACAACATCCCATTGGTCTTTAAATACTTTTTTTAATAATTCCTCTCCATCACAAACATCTTCTATTAATGAACCTGGAAAACTTTCCATTAAGATCTGCCGTAATCCTTTACGCACTACAATATGATCATCTGCAATTAATATTCTTACCATATTCTAATTTTAAGATAAGTCAATTCTTATAAACTCAGTTGTCCTTGCTTTCAAACTAATATATCACTATACAATAAATCAATTTAAATGTTTAAGATAACCCTCGTTAAATAACTTTCAAAACAATAATTTATTGTGTTTATCCCGTAGAAGCACGCAGTTAAAAGCAGTTTATTTTAAATAATTTATAATTTTATAAGAATTAGTTTTTTACTTATAAATAACAATAGTGCATATGTACATAAAACATACCAAAATATGGGTTAAAAATTAAATGATCAACAGCAGTTTGTATAAAAAATATTATCCACCAATCAGGTTTTTTTTACAAATGTGGCCTCGCCAGGAATCGAACCTGGATCTGGAGCTTCGGAAACTCTTATACTATCCATTGTACGACGAGGCCGTTTATACTGGCAAAAAGAAAATCATTTTATAAAAATATTTTTTTTGCGAAAAAACAATTTCAATTAATCCATAATTATTAAGTAATAATTAACATATTATAAAATTACTTACTTGCCAAATTTTACAATATTACTGCCAAATATTTTTACTGCAATTGCAAGCAATATTACTCCAAAAAATTTTCTTATAACTATCATGCCATTAGGCCCTAGTGCTTTTTCTATCCATTTTAGTGATTTTAACACCAGGTAAATAACAATACAGTTAATAATAATACCAATTAAAATATTTACATCTTTATAGTTTGCCTTTAAACTCATGATAGTAGTAAGCGTTCCACTTCCTGCTATTAAAGGAAAAGCAATAGGAACTACACTGCCACTTTTAGCTTCTTTATCATGTTTAAAAAATTCTAATCCTAATACCATCTCTAACCCCAGGATAAATATTACCACACTGCCTGCTACTGCAAAGGATTGTACATCTATGCCCAATACATTCAAAAATTCTTTACCAATAAATAAAAATAAAATCATTAATCCACCGGATACCCAGGTAGCCTGAGCAGATTTGATATTCCCACCCATTTTTACCCGTAATGATGCCAATACAGGTACAGAACCTACCACATCTATCACTGCAAATAAAGTAAATGTAACAGTAAGTATTTGTTTGACAGTAACTTCAGTAAAATCAACCATTACAAAATTTTTGCAAAGATACATTTACTTTAAAAAAAGAGGCGAATAAAAATCACTCCTTATTCTTACTTACTCCAATAATACACTACCAGTTAAAAATAATTCCTCCATTTAATAAAAACGGGATAGCATTAAAACCCCTTAAATCAAAAAATTGTTTATTAGTTACATTCTGTGCATCTGCAAATATTTTTATATACTTTTTAAAAGTAAAAGAAGCATATGCATTTAATAAAAAATAACTATCTAATTGAACATCATTCTTTTGATATCCGCCTACATCAAACCTGCCGCTAACATATTTAGCCGAAACACTTGTATACAAGCCATTCTTAAACTGGTACCCGGCATTGATATTAAGATTATGCTTTGGCCTGCGAAGCAGGTAAGTATAAGTAGTATCATCAAATGTTATCCGGCTTTGCGATGTCTCTTTAGAATGCAGGTAAGTATAATTAAATGATAAGATAAAGTTTTTTACAGGTTCGGCTGTACTCTCCAGCTCAATGCCCTTAACCATTTGTTTTACAAAATTGAAATAATTAAAACTGATATAATTAAAATCAATTCCATCTTTTATTTCCCGGTTAAAATATACTACCCTGTTTTTAAATTTTGAATGGGTTTGCTGCATGCCCAACTCATAAGTAGTAGATAGCTCTGGTTTTAAATCTAATTTTCCACTTGAAGAATATAACTGGTACAATGAAGGTGCTTTAAAACCTGTTGCTATACTGCCAAATACCCTGAAATTATTATTTATACTATAAGAAGGGTTAAAAGTAAACGTATGATTACTACCATAGCGGCTGTGTACATTCAGCCTTCCGCCCAACTCCAGGTTCAATTTTTGCTCAAAAGCAGCATAAAATAAAGATGCATATATGGAACCCTGGCTTTGTACCGTATCTTTTATATTACTTACATAGGGGTTTACGGGGTCAAAAATTGTTAATGAGGAATATTGCCCGTTCATATTGCTAAACCTGTAATCTGCTCCCTGCAGCAAGCTAAAGTTATTGCTCAGCTTAATATTTGCAAACATTTCTACAAACTGGTTTTTTCCATAATATTTATCTGTTGAAAAAAGTACAAACCCCGGTTTATCTGTACTGTCATTGGTATAATCACGGGTAATATCACTGTACTGGTAATTACCCGTAAGGCTGATATCCCCCTTATTAAACCTAAATCCGGCACCTGCCATCAGGTTTTTATTATCAATAACAAAATCTTTTTCATCATTAAAGCCCCCATCATCAACAGCACTTTTATAATTGCTTTGCTGTACAAAAGTTTTAAATAATAAAGATGGGGCAACCTGGTATTGCAAAGCTGCATTAATTACATCGCCATTATATTTATCTTTATCAAAATTATTATTTCCTGTACTGTCAAAAGCTGCAGAAAAACCTCTGGTAGTTAGTTTAGCATACCGGGCAGAATAAGTCAGCTTATCAATCTTGCCAAATACCTGAGCATTACCCCTAAAAACACCAAAACTGCCGGCACTGGCAGATGCTTTTGCATTAAATGGTTTTTTCACATCGCTTTTGGTAGTGATAATATTAATTACACCAGCCACAGCATCACTGCCATATAAAGTAGATTGTGCCCCACGGCATATCTCAATACTTTCAATATTATTCAGGGATAATAAGTTTAAATCAAACTCATTATTAATCAAAGAAGGATCATAAGCAGGCACACCGTCTAATAAAACTAATGTGCGGCCTGTGGTAGCACCTCTTAAAAAAACAGACTGGGGCGAACCAATATTATTCAAAGCGCCGTTAATCGTCAGGCCCACCTGCTCATTTAGCAACTGCCCCACCGTTTTACCGGTACTTTTTTCAATTTGTTCTTTTGTAATTACCGTAATTACTTTACCTGTTTGGGATTGTTTAATGGGTTGTTTGGTAGCAGTTACTACAATTTCCTCCAGTTTTTTAGCACTGTCCTGCTGTGCATACAATTGACTGCTGAAACATACAGCAGCCACGATAAAAAAATTTTTTTCATTAAAGAAATTTTTTTGTGACTGCTTTTTCGGTAAATAATAATGTTTATTTCATAAACATTTGCGTAGAAATATAAATGCCAGATGGCTTTTACACCTCATGCCCTTCCTCCGAAAGCATAAATGATTGTTTAGTGAAACAGGCAGGTCTTCTGGCTTGGGCATTTTACCTTCCCATCCTGGTATATCAGAACAGTGGTTTGTAGAATGTGTACTTCTTCAAAGCCCCTCATAAATGAGGGGTTTGGGGAGGCCCTTACAGCTACGGGGATAGCGACGGATTTTCACCGTACTTCCCTTTTAATTCTCCGCCTGAGGCGGAAAAACCAATTTCGCTGCAAATGTATCAACAATGTTTTTTAATTGATAAAATATTTTTTTATCAGGGAACTAAAAATAAATTTTTAGCTGTAATTTTTGTTACCGGCCTTTGTACCCTGATTAAACATTGGTGGCGCGGTGCCCTGCCAACGGCGGTGGACGCTCCGTTCAACTGTAGTTCCTTATTGAGCTTTTCTTATTTTACCGAAAGATGAAATCCTTCAAAAGCATCACATCTTATTAGCAGCTTTGCTTCTTTGTTTCTTTGCGTGCACTATCAACTTTTATCAGTAATTTAACGGCATGACGCCAAAATCTAAGCTGAGCTTATTTGATTTTACCATGATAGTGATAAGCCTGGTAATTGGCATGGGTATTTTCCGTACACCGGTAAATGTAGCAGCAGCTGTACAAACACCGGCAATATTTTTTGGTGCATGGATAGCAGGCGGGCTGGTAGCTTTATGTGGCGCACTTACCTATGCTGAAATAGGCAGCCGTTTTCCGGTTACAGGTGCGTATTATAAAATATTTGCTTATGCTTATCATCCCTCCGTAGCCTTTGGCGTAAACTGTATTATTTTAATTTCCAATGCGGCATCGGTTTCAGGAGTGGCGCTTATTGGTGCGGAATATATCACGAGGGTAATTGCACCGCAGCACGCTAATGCAGAAACCTTACAAATTGTGACCGCTGTTTTTTCTATCTTCTTATTTTACGGAATAAACCTGCTGGGCTTAAAAATGAGTGCTAAAACACAAAATGTGTTAACGCTCATCAAAATATCAATGATTATCTTATTGATTTCACCTTTATTTTTTTCATCGCCTGTCCCGGTTGAATTATCAACTCGTCAGGGAATTGATCCTTCCCTGCTACAATACCTCAAAGCATTTGGTATCGGCCTTGTAGCCGTATCGTTTACTTATGGAGGTTACCAGCAAACTATTAATTTTGGTGCCGAAGTGCATCAGCCTGCTAAAAATATCCCCAAAGGGATTTTTACCGGCATTTTTGTTATAATCGGATTATACCTCACCATTAATTATGCTTATTATCAAGTAATCGGGTTTGAAAATTTAAAAAGCTCCACAGGCATCGCCGCAATTATGGCAGGCCATGTATTTGGGAGAAGCAGCAGCTAACATCCTTTCTGTCTTGCTGTTTTTATCTGTATTAGCCTATGTAAATGTACTGCTGATGAGCAACCCACGGGTAATGCAGGCCATGAGCGAAGACGGAATATTACCTGCAACTTTTAAAAAAAGGAGTATAAAAAGCGATGTTTTAGTCACTTCATTGAGTGTATTTGCATCAATATGTATGTTAATCGTATTTTGGGCCAAAACCTTTGATGAAATTTTAAGCTTTACGATTTTTTTAGATTGTTTTGGAATGGTGCTCTCTGCTGCTACAATTTTTGTGCTGCGAAAAAAAACCACGCATTTAGACAATACCGGTATTTATAAGATGAAACTATTTCCATTAATGCCACTTATTTTTATTGCTGCTTACACGTATGTAGGCATTAGTATATTTGTTGATAAACCTTTCACTGCCCTGATGGGTTTAGGTATTTTGGGCACTTTTATTATTCTTTATTTTGTGGTAAAATTTGTTGCACAAATTTCAAAAAAAGGCAGTAAGCCTGGTTAATTTTTTTAAATAACGGAGCTGTTAAACTTTTAAGACACTATAGCGCTAAGATAGCCGGTGGGGACACCGGCCATGGCGGTCTGCCGCGGCCAGTGTCCCCACCGGCCGCAATATAAGCACCATCAATCTTAAAATTTTAAACAGATTCAACATCAAAAATGAACTGATTTATAGAGAGATTAAGGTATGCTATTTCCAATAAATGCAGAACAAAATAGTATTTTAATTGGAACGATCTGTTAATTCATCCTTACCGATAATAAAATTTATATAAATACTATCTGTCAATTATTATATTTTTGGGGTATGAAAATTATATTCTCTTTCATTTTTTCAATATTGCTGTATAGCAACACTTTTTGCCAGGATAAATGGAATTTAAAGAGGTGTGTAGAATATGCCATGGCTAATAATATTTCTATTAAGCAAACTGGTTTGCAAGCCACTTTAGCAGAACTACAGTACAAACAAAGTAAATTATCACAATATCCTGACTTCTTATTTGGCGCCAGCGGTAGCTTTAATTCAGGGCGGCAACAAAACCCCACTTCGTTTGAATTGGTAACACAAAATAATATTATAGCTACCACACAGCTGCAAAGCAGTGTAGATATTTTTAACTGGTACAGGAAAAGAAATAGTATCGCTGCTAACCTTTGGGAGCTGGAAGCTGCTAAAGCGGGAACTGATAAGCTAAAAAGTGATATTGCTTTAACCATTGCAAACGCTTACCTTCAAATTTTACTTGCAAAAGAACAGGCAGAAATTTCTTTGGTGCAGTTAAAGCAGTCCCAGCAGCAATTATTTAATACCCGGAAATTAGTTGAAGCAGGCAACCTGCCCGAATTGAATGCAGCTGAGCTGGAAGCACAGGTGGCAAGAGACAGCTCAACTTATATTTCAGCCAAGGGAAATATTGAGCTTAGTATTTTATCATTAAAAGCCAATATGAATATTGATGCGGCAGCGCCCTTTGAAATAGAAATACCCCCGGTAGAAAATATCCCGGTGGAAAGCCTTGCAGATTTGCAACCGGAAGCGGTATATGTTTCTGCTATTGCAAATTTACCACAGCAACGGGTAAACGATTTTAAACTAAAAGCAGCCGAAAAAAATGCAGCAGCTGTAAAGGCAACACTATATCCTACGCTATCAGCTTTTGGGAGTTTAAATTCCAGCTATATTTATTTGCGTAGACCTGTATTTGCCCAAAACCTCGTTTCTTTTCAAAATACGGGTTTAAAAGTTGATATTGGCGGTGGTGTTTTAAAAGATGTACAATCCCCTGTATTTCAGCAAGGTAATAGAATTGATTACTTTTATACAGATGCTTTCGGTAATCAAATTGTAGATAACCTGCGCAAGTCAGTAGGGCTTAATCTGAATGTGCCTATTTTTTCCGGTGGAAACTTACGAACGAACTGGGAAAGGTCTAAAATAAATATCCAGACCCTTGAACTGCAGAAAGAGCAGGATAATCAAAAGATTAAACAGGACATTTACCAGGCATATAACAGTGCTGTGGTAGCATTAGAAAAATTTAATGCCGGTAAAAAAGCCTTATCAACAGCTGAACGTACTTATTCATTTGCACAAAAAAGATTTGATGTAGGCATGCTGCCTACTTTGGATTTAATAACTAATCAAAACAACTTATTCAGGGCTAAGCTGGAAAATACTTTAAATCAGTTTGATTATGTTTTTAAAATGAAAGTATTGGAATTTTATAAAGGACAGGGTTTGAAGTTGTAAATTAGGTATTGGGTGTTAAGGTAATATTATGGAATTGGTAATTTGTAATTAAGAATTGGGTTTCAACTTCGGCAGAACAATATGTTAGCAAACCAGTTGATAAATGTTGAATACAAATATAATATTGAATGGCTGCGGGATAGAACGGATACCCTGCTGAAGGTTTGTGCGTTGGCCCTTGTGGCGGAGTAGCAGTGATAGCCCGGACTGAACCTGAGTAAAGAGATACTGCCGCCAGCCCCGAATTGTTTTTTTTAAATGTGCCTGATATTTTACTGGTACCGGAACTAAAATAAAAATTTAAACCGCCGTATTATTATGAGCAAAACATTAAAATGGATACTGACAGGTGTTGTAATATTAGTAATTGTGCTGGTTGTATTATCCAAAGCAGGGGCATTTGGTAAAGAAAAAGGTGTAAAAGTTACCACTGAAATAGTAAAGAAACGTACCATCACAGAAATAGTAAATGCAAGTGGAAAAATTTATCCTGAAGTAGAGGTAAAGGTAAGTCCTGATATTAGTGGTGAAATTACTGAGTTAAATGTACAAGAAGGCGATACAGTAAAAAAAGGACAGGTTTTGGCAAAAATTTATGCAGACATTTACAGCATCCAAAGAGACCAGGCTGCAAGCGGCGTGGCACAAAGCCAGGCCCAGGTGGCCAACTCTCAGGCAGCGTTAGACGCACTTAAAAGCCAGGTAGAACAAGCACAGTTTACATATGACAGGCAAAAAAATTTATTTAATGAAAAGGTAATTAGCCAAAGTGAATTTAACTTGGCCGAATCGAATTTAAGAACAAGCACAGCTAATTATAACGCTGCATTACAAAGCATACGTGGCGGACAGGCAAGTATACAAAGTGCAGTAGCCAATTTAAATAAAGCCAATAAAGACCTTAGTCGCACATCTGTAGTGGCACCTATGGATGGCGTGGTAAGCCTGCTTAATGTGAAAAAGGTGAGCGTGTGGTAGGAAGCAATATGATGGCGGGAACGGAAATTTTACGCCTTGCCGACATGAATAAAATAGAGTTAAGGGTGGATGTAGGTGAAAATGATATACCAAAAGTAAAATTAGGCGATAGTGCTTTGGTAGAAGTTGATGCGTATAGCAACAGAAAATTTAAAGGGATTGTTACACAGATTGCCAGCAGCAATAATGGCGCTGCCGGGCAAACAGCATTGGCCAGCACTACGAATGATGTAACCCAATATAAAGTATTTATAAGATTATTACCAGAAAGCTATATGGATTTGCTGAGCAAAGGATCTTTTCCTTTCAGGCCCGGAATGAGCGCCAGTGCGGATATACAAACAAAAACACATCATAATATATTGAGCGTACCTATTAACGCAGTAACCACCCGGGAGAAGAATGACAGCTTAAAAACCAAGCCGGCTGATAATAATAATATCGATAAACCAGCCTCTGCCATTGATGATGACCTGGAAGTAATAGTGTTTGTTTTGCAAAAAGATGGTTCTGTAAAAAAAGCTATGGTAAAAACTGATATACAGGATATTAACAATATAGAAATTACTGAAGGAATAAAGGAAGGTGATGAAATTATCACCGGGCCATATGATATAGTGAGTAAAAAATTAAAGGATAAGGATAAGGTGAAAGTGGTAGATAAGAAAGACTTATTTGAAACAAAATAAGTTGTTTCAAATAATCAGACGGATATCGGCAGGCTATGGGCTATAAACATTATTTAAAAATATTTTCAGCAATAGTCACACTCTCGGGCTTACCCACATCCACCAGGCTGTCGCCTGAATGATCATACCCTAAGATTATATGATCTGCTGCCAGATCGAGATATGTTTCTGTTAAAGAAAATTTTCCTTGTTGCCGGATTAAATTAAATATTTGTGGCTGGAAAATTACTACACAGCTATATGCTTTTTGGTAAAGTGGATGTTGTGGCATAGCAATTTTTTCTTCGCCGGTTTTTGTATTCCGCCAGCCACACAAACGGTTTTTTTCATTAAATAAGAAATACCGGGAGGTGTGCCTGTTGGTAACCCCAAAAGAAACCAATGGGTTATTCTGCTGATGAAACTTAATTAATTTATTTAAATTTAAGTCAGTCAATATATCTACATTAAGTGTAACGAATGGTTCATTTCCCATTAATAAATTTCGGGCTTTCAGCAAGCCGCCACCTGTTTCTAAAACTTCGTTGCTTTCATAGCTGATAATAATATTGCTTCCCCATCCCTGATTACTTTTTACTGCATCAATAACCTGGTTGGCAAAATGATGAACATTAACTACCACATCAAAAATATTATATTGTTGCAGGTATTCGATATTACGTTGCAATAAAGATTTACCATTTACCAATGCCAATGCTTTAGGATGATTGTTCGTCCAGGGTTTAAAACGTGTGCCGAGGCCGGCAGCAAAAATCATTGCCTTCATAATAGTTTGGGGTTTGAAGTTTTGGGGTTTGAAGTTAACTTTAAACTTCAAACCCCAAACTCTACATCTAACATAGCCAATTTGATGTATTAATATGTGTTAAATTAACCTTCACTTTAAATTTATTTTTCAAATGCCTTGCTAAAGCCTCTGCTGCATAAACGCTGCGGTGCTGGCCGCCTGTGCAGCCAAAATTTATCATCAGGTTTTTAAAATCCCTTTTAATATAATCAGCTACTGAAATGTCAACGATATTATAAACGCTGTTTAAAAAAACGGGCATATCTGTTTGTTGCTCTAAAAAATCTTTTACGGGCTTATCCAAACCACATTTTGTTTTATACCCTTCAAACCTGCCCGGATTTAAAATACCACGGCAATCAAAAACAAAACCTCCGCCATTTTCAGACACATCAGCAGGAATGCCCTTTTTATAGGAAAAACTATTAATGGTAACAAGCAATGGTGTATCAGCTGTAGCTTTTACATTTTCAAATTGCTGTATTACTTCTTCTGATATCATCAGGGTAAGCATACGCTCAAACTCAGGTACATGAATGCCTATTTGCTTGTTTTGAATAAACCACCTGATATTTTTTAATGCCAAGGGAATACTGGTTAAAAAATGGGCTTTTCGTTCAAACAATCCTCTAAACCCATAAGCGCCTAAAACCTGCAATAACCTTATCAATACATAACCATTGTACTGCGCAACAAAGCGTATTTTATCAACAGGCTTTTCTAAAATTTCTTCCACACAGGTAATATAATACTCCAGTAAGCTGCTTTTCCATTCATCACTCAACTCTGCTTTTGCTTGCCACAATAAAGAGGCCACATCATATTGCAGAGCACCCTTCATGCCACCTTGGTAATCGATAAAATATACCTTATCGTCTTTCACCATTATATTCCTGCTTTGAAAATCCCTGAACATAAAATAAGTATGATCTACCCGGGAAAGGTAAGTGCTTAATGCCTCAAAATCTTCAATCAGCTTTTCTTTATCGTAAGGTATTTTCAGTGTATCTAAAAAGTAATATTTAAAATACAGTAAATCACTTACAATAGCCTGTTTACCAAATTTTTGGCTTGTAATGCACTGGGTGTAATCCATACTTACGTCGCCATTAATTTGGAGGTATGCCAAAGCCTTTAAACTTTTTTCAAAAAGCGAGTATACATAATCGTTATGCCCATTCTGTTCCAGCTTATCTAAAAGAGACGTACTGCCGAAATCCTGCTGTATATAAGTGGTTTGCGCTTTATCAACAGCATAAATTTCCGGAACGGGGCAATTGATTTTTTTAAAGTGCTTGGTAAAAATGATAAAAGTATTATTCTCCTTTACATTTTTGCTATATGTTGCTATATAAGATTTGCTGTCTTTAGTCTCGATTCTAAAATAAACCCTGTCGCTCCCACTTTGGGGAATTTTTTCAATTGAATTAATATTTACATTATTAAACGACTGAAACAATTGTTCAATACTTTCTATTACCGCTTTCATTTAAATATATTAACGGTAAAAATAGAATATTTTGTTCAGTGCCAGAAATACAAGTAAGTAAGATCAATAAAAGCTACAATGGTTTTATCATAAAAAAATTTATGTAAAATCAACCTATAAATCATCTTGCATTAAAATACTACTTTTGCATAACTAAATTCTCATTTTACACTTTATAAAAAAAAGACCATGTAATTGTTTTAATAAATAATGTTTCAGCTACCGGTATACACTACAGGTATGTTTTCTATTATTTCATTTTAAATAAATTATATGAGTTTATCAAGGAAATACGGGAGGACTTTTCATTTTCCATTCTCTCCCGGAACTACAAGCGACGACAGGATCAATAGCAACTACTGGCAGGACATTTGCCAAATTCCAACAATAATTCATACAGAAAAACTGGATGGGGAAAATAATTGTTTGAGTAAATATGGTGTTTTTGCAAGATCGCATGCAGCACCTACCACTTCTGCCTGGACAAAAAGCATTAGGGAGAGATGGCATTTGTTAAAAAATGACTTGGGAGATTACGAAATCTTTGGAGAAAATTTATATGCGGTACATTCTATTATCTACCCCAATATAGAAGATCACTATTTCGTTTTTGGTGTACGGGAAAATAATCACTGGTTATCCTGGGAGGAAACTGTTTTTATAGCCGCTGCTTTTGATTTACAAACAGTTCCGGTAATTGAAACTATTAAAGATTTAAACGATAAAACAGCATTTGAAAATCATTTTAGGAAGTTGGTGGACCAGCCCGGCTATTTTGGATCAATAGATATCCAGACTCAGAGGAGTTGCACTATGGAAGGAATAGTAACAAGAAACGTCGATGAGTACTCAGTAGATGATTTTCAAAAAAATGTATTTAAATATGTAAGAAAAGGTCACGTAAAAACAGATGAACACTGGACAAGGAACTGGAAACGAGCCTCTTTAAAATTTGAAAAAAATGTGGACAATAAGTAACGATAAAAGCTGGAATGCTTTACAAAAATATGATTGGGTAAAAGATATGCATGGCGTACCGCAAAGTCCTGTACATCATGCTGAAGGTGATGTGGCAGTACATACAAAAATGGTAGTAGAAGCTTGAGAAAATATTGAAGAATATGAGTTGATATCTAACCAGGAAAAAGAAATAACATGGGCTGCTGCTTTATTTCATGATGTGGAAAAGCGGAGTTGCACTTTTACAGATGAAAATGGAAATGTAGTATCACCAGGCCATGCAAAAAAAGGTGCATTAACCACAAGGCAGATTTTGTATCGCAATATTGATACTCCCTTTTTTATACGGGAAAGTATTGTTGCATTGGTAAGATATCACGGATTGCCACTTTGGGTATTTGAAAAAGAAAATCCTGTTCAGGCATTGATAAAAGCAAGCTTGGAAGTAAATACATATTTACTTTACATATTAGCCAAAGCTGATGTGCTGGGCAGAATCTGCCAGGATAAAAATGAACTGTTGTACAAAATAGAATTGTTTAAAGAATTGTGTATTGACAATCATTGCTTCGGATTTCCCAGGCATTTTGAAAGTGATTTGGCAAAATTTCAATATTTTAGAAAAGGTGATCAAAGCCCGGATTATGTGCCCTTTGATGATACAAAAACAAAAGTGGTTTTATTATCAGGAATTGCAGGAAGTGGCAAAGATTATTTTATAGCTAAAAACTATCCTGACTATGCAATAATATCATTGGATGATATGAGACGTAAATTAAAAATTAACTATAAGGATACAAAAGGAAACGGCCAGGTTATCCAGGCAGCAAAAGAACTGGCAAAAAAATATTTAAGAACGCAAACACCTTTTGTATGGAATGCTACTAACATTACATTGCAGATGAGGGAGCAACTGATAGATCTATTTGCACCGTATCTGCCTGTTGTTACAATCATTTACATTGAAGTGCCGTATAAAAAACTAATTGCACAAAATAGCAACAGAAATTTTTCAATTCCACCATCAGTGATAGAAAAAATGATTGATAAGCTGGAAGTGCCCAGAAGCTGGGAAGCACATGAAGTAAAATATATTATTAATTAGTTAATAAAAAGAGCGGCATCAATCTGATTGCCGCTCTTTTTAAGCATTTACTTATTCACCATTTACCTCATCGCTTTTTCTATTGCGCTTTTTACCAAATGTTTTAGCAGAAGTTCCATCCATCTGCACAATTTTAGGATAAAATTTTCCTAATACATCCACTAAAGCAGTCTGGCTTTTCATCACTTCTTCAATATCCTTGTAGGCATGTGGCGCTTCATCCAGGCCACCACCCAATAATTTCACCCCATGCTCTTTCAATTCTTTTTGTAATATTTCATGCGTAATATTTGCCAAAGCTTTTGTACGGCTCATTTTACGGCCGGCGCCATGGCTGGCAGAATTAATAGAGGCAACCTCACCTTTACCTTTTACAATAAATCCTGGCGCTGTCATACTTCCCGGGATAATTCCCAATACATTTTTCCCCGCAGGTGTAGCGCCTTTACGGTGTACAATCACTTCTTTACCCTCATACATTTCCTTCCACGCAAAGTTGTGGTGGTTTTCTACCATTGTTGCAGGTTTTTCACCAATGGCTTTTGCAATTTTTTGATGGATAGTATAGTGGCATGCGCTGGCATAATCACCCGCTATATTCATAGCCAGCCAGTATTCCAAACCTTCTTCCGTATCCAAATCCAGCCAAGCCAAATGTTTGGCTTCTTTTGGCAATACGGTTTTCTCCATAGCTATTCTTGTGTAATGATTGGCGATATTAGCGCCCAAACCACGGCTACCGCTATGGCTAAGTAAACCCACATACTTACCTGTCTTCAAATTAAATGGATTAGCTGCATCTGTAATTTCTACAATGCCAAATTCTACAAAATGATTACCGCTACCGGAAGAACCCAATTGCCTTGCAGCTTTAATTTGTAATGGCTTTAAAAAATCAATTTCCGTAAATTCTTTTCGGTCTAAAATTTCATTTTCAATGACTCCGCTGAATTCACGGCCTGCACCAAATAAAGTCTTAGCCACCAGCTCACGCTGAAAAAATGATTCTCTTTTCTTTAATTCTTCTGCATCAATATTAAAAATGCTTAGGCACATCCTGCAACCAATATCCACACCTACCGCATAAGGTATGATGGCATTGTTGGTAGCCAGTACCCCACCAATAGGCAAGCCATAACCCTGGTGGGCATCGGGCATTAAAGCCCCCGCTACAGACACGGGCAATTTGCTCGCTGTTTCCATTTGCAACAATGCGCCTTCTTCGATATGTTGTGCGCCAAAAATATTGTAATGCACCCCTTTTTCGTTTAATGGAATTTCGGTTGTTTCTACTTCCGGCTCTTCAATTAATTGTTCGGCAATTTTTCCCAGCACTGTATCCTCAACATATTCATGTGGTGCTGCTAATATTTCTTTCAATATTTGCAAAGCATCTTCTTCTGAATGATGCTTATAATTTGTACACATCACATGCATGGCAATGCTTACCACCGGCCCTTCGGGATAACCGATGGCACGGATTTGTTTTCCTGTTAATTTTAATTTGCTCATTGTTATATTTTTACCGCAGCGTCGCAAAGACGCTGAGTGTTTATTTTATTTTTTTGCCGGGAAGGCGGTAAAACGAAAAATAAATTTTCGTGATATTTTTAATACCAGCATTTGTTTTTCATGGCATCTTCGTTGTAGCCTGCCCCGTCCGAAGGCGGGGTCGCAATCCGTTCATCGGCAGTACTGCTATTTAGCTTATTTTTTATTTAATTTTTTGCTACCATTATTATACTTATCAGTAAGCAATATTTATACCTTAAAAATTATTAATAAAAGGAAGGTAACTGGCGAAAAGAGCATGCCGCCCTTACCAATTTCATTGGCAGTGGACACGCTAGCTTCATCTCAAAGAGACTGGCTGGCTCACTAGTCAGTTGCCCAACATTGCTACCTTAGGACCGTTATAGTTACGAAGTATCTCTCTTCTACGACACTTCCAGATATTAATTATTCAAATAAAGCAGGGTAAAAAACGAAAAGAGACATACCGCTCTAACCGCTGAGCTACAGGTATTGCTACCAGGCAGGATTCTGAACCTGCGACCTGTCGAGTGATAATCGAAGTAACCCTTTTCTACGACACCTGCTAAAATTTTAAGGGCTATAAGCGAACAAAGTTCTGCTCCCAATGAGCAAACCGCCCCATAATGTTGCTAATATGTTAATTGGTTAATTAGGATGATACTAGTTTTACAAGTTAACCAATTAACATATCAACCAATCACTTATATAGTGGGGCGGCATAGAATCGAACTACGAAGTAACCCTGTTCTACGGCACCTTAAATATGTAAAAAAAATTGAAAGAGCAACAGGCAGCAAAAGAGCTGGGCTTTCGCCCTAGGTTTTTTGATAAAACGAAGTATCTCTTACTTACGGCATCTTTCAAAAAAGTAAAGAGGGTAAAAAGCGAAAAAAGACATACCGCTCTACCGCTGAGCTACAGGTATTGCTACCTGGCAGGAATCGAACCTGCGTCCGGTCGATTAATAGTCGAAGTAACCCTTTTCTACGACACCTCTTAATTATTTTACCTCATCTCCAGCCTCCTTCAAAAGGAGAAGGGAAATTTTATTTTTTTATTCTATTTCAAAGTTAAGAGGATGAAAAACGAACAGTGTATGGACTGAGCTATAATTTTGTTTTACCAAAAAAAGCAGGAGTTGCACCTGCGCCTTCCGCCAAAATGGCGGACGCTCTTACGAAGTAACGCTATCCTACGACACCTCTTAAAAACATAAGGAGCTACAGACGAAACAAGACTTTGCCATGAGGATTTGCACCTCTTCCGGGTTTTCACCCAGACCCTTTGTTGGCCCCGAAGTAACCCATTTCTACGGCATCCTTAATTTCCTAATATTTTTTAAAGAATTTGGAAAAAGCAGCATCCTGTTTGCACAGAATACTACTTATCTTTCCTCCTTTTGCTATCATAATTCTATACTGTTGATCAATGCCATAGCATTCTCTCCTTCATCAACAGCACTTAACACTTCAAATATCTTATCGCTCCAGCCGGCAATCAAATACACATCATCACGCATTACATTCAACGGCATTTGGCCATAACCTGCTAAATCAAACAAGTAAATTTTTGCATTGGGTGCTATTTTTTTATACTGCTTCCACAAATCTGCAATACTCTCTTTGCCTTTGCTGTTCCACATCTGGCAATCGGTGAAAAACAATACCTTATCAACTATTTGCTTGCGATCAAGCAAATCTTTTATTACCAAATAACCATTAGTGGCGTAACCTACTTCACCTTCACGGCGGTAGAATTCATCCACATTAGCCAGAATATTTTTCTGTGCCATATTGATAATTTTCCAGGTATCACCAAACATACCGGTGATTACATTTTCGCAACGGCTCTGCAATAGCATAGCCAGCATTAAACCGATATCATAATTCAGCACCTTGCTTTTTGCACTGACAGGCCTCTGCATACTACCACTTACGTCTGCTGCTATTACTACTTTTACATCATCATTGTAGCCTTTTATATTTGCAGCGCTATGCATAACGGCTTGTTCTAAAGCTTCCATCACACGGCCTACACGACCATGTTTTACCTCCTTTAATTCACGGTACGCTGCCAAAAACCGGAAAGGCAATTGTTTACTGTTAGCAACGGCTTTTTCATTTCCTAAATAATCACAAACCTTTTGTAATGCTTCCTTGCTTACATTAGCTTCCAGGATATTGCGCAGGTTACGCAAAGTAGCCATATAACCTACTTTATTACTAAAAATGAGTTCTTCCCACTTTGCAGTAACGGCAGCTTTTTTCAATTCTTCATTTTCAAACTGCTGCTGACCCAATGCGCTTAACTCTGTTTCCCAAGTGTAAGGAACCTGCAATTCGTCTTTTACTATTTTATCAAATAATATTTGCTGCGCTTCGTCTTTTGCTTTCGGGTGCACTAAAAATAATGCATCTTTAAGCTTTACTGCTGCATCACGGTTATATTTAGCAAACTGGTATTCATCAAAAGTATTAAATGCCTGCGCCAGGCCTTTCTGAATTTGCTTGCTTAATTTGTTCAATTTTTTAACTTCTTTACGACTATTTGCCAGTGTGTAGTAAGATAACAATTCTGTTATTTCATCTGCTCGTTTTACAACTTTTTGCGTTAGCCTGAAAATTAAATCATCACCGTTGTGCAATTTTGCCAATTCAACTGCTAATACTAAAGGTATACTTCTTAAATTCATTTCGTCACGGGCATATACAGCCAGCTTAGCTACAAATTCAGGATTATTTTTTGCGATTAAAGCAATGATACGATCTAATTTTGCATCTGCCTTTTCATAAAACTGGTTGCTTAAAGATGCGGTAACTACAGCAGTATACAACTCTAATTGTGGCGTAATTACAAAAGCCTTTTCGCCTTCGTAATTGGTTATTTGCTCCTGCTTGTTTTTTACATTAAATTTCATAATATACCTCCTCGTTTTTACCTGGCTATCTATTTTTTAGATTATACTTTTACCAGATGATTTTATTGATTGAATTGCATAAATAAATAATCATTTTTTTACGCAAATTTTTAATTAGTTCAATAGTGTACCAAAAGTACAAGTGAGTGACACAACAAAAGCTCAATAGCAGTACCAATGCTAAGTATATAAAAATACTCCGATGCCGGAACGGCACCGGAGTATTAATTGTTATTTCTGCGCTACAAAAATCTGCTTCAACTGGTCTATCAACATGCCATTGCCGTTTACACTGATGCTGTTTATTTTATCGGCGATTTTTTCCACGTATTCCATCTCTTTCAATTTAAACAACATCTGGTTGTCTTCCATCAACTTAGCAGTGTTCAACAAACTACGGGTGCTGGCAGTTTCTTCCCTGCGCATGATGATGTTGGCCTGGGCTTTTTTCTCGGCTACCAATACCTGGTTCATGATTTCTTTTACATCGCCTGGCAAAATGATGTCACGGATACCAAAGCTGCTTACTGCTACACCCAAATTTTCTGCGCTGGCTTTTACAGCCTGCAAAATAAATGGCACAATGGTTTCTTTTTTCTCCAACAATTCATCAAAAGTTAATACACCAATGTACTCACGCAATGCCAATTGAAATGCCACATACAATTGTTTTTCGTATTCTTTGTTTTGCAACAAAGCTTTTTCGATATCCATCACTTTGTATTGTGCATAACCATTGATCCGCAATGCTGCTTTATCTTTGGTCAATATTTCCTGCCCGTTAATTTCTATTTGCTGCACACGGGTATCTACTTTACCAACGATAACAGCAATGCTGTTTTTCCACCAGTAGTAAACGCCGCTTGGTAAAGTCTGGGTGTATTTTCCATCAATAAACAACACCGCTTTTTCATAGCTTTCTACTGCATAAAAACGAACGTATGGCGCTACCAATTTATTTAATAAAGTAGCCCTGCTGATGTTCTCAGTAATTTCAATTTTGCTGGTATCTGCTTTTACAAATTCGTAATTGACGATACCTTTCCAAAAAGTATACCGGCCAGCAGTCAATACCTGTTTTAACAAACCATTTTCGTATTGCAATACAATTTCATTATCGCTTACTTCAACTACATGCAATGCTTCTACTAATACTTTATCCTGCAATAAAATATTTAATTCTACCGGTGCGATGAACTGTTTGGTTACATCATATATGACTACCTTTTCGCCAAACCATAACCAGTGTTTGCCTTCTTTCAACATTTTTTTGTAAGTGCCGTTTTTAAATACCAAACCTATTTGGTAAGCGCTGATTTGTATGTTTTTCATTGTTCTAATTTTTATTTTTTTTCATTTGTCTCTATTTACTTTTTTTCTTGATAAAAAAAGTAACAAAAAAATCAAGGCTGCAAAAAAATAGCTAAAATTTACTGCATTACGCTATGTCGAAAAAACTATGCATCAACCTTTGTTCTATTAATTAGCCAATAGTACTATCAACTTTTTATCTTTTATCATCATTTTCGCCGTTTAACGCTTCATTACGTAAATTTCTTAACGCAATTTTTTTGAGGCCGACGAATAGAATACCGACTAAGTACCTAATTTTATTTGTTTAATAAAAGCCGGTGTTATTTACCATTCCATAATCACGGAAACTGGTTTCAATTATGCTTTCTATAACAGTTGATTAATTTTTTTTATTAAAAGCACCTTCAATAAAAAATAATTAACCAAGTGAAATAAATTACAATAATGTGTACGCCTGCTTTCAGGTGTTTATTGAATTGCGACCCCCTCCAAACCTCCCCCAAAGGGGAGGCTTTCAAAGCATTAAGCTAAAGGAAGCTGCTGGCAAATAACACTTGCTTTTTAATTGGTCACCATTTTTTAAGAAGTAGTGGGCTTCTTTAATTGCAAGATCTAGAGTCTTGTGCGTTTACCATTTCGCCATCCTGCCTTTAAGGCGGGAGTAGGACTCGAACCTACATAATCGTCTGTTGCTCTTCCAACTGAGCTATCCCGGTTTTAGCGGAAAGAGGATTCGAACCTCTGACCCACAGCGTGTGGTGGACATGCGCTAATCAATGCAACAGCATACAGTTTTTTATTAGTACTGCACTCCGGAGCTGTTAGAAACTCCCGGCCGGTTTGCACTTACCAGCTATATATCCATCTTCCTGTTGAGGAAGCTTTTGTGTTGATGAAAAACATCAACAATATTTTAAATTAGTTCGCCATTAACTCTCTTCGAAAACCCATCACCTGTACGATGTCAGCCTTATGCTCTTTATCCTGCGGATTGGTGATTTCAGCAATCGTCATTGGTTGATTAATTATTTTATCAAACCCTAAATGATTGCTTAATTTTTGAGATTTATCTACACTTAATTTTCCAAATTCATATTTTGCAATCAATCGTCCTTTTCTTAACAATGCGCTATCTACTGTAGACAATGCATTATTGAAAGTGCAGATTACCTGCACATTTAAAAAATCTGCCAGCAACCCATCGGAAATATTCAGCAAATTTGATACGCATGAATCGCCTCCCATCCTGCGGTCCATGATAATATTTTCTGCATCTTCGATAATTAAAATACTATTGGGATTATCAATTAAAAAATCAATAAACTCCGGGTTCATAATTGTTGCTGCCATTCCCGGTGATACAAACATGGCTTTCTTTTTTAGCTTACCAATTAAATAACGCAGGTAAGTGGTTTTTCCTGTTCCTGGCAACCCATGCAGCAATACGATCCCTTTGTCATCCTTTTTGCCCAAGCGATTTTGTATCACTTTATCCACTTCTAAAAAATCATCTTCATAATAAAGGTTTAAATCGAGTTTTGTTTTTTTAATCTCCATGCTTTTCAGCTCTAATCCATAACTGTCTTTTACAATAATATTTATTTCAAAAGCTTTTTTCTTTTGCTTTGCTTTAAATACGCTGACTTCTTTTATCAGATCATTTGCAAACTGATCATTCTCTTTTGTATGCAAAATTTCACAATAGTTATCTGTCAACTCTATTATGCAGGTATTGCTTAATTTAAGAATTGCCATGCTAAAAGATGATTGCTTTTTTTTACGGTCATATTCTGAATTTTGGTAAATACTTTCAATTTTATCTGCATGTTTTTGTTCGATGAATTTTAAAACATTTGTTTTATCGATATTCCCAACCCAGGTAATGCAAGGCATTTTTCCAAAACAATGTAAAAACAATGCCTTAGGTTCCATAAAACCGTCGAAAATTTTATCGCCTGTTAATATATTTTGTTTGTTTTCCATTTTTTTAAATTTTTATTGGTTATACCATTCTTCATCCAGCAACTGCTGCAATGATTGTTGTGTAAACTGATATTTTGCAGGATTCTTATTTTGCCATTTTTTAGTTCCGTATCTTCCCCAACCATTATGTTCACTGCCATGTATCAACCGGTTAAACCTTCCACGCATGCCATTCCAATCTAAATAATCACTTATTTCTGCCGATCTTTTTTCCAATTCCAGATCAACAGCTTTTACTTTAGTAATTAAATTCGGCCTAACTCTTAACACAAAACGCCAGGGTTCTTTAAAAACAAAAACTTTTACCAGTTTTTTATAATTGCCCTGCCCCATGGCAACATACTTCTCTTCAAATAAGGCAGCTTCTTTTTCAGTAAACTTTTCTTTTTTAAATAAATATTCTTCTAGTTCTGCAAGACGTTGCCCTTGTACCACCCAAATTTTTTTTCCACGCTGGCGTTTTTTCTTTTTAAAATCTTTTCTATAGCTATACTGAACAGTATTTATTTTATCCAATATTTTTTGATAAAAATCCGCATACCTGCTTTTTGCTACATCCTCTCTTAAAATAAAATATCTTTTCCAGCCTCTTACTATTGGAGGAACTAAGTCTACATATCCTAAATTTCGCTGCTTGTGCCTGATTTGATCCCATTCTCTATTCAACCGTATCAATCTTTTTCTTCACCTTTTTTTCTGATCACGGATTTTTCTGCGTTTGTCTTTTATTTGATAGCAAAGGATATCCTCGCCATATTGTTGAATAATTTTTGTGTCCATAATAATTTATGTTTTACCGTTTGGTAAATTCCACCTTGGTGTGGCTGATTATTGTTGCTTATTATGAACCCGTAATTTTTTTTCATTGTTAAATTTTTTTAAATGTTATTAATATTTTTATTGAACCTCATCCCTAACCCTTCTCCAAAGGAGAAGGGGATCAGACTCTAAATTTTACTGAACTATTTTATTGGCACAGCTGCTGCTGGCAAATGCATTGGGCTTTGCTTTAAAAGCGAAACCCATACCGGTGATATAACCCATTGCTTCTTTTAATGCATCATTACTTTTAAACTTTGGATTGGTATTGATATCTGCATGTACCTCCATATCTACTTTATACAAAGTAAAAATTTCGCATAGTGCATAAGATATTTCAATACTCTTTGCCACTTCCATCAACATCCTTTCTTTGATACTCATTTTTGTATGAGTAACTTCATTGCAGATGTATATGAAGCCCCCTTTGCCTTTACGGATGAATACAATAACGGTAGCAAATTCTGTAACCTTACCTTTTACCTGGCTATCTGTACCGATACATACCTTTAATTCATTGCCCGCCCTTTTTTCTCTTGCTATTACATTTTTTACTTCATCCTCAATAGGGATATGAATCTTTTGCCCGTTTAATTTTCTCCATTTCTGCTGCTGTTCCATTGTTATTCATTTTTAAATATTCTATTTTTTTGTGGATGAAACAGGAGTCGAACCTGTACTGTTCCGGCTTCAGCGGAATGCTCTACCATTGGAGCTATTCATCCATTTGAGATGCGTCAAAGAATCGAACTTTGTTCTCCTGATTTGCAGTCAGGTGCATACGCCTTGTCTGCCAACGCATCGTTTGCGGAGAGCGAAGGGATCGAACCTTCGTGCCGAATTAACGACAATCAAAGCTTAGCAGGCTCGTACATTACCACTCTGTCAGCTCTCCATTTTATTCTTTTAATACCAGCTTCAGTTTTTCATAGCCATCATCGTTGTGAACTTGTTCTGTTATTATTTTCTTTTCGGGGAAAAGAAAATAATAATCAATCCTTTCATCGCCGGTACTACTATCATCTTCTTTTGCGGAGAAAAAGGGACTCGAACCCCTGAGCCTTTTACAGCCAACTGTTTTCAAGACAGCTTCCTCGACCAACCGGTCTCTCTCCGTTATTGGTGTGAGTGGTAAGATTCGAACTTACTCAGCGGTTAAGCAGTGGTTTTACAGACCACCCCGGCTCTCCAGCTCCGGCGCACTCACTTATTTGCGGATGAAGAAGGGCTCGAACCTACAACCATCGGCTTAACAAGCCGCAGCTCTACCATTGAGCTATTCATCCTTTTTTTGTTGACCCGCTGGGACTCGAACCCAGAACCCTCCGGTTAAAAGCCGGATACTCTGACCAATTGAGCTACGAATCAGTTACACTATTCGGTTGCCTTCGGGTTTCGAACCCTGTTTTCCTGATTCACAATCAGGTGTTTTACCGATTAAACTAAAGACAACATTTTGATGGCTCAAAGAGAATCGAACTCTTATTTACTACGTTCGTAGCGTAGTGCTTTATCCGTTAAGCTACAAGCCAGTTACTGTTGTGACTGATGGATTCGAACCATCATCCTTTACGGTATCAGCGTAAAACTCCACCATTGAGCTAAGCCACATTATTCTTGTTGCGACACCTGGATTTGAACCAGGATCTTCCGCCTTATGAGAGCGGTGTGTTGCCATTACACTACATCGCATTTTTGTATAGCAGGCAGGGCTCGAACCTGCAGCCTCTCCGGTCCAGACGGAGTATCCAACCTATTGGAATGCTGCTATATACCTCACCCCAACCCTCTCCAAAAGGAGAGGGAGAATAGGCGGTTCGTACGGGAATCGAACCCGTAGCAACAGATCGACAATCTGTGATGTTAGCCATTACACTAACGAACCTTTTAAAAGAACTGCTGTTGCCCCGGCCGGATTACTCACTGCATAATTATTTTATTTTGTGTTCGTGAATACTCCGTATTTCGAACCGACATTTTCTAATTCAGAACAGCATGGCTGTAAATACGCTTCCCTACTTTGTTTACACATTTCGGTGCTTCTGTAAATTTTACCCATTACAATGCGTAATCATAACGGGGATATCCATGCACTCCGCGGTTCCGATTTTTCCGCAGCTTTTCCTTTTAAGCTACAGGGCAATAAAAAACCCGGTCATTTTATTGACCGGGTTAAGTATTTATTAGAATTCGCTTTAGGCGCTCCAATTTTTTTATACCACGGTCGTATGTGTGATGGATATAGATTACCCACTCCGGCATCAAAACATTTACTAATGTTATGCTCGGCTGTAAATCGCATTGCGGGTGATTGATATGTCCTTAATTTTATCATTTGCTTATTTTATTTTAACCCTAGATGTTTGTTTTAAATTTTTTACATAAAAAAACCCCAACTTTATTTTTGGGGCTTTTTGTTATAATTTATTTGTAATTTTTATTTTACACATAGCAGTATAACATAGCCCCGTTGCCTGTAAAATCCAGTGCCGGATTTGACTTGCATTTGGGTTCAATATGTAGATAACTGCGTAACATTTTATTTATTTTGATGATGCAAAAGTAGAAGTATTTTTTTTGAATGACCAAATTTATTTTGAAAAATATTTTTGCAACGAAATTACAAAAGTTTGTCAAGGCCAGTAAAATCAATAGTTGTAGCATATTATTTTTCAATTAAAAATGAAGAATTAAAAATTAAAAATTTGTTATGATCAAAAAAACAAACTCCGTAGGACGATAGGTTTACAGTAAAACATGATTAATGTTGAATAAAGATTCAACCGTTTAATGGATGCCGGATAGCGGTGGATGACCCCGCTGAAGCCTTGTGTGTCTTGTCCTAAAATAGGTTTACGCAAATTTGATTAAGATGGGTCATAATATTATTCGTCAGTATAAGTCAAATGAGTTGTACTATTTTAGTGATGCAGAGAAAGAATTAATTATTAAGGAGTATTTATCCTATCCAACGACGAAGCAAGCTATATGGGAAAAATACACAGGCCGAAAGAAAGAAAATGGTTTGATAGTAAAATGGATGCGCCGTTTAGGTTATGATGTTAATGGATGTCAGCGAAAAGTGATTAGTTTTGCAGAAAGGTTATCTATGTCAAAACGTAGCATTCATAGCTTGGAAGGTGGCGATGCCCAAATTAAAGAATTGAGGTTCGGATAAAACAATTGGAACAACAACTTAAGGAAGCAGAGCAAAAGCTGTTGCTTTTCTACGATGATAGATGTAGCAGAACAGCAACTAAAAGTTCCTATTAGAAAAAGTTCAACACCAAACCATAATGGTTATGAAAAGGGAATTCCCCATATAGGCCTTGCCAGGCTATGTGGATGGTTTGGTATTACCCGGCAGGCTCATTATCAGTATAGCTGGTTTTGTTATAGTAGTGATATAGAACAAAAGCTGGTGATAGAAGAGGTGAAGCGCATCCGTTTGTTGCATAGGCGTATGGGCACCCGTAAGCTTTATGAGATGTTACAAAGCTTCATGATTGATAACCAAATAAAAATGGGCAGGGATGCTTTATTTGATTTGCTGGCAGTTCATGGACTACTGGTACGTAAGAAAAGACGTACTACTATAACGACCAACTCAAAGCATTGGTTCAGGCGTTATCCTAATTTAGTGAGAGGGTTTACGCCTTGTGGTATAAACCAGTTATGGGTAAGTGATATTACATACTGGAAAGCAAAGCAGCAGTTCTTTTACATAAGTTTTATAACAGATGCTTACAGCCGTAAGATTGTAGGGTATTCTGTAGCAGAGAATATGGAAAGTGTACACTGTATACAAGCGCCTAAAATAGCCCTTTGCGGCTTGAGGCCGCAGGGCCATTTAAGCTTACACACCACAGTGACAGGGGCTTACAGTATTGTAGTAATAGCTATGTACAATTATTAAATGAAAATAATATTACAATCAGTATGACTGAAAATGGCGACCCTTTAGAAAATGCCCTTGCTGAAAGAATTAATGGGATTATAAAGGATGAGTATTTGCAGTTCTGCAAACCTGCAAATATTATAGAAGCTAAAGCTATACTTAAGCGGACAGTAAAACTTTATAACCAACAAAGGCCACATATGAGCATAGGTAACCTTACACCAGAGCAAATACATTGTAACATTAACTTAAAAACAGAAAAATTATGGAAAACTATTATCATTCAAAGCCTAACTTTGAACATCCAAAAAATTACAGTAAATAAAAAACACATTTATATAACCTGTAAACTTATTTTAGGACGAGTCAGTGCGTCGGCATTGTGGCGGAGTAGCAAACCTCATCCGCCCTTTGGGCACCTTCTCCTACAGAGAAGGAAAATCGATATAATCTTTTTAGCCGGAACAACAGTTGAATTATGTATCAATAGCTGACAGCCCATAAGAAACATAATATAAAGATTATTGAATAAAAATTTTTAGGACAGATCAAAAATGTATCTTCGCAACGCAAAAAAAATTACGCTATGCTTCCCAAGTACAAAAGAATTTTACTTAAAATTTCGGGTGAATCTTTAATGGGTGATAAAAATAGTTTTGATCCTATCAGCCCTACTATTATTGCGCAATACGCACAGGACATCAAGCAGATTACAGAAATGGGTGTACAGGTAGCGTTAGTGATTGGCGGCGGTAATATTTACCGGGGAATGAATGAGGCTACCAGTGGTATTGAAAGGGCGCAGGGCGATTATATGGGAATGCTGGCCACGGTAATAAATGGCATGGCTGTTCAGAGTGGGTTGGAAAAAGCCGGGGTATACACCAGATTGCAAAGCGCTATTAAAATGGAGCAAATTGCTGAACCATACATCCGCAGGCGTGCCATACGGCATTTGGAAAAGGAAGGCTGGTGATTTTTTGGAGCCGGTACGGGTAACCCATATTTTACTACAGATACTGCCGGCTCTTTAAGGGCTATTGAAATAAAAGCTGATGTGATTTTAAAAGGCACGAGGGTGGATGGCATTTATTCTGCCGACCCGGAAAAAGACCCGGCTGCTACAAAGTTTGATACCATTTCTTTTAATGACTGCATTCAAAAAAAATTAAAGGTGATGGACATGACGGCTTTTACACTTTGCATGGAAAACAGCCTGCCGATTATTGTTTTTGATATGAACAAGCCGGGTAATTTATTGAAAGTGGTTACGGGGGAAAAGGTGGGGACATTGGTGAAGTAGGGATTAAGCAAATTCAATTTCCTTTACCGGCATCTCATTATAAGTATTTCCCGCAAGTAATCTGCCTGATTTCTTTTTATTAACGCCACCCCATTGCTTAAAGAAAAATAATGTTCCTTGCTCCTGGCATTGCTGTTTTATATCCCAAACCCACCATTCTTTCATTGGCCTGGATTTTCTACCACTCTCTCCTCCAACAATAACCCAGTTTATATTTTCAAGGTTCATATTCATTAACGGACCAATTAAAGGTTCGCAAGAAAGAAATTTAGTTTTTGCATTTGTTTGTCTTAAACAATCAATTCTATCCGTTACTTTTTCATCTTCTACTGATACGCCCATCCAAATATTTTTTGTCCATTTTAATTGTTTATGCACTTCTAGTAACCTATCAGCACGTTTTGTTAAGACCTGAAAAATATGTTGAGGGTTATCATTCATTACTGAAAATACCTCTTTAATAAATTCCACTGGTACTTCGGGATGAAATAAATCACTCATGGAATTAACAAAAACCACTTTTGGCTTTTTCCAGGTGTAAGGGATATTTAATGCGCTAATATGCGTTCTTATTTGAAACCCATCTTTGTATTTTTCGATACCCATTGCCATTAAACGTTTTGTCATTACTTCTGCATAGCAATATTTGCAGCCTGCCGAAATTTTATTGCAGCCGGTTGTTGGATTCCAGGTCATTTCTGTCCATTCTATTGATGATTGTGCCATGGTTAAATAATTTTAAAATAAATTTTATCAAACGCCTTCTTATAATTTTCATAACTAATGTAAAAAGCTCCTTTTCTAATATTCTCTCCCTTAGTGCTAAAAACATTCAGTTTTTTATCATTCTGCAAAGCTGCGAATACTTCATTAATATGCTTTGGCAAAAAACCAAGCCTCAAAATAAATTCATAAATATCCCCATTAGTTACTTTATCATTCTCAGAAATATATTTAACAACTTTTTCTTCTAGAGAGTTAATTTTAATAAATGAGAATAAATCTATTGTTTTTTCATAACTCCAACCTTTTCCATGCTCTTGATCAATTTCCCATTTGGTTTCCAACATTTTTTCAAATCCTCTTATGTGACTTGAAAAGAAAAATAAACAATATACAGTAGATTCATCCTTTTGAATAGTAAAAGTATCTACAAAAAAATCTTTCCCTAAATACTGTCTTAGAGCATTATTAAATTGTTCAATAAAACCATATACTGAATTATTGACTTTCCAATCTTTTAAATCTACCAATTCTTCTAAAATATCTATCAGTGCTTTTGGTGTTCCTTTTTCATCAAATCTATACATAAATTGTGTAGGAAGAAAAAGCAAAACTTCAGCTTTTTTTGACGATAAAATATCTTTTATCTCACTTGCTCTTATCTCTTTATATCCGTATGGATCTATAAATACAAAAGCTTTTTCATTTTTTAATTTACTTATATAATTTGCTAATACTGGAACAATTGATTTATAATCTTTAGATCGATAGTTTAGTTTGCCAAATTCTGCATAATGTAGTTTCTTTTCTATTATATTCTTCTTTAATTTTTCAATCTTTAATTCATCTAAATCATTAAAGCATACATCTACTTTTGGAATATTTCTATTTTTAGCTTTATTGATAAAATGTAGATCTTTTAACGTTTTTAATATTATTAATAAGAGCATAATTTAGTATGTAATATCAATTTTATTTTGTATTTTTGCGTATGCAAAAAGATAAACGCCGTGGCAGTAAAGATGCCCAAGAAAAAGTACGGTTATTGGTGGTTGATTTTCTTAAAAAGAAAAAAGGTAGCCAGCAAGAATGCTCATTGCTTTATGGTTTAACCTTAAATGGGGTTCAAAAAATTTGGTATCGCTATAGGCAAAAAGGCAGTAGAGGTTTGGCATCAAAAAAACGAGGAGTTCAAGGCGGTAAAAAAATAAATGGCAAGCAGGCTGCCGAAGTAAGGCAGTTGGTGAAAGAGAAATTACCAGAACAATTAAAGCTATCTTTTGGGTTATGGACAAGAGAAGCAGTACAGCAATTGATACTGGAAAGATATGGTATAGAGTTAAGCCGTTGGCAAGTAGGCAGATATTTAAAGAGTTGGGGTTATACCCCAAAAAGCCTATTACCAAAACCTTTGAACAAAATCCTGAACGGGTAAAAGAATGGTTAGAGCAACAATACCCAGCCATTAAGAAAAGGGCGTTCAAAGAAAATGCAGTTATTTATTTTGAAGATGAGGTAGGTATGCGTAGCGACCATCAGGCAGGTAAAAGCTATGCACCCAAAGGAGAAACCCCTGTGATAAAAAAACAGGACAACGATTTTCTTTAAACATGGTATCAGCCATTAGTAATAAAGGCCATGTAGAGTTTATGATACTGGATGGCACATTCAACGGAGGCGTATTTTTAGAATTTTTAGTGCAACTGGTAAAGTATAAACAACAAAAGATATTTTTGGTGTAGATGGACATTCAGCACACAAAACCAAAGCGGTAAAAGCATGGTTAGAAGAAAACAAAGAAAGAATAGAATTATTTTTTCTACCACCCTATAGCCCTGAATTAAATGCCCAAGAGTATGTAAATCAAGATTTAAAAACTAATGTAATTGGGAAGAAACGCCCTATTAATAAGGCTCAGATGAAAATGAACGTAGAAGAATTTATGAACAATCGAAAAAATGACAGAAAGCAGGTGCAAAAATACTTTCATGTAAGCCATGTACAGTATGCAGCATAGTGGTTTTATACATACTAAATGACTAAACGATTAATATAACAGGGCTACCTTCGCCTCCATTCTCATAAATTCCTTCACCACAAAATAAATCAAACAAATTTATCTTATTTGTAAATCCATCATTTGATATTATATTCAAATACTTTTGAAGATATTTTTCAAGTAGTTCTATTTTAGCTTTAGAATGCTCTAGCATTACAATTTGAGATTCTCTTTTTCTTCCCATAGTTTAGCAAATTAAGTTTATTAAAAATAAACATTTTTATAATACTATGGCATGCTTAACCCTTCTTCTCCACCAAAAACCTCCAATACCTTTTTGGCATGTGTTGAATATGCAACTTCATATTTTTACGTGCAGCAATGTTCACACTTGAAAAATATTGCTGCCATAAATGTTGGTACAACTCCTCTTTTTCATCATAAATGGCTGCTAAATTATTTTCATTGTTTAAGTCAGCAGAAAAATCAATCTTCACTTCGTCTACTTTTTGCAAATCGTAGTACAATCCGTATTTGCGTAACGCATCATAAATCAGCCAGCGCTGGTCGGCATAGCGGTTTTCAAAATGCTTGCTGAGTAAAGGCAACACATTAAAGTCCGGCTGGATGATGGAATAATATAACTGATCTTTAGTACATTGAAACCGTACAAATGCTTCCATGCGGTGTTTTTCACGATGTACTTTTCTACTGGTTTGCTGCACCAACAATATATCAGGATTGCTAAAATCATTCTCAACAGTTTGCCTGGAGGAAATTACATATTGCATATAGCGCAGCAAGGTATTTTCAATACCATTTAATTCTGATAAAAAAGTTTTGTACAACTGCATTACAGCATCATTGGTAAGTTTATTTTTTAATTTTTTCACTATCCGGTCACTTTTTGCTTTATCCGTTTGCACACTATGCACTTTTCCGAACAAACTGCCCGAAGATGCAGTAACATTTTTACAAATAAAGGGGTGCTCAATTTTATACTCGTATATTTCAAATACAGCGCTGAGCAAGCCTTCGAAACTACCATCATAAATAACAATGTTCATTAAAATAATTTTATTTGTGGTGAAAAATTGGGTTTATGTTTGCCACTAAGGCACGTAATGATTTTTTTTATTTTTTTGCCGGGAAGGCGGTAAGACGATAATACTTTATTTTTTGTCCAGGCTGATGCAGCCATGGTCATCACCGTTGTAGCCTGCCCCGTCCGAAGGCGGGGTCACTCCCTTATGCGGCATACCTTTATTGATCTTTAATTGCGTTTTGTTGTTAAATATTATCTTATAAATGTTCAACTCCTACGGAGTTGGGTTCAATGCTTTTTACTTCTGCTATAAATATTTAGCTCCTACGGAGCTGAACCCAACCTCAAACTTCAAACCCTCAACCCAAATTACTAATTACAAATTCCCAATTCCATAATTACCTTAATACCTCATTACCCAATTTTAAAACAACTTCCCTTGCTCCCCAGGCCGTTTAAATTTTGTACAATCCAGCTCCCAGCGCTCAGCATTCATATTATATAGTTTACCATATTTTTTATATTGCTGTGCCACCATATCTGCAATGCTACCTTCGCCACGCATGCGAACACCCCAGCGGCTGTCGTTTACTTTTCCATCATGGCTTTGCTGTATCAGGTGCCACACTTTATCAGCATGGTTAGGGAAGTTTTTGTAGAGCCAGTCGTGAAATAAAAATTTAATGGCGCCATTCAACCGGATAAAAGTATAAGCGGTAAATGTAGCGCCATTGTCTGCGGCCTCTTTCATAATGCGTTGCATTTCGTGTTCGTTTAATCCAGGAATCATCGGTCCCATCATTACGCCCATGCGTACGCCTGCTTTGCTTAATTCATTAATTACTTTTAATTTTTGTTTGGCAGTAGTGGTTCGTGGTTCCATCATGCGGCGCAGGTCTTCATTAAAAGAAGTAATGGAAACCATTGCTGATACGATTTGTTTTTTTGCCATTTCCTGCAAAATATCTTTGTCTTTTAATATCCAGGAATTTTTAGTGAGTATGCCTACCGGCTGGTTGAATTCATTACATACTTCCAGCAAGCCACGGGTAAGGCGGTATTGCTGTTCTGCCGGTTGGTAGCAATCTGTATTTCCGCTGAGCATAATGGGCGCACATTCCCATTTTGGGTGCATTAAAAATTTACGCAGCAGTTGCGGTGCATTTATTTTCACCAGGATTTTTTGCTCAAAATCGAGTCCGGCACTATAGCCCCAGTATTCGTGCACATTCCGGGCATAGCAATAAATACAACCATGTTCACACCCGGCATAAGGGTTCATGCTGTAGCCCATGCCTACATCCTGGCTTTCTATTTTGTTTACAATGGTTTTGGACTGCTGCTCGATATATTGTGTGGGCAGATTGGTTTCTTCCCAATCATCGATGCCTTCAATATGCTCTTTTACTTTTTCATCTTTGAGAAAACGATTTTTAGTATTGAACTGTGCGCCACGGCCCTGGATGTATTGCACGGATTCTTCCTGCGGCCTGGCTTTAACTTTGTGGTGATCTTGTGGTAGTTGGTTTTGCATTATTTTTTTATTACACGAATTGTGACGAATTACACGAATTTTTTTGTTGATGAATAATGGTATGCCGTACAAGTGAGTGACACAACGATGATGCCATGAAAAACTAAAGCTGGTTACAAAAAATATCTAATCGAGGCTAAGAGTTAAAAAGAGAAAAGGAGAAAAAAGAGAAGCATAAATGAATCAACTCTTTTCCTTTTTCATCTCTTTCAATCTCTTAGCCGAACAGATCTCCCTGCTTTATGGTTACCGGCAGGTTTTGAAAGCTGAACCGTTGTACCACTTCATATTTCATTGCGCCGGCTTTTTGTTTTAGCAACAGCATACTATCGGCAATAAAGCTGCCGGTAAAATACCGGTGTGAATATTCGAGCCAGCTTTTTTCATACTGCATATCGGTGAGTTTATTTGCAACGGTAATGTGCGGCTCCATCATAAAATGTGGTTTGTTATCCGGAGATTTCATTAACCGTTGTGCAGAACGAATTTCTTTTACCAGGTTTTGAATGGCATTTTTTGTAACTACATTAATATAAATGGTATGCGTGGGAAAGCTGCCGTAATCTTTTAAATCCAATTTAAACGGTGGTATGCCCATGCTTATCATTTGTAACCGCTGCTTAATTTTTCTTCCATCATTTCCCAGGTAAAAAATTTTACCAGCATAATGTATGGTTTGGAAAAATTGGAAGTGGTTTGATATTTTTCTTTGAACTCCTGCTTTACATGAAGGATTTTATGTTGTAGTGCTTCATGTGGGTTTAGTATCAATAAATATTTTGCAATGCTGTATTTCATTTCCTGTGGGTTTATTGTAATCATGTTGATAAAAATATATTGGATAAAATTTGAATACCAATTAATTTAGCATAAATTTACTAAATAGTTTAGTAATTAAAAATATATTTATATGGATGTGGAAAAATTTTTTTCAGCGGGCTACCAGGGTAGCAAGCAATTTAACCAGCATGATATCCCTACTGCTAATGCAACCGGCTTTGGGGCTGCTGCGGATGATTTTATGGAAAGGGGAATAGACCTGAATGAGCAACTGATCAAAAACAAACCGGCTACTTTTTTTATGAGGGTTAGTGGCACTAGTATGAACGGTGCAGGAATTTATGAAGGGGATATTGTTATTGTAGACCGGAGCATTAAACCGCAAAACGGTAAAATAGTAATTGCAGTAATTGATGGTGAAATGCTGATACGGCGCCTTGAGATATCTTTTAACAAAATGCGGCTGGTACCGGAAACTACGAAACTGTCGCCGATAGAAATTAGCGAATTCAGTGATTGTAAGATCTGGGGCGTGGTGACTTGTATTATAAGGAATTTATGAAATGCCTGTCAGGCTTGAGAGGGTTCCTTTTGAATTGCCTCGCCTTTTAAGGCGAGGGTAATAAGAAAAATTTGAATTTAATGATGGCTTTAGCCATCGCAGTTGGTGGCTAAAGCCACAGTAAAGAGTATAGTCTTTTATCCTCGGCCTAAAGGCCGAGGCAATTTATAAGAGCGGTGCAATTCACAAAGAACAGTCCAATGAATATTATAATATCCAATAAAATAATTCAGGTATTAAAATAAATACACATTAATTGATAAAACTCTACTTATGCCATTTGTAAAATTATGGGTGCACTTAGTTTGGGCTACAAAAAACAGGCAACCTTTATTAACTAAAAACATCCGCCAACAAGTATTTAATCATATCTGCGAAAACGCACAAGCTAAAAATATTTACATAGATTTTATAAACGGGCATGTAGATCATATCCATTGCCTGGTTTCATTAAACCAGGAGCAAAATATTGCCCAAATAATGCACTTGATAAAGGGAGAAAGTTCTTTCTGGATTAATAAAAATAATTTATGTCGGCAAAAGTTTGAGTGGCAAGATGAATATTTTGCAGTATCTGTGAGTGAGTCTGGTGTAGATAAAGTTAGAGCGTATATTAAAAACCAGGAAGCTCATCACCAAAAGAAAGCTTTTCAGCAAGAGTATGATGAGTTTATAGAAAAATATGGTTTTACATTGATAAAGGGCTAAAACCCACCAATATTATGAAAGCCATTGTAGATTGCAACAGTTTTTACTGCTCCTGCGAAAGATTGTTCAGGCCGGAGCTGAATGACAAACCTGTTATTGTATTGAGCAATAATGATGGCTGTATTGTATCACGAAGTGATGAAGCAAAAGCTTTGGGCATACCCATGGCCGGGCCATACTTTAAAGCCAAGCCAGTTATCGAACAATTTAACGTTGCTACCTTTTCTTCCAACTATACTTTATATGGCGATTTAAGCTGGCGGGTAATGGAAACCCTGAGAATGCTGATGGGAAAGGATAATGTAGAAGTATATTCTGTTGATGAAGCGTTTTTAGATTTAAGTAATGTTGCACCCGGGCAGTTGCAACATTTTTCAATGCATATACGTAGAACTGTTGAACAGTGGACGGGCATAAAAGTTTCCGTAGGCGTAGCACCTACAAAAGTTTTGGCCAAAGTGGCCAATAAATTATCCAAAAAAAATAAAATTGCCACAGATTGTGTTTTGGTATTAGATACGGAAGAAAAAATTATTGAAGCCCTGCACCAAACACCAGTTAGCGATGTGTGGGGCATCGGCTGGCAGTATGCAAATAAATTAAAAGACATGCATGCCATATTTACTGCCTTGGATTTGCGGAATAAAAACGAAGACTGGGCAAAAAAACATTTAGGCGGTGTAGTGGGTATTAGGCTGCTTAAAGAATTGCAGGAAAAACCTTACATACCAATACAAGAAGAGCTGGTAGTAAAAAAAATGATTATGACCACCCGCATGTTTGGCCATGCAGTAAATAATATTGCAGACATTAAAGAAGCCATTGCCACCTACACCTCCCGTGCTGCAGAGAAGCTGCGCCGGCAAAAAAGCGCTGCTACCATCATCAATGTTTTTATTGTACCAAAAGAATTGAGGCATGATGCCGGGTTCCGTCGTGGCCAAAGCGTGGGTTCTTATGTAACATTACCTTTGGCTACTTCTGCCACCAATGATCTGATAAAACCTGCAGTGCGGTTGATCGATAAGCTATTTGAAAAAGGGCGGCAATATAAAAAAGCCGGTGTAATATTAAGTGGGCTGGTGCCAGATACTACCATACAGGCCAATTTATTTGTAGAAGAAAAAGACAATTGTAAACGAATGCTGATGGACATGGTAGACAATGTGAATTTTGCCATGAGGAACGATATTTTAAAATTTGCCGCATCAGGAACAGCAAAGAACTGGAAAATGCGCCAGGAGTTAAGAAGCCCGAGGTATACGACTAGGTGGGAGGAGTTGTTTGTGGTAAAATAAATGCTGAATTGTCAAGATGTTAATTTGTTGAAATGTTAATTGGTTTATTTGGTAGTATAATTAATTGGGCTGTCAGCTTCATACCTTTATTCACCTTCGGTACCGGCTCATACGCTGCTACTCTCCCGCAAAATGCGAGAGGGTATGCGCTGCTATCCGGCATCCATTGAGCGGTAAATCTTTATTTAACTTTAATGATGTTTTGTTGTAAACATGCCGCTCCTACGGAGCTATGCTACTCCTACGGAGCTATGCTACTGACATATCGCTCCTACGGAGCTTTAGATTATTGTTTGCAGCTAAAAAATTTTTAATTTTTAATTCTTCATTTTTAATTAACTACAATTACCCAAACAAGCCGGGCTGCACAGCAATAAATTTTGGTTTTTCCAATTGCAAACCCAAAGCAGCATTTAATTTATCAACTACATAAACCGTTAATTCCGGCGAAAAAATTTCATCTTCCATGTGAATGAAAAAATAGATTTCCTGCAAGCCATTTTGTACCCAAAATTTTATTCTTTCTATCCATCCATCTATACGTACATAATCCGTTTCGTGAAGGCAATTGCTTACATAGCGTATAAAAGTTTGGCTGTTGGTCAAATGCATGTGCACACAATCTCTTCTGCCACTGGTATCGGTAATAACTGCACCGATGTTTAAATTTTTTAACACTGCAAACAATTCATTTTTAATGGCAGCATTACTAAACCAATCCGGGTGGCGCACTTCTACAAAAAATTGAAATATTTTTGGCAATGATCCAAGAAAAGTAAATAATTCATTTTTTCTTCCCGGAGAAAATGTTTCATTTAACTGGATGAAGATGGGGCCAAGGTGGTTTTTAAATGCGGTAATATTTTTTAAAAACTCATCCGTGAGCTCTTTTTTATCCAGCAAATTACCTTCATGGGATATGCCTTTGTACATTTTTGGACAAAAAATAAAATCTTTATTGCCTACTTTATCTGCCCACTTTTGTATGGTAGCTTCATCATATACTTTATAATGTGTGGCATTTAATTCAATCGTGTTGTAATGCTTAACATAATGCTCTAAAAAATCTTTTTCTTTTACTTGGGTGGGATAAATTTTACCTATCCATTCCGGTACGCCCCATTTAGCGCAGCCAATATATACTTTTGGGGTTTGTACAGGTTTGCCAGGCAATATGGTTGCATTAAATGCAGGTTCTGCTGGCAAAGAAAAATCAATATTGCTGATTTGAGTTTCCGGTACTTTTCCGAATTTCATGATTCAAGGGATTGTAAAAACGAATTAATTTTTTATTTTTTCATAAATGACAACATTCATCAAAATTAACAACATTCCGTAAAAAATATCCTCGAAGGGAATAGTATAAATTCTGATGCCGAGGTTTGCTGCATTGTTATACAGCACTACCGGAATGGCAGTAAAAAACCGTTCACCACTAAAAATGGAATCAAAATAACCAGGTAAGAAATTAAAAAAGAAGATGCATCAAAAGATGTAAAGAATTTTCTGAATAAATAAATTATTGCAATACAAACAGAAAGAAAAAAAAATGTATAGGAAGTATAATTTTTGTTGAAAAAAATAATGCTGGTAATAAATAAGGCTACAGCTAGCAGCTTTAGTACTGTGTTGCCTTGTGGTTTGTTTTTTATGCCGGGAAAATAACTTCGCAAACATTCGTAAATAAATATACAGCAGTAAGGCACTACAAAGAAAAACAGCACTTCTTCAACAGGCAGGTTTGATAATTTTATTCCTGTAATGCAATTTTCATTGAAACTCCATATGCCTTTTGCGGTAAAATAAATGTCCCAGGCGATATAAAATAATGCCGGAATTACCATTGCAGGAAAAAGATATTTCCACTTTTTGTAAAAGGCTACTTTTTTATCAAAGCTTAGTAGTAGTGGGCCGACTAATGAAGCGGCTAATATGATGAGATATGTATGATGATTATTCAATTTTTATTTTTAAAACACGAATTGCACGAATTAGAACGAATTGTTTAATAATCGGTGGTGGTATGACAGTTTATTGTTCAAATATTTATTTTTCAAACACAAATTATGGCGGATTACACGAATTGTTGCATATAGCTGAAAAAGCAAAAGTGAGTGACACAACGATGCTTAATAGTAGTGCAAAAGCTGGTTACAAAAATTATTTCGCATTTCTTTTTTTATCTTCTTTTATTTTATGCCAGTATTTTTTAGCCACAAATAACATTCCAAAACTTTCTCCTTCATGCTTATCCAAATGTTTGTGGTGCATTTTATGCGCCCAGCGTATCGTACGAATATAAGTATTATTACTTTTTGTAAACCATTTAAACCGTTGGTGGATGATTACTTCATTAACAATAAAATAAGCAAGGCCATACATGGCAATACCAAAACCAACTGCTGCTACCCAATATACTTTATTTTGTAAGCCCAGCATGATACAAAGCCAGCTTGGGATGGCAAAAATTAGGAAGAATGCATCATTCTTTTCAAAAAAACCTGTGCTTTTCTGATGATGGTCCCGGTGGAGGCACCATAAAAAACCATGCATTACAAAGCGATGGGTAAGCCATGTAATACCCTCCATAAGAAAGAAAGTAATTAATACAATTAAAATAAAAACTATAGCGTTCAACTTAAATAAATTAATAAAATGTTCTTAGTAATAAAAAAAACATTAGCTGTATTAATAACAAATTTACTGCGAATTTGTTGTGCTTATTAAATTTTCCGTATTGAAATGCCGATAATAAAATGATACTTATTATAAACCAGCTGAGGTAATTGAAAAAAGGTATTTCCAGACCAACCCATTGCCAATACCTTAGTTTTACCGCAACAGGTTCCATCACCCAATCAAAAAAAACTGCCAATGTTGCTCCATCAATGATTACCGATAATGATTTAAGCGCCATTGTTGACTCTTGCTGTTCAACAGCAATTTTATTAATTGCTTTGGTAAGAAAAGTGTGACCCACAACACAACAACACTAAATAATTATAAACCAGTTAATGCCAATTAATATCGGCACTGATTGAATTTTTGGGCCCAAAACAATACCATAGCTGTAATTACCAAAAAGAAAACCTGTTTTTACTCCGATAATTTCTACTGCAATTCCTATGCATACACAAATGAGAAGAAAGCTATAAAAAAGAAATGTTCTTCCCATTTTGTGTCCAGATTAACAACCCAAACATCAATAATAAATTTACAGGGGTAGATTGTATAAAAAATTGTTTATCAAAAAACAAGATGCCAATTATCCCGATTGTATGAAATACAATGGCTACTATTGTAGCGATCTCATGTTTTGTAACTGTATGTTTTGAATACTTCAAAATTTATTTTTTTTATAATCCTGCTGAACTAATTCGCTTACAATTTTAGCACTTTTTAAACAAAGTGGTATTCCGCCACCCGGATGTACGCTGCCGCCACAAAAATATAATCCTTTAATCTTGGCAGTAAAATTAGGATGCCTTACGAATGCTGCCCATTTTGAATTAGAACTTGTGCCATATAAAGATCCCATAAAAGAAGAAGTTCGCTGTTCAATTAAAACAGGATCTGTAATTTCTTCTACCTCAATTAATGGTTCGATATCAGTTTTTAAAACATTATTCAGCTTTTTTTATAATATTTGCCCTTGCCTGCAATTTTAAAGTTTGCCAATTCTGCTGTGTGTTAGCCGGGGCATTTATCATAACAAACCAATTTTCGCAATCTGCCGGGGTATGGCCCTTTTCCATTTTGGAAGTTATGTTGACATATACTGTGGGGTCATTATACAATGTACCTTTTGTAAAAATATGTTCGAATTCTTCTTTGTAATTTTTTGTAAAAAAAATATTGTGTAATTGTAATGATGAAAATTCCTTTTTAATCCCCCAATAAAAGATCAGGGCACTGCTACTCCTTTCCTGCTTTAAAATTTTTTTTGCTTTGTCATTATCGGCCAAAAGATGTTTATATGTAAAATATACATCCATATTGCTTACTACAATATCTGCTGATATACTCTCATTATTTACTACTATGCCTTTTACTTTCCTATCAGAAAAAATTATACGCTGCACCAGGCTATCAAAATTAAAGCGAACCCCTTTTTTCAAAGCTAATTTATATAAAGCGTTGATAATGCTTACCATGCCGTCGGCAGGATAAAATACACCTTGGTTTTGTTCTATATGTGGTATTAAACTTAGCATTGCGGGTGCCTGGTAAGGATTACTGCCATTGTAAGTGGCATATCGGTTGAATAACTCTACAGCTTCGTATGATTTAAATTTTTTTTTATTATAATAGTGTAATGTTTTGAATAAATAAACGGATTTTATAGAAAGCAATGCTTTAAAGATTCTTTTATGCCACCATGTTTTTCTTTTATGCAAAGAGTGATTTAAAAAAACAGAGCCGATATTATTGTAAAGTTTTTTTGAGCTTTCTAAATATCTGGTAGTGGCTGATAAATCTTCATTTAATTTTTTATGCAATTCATCAGCGAACAAATTAATATCGCTATATGCATTTATTGCTGTACCATTTTCATAAAAATATTTACAGGCTATGGGTATTTGCCGGTAAGAAAAATATTCTTGTATTGGTTCGCCGGCAATGGCAAAAATTTCTTCTATATTTTCCGGTTGGGTAAAAAGGGAAGGGCCTGCATCAAATTTATACTTATCTTTTTCTATTAAATAAATTTTTCCCCCGGGATAATTGTTTTTTTCGAATACCTGTACACTAAAGCCTTGAACAGACAGGCGTATTGCAGCTGCTATTCCGGCTACGCCGCTACCAATTATAATTGCTGTTTTTTGTGTACCCATTATCAGGAACGATTTACTCCCGATAAATATGCTTCTATTTTAGGAAAAGCAATTTTAAACCATGCAGCATATTTTTCCGGGTGTGACGCTATGGTATTTTTTATATCTTCCATACTCATAAAACAGTAATCCATTACTTCCTCCTTATTAATTTCTATATTGCCATCATAGGTTCCGATAAATACATGATCAAATTCATTTTCAGTTAACCCGTTTTCAAAATCAGCTTTGTATGTAAAATGAAATGCCTTTTTTAATGGTGTACTAAACCCTAGTTCTTCCCGGAGCCTTCTAGATGCTGCAGTTGCCGTATCCTCTCCGGGAATAGGATGGCTGCAACATGCATTGGCCCATAAGCCACCGCTGTGATATTTCTTTTTATTTCTTTGCTGCAAAAGCATTTCATTTTTTTTATTAAAAATAAAAACACTTATCGCCCTATGTAATAATGCCTGTTGATGAGCTGCGAGTTTTTCGATGGTACCAATGGGCTCATCGTTGTCGTTTACTAAAATAACTTCTTTCAAAATAATAATATTACAATAAGTTTAATTGTGTTTGTATGCTTGCTTTTGCTAAAATAAACATTTTAGAGTAACCGGGAATCCGTATACGATTTTCTAAAATTTTAGAAGCCTGCATTTTTTTTATTTTATTAAACAGTGATAAATAATACTTGTAAGCTACATACACGCCAAACCTGGCTTTTACCGGTAATTTTAAAATACCCTGGTAAGCATTTGAAAAATCTAATTCAATATCCTGTTCTATTCTTCTTTTATCGGCCTGGGTAAAATTGCTTGAATTTATTTCGGGAAAATAAGAACGGTTTAATAAATGATAATCTGATTTTACATCCCTTAAAAAATTCACTTTTTGAAATGCTGCTCCTAAAGATTGTGCAAATGGCTTTAACTCCTGATAAAGTTGATCATTGCCATTGCAAAATATATACAGGCACATTAACCCTACCACCTCTGCGCTGCCATAAATATATTCTTTATACTCATTCAAATTATACTGGCTTTTGTTAAGGTCTTGCTCCATGCTTTTAAAAAAATCTTCTATTAAATTCTTATCTATTCTATATTGGTTAACTGTAATTTGAAAACTGTGTAAAATAGGATTTAAGCTGATTTGCCTGTCTATGGCAGCATAAGTTTCTTTTTTAAATTCTGCCAGTAAATCTTTTCTATTGTACTGGTGAAAGGTATCTACAATTTCATCTGCAAAGCGTACAAAACCGTAAATATTAAAAACAGGGGTCTGCAGATCTTTATGCAATAATTTAATGGCACTGCTAAAAGAAGTACTGTAATGCTCTGTGGTGAGCTTACTGCATTGCTGGCTTACTTTATGAAAAAGTTGCATCATGATTTGAATCTATACCTGTTTGTTATAAAAAAAATTTACTATTTCTTTTGCTACCACTTCACCACTTATTAAACTGGGTGGCACACCTGGCCCTGGCACCGTTAACTGGCCGGTGTAATATAAATTTTTTATTTTTTTGCTGCGTATTCCCGGTTTTAATAGAGCTGTTTGCATCAAAGTATTGGCTAATCCGTAAGCATTGCCTTTAAATGAATTGTATTCGCTTATAAAATCGCTTACCGAAAATGAACTTTTATATACAATGTTATTTCTAATTGTTTCCCCGGTCAGCTTTTCAAACCTGTCTAAAATTTTTTTAAAATAATCATCCTTTAATATCTCTGTATCACCTTCCAGGCTGGATGCAACCGGTATCAAAAAAAATAAATTTTCATGTCCTTCCGGTGCAGTATCACTATCAGTTACAGATGTAGCACTTACATAAAACAAAGGTTCGGCTGGCCACTGGGGATCAGCATAAATTTGTTTACCATGTACATCAAAACTAACATCAAAAAACAAAGAATGATGCAAAATATTTTTTAATTTTTTATTGATGCCTATATAATACAACAGGCAGCTGGGGGCCATTACCCTTTTATCCCAATACTTTTTTTTATAAGATTGATATTTGACAGGTAATAATGTATTTTCAATAAAATGATAATCTGCAGCGCCAATTACAACATCAGCCTTAAATGCAATGGAATTGGGTATTGGGTATTGGGTATTAGGGGACTTATTATCAATGTTCTGTGGTTGGTGGTTAGTGGTCATTTTTGCTATTACATGAGTTGCCCTGCTATTTTCTAGTGTAATATTTGTGACATCATGATTGAAATAAAATTTAACTCCTAATTCTTCTGCCAGGTTATACATGGCTTTTACCACACTATACATACCCCCTTTAGGAAACCACGTACCTAATTTTATATCAGCATAGTTCATCAGGCTGTATAATGCAGGAATATCTTTGGGTAAAGCCCCTAAAAATAAAACCGGAAATTCCATTACCTGTTGCAGCTTAGGATGCTTAAAATATTTTGCAACATGCTTTTTCATTGATGTAAATACATCAAGTTTAAAAATTCCTTTTATTATATCCCAATCCATAAACTCAGTTAATGACCGGCCGGGTTTATATACCAGTTTTTCAATCCCGACTTTATATTTATATGCAGCTTCATGCATAAATTTATCTAACCGGGCTGCACTTCCTTTTTCTATACTTTCAAATAATATTTTCAGCTCATTAAAGTCAGCAGGAATATCCATATTCAAATCTTCCCAATAAATTTTATATGAAGGTGACAGCCGGGTCAATTCATAATAATCTGAAACTTTTTTACCAAAATGATTAAAATATTTTTCAAATACACCAGGCATCCAATACCAGCTTGGCCCCATATCAAATGAAAAGCCATTAGTCAATAACTGGCGTGCCCGGCCTCCCGGTGTAGCATGCTTTTCTACAACAGTTACGTCCCATCCTGCTTTTGCCATAAAAGACGCTGCAGAAATGCCTGCAAAACCACTGCCTATAATGACGACTTTTTTCAAATGCTATAAATGATGAAGTTATAATACAGTTATGATTGAAATCTTGAAAACCGTTCTTTTAATAATTTCAGGGCAAAATGTATCCTGCTTTTAACGGTACCTAAAGGCTCTGCCAATATACTTGCTATTTCATTGTACCTATATCCTTCAAAATATAAGGTAAAAGGATCACGGAATATTCCCGGAAGGCTGTGTACAGCTACTTTAATTTCTTTAATCTTTAAATTCATTTCTGCTTCATTACTAATAATTGTCTGGTTATAATTTAACAAAAAATCATTAGGGGTATTATCAAAAATAATGTTTTGCTTTGCTTTGCGGCGATAATCATTAATAAATATATTACGCATTATAGTATATAGCCAGGCCTTAATATTTGTACCTGCATTGTATTTTTCTTTATTGGCAAGTGCTTTAAACATTGTTTCCTGGAAAAGATCTTTAGCTGTTTCTATATTTTTAGTTAAAGTAACAGCAAATGGCTTTAAAAAATCAGCATTAATAAGAAGCTGTTGGTTAAATTCTATAGTAGCCATATAATTTGTTTAAGTTATTATAAATAAAGTTAAACAAAATTTATAAGATTACAATTTTTGAATGTGTTTTTTATATAAAGAAATCAGATTGTTGTTATAAATTCAATTACTTCTGAATAAGACTTTTTGAAATTTATTGGCGGATAAACTTTCTTTTTATAAGCAGAAGCAAGTAATCCTGAAAATACTATAGGTGTGCCAGGAAATTTTTCACTAATCTTTATAAGAAATTTATCAAAATTAAATTTGTCGCATACAGTTGTTAAATGACAATACAGATAATCCGGTTCTTTTAATTTATATATAATTTCTACATCATTTAACGGCGTACTACAGCCCAGGTAAATTGTTCGTATACCATTGTTTCTTAATAAATAATTTATAAATAATAAACCTAGCTCATGGTATTCTCCCTCTGGTAAAAATAATAAGACAGTTTTATCAGAATTAGAAAACGGGGTACTGTCTATGGCGGAGATTATTTTTTGACGGATAATATTACTTACCAGGTGCTCTTGGGCAGGGGATATATGATTAGTAAGCCATAACATACCCATCTTCTCTAAAAATGGAAAAACGATTTGGGTAATAGTTTGTTGAATACCAATTGTTTTGATGTGATGATTCAAAACAGTTTCAAACAAATACATATCCAACTCGCCCATATGTATGATAAGTTGGTTTACAATATACTCCTGCTTTACTTCTGCTTCATTTAATAAAAAAATTTTTTCTCTTATCTCATCCTCACTCATTTTATTAATATGAGATATTTTGTATCCATACTTATTAAGTAATGCTATGTTTAATATTTTTTTTAAATCAAAATTGGAGTACATGCGGATATTAGTGCCGGTACGACCGGGCTTTAGGAACGAGTAACGTTGTTCCCAAATACGGATGGTATGGGCTTTAATGCCTGTGAGATTTTCTATATCCTTAATTGTAAATGATGCCATAGCAGCAACTAATATTCATATAATACAATTATAACAATGATTTGTTCAATAAATACGGATTAATATTAAAATGATCTTTTGGGAAGATCTTTAAATACTTTATAGGTTAATTGCGATTTGGAAAAGATGACTGACCAAGCTGTTAAAAATAATATCATAAGATCCGTATACAGGGATGCTTTTTGCTGGTACCACATTTCGAGCTGGCCTTTGTAAGGTATTATATTAAATTTGTAGCAGTCTGCCGGGGAAAGTGGTGATTGGGTAACGATTAATTCCTCATCCCTGAAAACCAGGGACCCAATGCCTGTTAAACCAGGTGGCTTATTATAAATCATAGATTGCACCTGTGGGGAGTATTGCTGAAAGCTAACTTCCATTAATGGTCTTGGGCCCACAAAACTCATTTCTCCAACCAGAATATTTATTAATTGTGGCAGTTCATTCAATTTAGAAATACGTAGAAATTTACCAAATTTGGTTACCCGGCTATCATTTCGCAAAGTAATTTCCTTAGAACCAATGGAAGCGCTGTTTTTAAGCATGGTAGCAAATTTCCATATAAAAAAAGGCTTGTTTTTGTATCCTACCCTTGCTTGCTTATAAAAGATCTCCCCTTCGCCCGTTAATTTTAATATGATTATTATGGGGATGAATAATGGTAATAATAATACCAATGCAAAGAAAGAAAAAACAATATCAAAAAATCTTTTTATTAATGAATACATTATAATAATATTATCAAACACAAAAAATTACATTTTTTGGTCCAGGCTTTTTCCGGTTTCAATATGTTCAAAATTAGGCATAAATGATTTCATAGCCTGCACAATTGCTTTTTTATCTGTAGCAGGTTTATTTAGGATAGCAGTTAATTCTTCCATCATTATTTTAATAGCTGCCACAGATTTCTTTTCGGAATTTTTACAATTCCCAGGTTTGTAAACCGGTTTGTATCCAGTTCCTCTGTATCTGTAAAAAATTCTTCATAAGATTTTTCGCCGGAAGTATTGGAAGAAAAATAATAAACAGGATAGGAAGGTGATTCCCCGTTAAACAAACCGGCCTTAGCTTTTGCTTCCTCCTCTGTCTGGCAAAGATCCGGTGACATATTATATGCTTTCAAAAAATCATTGGCGATAGAAGAAAAAGTCCGCATACTGCTTTCCGGTAATTTTGGAAAAAATATATCACCGCTTTTTCCTAAAATACATGCCAGCATGCATAATTCGCCACTCTCATCCGGCGACACAAAATATCTTTTTACATCATTAGGTGCAGACAATGGTTGCTTTTTCATTAACCTTTCTAAAAAACCATACAGTAAGCTGCCATTGCTAAAAGCAACATTGGCAAACCGTGCTGTAGTGATAGGAATAAAAGAAGAATAAGCCATTATCACTTCTTCCATTAGTTTTTTACTTGCCCCCATTATATTTACCGGATTAGCTGCTTTATCTGTACTTACACAAAAAAATGTTGTGGGGGAAACTGCAATAATAAATCCAATAATTTTTTAGCTTTAAATACATTGTTATCGATCATTGCTTCTATGCTAAAATGATCTTTTTCGCTACGCACATGCTTATGTGCTGCAAAATTTGCTACGATATCAAAAGTTCCATGATTTTTTAATATTTTTTCAAAAATCGGATCGCCAAAATTAATAGGGTAGGTTAAAAATGTATCAGGAGCTTTCAATGCGGCATTACTCCTTACATCTCTTACCAGTTCGGTAAGGCCATTTTCGTTAATATCTATTACATATAATTCTGCAGGATGAAATTTTAAAACAGCTCTTATAAAACTGCTTCCTATAGTGCCTGCACCACCGATAACCAAAACAGCTTTACCCGCTATTTTTTCGGAAAGTAATGCGGCATTATCTTCAATGTCTTTTTCAAATAATGATGTACCCCGACCGGTTATACTTTCTGAAATAAATTTTTCGATATTAAAAATATTCACATTTTTTTCTTAAAAATTAAAAAAATTGTTTTATGGTTTTAGCCACCATCTCAAGTTGTACATCGCTGATATTAGTGCTGCATGGTATACTTAAACATCGCTGGTATACATAATCAGACCGGTCATTTTTATTAATATAAAGATTATTGTTAAACATTACCAGTTGGTTCATAGGTACCCAAAAAGGGCGGCTCTGCATTTTATTATCATTCAGTTTTTTTAATAACCCTTTTTGTTTTTCAGTCATAATAGTAGGCAGCCACCAATTAGGGTTTACATTGTTACTTACTTCCTGGAAAGTAATATCTCCTACACCGGTTAATTCGCTTTTATAAAAATTTATTATCTCATGTTTACGTTTAATAAAATCCGGAAGCTGCTCCATCTGTGCTACGCCCATTGCGGCAGCTGTATTTACCAGCCTGTAATTATATCCAATTTCATCATGTACATATTCAAAAGGATCACTTTTAGCCTGGGTAGTTAAATGCTTGGCTTTTTTTGCCAGTCCTTCATCATCAGTTACTATCATCCCGCCACCACCGGTTGTAATAATTTTATTTCCATTAAAACTGAAAGTGCCCATTATACCAAAGCTGCCGACATGCTTACCTTTGTAATAACTGCCTAATGCCTCTGTACTATCCTCTATTACAGTGATATTATGTTTTTGTGCCAATGCCATTAACCTTTCCATATCGCACATGTTTCCCAATACATGTACCGGCATAATTACCGGTATTCTTTTGCCATCTTTTTATGATAACAAACCCCTGATTTTTTGTTCGGTTTCATTAGTTAGAAATTCTTCCAGCAAATCCAAGTCCATTTGCCAGCTTTGAGGATCAGCATCAATAAATAAAGGATCGGCACCTGTATATTTTATTGAATTACAGGTAGCGATAAAAGTGATATTGGGTGTTATAACATAATCATTAGCGTTTACCCCTGCTAATATTAAGCAAATATGTAAGGCAGTAGTGCCGCTGCTTGTTGCTACTGCATATTTGGTTCCTGCAAAAGCAGCATTCATTTTTTCAAATTGATCGACATAAGCACCTACGCTGCTTACCCAACCTGTATCCAGGCAGTCTTTAATATATTTCCATTCATTGCCGCTAATATTAGGGCCAGACAATAATAACATGTAGTAGCGATTTAATTAATATTAGTAACATATGTTATACTAATACTTGAAGAAAACAACAAAGTTATGTTTAAAAAGGGAAAGTATACCAAGAGTAGATATCAATCCGGAGAGCTTATAAGTTTTTAACAATTCTGGCCGGGTTTCCTCCTATCATAACATCAGCAGGCACATCTTTATATACAATACTTCCAGCCATTATTATAGAATTATTACCAATACTAATATTTGGAATTGTTGCACTTTTTATACCAAAAAAACAATTTTCACCTACTATAGTAGTGCCCCCAAAGATTACTCCGGCAGTAACCTGGCTGTGATCTCCTAATATACAGTCATGATCTACGCTAGACAAGGTATTTACAATAGTATTATTACCAATTATTGCCTTTGAACCTATTACACTTCCCGGGCAAATAACTACTCCATTAGCAATAACTGCATCGTAGGCAATAAAGGTATTCTCTGCTATACAATTTGCTGGGGTAATATCATAAGAAAAAAGTTTGTCGAAAATTTTTTTTCGTATTGAATTCGATCCTACCCCAATAAAAATATCTTCATTTTTATATTGATCTATTTTGTTAAAAAAATATTCTTCATTAATTATTGTGCCACTTGTTTGTTTAAAATCAACAAAATAAATATTAGCATATTTTCTTTTTATTATAGAAGCTATCACTCTTGAATGCCCCCGGTACCGAATACATATGCATTTTTCATTACTTTTTCTTTTTAATAGTAAATAGCCTGGCAATAATTATACCATCACTTTTCCTGTATAAAGAACTGGTAATTTTAATTTTGTCATTATTAATAAATTCATATGAATGAAGCTTGTATTCTATACTATCATCTATATTACAATTGGCAAAATAAAATATATCTCTAAAAATGGTATAATAATCTTGCTCCCATCTTTGTCCTGAATTTAATTTAGTAAAATATACTGATTCAGATACATCATTTATTATAGGGTAAGCCGCAAAATAAAGAAGCCCTACACCATTTAAATCATAAAAAGCATTTAATTTATATTCTGATTCAAAAAGTATATTATCAGTAATAGAAAAAACGTTGCCATCATTTTTTAACTCCTTTTTAATATTTTTTTTAACAAGCCTGTATTCATCACCAAATTCAGGAAAAGAAGCATATTCTTCAATTGTGTTTAAACCGCCATAAGGCTGGCTCTTCATCAGTTTTGTATTGTCAACTTCATTTCTAATAGAAAAACTTGTCATTAAATTAGCTTTAGTTAAGCCTTTTTGTGATTGCAACAAAATTTCACTAAAATACATACCATTTCCAAATCTTTTTATTTTCCCCTTAAGGCTTACTTCTTCATTCTCTTCAAACTCATCCAATGCCACAGAGAATTTAATTCTTATTCTTACAAAAGTAGCATACAGCCTGTTTCCCAATTCATCTTTTAAATTAAATGATTTAGTATTAAGACCATTACATAACAAAAGCCAATGGAAATCTCCCAATTCTTTAAAAAGCCAGTTTTCTGATAGTGCCCCAACTGCCATTTGAGGCATATTGATAACAATATTTTTTTTGCATCAAAGCTTAGTTGATTATTTTTTGATATTAATTCATTAGTATTTGGAATTATACAATAGTCAATAATATCCTGTAGTGAATTAAAATTTAACCAGTCGTTATCAGAAATAGTTTTACCCAGTATTTTTTCAAATTCAACCCTAATGGTTACTAAGTCTATACTATCAATTTCGGCATTCTTTAAAGGGGTACTAATTAAAGAGATATTAAAATCAGGTATAATTGAATAAATTATATTGATAAATGCTTTTGTGTTTTCCATTCTTTCTATATTTATATACAGTTGTGTTTTGATATTAATTGATAACTTTTGCATTGAGATTACGGTAAGCTGATTACAATAATCCTTAATGAATTGATGCTTATTTTTTTAATAAATACTCATATTCTTTAAGAATACAGTTCCAGATATTTTCCCGGGTAAAATGTGTTTGTATGAACTGAAGCAACTCACCGGCCATTTCTTTCATTTTACTTTTATTATCCAGAGCAAATGTAATTTGTTCCTCTAATTGAAATTCATTTTTAGAATCAAATATAAGGCCTGTTTTTTTATGGGTTACAATATCTACATTGCCGGCTATCCGGCTGCACACAATAGGCAACTGCATGGCTGCAGCTTCTAATAACACGGTTGGCAGGCCTTCCCTATAACTGGGGAATACAAATAAATCGGCTATATGCATATAATATTCTACCTGGCTGCTCCAGTCAATATGAATAATAGCAGGATTTTGTTGTATTTCTAACAAAATTTCCTGAGGTAATGGATCGAGATCCGCCTCATATTTTCCTACTAATATTAACCTGAGACCAGGTCTTTGCTGCTGAATTTTTTTAAACACATTGACTAATTCCATTATGCCCTTATCAGTCACCAACCTTCCTACGCATAATAAATAAATATTATCATTACTATAATTAATTTTAAGTTTTATTTGTTCCAGAATATCAGTGTCTAAGTTTTGTATGTTGTACCTGTTCATGTCAACCCCATTTGATGAGCCTTCTGCAATTACTTTTAATTTATGATTGCTGGTTAGTTTTTTTTTATTAATAAAATTTAATAAGGAATAACTATTTGGCCAAACATGATTAGCTGCTGCATAAGTAATTTTTTCAACATTTTTGAGTACCTGGTATTTAATGCCTTTTTGTACCATTAGCGGCATGCCTACCACATCATGTATACGAATTGGGATACCACAGTATTTAGCGGCTATCATTCCTAATAAGCCTGCTTTAGGTGTCATAGAATGAACAATATCCGGCTTTTCCTTTTTGAAAATTTTAATTAATTTAAATATACATTTCAGGTCTTGCCAAGGTGTTATCTTTCTTGTCATTGGCACTATGACATGCCTGCATTTTTCATTTTCAATAGCTTCAGCTAATTCGATTCCGTCTGCGCTTATCATTACTACATCAAAGCCATGCTGTTGCATAAACTTTAATTGCCCTGGCATTAAATATTTAAGGCTCATGGGAACAGTAGTAATTCTTAATAATTTTGTCATTGAATTGATAAAGTTTCCTCTTTAATTGATCCACTTATCATACCACATTTGAAACATCAATAAAAACCATATTTTTTCTGCTCTTTCCATTTTCCCTGAATAAAATTCATTTTTTATTCTAATAATTTCATGAGCATTAAAAATAGCCTGCTTATCCATGTAACTTTCACTTAAATAATGATCAACAAAAGGCTTTAAATCATTTTTTAACCAGGCACCGATAGGAATACCAAAACCCATTTTAGGCCTGTCCATCATTTGTTTGGGTATATATTTATGTACTATTTCTTTTTAAAATATATTTTTTGATCCCTTTGTTGTATTTATATTCTAAAGGTAATTGTGCCGCCCATTCAATTATACGTTGATCCAGGAATGGTTCTCTGCCTTCGAGACTCACACTCATAGTCGCCCTATCCACTTTTTGTAAAATATCATCCAATAAATATGTTTGATAATCCACAGCCATAGAATAGGATAAAATATTATGTTCCTTGTTTTTTAGTTCGTCGGAATCAAACCCCGAAGATAATTTTATAATATTTTCTTTAAATATTTCATTAACATCTTTATCATTCATTTGCTGGGTTAACCCGGCAAATATATTATTCTGTGAGGGGTTTTTAAATAGATGTTTTAATTTTTCGTACCGGCTGTGAAACAAGGATTTTTTATTTAAAATAGGAATATTTTTAGCAGGAACAGTATTCATCACCGCTGCCAGGCTTTTTTGCATAAAGCCTGGTATTTGCTGCATTAACTTTCCATATTTTATAATATAATCATAACGGTTATAGCCTGCAAAAATTTCATCCCCTGCATCGGCAGATAAAGCCACCGTAACTTTTTCCCGTGCAATTTTACTTACCAATGATGTTGGTATGGCACTACTATCTGCAAAAGGTTCATCATAAAAAAAAGGAAGGTCAGGTATGATCTCCAATGCTTCTTTTTGTGTACAATAGTATTCGGTATGATCTGTTCCCAGGTATCCGGCAATTTCTTTAGCATAAGGGGCTTCATTTAATCCTGCATCCGGTACTCCTATTGTAAATGTTTTAATTTTTTCAATATTATCCTTTTGCAATAAAGCTGTTACAGATGCGCTGTCATATCCCCCACTTAAAAAAACCCCTACAGGCACATCGCTTACCATGCGGTATTTGAATGCACTGATAAGTAATTTTTCAGTTTCCATTACAGCATCGGGGAAATCAATTTTTAAAATAGGCTTATTATACGAATCATAAACATTCCAATATTGAAAGCTATCAATTTTCCTGCCGTCCAGGCCAATTGTTAAATAATGACCAGGTTTTAATTTATAAGTATCATTAAAAATACAATGCGGAGTAGGTACATAACCATATTGCATATACGCACCCACCGCATCCATATTAATATTTTTTATAAAAGACGGGTGCTGCAGGATAGCTTTAAGTTCGGATGCAAATAGAAATAATCCATCTTTCCAATAATAAAAAAAAGGTTTTATACCTGCCCTGTCTCTAAAAGCGGTTAATGTTTGCTTATGTTCATCATAAATTACGAATGCAAACATTCCAATAAACCGGTCAACTGCCCGGATGCCCCATTCTTCAAATGCATGTAATATCACTTCTGTATCGCTATGGCTCTCAAATTGGTGCCCCTTATCTTCAAGTTGGCTTTTTATCTCAATATAATTATATATTTCACCATTAAAAGTGATATGATAATTTTTATATGTTTGTGGCTGTTTTCCTTTTTCGCTTAAATCAATTATACTCAATCTTCGATGCCCAAGCCCTATTATTGCACTATCGGTATTAAAAACAGCATACCCTTCGCCGTCTGGTCCACGGTGGGCCATAGTCCGGTTCATTTTTTCCAGGATAGCCTGATCAGTTTGCTTACCAAAATCTATAAATCCCGAAATACCACACATAAAAACAAGAGTTTATTTTAAATATATTACTGCAAATGTAGCGTTATGTTTTTTTAGTTATCAAGTATGATAATTTTTTAAACCTGCTGTTACTTTAGAAGTTTACTGATAACTATTGCTATAATACGGGTTATCATTTTACTAAAGATTTTAGATATACCCCATAACCACTTTTATGTAAAGATGCTGCCAATGATAAAAGCTGTTCTGTATTAATGAATCCCATCCTCCATGCAATTTCTTCGGGACAGCCAATTTTAAGCCCTTGCCTCATTTCTATAACTCTAACATATTCCGCAGCATCATGCAATGATTCAAATGTGCCTGTATCCAGCCAGGTAAAACCTCTGTTAAAAACACTTACTTTCAATTGTTTATTTTGCAGGTACACTTTATTCACATCTGTTATTTCATATTCGCCTCTGGGGCTTGGTTGTATATTTTTGGCTATGCCTACCACATCATTGTCATAAAAGTACAAACCTGGTACTGCATATTTACTTTTAGGTTCCGTTGGCTTTTCTTCCAGGCTTACTGCATTAAATTGCTTATCAAATTCCACTACACCATATCTCTCCGGATCGCTAACCGGGTAGGCAAATATTACTCCACCATCAGGATTAGTATTTTCTTGTAATAAAGCCCTAAACCCACTACCATAAAAAATATTGTCTCCTAATATCAGTGCTACACTGTCTTTACCAATAAATTGCTCTCCAATCACAAAAGCTTGTGCCAGTCCATTAGGAACTTCTTGCTTTGCATATGATATTGAGCATCCCCACTGGCTGCCGTCACCTAATAGTTTTATAAATTGAGATTGATCTTCCGGAGTTGTAATAATGAGTATTTCATTAATACCCGCCAACATAAGTGTACTAAGCGGATAATAAATCATAGGTTTATCATATACAGGCATCAATTGCTTGCTAATACCTATGGTAATGGGGTAAAGTCTGGTACCTGAGCCTCCGGCGAGAATAATTCCTTTCATATAATGTTAAATTAAGCTTGATTTATTAAAGGCCATAATAACAATTATTATCTTAGTTATTTGCATACATTTTGTCATAATATTTTCTATAAGTACCACTTGTAACTTCCTCTAACCAATCTTTATTATTTAAGTACCAATCAATTGTTCTGGATAATCCTTCTTCAAATTGCAATGAAGGCTCCCACCCCAACTCATTTTTTAGTTTACTGGCATCTATAGCATATCTTAAATCATGGCCTGCCCTATCTTTTACAAAAGTTATTAATGTTTCAGAAGTTCCCGCAGGCCTGTTAAGCTTTATGTCCATTTGCCTACACAGTTCCTTTATCAAATCAATATTTTTCCATTCATTATATCCACCAATATTATAAGTTTCGCCAATTTTGCCTTTATGGTAAATAATATCAATAGCTTTTACATGATCTTCAACAAATAACCAATCTCGTATATTTTCTCCTGCGCCATATATGGGTAAGGATTTATTATGAATAATATTATTTATACTTAAGGGGATCAGCTTTTCCGGAAAATGAAACGGGCCATAATTATTACTACAGTTAGAAATTTTTATGGGAAAATTATAAGTGTGATAAAATGCCCTTACCATATGATCAGAAGAGGCTTTTGAGGCTGAATAAGGGCTTCTTGGATCATAGGGAGTGGTTTCATAAAAAAAACCTTCAGTGCCTAAGGAACCATACACTTCATCAGTAGAAATGTGATAAAAAACTTTGTCAGAAAAATTGTTTTTCCAGCTTTCCTTAGCTACCTGTAATAATGTAGAGGTTCCTAATACATTTGTTTTTACAAAAGCTAATGGGTCAGTAATAGAACGGTCCACATGGCTTTCTGCGGCACAATGTAATACGGCGGTAAATTGGTGTTCGGTAAAGAGTTCCTCTATAAGCTTTATATCTGTAATATCCCCTTTTATAAAATGATAATTGGGCAAATGCTCAATATCTTTCAGGTTTTTTAGATTACCGGCATAGGTAAGCGCATCTACGTTTACAATTTTGTAAGAAGGATATTTTGTAACAAAATGCCTGGTAAGGTGTGAGCCTATGAAACCTGCACCCCCGGTAATAAGTATTGTTTGCATAAAATTTAAGTAATTTTACAAAATTAAAAAAACTCTGCCTCTTTATAGTAAAATATTTAATTACTCAATTTTTATATGCAATTAATGTCTCTTTGGGATTATATTTTATTCCCTGTTTACTTTTTTATCTTGAATAAAATAATGCAGATATATAAAGAGAGATATTTGCACAAATCCCCAGAATTAAAAACATATTTTATTCTAGCATTTAGGACAAAAATGTTGTGTGCATTTGTTTTTGTATTATTAACACAATATTATTATAAGGGAGGGGATACAGTAATGTATTACAAAGAAGGCGTGCTTATGAATAAGTATTTTACAAGTGATATTAGCAATCTGAAATATCTTTTTTCTTCGAGTGAGGCTTATTGTGATTTCAAGGAAAGAATGGGTAATACTGACCATATAGCGTATTTATTAAATGAGGGTAACTTTATGCCCATACGTATAGTAGGGTTTCTTAGTTTTTTTAGTTTTCGGAATTTTACAGTAATAACGCTCCTGTTTAGTACATTCTCATTTTGGGGCTTATGGAGGTTATTTCAAACTTTTATAACAATTTATCCTTCAATTAAAAAAAAATTAGCATTTTCTTTTTTACTTTTTCCAAGTGTAATTTTTTGGAGCAGTACAATTTTGAAAGATACAATCTGTATGGGATGCCTCGGAATTATGACTAGTTCCTTTTTTAATATTTTATTACCTGGGCCTAAAAACAAATCTAATTATGCGAAAATTATTTTATTTGGAACAATTTTGTTTATTACAAAAGCATATATTATTGCTGCCTTAGTCCCGGCATTTGGGCTGCTATTTGTTTTACACTACAAATCAAATATGAAGAACCCCTTTATAAAAAAATTAATGATTCCTGTTTTTTTAGCACTTATGTTATTTGCAGCATTATTAAGTGCTCCCGTTTTGGAAAAAATGCTTGGGAACCTTACTCTTGATAATGTAACAGCGACTTTTGAAAAGAAGCAGCAAACTTACTCCCAGCTTTCTAACACTGAAGAAGATGGCGGCTCTTTTTTTAACCTGGGAGAAATAAATCCTACCCCTATTGGCTTATTAAGTGTTTCACCTAAAATAATTAATGCAGTTTTCTTTAGGCCATATTTTTGGGAAAGCCGAAGTTTAATAATGCTGGTTTCAGCAGCTGAAAGCTTTGCGCTGTTCTTGCTATTTTTATTCACATTATTTAAAGCTGGCCCCTTTAATTTTTTCAAAATACTTTTTAATAACAAAGTATTAATTTTTTGCTTCACCTTTAGTATAATATTTGCAATAGCAGTAGGAATTACAACACCAAACTTTGGCTCGCTCGTCCGTTATAAAATACCATGCATTCCATTTTTTTGTGCAATGCTAATGATTATCAATAGTAAGATTATTAGGAAACGGAGTTAATTAAATCTAAAAGCTTGCTTTGTTCAAGTATAATATCCCAATCATATTTTTTCATATCAGGAGTCTTGTATGAAAATTTTTCAATTTCCTCCATTGTAAAATTTTCTTGAAATTTTCTTTCAAGAAAAAAAAAAGCCCCTCTTTCTTTTTTTTCAAACTGCTTTACCCACTCGTATTGGTTTGATATAATTTTTAGCTTGCAAGCACAATACTCTAACAATTTTGTAGATGTTTGTATATTGAATGGATATCGATCGGGCACATAATTAATTCCAAAATTACATTGCTTCAGCATAGTCGGCACTTTTAAATAATCTATATTGCCCGTAAAAATAATATTGCGATCTTCCTTAAACATTTCTGATAAATAAAGCGGTGGCTCCCCTATCATTAGAATGGTAAAATTTTTAAACCGTTTTTTAAAGTGGGTTAAGAAATTTTCAACTTTTCTCGCTTTTTGCATACTGCCCAAATAACAAAAGTCAAACTTTTTGGACGCAGCGCTTTCATCTGATTCAAAAAAAAATTTATTTACACCCATATCCCTGTAGCCAAATGGTATGTTATCCCGAAAGCCCATACCAGTTTTTACCTTTTCATTCAAAAAAATACGGATATGAGGTTTTTGTGAAATAGTTTTTTTTATGAAATTTTTAATTTTCGGAAAAGGAGGAGTTGATAATGAAGCATAATCATGTATTTTGATAATATTCTTTTTTGATTTAATAGTATCAGTTCCCATAAAATGCCATTCTACATTATACTCCAAAGTATCTAAATCTTTAATATCGGAAATATTTACTGTATTAAATCCTTTTCTGGTAAAATAAGATGTGTATGCTTTTAGTTCAGGCAAATAAGGATTTTGTGGTAAAATAAAAGCTATTGTTTTCATAATAATATTATTAACTAAATTTATTTAGCGCATTTAAGATGCAATAGTGTGATATTTTACCCTGCTAATTTGATTGAACAAATTATCATAATCATTTATAATTTTTTGTACTGCATATTTTTCTAAAACCTTTTGCCGGATCTTTTTGTCATCAAACTTTGTTGTTTGCAATTTTTCAATTGCATTGCAAAAGTCCTGGTGATTATCACCATTTATTAGAAATCCCGTTACTCCATTTTCTATCACCTCTTCATCAACTCCAGGCACTTTAAAAGCAATTACAGGCTTACCCAGAATACCGGTTTCCAATACGATATTTGGCAATCCTTCATTATAAGTACTGAACAATACACAATCGCACTCTGTAATATAATCATTAGCATTTGCTACTGCGCCTTTAAATATTATATGATCCTGAATGTTTAATTTTTGTGCCTCCTCCTCCAGGTCTTTTTTTTCAGGCCCATCGCCTAAAATAATAAGCTGGTAAGGTATTGTCAATAAACTGATAATATGTAATAATCTCATATTACCTTTTTCAGGAGACAGCCGCCCAATGCAAAGCAATTTAATTTTATTGCCTGCGTCAAATATCCGGACTTGGTTTAACTGCTCCGGAATTGCAACAGGATTATAAATTACATGCAATTTTTCCCGCTTTATATTATATTTTTCTGCCAAATCTATATACATTTCTTTTGATTGGCATACAATTTTGTCCATATTTTTGTAAAGCCGCTTAACTAAAAAATTATACACTTTTTTCCCGCTTTGTATTTTTATTATTGCCAGATAAAACGGAGGTTTCCCTGCAAATAAATTTTATTTTTTTTCCGAAATACAATTTGAACATCCCCATTAATATATTAAGATCCTGTCCATTAGAAAATACCAGATCGGGTTTTTCTTTTTTTAAAATTGAAAGAATTGGAAATATAGCGTTTCTAATATGTTTTTTATTAAGGTCAATAACTTTTACTGCCGGATTAGTAATTTTATAAAAAGCATCAATCATATTTACACACACTAATATCACATTATATTTATTATTATCCAGATTTTGGCTAATAAGCGACAAAACTTTTGGGGCACCGCCGCACTTTAGATTTGGGATAATAAAAACAATTTTCTTTTTCATAATTGTACTAGTGGTATTAATGCATTAATCTTCTATTTGATACTCGCTATTAATTCTGAATTTTGTTTTCAATAATGTCTAACCATTTTTTACAAGTTTTTTCACTGGCAAAATCCTGGGCTCTTTTTTCAGATTGATTACTATATAAAGCCAGACTATCTTTGTTTTTGGATAAGTTAACAATCGCATTTGCCCACGATTGGTGAAGTTCGTTTGTAGAAAAATCAGCAGGGTCAAAATGATGATCAAATACAGGCATAAGTATTCCATACTCCTCTGTTGTTTCCTGGTTAATTAATATTTCTCTCGGCCCGGTAGGGCAGTCTGCACTAATTACAGGAAGGCCACAGGTCATAGCTTCTACCAGAGCATTGGGGAAACCCTCCCATGCTGAAGGAAATACAAACAAATCAGATTTGGAAATATACTTATGAGGATTTAGTTGATGCCCTAAAAATAATACATCATAATTTATCAGATCTTCTGATATTGCGTTACTGACAGTGGCTACTTTATAACCTGCTGCTACTAAATAATCGATGCAGAACTGATAAATTTTATTGCTAAGCGTGCTGGCCCGCTCCGGATCGCCTACTAAAAGCAATTTTAAATTGGGGATATTTTTTTTTGCCAAAGCAAATATTTTAACCAATTGCCAATTACATTTAGAAGTAACAAAGCGTCCTAAATGTGATATAACATGCCCATTAAAAAAGGTAATAATATTTTCTTCCACGGGCTGATTAAAATCTTCATGGATTTTTTTTAGATCATATCCATTGTAAGCAAATAATTTATTCTTAATATTATAATACTTTTCCAGCTCTTTGTTAATACCATTGTGAACCGGCACTAATTTCCATGCTCTTCGGAATAAAAATTTATGTAAACGATTATGAGCTTGTAAATTTTTTAAAGAATGGCGTATGGATGAAAATTTTTGCTCTTTGCTTATTGTTAAAGCATTCAATAACATTGCAGTTTCTCCAAAAGCAATAGATACATCTGGTTGAATCTGCTTTTTTATTTTCCTTAAGGTTTTTATTCGTTTTATTACCCTAAATATTTTGCCTACTATTGAATGGGCAGGGGGTATTTGTATACGAATAATAGGGTTTTGATAATCATACTGGGCTGGATCCGGTGCCTCCAGGCATACTATAGTAACATTATGATATTTGCCTAAATAATTAGTGAGTATCATACCAGCTTTTTCCTGCCCTCCCCTTGCTAACGAAGGGATTAAAAAAAGTATTTTCATGACCTTTTTTGAAAGATAAATTCATTACACCCTAGTCCTCCGCCACAAGTTTTCATTTTTATTAAATCATATCCTTTGGCATGAAAAAATTCAAAAACTTCTTCAGGACTTGATACTTCAAAAGGGTAACCCCCGATCCAATCAATTATATCATGATAATAGCTCATGCCCCGATTTTGCGATTTTGATGTCCAATATTTAATATAACGCATGGGTTTTAATAAAATCAGGTTAACAAAAAAAGCTTTTTACTTCACGGGTACCCATAACAACAAATGCATATAACCCTTTTAGCGGTCGCGGAAGCTTATTATAAGTCTTCTTGTGAAAAGTCCATACTTTACTCATTCTTCCCTGGTTATTATAGAGCGAAACAAAAAGCAGTCCATTGTCTGAGACAAGCTTTTTCGGCATTATCTAATGCTGCCCACATTTGACCTGTGTGGTGAAGCACTCCCCAGGAATATACAATATCAAATTTCCCTAATGAAAATATATAGTTTATATCCAGTGCAGATCCTTGTTCTACTTTCCAATCACTATCTTCAGGAAAATACCTACGCCTTAATTCTTTGGTGCACTCAACTGATTGTGTGTCATAATCAAATGAATACACTTTTGCGCCAAGCCGCCGTGCAACCAGGCTTGATAATCCACTTCCTGAACCAATATCCAGGAAAGTTTTTCCTGCTATATCTCCCAGATAACGTTTCATCCATTCTTCTGCATTTTTAATGCGGTCTTCATTCAAAACTGATAAAAACCTTTTCCAGTTTTTACCAAATTCAAAGCGTTTTCTAGAGGCTACTTCCTGCTCAAATCCGGTTTGGCTCATATTATTTCTTTTTTTAAATTAAATAGATGTGATAAAATCTATTGTTTTATTTATATCATAATGTTTGCGAACATAAATGCTGGAGGCTTTTCCGATAGTATGCTTTTTCTCCGGTGAGTAAAAAAGAAGCTCAAGCCAATCACTTACTTCTTTTAAATTAGCAGCCTGACAAACCGGAGACTGCTCGCCTGTAAGTGGCTCAAATACTTCGGGCCTGCCATTGGCTATAAGTGGCCGCCCCACAGCCATAACAACTATTCCATATCCTATCCACTGATCGCCCAATTGATCAAAAGCCACATCACATTTTTTAATTATTTGGTTAAGCTCATACTGTGATACTTCTTTTTTCCAAGTAATATAAGTACTGATATTTAATTTTCTGCAAAGCTCTTTAGCATTTTCCACATCCGGGCCTTTTTCAAAAAAAATTATTTCTATATCCTCTGTTTTAATTTTATTCTTATTAAGAAACTCGGCAATTCCATAAATCATTATATCATTTCGCTTATTATCATTTCTTGAAAAATCTGTATAAAAAAAACGGGTGAAATTTAAAATCGTAAATTTTTTTTTATTTTCAAAAGGCGCTTCGTAAATGTTTTCAAAAGGAAATCCTCTTAATTCTAAACGACTATATTTTTGTCCGTGCTTTATTTTTTCAATAAATTGTCTGAAACCGGATTTATTCCGGTAGGATAATAATTAACCGCATCAGCCCTTTTGATCCCCGACTGCTGCTGCTTAACAATAGATTTAAAAATATAATACACTATAGGGCGAAAGAAAGGATATTTTTTTGTTATACGGTTAAGAGGATTTATTTTATCTATACTTGCCAATACATCCAGATCATGTCCGGCAAATAAGTTCATTACTTTTTTTCTTTTAGATATGTATTTGCCTAATCGTATCCAGGATCCATTTAATATAATAACATCATACGGATTTAATATTCGCAAATATTTATTCTTAAATAAAGGAAGTGTATATAGTTTTAATATTGATCGGGTTAATGCCCTATAATCGCTTTTTAATTCTATTATCCATTCAGGGTATATATTACCTATATTCAGATCCATTGCTTCCGGTCTGTCGAGCTTGTAATCTGCTGGTACATCAATAAAAAGGGTCACGTCGTGACCGCATTTTTTCATTTCACGGGCAAACATGTAACTCATATTATTCATATTTCCCAAAAAAGCGTACTTCATTAACTATTTGTCTTTTTCATATTGAAACTAATATTATTAACTTACGATCAGCCATAAATTATATTTCTATTTGCCCGTCTGTTTTGCCAAAAAAAATTGAGATGCAAATGTACTGAAATTTGCAGAAACTATAAGTATTGTATAGGAGAAATGGCAGCACTAGCCTGCTATTTATTGAATTGGCCGACTTTTTTCCGGATAGATTGTAAATATTCAATAATAAATTTCACATCCACCATAAAATAACTTAAAACAAAAACGGCACTGAAAGAAAAAGCGGCTATAATAATTATATTTACAACTGAATAAAAGTATAGATATTCTTTTATTTTGATTGCGGAAAAGCATACGATCACCATTATAATAAAAAAAAGAAAGAAATTTTTTATTAATGTTTTTATGTTCATCTCTTTAAAACGGAATTTCATAATTAAATAAAATACCACTGGCATTATAAATGCATAACCAAATATTAATGCGGTAAAATAACCTTCCAATTTAAAATAGGTAATGCCAAAATAAATAATTGTAGTTATGATAACATGTGCAATAAAGGCTATTAATGTAGATAATCCATATATTTGAAATGCAGTGAATAGCCTTGTAAATATCGTATCAAATATTTTAGTTGGCAAAAGCAGTGAGAAATAAAAAAAACATAAGGAGGTAAGGGTAGATGCACTACTGTTAAAATTGCCCCTGTGTAAAGCCAGGCTAATAATCTCTTTACTACAAACCGCCATGGTAATTGATATCGGAATAATAATTATAAATAACAAGGTAGCTAAATGCTGTAAAATATAATTTGTTTTTATAAAGTCTCTTTTGGCATTTAATTCAGAAAACTTTATACCTACAACAGCCATAATTTGTGATAGAATAAATATTTCAGGAATTCCTGCAATGGTTTGGGCAAGATTAATGGAAGTAATAGCACCTTTATTCATACCGGTAATAATATATATGACTAAATAATTTCTTACCAGCACCGGTAAAATATTCACTTGCATTAAGGCTATATTTTTCCAGACTTTTGTATTTTTCATCCAGCCGATATTAAAAAAATTCCAGCCTTGAAATTTTTTTAATACATAAATGAGCAATATAAAATTAATGATATACCCCAGCGATACCCCTAGCAGTGTGCCTGTTATGCCAATTTTATTATGAAGAACAATAGTAAAAGTAATAGAAAATACAGCATTAATTAATCCGGATAATATAGAAATTGTAAAATATTTATACGATGCAAGTAAAGCACTAAGCAAACTATTCAGCAATTGAAAAGAAATAATAATACTGCCAATGTATAATAATTTATAATTCTCTCTTAATAAATCCGTATTAAATTTTGAAAAAAATGAATAAAAAAAAACTGGGGAAACCAGTACAGAAATGATTAGCAGCAAGCCAATGGAGCCATATAAGTATATAAAAAAATTAATGAATTTTTGTGAAGATTTTTTTGAATCCCGTTCCTGAATTCTCATTGCTTCGGGTATCAAAACCAGATAATCAATTCCATTGATAGTACTACTGATCAGCAAAGCAACAGTTAATACAAAAAATAGATATCTGTTGTAGAATTTGACCCAAAAAAATACACAATGATTAGTGTATTGATAAATCCTATACCTTTTGCCAGTATATTTAACCCGGTAGATAAAATAAGTCCTTTCTTATATGATTCTGCTTTAAGTAATTTCATATCATAAATAATTTCGCAGGTTATTAATATCCCTAAAAATCATACAACAATTATTTAAGATGAATAGTACCAGCTGTAATAGTAATTTTTCCGCCACATTGATCTTCGTTATTCTTTTAATGGTGTTTTTTTGATATTATTATTGTGCAGAAGATAAGTGTCGCCGCTTTCCAAGCAAATAGCTTTATTGCTTAAATCAAATTCCAATTTGTGCCCAAACTCACTCACCCATCCAACCTGCCTTCCAGGATTGCCTACGACTAATGCATATGCCGGAACAGGCTTAGTTACTACTGCACCTGCACCAATAAAGGCATACTCCCCAATTTCATTACCACAAATAATAGTAGCATTAGCACCTATTGAGGCCCCTTTTCTAACTAAGGTTGCTTTATACTCATGCTTTCGCACTATAGCACTCCGGGGTTTATCACATTTGTAAATACCATACTTGGACCTAAGAAAACATCATCTTCACAAATAACCCCATCATAAATACTTACATTATTTTGTATTTTTACATTTTTGCCTAAAACTACTTTAGAAGATATAAATACATTTTGCCCAATATTGCAATTTTTTCCAATTATGCATCCGCTCATTATGTGGCTGAAATGCCAAATTTTTACACCATCGCCAATAATACATTTTTCATCAATTACTGCAGTGAAATGCGCAAAATAAGATTGTTCCATATCTAAAGAAAAGAGCGCAAAGATAATAAATTTGCCAAATGGTTAGTAAGCTACATGTACTTATTTACAATATCACAGAAGAAGTTATTAAACGAACAGGCAAGCAATATCTCGATTCAGTTACTATAGCTATGGTCATATACTTTTCATTATCCTGGCCGGGTTACCCCCTACTACTACATTTTCGGGCACATCTTTATACAAAATACTTCCAGCCATAATTACTGAATTATTACCTACTTTAATGTTAGGAATGGTGGCACTTTTGATTCCAAAAAAACAATTTTCACCTACCAAAGTACCTCCGCCAAAAGTAACCCCTGCAGTAACCTGGCTATGGTCAGATAATAAACAGTCATGATCTACACTTGACAATGTATTTATTATTACATTATCTTTTACCTTAGCCCGTGAGCCTACTACACTGCCCGGGCAAATTACTACGCCCCTGCCAATTTCTGCATCGCTGGCGATAAAAGCATTGTCTGCTATACAGTTAGCCGGTATAATCTGAAAAGATAGTAATGTATTAAAAATGTTTTTTCTTGCTGTATTTAATCCTATGCCAATAAAAATATCAGCATTTCTATATTGATCTATTTCATCGTAAAACGTATTTTCCCGGATAGAATTATCTTCATTAATATGCAAAACCCTAAAAAAAACATTAGTATATCTTTTATGAATAATTGAAGCTATTACCCTTGCATGGCCTCCTGCACCAAAAATGAAAGCATTTTTCATCACCTTTTCTTTTTTAATTGTAAAAACTCTTGCCATTAATGTATTATCGCTGTCCCGGTATAATGAACTGTTAATTTTTACCTGCCCGTCACCGACAAATTCATAACTATGCAACACATAATGAATACGATCATCTATATTACAATTGGCAAAATATAAAATATCCCTTGCCATTGTGTGATAACTTGTTTCCCATCGTTTATCTGCAGACATATTAAAAAACTTAGCTTCACAAACATTATTTATTATTGGATATGCAGCGAAATATAAAAGTCCTACACCATTCAAATCATAATATGGATTTAATTCATAAATAGTTTCAAAGATGATACTGTCGATAATCGGAAAAATGTGCTTATCTAATACAATTTCTTTGAGCTCTCCTTTTTTTATCAGGCGGTAGTGATTACCGAACTCAGGCATAGAAGCATGCTCAGTTATTAAATTTTGAGAACTATGAGGCTGGCTTTTTACTAATTTTTTATTATCCGTATCATTTCTTATAGAAAAACTGGTCATTAATTTTGCTTCCAAATTTCCTGCAAGGGAATTTATGCTGATATCACTAAAATACATTCCCTGCCCAAACCTTTTTATACCGCTGCTTATTTCAATTTCATCATTCTCTATGAACTGGTTTAATGCTATGGCAGACGAAATGGTTATCCGTACAAAAGTAGCATACAACCTATTGTCCAATTCATCCTTTAAATGCAGGGATGAAGTATTTAATCCTTTGCATAATAAATCCCAGTGTATATCTCCTATTTCTTTAAAAAGCCAATTCTCTGATAAAGATTCAATAGCCATCTGTGGCATATTAATTCTTAATTTCTTCTTTTCAGTAAGGCTATTATTTATATGTTCTCCCGGAGCCTCTCCGTTATTTATTGTTTGGCAGTAATTGACTATTTCTGATAAAGAATTGAAATTAAGCCATTGGGTATCAGAAATGCTTTCTCCGATCAGGTTCTCAAACTCAACCCTGATAGTAACTAAATCAATACTGTCAATATGCAGTTCTTTAAATGGGAGCGTTATTTGTTCAGGATTAAAATCAGGAATTATTGATTGAATTATTTGAATATAATTTTTCATGTCGATTTTATTAGCTTTCATAGCGGCCAAAAAAAATTTTTAAACCAAAAATCAGCTGGTAAATATATAAAATGTTACAAGACTTCTGAGTAAATCTCATTTTGTATTTATATGGATTTAATGATTAGCCGGGAGATGGTATCTACATCTGTTTCGTCCATTTCAGTTGATAATGGTAAACTCAACGACCTTTTACTGATATTTTCACTTACCGGGCACGCTTCCCTGCCTTTGAAAAATGGCAATTCATTTAAAGATGGATAAAAATAACGACGGGCAAATATTTTTTCCGATGCAAGTTTATCTTTTACAAGCAGCAGGGCTTTTTCGTCAGGAAGTATGATAGGATAATAGGCATAATTATAAATGGTACCTGGAAGGGCTACCGGTTTTTGAAATATCTCATCTGATAATCTGGAATTATACCATTCACAAACTTTTTTCCGCTTTAAAATTATCTTGTCAATGTAAGGCAAATTACATAATCCCATTGCTGCATGGAATTCTGAATTCTTGCCGTTGATGCCTACAGAAAAATAATCATCACCAACATGTCCGAATTGCCTGTATAAAAACAGTTTTTCAAAAAGAATATCATCTTTACAAAATATAGATCCGCCTTCCACGGTATGAAAAACTTTTGTAGCATGAAAACTGCAGGTACTTATATCCCCATAACTCAACAGCTGTTTTCCTTTGTAGGTAACACCAAAAGCATGAGCTGCATCATAAATTACTTTTAACCCGTATTTGTCTGCAATAAGTTGTATTTTTTCAACATTGCAAGGATTGCCATACACATGAGTTGCCATTATAGCAACAGTTTTTTTAGTAATGGCGCTTTCAATCTTATCAGCATCAATGCAAAAATCAATAGGATTAATATCTACAAATACAGGAGTAAATCCTTCCCATATTATCGCATTGGTAGTGGCAACATAGCTAAATGGGGTGGTTATTATTTCGCCTGTCTCACCCAACGCTTTTAAAGCCATTTGCAATACAACAGTACCATTTCCGGTAAACAGCAAATTTTTAACTCCTAAATATGCTTTTAATTTCTCTTCCAATTCTTGTACCAATATACCATTATTAGTAAGCCAATGGCTTTTCCACAATCCTTCAAGTTTTTTAATATATTCATCTAATGGAGGTAAAAATGATTTTGTTACGTTGAGCATTGGCTATTTTTAATAAAAATATATTAAGGATTAGTATCCAAGGTAAATTAAAGAAAAGAAATACAACATCAATTGTGTTTCCCAGGTGTTTCTTCAATCAAAATTTGCGCAAATATACTTTAAATAAGTTAAAAAATACAAGAATAGTATTGCTGCGTTAAAAGAACACTTTACATCAATCGTTTGCAACATTTTCAAATTACCTTTGCAGTTATGCATTACGCTTCTATAGAAAATATCAGCAAATCTTTTGGAATAAGATCACTTTTTAAAAATATTACATTTAATATCGAAGAAGGGGATAAAATAGCTTTGATAGCAAGAAATGGTACTGGAAAATCTACCTTACTAAAAATAATTACCGGTTTGGATAGTGCAGATACCGGTACTGTATGGGTACACAAAGAGGTAAAAGTGATTATGCTCCAGCAAGATACCCTGTTTAATGACGATAAAAGTATTTGGGACAACATTTTGCGGCTGGATAACCCGGTAATAAAAGTAGTAAAAGAATATGAAATGTGCCTGGAAGAAGATGCAGAAAATATTGAAAAACTTACTGACTTAATGGCCAAGGTAGATGAACTGAATGCATGGAATTTTGAGAGTGAATTAAAGCAAATCTTAGGCAAACTAAACCTTCATCATTTAAATGAACCGGTTAAGAATTTGAGCGGTGGCCAGCGCAAAAGAGTGGCTTTGGCACAATCATTAATAGAGGCTCAATTGCATGAAGGCCGCTGCCTGCTTATTTTGGATGAACCTACCAACCATTTGGATGTACAAATGATTGAATGGCTGGAAGATTACCTGAGCGCCAAAAAAATTACACTATTGCTGGTTACGCATGACCGCTATTTTTTAGATGCCGTATGTAATGAAATATTAGAAATCGATAATGAAAAAGTATACATCTACAAAGGCAATTATGATTATTTACTGGAACAAAAAAGCTTAAGACAGGATGTAGAACAGAGTGAATTGCAAAAGATAAAAATATTTTCAGGAAAGAACTGGAATGGATGCGTAAGCAACCAAAGGCCAGAACAACTAAAAGCAAAAGCCGGCAGGATGCGTTTGTAGATATACAGGATAGGGTAAGCAAACAAAAAGACGACACAGAAGTAAGCCTGCAGGTAAAAATGACCAGGCTGGGAGGTAAAGTGCTGGAAATGAAAAAGGTATATAAAAGCTACGGCGACAAGCCTATTTTAAGCGGTTTTGATTATACGTTTAAAAGAGGCGAACGTATTGGCATTGTAGGAAAAAACGGGGTAGGAAAATCTACCTTTTTAAAAATTGCCTTACAGCAGGAAATACCCGACAGTGGTAAAATCAACCATGGAGAAACAGTGGTATTTGGTAATTTTAACCAGGAGGGACTACAATATAAAGAAGATAAAAGGGCCATTGAATATGTAAAGGATTTTGCAGAATTTTTTCCGCTGGCAGATGGAAGTAAAATTTCTGCAACCCAGTTTATGGAGAAATTTGGCTTTTCCGCTGAGCAACAATATACTCCGCTCAGCAAATTAAGCGGTGGCGAAAAACGAAGGCTTCACCTGCTGAGTATTTTATTTTTAAATCCCAATTTTTTAATTTTAGATGAACCGACCAATGACCTTGACTTACAAACTTTACGTACCCTGGAAGAGTTTTTACTGGACTTTCCCGGGTGCATTTTGATAGTAAGTCATGACCGTTATTTTATGGATAGAATGGTAGAACATCTTTTTGCATTTGAAGGTGAAGGTGTAATAAGGGATTTTCCCGGCAATTATACACAATACAGAAACTGGAAAGATAAAGATGATCTTGCAGATAGCAGACAAGAAGTAATTAATAACAAACAGCCTAAAGATAATGTACAGTCTGGTACAAGTAAAGGCCAGGTAATCCCTGCAAAAAAAGTTTCATTTAAAGAAAAACATGAATTTGAAACAATTGAAAAAGAGCTTCCCCTATTTCAGAATGAAAAAAAAATGTTGGAAGAAAAATGAATACCGGAAACCTGGGCTTTGAAGAATTACAAAAAACCGCAGCTAGGATTAGCGAATTAATAACATTACTGGATGAAAGAGAAATGCGTTGGCTGGAATTAAGCGAAAGGATGGGTGATTAAAGGGAATTAGGAGTTTGGTGAACAACATAATTACTTAGCGGGCTTTGCGCCTTAGCGTCTTTGCGGTAAAAACACACAACCAGCCCGGTAGAAACCACATATTTACAACAAAATATAATTAAAGCTGAATAAAGATAAAAGCGTACAAGGGAGTGACCCCGCCTTTGGACGGGGCAGGCTACAACGATGTTGACTAAAGCTTAAATGCCGGTAACAAAGCATTCAAACCAATAAGCTTATTTTAAAAGAAGTTTCAAATACAGCTTTTTCTCCGGGCTGTAGCACTACCAAACCCAAACCATTATTAAATGCATCAGGTGCTGCACTTAAATTTTCTATGGAAATACTATTACGGTGAGAGGGGGTATAAATTTGCAGGTACGGGTATCCTTTACCCGGATAAATTTCCAATTGAATTTTTTTATGCGTATCCCTTACCACACAAAGCGGCTGGCACTCTGCAAAATTTACAGTAAAACAATTATCAAAAACTGTATGTTCAATTTTTTTTAAACTACTAAATTTATCATAAGGCAATAAGTTTCCTGTAGGTATTAATTCATTATTAAACTCCAGTATTTCCTTACTCTGGAATTCCAATTGCAGTTCATTAATAGAACTGCCAAAGGTAAAATAAGGATGCCACCCATCCTGCACTGGTATCAACCCTTCACTTTTATTAATTATTTGAGTAGTAAGTGTAAGGAGGTTGTTTTTTTTCAATTCATAAGTAATTATACAATCAAAATAAAACGGGTATCCTTTATCTGTTGCTGTATAGTGGTGCAATAAAGTAACCCTTGCATACTCTTGATTTGCTTCTTGATTTATTATAACAAAATCAGAGGCATATAATAAACCATGTATCGCATCCCCGTTTAATAAAAACTTTTCAATAGTATATATCTTTTCACCAAAACGGTATTTAGCCTTATTAATCCTACAGGCAAAAGGTGATAATTTGCAACTTTTAAATCCTTTATACTCCACATTATCCTTAAAGTCACCGATATTTACATAATTATCAATAATATTAAACAAAGCATTATCCAGTAAAACATTAAAAGCATAGAGTATTGCCCCGCAGGATGGGATTATTTCAATACTTGTACCTTCGTTTTTATCAACTAAAATAACTTTATCAAATCCTTGCCCGGAAATATTTTTAATAGCGAACATGTAAGAAATCTATTTTTATATAAATGATCCAGCATTTATGCCAACTGTAATTTAACCGATTTATTTTTGTTTGTTTATAACAGGTATGGTAAAATTTATTTTTTTGTATTGTTACAAACGTATAAATTTCAGATAAAGAGATTATGTAGGTGACATACATCTATTGGTAAATAAAAAATATGCTAAAAAATTCTAAGCTAAATATCCTTATTATAGAAAATGATCAGGCCGATCAACAACTGTTAATAGAACTGCTGCATGCTTCTGAAATAAAAATTAAAACAATTTTTGCAATAAACTCCCTTGGCAAAGCTATAAATTTAATAAAAGAAGAAGAGATCGATGTTATTTTACTCAATTTATCATTGCCGGATATGGAAGGTATTAATTCTTTTAAAACTTTAAGAAAGCACACCGAAAAAATCCCTACAATTATATTATCTGATGCAAAAAATACACATACGGCAGTAGACGCAATTAAATTAGGTGCACAAGATTATATACTAAAAGAGGATTTTGAGAAAAAATTATTAACTAAAATTATATTGTACAGTATCGAAAAGGTGAGTATTCTTGATGCTTTATATAAAAGTAATGAACGCTACAATTTTATAAGTAAAGTTACCAATGATATGGTATGGGATTGGAATTTGCTAACCGGTCAGGTATATAGGAATAAAGAGGGCTGGAAAAAAATATATAAAGATGAGGATAATGAATCTGATTTTACTCCGCAGGAAGAATGGTACGAACGGGTTCATCCTGATGACGGTCATGTGCTTAAGGCATTACACGAAAACCTGTATGGGCCTGATATGCAAAAAAATTTTAAATTTCAATTACGGGCTCTCCGGAATGATGGAAAGTATGCCTACGTGGATGTAAAAGGGTATATTATAAGGGATAATGAAGGTACACCAGTACGAATAATTGGGGCTACAGTAGACATCACAGAACAAAAAAAGGCAGAAGAGGAATTAAAAAAGCTATCTCTTATTGCGAAAGAAACTGTAAACGCTGTAATTATTACTGACCCTGATGAAAAGATACAATGGGTAAATGAAGCTTTTACCAGGCTGACAGGGTTTGAATTTGATGAAGTAATTGGTAAAACACCGGGAGATTTTTTACGAGGGGCAGAAACTGATGACGCTGCCAGGAATTATATGAATGAATGCATAATTAAAAAGCTCCCATTTGAGTGTACAGTAGTTAACTATACAAAAACAGGTGTGAAGCGCTGGATTAAAATTCAGGGCCAACCCATATTTGATAATACAAATAAATTAGAATATTATTTTGCAATAGAAACAGATGTAACAGAAATTAAACAAGCTGAACAAATTTTAAAAACATCTGAAGAAAAATACCGCTATTTATTTAATAATAATCCTGCATGTATAGTGATATGGGATATTGATAACTATAATATACTGGAGGTAAATGATACTGCCATGTATCAATACGGATATACAAAGGAAGAATTTTTAAAACTCACCATACTTGATTTAAGGCTACCGGAAGAGTATCATAAAATAAAACAGTTTGCAGAAAATATTAAAAAGAATAACAAGCCAAAAAAAGTTGAAACCCGCAGGCATATCAATAAAAATAAAGAGGAAATGTATATGAGCATCACATCGCATATAATTTCTTATAAAGGAAAAGCTGCCGTTTTAGCACTGGCCAATAATATAACTGAAAAGATTTTGCTGGAAGCCAAACTTGAGGAAGAAAGGTTAAGAAAACAACATGAAATAACAGAAGCTGTAATAATAGCCCAGGAACGGGAACGGCATAAGATTGGCAGTGAATTGCATGATAATGTAAACCAGATTTTAGCCGGTTCAAGGCTGTACATCAGTATCTTAAAAAAGGAGCTTGTTAAAAAACATCCATTACTTGAAGAAACTGATAAGCTGATTTATGCTTCTATACAGGAAATAAGAAATTTATCCCACTCTTTAGTACCGCCAATTTTAAATGATTCAGAATTGATTGAGGCGCTTGATAATATTATAGATATGACGACTAAATCCGGTGAGTTAATTGTAAAAAAAGATTTAAAAGGATTTGATAAAAATTCTATTTCCGATAAACTAAAATTAAGCATTTACCGTATTGTACAGGAACAGTTTAATAATATTATTAAACATGCAAATGCAAAAACAATCCAGCTAAAATTAAGGAACAAAGGCAAAAAAGTACTGCTCAGCATTAAAGATAATGGTATTGGCTTTGATACATCAAAGCGATCTTCCGGGGTAGGATTAATGAATATCAGAACAAGAGCATCCTTATTTAAAGGTGAAGTGGAAATAATTTCTTCTCCCGGTAATGGATGCGAATTAGTGGTAAGCTTTATGTAATAATAATATCCAGCAAGCAATTTATTAGTTTACTACCAGCCTTATATACCGTTTTATAGTTTAAATTTTAATCCATTTTCTCAGGCCGCATCATCGGAAAAAATAATACATCCTGTATAGAATGCTGGTTAGTTAACAACATGGCAATCCTGTCTATACCAAAACCAATACCGCTTGTAGGTGGCATGCCATATTCCAATGCCCTAAGAAAATCATGATCAATAAACATTGCTTCATCATCTCCACGTTCCATTAATTGTGCCTGCTCTTCAAACCGCTCCCTTTGTTCAATAGGGTCATTTAATTCACTGTAAGCATTAGCAATTTCTTTTCCATTGCACATCAGCTCAAAACGCTCTACCAAACCAGGTTTGCTCCGGTGCTTTTTGGTAAGTGGGCTCATCTCTACCGGGTAATCAGTAATAAATGTAGGCTGTATATAATTGCCCTCACATTTTTCACCAAAAATCTCATCTATCAATTTACCTTTACCCCATTTTACATCTGCGTGTATGCCTAACTGTTGGCATACTTCCCTTATCCCATTCTCGTCCATTTCGCCAATATCAAACCCGGTAAATTCTTTAATAGCTTCATACATGGTAACCCTTTTGTACGGAGCTTTAAAATCGATTTCTTTATCGCCAACCATTACTTTTGAAGATCCATTGGTGGCAATAGCTGTTTTCTCAAGCAATTGCTCCGTAGTTTCCATCATCCATTCATAATCTTTATACGCCACATAAAATTCCAACACAGTAAATTCAGGGTTGTGTGTTCTATCCATCCCTTCATTCCTAAAATTGCGGCTGAATTCATATACCCATTCAAATCCGCCAACAATGAGCCTTTTTAAATACAATTCATTGGCAATACGCATATACATAGGCACATCCAAGGCATTATGGTGTGTGGCAAATGGACGGGCGGCAGCACCACCGGGAATGCTTTGCAAAACCGGAGTATCTACTTCCAGCGCTCCCCGCTCATTTAAAAACTCCCGGATGGCATTCATCATTTTAGTACGCTTGATGAATGTTTCCTTTACCCCAGGGTTTACAATTAAATCTGCATAACGCTGGCGGTAACGAAATTCAGGATCAGTTACTTCATCAAAGGCTTCACCATCTTTTTCTTTTACAACAGGTAACGGCCGGAGAGATTTGGTAAGAATTGTAAATTCTTTAACATGAACGGAAGTTTCTCCGGTTTTTGTAGTAAATACATATCCTTTTATGCCTATGATATCGCCAATATCTATTAATTTTTTCCAAACGGTTTGGTACAAACTTTTATCATCGCCGGGGCAAATATCATCCTGCTTAATATAAAATTGAATTTTGCCTGCTCCATCCTGCAATACTGCAAAATTTGCTTTGCCCATATCCCGTACACTCATAATACGGCCTGCAATGCAAACATCAATCGGGTCTTGGGAATTTTTAGCCCACAACTCTTTTATCTGTAAAGAAGTATGGGAAACCGGGTATAAAGGTGCAGGGTATGCATCAATTCCTGATTTTTTAAGCTCTTCTAATTTCTCTCTTCTGATTTTTTCCTGCTCCGATAAATGTTGTACGCTCATGTTTTCAAAAAAATTTTTGCAAAGATACCATATGCAGTGCATTCTTGGCATACCTTAATTTACAATACATTTTTTGGCAGGAATCTTGCCTATATTTGATTAAAATAACTTAACATGAAAAAAATATTTTTTGCTACGATATTATCCTCTTTTTTATTTGGATGTGAAGTGATACAACAATTACCGCAGGCTTACCCCCAAAACGGTTCAAACGGCATTATTACACAGGCAGAAGCAGCCCAGGGAATTAAAGAAGCTTTAAGCCAGGGACTGGCAAAAGCAGTTTTACAATTAAATAAGCAGGATGGCTTTTTTGGAAATGACTTTTATAAAGTATTGCTACCGCCGGATGCAGTAAAAATTGAAAATACTTTAAGAGGTTTGGGATTAGGCAGCATGGTAGATAAAGCTATTTTACAAATCAACCGTGGGGCCGAAGATGCAGTTGGGTATGCCAAACCTATTTTTGTGGATGCTATTAAAAGTATGACGCTTAGCGATGCTATTGGTTTGGTAAAAAACGGCGATACCAGTGCTACACATTTTTCAGGAAAAAACTACTGCTAAATTAACTGCAGCATTTGCACCGGTGATACAATCCTCTTTAGATAAAGTAAATGCCACAAAATATTACGGTGATATTGTAAACAAATACAATAATTTTCCTACCACATTTAAAAAAATAAACCCGGATTTGCAGTCATTCGTTACCGCAAAAGCTACAGATGCTTTATTTAAGTTAGTTGCTGAAGAAGAAAGAAATATCAGAACAAATTTTGCAGCAAGAACATCTGGTATTTTGAAAAAAGTATTCGGTAGCCAGCTGTAATTTTTTGTACTAAGCTGTTGTGCTGCTATTAAGCATCGTTGTAGCCTGCCCCGTCCGAAGGCGGGGTCACTCACTTGTACTGCATATCTTTATTCAGCTAATTATAACCGCAGAGTCGGGGAGACGCAGAGGATAAACTTTGCGTCTCCCCGACTCTGCGGTTATCTCACTATCAATGCTAGATGTTGTTCAAATCAATTAATTCATAGCCAGCAATACCTGCCAGGCTTCTTTTACTTTGCCGGCATCTAATAATTCCTTCGAATACAAGTGCAGCTCTTTCTCCATGTCATCAGGATTAATGGAATAATACTGAATGATATTTTTTAATTTATCATCGTTAAATGCGGCATCTACAAAAGGTATTTCATGCACATTGCCTAACTGGCCTAAATTATTACCTGTTAAAATTTTACTGCTGCGTATAGCTTCCGGTAAAGCATCTACTCCAATACCCAATTTTGTATTGGGTTTTTCTACTTCAAACACAGCACTGCCACTGGCCCTGCAATAAAAATCTGCTCCCATACGGGCTACCAGGTCAATTTTATGTGGATCAATTTTATGAGTAGCTGCATCCAACACTTCATCATTAATATGCATTACCAATACTTCGCAAATAATTAAATTTCCTGCTCCGCCTTCTGTACCGCTTTCAATAATATCCCTTACTACACATTCCAGTTGTACCGGGCTTTCTGCCACACGGAAGGGCTTAACTTTTTCTGAAGAAATTTTTGTAAAGCCTGCTTTTATAAACTCATCTGTCCCTTTAGGGTATTCGCAACTGCTCAGGCTCATTTGCTGCACCATAGCATAGTTTACCACATTTATTACCACCTCTTTGGTGGCATATACATTTTCTAAGGTATGCTTTATGGTATTGTCCCTCACTCTTCTTGCAGGAGAAAAAATCAGCGTAGTTGGGTTACTGCCAAAAATATTAAAAAACTAAAAGGCGAAAGGTTAGGATTATCTTCTGCATCAATGGTACTGGCAAAGCAAATTGGCCGTGGGGCAATTGCTCCAAGCAAGTAACCATGCAATTCGCTGGTTTTTATCTGGCCGGGGATTATTTTCATTTTTTTAAAATTTAAACCGCAGAGGCGGGGAGCCGCAGAGTAATTCATTGATGATTCTCAGCGGCTTTGCGTCTCTGCGGTTATACTACTTTTAATCTTTCAAATTACCAGTATATAAATAGGGTTAAAAATTATTTACAAATCTTTTAAACCCATCTTTAAGTAATCCAACATTAAAATTAACAAGATATCCTAACTTTTTATCTGCTAATTTTAAATACGAAATAATTTGCGCAGTATATACAGGATGCATTACGTCTACTGCTTTAGCTTCAAAAATAATCTCATCTTCAATTAATATATCTATTTCAAAATATTTACCTGTATCATAACCTTTATAAAATAATGGCAATGCAATTTTGGCTTTAGCATTGATATCTCTTAATTCTAACTCTTTTAATAATGCAAATACGTATACTGATTCTAATAATCCCGGACCAAGTTCTTTATGAACGGCAATACATGAGTCTAAAATTTGGCTGCCCAAATAATTATATTGGTCTTTTGTCATAAGTTAGCGTTATTTTACCGCAGAGGCGGAGAGCCGCTGAGTATTTAAATCAATTAAGCTCAGCGTCTTTGCGACTCCGCGGTTATACTTTCTTCAATTTTAAAATACTAAAATCAGTTTCATCTTTTATAATAGTATTTGTCAATTTACCTAATCCGTCTATTTCCATTTCTACAACATCCCCTTCCTGCAGCCACTGCTCTTTATAATCAGGATTATTTAATTTTCCGGTACCGTTTAATTCTAAAAAGCACCCGGTGCCTACAGTCCCACTACCGATTACATCCCCGGGAAATAAGTTTACCCCATAACTGCACCGTTCAATAATTTCAGCAAATGTCCAATCCATATCACTCAAATTACCCTGGCTTACCTGTATACCATTCACCATGCACTTCATTCCCAGGCTCCATGCTTTACCCGTATGATTTTCTTTGCAGGGTACTTCATAAGGTTTTAATTCATCCAGGGTTACCAGCATAGGCCCTATTACGGTAGAAAAATCTTTGCCTTTTGCCGGGCCAAGGTTTAATAACATTTCTTCCATTTGTAACCTACGTGCACTCATATCATTCAAGGAAAAGCCATACTGCTTCTTACCATACCTTCTTTAATACGCTGCTCTGCAGAAAGTGCTAATGGCATCACATCATCCCAATAATTTAAGAACATTGACATACTCATCGGCAAATCGGAATGCAAACTATCTGTATCATATAAATTGCCGTTTACTAAAAGCGCCAGCTGCTCATGATCATTTTTTAAATAAGTAACTAATTTCATATTGTAATATTGATATAAATTTATTAAGTCGTAAAAGTAGTCAATTAAATAATTTGTTACTGACATAAACATTAATGCATTTTTAACAAGATTAATTATTTTTGTAGCATAACTTTAATTAGGGATGTAAGTTGACAGAATAAATTTTATAGCAGATAAATATTTTAAATTATCACATCCATTTAAACCGTAAAACCTTTTCAATGAAATTTGAAAAAATCCATAATAAAGGCCAGGCACAGTTGTTTAAGAATCAATACCTGGAGTACCTTACCAAAACCCATCCACTGGTTATTTGGGGAATTTATATACCTATAATTGTATTTATGTTATATCACAGCAGCACAATGCTAAGGTTTAACATTACACAAATTGCTTCTCTATTTTTAACCGGCATGTTTTTTTGGACATTTTTTGAATATATCATGCACAGGTTTGTATTTCATTTTTTTGCTGAAAGCGATAAGGCAAAAAAAATTGTTTACATTATACACGGTAACCATCACGAGTACCCGAGAGACAGGGAGCGGTTATTTATGCCACCTGTACCCAGTCTTATTTTAGCATCAGCTATTTTTGCATTAATGTATTTTATAGGCTATTTGTTTAATGTCAAAGTAAATGTATTTGCATTTTTTCCCGGATTTATGATGGGATATTTAATTTATGGCACAATGCATTATGCCATCCATGCGTGGAACCCTCCATATAAATGGATGAAGCCGCTATGGCGCAATCATCATTTACACCATTATAAAAACGAACAGCAGGGCTTTGGCGTAAGTACAACATTGTGGGACAGACTATTTGGCACCATGTTCGATTTAAAAAAGGAAAAAGAAGATAAGGAAAAGGTACAGGAATTAATGTTTAAATAATTTTATATCCAGATTTTGTAACTCTATTAAGCTTTATGATAATACGATTTGTCATTTTTAGTTTCACTAAAATACTCACTTGCACATAAAAACTTACTACCATTTTTCTTCTTCACCAAAAGGATTTTCTTCTTTGGCTGAATTTTTCCTGGAAATAATTTTTTGTTGCTGTCGCTCAATGATAAGATTAGCTATTATTTTACCTGCATTTTCAACAGAGGAATCTTTTAAAATATGCTTTAATTTTATTTCACTTACATCAATTTTATATAGCAAAAAAACCAGCCGGTTAAAATCATTTTGAATAAGTTCATTTATATAACCGGATAATAACTCTTGCAGTTCCTGCAATGTAAGGGTTTCTTTAACCGGTAAATCAAAATCATGCTGTATACTGCTATTTAATGTTGTAGCTGCCATTAATTAATATTTTTCTGCAATACCTAACCCAAATAAAGCAAAATCATATTTTGCAGGATCGTTTTTATCTAAAGTACGTAAGTATTGTGTAAGTTCAATAGCGCTTTGCCAGTCTGCCTGGTTACGTTGCAATAAATTAAACCTTTTTGCTACCCTGGCCACATGAACATCCACGGGGCAAATTAACTGGGATGGTTTAATGGTTTTCCATATGCCAAAATCAACACCTTTATTGTCACTTCGTACCATCCAGCGCAAAAACATATTAAGGCGTTTACACCCTGAATTTTTCTGTGGTGATGCAATATGCTTTTTTGTCCTTTCCGGAATATCCGGCAATGAAAAAAAATAGTTATAAAAATTTGACAAGCCATTTTCAACAGTGTCATCATTTCTTTTCATGCCTTTAATAAAAGCGCTTTCCAGGGATGGATTTAAAGAATAATGATATTTTAAAAACCGGATGAAATAAAGCAAATCTGTTGCATTAAAAGTACGATGCTTGAATAGCTGCAGTTTTTCTAGGTCTTTCTTAATATGATTAATGCAAAAATCATACGGGGCATTATGCATCAGCTGTAATAATTCTTTGCTTTTGTTGATAATGGTAGTGCGGTTGCCCCAGGCAAAGTAGCAGCAAAAAACCCTGCAATTTCTATATCCTGCTTTTTAGTAAACAAATGGGGGATGCACACAGGGTCACTCCCAATAAAAAAAGGCTGATTATATTGTTCAACCTTTTTATTTAAAAAATCTTTTAAATGATCAGTCATTAATTTGGACCCGATAATTATTTAGGAATAACAGCACCGCTACCACTTATTGTTGTAGTAATTGCAGGTGTATTTTTATAATATACATTACCACTGCCAGAAATTTTTACTTTCAATTTACCTGTAGCATTCACTTCATTGTTGCCACTTCCTGAAATGGAAATATCTGCATGCTCTGCTGCTAATCCAAAAGCTTTTATATTGCCACTGCCGGTAATAGAAGAGGTATAATTCTTTGTAGTGCCTTCGCTAAACTTAATATTGCCGCTTCCTGAAATATTAGTTTGAAAACTGCTATTGCCTTCAAAATTTCCAGTAGTTGTAATATTTCCTGACCCTGAAAGCGAAAGCCCTTTTAACTCCGGAAGAGTTACGAAAACTTCTACATTATCGTTTTTTACATTTACATTATTTTTATACCCTAATTGTAAAGTATTATTATCAATTTCAGCTTCAAAGTATGGCAATAGGTTTTCATAACCTTTCACTTCTACTTTATAATTTAAGCCTTTTGTTACATATACATTTGTAGAGCCGGAAATATAAATTGTGTTAAAACCGTTCAGGCCTCTTTGCTCGGTAAGGATAGCCCCGCTTCCGGTAACCCGTTCTTTATTACAACCGATAAATATACCAGCAAAACCTAAAATAATAATGAACATTTTTTTCATAACTTAAGTATTTAATTTATAATTTAACCAATTGCCTGATTAAGGTCTTCTATTAAATCATCCGCATCTTCTATACCTACACTAAGCCTGATTAATGAATCTTTTAACCCGTTTTTAATCCTCTCCTCTTTGGGTATTGATGCATGTGTCATCGAAGCTGGGTGGTTAATTAAAGATTCCACGCCACCCAGGCTTTCAGCCAGGGAAAATAATTTTGTTGAAGATAAAACTCTTTTTGTTTCATCAGTGCTTTCATTTTTCAGTTCAAAGCTTATCATACCGCCAAAGCCCCGCATTTGCCTTTTGGCAATCGCATACCCTGCATTATCTTCAAAGCCGGGCCAGTACACCTTAGCAACTTTTGGGTGCTTGCGTAACCAATGCGCAACAGCTATGCCATTTTCACAATGTTGCTTCATACGTACATGTAATGTTTTAATACCTCTTAATAATAAAAAACAATCCATAGGCCCGGGGACTGCCCCACAGCTTTTTTGTATAAAATATAATTTTTCTCTAAGATCTGCATCATTCATCATCAGGCAGCCATGTATTAAATCACTATGCCCTCCTAAATATTTGGTAGCGCTATGCATTACTAAATCAGCACCAAGATCCAAAGGATTTTGTAAATAAGGTGATGCAAAGGTATTATCCACACAAAGCAAAATGCCTGCAGATTTTGATACAGCAGCTACTGCTTCAATATCTGTAATATTCATTAACGGATTGGTTGGGGTTTCCAACCAAACCATTTTTGTTTTTGTATTAATTTTTGCTTTGATATTTTGAACATTTGTTGTATCTACATAATGAAAAATAATGCCGTATCTTTCCCATACTTTGGTAAACAACCGGTAGCTGCCACCATACATGTCATTTGCTGCAATCACTTCATCCCCGGGGTTTAATAGTTTCATTACACTATCTGTTGCTGCAACACCACTGCCGAAACTTAACGCAAAATTTGCATTTTCAATAACTGCCAGCGCTTCTTCTAATGCTTTACGGGTAGGATTTTGGCTTCGGGCATATTCATACCCTTTATTTACACCAGGAGCTTCCTGCACATAAGTACTTGTTTGATAAATAGGAATCATTATAGCGCCTGTGCTTGGATCCGGTTCTGCACCGGCATGAATTATCTTTGTGGCAATTTTCATTTATTATTAATTTATAAATGCAAAGATGCATAAAATACCGGGAAGTGAAACCCAGGTGAGGAAATGTTATGGAATAATTAATAAAAAATCTCCTTAAATTTTCCCTTCTACATATTTATTTATTATTTCTTCAGGATTAAAAAGTGGCGCTTCATCATCCAAAGGTTTTTCCTCTTTCAATGAAGCATGTAATTCGTGTAATAACTTATTGATTTCTTCTATAATAATTGCCTGAAGGAAATAATTTAACTGACTATAAAATAATAAACGCCAATAATTATTCAATAACTTTTCAATAATTTCCCGGGTATCAGTATCAATTATTAAAATACCTTAGCTCGTATCATTCAATTGTGCAAGCAGCAACCCATTATTATTCCAGATAGAACTTTTGCCGGCACATCCCTCACCATCGCATTGGCCAACACAGTTGGACAACAATACAGTCATCGAATATTTACTGGCAATCTCTGCCAGTCTTTTAATTGCTTTATCAATTCCTTTTACAGATTTTACCGCACTGGCAATATAAATTTTTGCTCCGTTTTTAAAAGCATTCTCTGCATGTTCAGGCACGGATAATTCATAACAAATAGCCAAGGCAATATTATTTCCTATCAAATCGATAGAACTTTGTCCACTAACAAAAAAGCTTTCTTCATCTGTGTGCAAATATTTTTTTGAATAAGTTAGTCTTGTTTTTCCCGGCTGAAATAACACCATGGTAATGCAAATGCCTGTACCAGTTTGCACAGGTATGCCAACACCGATGGTTACTTGTTTGTTATTACTGATTTGTTGAAAATCATCAAGCCTGGTGTCTTCCGTATTAGTTGCCAATTCTTTGGCCAGACCTGGTTCATAGCCTGTTAAAGATAATTCAGGGAATATAATTATACCTGCTCCATTAGAAACAGCTAAATCAATCAGTCTTTTATGATTATCGATATTTTTTTGAATGTCTCCTTTGACGGGATTGGTTTGTGCTACACAGATCTTCATTATCGGTATTTTTTCTATTTCTTTTTCTTCGCTTTTTCTACATTTTGCTTTAGCCTGAATTGTACAATTTGGGTGATTAAATTCAATGGCATAAGCTGATCCAGGGGGAATTGCACTGATCCCTTTCCTTGTTTGTACACAGATAAATCTTTTTTAAACGCCTCGTGACCTGTGGGGGTTGCATAAAAACCAATATGGTTTTTGTACCCTGCAAAGTATACCAGTTTTTTCCCGTTTAGTGCAAAAGCTGGCATTCCATAACTGATGCATTCTTCTGCTTTTGGCGCTGCTTTTTTAATAGTGGTTCGAATTTGTTGTAAAAGTTTTTGAATATCTCTCGGAAAGGTGAAAATATATTCGTCAATGGTAGCAGGTTTTTTTGTTATCATTTGCTGTACTATTTTTATTTAAAGCATTGCAAATTATTTGCAGCTGCTGCAAATGCCGTTGCGTGATAAATCACAAAATGCAGGATTTCCAGTTTAGTTATTTCTCCCAGATGCCAGCTCAAAAATAAAGCAATAGTTACTTTATCCAAAAATAAAAAAACGATTAATTTTTAGATAGCTATTATGTATGTTACATTTAAAGAATAAACCGGAAAATTATGAAAACATTGCATTTTGAAATCAATATCAATGCCACCAAAGAAAAAGTATGGGATATTTTATGGAACGATGCGACATACACAAAATGGACAAGCGTTTTTTGTGAAGGATCTCATGCCATTAGCGATTGGAAAGAAGGAAGCAAGATATTATTTTTAGATGGAAAAAAAGATGGCATGTTTAGCACAATAGCTGCACTGGTGCCTAATGAACTGATGTCGATAAAACACCTGGGAATGGTAAAGAACGGAAAAGAGATGGAGATGGATAAAGAAACGGAAAGCTGGTCCGGTGCAAAAGAAATTTACACTTTAAAAGAGGCGAAAAATAATATCAAACTGTTAGTTGATGTAGATATTACAGAAGACCATGCAAAATTTTTTAACGAAGCTTTTCCAAAAGGATTACAAAAAGTAAAAGAATTATCAGAAGCATAAGTTCTAAAAAAGATAAAATGGAATAAATATTCATTTATCTATTTGTATGCCTGGTAATACCAAACTACCTGATGAAAAGCAATACTAATGTAAGAACGATACCTGCCAGGGTAAAATAAAGACCTTTTTTAAAAATGGTAGTTTTGGGCATAAACATCCAGAAAGAAGAGATAACAAAAAACAATAAAGACACACCAAAGAAAATATTCAGATAAAACAAAGGCTGCTTGGTATTAGCCTTGTGCAGCTGCGTTAATTTTTCTATTACTTTAGGCAAAGATTTAACGGTGTACCTGGCCACACCTGTAGATTTATTGTAAATACCTTGTGCAAATGCTACGGTATCATCCTTTTCGGATTGCACTTTAAGGTCACGAATTTTGATGGCACGACCCAAATCTTCTGCAGACAGGTTGGGCGACAGTTTCGCTTCTATGATTTTTTCTTTTTTTAAAAAATCGGTATCACGAAAAATAAGTACGATACCGCTGATGGCATACACCGCCATAATACCCGCCAGGAAAAACCCCAGGTAGCGGTGGTATACTCTCATTGTTTTGTGTGTAGTTGACATTGTAGTTTGTAAAAGCTTTGGTTTGCAGGGACCAAAAGTAGTGAATTATATAATTAACGATATTTCCGCCTTTGGCGGTAACTATGTTTCTGGTAATAGGCAGTGGAACTTTATGTGGATGAGGCAGGGTCGCACACTTGTACATAGGTAGTGTTATTGGGCTTTATTGAAGTAGATTTTAATATAAGAAAATGCTCTGTTTCGTATAGCGCAAGATGCAGCCCGGCTTGGCAGCTGAGCGAACTTGTGCTATTGCATGCACTAAATAGTTTATAATTTACCGCTCATTCATTTAGTTTATATGGCACAATGAATTATGCATCTGGAATCTCCGGTTCCACTAACTTAGCCAGTTTTTCTAACGATTCCTGCCAACCTAAATAACACATTTCTGCAGGTATCATAGAAGGAATATTTTCCTGCAAAATTTTTATTTCAGTACCTACCGAAACCTTTTTTAACCAAACGGAAGTAGTCATTTCACCTGGCAGGTTAGGATCATCAAATTTATCTGTGTACTTTAAAAATTCATTGGGGTTAATCTCAATATATTTCCCCCCGAATGAGTGGCCACTGCCCGTGGAAAAATTATGAAATGACATTTTGTAAGTTTCGTTTACCTGCACATTCATTTCATGTACGTTACAAAGAAAACCATACGGAGGTATCCAGGATGCAAGTGCATTAGCCTCAGTAAATGCACGATAAACTTTTTCAGGAGACGCTTTAAGAACCCTGTGTAATGAAACGTTGTTGTTGGTCATAAAAAATTTTATTTCCAAGCAACGTCTCCTGTAAGGGACGTTGCGCTAAACATAAAAGAAATTTGATACTTTAGCAAATGCCAACTCAACAAACAATACCTTACAACAGCGGAGTCTTTTTTATAACATTTACTTGCTACCGGTGGTTATCATTGATAGATATAACAAAAGGATATAACCTGGTATATAAATGGTTTGACATATTAAAATCTAACGGGCATTATATTATCGGCTTTGTCATTATGCCTAATCATGTACATGCCTTAATTGCATTTGCAGATACCGGTAAAAAAATAAATACAATTATTGGTAATGGCAAAAGGTTTATGGCTTATGAAATTATAGAAAGATTAAAGGCGCAAAATGAAAACGCTTTATTACAACAATTGGCAGCGGCAGTAGAAAAAACAAGGCGACTAGCCAACAAGCAACATGAGGTTTGGGAATTATCTTTTAATTGGAAAGAGTGCCACAGCAATAAAATAATTACACAAAAATTAAATTATATGCATAATAATCCGTGTACAGGCAAATGGCAATTAGTGCCAACCCCTGTAGATTATTTGCATAGCTCAGCTGCTTTTTATATAACAGGCGAAAACAAGTATTACCCTGTTACTAATTATCAGGAACTAAGTGATATTGCTTTCATTATAAAAACTTAACGCAACGTCCTGTACCAGAGACGTTGCTTGGAAGAAAAAAGATAAATTTTATTGTCATCTTCAACAATAATAATAAATTCAGGCATAGACTTTAAATCCTGCTGAGCATCACTAAACTCATAACAAGTTTTACCAGCGACAGCAGATTCATTGAATAACAAAGAATGTTTTTTAATAGCCTGGATAAGGTTTTTTTTAAACGCTGTATCCATTTTCTTTTCAGGATAAATATAATATTCGTACCCCATAAATTTATTTTATAGTAAATATTTTAATACAGAAATAACATTCACACTTTTTACATCTTTAACAATTTCTTTATATGAATCTGTACAATAAATTTCATCTACATTCTGCAAATCAAATCCTTTGCTGAAAATCCCATGGCTCACCACCAAAATTATTTTTTCTGTTCCCAGTTTTTTTAATTCATTTGCCACGCCGATAAATGTGCCGCCACCATCGCATATATCATCTACAATAAAACAAATTTTTCCGGTAAGGTCTTTTTCAAAAACTTCAAATCCAGTAAGACTTCCGGTTTTTACATCGCGGCTTTTCATACATTCTACTACATGAATGTTGTTTAATGCTGCTGCCACTTTATAAATTTTCTTTAAAGCACCCGCATCGGGAGATACAATACAAAATTTGGATTCACCGGCTGTTAAATTTTTGGCTTTGTAATCCTGCAACACATCTTTTACAAAATTGATATTATCAATGGCATACGATTTATCCAGCAAAGCGGTAGCAACTTCTGAATGCGGATCAAATATTTTTATTTTATTAAACCCTGCATTATTTAAAACAGCCGCTATTACTTTTAAAGAAAAAGGCTCCCCTTCATTCATCACCCTGTCCATACGGGCTGCCAGCAAATAACTGATATACAATTCTATCTTTTCAAAACCCAAATGCTCTAACGTATTTTTTGCAAACAGCACAAGAATTAAATCGGCAGGTGAAGATATCCTTGTTAGTATTCTGCACACTGTATTTTCTTGCTGCAAATTTTGCATATCAATTTTTATATGCGGCTGTCCATCAGGAAAAGTTATCAGTTGAAATTTTATGTCAGACTGAGCCGGATCAATAAGGTTAAGTGTGTGCATTTTTTTTATTTAAATGTTATTTCTTCCTTTTTCATTTGGATATAAGTTTTTACAAATATCGCTTTGCCAAAATTCTTTTGTATCAATATTTAAGGCAGATAATTTACCATAAAAACCTGCACCGGTGTCTATATTCCACACATTGCAGCCCTGCATTGGAACATCTACATCATAATTGAGCGTTGGCGTATGGCCAAGATAAATTTCTTTAAACAATAATAGTCTTTTGGGATAAAGCTTTGAGTCTTTTTTTATTCGTTTATCCATAGTTAAGGCCATTTCCCATAAAGTTCTGTCCCACGAAAAATTACTGGCATACACTTCACCTTCAGGCCCATGCATAGAAGTAAATCCTGCGTGAATAAATAAACGATTTTGGTCATCTACAAAATAATTTTTCATTTGCTGAAAAAAAAGTAAATGTCGTGTTAATACTTCTGCTGGTTTATTGTTATAACCATCCACAGTAGATTGCCCTCCATGAGCTAACCAGGTTTTGTCGGCCACTTGTGTTTCCAGCCACTGTTGGCACCAGGCATCATGATTGCCTTTGATAAAAATACAATTGAATTCTTTTTGTAAATCTAACAGGTACTCAATTACTTCAAAAGATTCACTCCATCCATCTACATAATCACCTGCAAAAATCAACATATCGTTTTTTTGCAATTGCAATTGATGGATAATTTGTTTTATTGCTTTTAATGCTCCATGAATATCTCCTATCACAAATGTTCTTTTCATTTTGAAATATATTTCTTATCCACAAAATCTGTTAACCAAACTCCGTTTTCCGACAGGTAAAATAAAATTCCATCCTGGTGCATCTCTTCTGCACGGATGTTGAGCACCACAGCTTTGCCATGCCGGGAACCTACATTAATAGCAGTGTCTTTATCCTGGCTAAGATGCACATGATGCCGTTTCATTTTTTGAATACCTTCTTTTAAAATAGAAGCCACATTTCTTTCAGCCGTTCCATGATAAAGAACTGGTGGCGGTACAGTTGAAGATAACTCTAAATCCACCTGGATGGAGTGCCCCTGGTTAGCCCTTATCATAGTTTTATCAGTATTAAAAATATACCGTTGTTTATTATTGGTTTCAACTATTTCTTCCAATTCTTGCATTGATATTTTTTTTCCCATATCCATTCATCTGGTTAAGTAATTCAGTTACGCTTACCCAACCATTTTCATCCAGAATCAATCCTATTTCCTCTGGTTTATGCCTAAGCACCAGGCTTAGGAATACACCTAATTTTCTTTTATGTTGTTCGTTCATTTTTTAATTTTTATTAATTTATTCAAAGTCATATACATAGGTTTCTATATTACTACCTATAAGTGTAGTCTCAATCAGTGGCTCGATCAACTCCCATTTGCCGCCGGCTAAGCCGCATCCTATTCTTGGCATATGTACGCTAGCTTTTAAATCCCTTGCACTCTTTGCCAGCAATAACAAGCAGGATTGCACTGCTTCATAGCGAATCGGCACTCCATTGCTTCCTGTTTTGGTTCCCTGCTGGCCAATCATATTGGCCACATAAATGTATTTTTCAACTGGTACAATTTGTATTTTTCCCAAACCGAAATCATTCTCATTTCTTTCTTTATGCCATTTTCTATAGGCATCTTCAGGTTGCTTCCATCTTTTGGAAATGGCTAATACAAAACCCTTACCCCATCCTCCAATATCATTACAGATATGAGCAATTATTTTTATACCGCTTGCCTGTGGTGATGTAGCATCTCCTTTAAGATAATTTATTTTCATGATCAATAAATTACTTAAATGTTTTAGTTAACCGGATTTTTCCGATTATTTTTTTATTCATTTCCTCCAGTTCATTCGCAGGTATCCAATATTCATCATGAATTTTTCCGCCTACATTTTGAATATCGTATTTTGATAAAAATTCAGTTTCCAAATCAAATTCTACTACGTACCCAATTCCATATGCCGGTACATTCCACTGTTCTGTTATTTGTACAGCGTATTCTTCATTGGTTACGGGATAAAAAATAGGCTGTTCTGGCAACCTTGGTGGAAATGCTGCCCACCCACTTTGTTCGATCAAATCCAATTCAGCCTGGTTAACAGGGCGATATAATGTTATCATTGTATTTTTTTTAAATTAATTTTCATAGCTTTAATTTATCCCTTACTTCCATTAAAGCAAATCCCAGCAAATTCAATCCTTTCCAGTTAACAGGGTTATTAATATCAGGGTTATCTGCTGCTAATCCTACACCCCAGATAGCATCCACCGGACTTGCTTCTACTAAAATTCTGTTATTAGTAGACAATAAATATTCCTGTAAATCTTTATGCTGGCTGAATTTATAGAAGTTGCCTTCCACTACCAGCTCAAATCTTTTTTCCAGCCACTTTGCATCATCATAACCCTTTACTTCCCTACCCAGTTTTTTAGCTTCGGCGGGTGTTTTTGCATTTAAAATTTTAGACAAAGTTTCTTCATCACTAAATAATTCTGCTTTTTTAGCCATCATCCAATGCTCTGCAGTTTTATATTGTATTCCATTAACTGTAAATTCGCTTAGCCACCATTGACTAAAGCATGTTTTGGTAATAGTACCATCTTTTGAAGGGTGATGCCCCCAGAAGAAAATATACTTTTGCTCTCCTTCTTTTACTTTTTCAAAAACCCATTCCATATTATACTTCATAATTAAATATTTTGTTTTAATCTTTCCCTGATTTCATGCAAGCATTGGTCAATTAGTAATTTTCCGTCTTTAAAAACAGTTTTTAATTCTCCTTTACTTTCTTCCTGCCAGTTACATTCATCTTTATATTCATACTTTCCGGTAGTTGCATTTTTATGAATGGCAATTAAACCTTTGGCAGATTTTTTTGTGCCGTCATCAGTTTTTGGATTTTTAAAAATAGCACGTCCTTCACCATTTACTTCCCCGTAAGTGGCTTTCATGGCAAAACCATACGTATCACGTGTTACATATTCATACGTGTAAGAGCCTATGCCTAACACCACGTTATAACTACAGAACCCTTGCTCTTCCAAACCTTGCAAAATTTGCTGTTGCCTTTCCGTTGTGATGCTATCGCCATAAATAAGCCCGATATGTGCATCCAACAGTTTGTAACCTTTTTCAGTTGTTGTTCCGCCAAATATTTCCCAAAGGCAGGCTATAGCGCCTTTGTATTCAGGGCTCCCCGGCCGGGCAGCTTTATCACCGATAATAATTTTTACAGGATCACCACTATCGGGGCGGATAACTACCTTGCCATTTCTAGCCAGTATTTTTGCTTTTAATTCAGGTAAAAATTGTGTGATCACCTGCCAGAAATCCCAGGTATCGGAAACAATAGAAACGATACCTGCAGGATAAATTTCAGTGATTAATCTTTCGAAAGTTGCTATTTCGCCATCCTGCATACCCATGCACATTACACTATGTTCGGTAGCTGCTACAGATGCGCCAACCATTTCTTTTTCGCAATCGGCATTGTAATATTTTTCTAAAAATCTATGGCTGGGATAGTATCTGTCCCTGCAAAACTTAGCAAATGTGCAGCACCACTTAACACTGCATCTTCGAGGCCGCTCATTCCCCTAAAAGAAAAATCGTGCCCCTGCCAGGGAATAAACCCGGCATCTTTTCCCACAGTTTTTTCAGCATATTGTGTAAATGTTTTTAAATATTGAAAGGCTGTAGTGGCAGAAGTACAAGGCTTCCATAAAATTGCACTCATTAATGTTTCCAGCATATTGGTCAGCCAAAAAAATTCAGGCAACGTATTTTTTATGGTTAACACCGGCACTTTCATTGGCACTAAAACTCCTTCCGGCAAGGCTTTTATTTCCAAAGGCAGATAACCTAAATCATGCAACTGCTCTATGTGCTGGAAAGTAATGGCGCCTGCACCCAGGTAATTATCTATTCGCCTTTTGTAAACAGCAATAACTTCTTCCTTTTTTAATTTAAAAAAATTATCATCAAATTGGCGGAGCAAATATTCTTTAATAAAATATTGCAAACCAAAAAATACAATATCGTTGATCTCTTCACTGCGTGATTTTCTTGGTGTGAGATTGGAATACACCAGCGTAGTACCTTCAGGATATTGAAATATGTGCCCTACTTTGTAGCCGTCTTTCAAAAGTATTGGTAGTGTTGTCATACTGTTATTTTAAATTTGAAATTGAAATCCTTCGGTTAATAAATTTTTATATGCTTCCTGGTCAAAGCTATACAACTCAGGGCTGCCGGTTTTTTAACCCAGTTTTTTTAAACCGGTAGCTTTTAATATTTTGGTGCTCAAATTTTTTTTCTAAAGTTTCTTTTGTCAATTTCTTTTTCCAAGATGCATTCATATAATTGTTGTAACTCAGTTAAGGTAAAGTGTGTGTTCAGCAACTCAAAACCCATGGGCTGGTAAGTAACTTTTGATTTTAATCTTGCTAATGCCGTTTTTACAATTTCCTTATGGTCAAATCCCAGTTTAGGAAGCTTGCTGGTTTTAAACCATTTAATATCATTGGCAGTGCTGCCTGCTACAATATTATATTTTAATGGATTAATCAAAGAAAAGTAAACTACAGAAAGTACCCTTCCCCGGGGGTCCCGGTCTGTAGCATCAAAAGTATACAGCTGCTCTAAAAAGAGTTCGGCCAGCCCGGTTTTAGTCTGTAAAATCCTTTGAGCAGCGGCTTCAAAAGTTTCATCAATATGCAAAAAACCTCCGGGAATAGTCCAAAAATTTTTATACGGCTCTTCATTCCTGTTGATCAGTAAAATAGAAAGATCTGCGCCGTCATATCCGAATACAACGCAATCTATCGTAACTGAAGGCCTTGGAAATTTTGATAACATATTTTTAGTTAGTGTAATTAAAACACTAAGTAAGTTTATTTTAGTTATTCCACCAAATATTATTTGATTTAATATATGAATGTGCTGATTGATACGATGCAGAAGATGTATGCAATACATAAAAAATATTATGATTTTATACTGCTGAAAAAACGATTTGCTGCCCAATGGCTGGGCGATAGCAGTGGAAAGCACGGTGAAGGCTGGTGCAGGGCCTTGTGCAGGACTTGCAACGGATAGCGCCTGCTGCTGTTCGATAATATTACCAATGCTTACAGCCCCAGAGCCTTAATTAAAAATTTATTATCTTACCTGCCCAATTATAAAACAACCTTATGACGACAATTGCATTATACAACCTTAAAGGTGGCGTAGGCAAGACTGCCAGCTGTGTAAATTTTGCTTATCTCGCTGCTGCCGATGGTTATAAAACCCTGCTTTGGGATATTGATCCGCAAGGCTCTTCTTCATTTTATTATAAAGTAAAGCCCAAAACACACCCGGGAATTAAAAAATTGATTACCAAAGATGCTGACCTGGAAAATGCAATATTTTCTACCGATTTTGAATTGCTGGATGTAATACCGGCCGATAATTCTGCCAAAAGCTTTGATATTATGCTGGATGAAATGAAGGGCAATAAATACCGCCTGAAATCTGTATTAAAGCAGCTGGATAAGGAATATGATTTTGTATTTATAGATTGCCCGCCGGGTTTTAGCGCCCTGAGCGAAAATATTTTTAATGCCGCTGATATTGTTTTAATGCCCGTAATACCTACCACACTTTCTGTACGCACCTATCATATGGTAAAAGATTATTTTAAAGAAAGAGAACTGGATATGGGTAAGCTGATGTGCTTTTTCACCATGGCCGACCTGCGGAAAAATATGCACAATGAAATAATGGAAGAATTATATAAAGACAAACGCTTTTTTGAAAATTATATTCCTTATTTAAGCGATGTGGAAAAAATGGGTGTACATAAGGCGCCCATTATGGAGTTTGCGAACAGCAGCTACGCTGCTAAATGCTACCGGGAATTGTGGACGGAAATTAAGGAAGGTGTGCTGGAATAAATATTTTTCCCATCTTTACAAAAAATAATCTCAATATTATTATGAACAGACAACTAACGAGCTGGTTTAGCCCGGCATTACAAAAAGAAATGCCGATAGCCACTTATGGAGATTTTGGCTTTGCTTTATTATTGGTACCTACTGCGGCTGCAGATTACCTGGAATACGAACGCTTTCAGCTAATGGATAGCTTAGCGCCATATATCAATAGCGGAAAAGTAAAAGTATTTTCAGTAAACAGTATTAACAATGAAAGCTGGCTGAACAACAATATGGCCGGCGAGCACAAAGCCATCCGTCACAACCAGTTTAACGAATATATTTATAATGAAGTAGTGCCTTTTATAAAAAACAGCACTTCACCCGAAACACCAATAATTACCTGCGGTGCCTCTTTCGGAGCGTTGCACAGTATTAACTTATTTTTAAAAAGACCCGATTTAATTAACGGCGTAATTGCCATGAGTGGCGTGTACAATTTATCAGAATACAGCAAAGGTTTTTTTGATGAGCAAGTATATTTTAATTCGCCCATGCATTATTTAAAAAATCTTAGCGACCATCATTTGCTGGAGCAAATCCGCCGGAGCAATCACATTCATATTCTTACCGGCAGTGGTGATTATGAAGATCCCAATGCTTCAAAAGAATTTGCAAGCATGCTATACAGTAAAGGCATCAATTATGAGCTGGATGTGCGGGGGCACGAATGGAAGCATGACTGGCCTACGTGGAGGGCAATGTTGCCGTTGTATCTGGAAACAAGATTTTAGTTTTTAGAATAAAAAGATCCGCCGTCGGCGGATCTTTTTATTAATTTATGTTACGAGCTGCAGTTTTTCATGGCATCATCGTTGCCACGCTCGGTTCATCGGCAATGCAGCTATTTGGCTTTTATCGAAGCGGAAATTGAATTGGAATATAAATTATTTATTATCTTTTCTTTAAAATATAAAGTAGCTACAATTAATACAAACAGCGTAAAATAATCAAATGTTGAAGCTACAGAAGTACAAAAGCTAAATCAGGGCTCCTTCCCGAAAACGGGATGTAATCGTTTTCGGGCGGCTTTTTTGGTTACTTTTTTTCCGCAAAAAAAGTAACATACTAAATTCTTTTCCACTGTAAAATTCCTTACAGTAAAATCTTTTTCTGTACATTTATGCCATGTCAAAAAAGCTATTTTTACTCGATGCATATGCATTGATTTTTCGTGCTTATTATGCGCTCATACGCAACCCACGAATTACCAGTAAAGGAAGAAACACCAATGCACAATTCGGCTTTACCAATACATTAATTGATCTCATTAACAATCAAAAACCCACGCACATGGCCGTGTGTTTTGATACCTCAGCCACTACCGAGCGCCATACCGATTTTGCCGATTACAAAGCCAACCGGCAGGAAACACCGGAAGACATTAAATCGGCTATACCCGACATAAAAAAAATCATTACCGCATTAAACATTCCCTGCATTGGTATTGACGGTTACGAAGCCGATGATGTGATTGGCGCCTTGGCCAAGCAGGCAGAAAAAGTAGGCTATGAAGTATTTATGGTTACACCAGATAAAGATTATGGGCAGCTTGTTTCTGAAAACATTAAAATTTACAAACCGCCTTACCAGGGCGGCAGCATTGAAATTATGGGCCCGGAAGAAGTCTGCAAAAAATGGGACATCGCCAATGTTAACCAGGTAATTGATATTTTAGGGCTAATGGGAGATGCGGTGGATAACATCCCAGGCATACCCGGTGTAGGTGAAAAACCGCTGCAAAACTTTTAAAAGAATACCACTCACTGGAAGCCATACTCGAAAATGCAGAAAATATAAAAGGCGCTTTGGGCGAAAAAATACGGGCAGGAAAAGAACTGGCCATCATGAGCAAAAAACTGGCCACAATTATTATTAATGTGCCTACAGAATTTCATGAAGAAAACTTCCGCATCAAGGAAATGAACAGGGAAGCCTTGAAAGAAGTTTTCCTGGAACTGGAATTCAAAGCCCTGGGCAAAAGGTTGCTCGGCGAAGAAATCACACCGACAACCGACGACCGACCACAGGCCACCGAAAATACACAGATGGATTTGTTCGGAAATGTAGTGGCGCCACAAAAAAATAAAGGAACAAACAAACCAGCAGGGTCTTCCCAAGTCCTTTCCTCTGGAGAGGATTTAGGTGAGGTTTCTGGTGAGGTTATTGCCGCCGAAAAGAACATCACCAACACTCCACACAATTACATCGTTGCGCAAACAACAGAACAAATCAGCGCAATCATTTCAATCCTTCAATCAGTGGTTGCAATTTCCTTTGATACCGAAACCACCAGCATCGATGCCAACAATGCAGAGTTGGTAGGGTTGAGTTTTTGCATCACACCCGGCGAAGGCTGGTATGTGCCCTGCCCTCCGGAAAGGGAAAAAACCATAGCTATACTTAACCAATTCAAACCACTTTTTGAAAAACCAGGTATTACCTGGATTGGGCAGAACATTAAATATGATATGCTTGTACTGAAATGGTACGGGATAGAATTGAAAGGAGATATTTTTGATACCTTACTGGCGCATTATGTAATAGAGCCGGAAGGAAAAAGAAATATGGATGCCCTGAGCGCCAAATATTTGGGCTACCAGCCTGTTTCCATTACCGAACTGATTGGTAAAAAAGGAAAAACACAAGGCACCATGAGAGATGTGGAACTGGAAGTTATAAAAGACTATGCCGTAGAAGATGCCGATGTAACCTTGCAGTTAAAAAATGTTTTCCTGCCGCAGCTAAAAGAAAAAGAAGTAGAAAAAGTTTTTTACGAAGTAGAAAACCCTTTAGTAAAAGTGCTCACCGATATGGAATGCGAAGGCATAAAAATTGATGAAGCTTTTTTAAAAGAATATAGCCAGCTGCTGGAAACTGATGCCAAAAAAAGCGAAGAATCTGTATACGAACAAGCCGGTCTGAGATTTAATTTAGCCAGCCCAAAGCAACTCGGCGAAGTATTGTTTGAAAAAATGCAGCTCGACCCCAAAGCTAAAAAAACCAAAACCGGCCAGTACGCTACTGGCGAAGATGTATTGGCTAAGCTAGCCAAAGAGCATAAAATCTGCGATGATATTTTGGCTTTCCGTGAACTCACCAAACTAAAAAATACGTACGTTGATGCGTTGCCGTTATTGGTCAATGCAAAAACAGGAAGGGTGCACACCAGTTATGCCCAGGCCATTGCCGTAACCGGCAGGCTCAGCAGTGTTACGCCCAACCTGCAAAATATCCCGATACGCACAGAGCGTGGCAGGGAAATACGCAAAGCATTTATTCCACGGGATGAAAACCACATTTTAGTATCGGCAGATTATTCGCAGATTGAGCTCCGCATTGTTGCCGCCATCAGCGGTGATGTAAATATGGTGGAAGCTTTTAGAACCGGTACCGACATTCATACCGCTACCGCTGCCAAAGTATTCGGTGTGGAAGCTGCCGATGTTACCAAAGAGATGCGCTACAAAGCCAAGAGTGTAAACTTCGGTATTATCTACGGCCAGGGCGCATTTGGCCTGGCAGAAAACCTGCGTATCCCCCGTTCAGAAGCTAAAGAAATTATTGATAATTATAAAAAACAATTTCCCGGTATACAAAAATACATGGACGATACCATCAACTTTTGCATAGAAAACGGTTACGTACAAACGCTTATGGGCCGTAAGCGCTGGCTGCGTGATATTACCAGCGCCAATTTTACCGTGCGGGGATATGCTGAGCGAAATGCCATTAACTCACCCATACAAGGTGCTGCTGCAGATATGATTAAGCTTGCTATGATAAAAATCCACAAAGCATTTAAACAATACAATTTTAAATCTAAAATGTTGCTGCAGGTGCATGATGAGTTGGTGTTTGATGCCCGTAAAGATGAAGTGGAACAAATAAAACCGGTAATTTTGCAAAGCATGAAAACAGCAATGGTGCTGCCCAATGAAGTGCCGGTAGAAGCAGAAATTGGTGTGGGGGCAAACTGGCTGGAGGCTCATTAACCAAATAATTTAATATATCAATTAGGGGGCTACAAAATAAGAATAGATATTTTGGCCCTAATACTTTATCTTCACCTAACTTGTCAAATAAATAATTATTTATTTAACTCAATCAATAGTAGGACAACTACTTTTTAAAAGTGCTACTGTAAGCAGCAACATTTGTTCTTCTTCTACCATTTTTTAAATTATACCATTTTATAACTTAAAAAATTTACAATGTCACCAGATATTCTTGTACTAGACAATACCCGGCTATTATTGATGTGTTTTCCATCATTTTTAAATTAAATAATTTCCAGGTAAGGGCTGCTAATAATATACGCTCGTTGTTTAGAGAACTAAATAAGAAAATTCCTGACCTTTTAATAATTGATATTACATCAGATGGAAAAGATGGAAGGGAAGTTTGTAAACATTTAAAAGCAAAATCAGGTTTAAAGAGGATACCTATTGTGTTAATGTCAACCAATCCTAACCAGCTTAGCAATTATAAAGATTATTGGGCTGATGATATACTGGAAAAACCTTTTAATATCCAGAAAATGGTGGCAAAAGCTAAATCGCTGATACAAAAAAACTATTGGCAGCGTAATGTGTAATTATTACTTCATTCTTTTTACTTTTTAAAAAGCAAATTTTATTTCAATTCTAAACTGCAATGTATTACCAGCAGTACCTGTTTATAATTCAATAAGCTGAACAACCATTCATTTGCCCAATGGCTGCCGGACAATGTCATTTAGTTAAGAATTGTACTTTACTAATATCACCCTTTCAGGGTTGTTATACTTATTGTGATTGCTTATTTATCTATAATAATTACATCCCTCCGGGATTACTAACCCCAACGGGGTGCCATTACTGTAGTAATTAATAGCAAAAAATGTTCAAAACCCTGAAAGGGTGACATTAGTTCCTTAGCTAAATGACATTGTCCGGCAGCCATTGAGCGGTAGAATATCTATTTAGTCGATCCTCAAAAAGTCATTTTTAGTTTGGGGACAAAAATCAGTTGAGTATAAAAGTTAAAGAAGCGAAGCAATTTTAAGGCCCAAAAAATAAATTCTACTTTCCATTTATTCATCATTCTTTTAAAATTCATTGCTGCAGCCGCTAATATTACATTGATTGCATCTCCAACTGTACCTTTGAGGTAATTTCTGCTCATTCTGTAATCGTGTTTTAAATGCCCTATTACAGGCTCTATTGCCGCTCTGCGTTTATGTCTTTTGCGTTTGGTTTGAGTAATGTCCTTATCTGGCTTTGGTGTGTGTAATGCAGTATTGTTAATCATTTTAGGCCCCCGGTACCCCCTGTCTAAAAAAACATTTTTAGCCTCTTTGTCCATCAGCCTTTCATATTGTTCTAATACTGAGGGTAGTGTTTTTGAGTCATGCAGGGATTCTGTAAAATTTAATGCCCCAACAATTACGCCGGTACTTTGTGTTACTAAAAAAGAGGCTTTGCTTCCAAACTCAAATTTTTTATGCCCTTTGCCTTTAGTGTAGCATTTTACATCGGGTTCATGAAGGCTGTAAACTTTACCGCTATCGCTTCTTTTTGTGCTAATACTGTTTTAAACAATGATAAATCGGTTGCATACCTGTTTAAACTATCGGCAGTAAGTTTGCGTTCAAGCTCCCGTACTAACCTGCCTGCTATTGTTTTAATTTTTTACCAGCTTTTCTTGCTTTGCCTGCGCCGGCTTTGTTTTTCTTAAAACGCTGAACAGTGCTTATTTTTTACCGTAAACTTATAACTCTGTCTTAGTTCCACCCTTTCTTTTAGGCCTATGGCCTGACATTTTACAATTATCTTTTTGTACAGCTTATCATCGGTTGGATAGGTGATATTTTTTTCCTGTACAGTAGTATCCCCACTCAAATTATCATCATCGGCATCTTTACCATTGATACGGATACTTTCTTTAAAAATCAATTCTGACCCCGCTTCTCCAATTCGTTTTCTAAACTCTACTAACTCTGTAGGCACACAAGGTGGTTTTACAGAAAATAATTTTTCTCCGCCAAAGTACTGATAATAGGCATTTTCTGCCCATTGCCCTACTACACTTTCATCACTTAAATTGCGAAGCTGCTTTAAAATCAGCAACGATACCATTAAGCGGATAGGCTTGCCTGGTTTGCCCTGGGTTGCACTGTAATGTTTTTTAAAAGCTTCTTCAAACACATTCCAATCAATCCTGTTTGCCAGTATATAAAGCGGATGAGAATGATTCAACTGCTCTTCAAAACTGCTGTAAAAACCAATTTGTGCACTGTTTTTTTGCTTGGATAACATGATACAAATTTGCAGGATTTTTAAGCTCATTTCTACTTTTCTTGCAGATTTATTTATCCATAAGTGTGTATAAATTATGAATGGTAAAGGATTGTAGGGCTTTTTGAGGAACGACTATCTATAATGAACATAAACACAATTACGCAGTTTGGACAGCAGCACGAGCTGTACAAAGAGGTTTTACTAAAACTAAGAATATAAAATATGCAATTGAAAACTCTGATTTAAGGAATTTTGCAGAATCTAATCAAGATATTTCAGTTGAACAATTTGATCAATTTCATAAAAAATGCTGCAATCAGATAATTAACAAATTAGATGGTATATTGCCTGAAAAAGCTACTTATGGTCGAGCAGCAAAAATTATAGCAATTTATTTGAAAACATCTGTAATAATTCCTAATAAGGGTAATTGCAATAAGTGCAAAGTTATACATCCTCCAATAGACAGTATTTTGTTAAAAAGTCTTACAGCAAGTTTTAAGAATATCAATCTGAAAAGTTATTATTGGACATCTTTAGATCAAGAGAAATATTGGATGCTTATAGACACTCTTAAGTTGCTAGATAGACCTTTAAACTGGACACTTGAAGAATTTTGGAAACTATAATCGAAATCACTAAAGCCAAGTACTGTATATTTGGTAAATCTGCTAATATTCTTACGATAACAATTTAAATTAAAAATGAAAATGAAAACTGCTTACATAATTACAGTATTTGCAACAATACTCTTTAATAGTATGAAAGCATTCTCACAAAATTCTTCATATCTAGGATTTAATACTATAGCATAATTTCAAACAGAAAATATTTAAGACTTTATGGCAAAACAGAAATTTTATGTTGTGTGGAAAGGACGAGAAACAGGTATTTTTGAGAGCTGGGACAAATGCAAAGAACAAATTCACAAATTTCCACAAGCAGAATATAAATCATTTAAGACAAGACAATTAGCTGAAGAAGCTTTTCGCAATGAAAGTGCTGATTTTATAGGAAAAGACATTTTTGAGGCGACACTTACCGAAGAGCAACTAAAATTATTAGGTGACCCTATTTTAGAAAGTATATCTGTTGATGGTGCTTGGAATACTGCAACTGGAGTTGTAGAATGTCAAGGTATTCACACAAGAACCAAGAAAGTGCTTTTTAGACTAGGCCCTTTTGAAGACGGGACGAATAATATAGCAGAGTTCTTAGCGATTGTAAACGGACTTGCTTATTGCAAAACAAATAATTTAAAACTGCCTATTTATTCTGACAGTACAAATGCAATTGGTTGGGTTAGAGATAAACAAGCACGGACAAAACATAATAAAAGTGATAAAAACATTAAATTATTTGAGCTAATTGATAGAGCAATAAAATGGTTGAATGAAAACGAATATAACAACCAAATATTGAAATGGGAAACAAGAGCTTGGGGAGAAAATCCTGCCGACTTTGGTAGGAAATAAGAAATGCTAGCTATCAATAATGGTTAGTGTCATATTTGTTGACATTATTATATTTTAATAAAATAATTGTGCATCGATAAAATATAAATACTTGTAATCGTATATTTTAATGAATAGGATTAATCACATAAGTAAAATTGTTTCTTACGCAACAAAGTTTGTATTAGAGGTGCAGGGTTTCAATGCTTCAGGGCTGTATGATATTAATATTCATGCAGAAGGCTTTCTTATCCCTGTTTTAAATGAAGTGTTTGGTTTAAGATTAGAAAATTTAAATGCTACTCAAAAGAAAAACTATCCAGCTATTGATTTAGCAGACTTTAAAAGTCGGGTTGCATTTCAGGTTACATCTACAAGTGATTTTGATAAAATAAAAACAACCTTAGAAAAGTTTAAGGATCATAAATTAAATGCAGCTTTTGATGTTTTGTATATCTATATTATTACTAATAAAAAAGATAGATACAATGATGATAAATTAAAGCAATACATACCTGACAATTTTGTTTTCTCTACCGCAGACCATGTAATTGATAAGGACGATCTATTACAGAGAATTTCATCTCTTAGTTCAACGCCTAAAATTGAAGCTATTGCTAAAATATATGAACACGAATTTTCTGAATCTCAAATACAAATGAGAGAGAAGGCTTTTGTAAATGGGTGTTTGAATACAGAAACTGAAACTATTTGCCCTAATCTTTTACCCATTACTTTTCCAAAATATATGTATCAGGCAGAATTGAATATTGACGAAGATGTAATCATTGCTAATGTCAATACCTATCTTGCTTCAATCAATAAAAAACAAATTAAAAAACTTAAACCTGGTAACCTTGTAAAAAAGGCATTAAGGGCAGTTAATGTAAAATCAGGAGAATGGGTTTTACATGAAAAATATATTTACACTTTTAAAGATTTGGAGGATACTTCAGAACCTTTTCGTAAAATTGTTGATATTGGTACAATTACCCGATTGCTATGCAAAGAGTATTATGAAATAAGCGAAAATACTTTAAGGGTTTTTAAACACCTTTTGCGTAACATACTAATGGAATTGTGCAAAATAAAAGAAATAGAATGGTATGCTCAGCAAGAAGTTTTCCGTTTTGCAAATAATCAGAGTGCCCCTAATCAGAAGAGAGTAAAATGGAAAGGGAAAAATGAAGCAACAAAAACTGTAATATTTGAAATGCAAAATAAAAAGGAAGGGCATATTATTTGTTTCCGAAGTCTTGCCTTCAAAAGTTCATTTTTTAATATTGAGCAAAATTGGTATTTGGTACTAAATCCTACATGGAGCTTTACTAACCCTGGAGGTTATGACCAAAGTCGCTATGAATCAGCTTATATGTCCGGTATAAAGCGCTTAGAATCTAATGGTTCCGTTTATAACTATTTTAGGTTTTTCAGTTATTACTTTTCACACAGAGACTTATTTACGCCTTCTTATAAATATTTACAAATTCATGCTGCTGAAAAGTTAAGCATTAGCCCGAGACTAGAAGAAAAAGCATGGAAGCCTGTTAAAATTATTGAGAACAAATCTCTACAAATTGATATCGAAATTAAGCTGGACAATGAATTAACCGATAATACCCTGTTTTAACTTATGAAAGTAAGATATATAGAAGAGCCGTCATTACAATTTGGAGAAAATCAACATATCTGTCCAAAGTATGGTATTTTTAATCATAACCCTTTTGATATCACTCAAGTACGCCCTGAAAGAATAACTATTGGAATAATCGGTAAAGGTGAAAGTGTGGAAAAGGTTTTAAAATGGATTGAATCTTGTAAGAAGCATATAGATGGTAAGCAAAGTAAAAATCCTCACCCTAATTTGTTTTTGAATTTCTGCGGCTTTAATAAGGAAATCGGTTTCAAAAGTGAAATTATTTATGATGATACTTATGTAAGGAAAATAAACAATTCCGAATTTGATGCCATTATCAAAAAGAAAGATAATCTTGAAGAGAGAATAAAAGATATTGCGGATTTATACTTATCTGAAATTAAGTTTCTTTCCAAGAATAAGAAGCCTGATGTTATACTTTGTGCATTAAGCGAAAACTTTATCACTTATATTCAGGAAAAAGAAGATGAGGTAAAGGAGGATGAAGAGGATCAAAATGAAAAACGTAATGTAGAAGCCGAGTTAAATGCAGAAGAAATATCATCAAAAGAACAAAACTTTAGACGATACCTGAAAGCAAAGGCTATGCAATACAATATTCCAATCCAAATAGTAAGGGATAGAATAGCAAAGCCAACATCAGAAATGCAGGATGAAGCTACTATTGCATGGAACTTTTTTACAGCTCTTTATTATAAGGCATCAGGTACTCCCTGGGCTTTAATTCGTAAAGACATTGCAGAAACTACCTGCTATGCTGGTATTAGCTTTTTTAAGAGTAGGGACAAATCAACAACACAAACGAGTATAGCCCAGATTTTTAATGAGTTGGGTAAAGGAGTAATATTAAGAGGGGAAGAAATTACGCTTAAAAAATATAACAGAGTACCGCATCTTGCAGAAGAGCAGGCATTCAATTTGCTTACCCTTTCTCTTAAAGAATATTATGATGCAGTAAAAATATTTCCAAAACGATTAGTATTGCATAAGACCTCTAACTTTAGTTCAGGTGAAGTTTATGGTTTTACACAAGCGGCAAGGCAATTACACATTAATCAAATTGATTTGGTTTCTATTCAACATTCAGATATACGTTTGTACAGAGAAGGCAATTATCCTCCAATGAGAGGGACTCATTTAGCTTTAACGGAACAACATAATGTTTTATATACAAGAGGTTCAATACCTTATTATGAAACCTATCCTGGCAAATATATTCCAAGCCCCATAGAAGTAAAATTAGCTTACTATGATGAATCTCCGAATCTTATTTGCGATGAAATTATTGCATTAACAAAAATGAACTGGAATAATACTCAATTTGACAGGAAATATCCAATCACTATAGAGTGAGCAAGAAATGTAGGTGAAATCTTAAAATACCTTGACCCTGATGATGAGATGCAATTAAAATATAGTTTTTACATGTAGCAACTATAAAAATATCAGTGCATACAACTTTAGCGGAACAGGAATCCACGACCTAAAGGTTTTGTGTCGTTGCTTAGACCGTGATAAAAGAAATTATTATGTAAACGTAAGTTAAGAAAACGAATAGGAATTTTAGACATATGGTTAGGTATAGGTGATAGTAATACAGCCTTGCATGACTAAGCTGTCAAGTGTTAATAAGTTATTACTCATTCCTAAAATCATAAATGACATGTTTGCATGATTACAGAACCTGGCATTATTAATTTCCGGCATGCTTACCCATTTTTGTGTACAAGTGCTGGGGAATAGATATTTTATAGGTATCGCTTTCCCATCTTATAATTAATAAATAGATGCTAAAAATGAGTTATTTACGTTTACCAAAAATATACCCAATCCCTACTCCATAGGTTATAGATTTTGACTTCCCGGAATTACTTTGATTTGTTAAGCCAATATTTGAATACAGGTTAAAACTCACACTCTTTGCTAAAATATAAGATGCATTAATTCCTGCACCTAAGCCTATTCTTTTAAGAGTGGTAGCAGCTGATCCGAATTCTCTTTTTGTATTATGGTTGTATTCCCATGTTTTTGTAGTAACACCATCTTCAGTAATTTCAAATTTATCATAAGCTTTTGTTCGTCCTGAAATTCCAATACCTAAATAAGGTCCTGCTCCAAAGTTGAAGTAGCTTTTACCTGCTGGTATTACATAGAATAACTTCACAGGAATATTGATATAGTTGATATAGGAAGTGCCAATGATAGTTCTTGTAGTAATCATATCATTACTGACATAACTTTTTATATAGTTAAGTTTAGAATGTACAGATTCATATTGTAGACCTGTCTGTATCAATAAGTTTGTGCTTAAAGGGATGTACGCATTCCCTGTAACTATATAACCAATATCAGGTTTATTATACTTAATATTTTCTCCGTCTGCTTTTGTTATAAAATTACCATTGTTAATGCCAGCAGTAACTTCAAAGTGAATTTGTGCTTTTGTACTGTAAGCCCATAAGCAAAAAACTATTATTAAGTTTTTAGTTTTCATATTTTAATTAAAGTTTAATTATCCCAATATTTATTTTTCACAAAAGCACAATCAGATGCTTCTATAAATTTGAAGCATACTGTAATGAATTAAAATATTTAATGTGAGTATTTATTAAAAACTATTTTATCTGATAATAAAATTATTATCAATAGAATATTAAATAAAGCATAAATAAAAAACATATTCCTATTCCTTTTCAGTTGATTTTCTGTCAAATTATTATTCTTTACTTTTCTTAAAGTAAAAACTCTTGTCAACAAAAAATATACAGGTAAAAAATACAACCCTAAAAACAAATATTTCAATCCCCTATGTACATCTGGCATAGGAACTAAATTAATTTCAATATTGAAGAATTTCTTCAGAGCAATACTAATTTGAATTACATGCATAAATAACATTAATACAAACGCGGTGATTGTACTAAAATATGGAATTCTATGTGTGGCCCCGCTACTATAGTAATAATACAGGCCACGTAAAAGATTCATTATCATATTTTAATTTACCATTTAAATAAAGCATCTGTAAGTCCTGTAATATCTGAGATGCCTAAAATTATATTTACAATAGGGTTTGTTTTAACAAAAATCATTGCAGTTTTAAATACAGCTTTAGTTACAGCACCAGCAGAAACAGTACCATCTTTGCCATATTCATTGTAAACATCAGCCCAAGCCATTCCAGCATCAAGAACACCTGTAACTTTACCTAATCCATCAACTACAGCATTTACTTTTGAAGCTGTATTAAATCCTGATAAATTTCTTGCAATATCATCAATATTATCTGAGTTAGCTAAAGTATTAGCTGCCTGCTTATAAAGAGATTTCGTGCCAATCGCTGCAACATCTAATTCCAGAGCAACTACATCATTTGCTTTGCTAAGTGCTCCCTGATCAGTCATTGGTTCACCTGATGCTACATCAGCTTTTGTAACACTGGGTTTATTGCCTCCACTCCGTAAATATGTTGCAATTCCATCAGCACTTAATCGATACCCACCAGTTTCACCACCCTCAGTGTGGCCATATTCCATTCCCTCCTTACCAATATACTGTACATCCGTATTTTTTTGATTGCCATTGAAATCTTTCCCTTGTTTTGTTGCCCAAGCCTCTGCACTCTTTTGGTCAATAGCATCCTCCACCCATGCAACTCTAGCTGTTCCATACTCATCCTTATACTTTATCCAATCATCTGGTTTCATGCCATCTTTATCAATAAACCTAAGTGGATTATTAAAAGCATAATTATAAGGCGACCATCTTCTCATTTGATCAGCAAGAGGATCAATTGTATGCCATCTTCCAATTTGCGGGTCCTGCATCCTTGCCCCAAAATCATATAATTCTAATCCCGAGCCATCACTAAACTCTTTACTTTGCAACTCTTTACCGTTATAGAGATTCTTATTTTGTAGTTTTCCAGCACTTTTGTTACTAATTCCTGCCATCATTAGCCCAAATGGATAATAATGACTCTCCTCCAAAATAGCTCCCCTGTTATGCGTAACTTGTAAATTATCGAAGAAGACATCTATATTGGGTGTAGCATTTGATACATAAATATACAAATAACCATTTTTGTTTACAGGAAGGTTTGATTTTACATGTGACGTAAAGATATTATCTGCTCCTACCAATTCAGCACCGCTGCTTGATTGTACAAAGTTAAATTGCTCATCAAATAATACCCAGTTCAAGTATGCTTTGGGTTTGGCGCCTTGAGCTGGTTGATTGTTTAAAAAGTTAGTTGCCCCAGGAGTAAACACAGCTGCCTCTTGTAATTGTATGGCAGTACCTTTTGAACCTGGTAAACTGGCTACACTTCCAGTTAAGGCAGTAAGTAAATCCGTTAAAGGATTAACTGGTGCAGCAGGTATCAAGCCATTTAATTTGTACCAACTATTTGCTTTAATGCTGAACTTATCACCTGCCATTACTTTTAAGGTAATTCCTGGTCCTATTTTATTACCGTTGCCGTTTACCTTAGCTACATAGCTTAGGGTATTAACATCTCCTGTGTAGCCAGCTGGTTTAGCTATTCTTGTTTCTGGTATCTTAGAGTAAAAAGCACTTTCTGTAGCATTATTACTCAGCTCCATAGTAGCAGCAGGATACTGATCTATTTGTTGTTCATCAGTAAGTACCATCCTGATATTACCAAGGTGGTCTTTAATAAAGTAATCATAATGATAACTTGTGAGTTGACCTAAAAGCGTGGCCCGTATCCTCCCTTCCTCATGAGCTACCTGCTGAAGAGTATCATTTTTGTATTCAAAACCGCTTGCGTATACAGTAGTAGTTATTTTAACAGGATTAACACTGTTATCTGTAACTGTCTTTTTTTAATTTATTGCCTGTGGCATCATAAGTGTAGACTATGGTGCCCTTAAGTGCTATACCATCATCCTTTTTGCAGTGATTGTTTGGGAAGATTCAAATAATTGTATTGGATTGCTCCTCCTGCTATTTGATCTATTCCAATGCTTCCTACAAGTTTTTTATTAAGGTCAGTAATTAAATTACCGTTCTTATCATAGCCATAATCATCAGCTGTAGTGTTTTTATTAGTAAAATCTCCTAACTTATTATCTGCTACAATAGCATCATTCACTGCTTTTAATTTATTACTGTTAATATGATAGCTGTAAGAAAGCTGATCAATTATTGGAGAACTATTAAGCTGTAATCCCAACTGCTTCATGGCTAAGATATTACCATTGGCATCATAAGCTGTAACAGGATTTATTCCATCACCCATAACCGAGCTAAAATCTACCTTAGCTGTTTTATTAAAAGTTCCTGCTGTGTACTGGTTAAAATCAGCTTTTAAAATTCTATTAGCTGCATCATAGCTAAAGTCATATTTCCTTTTCTGTTCATCGCCTTTACTTTTCCAGATAGTACCACTGATATTGCCGTTAAATTGAGGATTAGTATAGTTGGTAGCATTGATAATCGTATTGGGTTTATCATATCCTAATTCAAAGCCAAAGTAGTTAGTGCTATTGGCGTCTTTTACATAATCCCTGTTTACTCCTAATAACCAGCTTCTGATATTATAATCATATACTAAAGATTCAATCGGTAAAGCAGGGTTGCTGATCTGTTGACCGAGCTTTTTTGTTTTTAATTGTCCCAGCTCATCATAGCTGTTTTGTACTATTGTTTTTTCAGGAGTTGCTAGTCCGCCAGCAGTAAATACTTTTTTAATATTAAGCAACCTTCCTGCATGGTCATAGCTGTATTTATTTAAGACTTGATATTCTTTAGGATTAAGACCCGCTTTTTTTTGATGCTGGTGAGAACGGAGTACTTTGCCTGACCAATCATATTGAGTAGTGATTATATCTATAGCCCCTGTAACATTAGTACTTTGCTGTTGGATTAACCTTCCTTTTTCATCGTAGAACATAACAGTATTTAAATAATCTGCTGTTCCCAATACTTTTACTTTTGCCCAAGTAACTTTATTAATTGTTTGGCTGCTTTTTATTAGTTGTTGAGCATACAATGGAGCAGTATTATAAGAAGTAATGAAGTTGGTAGCATTAATATAAGTGTTGATTAGCGTACTGCTAAAACCAACAGGTAATCCAGCGTAATCATCATAATGCGTTTCAGTCAGCATTTCCCATTGTGAGGCAGGAGGTGGTAGAGCAGTTACAAAAGGATAGGCACTACTTAGGTTAGCTGCATCCTGATGCTGGGTAACTGTTTTATTGTTAAAAGTATTCAATAATAAGCCAGTTTGAACAGGACGGTTCAAACCATCATACAAAGTAATCATCCATTTATTAGCTTGCTTAAGATTAATGTCCTGACTCATTATCATCCTGTCCCTGGCATCATATACCATATAAATCTCGGCTACACCAGGAGCTTTTTTTATTATCATACGCTTTCTCCCATCATAGAGGTATTGGAAGCAAAGTTCATTAGCTATAGCTGTTGTCAAAGTCCAGTTTACTGCTATTTGTTCTACTGCTTTAGGAGAAATAACAAACCTTAAATTATTAAAATCATCATACACATAATAAGTGCATAACCAACCCGTATGGCTATTAATAACTGCATTAGGAGCAATCTCTATCTTTTTTAAGACTACTTGCCCTGACTTATCTTTATATTCTATTGTTCTTTTACCGTGTTCGTTTCCTATTACTATTCTATAGAGCTGCCCCGCATCGTAAAATTTGGTACTAGTTGGTAATACCAAAGTACTACCAATTGAAATGTCCCATATTCTTACTTCATTAGCACCTGCTATTTCGTAGTTCGTACCTATGCCTTTATTACTGCCTGACCAGCTGTTACCTGCTGCCATACTCTTAGTTACTCTGTTCAAAGGTGAAGCTTCATATTCCGTTTTACCATAAAAGAAAGTTTCGCCAGGATATTGAGTTTGGCTAAAAGCTTTTTGCTGCTGAAAAGGGTCTTGTTTAAACTTACCATCATTAGTAACATCACCGGGCATAGCAACTGTAGATACAAAAGGTAGATAGTTATACTGTTCCCTTCCAGACTCATCATACACCCGTGCTGTTACTACATCCTTTTGCAAGGGGCTACTTTGCTTGCTTACCATCTGAATTGGCCTACCCAAACCATCCAGATATTGTGTAGTTTGCTTCACTTCGCTGACTGGTTTACTTACTACTAGTGCAGGGTCTGAAATTGGTATCTGTGGTTCCCAAGTCCTAATGTAATTTACTTTAACATCAACTGGATAAGGGGATGGAGGTGTGACTTGCGCATTTGTTGTAATGAATATAATCAAACAACATACAATAGTTAACAAGTATTTATATAATTTCATAATTCGGTAATAATTATTTATGCTAGTAGGGCTTTATGTACACTTTAGTTAAATCTAATAGTTACTTAGTAATTTATAAATCATCATTAATTTCCAATACTTTTACTTTTTTCTCCTTCTGTCTTTGCAGAAATTGCTGTCTGTAGTTTTCGCGTATCACTTTATACTTTTCATATTGGTCGGGGCTAAATATTACTTTCATTTTATTATTGAACACTTTTTTAGTGCCCTCCAAAGCTAATTTTCGCTCCCCTGGGTTTAAGCTTTGCTTATTTATCTCATCTAAATCACTAAAATGGCTTTTGTTTGCTGCTAAAAACGCAGCTCCCTGCAAACTATCTAATTGCAGTGGATGATATATTTTTCTTAGCTCCCATATTGCAATGCTATCTTTTGAAACAGTACGATTTGTATTTTGAGAAAAGGCAAAAAGGGTAGATCCTAAAAAAAAGGATACAAGTATTATATTTTTCATATTAATATTTTAGTTGACGATTTGATAATTAGGGCTAGGTGATAAATAATAGTCATAATAATAAACATTATTATAACAAGGCCAATAACCATAATCGCACTCATACTCTTCATAACTTAAGGTTGCCTCTTGCCAGAGAGTTGTCTGAAATCCGTTAGCAATTTTATTGAATTGTTGACCATAATTAATGTTGAAATCAATAGGAAGGTTAGTAACAGATGTAGGAATGGTACAAGCCTGGTCGCTATAAAATTTAACTACTACATCTCCGGTAGAATTTCCACCATAAGAATTAACATTCTCATAAGATATCCTAGCGTAATAAATTGTGCAGGTACCGTTAATATTGGCATACGCTTGGCCGTTGGCATCAATTTCATTTTGTGCTTGGATATTCGCATCTGCTTGGCTAGTTTCAGAGCTATAAGTATTGGCTGGCACTGTATACAATACTTCACTACCTATATATTTTGGTGGGCAATTATTTCTAATAAATGCTTGGCTTAATTGCTGGTTGTAATATGTAATACCTGTGGCACAATTTTCTGGTTGTCCAGCGCTATTGTAACAAACTTTACGAATAATCTTTTTATTTATATCATAAACGTAGGTTAGCCTGTTAAAACCATCATATTTATAATAAATAATATTATCGCTAGCATCACATTGGGTAGTTACACCTATTAAAGGTTCATAGGTGTAAGTATTTACCTGGGCTTCTTTGGGATATAATCTTAATTCATCAATATTTCCTGTACCTGATATAACAATATTTCCATTTGCAGGCTTTACAACTTCATGCTTATACAATGTCCAACTATTTTTAATAGGTCCAACTATTGCATTAGATGAATTAACTTTTTGTTGCCCATTTTTACTCCAGTATGTAACTATATAGGTCTTTGTAGCATTTAACCCAGTTTTACTAATACTTCCCCTACTTAAGTCGTATACCTTTTTGCCTGTTAAGGCTGTAGTATTAATCGCTGAAGTCCCATCAAAGCTGAAATTACCTTTAGTGTCTGCCTCAAAACTTGTAGCAGCTATATCAGAATATGATGCATTATTAACTTCTGCAATTATAAATCTGTCATTATAATCGCAAATTTTACTGGTAATTTGATTATACTTATTAGTAATTTGTAAAGCATTTCCTTTAGTATCATAAAGATCCATTGTTGCATCCGGTTGCATATACCTTGCATCTTTAATAAAATTACCATTAACAATATTTGATGGTGTAAAAGAAGCAAGAAGAATTGGGGTTGCAATTTGGAGTTTAAAAACTTTATCTATGAAAGGGCTTTGCAATTTGTAAGTATATAAAGTAGCTCCTAATACTGTGACTTGCAAAGTATTAGCATCTTCCTTTGTTATAATTTCTTCAACTACATAATTTTTGCAATTACTTTGAATTAGGTTTTTTATTCCAAGAGAAACTTGATCTACTCCTGGAAGCGAATATGAATATGCATACTTAAATTTCTTCTTAATAATATTTCCTTTGTTATCAAAAGATTGAGCCTCAATAATATTATTAAACTCATCATACTTATTATTTAATGATTCATTTAAAATCCCATTAGTCGAGTACTCCTTTGTTTTCGTGGATACCAGCAAATCATTATAAAAATCTGTTTCATATGCTGCTGCCAGATAAATCTTTTTAGTCCACCTAATGGCAGGCATATAATGTATATTTCTTAATTTAAAAGGTATAGAATTTTCATGAGTGTATTGATATTCCGTTTCTTTAAGTAATTGGTTTAAGTTATTATATACAGATTCCTTACTTAGTTTTCCCCTCTGATAACTTAGGCTATTATAAGAGTCTTTATTATATAAATGATGTACATTTAACGGTAATTCAATTATTGGACCTTTATCATTAGATCCATTATCAAAATTCTTATAATCATACACCTTATATCCATTATTTTTAAACTTCTCTACCACCCTTGTGTAAACTACACTATTGCCCCTTTGATTAAAAGGGTTAAAGGCTTCAGCTCTAAAGCCATAATCTAAAGCCGTACCAACTGTGTAATTAGGAATCGGTACTGCTAAAATTCCACTCGAAATTGTAGTATTAGGCTTTGAGTATAGGTATTCTTTTTCGTCTGTAATATTTCCATTCTCCTTTGTTATAATTTTTGAAATTCTAACTCCACCCCCTTCTTTATCTACTGCTAAATCACTTAAAGTAAAAGGCCATAGATTAGCAACTTTGGAATATTTGTTAGCCTCATAGGAAAATGATATTTCACCTCCGGTTGGTAAAATTAACTTTTCAAGAATTTCTGCTTTACTATAAATATGATTGGCACTTCTACTTAAAACATAGTCAGTATTTAATTTATCAAAAGTATAAGGGCCAGGAGTGGTAGCAAAATAATCTACATTATTATAATACCCCCAATGATCCGTCTTTGCCGTTCCATAAGTAGGTAGCTTTTCATTATTATAACTTAACTTATAATTTAGATCAGTTAAATTTACTAAGTCGTGTGCTTTAATAAATTCAAGCTTAAGCCTTTCATTAATGTTTTCTATAAAGCTAAACGAGAACTTCTTAACTAATGAATTATTATTGTAAACAGCTATATCATTTAATTTAGGGAGTGTCACTTTTTCATTATATTAATAAGAGCATAATTTAGTATGTAATATCAATTTTATTTTGTATTTTTGCGTATGCAAAAAGATAAACGCCGTGGCAGTAAAGATGCCCAAGAAAAAGTACGGTTATTGGTGGTTGATTTTCTTAAAAAGAAAAAAGGTAGCCAGCAAGAATGCTCATTGCTTTATGGTTTAACCTTAAATGGGGTTCAAAAAATTTGGTATCGCTATAGGCAAAAAGGCAGTAGAGGTTTGGCATCAAAAAAACGAGGAGTTCAAGGCGGTAAAAAATAAATGGCAAGCAGGCTGCCGAAGTAAGGCAGTTGGTGAAAGAGAAATTACCAGAACAATTAAAGCTATCTTTTGGGTTATGGACAAGAGAAGCAGTACAGCAATTGATACTGGAAAGATATGGTATAGAGTTAAGCCGTTGGCAAGTAGGCAGATATTTAAAGAGTTGGGGTTATACCCCTAAAAAGCCTATTACCAAAGCCTTTGAACAAAATCCTGAACGGGTAAAAGAATGGTTAGAGCAACAATACCCAGCCATTAAGAAAAGGGCGTTCAAAGAAAATGCAGTTATTTATTTTGAAGATGAGGTAGGTATGCGTAGCGACCATCAGGCAGGTAAAAGCTATGCACCCAAAGGAGAAACCCCTGTGATAAAAAAAACAGGACAACGATTTTCTTTAAACATGGTATCAGCCATTAGTAATAAAGGCCATGTAGAGTTTATGATACTGGATGGCACATTCAACGGAGGCGTATTTTTAGAATTTTTAGTGCAACTGGTAAAGTATAAACAACAAAAGATATTTTTGGTGGTAGATGGACATTCAGCACACAAAACCAAAGCGGTAAAAGCATGGTTAGAAGAAAACAAAGAAAGAATAGAATTATTTTTTCTATCACCCTATAGCCCTGAATTAAATGCCCAAGAGTATGTAAATCAAGATTTAAAAACTAATGTAATTGGGAAGAAACGCCCTATTAATAAGGCTCAGATGAAAATGAACGTAGAAGAATTTATGAACAATCGAAAAAATGACAGAAAGCAGGTGCAAAAATACTTTCATGTAAGCCATGTACAGTATGCAGCATAGTGGTTTTATACATACTAAATGACTAAACGATTAATAAGGAATAGAAACTGCGCTATTTATATCAGAAAATAATTAGATCCAGATTCTATAATCTCATCAGTCCCTAACTGGGTTGAAGGCCCCAGATTAAATTTTACTTTAACATTATCATTCGTAGTAATGCTTTCCAGGTACCAAGTTTCAGTTAACACTTTATCCATGCTTTTAGGGCTAGGAATCTGAGCAATTGGACTACCAGGAGGATAATAACCCCAATAGCTCAAAACTTTTTGAGCTGCAAATCCAATTTTTTGATATGAAAAGTTTATTTCCTGTCCAGTATTGGTCACTATTTTACTTAAATGCCACGCACTAGGCATTGTAGGAATAATTGGGCCTCCATAACTATTCGCAGGATCTTTTTCCCATTTACTTTTATGGCTATAATCTATGTTAGCAGGGTAAGTGTTATTTGCATCACCAAAAAAGTAAACTGTTCCATCATTAGCAGTTAATTTGAATTGTATATATGCTCTGGGTATATTCTTTCCAGAAGCTTTTTTAACCTCATTACCAATCACTGGTTCAACAATAAAAGTTATTCCTGGTGCATCAGTAATAACTTTCCACTTACCTGTATAATCTAGAGAAAATTTACCTGAAATCCCATTGAATACAAAGATAAATTCATCCGGCTCCAAGTCATATAACGGATTAGCATTGGTAATCAGAGAGTTGGGGGTGGAAACTGCATATGGGCTATTAGTATTAAAAGTATTTAGATAGGTTTGACTGGACCAATCATTTTTATCCAGCTTACTGTAATTATCAATATATCCATAATTACCTGGAGCTACATCAGTATTATATATTATCATACCTGGAATAATATCTTTACTGGATTGCAAAGGTCTATATTCATCCGGCTGATTTTTTACGTTTCTAGAAATAACACCCCCAACATTTAATTTCCATCCAATTCCTAATATTCCAGGTTGTTCATCAGGTTTTATTCCTCCTCCATTGTATGATACTGAAATAGGTATTATAACATTCTTGCTATTAAGCTCATAAAGAGGAAGATTAATATTAATACTTCCATTAAAATAATCATTTGAAATCTGATACCCTTTCACGATACTAGCTACATCTGGAGCAGGAAAAATTGTTGTTTTATTATCTTCTGTTTGTGCTGACAATTCCAGATTTATACAAATACAAAACAAACAAAGTAATTTTCTAATCATATTTATTAATTTATCTTTTAAAATTGATACCCTACCCTAAATACCACTGGCTGGCTAACAGGTACATGTGATCTGTGCAGCATATCATACAATAATTGCAGCTTTGTTCCTTTAAACCACTTGGTTTTAACAGCTATCTTTTTGCTGATACCTATTAATCCTGACTGCTGCCAGCTGTTGTAATTATTTAATTGGCTGATGTTTCTGAATTGTGCTTGATGGTTCATTTCATACCCACCGCTAATAAAGAACTCTTTCTTTAATTTCCAATCCACAAAGCTTCTTAATCCTATGCCTTGATGGCTGATGCTTATTCTTTGTATGCTCCCCATACCTAATTTGTAGCTGGCTCCTAATCCTATTATGGATTTGTTATTTAATTTATAACCTACACTTAACCCTATGTCCGCTGTTGTAGGTAAATAGCTATTGCTTTTTCCAAATTGAAAATTGCTGCCCAGCTCTATTCTTTGTTTAAAGGTTTTTGTCTTTTGCTCATTAGGCTTGAAGTTGGGAAGCTCATCCGTTGAACTGCTCCTGCCTGATTGTAATAGTCTGTCCTGTAATTGTTGTATCTGTGCCTGTGCTTGTTGAATGTTTTGGGTAATCTGAGCTTGTGCATTTGGTCCAGCTGCTGCAATCCTATCCTGGATTAAACTGTTTACACTTGCCCTGGTTTGCAAACCTGCAAGACTTTGAGGATCTATTGGGGTTCCTGGCATCCTGAATAAAGAAGCTAGCTGGCTGTTTTGCTGTAGAAACTTTGTAAAAGCAGGTATTTTATTTAAGATCTTTAAAGCCAGCTCCTCTGCTTTTTCGGGTTCGCTGAAAAGTTGTTTATAGTTTTTTAGTGTTTCTATGTAATAATAAGATTCCTTATCAATCTTTTGCAGGTATTTACTTTTTCCAATGTATTGCAAAGAGCCATCTATCAGTTGCTTTTTTCTTTCTTTGATAAAAGCTTCTAAAGCTTCGCTGTTTTGGATATCCTGCTCTAAATCATCAAGCTTTTTAGTGGCAGTGTGTAAAGGTTGTAATAGCTGTTTATCAAGGTTCTCTTTCTGTTGTTTCAGGTAGCCTAAGCTGCTGGTGAGCTTATCCCTGTACTCATTGTACTGTGCCTGGTAGTTTTCTGCAATGGTTTTGCCTTCCTTTATCTTATTTAAAAATGTAGTGAAAGTAGTTTGATCTGCTCCAAACAATCTTTGTGCAGCTTCAGGGTTTACCTTATTCAATAGCTTTTGTATTTTTGCTTCCCAGCGGCTGAGCTTTTCCAGGGTTTTTTGTGTTCTTTTAGTGATACGGCTGTTGTATTTATCTATCTTGTCATCAATTTTTGTAAGATACTTAATAGGTAAGTGTTGCAGGTTTTGAACAGTACTATCACTAGCTTGAGCTTTTACAAATAAAGTTATAAATAGTAATACTAGTATAGTTAAGCAGTTCTTGATATAGTATATAGATTGCAACAAGTTGTTTTGGTTTCTAATATAGAGCAAAGCTCAATTATCGTTTTTTCTTAGCAATGGGAAAAACACCATAAAATTTGGTTGTTTTTCTTTCGGCCTTTTTTTGGAAAATTGAAATATATTAATAATTGACAAAGTCAACTGCCCCTCAAAAGGCCGCAAATGTAATCCTTTTCCTTTCTCCAAAAAATACTACTTTATGGTATTTTTAATGCCACATTTTATAAAATAATAATATTATCTATGCTTATTTAATCTAACTGCTATATCATTAAGATACGCAGTTAATAAAAATGCCTAACTATTTTCCATCTAGTGCATTACTGTATACATGACATATACAATCGCCTTAGAAGGAATTCTACTTTATTATATCTTCCCTAAATTGGCGCAAGCATATCATTATTAGAAAATCTCCTAATAAGAATGTAGAATTACAAAAACTTACAAATGTTTTCATAGTATCACTTCTTTTCTTGTATTACTGATCCAATTTGAGTGTAAACCCTTCTTGTACCGCATACATCCAGAGCATACGTAGCATTGCCAGTATGTTGCTTCTTTTCCAGGAGTTTAATACTGTCAACAGGGCAGCCATACTCAATTGACGCCTGTTTTTTAACTGCCCCAGTCGTAGTTCCTGACATCGTTCTACTAATAGAACCGCAAGAAATTGCAAATGCTGCTAAAATAAGAATTGATAACTTTTTCATTTTGATTTGAATTATTATTATGAATGTTGGTGTTATAGTTTATTGGTCTTGAATTATAGATATGGCTTATTAATTAAATTTCAGTAGCCCATCTATCATCATTAAAGAAATTAAATATGGACATAATCTATCCCATGTTTCACGACTAAGTGTTTTGTAGTAAGTATTATATAGGTAATAATAATCTTCATGTTTATAAGACCTGGAATAGTAATCACCATCTACCATCATTTGGTTCAATGCGTTCTGGCTTAACATTAGCAAGCATTTTTTGAGTAACGAAACACTGTTTTGAAATTGCTTATTAGAAGGAGTAAATTCAGTATATTCTATAACTTTTATAAAATCTGTAGCTTGATGGTGCTCTTCAATACCTGAAGGGTTTTCATCATAATATTTATTCCACTTTGGATCAATAGTAAATTGACTAAATGTATTCGAACCAAATAAAATAAAAGATATTGCAAGAAACATATTCTTTAGAGATTTAAATGTTGCAATACGAACTAATAGTGTTTTCATTTTTGTGATTTTAATATTAAAGTGCGAAAGTAAAGTAATTCTTTAAAATTGGGATTATAATCCCAATATAATTTTAATAATCTTTTCTCCCTTTGACAGGTGAAGAAAAAGACAAAGCTTAAACATTATAGAAATGATACCCAACTCAAGTTAATTGGTGACAATATCAGAAAATATCGCCTGGCAAAAGGCTTTACACAGTCTGAACTGGCATTTGAATGTGGGGAAAAGGAATGGTCTCAAATTTCAAGAATGGAGAGAGGGTTGGTAAACTTTACAATATCATATCTTTTACTTGTTGCTGAAGTATTGGAAATATCACCTAAAGAATTATTAAACGACATTAATACTTAGATTAATCCTCCTATTAATATCGTTTATTAATTCCTATACTTTTATATCAAACCCAAACTTATGCTGCTATATGGAAATGTACCTTATTTCCCTCACATATCTCGTCAAATAATTCATCCAGCATTTTCTTAACGATATTTTGATTATTCACCGGTTGCCAATACTCTACTTTTAAATTAGGCGCCACATCTATCAATGATGAGCACTCTTCTTTAATTATTCTTTTAATGTATTCTAGATTTTCCTCACTATCTATGCTTGCAATACTGTCATGAATTGGATAAATAGGTAAGTTGGGTTTTTCAATGCTTATTCTTTTGCAAACCCTATCTAAGAAAATGTGGCTTTCAATCCTTTGGAGAAGTAAGGCGAGGGTACTATGATCATCCTTATTGATTTCTGTAATGATTGAATATATTAATGGAAACTCCTTCCTAAAAATGGTTTTAATACCTTCACATCTCGTCCCTTTTTTACTAAAAAGACTAATGATAGTATACAGCTTTATATCTTCTATAGTAATATATTTTGTTGGGAACTCTTCATTATATTTATCTAACATTAATTTATAAAATCTACCTTCTGACACTATTTCTTTATATCGTTTTAACTCTTGCTCAAACCCTTTGCTAGTATCTATTTCAGAGATTTTTGTACACATTTGTGATATTGATTTATTGCTCAATATCTGTTTACTTATTAATTTTATTGATTCTGAGTTCGTGTTTTTTTGCCAGGTACTTTTGTCCAGTAAAAATAAAAGAAAGAACAACTGGCAATTTGACATATCTATACACATGAGCGACTTGCCCTTGCAAGTAGCAAAATTCCTCAAATGCTTATTACATTTACTCAAAGGTGAGTGAAATCTGTTACCTTTATCATCCACTGTAAATCTGAAGTCTCTCTTTTTAAAACATTCTATGTTGTAATTACTCCTAAAGAATTGACGGGATGGATCCTTATCTACAAGATATCTTTTATTCTTTTCTTTATCATATTTTCTGACCTTGTCTCTAAGGCAGCTATTATTCTTTTTAAGTTCATAAATCTGCTCTGCAAATTCATTGGCAGAAGGTATATCCATTTCGAGGCAATCATACCATTTGATCAAATATGAGTATTGTTTTGTATTAGCCGATTTTCTTTTAAGCTTTTTACAAAGTGTAAAATCAGTAATAGTATGCCATTGGGGTTGTGAAATGAATTCATCAATTAGCCAATATTCTTTTGAAAATTTGCCTGGTTTATATCTTTTATTAATACCTATTATTTCATGCTTATATAAATACTTTATATAGCTTTTATAATCATTCCCTAACAACCTTTTAAGTAAAGCTGAACAAAGGTTTTTACCATATAGATTGTCTTCATTGTATAAGAAGTCTACATATAATATGTGAATAATGTAAAACATTTTATCTTTTTTATAACCATCCAAACGTGGTGGGTTATCTTTTAGGATATTTTCTATCTTTTCTTTTGCTGTAATTAGTCGTTCCTCAAAAAGCCCTACAATCCTTTACCATTCATAATTTATACACAATTATGGATAAATAAATCTGCAGGAAAAGTATAAAGAAGCTTAAAAATCTTGCAAATTTGTATCATGTTAGCAAAGCAAAAAAACAATGCACAAATTGGTTTTTACAGCAGTTTTGAAGAGCAGTTGAATCATTCTCATCCGCTTTATATACTGGCAAACAGGATTGATTGGAATGTGTTTGAAGAAGCTTTTAAAAAACATTACAGTGCAACCCAGGGCAAACCAGCCAAGCCTATCCGGTTAATGGTATCGTTGCTGATTTTAAAGCAAGTCCGCAATTTAAGTGACCAAAGTGTAGTAGAGCAATGGGCGGAAAATGCCTATTATCAATACTTTGGCGGAGAAAAATTATTTTCTGTAAAACCACCTTGTGTGGCTACAGAGTTAGTAGAATTTAGAAAACGAATTGGAGAAGCTGGGGCAGAATTGATTTTTAAAGAAAGTATCCGTATCAATGGTAAAGATGCCGATGATGATAATTTGAGTGGGGATACCACTGTACAGGAAAAAAATATCACCTATCCAACCGATGATAAGCTGTACAAAAAGATAATTGTAAAATGTCAGGCCATAGCCCTAAAAGAAAGCCTGGAACTAAGACAGAGTTATAAGTTCACGATAAAAAACTAAGCACTGTTCAGCGTTTTAAGAAAAACAAAGACGGCGCAGGCAAAGCAAGGAAAGCTGGTAAAAAATTAAAACAATAGCAGGCAGGTTAGTACGGGAGCTTGAACGCAAACTTACTGCCGATAGTTTAAACCGGTATGCAACACATTTATCATTGTTTAAAACAGTATTAGCACAAAAGAGAAGCGATAGCGGTAAAGTTTACAGTCTTCATGAACCCGATGTAAAATGCTACACTAAAGGCAAAGAGCATAAAAGATTTGAGTTTGGCAGCAAAGCTTCTTTTTTAGTAACACAAAGTAGCGGTGTAATTGTTGGGGCATTAAATTTTACAGAATCCCTGCATGACTCAAAAACACTACCGGCAGTATTAGAACAATATGAAAGGCTGATGGACAAAGAGGCTAAAAATGTTTTTTAGACAGGGGGTACCAGGGGCCTAAAATGATTAACAATACTGCATTACACACACCAAAGCCAGATAAGGACATTACTCAAACCAAACGCAAAAGACATAAACGCAGAGCGGCAATAGAGCCTGTAATAGGGCATTTAAAACACGATTATAGAATGAGCAGAAATTACCTCAAAGGTACAGTTGGAGATGCAATCAATGTAATATTAGCGGCTGCAGCAATGAATTTTAAAAGAATGATGAATAAATGGAAAGTAGAATTTATTTTTTGGGCCTTAAAATTGCTTCGCTTCTTTAACTTTTATACTCAACTGATTTTTGTCCCCAAAGTAAAAATGACTTTTTGAGGATCGACTAATTAATAAATCTCCATTCATAAATGCATAATGTTTAAGTTTTAAAATCTTTGGTAATACATCCGTAACACTAATCTGTTAAGCAAGATTTAAAGTTTAATTAATTGTAATAAAAAGCCGGTGGTTATTAAATGGTTGTCGAAATTATAGTCGAAACTGCTATCCTTTTATATTGGGTAAGACTTATCTATTAAAGGTCGAATGATAAGAATATTAGATCGGTGCTTTTGAGAGAGAATACACTATTTACATACTGGCTGGTCAGGCCTGTTTTTAACCTCTTAATTTTTCACAAAATACAATTTATTTTTCTTTTGAAAAGATTTCAAAAGAGCTTGATAGTAGCTTAATAGTATAATAATATTTCTTTTCAATGGTTTTTGAGTTAAGGAGCTAAACCATATCAAAAGAAACCTGACCATCCATCATCCAATCTCCTTAAAGGTGATGGATAGATGGACAGCCAGTAAAGAAAATACGGCATAACTCCTGTTTGATAAATACTAAAACTGGATAGGTATGACAAAATGTTTATAGGAATAGATATTCCCATAAATAACATATTGTAGTTCATCCCGGTTAGTACTGTAAACTTCTTCTACATACACCCACGTATTACTAGATAATTTATTAATAGGTATGGTACATAATACTCTGAAAGGTGTGTAAAGTATTCTGATCAATCCTTTTGTATTGACTACCAATAAAGCATTGCTATGATAATAATGTACACTGATTGTTTGTGCTTGATTCATATGTATGGTTTAATGTAAAAACCAGTTGTGAGATTCGTTTTTTAAAGCCATTCTCAGGCGGTCTGTAAAATCAAAGGCATTGACTGACCTGTCTAAAAAGGTATCAATATAAGTGCTCTTATTAGCTCCTGTGAACAGGTTATAGAGCTTCCACAGGCTGATACTTCCATCTGGCTCTTTGCAGAAAGATTGGTCTTTATAATAATCCCTTACAATGGCGCTGATCTGATTTTCTCCTAGCTGCAAAGGCTGGATATCTGTTTGCATTTGCTTCGGTAAATGAGTGTACATCCTGCACCTTCCTATGAGCGTTGCAAACTGTTGTTCTGTAAGGCTGTATTCATTCAACTGCCTCATGGTATGCAGGTGAAAATTAGCATTGTAGTTATTGAATAAAGTATGGATAAGCGCTTTTAGCTGTCCTGTATTTGTAACTTTTAAATTACTCATATAACCATCTGTCCAGATGCATAGATTGGTGCATACTGTATTTTTAAAACCTATGAATATTTTAAAGTGTTCATCTGCACCTTTCTTACTATACAGGTTATCCTGGTTGAGTGCTTTAACTCCTCCTACAGTTAGGGATAGCTTATTTCCATCTATTTCATCATGTACTGTGGGTATTTCAATAACAAAGGCCATGCGTTCGTAATAGAGGGTTTTCTCATGCTCCAGCAGTTCACTGGCTGGCTTATTCTTTGCTTCGGGTATTCTGCCTTTAACAGGATGAGATAACCTTACAGATGGGCTTAAAATAGTTTCTTGTGTAAAGATCTCTTGTGTTACTTCCTGTACAGTTTCTATAAAATCTGCATGGGAAATAACAGGTTCATTATCCTTTATAAATACAGGGATAACATGGTTGTTCTTTATTTCTTCTAGGCTGTATTCAATAGTATTGGCTTGTATGAATGGCTTATCTGTTGAGGTATTATTCTGCTTTCCTATGTCTGTTATTTTATCAGTATGGCTATTTGTAGCATGCTGTGGTTTATTTAATAGTTGTAGTTCCATTAGTAGAGGGTTTTTGTTGTTGAGCAATGGTCTTTGTTTGGTTGGTGGTTAGCAACAGCTCTTGTCGCTTTTTGGTAAAGTCTTCTTGCAGCTCTTCCTGCTTTGTAGGATAAGTATTATAAAGGCTTAACAACTCTCCTATGGATTTACATGCTCCTATGCGCTGGATGATAACTTCATTGGTTGGCAGCAAGGTTGATTCATTGCACCAGGTATGAATAGCTTTACCTGTTTCTACTGATAGTTTTGCTGCTGGCTTATCCATAAAGAGTGAAGTCCTATCTTTAGAAGCTTGTGCATTGTGCCTGATATCCAGGTCAAATACCAAAGTAAATTCATAGTCCATCCCTTCCCTGGTAATGCCTTTTAATCCCACTTTTTCTGGTACTTGCTTGCCATTCTTTTCTGCTAACACATAATCCTGTTTAGTTCTGATAGTTCCTATAACATGCATGGGGCTTTGCAGGATACCCTGTACAAACCCATTGTGCCTGGGTGTTAGTTTATTCCAGTTGGTATAACTGTTACCTGTCATCCTTGAATGTATATCTAAGATACCTCCACTTCCTTCCCACTCATGGCTGATGGAATCTATAATCAATACTTCTATCCCTGCCTTTTCGCAGATGTTAATGGCTTCTATATACTTTTCAGGGGTAAAGGGTACTGATAGGGTTAATACCTTGTAGCTGCCTAAAAAGGAATATAATTCTGCTGAATGATTTTCTGTATCTATGACTGCTATTTTCGCCCAGTCTCCACATAATCCAAAAGCTACTAAAAGGGCGCTATAGGTTTTTCCTGAACCACTGCTTCCCTGTAATGCCATCTTTATTTTTACCCTGTTTCTTTGTGCGGTTACTAATTGCATGTTTAATGTTTTTAAAATGAAAAAGCAGGACTCTTTTGGAATCCTGCCTTTTTGATTGGTGTTTTTCTAGGCTATTGCTAAGGCCTGCTTTTTGGATTTTAACCCTCTTTCATCTTCTGGACAGTAAGCATAACTATGTGCCAGTGAAATGACTTCTCCCGTTTCAGGAATAGTAAAATCATATGCTTCACATTCTTCCCTTACAATTGAGCCTGGCATCTTTGTACCTACCAACGTTTTGGCTGTTTGCTCATCAAAAGTGCTCCCTATAAAACACTTCTTTGCTGTAGCATAAAACTTTCCCGTTTTCATGGATTGTACCATTTCTACATCTCCCTGTAATTCTAAGGAAATAAAGTCTTTGTCTTCTTTGCTTGTACGCAAATGATAATTGTTACCATCTTGTTTGATTTTTTAATTAATAAATTAATGTTTAAGGTATATAGGCAACTGCCGGAGTGTACCATCACCTCTAAGCATGAGTAGGGGGCGTGAACCAGAGGTGGACTTTGTTATCTTACATAAATCCTGTTGCAAAAAATTTGGGAAAAATTCCAAAGAGTAATGAAGGGTACAACTTATATTGTTAGTTAACAACTCAATGCTATATTTAGTTATTGGTGGTGTATCAGTATAAAAGGGTTAAAAGCATCATTTTAGGGCTAAATACAGGTGTACTGCTTTTGTATACACATTTTGCATTTTTAAAAGCTAAGTATTCTTTGGTGCAATGTTTGGTGCAAATTAAAAAAGGGTTTCAAGCTTAAATCGCTGAAACCCTTTACTGTATTTGCTCCCCCTTCAGGACTTGAACCTGAGACCCTCTGATTAACAGGGCATTGGTCTTGCATTATTTTTTTTAAACCCCTTGCCTGTAGCGGCTTTTATGGATATGATAAAAAGAACTTTATTAATTTTTGTTAATGATGTTAACGGCATTGTTAACGTTGAAATCTTATAAAGAAAACCTTATCTATAAAGGATTTTACTTTATTTTAATTTGCTTTTTATATCTTTTATTTCAGCAAAAAGTTTGGTCATATTTTCCTGATCATTCATTGAAATTTCCCCTTTATTTAACAATAACCAATTTGCACTAAAGCCGGCTTTCTCACATAATAAAATACACATACTTACCGATGGGCCATTTACACCATGCATTATTTTATAAAGAGCCATATACCCTATTTTTAATTTCCGAGCTGCATCTTTAATATGAACAATATCATTATCCGCCATCCAATGCTTTACACCTGCAATAAAATTTTCCTGGTATGTTCTTACTTTTTTTGGCATTATTTCTTTTTGCAATACTGTCTAAAATTTTCGATTGTATGCGTACCATTTACATTTCCACTTTTATTAAATGCATCTTGTTCGCTATCTCCACAAACGCTTTGTAATAAGTTTCCCTGGTTATCTTCGCATTGCCAGCATCCTCCGGTATCAGTTTTTTTACAACTTGTTGAAAGTGCAATAATGCAAATCAATCCAAATAATGTTTTTTTCATAATGGTATTTTTACGCTTTTAGTTTATTAGTATAATTACATTTTATTTTTCAAAAGTAGCAATTTACATTTGCAGTCTTAAAAACATTGCGCTCATATAGGGGTCAAGAAAACGACTAATTTTTTATAACCCCCTCAAAGATGATCGCTTACGCTATGGCGTGGGCTTTAGTATTTGGGGGTTAGGTATTAGTCGTACCTCTTGACCGATGCTAATTGTCTGCGCCATTTTTTTTATTCACACTTTACTAAACATTTTAGCAAAATCCATATTTTCGTTTTTTAATCCAAAAACAATCCAATCAAAATGAAAACAAAAAAAACTACTTTACTCTACGCCGTAATCTACCCATCTTCGCCTTTGAAGTCATTAAAATTGCCTCGTCAAGTTCAGAAGAAACTAAAGACTCTTTTTTCCCTGTCACCAAAACAGTCAGCTTCTCAATTGCAGTCTTCAAAACGCCATTAACACTTTCTGCATCCATTAGCCTTTTTTCATAAATCCCTAGTTGAGTTTGGAGATCAGCAATTCTTTTCACAATAGGTGCATCCTCATCTTTACTCGGAAATTTCTGCATGAAAGCATTATAAAAGTTGTCTGATAAAGTTTTCTTACCGGCCAGCATAGCACTTACATTGCCCTTATTAAGGCCAGTCTTCTTAACAATTTCCGCTACTGGAAACCTTATCTGTAAGTCATTTATCCTGTTTAAAATTTCTTCTAAACGAGGATCGGGTTTTTCTTGTACCAATGTAAAAGAATAAATATTTTAAAAAAGTTGTAAAAAAGTTTTTAGTTGTCAAAAAGTTTTCTAATCTTTGTATTCACAATGACAAACGACATGACAAATATAATGCCAGTAGCCAAGGTAGCAAAAAAAACCACAAAACTAAAACCAGAAGTATTACAGGTTATCAATTGTACTACTCACAGAACCGCAATAGCTCATTCAATGGGTGTAGGGGAAGATGCAGTAAAAAAATACATAAAAAATAATGACCCAAAGCTTACGCAGTATGCACCACTACAAGTCATTAAAACTATCATGGATGTTTCAAATGAAAGTGAGTTGTTAACTGAAAATTAATAAGCCAATGGCACCACAAAAAATTTTAAATAAAATAATTGCGCTCGAAGCTATTGCTGTTGAGTTTAAAGAACAGGCCACAGGGCTAAGAAGTGAACTGGAGCGTTTCTACGCACCAGCTCCCAAGAGGGGGAAAAAGAAAGTATTATCTGTTGAGCAGGAAGCTGCTTTAATAATGAAACGGAACAAAAGACTTTTTAAAATACAATAGCCTTAATCATAAACTTTAATCAACTAAAAATTAACAACTCATGGAAGAAAAAATGTACCCGGGAGAAGAGCCAATGTATTGGGCACTCCTGTCATTAGCAATTAGCGCTTTACTTATTATTTTTTTCAAATATTATTTAATCCCGGTTTGGGCGCATAGAAGGCAAATACGTGAAGTAGTTAACTCCTATGGTGATGAATATAATAAAATTCATGATGCGATTTATGATGCAAATAATTTTTTCGATACTACCTGCTGTATGGGAATGATTTCACTTTTTGAAAAAAAATATAAAGCTACAGAGATGTATACTGAAAAGATGCCGAAGTCTTATATGATTTATGCCAGGCTAAAAAAGAAGATATATCAAATTCACTATCAGTGCCTAAATAATTATCCTTTGTTAAATCAGTTTTTGTGGACACGGGGAGGGTGATACTGTTTCGTAAACTTAAGCCCTCCCTAATTTAAAACATAAATTTTAAAATGAGACTAGAAGATTTACAACGTGTAGCCTACATCACACATATACATGAAGCTGCTGCAAAGAGTTCTGAAATCAATTCGATGCTTATTGAATTTTATGAAGAAGTCTGTAGGATGGCTAAAATGAAAGGTATTGAGCTATCTATACTATTTCCCTTGCACGATAACATCCGTGTAATCGTTGAAGATAAAAAATTAATAAAGCAACAATTTTCCTAACAATAAAAAACAAAATCAAAATGAAGCAAGCAAACATTTTAAAGTTTGGCCCAGGTGATGAAGAAGATGATGATGACGATGATAATGCCTGAATTGAAAGTACAGAACAAGGATTTTAATTTAAAAAGCCGGTTTACGGCCGGCTTTTTTTACAAATCAATTATTCATTAACAATAAAAAAAGCAGACGCCCAACGCCTGCTTTAAAAACGAAAATTTAATATGAGTACAAAGTAGAACAAAAAGTATCAATTATCCAAAAATTAGATACTACTTCCCCCACTCAAATTGTAAACCTTCCTGAAGTAGCAGACAGATTTAAAAAACTGTATGTAACATTCAATGGTAAAAGTGGAGAAAAGTATTATGAAGCAGAGAAATTCCATTTTGCAAAATTGATACAGGAAAATGCCAAGCTCGCTGAATGCAGTAAGTTAAGTTTATATGGCTGCTTTTTAGATGTAGCAGTAAATGGGTTAAGCTTCGATCCAACTATGAAGCATGTTTACTTAGTTCCTTATAATGTAAAAAAGGTGATAATAACTGGGAAAAAAGAGCACAGCTACAAATAAGCGGCCAAGGTGAATTATTACTACGCATGCAGCAAGGCCAGATTAAATATGCCGACAACCCGGTATTGGTGTATGAAGGTGATATTTTTAAAACGGGTACACGCAATGGCCAATTATTTGTAGACCATGAAGCAACCATACCCCGTAAAAGCGATAATATCATTGCATGCTATTTACGAATAACACGTAATGATGATAGCGCAGATTATAAAGTGCTTACCATGCCAGAAATTGAGAAGCTGCGCAAATTTTCCAAAGACCCCAATAGTAAAGCCTGGACAGATGGATTACCGGGAATGGTGCAGGCCAAAACAATTAAGCATGCATTTAAAAATTATCCCAAATTAAGAATACTGGAAAAATCCAAAATTTACTGCCCTGGCTTCCGATATAGTAGACGAAGATGCAGAAGTAGTTCATGAAGATATTTATGGATTGGATGAAGAGGCCAAACAAATTCAACAGCCGGCCACACAATCTACAACACCTACCTCACCTGTAGATGATAATTCTTTTGTTGAAGAAAAGCCGGTAGCGGCAACCAAAGGCAGATCATTTGATGACGATAATTTTTAACCCATTATTCACTATTAACTTTTTATAAAATGCAAGCAGAAAATAATCAAGTAGCAGTTATCCAGAACTCCATTGAGGTTTTAAAAACTGGTCCGGAAATATTACAGGCCAGTCAAATCAAAAAAGATAAAGCCATACAGGTAGGTACCAATATATTAACTGCTATCCAGCAGGAAGGTATGAACCCTGAATTGGATGAGCGTTGTATGAACTATCTGACCAATGTAAGTACTGCTACTAAAACGATGAAAGAAAACAGGGCTGCAGTAACTCAAATTATGGATCAACTTAAAAAATGTACACAGAAGTTGAAAATGAACTTGATCCTAAAAAAGCCGGCACCATCCCATCGCAAATACAATCTCATCGTAATACCTATGCACAACAAGTAGCAGCAGAAAAAGAACGCAAACGCCGGGAAGCTGAACAAAAAGCAGCTAAAGATAAAGAAGCCATAGAGCTACGGGCAGAGTGCGAAAAAAGGCTTTTTAATAAATACAATGATTATTTGAGGGAAAGAAAAATAAAGCTGCAAACCGCTTTTAATAATATAACGCTTGAAAGTATAGAAGAAGTAAGCACAACTTTAATGGGTTATAATCCAGCTTTAAAAATAGAGGCACTTTCTAATTTCAATTTAGGGCTTTATGCAGCGCACCATACTGCGGATGATATAAAAGCTTTCACAGAAGAAATAATAAAATTGAAGCATGCAGAATATGCCAATAATTATGTGGCAGAACTTTCATTATACCGAGATGAATTAAGTGACTTGCTGCCTTCTAAAAAATCTGAATTGGAAGAGAAAAAAAGGCTTGCTGATGAAAAGAAAATTTTAGAAGAAAAGGCAAAGCAAGATGCTGAAGCAAAAAAGCGCCTTGAAGAAAATGAAGCCAGGCAAAAAAAGATGGATGAAGAAAAAAAGCAACGTGAAGATGAAAACCAAAAAAGATTGATACCCAGGCTGCCGAATCAAAAAGCACAGAAGAAACCAAGATTGATGTAAAAAAGCAAGGCGATGCAACCATGGTCATGTTTGAAAAAGAAGTATCCACAGCCGAATTGGAAAATGGCCCAGAAGCAAGGCAAGGTTTTGAAATTACAGTACTTCATCCAGTTGGCTTCAGAAATTTTTGCAATGTGGTTTGAGAAAGAAGGAAAGAATTTGCCAATTGATAAAATTGGTAATACTAAACTTGATCAGATGAAAGCCTGGGCAGAAAAGCATGCTTTTAAAACAGGTACAAAAATCGAAAGCAAGTTTATTAAATACGAAGAGTCATTTAAGGCTGTAAACCGTAAAGCAAAATAATGCAACTCATTAACGATACAAATTACCGTGCATTCCCAGCTGTGAGTAACAGTGACCTTACCTGGTTGGAAGAATACTGGTTGCCGCAGCATATCATAATTGATTTAAGGAAGGCTTATGCTAATGGTACCCTCATTGATGCTATGATAACTGAGCCCGAAAAGGTCGATTATTTCAAATTAAGTGTACAGGGTGAAGATTACCAGTATAGCGCTGATGAATTTGCAGCGGCTAAAGAAATGAAGAAAGCATTTTATAAAGATCCTTTTTGTGCAGCATTTGTAAAGCAATGCAAATTTCAGCACATAAGTTACCAGCCAGATTTTAAAGTGAATTATGAAGGCTTCGATTTTACGGTACCGGCCAAATGCAAGTGGGATTTATTCCGGCCTGATATTGATTTAAGCGGTGATATAAAAAAGTACTGCATGCACAACACAAAAGCAGGTTGAGGAAGTGGTAAAATATTTTGCTTACGATCGAAGCCGTGCTTGGTACATGGATCTGGAAAACCGGAGCAATGATATTTTAATTTTTATTTCAAAGGTAAATTTTAAAGTATTTAAGGTGCCGGTAAAACGTGATAGTTCTATTTACAAAGAAGGAAAGGCCAAGTACTAGGAAATCGCTTTTAAATGGTGGTATCTATTTTCTGATTTAAAAAATGATAATAATGGAAAATGAAATAAAAGATAAATGGCAAGCTACTGTAACGGATGATAATGAGCCATACGTTTACTCAGAGGTTACTGGTGATACAATTGCAATAATAAATACATCTGAAAGGTCTAGTTCAAAAATAGATTCAGACATGAAACTGATAGCTGCTGCGCCGGAGTTACTGGAGTTAATACACTGGATATCTAAAGTTACCAATAGCCCTGAAATCGGTATCCGCTGTGATAAATTAATTAAAAAAGCTACTGCATAATGGTAGAAGTGGTTATACATATCAATAATCGGAAGGTGGTTAATATGAAAGAGTTCCGGGAAGCTTTTAACCAGTTAAAAGATGGCAAGCACTTGGTAACTGTAAAAGATATGCGTAAACGCAGCATACCGCAAAATGCTTACTACTGGGGTGTAATAGTGCCTATGGTAAGAAAAGGGTTATATGAAGCTGGATATGATGAAGTAAGAACTAATGACGATGCCCATGAAGTTTTAAAGCATGTCCATCTGCGCAAACATATAGTGAGTAAACATACAGGCGAAATAATTACAGAAATAGCAGGCAGCAGTACTACCCTGTCGATACCTGAATTCAACGATTATATAGAAACTATCTGCAAATGGGCATCTGAATATCTGGGAATAATAATTCCATCACCGAATGAACAAATAGTTGAGTTTGAGCAATGGCAAAGCTCTATAGTTAAATCATGCGATTAAAAGAAGATGTACGGAGCCTGTTTAAACCTGAAGTACTTTATGGAAAGCAGGGTGAGGAAGTAAAAATAATATCAGAAAAAGGGACCGTGTGTATAGTAGAAAATATTAATGGAGATCGGTTTCCTGTAAATGTATCCGCTTTAACGGAAGATCCAATAAAAGAAAAACCAGAAGCTGTGCCAGATACTACAGCTGTTAAAAAACCAATTATTAACCGGGTGCCGGTATCAAAGAAGGCGGCACCCATAAATCAAAAATCACTTTTCGATGAGTAACGTAAAAATTAAAAAGCAAAATCAAAGATGACATTTTCCTGGAAGTAGA
>JADJOC010000003.1 GCA_016713965.1 Chitinophagaceae bacterium
TTATTCTTATATTCATTATTAAATCAATTAGCTAATTTATGAAAGAGAATATCCTTAAAAGCAAGAGTTTTAATTTTGCTGTCAGAATCGTTAATTTATATAAATATCTGAAAAAACAACACAGTGAATATATTTTATCTCAGCAAATAATAAGAAGTGGAACATCAGTTGGTGCAATAATCAGGGAAGCCGAACATGCAGAAAGCACTAAAGATTTTATACATAAATTAAGCATTGGATTAAAACAAATAAATGAGTGTAAGTATTGGTTAGACTTGTTATTTGCTACAGATTTTATTACTAACAAAATGTATCACTCAGTAAATAATGATTGTGAAGAGTTATTAAAATTACTTATAGCTAGTGTAAAAACTACGAAAAGAAAGCTAAATGCTACAACAACAAAATTATCAATTATCAATTATCAATTAACTAATTATCAATTATTATGGTTTTAATATTTCTAGACCAGGCTGATGGCCAGATAAAAAAATCATCTTTAGAGGCTGCCAATTACGGATCGGCTATTGCATTACAATTAGGCACTACTGCCGAAGGCATTTTGCTTGGTAATGTAACAGATGATTTGGCAAGCTTGGGTAAATATGGGTTAAAGAAAATCCATACGGTAAAAAATGAAGTGCTAAATCATTTGGATGCACAGGTTTTTACTAAGATCATTGCCGCTGCTGCCAATGCCATTGGCGCTGATGTGATAGTACTAAGCCATAATTTAAACGGTAAAGCTATCGCACCACGGTTAAGCGCCCAGTTAAAAGCCGGGTTGGTAACCGGTGCCATTAGTTTGCCGGATGTAAGTAATGGCTTTATAGTAAAGAAAAGCGTATTCAGCGGTAAAGCATTTGCCAATGTTGCGATACACACTGCAACAAAAATTATTTCACTAAATCCTAACTCCTATCGTATCGCTATGAGTGAAGGAGTAGCTGAAGTTGAAGAATTTTCTGCAGAAGTACCGGCATCAAAAGTAACCGTTACAGCTACCAATAAAATTGTTGGCGAAGTGCCATTATCCGAAGCAGAATTGGTGATCAGTGGAGGTCGTGGCTTAAAAGGCCCTGAAAACTGGCATTTGGTAACAGAACTTGCCAAAGCATTAGGCGCTGCTACTGCATGCAGCCGTGCTGTATCTGATGCACACTGGCGTTCACATCATGAACATGTGGGTCAGACGGGCTTAGCTATTGCCCCTAATTTGTATTTTGCCATCGGCATATCCGGCGCTATACAGCATTTGGCCGGGGTAAACCGCAGCAAAACTATTGTTGTAATTAACAAAGATCCTGAAGCTCCATTTTTTAAAGCAGCAGATTATGGCATTGTTGGCGATGCTTTTGAAGTAATGCCTAAAATTATTGAAGCAGTGAAAAAGTTAAAAAGCGCATAAATTCATTAAATTAAAGAATATGTAAAGCCACAAAGCAACATCACTTTGCGGCTTTGTGATAACATCCGGTTATATCAAAATTTTAATACCAGGCTGCCACAGCAATTTTTACATTCAGTTGCAAAATGGGCTATTACAGTATTAGTATTATTACCCTCGTTTATTATATTACTAAAAGATATATTAAATCTTACAGATACCCCGGTTTTTACCTGCTCAAAACAATCAAGATTTAGCTTTCTTCCCCAGATAGGATATTCTTTTTTTTCACTTTTCATCTGGTGCAATAATGTTACAATTGCAGCATCACCAAAAATACGGATTGCGAAAGGCATAGAAATAAAATCTACCCTTGATGCTGTCATTATATCTATCTGGTAGCTACGCTCTCCGGTACGGGATATGTTTAAATATTCAAACTTATCCTCTTCAGCTAACCTGGTTAAATAAGTACTGCTTAATTCCTGGATTTTTCTTTAGGAATTACTTCTGTTAGAGTATTTGTATCCTGCAAATTCCAAAAGTAGTTGGTGAGGTAAGGATTATCATACCTCCCTTCGTTATTCATTAGTTTTTTATTTCCATTTTCATCAATAAGTATCCACGCTGGTGCCAGACGGCCACAAAAACGGTTTGATAGGGAGAAAGTATACGCTCCGGCATGAGTTATTAATAAAGGGTCGCCCAGTTCAATATCACCCGCATTAATATTATCCACCAGAGTATCTCCTGCGAAACATAAGGGACCTGCTATTGCATCATTACCTTCTTTATTTAACGAATTACCTTCAGGACCAAGGATACGGTGAGGCCAGTGCAAAAGCGTAACTTTAGCCAATTGGTCGGTACCTACATTAAGTATTATCCATCGTTTGTTACGGGAATATTTAATAGCTTCTACCGCAGCCAGCAATGAAACTGCATTGCCACAAAGAGCATGTCCCGGCTCAACATAATATTTAAAACTATCCTGCTTTATAGATGAAATTTCATTAACCCAATATTTTAGCGAAGGAAATTTATCACCTTCTAAAAAAGGTATACCTAAACCACCACCTATATTTATATCAAACACAGGATGTCCTTCAGTTATTAACTGATTAGCTAAACAATGCATCTCTATCATTGCATTATGAAAACTTGATAAATTATCCATTTGTGTACCAACATGCACATGAAGACCTGATACCGGAATGGTAAGCTTTTTTACAAGGGCAGGCAAATCTTCACTTGGTATACCAAACTTAGATGAAATAACTGCATGTGACATAAGCTCCTGATTATCGTTAGTTTGGCTATATTCAATTTTTGCAGTGGGATTAATTCTTAATAAAAGTTTACCGTGAAATACTTTTCCTTGAAGATTTGATTGCAGTTTTAAAATAGCTGTTGGGTCATCCATTATTACTGTAGCCCCCTTGATTAACAGGCTTTCGCATAAGTTAACATCCTGTACAGGGCAGTTATACGATATATTTTTATAGGGAATGCCTGCAAGCAGAGCCAGATCTATCTCTTGCCGACTGGCACAATCAGCTCCCACACCAAGCTCAGCCAAGAGTTCTAATATTAATAAGGATGGATTAGTTTTAACAGGAAAAAGTATATGATTGGTATTCTCAGTAAAAAGGGCAAAATCTAATACATTTTGTGTTAATTGCTCTTTGGATACAATCCAACAAGGTGATGCATGCTTTTTGTATAATTCCCGAATGTTTAATTTCTCACTCCAGGTTTCAAGTGCAGCAAACTTTTTAATTACGGGTTTAACATTGATTAATGGATTAATTTTTAAAGGATTAGTTTCTTTATTAGAAGTTTGATAAGATTTTGGAATATGCAACAGATAATTTTGAGTATACATGGTTTATAGTTTATAATAATGTTTACAATAATTGTAAGGACGTTTAAAAGGATCAGGAATTAATTATTACAGCATCTAGGATTTATAATTTTTATAAGCAACTAGTTTTAACTGTGTTTATATTTCATTTTCTTTGAGACATTACTATTGGCCTGGTTGCAACTACTTTAGTTTTTTCGTTGCTTTTTTTATTACTCAGAGGTTGTGAAGATTTTGATCCGTCCCGGTATAGTGCATTGGCTTTTTAACCCCAGCTCCCATCCCATCCTGTAGCAATCAGCGATATCTTCCATAGTAGCTTCGTTGGGTAAATTAATAGTCTTGCTTATACCGCCACTTATAAAGGGCTGTGCTGCTGCCATCATACGGATGTGGCCATGTGCATGAATATATCTTTTACCTTTTGCACCGCATTTACCGGCACAATCAAAAATAGGCAGATGCTCCTGTTTAAGATAAGGCGCTCCTTCTACAGTCATGGTGCCACATATATATTCATTTGCAGCTTTTATTTGTGATTTGGAAAACCCTAATGCTTCGAGCATGCTCCAGCTATTATTATTATATTGATGCGGTTCAAATCCCAGGCGCAGAAGAAAACTTTCTCCCAAATTAAATTTGTTAAATACAAAGCTTATATCGAATGCGTTGCTTAGTGAAGTTTCTAATCTATTTAATTCTTCCTGTGTAAATCCTTTATCCTGTAAAGTTGTTTTATTAATAAAAGGTGCCCCTTCCAATGTAGCATAACCTTTGGTATAATTTACAATTGCCTGTATTTCATTTTCAGTATATTTTAAATGCCTTAATATAGTGGGTATACCCTGGTTTATAATTTTAAAATATCCGCCGCCGCTTAATTTTTTAAACTTCACTAAAGCAAAATCAGGTTCTATACCGGTAGTATCACAATCCATTACCAAACCTATGGTACCCGTTGGTGCAACAACGGTAGCCTGTGCATTGCGATAACCATATTTTTCACCCAACTGTACGGCATCGTTCCATGCTCTTGAAGCGGCATTCAACAAATAATCCGGACAAAATTTTGCATTGATCCCCCGTGGTTTTATTTGTAATGCATCGTAAGCATCTGCAGCATCATAAACGGCAGCCCGGTGGTTTCGCATTACACGGAGCATGTGCTGCTTATTTTTTTTTATATTTTGCAAATGGCCCTAAAAATGCAGCCATCTGGGCAGAAGTTTTATAAACTGTACCGGTCATAATTGCTGTGATGGCGGCAGTAATATTTCTTGATTCTTCACTGTCGTACGGAATTCCATTAACCATCAGCAAGCTGCCGAGGTTAGAATATCCTAACCCGATAGTGCGATAATCATAACATTTCCTGGCTACTGCTTTTGAAGGATACTGTGACATTAACACGCTTATTTCAAGCACTACAGTCCATAACTTACAGGTATATTCAAAGCCGTTTACATCAAACAATTGACTGGCTTCATCAAAAAAGCGGCGCAAATTAATACTGGCCAAAGTACAGGCTGTGTCATCTAAAAATTTAAATTCACTACAGGAATTAGAAGATTTTATCTGCCCGCCTTTTGGGCAGGTATGCCATTCATTGATCGTTGTGTCATAATGTATGCCGGGATCGGCACATCTCCATGCTGCATAATTAATTTGATCCCATAACGACTTTGCCTTTATTTTTTTATTTACTTTTTGGTCACTTCTCCCTTTAAGCTCCCAATCTCCGTCTATATCTAGTATGCTAAAAAAACTATTGGGAATACGGACAGAATTATTACTGTTTTGACCACTTACCGTATGATAAGCCTCTCCTTCATAATGGCTGGAATATCCCGCATTAATTAAAGCGGCTGCTTTTTCTTCCTCTGTTATTTTCCAACGGATAAAATCCTCAATTTCCGGATGATCGATATCGAGGCATACCATTTTTGCAGCTCTACGTGTTGTACCTCCACTTTTAAGAGCACTGGCTGCCCTGTCGCCAATTTTTAAAAAATTCATTATTCCCCCGGCTACACCTCCTCCGCTCAATTGCTCACCTTTGGCTCTGACAGTGCTAAAATTGGTACCAACCCCACTACCATATTTAAATATCCTTGCTTCCCTTAACCACAAATCCATTATTCCTCCTTCGTTTAATAAATCATCATTTACATTGAGTATAAAACAGGAATGTGCCTGCGGCCTGGCATAAGCAGAAATTGATTTTTTTATTTTCTTATCTTTTTCATCTACGTAATAGTGTCCTTGCGCTTCGCCGGTAATACCATATACTTCATACAAACCCGTATTAAACCATTGAGGACTATTGGGTGCACAGGATTGATTTAGTATAGCATATACCAGCTCATCATAAAATACAACAGCGTCTTCTGCAGAGGCAAAATATCCATATTTTTCCCCCCACTGTTGCCAGCAATAAACCATTCGGTGTACTACCTGTTTTACAGAAATTTCTCCACCCACACTGCCGTCAGGCTGAGGAACACCACTTTTACGAAAATATTTTTGTGCTAACATGTCTGTAGCTCTCTGGCTCCAGTGTTCCGGCACTTCAACATTATTCATCTGGAATATTCTTTCGCCATTTGGGTTTTTAATTATTGATGTTCGTGATTCATATTTAAACATCTCATATGGATTTTTTCCACTTTGTGTAAATTGGCGTTGAAATTTTAATGCATCAGAGCAGTATTGGCTGGACATGGTTATCAGGATTTTATGTTAATAATTTTTATAAATACCATTAAAATATTTGTAAAACATTATTCGTAGGGCGGATAGAAAAGGACTACTGTATCAAGTATAAACACTTTTAATACAGTAAAATTACTACGCAATATATAACAAATTTTACTAACTTCAAAATAACATGGGGCTTAACTTAAAAAAAGGTCAGGTAGATAATATGATACTGCACAATAATAAAAATAGCCACAAATCTTATGGAAATAATTGTAAAATAAATATGTTTACATATACTAATCTTCAAACAAATATTTTATGACTAAATTTTATGAATACAAAGGAAATTGCTATAAAAAAATCGATGATGTGTCAGTAAAAAATCCTGTAAGCCGGGAATGGGAAGCTTATGTAGCTTATCAAAGTGTAGAAGGAAATATTTATGTTAGGGAAAAAAATGAGTTTAAAAGACTCTTTGTCGAAGTTAACAGTAGCGAAGAGTTGCTTTCAAAATTTAAACTTTCAGATAAAACTGGTATCGCATAAATAGAATATATTAATATAATATTATTCACTTTCATTACTGAAAAAAACCTTAGTTTCGTAAGTAATTTATGAAGAAAATAGAACTGGAAATAGTAGCGTTATCTCATAGTATAACCCAAACGCACTCGTATGCAGTAGTATTAGGCGAAATAAACGGCCTGAGGCGCCTGCCGATAGTAATTGGTGGCTTTGAAGCACAGGCCATCGCTGTGGCCTTAGAACGTATGAACCCCAGCAGACCACTTACCCACGACTTAATGAAAAATTTTATGCTGGCATTTAATGTGGATATGCATGAAATTGTAATCAATGACTTACAGGAAGGTATATTTTACTCCAAGCTTGTATGCAGCACGGATAATGATACGGTGGAAATTGATTCCCGTACCTCAGATGCATTGGCATTAGCCGTTAGGTTTGGTTGCCCTATTTTTACATATGATAATATATTGGAGCAAGCAGGCGTATTAATGGAAGATGATGGCAAACAGCAGAAAAAAGCAGAACCTGTAACTACAGAAACCGGGAGTAAAGACGACTTAAAAACCATGTCGCTTGAAGATTTAAATAACTTATTAACTGAGGTGCTTGATAGCGAAGATTATATTAAAGCTATCGCTATAAGAGATGAAATAAAAAGAAGAAAAAGCAAATAATCCTTTCGATAGAAATAAAAATAAATAATTGGTAGTTTTCCCCAACTCAAAAATTAATCTTGGACTTTCAGTATTAGATAAAAGGGCTGATGGCTTTCATAATATTGTGACAGTATTTTACCCTATTCCTATTAAAGATGCTTTAGAAATTATTCCTTCAAAAAATAAAGAAAAAGAAGTTTCATTTTCATCAACAGGCTTAGCCATTATGGGCAATGAAGAAAACAATTTATGCGTACAGGCATACCAGTTATTAAAAAAGACTTCCTTTCTCTTCCACCTGTACAAATGCATTTACATAAAGCCATCCCCATTGGCGCAGGTTTAGGCGGTGGATCTGCAGATGGCGCTTTTACGCTAAGGTTACTTAATGAAAAGTTTAATCTGCAAATATCCACTCAACAGTTAATGAATTATGCTTTGCAATTAGGCAGTGATTGCCCTTTTTTTATAATCAACCAACCTGCAATGGCTGAAGAGCGTGGAGAAGTATTACAACCTGTACAGGTTGATTTATCGCCGTACAAAATTTTAGTAGTAAATCCTGCTATTCATATTAATACCGGGCATGCGTTTCAGCAACTATCATTATTAACTGACAAACAAAAATCTAAACCAATAAAAGAAATTATTGCCCAACCAATTATTTCCTGGCAAAAAGAGTTGTGTAATGATTTTGAAAAAGTAGCTTTTATAGAATATCCTCCCATAAAAGAAATAAAAGAAAATTTATACAGGCAAGGTGCTCTATATGCAGCTATGAGCGGTAGCGGCAGTACCGTTTTTGGAATTTTTGAAAAGGATAATAATCCGGTATTAAATTTTCCGAAAAATTATTATGTAAAGATGATTCCCGGAGCTTAACTACAAGTTGGAACAGATATTCTTGCAGCCGGAGAAATTTTATAATGCATTCATTGCAGGTTTATAAATAAAATAATTATCTTGTACCAAATTTACTCCAATAGCAAATAACACATACATATTATCTCTTAGCTCCAATCTTGATTTGCTTAATCATTAAGGATGGTTTGCATATCTAAAATGCAATTAAAGCTATAATACTTCCTATTACATTAACCCAATTTTATTTTTAAATATTTTTATGCAAACAGCTATTAATATATCTGCTAATACACAATATTTTATCAACCTGGAAGAGCAATATGGTACAACTAATTACCACCCTTTACCCGTTGTAATTGAAAAAGGCAAAGGCGTATTTATGTATGATGTAGATGGAAAAAGATATTATGACTTTTTAAGTGGATATTCTGCAGTAAACCAAGGGCATTGCCATCCAAAAATCATAGCTGCATTGATAGAACAATCACATAAGCTAACACTTACGAGCAGGGCTTTTCATAATAATTTATTAGGGGAATATGAAAAATTTATTACAGAATATTTTGGTTATGACAGGATTTTGCCGATGAACACTGGTGTAGAAGGTGGGGAAACAGCCATAAAGCTTGCCAGGCGCTGGGGATACACCATTAAAGGAATAGAAGATAATAAAGCTAAAATAATTTTTGCAGAGGGTAATTTCTGGGGCAGGACAATGGCTGCAATTTCTTCTTCAACAGATCCCAGCAGTTATCAAAATTTTGGACCCTTTATGCCGGGTTTTGAAATAATACCTTACAATGATTTAGCGGCACTTGAAGAGGCTTTCCAGGATAAAAATGTAGCTGCATTTATGTTTGAGCCTATCCAGGGAGAAGCCGGTATAGTAATACCCGGTGAAGGATACCTGAAGGGCATAAGAGAATTATGTACAAGATATAATGTATTAATGATAGCGGACGAAATTCAAACCGGGCTGGCACGCACAGGCAAAATGCTGGCTTGTGATTATGAAAACGTAAAACCCGATATGCTTATTTTAGGTAAAGCATTAAGCGGCGGAGTATTACCTGTCAGTGCGGTTTTGGGCAGCGATGAAGTTATGCTGACTATAAAACCCGGTGAACACGGGAGTACCTATGGCGGCAACCCCCTGGCATGTGCAGTAGCTATGGCTGCACTCTCCGTTTTAAAAGAAGAAAATATGGCTCAGAATGCTACGGTGATGGGTGAAGTATTAAGAACAGAACTAAGAAATTTACAGTCTCCTTTTATTACTGCAATAAGGGGCAAAGGTTTATTAAATGCTATTGTTATTAAGCATGCTAATCCTGAAGCAGCTTGGGAGCTATGCCTGGCACTAATGGAAAATGGATTGTTGGCTAAACCAACACATGGTGACAGGATTCGTTTTGCACCACCCTTATGTATAACTAAAGAGCAAATATTGGAATGTGTGCAAATCATTAAAAAAAGCCTGGAATCTTTAGCTCAATAATCCACTTTGTTTACGGATCATTACCTTTACTGCAAATTATAATATGGATAGTTTTTTGCACCATGACCATAAAGAATCTCATTTAAAAAGCTCAGCTTTTTGATGGATATTGTCATTGGTATGAGCGACGGGCTTACTGTTCCTTTTGCATTAGCTGCGGGTCTTAGCGGAGCTGGCGCAGGCACCAGCATTATCGTAATTGCTGGCATTGCAGAAATAGCAGCCGGAAGTATTGCCATGGGGCTGGGTGGATATTTATCCGGGAAGACAGAGCAGGACCATTATAGAAATGAAGTAAAAAGAGAATACTACGAAGTAGAAAATTTAAGACAAAGAGAAATCGAGGAAACCAAAGAATTTTTTGCTAACATAGGCCTTAGTGAAAAGCTGCAGGAAGAAGCTACAGAAGAAATTGCCAGGGATAAAGACCGCTGGGTAAACTTTATGATGAAATATGAGTTGGGATTAGAAAAACCTGATCCTAAACGGGCCACAAAAAGCGCTTTAAACATTGGCCTTTCTTATGTTGTCGGAGGCATTATCCCATTAAGTCCTTACTTTTTTATTACTGATTCTGCAAAAGCTTTACAAATATCAGTAGTTGCAACTTTAACATGCCTGTTTATTTTTGGGTATTTAAAAAGTAAAGTGACCGGCGTAAAACCAATATGGGGCGCATTAAGGGTTACCATTATAGGTGCTATTGCTGCTGCTGCTGCTTTTGGAGTGGCGAAATTGTTTGAGCATTAACCTTTTTCTTCATGATAATAAATAATTCTGATCCCGATCTTGGGCTTATAGAATTGTAACAGGTTTCCATTATTTTTATAGGTAATGTACTGAAAAATGGTTGGTGGATTTTTCCAAGAAAATTCTTATAATGCGTCATCTAATCTGAAGAGGAAATAAGCTCTGGTGGAGACCAACTTATCAGCAATAAGATTAGAGCTTATACTGAAAAAGAGCAGCGTTTTGCTGCTCTTTTTTATGCATTTTCTGGTAAGCCCAATGGCTTTAAAAACTCATTTTTGTTAGAAAAATATACATACCACTTAATAAAGTTGATTCTGTTTTTTGGAGTAAGACCCTGTGTAAATCTAAATGATTTTTTAAATGGCTAAAGTAACCTTCTATGCCATTTGTTGTATGAGGTATTTTTTGGAGTTAGATAAGTAATGAAACATATTAGGTAAAGCTCTTTTAATGGTAAAATAGGATCGCCTTAATAATTTGTGAGTGTACCAATATCTTTTAGAATTTTCCTTAAATGTTTTCTCATTAATATATACCTTATGTATTACATACCAGTTATCAAGTTGTTTAATCCAAAACAACTTATCATTGTGTGTTTTTATTCTCAGCAGCATTAAAATTAAACCTCGAAGTTGCTGGCCTGATTCATGCTTGGGATAGCGTGTAAGCCACAACAGGCACATACGCTGGATATGGACAAGGCAACGCTGCACTTTAACATCAGATATAGATTTTTTGATTGCTTTTAATATGCTTTTATGGCCATCGGTGGTAATACTTTCTAATTGTAATCCTAAGCGAATAAGGTTATCTAAATCCTCTTTAATTTCTACATAATGTTCTCCATCAGAAAATCTGATAAGCTGTGTATATCCATCTAAATCATCCTGGTAAGCCAATAAACAAAACTTTTTAAAATAAGTAGCATCTATTCTAAGATTTACCTGGCCTCTTTTAATAATTTTTATCTGAGGCGCTTGCTCAAGTAGCGTATAAAATGTTCGTTGAAGTGTATCTATTGAATAACCACTGTCCCTTGATAATGTCTTATAAGTTTGTCGTTCCAATACCCATTTTTTAAACCAGGTAAACCGATTTTTTTATACGCTGTTCTTTCCTGTTAGAGGTAAATAAAATCCCGCAATTTTTGCACTTAAATCTTTGTTTACCATGGCGTTTTCCCCAGCCAATTACCTTCAGCTGCCCACATGACCAGCGTCGCTTTTTTTTGAAATGTTCATAAAAAATAAAAGTTTGATGAAACGTGTTTCATCAAACTTCTGTCAAATCTTTACTATAATACTTCTTAGCAGTTTTTAACAACCATTTTTCAGTATTATACCTTTTTATATCAAATTTATCTCTAAACAATACTTTATACTCTTCTTCATTACCGCCAAAAGGCGGATTATTTTCAAACTGACGGTTAAATAACAAACCAACCAATTTACCATTTTCATTTAGCAATTCATCAACTTTATTGACATAATTTTTGCGAAGCAACGGATCAATAGCGCAGAAAAATGTTTGCTCAATAATCAAATCATATTGACCGTAATGCTCAAAAAAATCTGCACAGATTATTGTCAATCCTTTGCCTAAATGACGGCCTAATTTTTCTTGTAGTTTATTTGTTATAATTTTTGAAAAATCAATTATGGTAATATTGCTAAAACCATTTTGCAAAAAATATTCCGCTTCATAACTATTACCACAACCTGGTATTAAAATTTTAAATTCTTTATTTTTCAACTGGTCTATGTACAATTTTAACGGAGCAGATATTTTTCCGATATCCCAGCTGATGTCATTTCCTGCATAACGGGCATCCCAATACTTGTTGCTTAAATCCATTATAAATGATGCTTTATATTGCGGGAGATATTTTCTATTGTCCACTCAATTTTTTTTATAAAAAAATGTTGGCGTACAGCACAGTCGCTTTTTGTGCAAATTTTGCAGCTAAATTCCATGCAGCCATCCGAATGTACAAACAGCTCCACCGATTCGCCATATCGTTCTCTCACTAAAAAAGACAGTGCATCAATTTCTTCATGAGCTTCATTCACATTCAAATACCATGGCATTGTCAGGTGACAATCCAGATGCAATGTACCACCATATTTAATAATACGTAAGTTATGCAGGTCAATCCAATTCTGCCGCCTGTTTTCATTAAGCATCACTACCATCTTATTTAGTAATGTAGCATCCGCTTCATCCATAATACCTGCTACAGAACTCCGGATAATTTTATAACCGGTAAAAATAATTATCAATGCAAATGTTATGGCAACAATACTATCAATCCATATTAAATGAGTGAAATAAATAATTACAAGTCCGATACATATTCCGATAGTGCTCCAGGTATCGGTTTTTAAATGTTTGCCGCTGGCAATTAAAGCCAAAGAGTTATTTTTTTCACCAGTACGTATACAAATAGCACCCATGCAATAATTGGCAATAGCAGTTATAAAAATTAAAATGACCCCATAATCTAATTTTTGGATATTATGTGGCCGGATAAAATTGGTGACAGCTTCGTATATAATTACAAATCCTGCCACACAAATTAAAGTACCTTCTATTGCAGCAGAAATAAACTCTACTTTTCCATGTCCATAAGGATGATCATAATCTTTAGGCTTTGCAGATACAAACAAGCTATATACGCCAATAAATCCTGCAACAATATTTACAATGCTTTCCAGGGCATCTGTCAGCACAGCTACAGAACGGGTAAGGTACCATGCGAAAATTTTTATTAAAAAAAGACATATGGATACTAAAGTAATTATCTTTTGTATGCGCAAATTATGTTGCCTGGTATGCAATACTATAAATTAAAATTAAAAAATATAATGAAGGCACAAAGTAGCTATATGATTTTAGAATGGAAAGGTATTTAAAAAGTTTCTTATACAAAAAAATAGTCATCGGGTTTATTATCAAAACAATGGCATCAATATTGACCAATATATAAATCAACCAATATAACATAGATAAGTTTGGAGGTTTGACATTTTGACTATATATTTAAATTTATGGATAAAAAATATTTTTTTCAGGGCGGAGAAGATGAAATGGAGTTTATGCCAATCATACCATTAAACGAAGAAGACGATTCAAATGCAGATGAGCAAACGATTCCAAGCGAAATCCCCATATTACCTTTACGCAATACAGTATTGTTTCCTGGTGTAGTAATACCTATTACAGTTGGCCGTGATAAAAGCATTAAAGCGGTAACCGATGCATATAAAGCTGACAAATTGATCGGTGTGGTAGCGCAAAAAGACAGTACCGTTGAAGAACCTACAGTTGCTGATCTCGAAGAAATTGGCACAGTTGCAAAAATTGCGAAGCTGATAAAAATGCCGGATGGGGGCACCACTATTATCATTCAGGGAAAAAAACGCTGTAAAATTGAGAGTATCATTACAGATGAACCTTATTTTAAAGCAACTATTAAAATTCTTGAAGATACTATATTAAAAGATGATGCAGATTTTGCAGCCATGATAGGAAGCATAAAAGACCTGGCCGGGCAAATTGTGGGCCTCTCTCCTAACCTTCCCAGCGAAGCTGCTATTATTTTAAAAAATATTGAAAACCCTTCTTTTTTAATACACTTTGTAAGCAGCAATCTTAGCAGCGATCTAAAAGAAAAACAGCGTTTGCTCGAAATAAGTGATATCAAATCCAGGGCAGAGTTATTAATGAACCTGATGCAGACTGAGCTACAATATGCTGAATTAAAAAATAAAGTAACTACAAAAACAAGGGCTGAGCTGGATAAGCAGCAAAGAGAATATTTTTTACAACAGCAATTAAAAGCCATTAAAGAAGAACTCGGTGGCGACAATGTGGCTGAAGTAAAAGAAATGCAGAAAAAGGCTGAGTCAAAAAAATGGACGGCAGCTGCTAAGGAAATGTTTACGAAAGGAATTGAAAAGTTGGAACGCATGCATCCTTCTACTCCCGATTATTCGGTAGTATACAATCACCTGGATTTAATGCTGGACCTCCCCTGGTCAGAATATACAGAAGATAAGTATGACCTGAAAAAATCTAAAAAATCCTGGATAATGATCATTATGGCATGCAAAAAATCAAAGAGCGCATCCTGGAATATTTAGCTGTATTAAAATTAAAAGGCGATATGAAAAGCCCTATCTTATGCTTTATCGGCCCTCCGGGGATTGGCAAAACCAGCCTGGGCAAAAGTATTGCTGCCGCTATCAACAGGAAATATGTACGGGTAAGCCTCGGTGGTGTTCACGATGAAAGTGAAATAAGAGGCCATAGAAAAACTTATATTGGTGCCATGCCCGGAAGGATTTTACAATCCATCCGTAAAATAAAATCCAGCAACCCGGTTATGATTTTGGATGAAATAGACAAAGTAGGCAGCGACCACCGTGGCGACCCTTCCTCAGCATTGCTCGAAGTACTTGACCCTGAGCAAAACAATTCTTTTTACGATAACTACCTGGAGCTGGAATATGACTTAAGTAAAGTATTGTTTATTGCTACTGCAAATAACCTTTCCAATATACAACCTGCCCTGCGTGACAGGCTGGAAATTATAGATTTAAGCGGTTACGCTGTTGAAGAAAAAATTGAAATAGCCAAGCGCCACCTGATACCCAAGCAGATAGACATGCATGGGTTAAGCAATAATAATTTTAAATTAAATGATGCTGCATTAAAAAAAATAATTGAAGATTATACCCGGGAAAGCGGTGTACGGGAGCTGGACAGACAGCTGGCCAGCATCATGCGCCGCCAGGCAAAAGACCTCGTAACCAATGGCAAAATAAAAACAACCATTACCAACATCGATGTAGAAAAAATATTAGGCAAACCTAAATACAGCAACGAAATTTATAAAACGGCCAATATGGCCGGTGTAGCTGTAGGGCTTGCCTGGACATACGTAGGCGGGGATATTTTATTTATAGAAACCCAGCTGAGCGAAGGCAAAGGTGAGCTGAAACTTACCGGAAACCTGGGTAATGTAATGAAAGAAAGTGCCATTACCGCACTTACCTATTTGCAGGCTAATGCAAAAAAATTAAATATTGAAAGTGATCTTTTTATCAAAAAAAATGTACACATACATATTCCCGAAGGCGCTGTGCCTAAAGATGGTCCCAGCGCAGGCATCACCATGTTTTCTGCAATGGCAAGTGCTTTTACAGGCCGAAAAATGAAACCATATTTGGCTATGACAGGAGAAATTACGCTTCGGGGGCAGGTGCTGCCTGTAGGTGGGATTAAAGAAAAAGTGCTGGCAGCGAGAAGATCAGGATTAAAAGAGATAATTATGTGCTGGCAAAATGAAAAAGATGTGGAAGAGATTAATCCTGATTATATCAAAGGTATTAAATTCCATTATGTAAAAAATATGCTGCAGGTGTTTGATTTGGCGTTGGTGTAAAATTAGTTTGGGGCTGTCTAAAGGAGTGCCGGCTAAATTGTTTTTTTGTATATTTAGAATCAAATAATAGTTTTAAAATGAATACAGCTAATTTAAAATTGATTTAATTAATAAGATAACTCAATTGAAAAAGGGTTATATAATTGAAGAGATCAATCGCATCCTAGACTTTGAATTAGAAGAAGGTATTTTTAAATTAAACCCAAAACAACGGGCCAGAATTTTTGAGGCTAAAGAAGAATATAAAGCAGGGAAAGTTTTATCAGAAAATGAGGCTAACAAACAAATTCAAGAATGGCTTACCTCATTCCAAGCAACGTCCTCCGTCCAGAACGTTATGGTAAGTATAAATTACACATCATCACCCCTCACCGCTCCAACCAATCCTTCTCCTTCTCCGTGGTAAAGGCCTGCACAATAGCTGTCAGAAAAAGAAACGCTACATTACCCGCTAAAAAAGACAAGCTGAAGCTGTGATAATACTCAATAGTATTATACCGCTTATCAATAAAAATAATAAGATCCAGGATAAATAAAAATAACGCCATTAAAAATGCTGCTACAAAAAAGAAATAAGATATTATTCTTACAGCTTTTGCAGGATGGGTTTTAGTACGCCTGAAAAAAATATAATATACAGCGCTGAAAACGGTAAAAGGCATGCTAAGGATAAGTAAGTGAATAATAATATCTTAGGCCTGGAAGAAATTAATGTAGAAAATCCATAAAAAATATAAAACAGGATAATGATAAACAAAGGGATGCACAAGAAAAGTAAAAAAGATAATGCATATACTTTGGTATATTTTATAAATTTATCATCCATTATAATTTAATTAACGTTAGTCGCTAGTTATTTATTTTTATAGTAACTGTTGTATTTTATAGTTTTAAATTAATATTGTTCTTTTTTGCTTGCCCAAAAAAGTACCAAAAAAGGCATCCCAAAACGATTACATCCCGTTTTGGGAATTGTTCCCTGATTAAGCTTTAGTGCTACTGTAGCTTCAACTTTGGATTATCGTTGATCGTATTTTAATTATAGCACTTAAATAAATAGCAACTTGAATTTAATTAATATTAAGTTACATACGTTTCGATAAAAGTTTAATAGTAGTACTACCGATGAACGTAATGCGACACAACGATGATGCTATGAAAAACAAATGCCGGTAACAAAAAATTTTTAAAAATAACTCAAATTTGTTTTAGGTGATAAAGCCAGCAAAGTATCGTACATTAATTTCACCGTGTTTTCAATATCATCTTTGTGGATCATTTCTACCGTGGTGTGCATGTAGCGCAATGGGATAGAAATCAATACTGACGGGCAGCCGTCATTTGCATAAGCAAAAGAATCGGTATCTGTTCCGGTGCTTCTGCTTACTGTTCTTAACTGCACTGGTATTTTACTTTTTTCGGCTACATTTTGTACGATAGTTAATAATTTATTGTGCACAGCAGGGCCATATGCCAAAGAAGGCCCTTTACCACAACTACATTCTCCTTCAATAATTTTATTAATCATCGGTGTGGAAGTGTCGTGTGTAACATCAGTAACTATAGCAATGTCGGGCTTTATTCTCCTTGCTATCATTTCTGCGCCACGCAAACCAATTTCTTCCTGCACCGCATTTACGATATATAAGCCAAAAGGCAATTTCTTTTTATTTTGCTTTAATAACCGGGCTACTTCTGCAATCATAAACCCGCCAATTCGGTTGTCAAAGGCACGGCCGATTAAATAATTATATGCCAGCTCTTCGTAACCTTCTTCGTAAGTGGCTACCGCTCCGATATGGATGCCCAGTGCTTCAATTTCTTTTTTATTTCTTGCACCGCAATCCAAAAACAGGTTATCTACTTTTGGGCTGGGCTCTTTATCTGCATTGCCTATACGGGTATGGATGGCAGGCCAGCCAAATACCGCTTTTACCGGGCCTTTTTTACCATGGATGATTACCCTTTTTGACGGGGCGATCTGGTGATCTACCCCTCCATTTCTTTTTAAATAAATTAAGCCTTCGGCAGAAATATAATTGACAAACCAGCTTATTTCATCGGCATGCGCCTCTATCACCACTTTAAACCCAGCATCAGGATTGATTACACCTACCGCAGTGCCATAAGGATCAGTAAAAAAACTGTCAACATATAGTTTTAAATATTCTATCCAAAGCTTTTGACCGCTGCTTTCAAAACCTGTAGGAGAAGGATTATTAATGTAATTTCTTAAAAAATCATACGAGTCCCTGGTGAGTATGCTTTTATCTTTTTTATCTTTAGCCATATTAAATTATTGTTTGCAAAATTAGCTAAATACTTGCTAAATAAGTGGCAAGAGCCGAAAATAACATTAAGCCATCTACCCCAAAATAATAAAATAAATAACCTTGTTTTTTTGTAGAAAAAAAATATGTTATTAATAAAATGATGGTGGAAACCTGTAAAGCTACAGACTGCGCAAACGTAATACCATAGAAACGGAATAGAAAATTAGTGGTAAATAATATTAAAAAAATGACCAGGATTAGACATTTCAACATTTTTGGTGATAAATCTGTAGCGAGGCTGTGGAGCCCCCGAACTTTGTCTATTATTACATCCCGGGTATCGAAAATAATACAAAGCATCAGCATAAATAAAAATCGCCGGGACAATAAAAAAAGCTCAGCGTTATTTAAATCAAGCAAGGGTTTTTGTAATGGAATGATAACTGTTACATACGTCCAAGTAAAAGATAAAACAAGCGTTTTCAGCACGCCTGCCTTACGGGCAAAATAAAAAAACTTTACAGGAATCAATGGCAAACAATACAAACAGGTTAATACCAATGCCGGTAAAATTATAGCAATGGGAATTATATGTTGCACATAGCAAATAAGCATTCCTGCTATTGCAGCAAAAAAAATACATATGCTTGTTATTTCTTTATGTAAAAATGATTGTGAAGAAAATGTACTACGGAAAGAGTATTTGCTTAGCAGCCAATAAAAATTATAACTGCTTACTACTGCAAAGAAAATAAAACCATGTATGTATGCACTAGCAGAAAGGTGCAGCAATTGTATAGTTTGTAAAGCCAGCCCGGCCGCACAAAGGGCAATAAAAATAGAATGAGATAAAATGAAGTACAGCCACTTCATTTAAGGAGTAATAAAATAAACAGGATCTGGGGTAACAATTACATTACTTTTATTTTTTGCAAAATCCTGGATATACACTTCAAAAAAAGTGGTATCAATTTTTGGGCTTGGCAAAAGGCTGCTTTCTATAAGAGAGCCTAAAGCAATTTCCACATCGGCTTCGAAATATTTTTTGGCGCTTGATTTTAAGTCAGGCAACCTTAAAGAATCAATTTTATTGGTCAGTAAATTTTTAATAAAAACATAAGAAGTATCTTTATTGTCTACAAAACCCAAGTCTCCATCTGCATCTGTGAGGTGAAGTGTTAATACGGGAATTACCTGTGCGTTAAAAGGTATATTGCTTTGTAATGTATTTGGATTTATGGATTTGTATGTAATTTGAGGCGCAGATGTAAACTTATCTTTTTTACACGCTGAAAGAAAAACAATGATACCTATAAGAAAAGTGTAACGCATTTGTTGTATTTTAATATTCAAATTTACTGATAGATTTTGGAAAATACCATTATTAATATTGACCTTGAAAAAAGAATATTTGATGCAGATGAGCATAATTTTAATGAATTAGCGCTTTCTGTATTCAAATTTCAATATGAGCATAACAAAATTTATGGCCAATACTGTGATTTATTAAAAATTAAGCCATCCAGGGTACAACATTTTACACAAATTCCTTTTTTGCCTATCCAGTTTTTTAAGACGCACAAGGTTACTGCTACCTCATTTGAACCACAGGTGGTTTTTGAAAGCAGTGGTACTACACTAAGCATCAACAGCAAACATTATGTAAAAGATGTTGATTTGTATAAAAACAGTTTTATACAAGCATTTGAACAATTTTATGGTGATATTGGCCAATATTGCATACTGGGCCTTTTGCCTTCTTATTTAGAAAGAGAGAATTCTTCGCTGGTAATGATGGTGAAAGAATTGATTGGGCGCAGTGCAAATAATTTAAGCGGATTTTATTTATCTGATTTCAAAAAACTGCACAATACTATTTTGCATAATGAAATTAAAGGCCAACTTACGCTTTTAATTGGAGTGACTTATGCATTACTCGATTTTGCAGAAAATTATCCTATGGACCTCACTCATACAACAGTTATGGAAACCGGTGGGATGAAAGGAAAAAGAGAAGAATTGACAAGAGCTGAAGTACATAATATCCTGCAAAAAAATTTAGGAATAAGTGTAGTTCATTCTGAATATGGGATGACAGAATTATTATCACAGGCTTATTCCTCAGGAAATGGAATATTTAATTGCCCGGCATGGATGAAAATTGTATTGCGGGAAGAGCATGACCCTTTTGCTGTTAAAGCCAGTACAGATATTATAAATAAACCTGTTACAGGACTCATCAATATAATTGATTTATGCAATTTATATAGTTGCAGTTTTATAGCCACAGATGATATAGGCAGGTTACATCCTGATGGCAGTTTTGAAGTACTGGGCCGGATGGATAATAGCGATATGAGAGGCTGCAGCCTTATGGCTATATGATTGACCTTTTGCATAATTCGTATTTTTTCTTTTACCGCACCTTTAATTCCTGTTCAAAGGGAGGGGATAATAGAATTATGCAAGCGATCTGATTATTTAGGGAAAACCATCCTGTAATCAACACTTATTTTTCCTTTTGTAATATCATCAAGCTTGCGCTTTAAAAGCGTACGTTTAAGCGGCTTCATATAATCAATAAATAACTTTCCTTCAATATGATCATACTCATGTAAAATAACACGGCCGGTAACCCCGGTAAATGTTTTAGTGTGGGATCTAAAATTTTCATCTAGAAAAGTAAGCGTTACTTTTTCTTTCCTGGAGATGTCTTCCCGTATTTTGGGTATGCTTAGACAGCCTTCATTGTACAGCCATTCCTTTCCTTCCAACGCAGTAATATGTGCATTAATAAAAACACCTTTATAACCTTCATCGCCAGGATAATCATTTTTCTCATCTTCTTCCAGCCCTTCAATTATCTGTACACTATCTATTACGAACAAACGAATATCTTTATTTACCTGTGGGGCAGCAAGGCCTACACCGCTACTGTTATACATTGTCTCCCACATATCTTCTACCAGCTTATCTATACCAGAATAATCCGGTGTAATATCTTTACAAACTTTACGCAAAACCGGGTCACCGTAAGCTACTATTGGAAAAATCATTTTTAGTATATTGGTTAATTGATAAGCAAAGATATTTGATATCTGTTTATTTACCAATCTGCTGGTCAACTTATAGATTGGAGATATTCCTGTAACATAATGGTAGCCGCAATTTCATCAACTAGTTTTTTATCCCGCCGGTCCTTTTTTTTCATGCCCATTTCTATCATAGCGCTTTTTGCCATTTTTGAAGTATATCGCTCATCAACAGTTTTTAGCGGCACTTGTGGAAATTCTTTAGCCAGTTTTTTTATGGCAGCTTCTACCAAAGGTGTGCCATGCGTATCTGATTCATCCCAATTTTTTGGCAAGCCGATAATTACAAGCTCTACAGTTTCCTGCAAAAAATATTTTTTTAAAAAAGGTATAAGGTCTTTAGATTCAATGGTAGTTAAACCGATAGCTATAATCTGTAGGGGATCGGTAACTGCTATGCCTGTACGTTTTCCTCCATAATCTATTGCAAGTATCCTCGCCATTGTTAATTAAAATTAATAATTAATAGTTGATAGCAAAATAAGCTTATGAACCATTAACTATGGACTATTGCCCGTTAATAAATAAATCTAATAACACAAAGATGCAGAATATCACTGAAGCTATGCCATTAGTAGTAAAAAAAGCCATATTTACTTTTGATAAATCCATCGGCTTTACCAACGTATGTTGGTAAATAAGTAATGCTGCAAAAATTGCTACGGCCACCCAATATATATATCCCCAGCTACCGTACTGCCCGGCATATATCACACACAAAGCGGATAAAAAGTGCAGTAGCTTTGCTACCCGCAAAGCATTCTTTTTACCTAATGTGGCCGGTATGGAATGCAGTTTGTTATTCTGATCAAACTCTGCATCTTGTAATGCATAAATAATATCAAAACCACTTACCCAAAATAAAACTGCCAAGGAAAATAATACTGGTAAAATATCAAACCTGCCTGTTACTGCCAGGTAAGCACCGATAGGCGCAAGACTTAGACCTAACCCTAATATTAAATGGCAAAGTGATGTAAACCTTTTGGTATAACTGTAAAATAATATTACTGCCAGGGCTACGAAAGATAAATAAAAGCAAAGTATGTTAATAAACCAGCAGCATATAATAAACAATATACAATTGGCAATGGTAAATAATAATGCATTACCTGTTTTTATAACTCCGGAAGGAATTTCTCTTATTGCGGTCCTAGGGTTTTTTGCATCAAATTTATAATCCAGCAAACGGTTAAATGCCATTGCTGCGCTACGGGCAAAAATCATGCAAAGGATAACCAGGATAAATACCCGGAAATTTTCTTTAAAATAAATGCTGACTTGTGCTAAAAATGATAAACTGGCTCGTGAAGATTGAATCGAATGCCAGGATCTTACTCCTATAAAAAAACCAATTAATGCAAAAGGCATTGCAAAAATTGTATGGGAAAATTTGATGAGGCTTAAATACTTTTTTATTGTGCTCATTAATAATAGATCAGTTATACGATTTTGGTCATCCTGTTTTTTATCAGCTCCCACAGTACCACACCAGCTGCGGTAGCAATATTTAAGGAATGTTTCATTCCCAATTGCGGTATTTCAATGCAACCATCGCATTGTTCAATAGTCTGCTCCGCTACCCCACTTACTTCATTACCAAAAATTACTGCAATTTTATGTTCCCGGCCGACTTGCATTTTTTCTAAAGAAATACTATGATCTGCCTGCTCTACGGCATATACCTTATAGCCGTTGCTTTTTTAAAAATTGTATAGCATCCAAAGCATTATCAACATGTTGCCATTCCACAGAATCCTCAGCACCTAAAGCCGTTTTTTTAATTTCTTTATGCGGCGGGCATGCTGTATAACCGCTTAATATTATTTTTTCCAGTAAGAATGCATCTGCTGTACGAAATACGCTCCCTACATTGTATGCGCTACGAATATTTTCTAAAATAGCAATAACGGGAGTTTTTTCTGACCGCTTACACTCTTCAACCGATTTACGGTTAAGCTGCTCCATACTTAATTTTCGCATAGCTATTGTAAAGTTTTGGATAATACCCTTTCCAATGAAGCTCCTTTTAAATTTTTGGCTACTACCTTACCATCGGGGTCTATTAAAAAATTTTGAGGTATGCTGAATACCTGGTATTGCTGGGCTACTTCATTGCTCCATCCTTTTAGGTCGCTCACATGCTGCCAGGTAAGATTATCCATTTTTATAGCGCTTACCCATGCCTGTTTGGCTTTGTCCAACGATATACCAAATACTGTAAAGTTTTTATCTTTAAATTTATTATATGCAGCTACAACATTTGGGTTTTCCTGCCTGCATGGCCTGCACCAGCTTGCCCAAAAATCTATTAAAACATATTTCCCTTTTAAAGATGCAAGGCTTATCATATTGCCAGCTGTATCCGGCTGGGAAAATTCTGGCATGATGCTGCCTACGGGATGCTTTTTTGCTTCCAATATTAACTCTTTCACATAGCTTGCCAGTGGAGTGTTTTTTACATCAGCAGATAATCTATTAAATAATTTTTCAAATTTTATATCATCCCCGGCCATTATCTGGTTATACCTTACCAAAACCAGTGGCGTAATAAATGATGTCGGGTTTTGTGTAATAAAATCTTCACAAATTTTGCCTGCGTTTGCAAATGCTGCAGAATCGTATGCAGGATTTTCTAAAAAAAGGTTTTGATAAGGTTCAATTAAACTATTAAAATGTGCAAATTCACTGTGTGAAGGTGAACCGATAACTTTTAATTTTTCACCCATTTCTTTAGTGCCTGTAATTTTTATATTGCTGTTGTCTAAAAATAAAGGAATATAATAGGGATGACCACTAAACTGAAGTATCTTAAAATCAGGAGTTTCTACTTTACCTTTTAAAATAAACTTATTATTATTTATAGCTGCCTGCGTTTTCAGGTACGCCGGTTTGTGCATTTAATAGCACGATCACCGTACCGTTATTATAACCACTTACTTCTCCATTAATTATAAAACCATCTGATGGTTTTACTGCCGCTTTTGAAGCAGGTGTATTAATATTTTTAGTTTGTGAAAAAACAAACACAGGAAAAAAAATGGCTAAAAAAAATAATTTATACATACCGGAAAATTTTAATACGCAATTTACTTTGTTTTGCTTGAATTATGAAGTTATTGTGTTCAGGAACTCACCGGTACATTTGCTGATACTACCTGGCCCTTCCAGTGCCTGGATATAAGCGCTCCCGATAATTGCGCCATTTGTATAGGTACAGGCTATGTTAAAAGTGTATTTATCTTTTATTCCAAAACCAACTAAAACAGGATTTTTCAATTTCATTTGTTGCAGCCGTTTAAAATATCCTGACTGTTCTTCAATAGGTTTTGTATTGCCTGTTGTAGAAGAGGAGGAAACCGCATAAATAAAACCCATTGCTTAAGTCATCAATTTGCTTAATTCTTTCATCAGGTGTTTCGGGAGTAATTAAAAATATGATTTCCATATTATTTTTCTGCAACAAAACTTTATACTCCTTCTCATATTCAATCACCGGCAATTCAGGAAGGATAACTCCATCTATGCCCACACTGGCCGCATCGCTAAAAAAATTTTCAATCCCATATTGCAAAACAGGGTTAAGGTATCCCATTAAAATTACAGGAATGGTAATGTACTCTCTTAGCTGCGCCAGTTGCTTAAACAAAACATGCATGTTCATACCATTTTGCAATGCTATTGTGTTGCTTTGCTGAATTACAGGGCCATCAGCTACCGGATCGCTGTAAGGCATCCCGATTTCTATGATATCCGCACCTTTTTCCTGTAATGCTTTCATTACTTCAATTGTACTCTCTAACTTAGGATAACCAGCCGTACAATAAACATTAAGGATGTGCTGTTTTTTTTTCGCAAACAGCGGCTGTAATCTATTCATCAGGATGTAATATTAACTGCATTTTTATATCGGACCTTTTGTATATGGAAGTTTCATTTTCTATTTCAACAAAACCATATTTTTTATACAAATGAATGGCAGGCTGCAACCTGGTATTTGAATATAAAATAATTTTTTTAAGCTTTAATTCATAAGCTTTCCGAATACAGTACGCCATCATTTCATTACCAATTTTTTTACCCTGAAAACGTGGATCCACAGCCATTTTAGAAAGCTCAAAGGTAATTGTATCAATTTTTAACAACGCAAATGTGCCTACAATTTCACCGTTAATGGTTGCAAAAAAAATATGTCCGCCTTTATCAATAAAATACCGTTGAGGATTGCTTAACATTTCAGCATCAACCGGCTCTACTTCAAAATATTGTTCAAGCCAGGCCTTGTTAAGCCGTTCAAAATGTATAGCCAGTTCCGGAACAAAGGGTATAATGCTTACTAAATCCATATTAAATATATTGCATGTAATTTTTTCATCAACAGAAATACTAACGCCAATGCAGAATCATTTAACTCAAATTTTCTTGTTTAGGCTTTATAAACTTTTTGCCTAATCCCCCAAGTAATTAATGTGGGCCAGATTATCGCCATTGCAGAATGCATAGTTTTTACATCGATTATATTTTACAATTTTTCAACCGGGTTAACCGGTGTATCTAAAACTAACTGTAAAAATTTTAAATCCAGCCATCTCCCAAACTTAAACCCTACCTGCTTAAAATGAGCTGCTTCTTCAAAGCCAAAATTTTTATGCAACCGCAAACTTGCTTCATTTAATGCATCAATACCTGCAACAATTGTGTGCAGGTCTATTTGTTTTGCAGCTTCAATTATTGGGGGCATCAGCAGCTTTCCTATCCCTTTGCCCCTGGCAGCAGCAGCCACATGTATTGTATTTTCCACCGTATATTTATACGCATCAAAAGCCCTGAAAGGACCAATAGAACTTAACCCTAAAATATTATTATTCTCTTCTGCCACAAATATGGGAAAGCCCGCTTTCATCCTGGAATCAAACCATTCTTTTCTCATCTCAAGCGTATGAGGTTCGTAATAATATACCGCTGTAGTATTTAAAATAATCTCATTATAAATATTCAAAATTTGGGGAGGTCGTTTTCTATGGCATTTCTTATTATAACCATAAAAATTACTTGATTTTTAAACCTTGCTTAAACTGCAAAATCAAACTCATATCTTTTATGCCCGGCTCTTTTTCAAACCTACTGTTTATATCCACGCCATAAAAATCCAGGTGTTTAAATGCTTTAATTTTTGTTACATCATCTACACTGATACCGCCACTTAAAAAAAATGGCTTTTCGATTTTTGCTTTACTCAAAATATTCCAGTCAAATTTTTCACCTGTGCCGCCAAAATTACCATCAGCAGTTGAAGTATCAAATAAATAATAATCACATACCTCGTCGTAATCGATAATCAAATCATCAATATTTGTAGCACTATCAGAAATTTTAAATGCTTTTATCACTTCGATATCTTCAGATAACTGTTCACATAAAAGTGGTTCTTCTTCACCATGAAGCTGTACAATATCCAAATCATAATCTTCTACTGTTTGCAATATTTCATCATATCCCGCATTTACAAAAACACCTACTTTTTTAATATCGAAATCTGTAGATTTAAGCTCTTTTTTAGATATTTTATTACCCACATATCTTGGTGAATTTTTATAAAAAATAAATCCTGCAAAATCAATATTAAGGCCGTCTAATTGCTGTAACTGTTTTAATTGGGTAATTCCACATACTTTAATATTCATAATATTTTTATCTCTTTAAATTGATTTACAAGCAGAAAATTTTACCGCTCTGTTAATAAAGGTAAAACAGCTTAATGTATTTACCCAATTTATGATATCCTGCAACCGTTTATTATTTCATTATATTTTTCAGCAAAATCTTCAAAAACACCAGCAGGATAAGGCTGCTTCATAAAATATTCCCCACTTAAAAACCATTAAAGCCTGCTAAAGGCACATGCAGAAAACAAATGTTCGCTTTTTCAATTTCTTCCTCCAGGCTATTTTTTTTCACTCTTAAATATATACCCCATTTGTTCCATTACGTTACTTGAACCACTTATTGATGATAAACCATAGTTACCATGCTTGGTCACTTTATTACCTGATCCCGCTACAATAAAGCAGCTTAATGTAGAAATATTAAAAGTATTTTTCCATCGCCACCGGTACCAACAATATCAATGGCTTCGTGTTGTTTAAAATCAATTTGTACGCATAACTCCAGTAATGCTTCTCTAAAACCTTGCAGTTCTTCTATAGTAATGCTGCGCATTAAAAACACAGTGAGGAATGAAGTGATTTCACTTTCATTATACACCCCCTTCGCAATGTCGGTTAAAACCAGCTTTACTTCTATTTTGGACAAGCTTTTGTATTCGAATAAATAACTTAAAATCTTTTTCATTCATTAATATTTTGCTGTTACAGCATGAAATAAGTAAGTTAAATCTCATATTCAGAAGCATTAGTAGTTATCGGATAGTTATATTATAACCAGTTTCTTAAAATTTGTTCGCCACAAGGGGTTAGTATACTTTCGGGATGAAACTGAACTCCCTGAACATCATACTTTTTATGTTGTAATGCCATAATATAATCATTATCATCTATGGCAGTTATTTCTAATTCTTCCGGAAAATTATTTTTGGATACAATCCAGCTGTGATACCTACCAACTTCAAATGAGGTGCCTAAACCCTGCAATAACCTGGCTTCTGGCATTACAGTGTTTATTTTTGTAGCTACCCCATGATAAACAGTATCCAGGTTAATCAATATTGCATTAAAAGCTTCAGCAATTGCCTGGTGACCAAGGCATACTCCCAATATTGATTTTGTAGGAGCATATCTTTTTATTAATGGCAATAACTTGCCGGCTTCTGATGGTATACCGGGACCTGGGGATAAAACTATTTTATCATAATGGTCAACCGCATCCAAATCAATTTCATCATTGCGGCATACATCTACTTTTTGCCCTGTTATTTTTTCAATAAGCCCTACAAGATTATAAGTAAATGAATCATAATTATCAAAAACAAGAATTTTTTCCACAATCTGGATTCTTTTCATGTCAACAATTAAAAAGCCTCTACCTATAAAGATTATGAATAGGGATGAGGCTCTGATTATATATTCGGATTATAATATATTATTAGATTAGAGTATTACTTTAACTCATTTATCAATGTGTAAACATTATAGCTAAAGATATGTAAAATAATCAATAGTAAAAAAATAGAATTATTCTTACTTTTTAAAATGAAGCTGTTTAATTTTTAAGATTGATGGTACTTATATTGTGGCCGTTGTCCCCACCGGCCATCGAGCGCTATAGTAATCTTATTAACAAAAGTTTAAACAGCTTCAATGTATATTAATGGATGTATAAGCCCCTAACTTTGAAAAAAATATTATATGCAAGTAATTATATTTGGTGCTACCGGTATGGTAGGTAAACAATTAGTGCAACAGGCCTTGTTTAAAGGATATAAAGTAAAAGCTTTTGGAAGAAATGTTTTTACTACAGCTTTTCTTAAGAATGATAAATTGGAACTGGTACAAGGCGCCCTTTTTGATGCAGGGGAAGTATTAAAGGCAATAAAAAGAGTGTGATGCAGTTTTGTCCGCTTTGGGAGGGCCTTTTACGGGAACAGACCTAACCCGTTCTTTAGGGATGAAAAACATTATTGCACAAATGCAAAAGGCAATGGTAAAACGTATTATTGCTGTAGGTGGTATGGGTGTTCTAAATGCTGACGACAATACATATTTAATGGATACGGAAGATTTTCCTGCTGAATACGAAGCGGTAAGTAAAGAACATTTTAAAGCTTTTGAAGCTTTAAAAACCTCTACGCTGGATTGGACGTTTGTATGCCCACCGGATATTATTGATGCAGGCCCTACGGGATCATTTGTTACTGCAGCAAACTATCCCCCTACCCTAATAATTTTAAAATAAATGCCGGTGATTTGGCTTTATTTATGATTAATGAGCTTGAAAAAAATGAATATGTGCAGCAAAGAGTGGGAATTTCTGCTATGTAATTTATTGTATTAAAGTTCATTAAAGAATAAATGTACAAGAGTGCGACCCCGCCTTCGGACGGGGCAGGCAGCTAATGAAGCTGATTAGTTATTGAATGCTGGTAACATATTTTTTGAAAAATATTTGCGGAGCAAAATATTTTTCAACTTTATATTAAAATTTATTTGTGAATAAAATATTTATTATAGTACTTATGCTGGGCACTTTTGTTGTAAAAGCTCAAAAAATTGATAGCATTTACATCAATTTATACACGGATAGCTTAAAAAAAGGCACTTATAATTATATTAATGTGGATGGCTTGTTATCCAATGGCAGATATGTGCCCCTGGATAGCAGCAGCATACAATTTTCTGCATCTGAAGGCAAGTTTTTTGGTAACAGTTTATGGATTGATGAGAATATTAAACAAGAAAAAATATGTATCGAAGTAATGTTAAAATCAAACAATTTGTTGCGAAAGAAATTTAATATTTATATTAAGAAAAAACCGGATGATGAGCAACTGAAAACATTAGATGAATTAATAAAATAACAAAGCTATAACTTTTAATAGTTATAGCTTGATTGATAAAATTTATTTTGTGTACTTACTTAAGCAAATTTCTTTGCATCTTCCAGAAATTTAGCCAGCCCAATATCTGTTAAGGGATGTTTTAATAATCCTAAAATAGATTCTAAAGGACAGGTACATACATCTGCTCCGGCTTCTGCACATTTAATAATATGATTGGGATAGCGGATGGAAGCAGCTAAAATTTCTGTTTTATAACCTTGTATGGAAAATATCTGGCGAAGCTGGTGAATCAAATCCATACCATCCCAACCACTATCGTCTACCCTTCCAATAAACGGTGAAACATAAGTGGCGCCAGCTTTAGCTGCTAATATGGCTTGCCCTGCCGAGAAAATTAAAGTACAATTGGTTCTTATCCCATTTTCAGTAAACCATTTAATGGCTTTAATACCATCTTTTACCATAGGAACTTTTACTACAATATTTGGATGTATGGCGGCTAGCTTTTTTCCTTCTGCTACAATACCATCAAAATCGGTACTGATTACTTCTGCACTGATATCACCATCTACCAACTCACAAATATCTTTGTAATGTTTCATTACAGCTTCCTCGCCTTTTATACCTTCTTTGGCCATTAAAGAGGGGTTAGTAGTAACACCATCAAGAATACCAAGATCGTTTGCTTCTTTTATTTGAGCCAGGTTGGCTGTATCGATAAAAAATTTCATTGGTGTGTTGTATTATTTAAATTGAATATTAATATTGCCTGAGTACTTAATGTTTATTGCAAGACTGAGAGAAGCCAAATAAACACAATATTAAATAAAAAATGGCAAGTTACTTACATCGCACCGCTCAACCACCTACCCTTGCTACCTTCCGGTCCTGGGGGAGTTCAGCAGGAGCTGGTCGTATAAGACTTGCCGCCGCAAATATAAGAATTGTTCAATTAAAAATGAAGAATTAAAATTAAAAATTGAAATGTTACAATATGGTATTACATTATATAAATCAACATGTATATATTACTAATTCTAAAAGCTTACGCCTGGCCTGTCCGTACGGGAATTTACCTTGGCTGCGCCAATAAGCTGGTCAGCCCTGTCGGTAAATGATTTATAATATACCAAAATCGTATATAAATTTTCTGTTTCCCAGTAATCGCCTTCCAATTCATGCCTTTTTGAAGGATCATTTTTGTCAATACCTGTGTATTCATAATTATAATATCCCTGCTTTAAAAAGACGGTTGTTTCATATATTCCTTTTGCAGCATTAAAATTCATTGCTGTTTTATCATTAAATTCATAATTGGTTAACTGGCCGGTGAGGTAAATATTTTTATTAGTGTATGCCTGCCCGTTAGGTGGTACAAAACTAAAATGTACAGTAGCATAATCCCCCTGCCAAAGCGGGTTTAAGAATTCCAGTGTTTCTATATTAAACATACCATTTAAATCAGCAAAATAGGAATATCGCTGCCCGTTTCTGTCCATATCCGGCTTTAAATATATACTAGTCGAATCTTTTTTATACTCAGCGCTGTCCACCCTGTCGCTTTGAAGCCTGAAGCTTCTCAAATCAAGCCATCTCCATTCTTTTCCCCCGGGAAATATGCCATAATTTTCAGTATTATATTCTAGGGTATTGCCTTTTACAAAAGTTGGCGGAATATCTTTTTGTGCATTATCCCACCTGTTATTTTTTAATATTACCACCTTTATCTGCTGCGCTGCGCTAAATGTGTTTATACCTTTAATATTTACATTAAATTGCAATTTTTGGTGCGTTTTAAACAGTTGTGATGCGAAAGGCTGAAGAACCTTGCCTGAAATGGCTGTTTTGGGATCCAATACCAGCAACCGCCTGGTAAATGCAACTTTTGAGGTATCTCCATCCAGGTATACTTTTACCAAATAATTTCCACTTTTTATCGGTGTTGAATTTTTCTCAGGTAAAATGGCCTGGTAATGGGTATACTTTGTAAATGCAACAGATGAATACCTGTAATTACTAATGCGTTGCTGGGTAAATCCTTTTATATAATCAAATGGATTAAGATTTACAGGGATCCAATTATAATCACAAAGCTGATAAGTGTAGTAATAGTTTTTAACAGTACTTTGCAAATCATCAAAATGCAGCTCCAGCTGGTCGTTACTATTAATTGTATAAATCGGTAAAGTGGTCTGGTTGCCGTACATATGAAAACGAACAGTAGCAATATTGGGTGAATAGGTGTAATCTGGTAACTGAGCTGTTACGGATGTAGAGCAAATACAAAAAAATAAAATTAACCGCCTCATTGTATATTGAAATAACCTGGTAACAATCATAATTTATTTAATTATTAATGTAAAAAAGAGAACCATGTTTTTTACTTTACTAGTGTATTCATATAAATAAAATACATTTGTAAGATACTAAAATCATGCCGATTGAACATAGCAGCTTTTATAGCAAAAAGAATTGCCTTTAATAATCAAAAAACCTTTTCTCGTTTTATTATAGGCCTTGCGGTTAGTGCTACTGCTATAAGTGTAGCTGTAATGATTGTAGCCATAAGTTTTGTAAATGGATTTCAAAATGTAATTAGTAATAAAGTATTTAGCTTTTGGGGCCATATACGTGTGCAGCAGGATATTGAAAATAAAGTTAGCATTGCTGAAGAATATCCCATTTATGCCAACACTATTGTAGAACAAAATCTTAAGAAGATACCGGCGATAAAATCTGTTGAGCGTTTTGCAACAAAATCTGCCATTTTAAAATTTGGAAGTGATATAGAAAGCATATTGTTAAAAGGTGTAGATAAAGATTTTAACTATACCAGGCTACAGCCATTTTTGCAGCAAGGCAAATGGGCTACTACTGCAGACAGTGGATTTAACAGGGAGATAAATATTTCAAGTTATACCGCTAACCAATTAAAAATAAAATTAAATGACAGCTTACTTGTCTTCTTTTTCAGGAAAATGGCAGTAAAGCTACCCGGCGTTTGCGCATAGCAGGCATATTTAAAACCAGCATCGATGAGTATGATAAAAACTTTGCCATTTGTGATATTAACCTGATAAGGCAATTAAACAATTGGGCTGCTGACCAGATAGGCGGATATGAAGTTTTATTACATAACTACAAACAAATTGACACTATTACTGCCCTTATTGATAATGTAGATATTTTGCCCCAAAGCTGGTATAGCAAGTGTATTAAGGATGTTCACCCATCAATTTTTGACTGGTTAAGTTTACAGGGAAAGATAAAAAATATTTTGTTGGGCATTATGATGATTGTGGCAATTGTCAATCTCATTACCTGCCTGATTATTTTAGTATTGGAACGTACCAAAATGACAGGTATTTTAAAAGCTATAGGTGCCAGTGACTGGAATGTACAACAAATTTTTTTATATAATACTGCTATTATTGCTTTTACAGGTATTATCATAGGTGCAGCACTGGGGCTGGGTATTTGCTGGTTACAGCAAAAAACAGGTTTTATTAAATTGGATGAAGAAGCTTATTATATGAGTACTGCCCAGGCCGATGTGGTTGGATGGCAGGTGTTGTTAATTTGTGCAGCTACATTTGTTATTTGTATGATTACACTTATTATACCTACGCTATTGATAAAGAAAGTAAAGCCGGTAAAAGCAATACAATTTAGGTAACCATTCATTAGTTTAATGGATATGCGATAAAATTATTCCTGTAGCAACAGCTGCATTCAACGATTCTGCTTTACCAATTTTTGGTATCGTAATTTTTTCAGTGAAAATTTTCAGTATCTCATCACTTATTCCATTGGCTTCATTACCAATAATAATAATCCCTTCTTTTATTGCTTTTAAATCATTTATGGAATCTCCTTCTAAAGCTGTTGCATAAATTTTTATGCACTTGACATTTTTTAACCAAGCATATAAATCAGTATAAATTATATTTACCGTGGCTAGGCTGCCCATTGTACTTTGAACTACTTTAGGATTATACATATCAGCCGTAGCTTCATTACATATAATATTTTCGATACCAAACCAGTCAGCCGTACGGATAATAGTTCCTAAATTCCGGGATCCTGGATATTATCTAAAGCAAGGGTAATTTTTTTTTCTTTAAAGTAAAATTTTACATCAGGTTCACGTTTTCAAAATTGCTAACACAGAATTAGGCGTACTCAATGCAGATATTTTTTCCTAATTCGTGTTCTTTTATCTCAACAACCTGCTGTACATCATATTCATTTAATAATCTGGCATTTTCTATAATCCAATTATTAAGTGCCAGCAATTGTTTACAAACAAAATACTTTTCCTTTAACAGATCTATAACAACCTTAGGGGTTTCAGCAAAAAACATGTCGTTTTCATCTCTAAATTTTTTGTGGTGTAAACTTTGAATATATTTGATATGTGATTTGGTAATCATTGATTTTAATGTTAGTTATGCAGGTGACCCGAAATAAATTTATTTGTCAATTATTGAATATTTTCTCAGTAATTATTTTTATCTCTTCTTGTACATTTCCCAGAAAATTTCAAAAAGATAAACCTTTTGTATATAAAACTACCATCGAAGTTAAGGGAGGAAATTTTACAAAAGAAGAAAGAAATTCTTTAAAACAAAGGTTATACAGCCAGTTAGACGACAGCATAATGGTAAAAACTAAAGACCGTTGGCTGGTAATACATTATACTGATCACCCCCCTGTATTTGATACTATTGCTGCATATGAGTCTGCAAGAAATATGAAGGCCTCGATGCTGCATATCGGTTACTATTTTGCCAATGTAAATTACACAGCAGATACAGTAGTAGTTGATGACCAGCAAAGGGTAAAAGTAAATTTTATTGTAGATGTAAATAAACCTACTATTATTGATACAGTTACTTACGCCATGTACAATGACAGTTTACAATACTTGGTAAAAGAATCAGCAGATGAAACTTTTTTAAAGGAGGGAGACCCGATTACTAAAGAGAATGTATTGTCAGAAATAGAAAGATTAGTAATATTATTTAGAAAAAATGGTTACTATAAATTTAGCGCTGATCAGTTAAAAGTAAGGGGTGATACCACTATTGAATCTTTAACCAATATCAGTGATGATCCCTTTGAACAATTGGAATTACTGGCAGAAGCCAGGCAAAAAGATTTTAACCAGATTAAGCTTGCAGTGGTACTTAATCAAACCAAGGATAGTACTAAAACACGGAAATATTATATAAATGACATTACTATTTTACCTGATTACCTGCCCGGTGATAATTTTAATGATCCCTCTTTAAATATTGATGCACCCAAAAGTAGCAGGTACACAGTTAAGTATCATAATTATTTATTTAAAAGAAGATTTTTAAGCAGCAACATTTTTTTTAGAAAAGGAGATTTTTATAATATTGAAAATTTTAATAGAACATTAAATAGTTTTTCTAAAAAAGGGGTTTGGCAAAGTGTAAATATTGATATTGTTGAAGTAAAAGACAGCATCAATAAAATCAATACCATTATCCAGTTGATACCAAGCAAAAAATTTGGTTTTGAAACAGCACTTGAAGCCAGCTATACAGATAAAAACAATAGCAACAATTTAAGTGCGGGGCTGTTTGGTATATCAGGTAACGTATCCCTGTTAAACAGGAATTTGAATAAAGAAGGTATCCATATGACGCATGCCCTGCGTGCCGGTATAGAATTAAATTCAAGAACTACCAATGCCGTAAATAAAATTATCAACTCTAATGAACTGGGTTACAGTAACAGCTTGCTTTTTCCAAAACTTATCACCCCCTTTCCAATTATTAACAACAAAAGATTATTATCCAAAGAGTCATTTATAAGTACCAATTTATCTTTAATAAACAGGATTAATTTATTTAACCTGCGCTCAGCAAATATTGCATTTGGCTACAACTGGAGCAATTATAAAAGAAATAATAAAAGCAGGCAATGGATATTTAAACCATTAAATATAGAATTCAGTTATTTGTATAATAAAAGCCGCATATTTGACAGTACTTTAGAAGCTAACCCCTTTTTAAGATATTCCTTCAATTCTGCGCTTGTAGCTGGAGCCGGATTAAGCTACACATCTTTATATAGCAACCCTAGGCACAGGCACAGCAAAGCGAGAGAAAGAAGTTTAAAATGGAATATAGAAGAATCTGGTTTTCTTTGGAAAAGTATTAATGCACTGCAAAAGTACCTGAGAGAATATGTAAAAGCTGATGTGGAATATAAATATATTATAAGCTATGCCAAATCGGCTGTAGCAGTAAGGTTATTTGGTGGCATTGGGCTCGCTGCTAAAAAAGATACCAGCCTGCCATTTTTTAAGCAATATTTTGGCGGAGGCAGTAACAGTATGCGGGCATGGCCTGTTAGGGGAATTGGCCGCGGAGCTCAACCTATAGCACCGTTTGAGAAAAATTTTTTTAATGACAGAACCGGTGATTTTCAATTGGAAGGTAATATAGAATACAGGTATAACATAGCACAAATAATATCTAATTCGTTAATTTTAAAAGGGGCTTTTTTTATGGATGTAGGTAATGTCTGGAATATCCGGAGTTCAAAAACAAACGGAGAAACAGATAGTGCCCAGTTTAAAGTTAAAAACTTGTACAATGAATTAGGCGTGGCAATTGGCACAGGTTTCAGGCTTGATTTTAATTATTTTGTGTTAAGATTTGATCTGGGATTCAGATTTAAAAAACCTGAAGTAACAGAAAATAACGGCTGGAGAATTCCCAATATTAATTACAAAAATGTTTTAAGCGGCAATGCTGAAAATAGAGAATGGCGGCACCAGAATTTCAATTTAACAATTGGAATTAATTATGCTTTTTAATGGTTGGTAAAAAATAAAAGCGCCATACTCCTAGTATGGCGCTTTTATTTTCTGTTAAAAACCTACTACATTTTTGGCAATAAAACATGATCAATCACATGTATCACACCATTGCTTTGATTTACATCTTTAGCTTACCTCCCGCAACAGTGGATAATTCAGCCATACCTTTACCATCTTTAATTAATTTTTTTAAATCAGATGCATTGTATTTACCAGCCACAACATGGTAAGTTAATACACCGGTCAGGGCATCTTTACTTTCTGGTTTTAATAATTCATCTACAGTACCTGCAGGCAACATATCAAAAGCTTTGTTAACCGGTGCAAACACAGTAAAAGGACCGGCACCTTGTAAAGTTTCTACTAATCCGGCTGCCTGTACAGCTGCTACAAGCGTAGTATGCTCCTTACTGTTCACTGCGTTTTCTACAATATTTTTTGATGGATACATGGCAGCACCGCCAACTTGTACTGTTTTTTCTTTTTGCGCAAATGTTACTGTAGCAAATAATGCTATTACTGATAATAGAAATAATTTTTTCATTTTTTATTTTTAAGTTATGATTATAGTCCTAATTACGAAAGATGAAAGACCTTGGATTTATCTTGTTTTACCAGATTTATCATAATAGAATAATTTTGTAAGAATGTAATTTTAAAGTAAGTTCCAAAAAAGGTGGCCAGTGTCCCCGCCAACCCAAAAATGGGCAATAAAAATTTTAATTTAAACAGGCTCCAACTACAAAGTAAGTTCTTTGTTATTATTTCTCTTTAAGATGGCTATAGATAGGTATATTTACGAATAGAATCTTTATTTCTATTCAATATGTATTTTTATATGAGTTAACGTTCGATAATTTTTCTAAGTTCAATTAATGCAGTTCGCATTCTTGTTTTTACAGTGCCTAAAGGGATTTCTAATTCCTTTGATATTTCTTCCTGGGTATATCCGTAAAAATAAGCAAGGTCTATAATTTTCTGTTGACCCGGTTTTAAGTTTTGCAGCTGTTTACGAATACCCATCGCATCAAATTTATCAATGCTATGTTTAGTATCCTGCAAATTAATTACAGCATTTTCATCACTTGATATTTTACCTTGCTTTTTATAATTTTTGCTGCGTAATGTATCTATAGTCAAATTTCTTGTAATATTTAACATCCAGGTAAATAAACGCCCTTTAGTATTATCATAATTATCAATATTATTCCAAATTTTAATAAAAGCTTCCTGCAAAATATCTTCGGAGAGGCCGGTATTTTTTACCATGCGGAATATGATACCATTTAAAGCTGCTGAATAATTATCATACAAATATGAAAAAGCTTGCTGATCTTTTTGTTTTATCAAAAAACCCAATTCTTCCTCATTATATTTTACTAATGCTGGCAAATTATTTTATTAATTTTAGAAGTGGATAATTATAACCCATCTACTACGAAGATAAGGACACATACCGTGGAAATAAATTAAATAATAGCTCATATTTTAAATGACACCATGATAAATTAGCGTACTATTCTTAAAAAAAACCATAGATATTAACCTGGTTTAACAACTGTTACCGCATATACTGCACTAAATAAATAAAATTTACCGGTTTTTACTTCTACACATTTATAGCGTTTACGGATTTTATTAGCCTTCTTAAAGATTCTTCCACTCTTTATTTTAAATAAAGCATTTTCTTCTAATTGCTCCAGAAGAAAAACTCCTTCCGGTTTTTTATCATAAGTGTGTAATACCCTCATTAACGTTTCATCAACGCAACTACTTGCTGCCGGGTTCTGCAAATTATCCAGTATTGCCTTTTCAATATCGGGAGGGAAAATTTTTTTTGCTAAAAAATCAGTTAAAATATTGCTAAATTCTTTTTTCCATTCTTTTCCGTGAGCCTGAACTTTATTACCAAATTTTTCAAATGTAAAGAGGTGCGCAAGCTCATGCAACAATGTTATCAAAAATGCATATTTATTAAGATCTCCATTGATGCTGATCCGGTGAGCTTTCCCTTTCACGGAATGGCGGTAATCACCTAAAACACTTTGCCTGTGGCGTGTAATTGTTAAATGAACATTATATAATTGCAAATAAAAAAGTACTTCGGTAAAACTACCTTCAGGTATATATTGCTGCAAGGCTGCTAAAGGAGCTTCCTGCTTAGGCATGTTTATGTTTATTCAATTTCATCATTACTATAACCTCTATAACCAGGTAAAGTAAATAAATAATCATTCCGCCATATACGGCAGGCTTATTAAAATTATCAGCATTTGTAAAATAATATGTTAATAATGCTGTTATGCAGGCAAACATTTTAATCATTACCCCTCCCATTATACTTCTTACAAATACATTAGGGTTTTTGTTTTTTAAGGCACCGTTCTGCAAAAAGAAAGTAATTAAGCTCACTACAAAAAATAATAAATTAGCACCGATTAATACATACCTGTCTACTCCCCATTTTTCTAACATAGGTTTAGCCAGTAAAAAAAAACTATTTAATATAATAAACAAAAATATAAGGGTAAAATAGCTTTCCGGTTAGTTTGCATGATTTATAGAAATTATAAAATTTAATATAATAAAACAATTCAGGATTTACTGTATTTAGTTATTTAATGTATCGGCTTTGTCAAAAGCCAGCTTATTAGTATCCAGTACTGGCAGATTGCCTTTTAATATTTTTTGTAAATCATCAAAATATTGCTGCCTGTACTTAACCGCCTGCTCTATAGAATCTGCCCTCAGTTTTAACAGTTTATACTCCTTTATTTGCTTTGCATTGCCATAACCAACATTTGGAAGATAATATTTTAAAGGAGTAAATACTATCAATGCTACAGTAAGGCCGGTTAATAATACAAACAGGCTGCTTAATGCTATATACACGCTTAACCTGCTTAATTTAAATTTCACTACTTCTTCAAACGTATCTTCATTCATCACCACTAAACGGTAACGATTTCTTAACCGCTTCAATGTACTATTTGCATCTAACTTTACCATAATGATTTTGAAGATGTTAAAATTAAGAAACCTATTGCACAATAACGTTATTTCAACAAAAAAACCGATATTTATATGTTCAAAATCAACACCTTTAGCTAAAGAGCATGGCGATACATAAAATTCTTACTGTTTTATTCATCAGTATTTCAGTTGGTAAAGTTGCTTTTACACAACCCACATGGACTTTTGATCCATTTGGAAAAGAAAAAAAACCCCAGAAATTTGAAAACAGGAAATTAGGATCAGAGAAAACAGCAGAAAAAAAATTTACTAAGCCCAGGCATTTTTTTCAAAATTCTGTAACCCACTATAATTACTATTTTAATTCTAATAATAAACTGAATGCCGTAATCGAAAGGGCTAAATTGTCGCACCAGGATGATTATTCAAAACTATTGTCCTTTTATTCGTATAGTTTGGACAATACTTCTAATGAAAAAAATGAATTGGACTCAGTAATTTACAAAGCTACGGCAGGTATATTATTACATGATTTACGGAATGACTGGATCGATAACCTGTATATGCTGATAGGAAAATCATATTATCTGAAAAAAGATTTTGATTCTGCCGCTATGGCTTTTCAATTTATTAATTACAATCTCTTTCCAAGAAAAAAGAAAGAAGATGAAGATAGGATTGTAGGTACTAATATCGAATCTGTGGGCAGCTACATCAGCATCGCTAATAAAGAAGAAAGAAATTTTTTACAAAAAATAGTATCCCCACCACCCAGCAGAAACGATGCATTGATATGGATGACACGGACATTAACCGAACATGGCGACTATGGCGAAGCTGCAGGGCTTATAAATATTTTAAATAATGATGTTAATTTACCTGCAAGGCTACAGGATGATTTAAGCGAAGTAAATGCATATTGGTTTTTCAAACAAAACATGTATGATAGCACAGCGGTTTATTTGGAAAAAGCCCTGCCAAATGCAGATACAAAAGCTGACAAAGCCCGCTGGGAATTTTTACTAGCCCAACTATTTGAAATTAATAAGCAGTACGACAAAGCTTCTGATTATTATGCTAAAGCAGCCAGGCATACCTTAGATCCGCTAATGAATATTTATGCACAATTGAATGATGCAAAAATGTTCACAGGTAAAGACAATGCAAAGGAACCGGAAAATAGTATTAATAACCTGCTAAGCAGGGCCAAAAAAGATAAATTTGAGGATTACCGTGATATAATTTACTACTCCGTAGCTGAACTAAGTCTTTCGAAACCTGATACTACAGTTGCCATTGAATATTATGTAAAAAGTAATAAGTATAACCGGAATAATGTTTCATACAGAAACAAAAGCTTTTTGAAACTTGCTGATATAGCTTATAATAGAAAAGACTATAAGCATTCCTTTGCCTATTACGACAGTTTAGAAATTAATGACCCCTTCCTGGCCAACAGGGTTGACGAAATACAAACCAGGAAAAATACGCTTGTAAAAATTATACAAAAGATAAATAATATTGAAGGCCAGGACAGCTTATTCAGAATTGCTGCAATGGCACCTGCCGACAGGGAAACTTTTATTAAAGATTTATTAAAAAAATTACGCAAACAAGAAGGCGCAAAAGAAAACGAAACTAATACCGGTAGTAATGGTAGTATACCTATCAGTTTTAACAACCTAATAACCAAACTAATTCATTTAATACTAATGCAGAAAGTGACTGGTATTTTTATAATAATGATTTGAAAAATAAAGGCTTTAATGAATTTAAAAACAAATGGGGAGACAAGGAAAACACAGATAATTGGCGTAGAAAAGCTGCACTTAGTAAGGCTATAGTACGCAATAATGCCAGTGATACTTCCGGTAATAACAATTCTGCCACAAGCCAGGACCAAACTACAACTTCTGATGAGGCCTTCCAGAACAGTACCATTACTAATACAGAACTAAGCTTTGATGGATTGATGAAAAATATTCCTCTGACACCTGAAAAAATTGATACAAGTAATAGAATAATTTCTGTTAATTTATTTGTATTAGGAAAATTATATCAAAATGAATTGGAGGATTATGAACGTGCAATTGATGCTTACGAAGAACATTTACAGCGCTACCCTTCTGTACTATTTGGCGGTGAGCTTTATCTTAACCTGTTTTACTGCTACAGTAAATTAGGAAATATATCAAAAGCAAATTATTATAAAAGCCTGTTAAACGGAAAATATGCAGGAAGCAAATTTGCTTCAATGGCAAACAACCCTTCTTCTTTGCACCCAAACAGGCAAGATCCTGTTGTTACAAAATTATATGAGGGCATTTATACCCTGTTTATCGAGGGTAGTTTTACCGAAGCTTTATCGCAAAAACAAAAAGCAGATAATGTACATGGTACTAATTACTGGACACCACAACTGTTATACATTGAAAGCGTGTATTATATACGCCAGCGCAGCGACAGTATTGCGATTGCAACGCTAGAAAAATCACTAAATTTATTTCCCCGGTCAATAATGGTTCCAAAAACACAAAATCTTATTGATGTATTAAAAAGAAGAGGAGAAATAGAAGATTATTTAACCAAACTAAATATTACAAGGGCAGTAGAGGAACAACTTGTAGTTACAGACGATGGAGCCATAATTAAAGTTAAGCCTGAAATAAAAGAACCTGTTGTAAGGCCTAATGTAAATATATCAAAACCCCCGACAGACTCCGTAAAAAGGGTTCCTATCCGTGTGGATACTGTAAAAGCAATACCGCCGGCAGATACAGTGAAGGTTACTCCTCCTGTTGATACCATAAAAATAATTCCTGCAGATACTGTAAAAGTTACTCCTCCTCCAGTGGATACTGTAAAAATAATACCAATTGATACGGTAAAAGTTGCTCCTCCTCCTGCAGATACCGTAAAAACAATTCCTGTTGATACTGTAAAGGTTACCCCTCCTCCAGTGGATACCGTAAAAATAATACCAATTGATACGGTAAAAGTTGCTCCTCCTCCTGCAGATACCGTAAAAAATAATTCCCAGATACTGTAAAAGTTACTCCGCCTCCTGTAGATACCGTAAAAGTAAATACTGCATTAACCAACGGGGTTTTCACAATGGAGCCTAATGCACCACATAATGTAATAATGCTGCTGGATAAAGTAGATCCTGTATATATAACAGAAGCCCGCAATGCAATAGTAAGGTATAATAGGGAAAACTATAAAAATCAAACTATTGAAGTAGTTAAAGATGCCCTGGATGCTAACAGGACAATTTTAATATTTACTAATTTTACTGACGGAGATGCAGCTTTGCAATATTATTTAAAACTAAAAAAAGCAGCAGCTATAGAAATTGGCTGGCTACCCGTTAATAAATATTCTTTTCTTATCATTACTAACAAAAATTTACAATTATTAAAAAATAATAAAGATGTAAACGGATACAGGGATTTATTAAACAAACAATACTCTAACCAGTTTTAAATTAAAAATTACTTAAAAAATCAATTTTCAATATAATATGAAATTCGCTGTAAAATTATTATGGATATTTTTTTTTACCGGTATCATTGCCATTGTCACATTATTATTATGTGCAGACTATGGAGTATTTGGTAAAATGCCGTCGGTAGAAGAATTAGAAAACCCTGAAGCTGACCTGGCCAGTGAAATATATAGCAGCGATAATGTATTGATGGGTAAATATTATTCCGAAAATAGAAGTGAAGTTAAATACAATGAAATTTCTGAAAATGTAATACATGCTTTAATTGCTACTGAAGACGAAAGGTTTTATGAACACTCAGGAATAGATGCACAAGCTTTAGGAAGGGTAATATTTACCGCAGGTACGCAAGGCGGCGGCAGCACCATCACCCAACAGGTAGCCAAAATGATGCTTAACCAGGGCCGGGGCACTATGTTTGAAAGAAGCATACAAAAATTAAAAGAATGGATTGTGGCAGTAAAGCTTGAAGGAATTTTACCAAAGAAGAAATTATTGCATTGTATTTAAACAGGGCGCCCTGGGGCAATGTATACGGCATAAGAAATGCGGCAAGAACATATTTCCAGAAAGAACCAAAAAATCTTACTATCGAAGAAGCTGCAGTATTAATAGGAATGCTTAAAGGCTTTATCTATGATCCTATCAGGCATCCCAAAGCTTCGCTTGACAGGAGAAATACAGTAATCAACCAGATGGTGGCGGCAAAACAACACTATTTAACCGAAGCCGAAGCAGCTAAATTAAAAGCCAAACCATTAATTACCAACTACAAAAAAATAGATGAAAATATAGGTATAGCCCCTTACTTCAGGGATGTACTAAAAATCCGGTTAAAGGACTGGTGCAAGAATCATAAAAACCCTAAAACAGGCCAGCCATATGATTTATACAGGGATGGATTGAAAATATATACCACTATCAATTCATCAATGCAAAAATATGCAGAAGAAGCAGTAGTGCAACATATGCCTGTAATACAAAAAAAGTTAAACTATAATTTAAAAGTAATAGGCAGCAGGATGTGGAAAGGACATGAAAATGTTTTGGAAAATGCCATGAAAAATTCTGAACGCTGGAAAATAATGAAAGAGGAAGGCGCCAGTGATGAAGATATAAAAAAGACATTTTATGTTCCGGTTAAAATGAAAATTTTTGCATGGAATGCAAAAAGGGAAATGGATACGGTAATGACACCTTTTGATTCCATAAAATACCACAGGCAGCTCATGCAAACATCATTTGCAGCCATGGATCCCCGTACAGGGGAAGTAAAATGCTGGGTAGGCGGTATAGATTACAAATGGTTTAAGTTTGACCACGTAACAGCACAAAGACAGGTAGGATCAACATTTAAACCTTTTGTATATACGCTCGGCATTATAGAAGCCGGTTATTCTCCTGAAACCGTTATACCCGGTGGCGGACTAGTATTAGGAGGCAAAATGGTTAGCAGCGGTGGTGGCACTGTAGCAAGCTGCCTTGCCTATTCAAAAAATATTGCGCCCTGGCGCATGATAGCACAAATTGGTGTAAAAAGAACTATTGAATTTTCACAGGCTTGTGGTATTACAACCCCACTCCCACCTTATTATTCTATTGCATTAGGTACCGGGGAAATACCCATGTTGGAAATGCTTAGGGGTTACACCATGTTCCCTAATAAAGGTGTAAATACCGAACCTATTTTACTTACCAGGATAGAAGATAAAAATGGTAACCTTTTACAAGAATTTCATGCAGAGCATAAGCCGGTAATTGGTGAAAAAGATGCTTATACCATGGCCAAATTAATGCAGGGGTTAATAAAATTTGGTACGGCCAAAAATTTAAACAATTATAAAATTCCTGTGCAAAAAGCCGGAAAAACCGGTACCACTACCGGTAATACTGATGGCTGGTTTATTGGGTATACCCCGGAGCTGCTGGCAGGAACATGGGTAGGCTGCGAAGACCCATTCATCCGTATTTATGCAGGTACCGCAGGCGGTAGCGAAATGGCTGCGCCAAAATGGGGCATTTTTATGAGCAAAGTATATGCCGATAAAAAATTAAATTATGGTAAAATAAAAGAATTTGAAATACCTGTAAATATGGATAGTGAAGAAATTTTGGCTGATCAAAACATGGGCAGGTATTTTATGCAGGGAGATACTACGATAGATGACCGGAGCTATAATGAAAATGGCGATGATTTTTTGATGAACCTGGTAATGGTACTGATGGAGATATTATCCCTGAAAATAATGTACCCATTGAAAGCAAAACCCCTGATACAACAAAAACAGAACACCAAAACCAAGAAGATAAAAAAAATCCACCTGCCGATAAGCCATCAGAGGATAAAAATAAAAGGAATAACAAAAAAAGATAACGATAAGCCTAAAAGTACAGGTGATAACGATTATTAGGAATATAAATTATTTATAATTTCAAAATGGATAGTGCAATGCTATCCATTTTTATTTATTAATGATTGAAAAGAATATTATACATTTATATCGCTGACTTTATTATCCTCTCTTTTTATATCCTGTGGCTAATCAATAAAAAATTTATTGCTAACTGTAAAATGATGTAGTTATGGGAAAATTTCCTCCATGTAATTAGTTTGATAGCCCAAATAAAAAGCCCCCGTTAAAGTCGAGGGCAACTTAATGTTTTCACAACGGGATAAACCCTTATTGCGATTTGCTTCGCAGTAAAGATAAGAAATAAAATAATGACTAATGAAATATAAAAAAATTTTAGGCCTTGATCTGGGTACTACATCTGTTGGATGGGCTTTTGTAAAAGAAAGTACAGATTCCGCTAACCCCTCAACAATAGAAAGAATTGGCGTACGTGTTAATCCACTTACTACTGATGAGATAACTGATTTTGAAAAAGGCAGACCGGTTTCAGTTAATGCAGACCGTACTTTAAAGCGAGGGGCAAGGCGCAATCTGCATCGGTACAAGCAGCGACGGGCAAACCTGATTAAAGTGTTAACAGAAAATAATATTATCAGTAGCAAAACCCTGTTAGCAGAAAATGGTATAAACACTACACATAGCGCCTATGCGCTGCGGGCCAAGGCCGCAAGCGAAGAAATCAGTAAGGAGGCTTTTGTCTGTACACTTTTAATGATAAATAAAAAACGGGGCTATAAAAGCAGCCGTAAAAGCAAAAAATGAAGAAGAAGGATATGTTATTGATGGTATGGCTGTAGCCAAAAAATTATATGAAGAAAATATAACACCCGGTCAGTTATGTTATCAGCTTTTAAAATCAGGCAAGAAAATATTACCCGATTTCTACCGTTCAGATTTAAATGTAGAACTGAATAAAGTATGGGATTTTCAAAAACAATTTCATCCTGAAATACTAACAGAAGAATTTAGAAAATATATTGAAGGAAAAGGTCAAAGGGCGACATCTGCCAGCTTTTGGGGAAAGCATGGCTTTAATATAACAGAACTAAAAGGCACACGTGAGGAAAAAAAATTAAAAGCATATGAATGGCGCAGCAAAGCAATTGAAATGCAGTTGGCTAAAGAAGAAACAGCATACGTTATAACAGAAATTAATAGTAATATAAACAATTCAAGCGGTTATCTTGGCGCTATCGGAGATCGTAGTAAAGAACTTTATTTTAATAAAAAAACTGTCGGACAGTATCTATATAATCAATTGCAAGCTAATCCGCATACAAAATTAAAAAACCAGGTCTTTTATCGGCAGGACTATATGGATGAATTTGAAACTATTTGGGAAACACAATCAAAATTTCACAAAGAGCTTAATGCGGAATTAAAAGAGGAAATTAGGGATATTATAATTTTTTATCAGCGCAAGCTCAAATCGCAAAGAGGGCTGGTAAGTTTCTGCGAATTTGAAAACAAAAAAAAGGAAATAGAAAAAGAAGGAAAAATAACTACAAAAATTATTGGTTATAAAGTGGCCCCAAAGTCTTCTCACCTATTTCAGGAATTTAAGATATGGCAAAATCTGAATAATCTGAAAGTTCAAAATAAAATAACAAAAGAGGTATCTTCCTTTGATATGGAGGAAAAGCAAATGCTTTTTAACGAACTAAATATTAAAGGCAATCTTTCCAAAGAAGCAGCATTAGATATCCTGGGTTATAAATCAAAAGAATGGGAACTTAATTTTCGAGTTATTGAAGGCAACCGGACTAATCAGGCATTATATGAAGCTTATCTGAAAATATTAGAGTTGGAAGGTTATGATATAAAAGATTTATTAAAACTAAAAGCAGACAAGGATGAAATAAAATTATCAGAATTAATAGTTCCGGCTACTGATATAAAAAAAATGACATCTTCTATTTTTCAGGTTTTAAATATAAATACTTCAATATTCGACTTTAATGCTGAATTAGATGGCAAAGCTTTTGAACAACAGCTATCTTATCAATTATGGCATTTATTATATGCTTATGAAGGGGATAATTCTGCATCAGGAAACGAAAAAATCTACCAATTGTTGCAGCAGAAATTTGGATTTACCTTAACACATGCTAAAATAATAGCAAATATTTCTTTTACAGATGATTATGGGAGTTTGAGTGCTAAAGCTATACGGAAAATCTTTCCTTTTATTAAAGAAAATATATATAGTGAAGCCTGCAGGTTTGCTGGATATAATCATTCGTCATCTTTATCTAAAGAAGAAAATGAAAACAGGACTTTAAAGGATAAGCTAGAATTATTACCCAAAAACAGCTTGCGTAACCCTGTAGTGGAAAAGATATTAAACCAAATGGTGAATGTAGTAAATGCTATCATTGCTGATCCCTCTTTAGGTAAACCGGATGAAATCCGGGTAGAACTGGCAAGGGAGCTGAAAAAGAACGCAGAAGAAAGGGCCGAAATGTCGGCTAATATTACCAAGGCTACGGCTGAACATGAAAAAATAAAACAGATAATAATTAAAGAAGATGGTATTAAAAATCCTACCCGTAATGATGTTATCCGGTATAAATTATACCAAGAACTTAAAAATAATGGTTATAAAACTCTTTATTCTAATACATATGTTCACAGGGAAAAACTCTTCTCGAAGGAATTTGATATTGAACATATAATCCCTCGTGCATTATTGTTTGATGATAGCTTTAGCAACAAGACTCTTTGTGTCCGGCAAGAAAACCTGGATAAAGGCAATAAGTGTGCCAGTGAGTTTATTGGCCCTTATTTCGGTGAAGATAAAGTAGCTGATTATATTGCAAGAATTGAAATGCTTTATCAACTCAATTTAAAAAGTGATGGCGAAGGCATTAGCAAGGCAAAGTATAAAAAATTGCTGATGAAAGCAGAAGAAATTGGGGAAGGTTTTATCGAACGTGATCTGCGTAACACGCAATATATTGCAAAAAAAGCAAGAAATATTTTACAGGAAATCTGCAAAACTGTTACGCCTACAACAGGTACTATAACAGCGCATCTCCGGGAAGACTGGGATCTGGTGAACGTTATGCAGGAGTTAAATATAGATAAATATCGCAAGCTTGGTTTAACTGAAATGATAGAGAAAAAAGATGGAGGAGTTAAAGAACGTATTATAGACTGGAATAAACGTAATGATCACCGTCATCATGCAATGGACGCATTAACAGTAGCTTTTACAAAGCATAGCCACATCCAATACCTAAATAATTTAAATGCACGAAGAGAGATGATAAAAAGGAAAAGAAATATATGCCATTGAGCAGAAGGAAACCGAATTTATAACAGATCGCTCTGGTAACAAAAAGCGTAAATTCAAATTACCACTTCCTAACTTTAGAGAAGAAGCAAAAAAACACCTGGAACATATACTAATTTCTTGCAAAGCAAAAAATAAAGTAGTTACTAAAAACAAGAACAAGTTCAAAACGGCCTCAGGAGAAAAAAGTAAAATAGAGCTTACACCCCGAGGGCAATTACATAAAGAAACGGTGTATGGCAAAATAAAACAGTATACTATATGGGAAGAAAAATTGGGGGCAAAGTTTGATATTGAGTATATACAAAAAGTAGCTTCATTAAAATATCAGAAAGCATTATTGCAAAGATTGGAAGAAAATGAAAATGATTCTAAAAAGCCTTCACCGGGAAAAATAGCCCTGATAAAAATCCCATCTGGCTTAATGAAACAAAGACTGAACAAGTTCCTGAAAAAATAAAATTAGTGATATTTGAAGATGATTATACCATTAGAAAAGATATTACTCCAGATAACTTTAAGGATGCAAAAAACATAGATAAGATAATTGATATAGGCATAAGAAATATTTTAAAGAACCGGCTTAAGGAGTATGATAATAACTCAAAAGAAGCTTTTTCTAATTTAGATAAAAATCCTATCTGGATTAATAAGGAAAAAGGAATTGCTGTTAAAAGAGTAACTATAAGCGGTATAAAAAATGCAGAAGCTTTACATCATAAAAAGAATCATTACGGAAAATTTATTTTAGATAACAATGGCAATAACATGCCTGTTGATTTTGCCAGTACAAGTAATAATCACCATGTAGCTATCTATAAAGATTATGAAGGTAACTTACAGGAGAAAATTGTATCATTTATGAGGCAGTAGCAAGGGTTAATCAGAATTTACCTGTTATTGATAAATCATACAATAATGAAATCGGCTGGCAATTTCTATTTACTATGAAACAGAATGAATACTTTGTATTCCCTACAGATGGATTTAATCCTGCAGAAATTGATTTATTAAATCCTAAGAACTATAAAATAATTAGTCCTAATTTATTTAGAGTACAAAAAATAGCCACCAAAAATTATTTTTTCAGGCATCACTTGGAAACTGCTGTGGAAGAACCAAAATCATTAAAAGGTATAACTTACAAGCCACAATTAGGTTTAAATGGGATTGTAGGTATTATCAAAGTTCGTATTAATCATATCGGACAAATTGTAAGAATCGGCGAATATTAAAAATAAAACCACAATGCCAACCCTCTACTCCGACATCACCATCCCCGAAGCCACCCTTCTCCAAAACGAATTACGGGACAAGCTGAATATTGCCGAGAGAGAGCTTAATATCACTACCATCAGTGGAGCAGATATTTCTTTAAACTTGTACAGCACTACTATTTGTGCAGGCATCATCATTTTATCTTTTCCGCAATTAAAGCCTGTTGCATATTCATTGGTAAAAGCTGAGACGCATTTTCCTTATGTGCCCGGCTTCCTGGCTTTTCGTGAAGCTACTGCCCTGGTAAAAGTATGGGAACAAATGGAGATAAAACCGGATGTGCTGGTTGTAGATGGCCACGGCATTGCCCACCCACGCAGGATGGGAATTACAGCACACTTTGGAACATTGACCAATCAACCAAGCATGGGCTGTGCAAAAAATATTTTGTTTGGAAAATTTGAACAGCCTGCTTTAGATTATGGATCTTTTACCACAATTTTTAACAAAGAAGAAAAAATTGGTTTTGCCTTTCGCAGCAAAGCAAAAACCGCACCGGTATTCGTCTCTCCGGGTAATTTACTGGGCCTGGAAAACAGCTTAACAATTATCCGGCAATGCACCGGAAAATACCGTATTCCTGAACCTACCCGCCTTGCACATGAACTGGTAAACCGTTTCAGGAAAGGTGAATTACAAGAAGGATATTATTTATTTTAATTATAACCCAATGATTAAACGCACCCTATACTTTGGCAACCCTGCCTATCTTAAAACCAAAGATGAACAACTCGTTTTTGAAGGCACCGATACCGGAGAAAAAATATCTGCTCCCATAGAAGACCTTGGTATTGTCATCCTCGACCACCAGCAAATTACCATCAGCCAGGGGCTTATTGCAAAACTGCTGGCCAACAATGTAGCATTAATCACCTGCGATAACAGCCACCACCCTACCGGCTTATTATTAAACCTGGATGGCCATACTTTACAAAGCCAAAAGTTCCAGGCAAAATTGGAAGCTACTGTTCCGTTAAAAAAACAGTTGTGGCAGCAGACCATATCCTGCAAAATAAACAACCAGGCTGCCATGCTTGAAAGCGTACGGGTAACGGCCAGGAATATGCGCAACTGGGCTGCAGAAGTAAAAAGCGGTGATAGCGAAAACCATGAAGCTGTGGCAGCAGCCTATTACTGGAAAAATGTTTTTCAAATATTTCCCGAGTTTAAAAGAGACCGGTTTGGCGAGCCGCCCAACAATATTTTAAACTATGGCTATGCCATTTTGAGGGCCATAGTAGCCCGCAGCATTGTAGGAAGTGGCTTGTTACCTACCTTAGGACTTTTTCATAAAAACCAGTATAATGCCTATTGCCTGGCGGATGATATTATGGAGCCTTACCGCCCGTTTGTAGATAAAGTTGTAATTAATATTGTAAACTTAAATGGAAAATTCCTGGAGCTTACACCCGGCATGAAGAAAGACCTGTTAAAGGTTCCGGCAATGGATGTACAAATAAATGGAGAAAAAAAGCCCATTGATGGTTGCTGTACAAAAAACCACAGCTTCCTTAGCTAAATGTTTTGAAGGAAAGCAAAGAAAAATTTTATACCCGGAAATGGTTATCTAATTATAGATAATCATGGCTGTTACTATTAACCTGAGTTGGGGATAAGAAAATTTAAAAAATTATAAGTATATAGTTATTCTACATTGAAATTAAGAGTAAAGAACTAATGCAGAGATTACAGTAGTACAAATGTTCAGTAAAGCTGTATGGCAGGAACGGGCAGTATTCGTTCATGCCTTGACTTTTTTGCTACTTTTTGTGTCAAGACAAAAAGTAGAGTAATACAATTAATTGAAAATAACGAATTATAAAGTAATTTAAACCGAACTCAGGTTATCAGCAATGTGAACTGCAATGAATAATCGTTTAAATGCATACCGAATCATGTGGGTACTTGTATTCTTCGACCTTCCGACCGAAACGCCTAAGCAGCGCAAGATATATGCTGCATTTCGTAAAAATATTATGAAAGATGGTTTTAATATGTTCCAGTTTTCTATTTATATGCGGCATTGTGCCAGCCGGGAAAACGCAGAAGTACATATAAAAAGGGTAAAAAAGATTTTGCCGGAAAAAGGTCATATTGGTATTATGTGCATTACCGATAAGCAGTTTGGTATGATGGAAATATTTTATGGGCACACTCCAACAGTTACTTCCCCTCCTGTCCAGCAATTGGAAATGTTTTAGCTCTTGATGATTTTTATAAAATAGGAATAAAAAATTGAAGAAATATTCAATTTTTTATTCCTAAAAATTAACTTAAACTCAATACAGGTAAGCATTATAGCCAAAACTGTTGTTAAAGAACTAAGTTAAATAAATTTTGAAAGCAAATCACAACCGCAAATGCTGGTTCTCCATCTCCAGTTCGGTTGTTAAAGAACTAAGTTAAATAAATTTTGAAAGCAAATCACAACCTAAAAAAGCCGTTAGATTATTAGTTGATGGTTGTTAAAGAACTAAGTTAAATAAATTTTGAAAGCAAATCACAACTGGAAATTACTTTGCACAAGAACATGGATAGTTGTTAAAGAACTAAGTTAAATAAATTTTGAAAGCAAATCACAACGCAGTCACAGTTCAACTTAAAAATGGCCGAGTTGTTAAAGAACTAAGTTAAATAAATTTTGAAAGCAAATCACAACTAAAATACCATTGGTTTAAAGTTTTCAGTTGTTGTTAAAGAACTAAGTTAAATAAATTTTGAAAGCAAATCACAACTATATTTTGCTTTATAAATGTATCTATTAAGTTGTTAAAGAACTAAGTTAAATAAATTTTGAAAGCAAATCACAACTACTAAGTCATGATTATCCCACTCTATATCGTTGTTAAAGAACTAAGTTAAATAAATTTTGAAAGCAAATCACAACTATATTTTGCTTTATAAATGTATCTATTAAGTTGTTAAAGAACTAAGTTAAATAAATTTTGAAAGCAAATCACAACTTGTACATTTGTCATATATGATTTTTAAAGGTTGTTAAAGAACTAAGTTAAATAAATTTTGAAAGCAAATCACAACTATATTTTGCTTTATAAATGTATCTATTAAGTTGTTAAAGAACTAAGTTAAATAAATTTTGAAAGCAAATCACAACGCGTGGCATAAGGGTGAAATACACTACGGAGTTGTTAAAGAACTAAGTTAAATAAATTTTGAAAGCAAATCACAACACTCGTTCAACATTACGACATGCAACAGAAGTTGTTAAAGAACTAAGTTAAATAAATTTTGAAAGCAAATCACAACCACTACCTTTAATACAACTTATAATGGCTGGTTGTTAAAGAACTAAGTTAAATAAATTTTGAAAGCAAATCACAACTAGCAGGGGTAGTGTTCCTTATGAGAAGAAGTTGTTAAAGAACTAAGTTAAATAAATTTTGAAAGCAAATCACAACTAAGAACAAGTTCTACCACTCAATTAATATGTTGTTAAAGAACTAAGTTAAATAAATTTTGAAAGCAAATCACAACAAGTATTTTTTTTCAATAAGTTCCGCTATAGTTGTTAAAGAACTAAGTTAAATAAATTTTGAAAGCAAATCACAACAACGCTCTTCACTCAACAATATGAGCGCAATGTTGTTAAAGAACTAAGTTAAATAAATTTTGAAAGCAAATCACAACCAACCTTGTGTATGACAACGGTGCAAATGCGTTGTTAAAGAACTAAGTTAAATAAATTTTGAAAGCAAATCACAACCAGCAACGTCATGATCATAGTTTCCATTTGTTGTTAAAGAACTAAGTTAAATAAATTTTGAAAGCAAATCACAACAACATTGTTCACTCAACAATATGAGCGCAAGTTGTTAAAGAACTAAGTTAAATAAATTTTGAAAGCAAATCACAACATGGCGACTGGTGTGACAGTAGGGATTGGGGTTGTTAAAGAACTAAGTTAAATAAATTTTGAAAGCAAATCACAACATTATACGCTAAGTCGGCTAATTCAGCAACGTTGTTAAAGAACTAAGTTAAATAAATTTTGAAAGCAAATCACAACAAAATCACTTTCAAGCATTTTTTTTGTGGAGTTGTTAAAGAACTAAGTTAAATAAATTTTGAAAGCAAATCACAACAACGACAATGGTATGTCATCGTAGTTATATGTTGTTAAAGAACTAAGTTAAATAAATTTTGAAAGCAAATCACAACTATGTAGATGTTCTAAACATAGTAAAAGCGTTGTTAAAGAACTAAGTTAAATAAATTTTGAAAGCAAATCACAACGACCAGCCGTGCGTTCTTCCAGCAATGTTGTTGTTAAAGAACTAAGTTAAATAAATTTTGAAAGCAAATCACAACCAACCCTGCCGATTCATGCTCCCCAGCAATGTTGTTAAAGAACTAAGTTAAATAAATTTTGAAAGCAAATCACAACTTCACTACTCGTGCCTAGTTCTACAAAATCGTTGTTAAAGAACTAAGTTAAATAAATTTTGAAAGCAAATCACAACTGCCGATGGTGTATTAGATGGAATAATTAAGTTGTTAAAGAACTAAGTTAAATAAATTTTGAAAGCAAATCACAACCTGATGTAAAGATAACCCTCCGTCAACATAGTTGTTAAAGAACTAAGTTAAATAAATTTTGAAAGCAAATCACAACGGTAACAAAACTGACCGCTACCGATGGTTTGTTGTTAAAGAACTAAGTTAAATAAATTTTGAAAGCAAATCACAACCCTTTGCTAAAGGCAACGGACGTGCTGCCAGGTTATTAAAAAAAATAGTTTTTAGCGCAAACCTAGGCAGTGCCGTGTGGGATATGCTAATGCCAACCTTTCAGGTATTTTGAACATTTTTTTTGCTATTGACCACTACAGTATTGGCACCCCGTTGGGGTTTAATAATACCGAAGGGATGTAATTACTATAGATAAATAAGTAATTACTATAAGTATAACAACCCAGAAACGGTGAAATGTAATAAAGATGTATGTACACGGCAGGATGCTATTCCCGCAGCCAATCCACTTTTATCAGTTTTCAACAGCAATTGCACTAATACTAGATATTTTTTAGAATTTTTTTTGCCCGGCTTTTAAATGCCGGGGTTTGATGGGGTACCTGCTCTTCAATGATAACTTTTATTTCAGGGATAATTTCAGGATATAATTTAGCCAGGTTACCCAGTACCGTTAGTGAAAATGCTTTAACAGCAACCTGCTCAGCCGGAGATTGCAAATAATCAAAACAAATATTCATTACTTCCCCCTGGTACTTTTCAGGTATTTCAGTTACCTGCCATAAGCGGACTGTATTCCGTTTTACGGCATCATGGATATTTGGCTTTTGTAAGTTTTTAATTAATTTATTCCAATGTTTTTAATTAATACCGGGGTGGTCATTACACAATTACCCATCGGCCACGCAGCTCGTTGCACTACCCTGTATTCATCATTTAAAAATAAAGTAAATAACTCATCAAACCTTTGTTGAAACTGGCCTACCCATTGTACAATTTTTATACATTGGGCTTTGGAATGCTCTTTTAATATTTCCTGCCGTAAATTAAAAACCGGCATACTGTCAAATTTTATTTTTGTTTTCTTTCTTGGATTTAAACATTTCAAGCATCCTGTCAGTAACTACAAATCCTCCTACTACATTTAATGTTCCTAAAATTACTGCAACAAAGCCTAATATCAAAGCCAGGTAATTATCACTTTGCGCTTTACCCATTACAATAATAGCACCAATAATAACCACACCATGGATAGCATTGGCCCCGCTCATAAGCGGGGTATGCAATACACTAGGCACCCTGCCAATAACTTCTATACCTAAAAAAATACTGAGAATGACAATATAAATTATCTCTATATTTTGGCTGAAAAAATCTAAAATATTTTGCATAAATATTTATTTATCAAAAATTAGTAATAAGCAATATCCAAAACCTAAACTATAAACCATTAACCAGAGCTTTTACCCTTTCATTTACAATTTCTCCGTTGTGCAGCACACAGGTGCCTTTTACCAAATCATCTTCAAAATTAAGAAACAGCTGTCCTTCTTTATTAATGATAAGTTGTAAGAAGTTTACTATATTTTTCCATATAATTTACTGGCATCGCTAGGCATTGTACATGGCAGGTATGAATTACCAACAATTTGAATTCCCATATGCGTAACCGTTATATTATTTTCTGTAAGTTCAGTATTACCCCCGGTAGCCGTAGCAAGATCAATAATAATACTACCGCTTTTCATCGCTTCAATCATTTCTTTGGTAATTAAAACTGGGGCTTTTTTACCGGGTATTTGTGCCGTTGTGATTATAATATCAGCTTTGGCAACACTTTCCGCAATTTTAGCTTTTTGACGTTGTAAAATCTTCGCTTTGTTCAACAGCATAACCTCCGGCCTGGCTGGCATCAGCTGCCCCTTCAACTTCCACAAATTTTCCGCCCAGGCTCATTACTTCTTCTTTTACTGCGGGCCTGGTATCAAATACTTCTACTACAGCACCCAACCTTTTTGCAGTAGCAATGGCTTGCAAGCCTGCCACACCTGCCCCTAATATCAAAACCTTTGCCGGCGGTATGCTTCCTGCTGCTGTCATAAACATAGGAAAATACCTGGGAAATAAATTTGCAGCCAACAGTACTGCTTTGTATCCGGCTATGTTAGCCTGGCTGCTCAACACATCCATGCTTTGCGCCCTCGTGGTACGTGGCAGCATATCAATGCTAAAAACAGTACATTGTTTTGTACTCCAGTTTTGCATTACATCTGCTGTAAAAAGTGGCTGGTATAATCCTAATATAATTTTGGAAGACAATTGATTTATAGCTGATGCATCTAATATATTAATTGCTACAATAAGATCTGATTGTTGTAATACTTTTTCACGGCTTAAAATATCTGCACCGGCTTCAATATATTTATCATCATTGGCAAATGCCATATTACCTGCATTAGTTTCTACGAGTATATCTACACCCAGTTTTTTTAACAGGATAATGTGCTCAGGTAACAGGGAAACCCGGGTATCATGAGCAGGTTCTTTTAAAACGCCAATTGTCATAATTATTGTAATTGCATCTAAGATAATGAAAATTAAAACCGAATGGTAAAATGTTGTTTAACTTTAAAATCGGGACTCAGAAAAACCAACCCGATAAAAAATAAATCAATGCTTAATGTTACTGCATTGTGCTGTTGAATATATTCCCAGGCTTCTTCCATTTCCCTGCTCCAGTGAATGTCATCAAATATCAAAATAGCAGCCGGGGCTGCATGTTCCAGCAGTTGTTTAAAATATTGTATCGTAGGTTCTTTTTTATGATTGCCATCAATAAATGCAAAATCAGTGGCGGGTAAAGTTGAAAAAAGCCCCGGCAAAGTAGCGGCGAAATCACCTTGTACTAATTCAATATTTTTTAAGCTTAACTCTTTAAATGTATTACTGGCTATGCCAGCAATAGAAATATCACCTTCGCAGGTATATATGGTTGCCTGCGGGTTCGCACTAGCCAAATATGCTGTAGTAATGCCTAAAGAAGTCCCTAATTCAATAACATATTTTGGCTGGTAATAATTTACTATTCTAAATAATAACTGGGCATATTTTTTTGGCTTTAAAGAAGATTCGGCAATATCTTTTACTTTTCTTGTATTGGATTTCATTACCGTTGAACCTGCACCAAAATCTTTTACTTCTATAACTCGTTTATCAGTTTTTAATTTTTCTCTTAATTTTTCGATTGGCTTATAAATACTGTATTTTTTTTTATCTCGCAATACATTTTTTATAAAGTCGAATACAAATGGCGAATGGACACCGTGACCTTTGCTGTTTTCAGCAGTTAATAAATAATGCAAATATTTTTTTGCCAGTTGAAATTTTGTATACACAGAAATAGTAAATAAATGATAAATATAAATTAGCCGGTATTTTTTTTCCCATACCTGAAAACTGTAAGGTAAAGCATGCTTGTCATCCGCATCAAAATCTTTATTGCTTATCAGCTTCCATTTTTTTCATCAATCGCCGGAAAATAAATATCCCCATCAATACTTGTATGTACCCTGGTCAAATAAATTTTATCAGCTATTTTTATAGATTGGTTAAATATTTCTCCGCCACCGGCAATAAAAATTTCTTTGCAGTTGGCTTGCCTGGCTTTTATTAAAGCATCATCTACATCACTGGCGACTATCACAGCTTCTGTTTGCCAATTTTTTTGGCGGGTTATTACAATATTTATCCTGCCTGGTAATGCTTTGCCAACAGATTCAAAGGTTTTCCGGCCCATTATTAAAGGCATGCCCCATGTGGTATTTTTAAAAAATTTCAGATCATTGGGTAAATGCCAGGGCAACTGGTTGTTTTTACCAATTACATTATTTGTGGATGCTGCTACAATAAGAGAAATAGTCATAAATAAGAAATAAGGAACAAATTTTTAATTTTCTAATTCTACACTGCTACCGGTGCTTTAATAGCCGGGTGTGACTGGTAATTAATTAACTCAAAGTCTTCAAAGGTAAATTCAAAAATATCTTTAATGTTAGGATTAATTTTTATTTGGGGCAAAGCAAATGGTGCCCTGCTTAACTGTAATTTTGCCTGCTCCAAATGATTGTTGTATAAATGTGCATCGCCTAATGTATGAATAAATTCTCCGGGCTGTAAACCGCAAACCTGCGCAACCATTATGGTGAGCAAAGCGTAAGAAGCAATGTTAAATGGTACGCCCAAAAATACATCGGCGCTGCGCTGGTAAAGCTGGCAGCTTAATGTTCCTTTTTCTCCCTTCTCCATTTGGAGAGTGGTTGGAGGTGAGGTATAAAATTGAAACAAACAATGGCAAGGCATTAATTTCATTTTTGGCAAATCTGCCACATTCCATGCACTGATAATTAACCTGCGGCTGTCGGGATTGTTTTTTATTTGGTGTATTAAATCTTTTACCTGGTCTACTTCTACCCCATCCGCTCCTTCCCAGCTTCGCCACTGCTTTCCATACACTGGTCCCAGGTCGCCATTTTCATCAGCCCATTCATCCCAGATACTTACATTATGGTCTTTTAAGTATTTGATATTGGTATCGCCTTTTAAAAACCATAGCAATTCATGAATAATGCTTTTTACGTGGCATTTTTTTGTAGTTACCAAAGGAAACCCTTCTTTTAAATCAAAGCGCATCTGGTAACCAAATACGCTCCTGGTGCCTGTACCGGTACGGTCATTTTTATCTGTACCTGCATCTACAATATGTTGAAGTAATTGTAAGTATTGTTGCATACTGCAAAATAAGGTGTAAATATTGAAATGTGAAAAATGTGCAGCTATAAACATACTGATAAGTTGATGTTGTTAATTAATAAATATTAATAAAAGCTCAAACCAGGAACTGAATTTGAATGGAGCATCCACCGCCGTTGGCGGGGCACAGCGCCAATGAAGCTTAATCAGGTTACAATAGCAGGCGACAAAATCAGTATTTATCATCCCGTCAACAAATTAGTATCTTTGCATTGAAGAATATTGATATGACAAAAAAAGGAAAGGTTTTGATGGCTATGAGTGGCGGGATAGATAGCACTGTAGCGGCATTAATGCTTCATAAGCAAGGATATGAAGTAGTGGGTATTACTATGAAAACATGGGATTATGCCACTGCTGTAGGCACTTCGGGTAAAAAAGAAACTGGCTGCTGTAACCTGGATAGCTTTAATGATGCCAGGCAGGCTGCTGTGCAGCATGGCTTTCCTCATTTTATTTTAGATATCAGGGACGAGTTTGGTGATTTTGTGATTGAGAACTTTGTGGACGAATATATTGCGGGACGTACCCCTAACCCATGCGTAATGTGCAATACGCATATAAAATGGCGTGCTTTATTAAAACGTGCTGATGCATTGGGTTGTGATTACATTGCCACTGGCCATTATGCACAAATACACCAACATACAAATAGCAGGTATTTTATAAGGAAAGGAATAGATGAAACCAAAGACCAGAGCTATGTATTGTGGGGCCTGCAACAAGATCTGCTAAGCCGGACTTTATTGCCGCTAGGCACTTACCGCAAGACTGAAATACGGCAAATGGCACATGATTTCGGTTATCCGGAATTGGCAAAAAAAAATGAGAGTTACGAAATTTGTTTTGTACCGGATAATGACTACCGGGGATTTTTAAAAAGAAGGGTTGAAGGCCTGGAAGAGCAGGTGAACGGAGGAAATTTTGTGGATAAATCCGGTAATATTTTGGGCAAGCATAAGGGTTATCCTTTTTACACGGTAGGCCAGCGCAAAGGTTTGGATATTGCTTTGGGCAGGCCTGCATTTGTTACTGCTATTGATCCGGATAGTAACACGGTAGTTTTAGGAGAAGAAGAAGATCTGAATAAAAATGAAATGAAAGTATCCGGGATTAACTGGATAAAATATGATGGTATTACGGAAGGGATGGAAGCCGTTACCAAAATCAGGTATAAAGATAAAGGTGCAGTAAGCAACTTGTTTACATACCAAAATGGCATAGTTGTTCGTTTTTATGATAATGTAAAAGGGATTGCTCCCGGGCAAAGTGCGGTTTTTTATGAAGGTGATGATGTAATTGGCGGAGGAATAATACAAAGGGATGGGCCTGCTGAGATTTTTAAATAGAACTTAAATATTGTAACTTACATTATATGAAGAAAGTATCCTTTTTATTATTGATAGTAGCCATTGGTATTTTTGCTGCCTGCAAAAAATCTGAAACATTTTCTACAGGTTCTATTAGTGATTATGCGCCTTACAAGGTAGGAAAATATATTACTTACCAATTAGACTCGCTAAAGTTTATCAATTTTGGCACAAAAGATACTGTAGTTACTTACCAGGTTAAATACCTGGTTGATGCTGAAATTTCGGATAATTTAGGCCGACCGGCTTACCGGGTACTACGTTTTATCCGTAAGACCAGCCTTGATCCGTGGGTGCCGGATAATACTTTTATGGCCATTTCAGAAGATAATACGTTGGAGTTTGTTGAAAATAATTTGCGGTTTATTAAATTGAAATTACCAATATATAATGGATATAGCTGGAAGGGTAATTCTTATATAGATGATGACTCGCAAGATAGTGAACTAAAATATTTAGACAATTGGGATTATATTTATGACAGTGTGAATGTGCCTATTACAGTAGGTAATTTCAATATTGACAGCACATTAAAAGTAAATCAAAGAGATGAAATTTCCGGTTCTCCCGGTAACCCAAATGCATTCAGCGAAAGAAACATTAGTGAAGAAAAATATGCCAAAGGTATTGGATTAGTTTACCGCAGGTTTTTACATTCAGAATACCAGCCTCCTATCCAGAATGAACCGGGCAGATATGCCGATGGATCTTATGGTATTACATTAACTATGATAGATCACAATTAATTTGTAATCAAGTTTGCAGCTTTAATTTGCATTGGTGATCATGTCTCATTAATTAAAAAAAATAAAAGTATTTTTTTTGACAAATCTGCGTCCATTACTTTTTACAATTTCCTTTATTAAGCAAACAAATTAGAATAATAATTTCCCATGGAAGTATCAATTCGTAAATCAATTAAAGAAGATTGCCAACAGATGATGCAGCTGGTGCATGAGTTAGCCCTGTATGAAAAATCGCCTACAGAAGTGACGGTTGATTTTAATCATTTTGTAGATAGCGGATTTGGTAATAACCCTGTTTGGTGGGCTTTTGTAGCAGAAGAAAATGCAATAATTGTAGGTTTTGCGCTTTATTATATCCGGTACTCTACCTGGAAAGGGCAACGCATGTATTTAGAAGACTTGTTAGTAACGGAAAAAATGCGTGGCCGGGGAATAGGTAAACTTTTATTTGATGCATTGATTGCCGAATGTAAAATAAAAAAATATTCCGGCCTGGTATGGCAGGTATTGGATTGGAATGAACCAGCTATTAATTTCTATAAAAAACTGGATGGTATAAGATTTGATAGCGAATGGATAAACTGCAGTTTGGAACTTTAATTATGGGTATAATACTGAAAAATGGTTGTTAAAAACTGCTAAGAAGTATTATAGTAAAAGATTTGACAGAAGTTTGATGAAACACGTTTCATCAAACTTTTATTTTTTATGAACATTTCAAAAAAAAGCGATGCTGGTCATGTGGGCAGCTGAAGGTAATTGGCTGGGAAAACGCCATGGTAAACAAAGATTTAAGTGCAAAAATTGCGGGATTTTATTTACCTCTAACAGGAAAGAACAGCGTATAAAAAATCGGTTTACCTGGTTTAAAAAATGGGTATTGGAACGACAAACTTATAAGACATTATCAAGGGACAGTGGTTATTCAATAGATACACTTCAACGAACATTTTATACGCTACTTGAGCAAGCGCCTCAGATAAAAATTATTAAAAGAGGCCAGGTAAATCTTAGAATAGATGCTACTTATTTTAAAAAGTTTTGTTTATTGGCTTACCAGGATGATTTAGATGGATATACACAGCTTATCAGATTTTCTGATGGAGAAACATTATGTGAAATTAAAGAGGATTTAGATAACCTTATTCGCTTAGGATTACAATTAGAAAGTATTACCACCGATGGCCATAAAAGCATATTAAAAGCAATCAAAAAATCTATATCTGATGTTAAAGTGCAGCGTTGCCTTGTCCATATCCAGCGTATGTGCCTGTTGTGGCTTACACGCTATCCCAAGCATGAATCAGGCCAGCAACTTCGAGGTTTAATTTTAATGCTGCTGAGAATAAAAACACACAATGATAAGTTGTTTTGGATTAAACAACTTGATAACTGGTATGTAATACATAAGGTATATATTAATGAGAAAACATTTAAGGAAAATTCTAAAAGATATTGGTACACTCACAAATTATTAAGGCGATCCTATTTTACCATAAAAAGAGCTTTACCTAATATGTTTCATTACTTATCTAACCCAAAATACCTCATACAACAAATGGCATAGAAGGTTACTTTAGCCATTTAAAAAATCATTTAGATTTACACAGGGGTCTTACTCCAAAAACAGAATCAACTTTATTAAGTGGTATGTATATTTTCTAACAAAAAATGAGTTTTTAAAACCATTGGGCTTACCAGAAAATGCATAAAAAAGAGCAGCAAAACGCTGCTCTTTTTCAGTATAAGCTCTAATCTTATTGCTGATAAGTTGGTCTCCACCAGAGCTTATTTCCTCTTCAGATTAGATGACGCATTATAAGAATTTTCTTGGAAAAATCCACCAACCATTTTTCAGTACATTACCTTTTCATGAATTTGGATAGTGAACTTTAGTTTTCACTCGTACTAAGAACGATAAATTTAAGTATATAGTGTTACATATTTATTAAATAAATTTACATATATCACATATTTTCGAGATTGCTTACCCTTTTTTGCTTAAGCTGCTTATAGAATGAAGGTGAAAGGCCTGTAATTTTTTTAAACTGGTTGGATAAATGTGCCACGCTACTATACTGTAACTTTTTGGAAATCTCTGTTTCGATTTTATGAATAATAATAAACTGCTGTATGGTGACACTCTTCACCTCAGAAAATATGTTTGCCAGGTAAGTATAATCATAATTTAACTTTTCGCTGATATGGTCCGAATAATTTATCCCAGGCAATTTATCTGAGTAATGGATCATTTCAATAATTACATTTTTTATTTTTTCAATCAGGATATTTTTTTTATCGTCTAATAATTGCAGGCCTGACGTAAGTAGTTTTTTTTTCAATTGCGTATGCTGTTGCTGTGTGATATCCTGCATAGTTTCTACAATACCTAATTCTATAGCTATATATTCTATTCCCAGTTTTTTCAGTTCTTCCTGTACCATCATTTTACAACGAAGGCTAACCATGTATTTGATATATAGTTTCATAGCGTAGGATATGTGATCATTAAATTTATTAATTAACCAATAGTTAATAGAAGAATAAAAACTTAACCAAATACATGATACCTGGTCCGGACAGTCCAGGATTAAGTATCACCAATGCAAGCATTCATTAATAAAATGAAATTTAAAGCAACAATTATTTTTTGCATGAATATTTTTAGATATTAATAAAAAATTATTCTACCGGTATTTTCTTTTTAGGATAATTGAATAAAAGGCTTGTCATTATCGGGATAAAGAAAATTGAAACTGTTAATATCGAAATACCAATATCTGCTGCATGGCTTGATAAAAATTTACTTATACTGCTTTCAGGATAAAAATGCTCATATAATGATAATACAAGTTTTATCCCTAAAATAGCAATTACAATAAAGGCAGCTGTTTCCAGGAAAGGATATTTTTCCATTAATTTTACAAACCACTGGGCTATAAAACGCATGGCCAAAATACCGATAAAAACCCCGATACAAACTAAAATAATATTAGGCGTAAATGCTACTGCGGCAAAAACATTATCTATTGAAAAAGCCATATCCATTAGCTCCACCAATGCTACCGTAGCCCAAAAATTACCAAAAGTGCCTACAGTTACCCTGTACAGCCAATTGCCTTTTTTATCAATTATGTCATCTTCTTTGGTTTCTGTCTGTTTGCCTTTCCACCAGCTGTATACTAAATACAGCAGGTATAAACCACCTATTGGTTTTAACCACCATATTTTAATTAACACAGCTGCAAAAATCATAGCTAAGCCACGAAAAAAATATGCACCCCAAATGCCGTATTTCAATGCTTTATTTCTTTGGTTTTCTGGTAAGTCCATTACCATAGTGGCCAAAACTGCCGCGTTATCTACAGAAAGTAAACTTTCAATAATTATAAGGTTGCCTATAATTGCCAAGGAAGGCCCGGGATTATTAACAATCTGTTGCCATAAAACACCTATTTCATTGAATAATTCGTTCATACTTTTATTTTAATTTATTTATTTGCCATTGTTATTACTACTACCCTGCCGCCATCTTCCTTTGAAAGCAGTAATTTTTTTCCATCTTCCAATTCCACCATTTCATTAATCCCTATTTCTTTATCATTGGTTAAATCTTTTAGCCCGGTTAATTTCTGATTTACCAAAACCCATTTGTTATTATAAAAAGTGAAATAACCGACCGGTATTTTTTGTTCTTTTGTCAGCTTTTCATTTCTTACCATATTCCTGTTTACATGCCATTGAAACAAATATTGATTGCTATACACCATTAACCGGTGATTTTCCGGCTTCCATACATCTTCTTTAAACTTATAATATAAATCTAATACCGGCAATGTACCTTGGTGCTTTGTGCCGCAAAACGGGCATTTGGGTGTATTGGTGTTATCAAACACATACCATTTTTGTTCGCATGAAGGATTGCTGCACGGCTGAACTAAATCAGTAGTTTTTAATAATGCCTGCTCCCATTCTTCTGCGGTTGGCCTTTGCATTGGATTTTTTAAACCCTAAATAAATGCTTTATCAAATAATATTTTTAAATAAGGGCCGGTAATGGTGTAAGGTAACTTTGTTACATCAGCCCAGAAAGTGTCCCACTTGGATACCTGGTTTAATTTTGGCCGGTTTGACTGGTCGGTCGGGTGCTCAACAAATAATGCTTTTTCTCCCATGGATAATAAATCATCTTTTTCTGTATCCAGATCATGCACCTTACCACCTTTGAGTGGATGGCGGTGCAATAAATACATATAAACCAAACATGCCAAAGCATGCAAATCAGTTAACCGATTGGGCAATTTTCTATTGGGATCTGTTTTGGATAAATGTTTTGTAGCTAATACTTCCGGGGCAATAAAATCAGCTGTGCCAATCACTTCTGCAGGAAATAAGCCCGGCACAACAAGACCGTCCAGGTCTATCATACATGCAGAGCCGGTTTGGGGATCTACGAGTACATTATTATAAGATAAATCTGAATGCGATAGACCCATCTGGTGCATCTTTTTTACACCTCTTGTCAGGTTGACGCATATCTGAAAATAGTTTAGCCATTTGCCTAATTCGCTTTGATCGAGGCTTAGGGGAAATTGTTTATTTCGAAATTTTGCGCCTGCAAACCATTTTCCATTCTTCTCCTCGCCTTTAATTAAATCGCTGCTGCTGTAACCTTTTTTGAAAAAGAACTTGCCATTATAAATAGGCACGATCAATCCTACTTTTCCTTTGGATTCAATAATATCTGTAGGCCACCGGTATATTTCATCTAAATAATAATCCCCGGCATCTTTTGTACGTATCTGGTTTAAATATTTTGTAACAATATTTTTTAATCTTTCTTTTTGATTAAAATCCTGTTTTTCTTTAAAAATTGCTACTACATATTTTTTATCGGGACTAAAATACACGCATTTAGCAGTTCCGCATTTCGGTTCTCCATTATCCACATACTGGTACGAAGTACCAGTTATTATTGAGTTTACAGTTACTACCGGCATAATTCTTTTGTTTAAAATACTATAGCTAAGGTTCTGTCATCATGATTACCCGGATTCCAAAAATCCATCCACGAAGATAGCTGGTTGGCTATTTCTTTATTTGCTGCATTAAATTCAACTTTAATTTTATCTTCATTATTACCTTGCAGATCTGCAATAAATTCTTTCCACTTTTCTATTTTTTCCAAACCGGATTCTACTACAAACTTAGGGTCATATATGCCATCAGTCATCAGCATTAAATAAGAAAAATCTTCTATTAATTTAAATCCAAATCTTGTAGGAAATTTTTCACTGGTAAATATTTCAGGCATTGTTATAAAACGGGTGCCGCCCCCGAACTCTCCTACATCAAGCCAGTTCATTAATTTTAATGCAGTCATATCTTTATTTAACAACCCAATAGGGCAATCACCAACTCCAAAAGATAAAACCACATAACCAAAATCATATTTTTTATATAATGCAAAAATTAAAGTGCTGTGCAAATCTTTTAATGCCAGTTTATTTTCTTTAGCAAACTCTTCAAGAGTTTTGTGTACTTCCCTTGCGGCATTGCCCAGGTGGTTATAAATAAATTTATTGATTTTGCTGTTATTGGTTTCAGCATTTTCACCAACACCGGATTTATGCTGTGTGCTGTCATTTTTAGTAGAAATTTCCGAAGAATAATTTTGCATAAGTATATCAAACTCTCCGGATACCTGTTCTGTAATTGTAGTTTCAAAATAATCAACTACCTTTTTGCAAGCCAGCTGCGACCCTTTCCTGGATGCCTTGGCACTTCCGGCGCCATCAGATACCACGACTATGCTCCAGCCTGTATTTTCAAAATATTTAAAAGCATAATCATCATCACGATATGAACCCACATTTGCATGTGAACGGCCTCTTTTTGAGGCAACTACAATGTGCTTGCTGCCTAATTTTTGAAACTCCTGGGTATTATCTTCTTTCCAAAAAATATCCTCTTTATTACTGGGCAGGTTTTTCCATAATGATTTCGGATCTGAATTTATTATTAAAGAAATCCATTTTTCATGAAGGATAGCATCTTCCTGTTCACCTTCTACCCGGAATAATAATTTAATTTTAAAATCCCCGCTTTTGCCAGGTATGCCTTTTAATACTTCTGATTCATTATCATATTCTAATCCGTATGCATCAAGGCCTTCAAACTCAGAAAAAATAATATCATTCCATCCCAGTTTTAAAAATCAATTTTTGTTTCATACTCTTTGCCAACAGTAGCATTGGGAATTGACAAAGTTTGATCTTGTATATCTTTTATCCGTGTTATTAATTTCCAGTCGCCCATTATATTATTTTGAAGTTCTTTTATCTGGTTAATTGAATTAATATTTTTTTCGCTGGCAATAAATTCTTCAAACATTTTTTTCCTGTTTGATGCAACAGTGATATTACTGCCGGAAAAGAGCTTTTGAATATATGTTTTAATTTCTGACATTTTGATTTATTTTACCCTTGCGTCCTGTTTACATCAAATCCTCCTTCGCCGGAAACATAGGTAGCCTGGTTGCCACACCATGGGCAGGTGCTCACTTTTTCATCACCGATGCAATGTATTTTTGTACAATGGCAAACAGCAAAAGAATACTGGTTACCACAGCAGGGGCATGCAGGTGCTCCTATTAATTCGCTACTGTTTACCTTAGATTGAAAACCATTTTCATCTGATAATTCATAATAAGATTCATTTACCTGAAAGCCTCCAACCAACCGGTAAGATAAAGTATTAAAATCCAGCCCGCTGATATTTGTAGGATTAACAACTTTCCTGTACTTTATCAGGTAAGGCCTTTTTGTATTCTGGCATTTTCCGGCTAATACTACAAAATTGTTATCCACAAATTGCTGCGGTCCGGTATCCTTAGATAAATCAATTTTAGAAATCGTATCTCCATCTAATTTTGCCAGTTCAAAACCGGAAGAATTATTTTCAACACTTACACTGCTTGTTTTGATGGAATCAGTAATCCATTTAAAGAATTTTTTATAATCCTGGTCGGTAGAATTTTTAAACAGAAGAACATTTTCCGTAAGCTCACTCAATACCTTGGTATCAGTTTCATCACCAAAAGATATGGCCACCATATTGGCGGTACGCTGCCAGTTTTGTTTCCATTCTGCTACGGCTGCTTTGGTATCATCGGTAGGAACACCATCCGTAAATAAAAATACAATTGGCTTCCAATCCCCTTTTTGCTCAAAGGTTGTTTTAACAATATTTTTCCGCAATTCAAACATTAAATGCCCAAGGCCTTTGCTTAAGGATGTGCCTCCGCCGATAGGAAATTTAGGTGGATAAAAGCTTACCACTTCCTGCAATGGCACTAATGTTTTTGCCTGGCCGGCATACACAATTATAGAAATCCATACGGTTTCTATAGCATGAGGATCTGTTTTGATGGCTTTGATGATAGATGCCATGCCTTCTTCTACCTGCTGGATTTGCTCACCAACCATAGATTCTGAAATATCAATCAGGAAATATATCGGTAATCTTCTCATAATATTATTTGAATAAATTAATTAATAATAACAATAAAATCAAGAGAACAATTTGTGTCATATCAACCGAAAGACTTTGCCCTACCTGAAATGGTTTTACAACTGATTTTAAAAAATTAAGGACAGGATTAAATATGGTGTTAAAAAAATTAAATAACTTTTTATATTTATCATTCAACCTGTCTTTATACGGTAATAGCTTTGAATATAAAAATAATCCTACTATTAAAATACAGATAAAAATTTTAAGCAGATATATCATTTATTTTTACTTTCCGCAATATTATAATTATATATCTACTTTATAGAAAGTATATTCTTTTAATATATCTCATTTAAATTTATTTAAGACTTTATTGTCACTTTTTTTGCGAAAAAAAAGTAACCAAAAAAGCCGCCCGAAAACGATTACATCCCGTTTTCGGGATTGTTCCTTGATGTAGCTTTTGTACTACTGTAGTTTCAGATTTAGTTCTTTATTGATCGTATTTAAATTAATAAACTGAATAACCCAGCACCAGTAACTTAGTCGGTTATATCACCACAGTTATTTCACTTGGCGGAGGTGGTAATGCCACACTTTCACCGGTACCCTGGCTTTTATTTCCCTGCTCTATCGTTTCAGAAACCCATTTAAAAAACTGTTTCAACGTTGAACTGTCGGCTGTATCTAAATGCACTACATCATTGGTAAGCTCTTTTAGTAAGCTGTCATCTGCCAGCGTACCGGCAGCACAACAAACAATGGCACCAAAATTTAAGGCTTTGATTTTGGGCAGCATTTCCCGGTAAACCATCAAATCATTCGGTTTTCCATCTGTAAAAAGAAATAGCAAAGGTTTCCAGTCTCCTTTTTGATCGGCTGTTCCTTTTTTAACCTCTGCCTGAACTTTTTGATGTAATAATTCCAAAGCTTTTCCGGTATGTGTGGGGCCGCTCTGCGGACAGGTAATTTCCGGTAATTGAAACATTGCCAGCTCTGTCAGCGGGCATATTTCTTTTACATCCCTGTCAAAAGTAATAATGCTGAGCCATAAAGAATCCAGAGCCTGCGCATCTGCTCTTAATGTGCTCACCATATTGCTCAACGCATTGTTTAAGGCCTGAATCGGTTCGCCAAACATGGAACCTGATGTATCTAATAAAAAATAAACCGGTAATCTTCTCATAATTTTTTTGCAAAAAATTCTTTTACTTAATTTTTTTATTAGTCATTTGAGGAAGTCAAGTTTTAAAAACTTGACTTCCTCAAATGACTAAATCTTATACTCCTACACTACAATATTTAATTCGGCCGGTGGCGGTGGCAATTCATTTAAACCTGTAACTTCTTTTCCGCTATCCTCTACTTTTGTAGATGATACACCGATGGATGCCGTTACCCACTGAAAAAATTTACCTATGCTTTGGCTGTCTGCCGTGTCAAGGCTGACAACATTATCTGTAATTTGTTTAAGAATACCGGTATCTGCACTGCTACCTGCTGCGCATGCCACTGTGAAAGATGTTTTGCGCTTTTTAAATTCGGTAAGCCCAATTTGCCAGTCGTCAGTAGGAATTCCATCTGTCATAATAAACACCAGGGGTTTCCAGTCGCCTTTTTGCTCAGCAGTTGTTTTAGCTACTTCTTGTATCTATTTTATTGGCTACTAATTTTAATGCTTCGCCCAAAGCCGTTACACCGGTTGCTTTGATATCTACCATTTGAAAAGAAGCCAGGTCGGTTAATGGAATAATTTGTTGTGCAACACTGTCGAAAGTGATAACGCTGATAAAAGCTGTTTCGATGGCTTGCGGATTTTGCCGTAATGAACTGATCATTACCTGCACACCATTTTTTACTGCCTCAATAGGTTCTCCACTCATTGATCCTGAAGTGTCTAACAGCAGGTATACCGGTAATCTTCTCATTTTGCGTAGTTGTTTAGTAAGGTTTGAATTGTTTGTAAAAAGAAATTATCTTCTGCCGGATCGCCAATTGCATCAAACTTCCATTCATCATTTCTTTTATAAAGCTTGCCTAAAACCAATCCTCTTTTATTAGCAAAACTTGCATCAGCTGCTATATCATAGCTGGCATATACTTTATTAACTTTTGAGGAAGTTCCTTCATACATTCTTATTTTTGAATAAGGAATTTTTGAAAAATCATGTGACTGACCCTGGTTAAGGTAAATATTGATAAAAAAGAAGATTTTTTCTATAGAAGGATTTACTTTGGTTAGATCAACTGTTATTACTTCATTATCCAAACCATCATCCCCGCCAAAATCCCCTTTTCTATCATCACCGCTATGCCTTAAGGCGCCATCTTTTGAGGTTAATTTACCCAATGGCAAATTATTTTGCTGAAGATAACCATTGTAATCAGGTGAGTAAATATAATCTACCAATTTACCATTGGCATCGGTCACTATACAACTTAAATCCAGGTCAACGTCTTCTACAACTTTTTTGTTACCGAAAAATCCTTTTTTTATAGTTTCGATTGCTCCCCAGTTTGCACCAACACAAAAGCTGGTTAATTTTTCTCCTGATTCTTTGCGAAGGTCAATTTTTTGTCCTTTTGATAAATTAATAGCCATATTTCTTTAGTTTAATAATTTTACTTAATTGTATTTGCTTAAAAAATCTTCTAACCCGCCTTTCATTCCGGTGCCCACGGCTTCAAATTTCCACTCGTTATTTTTCTTATACAGCCTTCCAAACTCAACTGCTGTTTCTATGGAAAAATCTTCTTCCAATTCATATTTTAAAATATCAGCATTGGTATTTGAATCAAAAATCCTGATGAATGAATTACGCACCTGCCCAAAATTTTGTTTCCTGGTTTCAGCATCGTGAATGGTTACCACAATACATATTTCAGCGGCAGTGGCATCTATTTTTGACAAGTCAACTTTTATTTGCTCATCATCGCCATCACCATCGCCGGTAAGGTTATCACCTGTATGCTCTACTGCACCATCCGGCGACTTTAAATTATTATAAAAGATGAAATGACTGTCGCTGAGTATTTTTTTATTTTCGCCTAAAACGAAAATGGAGGCATCTAAATCAAATCCGGTGCCTGTTGCAGCGCTGTTGGTATCCCAACCTAAACCAATTGTAAATTTTGGGGCATTTATATTTTCCCTCTGCCCTTTTTGTAAGTTAATTGCCATACTCTGAGTGTTTGATTTTTGTAAAAGTTAATAATTTTTTTAAAAAATTCAGGTTTGTGGTATAGGCTTCCATTAAGTGATAACTGTTTCCCAAGGCCATATTGTACAAAAGATGTATAAAATGAGTGCTCTGGTTTTGAATAAATTCTGCAAACATATGTTTTTCAGCATTCAGGATGTACTTTACTATTCTTGTATTAATAAAAAACCTTGAATCGTTTATTAATGTATCCAAATCAAAAATTGATTTTACATAATAAAAGTTGAGTTCATTTTCAATACTGGGGTGAATGGATTTATTAACCAATTCAGCATAATATAAAAAATACGTATCGTTGCATAATGAATACTCATTAATCATTTTATTGATTAATTTTTCATGGCTTCCGGTAATTTTAATATCATCCAAAAAAATTAATGTTTTATTTTTTATAAATGCTGAGTCTATATGAAAGCTGTCATTGCTGATTAACTTCATTCTTTCTTCTGCATTTAATGCACCATAATCTTCTTTATAAGTAACTGTTCTGTATACTTTTGCTTCCTGCACTACGGGAAAATTGTTTTCAACCAGCCATATATTTAGTGTATAAATAAAATAATTTTTCATTGCAAAGGTAGCCGTAGGAATAAAAGCATACGGGCTTGAAATGACTACAACCTGGTTTTCGATCGGATGGGTTTTCAAATGCTTTTCAATAAAACCATTGGCCAAGGCAATTCCAAAATCTTCTGCAATAACATCATCCCCAAACTTAAACCGGCTGTAATGCGCAGGGTTAAAGCTGAATACATCAGGATGATTAATTTTGTGTAAGGAATAGTTGGTTTGCATTAGTTAAATAAAGTTGATATGCATGTGTTGTTACTGTTTACCTGGAAAGCATTAATGCCGATTGCTTTAGCACCAAGAACATCTGCCACGGTATTATCGCCAATATGTGCTATTTCTAACAGTGTAATATCTTTACTTTTTCTTGTTGTATAAATATTTTGCAAGAGAATGTCATATATTTTGATATTGGGTTTTGATAGCCCAACTTCGTCAGAATATATCTGGAAATCAAAATATTTGGAAAGTTCCAGCTTATCCACGATTAATCTTACTGTGGATCCTTTGATAAACCCTGTATTGCTTAAAATATTTAATGTACTGTCAGCATGCTGTTTGATTTTATCCAGGCTGCTATATGTTTGCTCATTGAACACAGTTGGGATATGCTTAAAAATCAATTGTTCCATTTCTTTATAAAGATAACTGGTATCTATATTCTCAAAAGGCTTTAAAGAATTGTTCAACTGGTAGATCACCATTAAATACATTTCTTCTGCATCGATATTTTTACCTTGCTTTTCATTAATCGCATTACACATTAAATCTACATTACGAAAAACCAGTTTAACCTCATCCAGTGATTTGTGTAAAGAATTAAAATTACTATAAAAAAACAATGCCCTTTCCTCTCGAAAAGCAGGAGTTGATTTTAGCAGAGTGAGCCACGAGGCAAAAGAAGAATGTTTAATATGAGTAACTACTTATAATTATACCCTAGGTATATTTCTTTAAAATTTCTATAAAGCTATCAGCCTGGTATGGCTCACCCACTGCCCTGAATTTCCATCCTCCGTCTTTTCTATACGCTTCAGCAAATATCATGGAACACATACCGCTTAAGCTTGCATCACCAGACAAACTATATTTTGTTATTTCTTTGCCTTTTGCATCTACCGCCCTGATAAAGGCATTTTCAATCATGCTAAAATGCTGGTTATTCTGCCTGCCCTGGTAAATGGATACCATGAATAAAATTTTCTGATATTTTTGATCCAATGCATCAAGCTTTACAATTATCTGCTCATCATCTCCATCGCCTGCGCCGGTTCTGTTATCTCCCGTAGACCAGATATGCCCTGAGGGATGTTTCATAGAATTGAAAAAAATCACATCTCCTTCGTAAAGCCCCATTTGACGGCCATCTGCTGTTTGTATTGTCCTCCCGAGGTTGGCTACTTTATCGTTACTGTCCAATAAAAAAGCAGTAGCATCCAGATCGTATTCAGGTTGTTTTCCCCCAAATAATTTTCCTAAAAAACCGGTTTCTTTTTTCCGGACATCCCACCCCAAGCCAATGGTAACGGTTGAAAGATCATACACATTTTCACCTTTATCATTTTTTCTAAGATCAATGGTTTGCCCTTTTTGTAAGTTAATTGCCATAATGTAGTTTTAATTATTTAATAACTTCTCCTTTATAATACTTGGAAACAAAAAAGCCCAAATCTTCTTTATATCCAATGCCGGATGCTTCAAATTTCCATTGTGCGTCTTTTTTGTAAAGCCTGCCAAATTCAACCGCCGTTTCAATGGAAAAATCTTCGCCAAGCTCATATTTTGCCACTTCCTGGCCATTGGAATCATCTACAATCCGGATATAAGAATTTCTTACCTGTCCATAATTTTGTTTACGAAGTACAGCATCATGAATGGTAACCACAAATAAAATTTCAGTGATTTTATTATCTACTTTGGATAAATCAACCTGGATAGTTTCATCATCGCCTTCTGCACTGTTGCCACCCGTCGGATCATCACCTGTATGGTGCAAAGCCATATCCGGAGAATCTGTATTTCCATAAAAAACAAAAAATGCTTCAGTGGGAATAAGCCGGTTGGAATCTATCATAAAAGCTGAAGCATCCAGGTCAAAATTATGGCCGGTGCCTTCATTAGGGTTCCACCCCAAGCCTACGCTCATTTTAGTTAGCCCGATATCAATTTTCTGTCCTTTTTGTAAATTAATTGCCATATTAAGAGTTATTAAAAATATATTTTTTTAGTAAATTTTATTTTTTGTAAGGGGCAGGTAACAAAACCTTTAATACTGAAAATATTATTGAGCAGTTGGTGTTTTTTCATTATTGATTATAATATTATTACTTATATAATTAATTTATATCAGGTTTTTAAGATAACCTCCGGCATTATAATGCGGAAGAATTCAGACATTTCACCCGGACAGCTAAGGTGAATTTATTTAAAAAAATGAAGGTAAGAACTAAAATGGAATTTATAATATACTGCTTCCAATTTTCATTAATCACCAATTGTATAATAAAGCCTGTACGAAACAAGCCAGATGATTTTATTTATCAAATTACACAGATTTATTGTTAAAAAAAAATTTAACAGCAAAAATACTGAAATATCAGTAATTATCCCATGCAATTACAGCATATAGTGCATCTGGATTAGAAAGCAAACAAATGAATTACACCATCCCGGTATCTTTATCTTTCACTAAAAAAATAACTTTTGTACAACTGATATTTATTATCACCGGTTTTATACCTGTGACGTGTATTGCATTAAATGTAATGCAGTTTATCCCCCTTCACCAAACTGCATTTTTTGTAGCCATTCCTGGTTTTTTACTTATTTTATGCTTAGGATTAAAATATACCGAAGACGGTAAAACTGCTTTGAAGGGTTGGCTGGCAGGAATCATTGCTGTGGCTTTATATGATTTGGCAAGGTTATTTTTTATTTTAGGTGCAGGTTGGGACGATTTTGTACCGCATATCGGCGATTGGATTTTAAATAAAGAGGGCCATAATGGCTTAATTGCTTATTTGTGGAGATATATTGGAAATGGAGGTGGGATGGGAATTGCTTTTATGTTTTTAATAAAAAAGGGTTATCCAAACAAGAATATATCTGCAAAAGGATTATTTTATGGGTTATTTATTTTTACCAACCTTATGTTTACGTTATCAGTATCTCCAAACGGGCAGCTGATGATGTTTAAAATTACAGCTTTAACCTTTACCGGGAGCCTGGTTGGCCATATTGTATATGGATGGGTTTTAGGATGGGTAGCTTATCGTTTCTTAAAAGATAAATAATTTGAATAGTTCAAATTATTTATCAAATTCCAATGTTATTACAGGTAATTCATTTTTCATATCATCTATATCAAGCTTAATTTCAAACATACCCTGAGCGTTTTTTTTAATAGTAGATTTAATCTGATTTTTAAATGAGGATTTAAAATCAAAATCATTAATTTTTGAAACGTTTATATCACTTCTTTTTAGTTCAGTAAAATTCCATTCATCATTTTCTACTTTTTGAAATAAGCTATCATTTGAAATTTTATAGGATAATTCTACAGCTTCTGGAAGATTTTTAATAGTCATTTTAATAAGGGAATCTGTAGAAAATTCATTCTTTAAGATTACTTCATTATCAGTTATTTTATCTAAGGGATGCATTCTTATTGTAAACCCCTTGTGAGAATTGTTAGAAAGGTTTATTCCTAAAAGTAACAGATAAGCAAAGATTATTGACATGCTGATTAAGTTAAATTTGTTTAATTACTGATGTCATAAAATTAAGGATTATATTCTGTAATTTTTTTTACTTATCCTTAGTAAAACTTGCCTTGTTATTGGTAAATAAATAAGGCTGGCAACTGCAATCACAATTGCGGTTCTCCACACTCAATTCATTATCATTTTCCATTTTTATGATAAGTGATTTGTTAGGAATAAGTATTCCATTGGTTTGTTTAAGATTGTAACAATATACTTTTCCATCAGCTTTTACATTTGCAAAAGGACGGTTAATAACTCCATTATTTAATTTAGCAAATGTATAAGTTCCGGGAGTCTGTCCAATTATACCGTTACCAGTAGAAAAAATTGGTATTGCAGGATCTATTTCATCTTTCACTAGAGCAATATGCGGATTTTCAGGATATTTTGGCAACCCTTTTTTAATCCAGTTACCCTGTGCTGTTCCTGCGATATTTTGATTTGCTTCGCCGCATAGCGGGGCCATAATTCTTTTTTTAGTTCCGTTATAATTCGATACCCTGCCTTCTAACTGCTTCCTCACATCCGGAGCAAAATATTCCAGGGGGCAAACCACTACCCCATTTAATTTCATGCCCATATCTAATGCAAGTTGTCCTGGAACAGTATTTCCTGTACCGATTATTTCTCCTGCAACAACTTCTAAAGAAATATTTTTAGTGCAAAGTTCTTCTTTACTGTTATTAACCTCGTAAGTTTTACAATTTGCATTAGAAAAATTATTTACTGCATCTAATAATTTGGTTGATAAAGTTGATATATGGTAAAAATATAATTCTGTACCACCTCTTGTGCCAAATTCAACTATAAAATCTAAAGTTTCGCCCGGATTGCCTACATTATGCCTTGCCCTCGAAATAGAAAAAATACGGAGGTTTCCGGGAGATTTTATGTTTCTTGAAACACCAACATTTTTATAATAAAAATACATATGGTTGGTAGGAAAAGTATGGCTTGGGGGGTTCATAGCTCCAAGCGGCACTAAACCTACAAATTCATTAAAATTAACCGGGGATTCAGTTAAAGAGCCTTTTTCAATTATACTCTCCGGAGGATGCTTTTTACATCCTGTGCTTACTGCGCCAACTATAAAAGCGGCTAAAAAAAACAGGTTTTTCATTATAATTATTTTCTTAATTGTTACATTTTCATAAGTACAGATTAAAAAAATAATAATATATAATAAGCAATCATCATGCCATAACTTTTATGGCATTAATTATTTGATTTACAATAAATTATAAGAAGTGTAAATTAGAATACAGGTAGCTTTTTAAAACTAGGTATGCTCTTTCTTTTTGGCAAATTTTGAAATACTACCTTTTTGCCGGGTCATTTTTATTAATTGTATTAAGGCTGTTAGTGTAAAAATGCCACCAATAACCCAGTTGAAATATTGCTGGCTATTGCTAATATGCTGTATTAACCAGTTACCTCCAAAAATAAAAATACCATTGCCTAATAAAGTACCGATGCCAATACCAATAATGTAAATATTATAATGGTTATTTTTAGGTTCCAACACCTTTTTAGTAAATAAAACTGTGCTCCAGCCAAACCAAAATGGTATCTGCACAGGATTAATAGCACACATAAACATGCCGAGCAAAAACCTGTTTATACTTATATTATCCCAAAAATTTTTATGTTGTTCAGATCCGGAGCTTTGCATGGCTGAATAAAAACTTCCTATGGCCAATATCACGATAATGCCTAAGGTTATCCATTCCATAATCTTCATCAGCCTAACCTGCTTTTGTATCCAGCTAATCCCTACCAGGGAAATTCTTACATAAATCATTTCAACCAATAAAGAACCAAAGGAAAAAAGCAATGCATTAGTAAAGCCTTCTGTAATGCCTATCTGCATGGCTGCTACGTTTAAAGTCCCTAATGGCAAAGAACCAAGGAAACTTATCAGTAGCCCCCATAAAAAAATACGAAATAATCTGGGCATCTATATAAAAGGTAAACTTAAAAGAGTTTGAGTATTTTGTTATTTGGCAAGCACTTCAAGGTTTACTTTTAATTTATCGGCCATGGACATACTACTGCCACCAACATTAAAATCACGCCTGTTTATGCTAAATTCACCTTCAAAAAAATAGCCACCATCTTTTGATGTGGCACTAAATCAAACTCTACAGGTTTGGTAACGCCTTTATAGTAAGATTAGCAAACATATAATACCTGCCAGCTACAGTAGAAGTGGTTATTTTGGTACTTTTCATAGTAATTACCGGATATTTCACTACATCTAAATATTCATCTTCCTTTAAATGTTCATCCCTGCTGCTGTTATCTGTGTCTATTGTTTTGGCATCTACACTTACTGAAAAGCTTGAAGAAGATAAATTTGCAGGATTAAAATTAATGCTACCCTTCAAACCGCCAAAATCCCCACCTGTTTTGACACCAAAATTTTTTATCACAAAATGCACTTTGCTTGAAGCATCCGAAGGAGTTAAAGTTTGCGAAAAGGACAATTGGCAACACAAAATAATTGCAAATACTAGTATTACTTTTTCATAATCTGAGCTTAAAAATTAAATGTACAAAGGATTTAAGTTAAATAAATCTTTATTTTGTTAAATAGTAATTCAGGTTATTCAAATTTTATACCAATAAATCATTCAAGAATATTATATTACATAATTAATGCTATATCGATCTACTATACAATTACTTCGTTTTCATTTTTCATTTTTTCTAATGCCTGTTTATTGGTTTGCCCTGAGCCAAACGGTCAATATTAATATTGCTCATGCAATTATCATTTTTATAATTTTACACTTATTGGTATACCCTGCAAGTAATGGATATAATAGTTATATGGATAAAGATACCGGTAGTATTGGTGGAATAGAAGTTCCACAACAACCTACCAGGCAATTATTGTATGCTTCAATATACCTGGATATAACTGCCTTATTAGCCAGCTATTTTATCAGTATATATTTTTTTACCGGTATTTTTTTATACATACTGGTATCAAGAGCATACAGTTACAGGGGAATCCGTTTGAAAAAATATCCTGTAACCGGGTATCTGACAGTAGTATTATTCCAGGGTGGACTTGTGTATTTGCTGGTTATGCATGGATGCAGTGATAATAAGGGTTTAGAAATCTCATACATAGCTATAATAGCAGCTTGTTTACTGATAGGTGGTTTTTATCCGCTCACACAAATTTACCAGCATAAGCAGGATAAGGATGATGGTGTAATAACAATAAGCAGCAAATTAGGATATAAAGGTACTTTTATGTTTACTGCTATCATCTACTTTTTGGCTATGGGATCACTTGGCATATATTTAACAAGCGTATTAGAATTACAATCGTTCATTATTATTCAAATCTTTTTTATACCTATCCTTGTAAATTTTATTCTATGGTATAAAAAAGTAATTAAAAATACAGCAGCAGCAAATTATAAAAACACCATGCAGATGAGCCTTTTAGCTTCAATTTGCTCTAATGCAGCATTTATCACTTTATTTATTATTGAAAAAAATTGAGTAAAATTATTTCTATAGGTACAGCCGTGCCACCGTATAAACATTTACAAGAGAATATATGTGCTTTTGCAGATATTATTTACTGCAACAGTAAGGAAGAAAGCAGAAAGCTAAAATTTTTATATAACCACAGCGGTATCAAAAGCCGATATTCTGTATTGCCGGATTATAGTACACTTTTAGCTGATCGTGAATTTTATGAAAAAACTGATGACCTGGAACCGTTCCCTTCATTGGAAATACGGATGAAGTGGTATGCTGCCAATGCTACTAATCTTTCTGTAGAAGCAATTAATAAATGTATTGATCAAAAAATTACTAAAGAAGATATTACCCACTTAATTACTGTCAGCTGTACCGGCATGAGTGCACCGGGCCTGGATTTACAAATTATGCAGGTGATGGATTTGCCAACCAATATCAGCAGGACTTCAGTAAACTTTATGGGATGTTATGCTGCAATTCATGCTTTAAAAATGGCGGATGCCATCTGTAAATCACATGCATTGGCAAATGTTATAATAGTATGCACTGAATTATGTACCCTTCATTTTCAAAAACAAAATACTGCTGATAATATTACCTCTACCTTATTATTTGCTGATGGCTGCGCCGCTGTTTTGGTACAACCTGACGGTGAAAATAAAGGCCTTACATTAAAAATTTTTATTCAGATGTTGCATTCAAAGGCAAAAATGATATGAGCTGGGAGCTTTCCTCCACAGGGTTTTTTAATGACATTATCGGGCTATATCCCTGATCTGGTAAAAGAAGATTTTAGCGCACTGGTAAACAAAGCACTTGATAATGCAAGCATTACTAAAAACGATATTACACATTGGTGCATTCATCCCGGAGGAAAAAAAATATTGGAAGCTATTGAAAAAAGTATGAACCTTAATGAGAATGAATTGCACTATTCTTATGAAATTTTGAGTGAGTTTGGTAACATGAGCTCTCCCACTATTTTATTTGTTTTACAACGTATTTTACAGGAAATGCAAAATGCATCTTCAAAAGAAAACAACAATATTTTTGGAGCAGCTTTTGGGCCCGGATTAACCATGGAAACTTTTATTGCCAGTTATGATTAATTTATCGAAAAGATCATACAAAAAAGAATTATTGGATGCAGATGATATTCCATTTGAAGCCATCCGGCAAAACATGAATGAGTTAAATACTATTAATTCATGGCTGGGCGGACATGCCATTACCATCAATGCAGTTAAAAAATTTATACCCGCCGGTAAAACAATAAGCATTTGTGAAATCGGTTGCGGTGGCGGGGATAATTTATACGCAGTAGAAAAATGGTGCAAAAAAAATAATATTACAGCTTCTTTTACCGGTATTGATATTAAACAATCCTGTATTGATTTTGCAAAAAATAAATATGCTGCAATGAATGCAAACTGGATTACCAGCGATTATGAAAAAGTAAATTTTGAAACCAAACCTGACATTATTTTTTCCTCACTATTCTGCCACCATTTTTTAGAAACTGAATTAGTCAATATGGCACAATGGATGAAAAAAAATTGCTGCAAAGGTTTTTTTATAAATGATCTTGAACGGAATATAATTGCTTATTATGCTATAAAATTTTTAACCAGGCTTTTTTCCAAATCTTATTTAGTAAAACATGATGCACCGCTTTCCGTAGCAAGAGGATTTAAGAAAAAAGAATGGCATATAATATTAAGCCAGGCAAATGTCACTTCTTATATTATCCAGTGGAAATGGGCTTTCAGGCACTTAGTTATGTATCATGCAAAATGATACTCAATACGATATAGTTGTAATAGGCGGAGGACTTGCTGGATTAGCACTGGCAATACAAGGTGCACAAAAAGGTTTCTCTGTAGCTTTATTTGAAAAAGAGCAATACCCTTTTCATAAAGTATGTGGTGAGTACATAAGCCTTGAGAGCTGGAACTTTATTGAAAGCTTAGGCCTGCCTCTTTCCTCCATGCAATTACCTGTTATTAAAAAATTAAAAATTACAGCCCCAAATGGCAAACAGCTTACACATAATTTGCCTTTAGGTGGCTTTGGCATCAGCAGGTATTTAATAGATAATGAATTACAAAAAATTGCCCGGGCCCTTACCGTGGATATATACGAAAATTGTAAGGTTGAACAGGTGAATTTTTTAAAAGATCACTTTATAATCCAGGCCGGTAAACAAAATTTTACCAGCAAAGTGTGCTGTGGCAGCTTTGGCAAAAAAAGCAACCTGGATATTAAGTTGAAACGAAGTTTTGTAAATAATAAACCCGGCAAGCTGGATAATTTTGTTGGCATAAAATATCATGTAAGTACCGATATGGATGCCGGCACCATTGCTTTGCATAATTTTAAAAATGGCTATTGCGGCATTTCAAAAATAGAAAATAACAGGTATTGCTTATGCTATTTAACCACAGCACAAAGTTTAAAAGATAATAATAATTCAATAAAAAATTTAGAACAAAACATACTGTACAAAAATCCCCATTTAAAAAAAATATTTACAGAAAGCCATTTTTTATTTGAAAAACCGGTAACTATTTCGCAAATCTCGTTTTCAAAAAAATCCCACGTAGAAGATAATATTTTATTATTAGGCGATGCAGCCGGAATGATTACACCACTTTGCGGCAATGGCATGAGCATGGCGTTGCACAGCAGTAAAATTGCCATAAATTTTATCGGGCAGTTTTTGCTAAATAAAATTTCCAGGAATGAAATGGAAAAGTCATACCAAAAACAATGGAATACTCAATTTGCAAAAGATTAAAACCGGCAGGTTTATTCAAAAATTATTTGGCAAAATATGGCTTACCAATTTATTCATCAGCTGTATGAAATTTTTACCTTTTATTACCAGGGCGATAATAAAACGGACACACGGAAAACCTTTTTAACTATCCGATCTCTTTATCAGCAGCTTTCATAACGGCTATATTTTTTGCTGCATTTCTTAAAAACTTTCTTCCCTTTTGCCAGGGCCATGGCTTATGCCCCAAAGATGCATTGTGCTTACTTATCCGGTACAGCGCCTTCCAGTGTTTTAATATTTCTTTATATGCGCCTGATAAAGAATATCCCGTATCATAAAAATGGTTAGGTTCGGCACCACAGCCGTTAAATTCTAAAATGCTAAAATTCCGCCCCTCTTTCAAATCACTAATATTGGAACACATGATATCATAACGGCCATAAAAAAAATCATTAATGCTTAAACTTATCTTGTCAAAAATATTTACGAGTTTATCATCAATGTGCTCTTTCAAATCCAGGAAATGAGCCCCCCTGTTATGATTAGCTGCATAGCTTAACATATATTTTTCGCCGACAGGTAATACATCAGTCCATCTTTCCTTATGCTTGCTATATAATTCCCCTATTCTCTTTTTCCCTTTAGGGTGCATTAATATTAATTCTTCCAAAGTGCGCTTACCATCACCTGTAACCTGCAAAGGAATTTTATGTAAAAAACCTGTTACAATACCTTTTGCTTCCCTTGGATGCCTTATATAAAATACGCTTACCTCCATCGGGTAATGAATGAGTTGCTGTACAATATATTCAACAGGTACTTTACTATGATAATGCAGCAACTCTGTCTCATTATCAATCTTTCTGAATAAAATCCCCTGCCCGCCAATTTCAGGTTTTACAATAAAGGGGTAAATTATGTTGGCATCTCTTAATTTTTTATTGATTTCCTCCAAAGATTCTCCGGGCAAAACATTAAAAGTAGGCGGATAAAATGCTGTAGGTAACAAATCATACATTTCCCGTTTAGGCTCGCCTTCCAGGCCACCAAATGTTAGTTTAGGATTACTCGGAGTAAAACCACCAAACCGCCCCGGATTTTAAAGTATACCAAAGCCATATCGGCGTTAATGGTGCATATAACAGTTTAAAGGGCCACGCTTCCCAGTTTCGTATCTTCTTAAACATTTATAAGTAGTGTTTTCAAAATTTTTCCAAAAATAAACCCTAAATAGCAAACCCCAATCGTAAAACGATAATTATACAAATTGCATTTGTATTTTAATTATTGTACAAGCTTCAGTTCTTTGTAGCAACATCGTTGCAGCCTGCCCCGTCCGAAGGCGGGGTCGCAATCCGTTCATCGGCATACCATTGGTCGACATTTAATTATTATATATTAATTATCACTACGCTCTTCATTTTTTTCGCAACGATCTCCCCATTGATCTCCGCAACACCCTTCTCCCTTTTTGGAGAAGGGACGGGGATGAGGTAAAATCTGTACATTTGCCAAGCAACAAAACGATACCTTATATGCATGTACCAATAATGGCAGAAATGCTTGCCAGCGGCGAACAACCAGAAGTGCTTTTTTGGGTGGGCTGTGCCGGTAGTTTTGACCAAAGAGCACAAAAAATCACAAAAGCTTTTGTTACAATATTAAACAAAGTGGGCATTAAATATGCTATTTTAGGTAAAGAAGAAATGTGCACCGGCGACCCTGCACGGCGTGCAGGTAATGAATTTATGTTCCAGATGATGGCTTATCAGAATATCCAGATCTTAAACGGGTACAATATTAAAAAAATTGTAACCGCCTGTCCGCATTGTTTTAATATCTTAAAAAATGAATATCCTGAATTGGGAGGTAATTATGAAGTAATCCATCATGCTACTTTTATACAGCAGCTGATTGATGAAGGCAAAATAAAAATGGTGGAAGGTGGTACATTCAAAGGCAAAAAAATAACGTATCACGATAGTTGTTACCTGGGCCGAGCTAATAATATTTACGAAGCCCCAAGAAAAGTATTAGAAGCACTGGATGTAGCCCTGGTAGAAATGAAGCGGTGCAGAAGTAATGGCTTATGCTGCGGCGCAGGCGGAGCCCAAATGTTTAAAGAAGAAGAAAAAGGAGATAAAAGAATAAATACAGAAAGAACAGAAGAAGCACTGGTAACCGGTGCCAACATTATTGCAGCTGCCTGCCCTTTTTGCAATACCATGCTAACTGATGGCGTAAAAACGAAGGAAAAAGAAGAAGTACAGGTATTGGATATTGCGGAATTGGTAGCATCCAGTATGTAATTTTTTTTGTAATTTTAATGAAAATTAATTTAATGAACATTATCTCAATTAAAGAAAAATTACATTCTTACGTTGAAAATGGCGATCCCAAGAAAATAAAAGCTTTTTATTCTATGGTGGAAGATGAAATTCAGGAAAATTCAATTTGGGATCCGGCATTTACTAAAGAAATGGATAAAAGAAGAATAGAATTAGAAACCGGCAAAGTAAAAGGTCACACTTTAGAAGAAATGATAAGAGATGCCAGAAAAAAAGTTAAGAAAAGAAAGTAATGCAATTTCGTGTACATCCATTGGCTTACAATGATTTTATTGAATCATATGATTATTATGATTTACAAGTAAAAGGGCTAGGCGAAAAGTTTTATGCTGAACTTATGACTGTTTTTCAAATGATGGAGTCTTATCCTTTAAGAGCCAGAATGATAAAGGGTCATTATAGAATTTCAAATCTGAATATCTTCCCTTTTCAAATAATTTATACATTTAATAAAGAAATAAAGAGGACTTCAATTGTATCTATACATCATGCCAGTAAAGATCCAAGAAAAAGATTTAGAAAATTTTAATTATGAACCTCAATTTTCAACAACATATTCCTGCAGATTTTCATGACACCTCACGTGTATGGATTTACCAAAGCAACAGGCTATTTTCTATACAAGAAGCATTTCAATTAGAAGAAATACTGGAAAAATTTGTAACCGATTGGAAAACCCATGGCACACCCATAAAAGGTTATGCTAATTTATTCTTCGGCCAGTTTATCGTTTTTATGGCCGATGAAACTTCTACCGGGGTAAGTGGTTGCAGTACCGATACCTCTGTTCGCTTAATTAAAGAAGTTGAACAAAAATTTAAAATAGAGCTATTTAACCGGCAAAACCTTGCCTTTATAGTAAAAGATAAAGTTCAAATAGTTCCTCTTAATCAATTAGAATATGCCTTACAAAATGGCTTTATCACACCTGATACTTTATATTTTAACAATACAGTGCTTACTAAATATGAAATGATAAATAAATGGATTATACCAATGAAAGATAGTTGGCTGGGTATTAAACTGCCGCAGATACACCAATTAAAATAAAGTATTCATAGTGCCACAACTGTTGAAGGGAGCGTCCACCGCCGTTGGCGGGGCACAGCGCCAATGGAGATCCATCAAGGCGCAAATGCTATAACACAAAATTCTTAAATGCTTTAGCATTAATGTTCCTAATCCCAAATATCCAATTACCAATTCCTATACTTTCTGCTGCCATTTTGGCATTATTTCACCAGATATACTTATTTTTGCAACATAAGTATGGAAAGTTTACTATTAAATAATAAAACACACGACGAAACCAGGCAGGGAGAAGCTTTTTCACCTTTCAAGCTGGATAATAATCTATTTAAAAAACATTTTTATATAGAAAGTTATGGCTGCGCCATGAATTTTGCCGATAGCGAAGTGGTAGCCTCCATTTTACAAAACAATGGCTTTGGCGCTACTAAAAATGCAGAAGAAGCTGATATAATTTTTATCAATACCTGCTCTATCCGGGAAAAAGCAGAGCTAACCGTTCGTAAAAGATTAACCGAATTTAAAAAATATAAAAAATCAAATCCGGGATTATTAGTAGGTGTATTAGGCTGTATGGCCGAACGCCTGAAAGCAAAATTTATTGAAGAAGAAAAGCTCGTTGATTTAGTAATTGGCCCGGATGCTTACCGTAGCTTGCCTTCATTAATAGAAGAAGCAGAAACCGGGCAAAAAGCGGTGAATGTTTTATTAAGCCGTGACGAAACCTATGCTGATATTTCTCCTATAAGATTAAACAGTAATGGCGTAAATGCGTTTGTAAGCATTATGAGAGGCTGCAATAATATGTGCTCGTTTTGCGTAGTGCCATTTACAAGAGGCAGGGAACGTAGCCGTGATGCAGAAAGCATTATCAAAGAATGCAAAAATTTATTTGAACAAGGCTATCGGGAAGTCACATTGCTTAGGGCAAATGTAGACAGTTATCATTTCGTTAGTTCTAACAAAGCGAAAAGTTCTCTGCAAGTCTCCTCCTTGGGGGGAGATTTAGAGGGGGTCATCTCTGCAGAGGGCTTGGGCGAGGTTCAACCAGTTACCTTCGCCATGCTACTTGAAAAAGTAGCACAAATTTCTCCTTTATTAAGGGTAAGGTTTTCTACTTCGCATCCAAAAGATATTACAGACGAAGTTTTATTTACCATTGCCAGGTACGAAAACATCTGCAATTATATTCACCTACCGGTGCAAAGCGGCAGCACACGCATGCTGCAAATGATGAACCGTACATACAGCAGGGAATGGTATATTTCTAAAGTTAACCGTATCCGGGAAATATTACCAGGCTGCGGCTTATCTACCGATATGATAACTGGTTTTTGCACAGAAACGGAAGAAGACCACCAGGAATCTTTAAGCCTGATGGGATATTGCCAGTTTGACCTGGCTTATATGTATTTTTATTCCGAACGCCCCGGAACGTTGGCTGCCAGAAGGTTTACAGACGATATCCCGGAACCCGTAAAGAAAAGGCGCCTGCAGGAAATGGTAGACCTGCACCGCATACATTCTCTGCAAAGCATGCAGCGTGATGTAGGTAAAACCTAAAAAAGTGGATTTAGTAGCTGAGGAAGCTGTTCGAAACAGTTTTTTTAAAAAAAGTTTGGAAAAAGACAAAATACTTATTTATGAAAGAAATTAAAGCTTATTTCGAGGATATAATTTTTTCTATAGAACAAATAGAACTTCACTTAAAAAATATTAATACATTTTCAGAATTTAAAACATCTCAAACAGTTATTGATGCAGTGGAAAGGCGAATATTTATAATTGGGGAAGCTATTTGGCAAGCAAATAAAATGGATAATTCATTACTTATTTCTGATAAAGAAAAAATTATCGGCTTAAGGCATATTCTAACACACGACTACGATTTAGTTAGCAAAGAAATTATTTGGAAGATAGTTGATAATCGCATTCCCATTCTTAAAGAAGAAATCTTAAAATTATTAGCAGACTAATGGATTTACAAACAATAAAAAACCGGTTTGGAATTATAGGAAATTCGCCAGGTCTTAATCATGCATTAAGCACAGCTACACAGGTAGCTAATACAGATCTAAGCGTTTTGATCAATGGTGAAAGTGGTGTGGGTAAAGAAGTGTTTTCACAAATCATCCATGCCTTAAGCCCGAGAAAACACAACTCATTTATTGCGGTAAACTGTGGCGCAATACCTGAAGGCACTATAGATAGTGAATTATTTGGTCATGAAAAAGGCTCTTTTACCGGTGCGATGGATAGCCGTAAAGGCTATTTTGAAACCGTAAATGGTGGTACTATTTTCCTGGATGAAATTGGCGAAATGCCTTTGGGCACGCAGGCTCGTTTGCTGCGTGTATTGGAAGCAGGAGAATATATACGTGTTGGTAGCAGCAAAGTACAAAAAACCGATGTAAGGGTTATAGCCGCTACTAATAAAGAATTATTGGAATATACACAAACAGGCAGGTTTAGGGAGGATTTATACTACCGGCTAAATACTGTACCTATTAAAGTTCCTTCTTTAAGAGACAGGAAAGAAGATATACTGCTGTTATTTAGAAAATTTGCTGTTGATTTTGCTGAAAGATATAAAACTACACCTGTACAATTAGACGATGAGGCTAAAAATGTATTAATTAATTATGCATGGCCGGGCAATGTAAGGGAATTAAAAAATATTGCAGAACAAATATCTGTACTAAGTTTAGATAAAAACATTACAGCTACAGCCTTAAAAAAAGTATTGCCGGAAAATAATTACTCCCGGCTGCCTGTACTTGCAGGAGGAACACAAACCGGGCAGACAGATTTCTCCAATGAAAGAGAAATTTTATATAAACTTTTTTTTGACATGAAGAAGGATGTAAATGAATTAAAAAAAATGTTTTTTGATTTATTGCAGAACCCAACTGTTAATAATCATGGGGCAATGTATTCAGCGGATAATAATTTTAAAGAGATCAACCCGGCTGCCCTTCCCGGAAATATAAGCAGTTCATCTGCACATAAGGTAATTCTTAATCCAAATGATGATATACATCAACACGAAGAAATAGAAGAATCTTTAAGTATTGTAGATAAAGAAAAGAGCTAATATTAAAAGCATTAAAAAACATAAAGGCAAACGGAAAGATGCCTCTTTAGATTTAGGAATTAGCGAAAGGACGTTATACAGAAAATTAAAGGAATATGATATTGAAGACTAATAAACCGACGACCGGCAACCGACAACCGACAACCGAAAAGCCTTTTCAATTTGTAATTGGCAAGCTGATTAACGTTTTCCGACGGTGGTCGGTGGTCAGTGGTCAGTGGTCACTTTTTCTGTTGTTCATCACACTCTTTAATTTCTCCACCTGCAAATATGGGTTTAAAGATACCTCTCCTATTCCACCGGAAATAAAAACTTTCAGGATAAATTACTTCGAAAATAAAGCACAATATGTAAATCCGCAGTTAAGTCCCCAATTAACAGAAAGATTAAAGCAAAAAGTAATTAATACCACCCGTTTACGACAATCTAATGATGATGATGCGCATTATGATATCAGCGGTTATGTATCCCAATATTTTACAAGCACCACAGGTATTGCCCAGAATAATGCTAGTACCAACAGGCTTACAGTAGGCTTTCATTTAATATTTAGAAATACCCTGGACGAAAAGAAAAATTTTGAAACGGACCTTACCAGAAATTTTGATTTCCCTGCTTCACAAAGTTTATCACAGGCAGAAGCTTCATTAAACAGTGAAATTGTACGAAATGTTGTAGATGAAATTTTTAATAAAATATTTTCCAATTGGTAAATATTTTTAATTAACACATAGCTTTACATTTATGGCAAATATACAAGCACATATTTTTGAGCAATTATTCGGCAAGTCTCTACAAGACGAGTCTGCTATACCTATGCTGCAACAAGTAATTAAAGATCACCCCTACTTTACACCTGCACATTTTTTTTTATTACAAAAAATGGATAAGCAGGATAAAAATTATCAAACACAAGCTGCTATAACCGCTTTAATATTTAACAACCCCCACTGGCTTCATTTTCAACTTAGTCAAAAAAACAGTAGTGCTGATAATTTTGAACCTGGTAATTATGAAATAAATAATAACCAGGCTATAATAACTGAAAAAGAAGATAGCAGCCAGGACATACTAACAGAAATTTTCCCAGAGAACAGCAGCAACCCAGAGCCTGAAAGCATAATCCAGCCATCAACGGATATTGTTATAAACCAGGAAAATGAAAAGATACCAGTTAGTTCTGAACCTAAGCTAAATATAACTACGCCTGATAATGATGAATTGATTTTTGAACCTTTATTCGCAACTGATTATTTTGCATCACAGGGGATAAAACTTAGCGAAAACATACAGCCAACAGATAAATTGGGCAAACAATTAAAAAGCTTTACGGATTGGTTAAAAACCATGAAGAAAATACATACAGAAAAACTTCCGGCAGGTAGTGAGGCCACAGACATTACTATTCAAAAATTAGCCGAAAAGAGTAATACTGACGAAGAAGTATTAACAGAAGCCATGGCTGAAGTATTCGCCAAACAAAATAAATTAAATAAGGCTATAGAAGTTTATCAAAAATTAAGTTTGCTTAATCCCTCTAAAAGTGCTTACTTTGCAGCCAAAATAGAACATTTAAAGTAATTGATATGGCAATTTTATTTGTAGTTTTAATAGTTTTTTTAGCGGTTATTTTGGGATTAATTATTTTAATTCAAAATCCTAAAGGTGGTGGTGTAGCAGGGAGTTTAGGTGGTTTTAGCAATCAACTTATGGGTGTAAAACAAACCACTGATATTATGGAAAAAGGAACCTGGGTATTCGCAGCCCTGGTAGCAGTTTTATGTATTATTTCGCCTTTTTTTATCAGGGGTACTGTTGGGGGGCAAAACAAATATCATAGATAATGCTCCTATTAGTGCTCCAAAAATACTGCCCCGCAGAAAAGTGCTACGCCATTGCCAGGCACACAACAACCTGCACTGGCTACAAATCCCGCTGGTAACAAGTAAAAAAATTAACCAAAATATTTATAGCCTCGTTCTAATTTAGACGAGGTTTTTATTTACTTTGTTACCGGCATTACACTGAATTATTTTGGCCTGTTATGAGATGAGGCTTATATAAACATATCAGTTCAAGCTGCTATGTCTGTTATTAATTTGTACTTTAATTAGTTGAAATTAAAAAGAAAATATTTTTTATACTGGGGTTACTATTATTACTAGCAGCTTTTGCTGCCTGGAATTTTTTTGGCCCCACCATTTCTAATAAAAATAGCAAATACGTTTATATTAAAACAGGGGCTACTTATACTGATGTAAAAAATGAGCTGACCAATAAAAAAGTAATCAGCAATATTTTCTGGTTTAATTTTTTAGCAAAAATGCTGAGCTATGATAATGCAGTGAAAGCAGGGCGATATGAAATTGGTACCAAAATGAGCATTTATGAATTATTAAAGATTTTACGCAATGGAAAGCAGTCACCTATCAACCTGGTAATAAATAAATTAAGAACTAAGGAAGACCTAGCACAAAAAATTGCCGCTAATTTCGAATGCGATTCCTTAAGTATAATCAATTTTTTAAATAATAATGATTCTTTAGCCAAATTAAATTTAGATACCAATACAGCTATGATAGCAGTGATACCCAATACTTATAGCATTTTCTGGAATACTAGCGCAGAAAAAATTTTTAAAAAATTATATAGCGAACAGAAAAAATTCTGGAACGATGAAAGAAAAGTAAAGGCTTCAGCACTTAATCTTACACCAAAGCAGGTTTATATTATGGCAAGCATTGTAGAAGAAGAAACGAATAAAGCAGAAGATAAAGGTAAAATCGCCAGTGTATATATTAATCGTAATGCCAGTAATCAAAAATTAGAAGCTGACCCTACAGTAAAATTTGCCATGAAAGATTTTGGACTAAAAAGAATATATAAAAAGCACTTGAGCTATCCATCACCTTACAACACCTATCTTAATACAGGCTTACCGCCAGGTCCAATTTGCACACCTTCTCCTAATACTATTGATGCCGTATTAAGTGCCCCAAAAACAAACTATATATTTTTTGTAGCCAAACCTGATTTTAAAGGTTATTCTAACTTTGCAGCCACTTATAAAGAGCATTTGCTATTTGCAAAAGCTTATCAACAGGCGTTGGATAGTTTGTTAAAAGCTAAAGCAGAAAAGAAAGTACAGGACAGTTTGCAAATACTAAAAGGTGGTGAGTGACAATAAGAATACAGAAATCTTGTCTACTGTCTTTAACTTGCACCACAACTACAATGGAACCTTATACGCTTTATGACTAAACTTGAACGATTACTTCTTAAAAAAACTCCGCTTACTTTTTTTTTACAAAAAAGCAAGCATTGGCATTTGCCAGGTTTTGAAGGCGTGCCTTTATATGATGTAGCTAAATTTTTTCGTAAACAAATTAAAACAATAGGACTAACAGAAAGAGCTTCAGCCATTTCATACAATTTTATAATGGCCATCCCTCCTTCCTTTTTATTTTTATTTACACTTATACCCAATTTGCCTTTTATATCAAAAAAGAGCATAAAATTTCAACTGCACGCTTTAATTGTTGATGTAGTACCTTCAAAAGTGCATAATGCCGATTTGATAAAATTTATCGATTCGTTTATAGACGGAACTAAAATTGGTCTTATATCTTTTGGTTTGATTTTAGCCTTCTATTTTGCTTCTAACGCCATGATGGGCATCATGCGGTCATTTAGCAAAGGCTATATTGGCTTTGAAAAAAGAAAAGGCATTCAAACCCGTTGGATGGCTATTAAGTTAACTGCGCTTATGTTTGGCTTAGTCTTGGCTTGCCTTATACTATTAGTATCCCAGGGGGTTGTATTAAGACGCGTATTTGGAATAAAAGATGCAGGTATACGCACTATTATTTTTTATGCAAGATGGTTATTTATCGTAGCAATGATTTTTTATTCCATTGCTTTTATTTATAAATATGCTCCGGCGGTGCAAAAGCGCTGGAAGCTGGTATCGCCTGGAGCAATCCTGGCTGCCCTGCTTAGTATTTTAGCAAGTATAGGATTTTCTTATTTTGTAAATAATTTTGGAAAATACAATGTTTTATATGGTTCCATAGGAACTATAATTGTATTAATGGCGCTTATTTATATAAATTCTTTGGTCTTGCTTATCGGTTTTGAATTAAATGTAAGCATTAAGTCATTAAGATCTATTGCTTTAGAAAGGGAAGCCAAAGGAAAAATATTATCTGAAAAGTAATTTTGCATTTTGTCATAGATATTTCAAATAAAAGTATTCAAATTACTGATTATCATTTGATTACCAGGAATTAGTAACTAAGTAATGATAATAGATATTATATTTGCATAAAAGCAAAGATGTTAGAATATTGTCCAAAATGCAAAAGTGAAGAAAGTGTAAAGAACGGTAATATAAATGTCCGCCCACGTTACCGGTGTAAAAGTTGTAAATATGATTATACGGTTATGCAAAAAGCGACTAGCTTTAGAGATGTATTTAGAAGGAATGGGGCTTTAATTCAATAGGCCAGATATTAAAAGTAAGCCATGTTGCTGTTCCGAAATGGATTAAAAAGTATGGGGAGCAAATAAAAGAACTAAGGGTCGATAAAGAAATAGAGGTGCTGGAAATGGATGAAATGCATAGCTATATTGGTTCAAAAAAAACTATATCTGGATTTGGATTGCTATTGATAGATATGGAAAACGTTTCGTCAACTTCGTTTTGGGTAAAAGGAACAGGCCCACTTGTAAAAAACTTTGGGGCAAACTCAAAGGAAAAAAGACCAAAAAAATAATGACAGGTTTTTGGGAAGCCTATGTAGGAGTTGTTCCCAAAACTAAACATAGAAATCCAAAGCAGAAACATATACAGTAGAAGGATATAATAGCTTATTCAGACATTTTTTAGCAAGAATGAGGAGAAAAACAAAATGTTACTCTAAAAGCTCGAAAATGTTAGAATATTCTATTTTACTTTTGATGTGAAAAAGAAACAAACAATTAGATTCTATTATCATTATTTGGTTACCAATGTCTGAAATTTATCATTAAAGCTGCTATCGCCATAGATGGTTGCATCAAGTGGTTGTAAATGATATTTATCGCTACAATAATTTTTTAGCATACTATTATTTTTTTTTCATCGTTTTTTCTTTATCTTACAACCACTTATAAAGAAAAAAAAGTGTAGCAAACATCAACAGGCAGGAAAAGAATTAGTCATAAAAATTTTAATAGATTAAATGTTAATTTTTTTAAAATTATTAGTGTAAAAAAAAAAAAAAAAAAAAAAAAAAACAGATCTGGATTAATAGTATAAACTTATATCAAATATATTTAAACCTTTATTAACTAGGATATATTATTAATTAACTGAATAGCTATAATGGTTAATTGTACATTATTTTATATTTATTTAAGATACCTTTACAGGTATAAATTTAAAAAGCTATTAAATGCAATATTTTATTTTAAAAGATTTCAAATCATTAACCTAATTATATGAAGTTAAAGACAACACTTAGTATCATTTTTTTATCAGCCTTTTTGCAGCAGGGCTATTCACAGGCAAGCCGCATTGTGTTTAGCGATAACGGTATAGCAACGATAAGTGGCGGAGCCTTTGTAGTGGTAGACAATCCTGAAGGCAATGCTATTACACGGATCAATGGCGGTCATTTTATTACCGAAGGTGACTTGGGTACTAATCGTGTTCGTTGGATGATTGGCGATAAGGAGGATACATATGTTGTACCATTTGGGGTAAGCACTAATCAATATCTCCCTCTTTCATTTTCTACTTTCGGGGCTAACGGGCAAGGGTTTATTGATCTTTCTACTTATGCAACTGATAGCTGGAAAAACAGCGATTATCTTCCTGCAGGTGTAACGTCCTTTAATAATGCTAATAATCAAGATAATTCGGCTAACGTATTAGACAGGTTTTACCGTATTGAAGCACTTAATTATACTGCTAAACCTAACTTGGATTCTATAGAGTTTTCTTACAGGGATATAGAACATACACAGCCTAATAATATGATTACAGAGGCCGGGTTAAAAGCACAACGCTGGAATCCAAACCAGCAAGGCTGGGCTGATTTTCAACCTGCAGGTATAGCTGATATAGATAAAAATACTGTACAAGTAGGAAACATTAATAACGCTGATCTCTTTGCCTGGTGGGTATTGGTAGATAATGCCTCTCCTTTGCCTGTAGAATTATTAAGCTTTACTGCTTTTGCAGAATCAAAAAGTACAGTCGGCCTTAAATGGAGCACTTCACAGGAAATTAATTCTGGCTACTTTGATATTGAGCGTTCTGCTGATGGTATTAATTTTATTAAAACTGGTCAAATTAAAGCCGCCGGTAATAGTCAAATACAACAAAACTATTACACTCAGGATAATAATTTGCCCCAAGGCATCAGTACTTTATATTACAGGTTGAAAATGATTGATATTGATAACTCTTACAAATACAGCAATATTGAATTAGTAAAAATCAATACCCAGCAAGGCGATTGGAAGTTATATCCTAACCCGGTAAGCTTGGAAGCTTTTGCACACCTGCAGGTACCTAGTGGTATAAATGTAAAAGAAATTCAATGTTTTGATGCTCAAGGTAAGCTAATGAGCCAGGTTAGGTATAACCAGACTAATACAAATGGATCTTACACTCTACAACTTCCTGTACAAACATTAAGTAGTGGAAGCTATGTAATGAAAGTCATTTATACAGATGGAATCGGCCAAAAAATCTAAAAAAACTTTAAACTTATTAAAAGTAAATAGGTATGTCATAATATGTTATAAATAAATAAAAGAGGCCGTCTCATAAATACATGAGGCGGTTTTTTTTATATCACTAATTTTGTAACGTTGATTTTAGTTTTTAGTTTTTTCTGATGGCTCAGCTATGTTTCAGCGTTTGAAAAAAGTGGTAAAAAGCCCTTCTCAGGCTGCTTTTTTGAAGTTATGGTTGCTTTTTTTGCGAAGATTGTGTGCCAGGGATAATAAACCTGTTTCAATGGCTACTTTTTGTTTGCCACGGAGCATAAAGCGTTTAAAACCGTGGGTTGTGTTTGATGTTGGCAAATACCGGTTCTGTATCATGACAGCGTTGCTTTCGCTTTTTTATTCCCTGCTCAGTTAATAAATTATCACTGGCCTGTTGTTTTAATGTATTGAGCTGGTGGTTTACCTCTATTACCCTGTTGCCCCTTTGCTTTTATAACAACTGCCATTTAGTGGGCAATTACTACAATTTTTGCCTGGTATTTTGTGATCTGTTGTATAAAGCCTGTGGTAGTTACTTTGCTGTAAGTGCCTTTGTTTTCCATGCGCTGCCCCCATCGGGCATACATAATAATCCTGTTCGCTATTGTAGTGTAACTTACCGACTGCAAAGGGTGTCTTGTTTTGAATATTGCTGTTTTGTTCCCTGTCAAACTGATTATGTTTTACGTAGGCGGCTATGTTATTATCGACTAAGTACTGATAGTTTTCTTCGCTGCCCTATCCTGCATCGGCTGTTAAAACAGCAGGCATTGTTTGGTATTGTTGTTTAAAGCCATCCAGGTGTTCGGTTAAGGTAGGAGTACCGGTAGTAGAGGGATGGATACTGTAATGGGTGATGTATTGATTGTTGCTGCTTTACTGTAAGTTATAAGCTAGTTTTAATTGCCCGTTTTTCATGTGATCTTCCTTCATACGCATAAAAGTAGCTTCGGTATCTGTTTTGCTGTAACTCTTTCTGCCTTCGCCTATTATTTTTTCCTGATGCTGATACCTATCCAAAGCCTCCGGCCATTTTTTCTTTGCATAGTTGAGTTGGGGATAAGAAAATTTAAAAAATTATAAGTATACAGTTATTCTACTTTGAAATTAAGAGTAAAGAACTAATGCAGAGATTACAGTAGTACAAATGTTCAGTAAAGCTGTATGGCAGGAACGGGCAGTATTCGTTCCTGCCTTGAGTTTTTTGCTACTTTTTGTGTCAATACAAAAAGTAGAGTAATACAATTAATTGAAAAATAACGAATTATAAAGTAATTTAAACTGAACTCAGGTTTGCATAGTTGAGTTTTTGTTTTACCTATTTGCTTATCGGCTTATCTTTTAATGCTGCATAAGGGGCTGTATATCTATCTTACTGAGTACTTCATCTACTACACGTACAGCGTGGTTAACGGCTATCAATTCCTCCAGGCTCGGGGGAAGAAGCATTGCCTGGCGCTGATGGTATGCCTTAAATACAGGTTGTAATACGAATCCTTTTGCCATAAACATAAGACAAAAAATGAGACAGCCCCTTTTTTTTATAAAAATTTATTTTTTTAATTACTTCACAAACCTTACATCAATTTTAGCTGTTTTTGCCACTGCGTCAAATTCCAAGATTCTAATTATCCCCCTGTTGCCGGCTGCAGTCTGAAAAGTTAACATTTGACCATCATTAACACTTTCGGTGAATTGCGGTGCCGGGTCTGTGGCGTTGATATAAGCCTGATCAATATCAGCAACAGTCAATGTATTTCATCCATTAATTTCGCTACCGTTACCAGTTGCACGTCTGTAAGTATTTTAAAAGTAGTTGTATTTTGGTAGTCCAAGTATCCTGACCATACTGCACCGGGTATGAGGCCGGAGAGAAGAAACCAGTTATCACAAAGCTAATATTAAAACCAAAATCTATTTTCCAGAAAGCGACAAATTATTTTTTACATCAGCCATGGTATATGCTTTCCCATCTATTGATGAATACCAAGTTTTAGATAAATCATTATCTGCGTTTTTGTTAAAATTTTCAAGTGTAACTGTAGTTGCTACTACTTGTTTTGCTGCCGGAGTATCATCTTTTTTACAAGCAATGATGCCTATAGATAAAATACCAAATAAAATTATTAATTTTTTCATATAATGTTTATTTATTTCATTAAGGTATAGACAATTTTAATGCCAAACTTAATTTTTAAAAGCAAAATAACATATCGCATTAAATATTAAGGTTTTACTGCTATCTTAATTAACTTCTAACGTGTTGTGCCATTAAAATTACCATTTTAATGATCAGCCGCATTCTGTCTATGTTTCGACAAGGCTTCGACAAGCTCAGCCTGACAATACTCAACATGACAGAATGCTGTCTCCGCCAGCTGGCGGATGTCGAAAGCGGTGCCTAATAAGTATTTTATGAGTTAATAGCACAACACGTTAACTTCTATACTGCCAATTCTTTTATTAATAATATAAATTCTAATGCTTGAACAGGTTTTCCAAACTTTACATCTTTCGGAAAAGGCTTAGTTTCGCCTGTATTCAAATAGCCGTGTCGTTCATACCATGCAATTAACTCATGCCGTACAGAAATTACATTCATAACAATAGCAGTGCAATTTATTTTTTTTGCATGTGATTCTGCAGCATATAATAATTGCTTGCCAATACCTTGTGCCTGTGCACCAGGTGATACAGTCAGCATGCCAAGGTACAATTGGTTATTTTCCTGTTGAAGATAAACGCATCCTGTTAATTTATTTTCAGCACTTTTGTAAACCAAAACTGTAGCCCCGGGTTTTTTGTAATAATATTTTAATGATGGCCCGTCAATTCGTAAATTTCCTTCTAATAAATCAGCTTCTGTAGTCCAGCCTTTTTTTGATGCTTCACCGCGGTATGCGCTGTTAACCAAGGTTACAAGCTCTTCGATATCCTGGCTTTGTAAAGGAGAAATATGAATTGTATTTATCATTACACAAATATAATTTTTCAGGCGAAATTAAATAAAAAACCCTCTAAATAATAGAGGGTTTTTTAAAATTTATTTTATTTAATTATTCTGGTAAACCAAAATATTTCATGGTTGCCTTATAATCGCTAAAATCTACAGCGCTTTTACCATTAATAACTGTAGGAGCTGCTCCTGGTGGTATAACCATAACTTTTACTTCACTGGCCTCATCCAAATCTCCAGTAGTTACGGTAGTAAAATCTTCGTTCATTGCAGTAAAAGTAAGTGTTTTATTAGATCTAAATAATCTAACAAACTTACCTAAATTTGATACGAAATCAGGCACTTGATAATGAGCATTACCAACTTTCATATAAGTAAGTACTAATCCATTATCTAAATCTGCTTGAGCGACACTTGCAGGAAGAGTTAAATTAAATCGTCTCTGTGCATTAAGGGCATTAGGCCATGTTAACTGCGGACCTGTAAAAATAAAAGCTTTAACATTTGCACTACCAGTTTGTCCAATAGGGCCTTGTTGACCGGGAGCACCAGGAGCGCCAGTTGCCCCAGTATCACCTTTATCACCTTTATCACCTTTGCCACATGATGCCACAGTAAGTGCAATAACAGCAACAGCTAAAAATAATTTTAATTTTTTCATACTTTAAATTTTATTGTTTGATATGGCTATAAACAACAATCGTTCCAAATTTGAAATTTTTATTGAAAACTAATTTTTGTTTATAAAAAATATTTTATTTTGTTTTAAATCTTTAATTATCAATTTATAATAATATAATATATAATTATTATTAAAATGTATAAATATAATCACTTAAGAAAAGTAATTATATTTATTAATAAGTAAAAATTTATTTTAAAAAAAAATATTAAAACTTAAAATTCCACGTCACAGCAGGAATAACAGGAAATAAGGATACCTGTTTGCCTTGTATTTGGAGTGTACCGTCATAAGGGCTGCCTGATTGGTCAAAATAAATAAAATAGGGATTTTGTCGGCTATATGTATTATACAGGCTAAATACCCATTCGCTTTTCCATTTGCGGCCTTCATTTTTCTTTGGGGTTAAAATAGCAGAAAGGTCCGTGCGGTGGTATGCAGGCAGGCGGTATGCATTAATGCGGCTATACTCCTGCGTTAAAACACCGCCAACAATATAAAAGCTTTGCGGTAAAGTAGCAGCATTGCCACTACCATAAACAAAAGCTGCAGATAATTTCCATTTTTTACTGAGCTCATACATAGCTACAATGCTCATGTCATGCCGCCTGTCGTATTTGGCAGGATATTTTTCTCCAAAATTTAATGCAGCAAATTTTCTCCATGTCCAGCTTAAGGTATAGCCTATCCATCCTGTTAACCTACCTTTAGTTTTATTAACAAACCATTCTGTGCCGTAGCTCCATCCTTTGCCAAAAGTAAAAAATTTTCCGTATCTTCTAAAGTATTGGGGGTGTACCCCTCTTCATATTCAATCTGGTTTTGCATGTTTTTATAATACAGCTCTACAGAAGTTTCATACATGTTATCCTTAAAATTTTTAAACAAGCCAGCAGCATATAAGGTGCTTACCTGGGGCTTTACCCGGTAGGTGCTGGGCACCCATATATCTGTAGGTAAAGTAGTGCCTGAATTACTAACCAGGTGGATGTATTGTAAATTACGGGTGGCTGAAGCTTTTATAGAAGTAACATCATTCAAAGCATATCTTATAGTAATCCTTGGTTCCAATCCTCCATAGCTTTTTACACCCTGCCCTCTTTTATAAACGGTACTATCCAGTTTATTGCCATCGGCATCCGTTGTATAAATTTTATACGCTCCTATCTGCTGAAAGTAACTGTAACGCATACCTGCATTTATTTTTATCTTATCGCTTACTTCCCAGTCATCCTGGATGTACACGGCTGCTTCATGTGCAAATTTTACCTGTGCATTATTAGGATTAAACACAACTGAATCCTGCCTGCCGCTTACCACCGAAGGGGTAAAACGGTGATAAGTATAGATGCCTCCAAATTTTACTTTATGGCCGGTATAAGGGTACAAATCAAAATCCTGCTTTAAGCTAATATCCTGGATACCTGAAGCAAGCTTTACTTCAAAATCATTTTGTGTTCCCTTAAAAGTAAAATCATATTTATTAAAAACAGCCGTTGTATTACCAAATAATTTATTATTAAAAACATGGTTCCAGCGTAAGGTTGCTGTAGCATTCCCCCATGGGATATTCACTTTCAGGCTTTGCCTGCCGTTAGAAAAATTAAAAACATCTTTTCCAAAATAACCACTGAGGTACAACCTGTCTTTTTCAGAAAATTTATAATTAGCCTTGGCATTTAAATCATAAAAATAATAGCCTGAACCATAGAACTGGCTGGTCTTGGCAATAAATGGTTTTGTTAATGCATCAATATAAGTTCGCCTGCCGGAAATGATAAAAGAAGACTTATCTTTTTTAATGGGGCCTTGGAGGAAATACGGATGCAATCAGGCCTATCCCACCTTCTGTCTGGAATTCCTGGTTATTCCCCTCTTTCATGGAAACATCTAAAACGCTGGATAACCTTCCTCCATACTGGGCAGGCATTCCTCCTTTAATCAACGAAACATTTTTTATCGCATCTGCATTAAAAATGGAAGAAAAACCAAACAAATGGCCGGTGTTATAAACGGGTGCGTCATCCAGCAAAATCAAATTCTGATCCGGGCCTCCCCCACGTACATAAATGCCTGCGCTGCCCTCTCCTGCATTACGAACACCCGGTAAAAGCTGGATTGTTTTTAGCAAATCTACTTCGCCCAAAAATGCCGGGATAGATTTTATTTGTTCAATAGGCAAGCTAAACTTTCCCATCTGGGCATTTTTTACATTCGCATCCCTTTTAACAGATGTTACTACTACTTCCTGGCCCATATTTGCTGTAGGCAGTAAATCAAAATTAAATTGGAGATTGGTATTTAAATTAACCTCAATAATTTTAGGCACATATCCAATATAGGTGCAAGTTAACTGATACACGCCTTCATCTAAGGTGAGGGAATAAAATCCGTACTGGTTGCTGGTTATTCCTTTTGTTTTTGATTTAATACCAATGGATGCCCCTATTAATGTTTCCCCGCTTGCAGCATCTTTTACATAGCCACTGATAGTAAATTTATTTTGTGAAAATAAAAAACAGGCAGCAAAATAAACCCTACTAAAAAAATTAAATTTCTCATCATAATTATCAATGTAATTTTTTGTATGCTTATACATTTCTACATCCACACATCATTACATTTTCACATTTCCTTACTTTATACTATCTTTTATATCCCCGCAATTCAACATGGCAGCTTTATAGGTAGGATGATGCTTACCTAAATACGGGTTAATAATTTCGCTAGTTTCATTTATCCAGTTAGCCCCCTCTTCATCATTAAAAGCCATTGGGCAGTTTTGCCAAAACAAAGTTTTACCTTCATAATGTATTGTTTTTAAAAGCGGATAAATACTCTCACTAATCATACTAAAATCCCTTCTTATTTCGGTAATATCACTTTGCTTTAATAAGCTTTCTGCATTGCTTTTAATATTATCCAGCTGTGCAACAGCTGATGTAAAAATACCAACAGTATCTTTCTTTAATTCCATAAATTTAGAACTGTCTGACAATTGAATTAATTCCCTGCAGGCTGTTTTTGTTTTTGCAGTATCTGCTTCTACCAAACTGTTTTTTATATTAAGATAACAATTAATTAAACTATCCATGGTGGCATTAAAAGCTGCAGAATGTTTATTTACCTGTAGAGGCTGTTGTTTTGGGCCACTATTCCTTTCCGTTTTTCTAAATTTAAACCAGTAAATACCAAATGCAACCGCCACTAATAACAACAAAACCAATATTTTCTTCATTTTGATAATTTTTGGGCAAATTTACGTTATAACACTAAGAGCCTGTTTAAAAATAGAATTTTTATTGCCTATTTTTCGGCTGGTAGGAACACCAACCCTGGCTGTGCTGTGGCCGGTGTCCCCACCGGCCACTTTTTATTCATAATAAATAAAATTTAAACAGGCACTAAATAGTTTGGGGATTAAACTACTTTTGCAAAATTAAATAATTCACATATTCAGACGGAGCCCGTTTAACTATGTGAAAACATAATTTTATGCTATTAGGATTACAAAATGTAACGTTTGAATTTGGTGCAAGAACAATTGTAGCAGATGCTACCTGGCACATACAGCCCAATGACCGTATAGGCTTAATTGGCTATAATGGTACAGGAAAATCTACTTTATTAAAAGTATTAACCGGCCAATACCTGCCCAACAAAGGCACAGTGGAAAAAGGGCGGGAAACTACCATTGGCTTTTTGCACCAGGATTTATTAAGCTTTGATACCGAAGATTCTATATTGGAAGTAGCCATGGGCGCTTTTGAAAGGGTAAAACAATTAGAGAAAGAAATAGAGGAAATAGGCAAACAATTGGAATTAACCGGAGATGAAAGCCTGGCACATGATTATGCAGATAAACTGCATGAGCTGGAAGTATTGGGTGGCTATGATATTCATCATAAAACAGAAGAAATTTTACAAGGGCTTGGCTTTACCAATGACAGCCTGCAAAAACCCTACAAACAATTCAGCGGTGGCTGGCGGATGAGGGTATTGCTGGCTAAAATGATTTTGATGCACCCGGATGTATTGCTCATGGATGAACCAACCAATCACCTGGATTTGCCGAGTATTGAATGGCTGGAAAAATATTTGCAACATTACCAGGGCGCTGTGGTAATAGTAAGCCATGACCGTTATTTTTTAGACAGGATGGTAACAAAAGTAGTAGAGCTGTACCAGCAGGAGCTGCATTTTTATACCGGTAATTATTCCTTTTACGAAACAGAGAAAACACAAAGGGTAGATATTCAAAAAAAGGCATACGAAAACCAGCAGGATTATATCCGCCAGCAGGAAAAATTTGTAGAAAGATTTAAGGCGAAAGCCAGCAAAGCAGCGGCAGCGCAAAGTATTGTTAAGCGCCTTGACAGGTTGGAAAGAATTGAAGATGTGGAAATTGAAAGGCCTAATATGCGGATTAATTTTTCTGTAGATAAACAGCCCGGAAGAATTTTATGTACATTAAAGCACATATCAAAAAGCTTCGGTGATGTAAAAATTGTGGAAGATACCGGCGCTGAAATAGACCGTGGCGATAAGATCGCTTTAATTGGTGCGAATGGAAAAGGAAAATATACTTTACTAAGAATTATTGAAGGGGTAGAAAAATTTACATGCTAAATGATCTTGGGGCATAATGTTGATTATTCTTTTTATGCACAGCATCAGCTGGAAGCATTAAACATCGACAATACGGTTTTGGATGAAATGAAAGAAAGCAGGAGCGGAAAAACAGACCTGGAATTAAGAAGCCTGTTGGGTTGTTTTTTATTCAGCGGTGACGATGTAGAGAAAAAAATTAAAGTATTAAGCGGTGGGGAAAAAGCACGGGTGGCTTTGGCCAAAACAATTGTGAGCAAGGCCAATTTTTTGTTGCTGGATGAGCCTACCAACCATTTGGACATACACTCTGTGGATTTATTGATTGAATCACTAAATAAATATGAAGGTAGCATTGTGTTAGTAAGCCATGACCGTTATTTCATCAGCCGCATTGCCAATAAAATCTGGGAAATAGAAGATTATAAAATACTGGAGTTTAAAGGTACTTATGCTGAATGGGAAGATTGGAAAGCACGTAGGGAGGTAGAAAGAAAAAAGATGACAGATGATAGTAAAAAGAATATAGTGCAGGATAAAAAACAAAATCAAAAAGAAGCTGCTACTGTCAACTCTCATCTATCAACTAACAACTCTGCTTCACCTATTGATAAAGAATTAAAAAAAGAACTGCAAAAAAATAAAACCCGTTTTCAGCAGCTGGAAGAAAAAATTGCTGCTTTAAATAAAGCTAAAATAGACTGGGAAGCCAAATTAACCTTGCCTGAAATTTACAATGATAAAAATAAATTTATAGAAGCAGAAACGGCTTATAAAAAAACAGTTACTGAACTGGCAGAAACAAATAAAGAGTATGAAATTGTTTTTGAAAAAGTGATGGAGCTGGAAGAAAAAGTAAAATGAGATAGATAACAGCACAAACGCTCAACAAATAGTATTGCCAATAATTGAGTTAGATGTTGGGCAATTGACAGCATGACGCTGCCGACTTTAGTTTGGGCCGAAGGAACTCTTCGAATATCAGAATAAATTTTTAATATTTGAATTAAATCATAAACTTCGATTGGCAAGCAGACGCTTCAACTACCTATTGGCAATACTTTTTCGTTATGCCCTATATGCCGTGATAATGTTGCAACAACAAGTACATTAAGGCTTGACATCAATCAACTTTTGTGTAAAACTTGACGGCCTAACAAGACAGATTTAAACTCTAAAAACATTAACTTAGCGACATATATTTATGACAGGATGAAGGAAAAATTAACAAAGGAAAACTTAATCAAGGAAGCTCAACTATTTTGTGTTGAACAGTCAAAATTTCAGCATAAAGAATTATATGGTGTAACAGATGGAAAAGCGGTTGGGACGCTTATTGAGCAGAAATTTCAAACATATTTAAAATCAAAATATGAACTTTCTGTTGGCTCGTCAGCAAAAGGTATAGACTTACCTTCGGAAGACATCTTGACCGACATAAAGGTTACTCTAACAAACAACCACAATCTTCTTGCCCCTTTAAAGATGCAAAACAAAAAATTTTTGGACTTGGATATAACCTTTTAGTGTTTGTTTACGACAAAACAGACGACCCACAAAATCAAACTTCAACATTGAATTTTGTTAGTTGTTCCTTTGTTTCAAAGGAACGGACTGCTGATTTCACGACAACGAGCATCTTAAATGAGATGAAAAAAGTTGGAGCTAATGAGGCTGATATAATTGCATTTCTTGAAGGGATAAAGTTACCAGCTGACGAAATAGCTTTAAAACAAATTACTGAAATCATTTTAGCAACAGAAATTCCAATTGGATATTTAACAATTTCTAATGCACTTCAATGGAGGTTGCAATATGCAAGGATTAGAGATTTGAAAAATGATATTCCTGGTATTGACAAGATTATAACTTATAACAAACCTGAATGATGAAAGTATTTGAAGCAAATATCACTCAGCAGGTATCAGATTTCCTAAATTACAATCTGAAAAAAATTGCATCTTTTGAAAAGGCAAATCAAAAAATATATAATGCCTTCGGTATCATACATTTTTTTGATAATAATGAAGAATTGGAAACGCTTAAAGAAACTCTTTCAATCACTCATAATATTGTTGAAGAACCTGACAGAGCAGAATATGGGGACTTTCAAACAAATTCTGATTTAGCTAATAAAGTTACTTTTGCATTTAGCATCAAAAAATATTTCTCCGGAAATTGTGATTGAACCAACTTGCGGTAAAGGAAATTTTATCATTGCCTCATTATGCAACTTTAATAATATCAAAAATATTTTCGGTGTTGAAATTTACAAGCCTTACGTTTGGGAAACTAAATTTAGTATTATTAACTTCTTTCTTGCAAACCCAAACAGCAACAAACCTGAAATTTCAATTTCTCACTGCAATGTTTTTGACTTTAACTTTAAACAAATAGCAAAACAATATCTTAGTAAAGAAATTTTAGTAATAGGAAACCCACCTTGGGTAACAAATTCAAAATTAGGAAGCCTCAATTCAGACAATCTTCCAAAGAAAACGAACTTTAAAAATCATAGTGGTTTAGACGCTATGACAGGAAAAGGCAATTTTGATATAGCTGAATTTATCACATTAATAATGATTGAAACCTTTCAGAATATGAACGGGAATTTATTGTTGTTAGTTAAAAATTCGGTAATCAAAAATCTTGTTTTTGACCAAAACAAAATCAATACAAAATTGCATCAATAGAAAAACAATGTATTGACAGTAAAAAAGAATTTAATGTTTCCGTTGAAGCAGCACTTCTTTATTGTAAGCTAAATTCAATCCCAGCATCTAATTGCGAAGAATTTAATTTTTACAATAACCAAAGTTTCTATCTCAAATTTGGTTGGATAAATGACAAGTTTGTTTCAAACATTGACACATATGCCCACACAAAGGAGATTGACGGAGAATGCCCTTTTGTTTGGCGACAAGGTTTAAAGCATGACTGTTCAACGATAATGGAATTAGACAAAGTGAACGAACATTACGTAAATGGATTGAATGAAGAAGTAAATTTAGAAGACGGTTTAGTTTACGGTATTCTCAAAAGCTCCGACCTTAAAAACACAGTAGTAAACCAGGCAAGAAAGTTTACGATTGTTACTCAAAAGAAAGTTGGGCAGGAAACCAAATACATCAAAACAGAATATCCAAAAACCTATCAATACCTGGCACGGCATCAAGCAAATTTTGATGCAAGAAAATCAAGTATTTATAACAACAAACCATTGTTCTCAATATTCGGTATTGGCGACTATTCGTTTAAACCCTTTAAAGTAGCTATTTCCGGACTTTACAAAACATTTTATTTTACGCTTATTCTTCCACTGGATAATAAACCGGTAATGCTTGATGATACTTGTTACCTGATAGGTTTTGACAAAATTGAATTTGCCGTTTATTCCTTAATTCTTTTAAACTCTAATACAACAGTTCAGTTTTTACAATCAGTAACTTTTCCTGACGCTAAAAGGACTTTTACAAAAGATGTTTTAATGAGAATTAACCTTTTAGAATTAGCTAAACAAATCAACAAAGCAGACTTACAGACAGAGCTTGAAATGTTAAACAAAAAATATCAACTCAATTTGACATTGAATTTTTGGGATAATTTTATCCAAGAAATGACACCTGTAAACAATAGGCAAATGGCAATGTTTGCATAAATAAAGGTAAACAAAGATTTAGCCAACTTCTTAAACAGTAGCTACTGCTTTTACAATGTAACTTTGTTTCGATTCGTGGTGACACGAACCTTTAGATTTGCCTTATGAATATTATTATAAGTTTAATTACTATTACTACTTTCTTTTTTTGCTTCTTTTTTTCTTTGTTGACAACTTAAATTTGTGGATAATTACAATCCTAAAGAGCCTGTGCACTATGGACACGAGCATACATAATGGTATATCCCTTGGATTAAGACAGGCTCTTTTTGATATAAGATGCTTCGGATAGAAATTTAGTCGACAGGGACTATTATTAAGGTTTCAAAGAAACTTATATCACTGATTGTTAAAAAAATAAAAATTATGAAACAGTACAATTATTTTTTTGGAGTAGACATTTCAAAAAAGACAGTAGACATCGCTTTGCTTCATTTGCAACAAATTACACATCAAAAATTTGCCAACGACAATGTAGGCATGAAAGAGCTTTCACAGTGGCTAAAGAACTTAAATATTGTAGTTAATGAGACAATTTTTTGCATGGAAGCCACAGGACTTTATTGTTTTACACTCACCAATTTTTTAGCTATTAATACCATAGATATTTGGGTAGAGCATGCTTCCAGAATTAAAAAATCAACAGCATTAGAAAGAGGCAAAAATGACAAGATAGATTCAAAACGAATTGCTACTTATTGCTCTAAAAATTTAGACCGAATACGCCTTTGGAAGCCAATGGATGCTACAGTTGATAAGATTAAGCACTTAGCATCTTTAAGAGAAAGATTAGTGGAAACACAAAAAAGATTACTTACTCCAATTGGTGAGTTTGAAGATGTGGGTAATAAAGAAATGGCAACATTGATTCGAAAAACTATAAAAAAATCAATTGAAGCAGTTGATAAAGATTTGAAATCTGTAGAAGCAAAAATCATTGAAATTGTAAATGCCGATGACAATTTAAAACAGCTTTATAAATTTATCACCTCTGTAGTAGGAATTGGGTTTGTTACAGGTATCAATTTTATCATTTATACCAACGGTTTTTCTGTGATGAATGATTGCAGAAAATTGGCATGCTATTGTGGTGTAGCCCCATTTGAATATTCATCCGGTACCAGTGTAAGGGGAAAACTAAAGTACATAGTATGGCAAATAAAAAATTGAAATGCAATCTACATATGGCATCCCTTACTGCAGTAAAATTAGATGTTGATTTAAAGCAATATTATGAACGAAAAGTAGCCGAAGGAAAAATAAAATGAGTGTGTTAAATGCGGTAAAAAATAAATTAATAGCAAGGGTAGTATCCTGTGTTAATAAGCAAAAGAATATGTGAATAAAGTAGCATAAAATAATTGTAAATTTATTTTTTATATCATAGAAATCCAGGGAAACCAAAATAAATTTACATCATACGCTTCAATAAAAGACCAACAACGGTATGTGGTACAAGTGAGTGACCCCGCTTTCATACGGGGCAGGCTACAACGATGATGCCATGAAAAACAAATGCCCATAGCAAAAAAATATTGGTAAAGCAACATTCTACAAATACATATTTCAAGCAAAAAAATTAAGACCACAAAAAAATTTGCGAAACCAAAAAGTTGCACATATATTTGCAACCGATCAGTTTCTTAATTAAATTTTTAAACAGATGAGGCGGGACATATTTCAAGCCATTGCAGATCCGACAAGACGGGCTATTATTGCCTTAATTGCGTTACAGTCAATGACACCCAACGCAATTGCCGAAAACTTCAACACAACCCGGCAGGCAGTGTCGAAACATTTACGTATCCTGGCAGAGTGTGAGCTGGTAAAACAACAATACCAGGGCAGGGAAATTTTTTACTCCCTTGAAATCAATAAAATGAAAGAAATAGATAAGTGGCTGGAACAATACCGGAAAATTTGGGATACCCGTTTTAACCAGCTCGACAAAGTATTATCAACAATAAAAAAAAATAAAAAATGAACAACAATTTGCTATCTGATTTTACTGTTGACAAATCAACAAAAACGGTATACATAAACAGAGAATTTGATGCCGAACTTTCGCTGGTATGGGATGCTTTTACTAAACAAGAAATTCTTGATCAATGGTGGGCACCAAAACCCTGGGTGTCAAAAACAAAATTCATGAATTTTGAAGTTGGCGGACGAAGGTTTTATGCTATGGTAAGCCCCGAAGGGCAAGAGCGCTGGTCAATTCAAAAATATACTTCCATCACTCCGAAAACCAATTTTAAACTGTTGAATACTTTTGCAGATGAAGATGAGAATCCTGAACTGCCGGGATCTGAATGGGACTTGAATTTCAGTGAACAAAACGGCATAACAAAAGTCAGTGTTACTATTTACAATGAATCCCTTGACCGCTTAGAAAAGATGATTGAAATGGGCTTTAAAGAAGGATTTACTATGACAATGAAAAGCCTGGAAGAATTACTGGCAGCTTTATCAAAAAAATGATTTACATTTTCAAAACTTCTGTCAAAACAAAAAGTATGAAAACAACACTTCAACACAATGAGCGAATGGCAAAACTAACATTCGCTTCAGTTTATCCGCACTATATTAAAAAAGTTGAAACAAAAGGCAGAACAAAAGAAGAATTACACCAGGTAATAAAGTGGCTGACCGGTTTTGACGAAAAGAAGCTACAGGAAATGGTTGACGAGAAAGTAACCTTCAAAAGATTTTTTTAACCACTAACATCCGTCTACGATAAATCAAATGCCTGTAGCTAAAAAAGCACAACAATTATTTATAAATAATGCTGCATGCATTTTTTAATTTAACTAAATTTTTTGCTCTGTATAAATAAAAGCTAAAGTTGAAATAGAGAAAGAATAGTAAACAATAAAAATACAATTTTGTGTTTTCAAACATACAAAACACATCAAATGACAAAACAATTTACTCTCTCTTTCCTGCTATTACTTTCAATGCTTTTAGTAAAAATACAAATGCCCAGGAACTTCGTTTGTATGGAGGCGTACAGGTATATGGCAGCGTTAATGGCGCATTTACCGGGCCGGGCATTGGATTCGAAAATAGTATAGCCAGGCATTTTACACTTAATGCAGATTTGAATGCTGGGTTCAGTTCTACAGGTTCTGCTATTGAATTTAAACCAGCTGTTCAATATTATTTTAAACCGCAAAATCGTGGCTTTTATATTGGGCCATCATTTAAATATATACGGTTAAATGAAAAAGGAAATAACGAGGAATATGTTGATGACCTATACTCAATTGGCTTTAATGTAGGTATAAAAACTGAGTTTAAAAGCAAGTATGTCTTTTTATTTAATGCCAGTCCTCATGCTACAATCGGGGAGCAGCCCCGGAAAGTCAAGTGGCGGGAATGAGTGTACAGGCAGGTATTGGTATTAAACTATAAGTTCTCAGCCGCCTGAAGGCGGAACATGAAAACCTATACCTGTAATAAATCTTTCTTTCTTGTAACGGAATATTTTGCAAAAGCAAACTTCTTTATATCCTCCTGATGTTCAGCACAAAATATTTCCGCCAAACATAAATTTTAATTCAACTAAACTCCTTTCAACTATTCCTGCAAGTAAATCATTTTTATTTTTTGCCCTTCATATTCTTTCTTATAAACCGGATTGCTTTTTTACTTGCCGAATGTAAAGAACCATAACACATTACACAATTACTTCCTAAATCGCTGCAAAGTTCTGTTCTGCTGTTTAATTTTTCCAGGCAGGGAATTAATGCTGGATTGTTCAAATTAGCAGAATGTTTTACTGCTATGATTTGGAACAGGGGATCCAGGTGCCCTAAGCATTTCTTGATAAAAGCAAAGGCCTGCCGCTTATTTGTCTCAATTAAATGTTTAATATACCAGTCAACAATTTGCAGGTGAAAGCTAGAAATGAGTTCATCAAATCTTTCTTTAAAAAGTTTATCATTGAATTGATGCAAAATATTTCCCCTTCGGCTATCAAATTTACTGTCTTTTAAAAGCCATAAACTTTTTTTTCCTAAATAATAGAATCTGTGAATCCTACCATTGAGCTCTTTACAAATTAAATAGAGACTGCCGTCATTGTAATATTCTTCATTGATTTTTTCGGCTTTATCAAAATGCTTAATCAAAATACCCTGCGGATTCCATTTTTTTTCCAATAAAGAACTGCCACCTTCATCATAATAAACAATTCTTTTAAAGTCACTATCATTTATTTTATGTTCTCCTATCGCAGTAGCATTTTCAAAAATACCATCATAAAGCACTTCCCCGGTTTTTTGATTAAATTCATACCATCTTCCGCAAGCCCTGCCTTGTTTGTAATAATATTTTAGGTAAATGCCGTCTTCTATCCGTTCAGCTATTCCGGTAAAAGGCTTGCTTTGGTATGTAGCCCCTACATGGTAAGTTGATGCCCAAGGCTCAAACTGAATATCTTCTAATACAATCTTTTTCATTTTTAACTACATTTCCGGAAAGTCATTTTCCATAGTATTTTACTATGTTGTATCGGCCCTTCAAAAATAAATTTTATTTTAATCTGTAAAAGATTCAGCTGGAATTAAAAATAACTCAATTATGAAACAAAGATTTTGCTAGCCTGATTACTAAATAAAATAATGGGTCAGACCAAGACCGTCAAATCCATATAATTACAAAAGAATCACCTGCATATCGCCTTTTTCCCCTGTTCTCAATTTTACCTTATCTGTTTTATTGGTAGGAATAGTTACGCCTACGTAAGTTGCCTGTATGGGAAACTGGCGGTGTTCTTTCCTGTCTATTAAAACAAGTAATTCTATTGCAGCAGGGCGTCCATAATCTGATAACACATCTAAGGCAGCTTTGATAGTTCGGCCTGTAAACAATACATCATCAACTAAAATAACAATTTTATTTTCTATCGAAAAAGGAATGTTCATTGTGTCGGGTGCTAATATTTGCTTACGGATATCGTCCCTGTAAAAAGTAATATCCAGCTGACCATATTGTATGGCTGAAGGTATATTTTGCTGCAAAACTTTTACCAGCTCATCAGCCAATACTACCCCACCCTGCTGTATGCCTACAATTACTATTTCATTAAAATCAGGATAATTTTTAATGATAGCTTGTGAAAGCTGCTGGATGGTTAATTGCAATTGTTCGCTATCTAAGATGATTTTCAAAACATGAATGATTTTATGCTACGAATGTATTGGTTATTGTTTAAATAAAAAAAATCCCCGGAATCGGGGATTTTTTTTATCTTATTCGTTTAATACCATAATGTTGAAAAACCGCTGCCCATCTTACTATCCAATGCTACCATTTTATATTTTTCTCCACCAAACTGAACTTCTATACTTTGGTGACTATCCACTACCCAACCTCCTCTTCCGCGAATTGTTAAAGCAGTAAAATTATTTTCAAACTTAAAACATTCATTTTTTAAGTTTTCCAGGGTCTTGTTTTTCTTCATTTTAATAAAATTTTAGATTGTACGGTTAATAATATATACTAATATACTATTAATTGCATTTCAAAAAAATTATTACAACAATTTATTTCTCCTGCAAAAAAGAATAACGGTAATCTGTAACCGGAACAAAAGTTTCTTTGATAGTACGGGCACTTAACCAGCGGTACAAATTTAAAATAGAACCAGCTTTATCATTAGTACCACTCACCCTGGCACCGCCGAATGGCAGCTGGCCTATCACGGCACCGGTTTGTTTGTCGTTGATATAAAAATTACCGGCACTATTGCGTAAGTTATTGGTGGCCAATTCTACTGCATAACGGTCTTGTGCTATAACGGTACCGGTTAAGGCATGTGCAGAAGTTGTATCGACAATTTTCAAGGTTTCTTCAAATTTATTTTCATCATACACATATAAAGTAAGCACGGGGCCAAATAGTTCTTCGCACATGGTTACATATTTGGGGTCGGTAGTTTCTATCACCGTCGGTTCAATAAAAAAGCCTTCGGTTTTATCACATTTTCCGCCTACTAAAATTTTAACGCCACTATCCTTTTTTCTTGCCGCTTTGATATAACCTTCCAGTTTATCAAAACTTTTTTCATCGATTACGGCATTAACAAAATTGGTGAAATCTTCGGTTGTGCCCATTTTCATGGTTTTGATTTCCGCTACCAGTTTCTTCTTTACTTCTGTAGCTATATTAGAAGGGATGTATGCACGGGATGCAGCGCTGCATTTTTGTCCCTGGTATTCAAAAGCACCACGAGCAAGGGCCGCTACTACTACATCAGGATCTGCACTTTTGTGTGCTATCACAAAATCCTTGCCGCCTGTTTCGCCAACAATACGTGGGTAAGATTTGTACATGCCCATATTTTTGCCAATGGTTTCCACATCCTGTTAAACACACCTGTACTACCGGTAAAGTGTACCCCGGCAAATTCCGGATGGTTAAAACATACTTCGCCGATGGTTGGCCCATCTACATAAATTAAATTAATCACACCATCGGGCAAACCTGCTTCTTTTAAAATCCGCATGAACATTTGGGCGCTGTACACCTGCGTGTTGGCACATTTCCAAACCACCACGTTGCCGCACATGGCAGCACTGGTAGGCAGGTTGCCGCCGATTGCTGTAAAATTAAATGGTGTTATCGCCAATACAAACCCCTCCAGCGGACGGTACTCCATGCGGTTGCACATGCCTGCGCCACTGATAGGCTGCTGGCGGTAAATATCACTTAAGAAATGAACATTAAAACGTAAAAAGTCTATCAATTCGCAGGAAGCATCTATTTCTGCCTGGTACGCATTTTTGCTTTGCCCCAGCATGGCGGTTGCATTGATGTAAGGGCGGTATTTTGTTGCCAGTAAATCTGCTGCTTTTAAAAAAATATTTGCACGGTTTTCCCAAGCCATATTGGCCCATTTGTCTTTAGCTTTTAATGCTGCGGCAATGGCTTTTTTTGCATGGCTGGTATCGCCTACATGAAAATGGCCCAATAAATGTTTACGTTCGTGCGGGGGGCGGAGCTCCATTTTATTTCCTGTGCGTACTTCATCGCTGCCGATGTACATGGGCACATCAATTTTGGTATTTTTTAATTCTTTGATGGCATTTTTTAATGCTGTTTTTTCTTTGCTGCCGGGTGCATAGTTTAACACCGGTTCGTTGATGGGCATTGGGTAATAAAAGTCTCCGTATTGCATGGGGGTTTATTATTTATTTTCTATTTCGAAAAGATGTGAAATTTTTTCTTTAAGGTCGGATAAATTAAATTGAATAATATCCCAGACTATTAAATCGTTTATTCCAAAATATTCATGGACAAGAACATTACGATAATCTTTTATTTTTCTCCACTCTATTTGAGGATTAGATAATTTATATTCTTCAGGAACTTGTGATGCAGCTTCACCAATAATATTAAAATTGTATATAGTGGCCTGATAAACCATTCGATTTGATGTAAATTCTTCAAAAGAAATACTATTGCAATATTCCTGTATTGAATTTATACACTCAAGAATATCTTCCAATAATAGTTTTACAACTCTTTTAGACATAAATTAAATCTTCAGAAACGTATTTAAAATATTTAGGCTTAATCCCTCCTTTTGATACTACATCAACTTTTATAGAAAATAAATCTTCAATTTCATGTGCCAATGAAATATATTTCATACCCCCAATCGCATCATTAAAATCTACCAATACATCTATATCACTATTTTCATTTGCATCCCCTCTTGCATAGCTGCCAAAAATACCTAACGTACTCAGCGGGTATTTTTTTTGCAACTCAGGCTTCACTTTTGTTAAAATATTTTTTATTTCTTCAAGTGTGTACATAACAATTGATTTAATGCAAAGTTCGTAAAGAATTTTATATTTTTTGGTACAAACATTTATTCCCTGGTTAAGCCGCAGTGGTATCGCATTTCATTCATCTGCAGTACTTCTATTAAGCTTTTACCGAAGCGATTAATTTCATGCAAAGGCGCTAAGAAGCAAAGTTTGCAAAGAATAAAAGTTGATCATGGGAAACTGAAGCTGGTATCAAAAAATGAGAAATTTATTTTTCGTCTTATCGCCTTTCCGGCAAAATCACGCAGAAAAAATAAGTTCCATTTAGCCTTGTACCAAAAAAGTTCCCAAATCGATAATATTACCTTGCCCGCTTTTAAACTCTTCTATTGATTCTAAGTTTACATCCTGCATCACTTTACTTTTGAAAATAATATTATCTTCTTTTAAAACAACAAAATAAAAATCGGGGGCTACATCTGTTTTAGCAAAATCGCCAAAGGAAGAAGCATTAAAAGTAACTTGTGCTACCCCGCTGTTATCCAATTGGCTTTCACCTAAAAAATCGTCTTTGAAAATATCTTTATCGTATAAGCGAACCTTATATTCTGCTCCGGTCAAAGGAAGGCCATTACCTTTTGCCATAAGCTTTGCTGTAGCTATAATATTTAATTCCTGATTTAATGAAAAATTACTCATTTGATAATTATTATTTTAAAAATATTTTTATTTTTTACAATTGCTCAATAAAGATATGCTGTACAAGTGAGTGACACAACGATGATGCCATGAAATACAACTGCTGGTAACAAAAAAATTAATCGTTTAATTTTAGCACCGCTAAAAATGCTTCCTGCGGCACTTCCACATTACCGATCTGGCGCATGCGTTTTTTACCTTCTTTTTGTTTTTCCAACAATTTTCGTTTACGGCTGATATCACCACCATAACATTTTGCCGTTACGTCTTTACGCATAGCGCTGATATTTTCTCGTGCTACAACCTTAGCACCAATTGCAGCCTGTATCGCAATCTGGAATTGCTGGCGGGGCAACAATTCTTTTAATTTCTCACACAATTTTCGGCCAAATTCATGCGACCTTGCCCGGTGTATCAAAGCACTTAATGCATCCACTTTTTCGCCGTTCAATAAAATGTCCATTTTTACAATATCACTTTCACGGTATTCGATAGGATGATAATCGAAAGAAGCATAACCACGGGTCATGCTTTTTAATTTATCATAAAAATCGAAAACTATTTCTGTTAAAGGCATATCGAAAGTAAGCTCTACCCTGGTAGGTGTTAAATATCCCTGGTTAATTAGCACACCACGTTTGCTAATACAAAGTGTCATAATGTTGCCAATATATTCCGGCTTGCTGATCATTTGTGCCCGGATAAAAGGTTCTTCTATTTTTTCTATTCTTGTGGGGTCGGGCATTTCGGTGGGGTTATTTACCCGGATAATTTCACCTTTGGAAGAAGTGGCAATAAAACTTACGTTGGGAACAGTGGTGATCACCGTTTGGTTAAATTCCCTTTCCAAACGCTCTTGGATGATTTCCATATGCAGCATTCCCAGAAAGCCGCAGCGAAAACCAAAGCCCAATGCCTGCGAAGTTTCTAATTCAAAAGTAAGCGACGCATCATTCAGCTGCAATTTATCCATACAATCCCTGAGCTCTTCAAAAGCATCAGTTTCTACCGGAAAAATACCAGCGAATACCATTGGCTTTACATCTTCAAAACCTTTGATGGATTCTTTGCAAGGGTTGGTTGTTGTGGTAATAGTATCACCAACTTTCACCTCTTTTGCATGTTTAATACCTGTGATAATGTAGCCTACATCACCGGCGCTTACCTGGTTTTTGGCTTCCATACCCAGCTTTAAAATGCCGACTTCATCTGCGCCATACTCCAGTCCTGTATTGCTGAATTTAATTTTATCATTCTTTTTGAGAGTACCGTTAAAAATTCTGTAGTACACGATTATTCCCCTGAAAGAATTGTACACACTGTCAAATATCAAAGCTTGCAAAGGTGCTTCAGGATCGCCTGATGGCGCCGGGATGCGTTCAATGATTGCGGATAAAATTTCTTCGATGCCAATGCCGCTTTTACCGCTGGCTAATAAAATATCTTCTTCTTTACAGCCGATCAACTCTACTATCTGGTCTTTTACCTCGGGGATCATGGCGCCTTCCATATCTATTTTATTAATAACCGGGATAATTTCGAGGTTATTATCAATAGCAAGATAAAGATTGGAAATGGTTTGGGCCTGTATGCCCTGCGACGCATCTACCAAAAGCAAAGCGCCTTCGCAGGCGGCTAATGCCCGGCTTACTTCATAGCTGAAATCCACATGGCCCGGCGTGTCAATCAGGTTGAGGACATACTCTTGCCCTTTGTGCTGGTAATTGATTTGTATGGCGTGGCTTTTAATGGTAATGCCCTTTTCCCTTTCCAGGTCCATATCATCCAATACCTGGGCTTGCATATCCCTTTCACCTATGGTATGGGTGAATTCAAGTAAACGATCTGCCAATGTGCTTTTTCCATGATCGATATGGGCTATAATGCAAAAATTTCTAATATTTTTCATACTGAATGCAAAAGTAATTTATATTTATAAATAAACAGGCTTAAAATATGGCAGATTATTGCAACTTTTATTGTACTGATTTTGACTACTTTTACTTTTTTTAACCACTATGAAAATTTTTCAGAATCTTTTTTTAGTAAAATGCTTTAAGCAATTTAAAATTCTCTTTGTAATTGTCCTTATTTTTATCGCAGGTATTTGTTATTCACACAGAACCCATGTAGAATTTACTCCCTTTTTTATTTTTGGGGCATATTCTACGAAAATTAATGTTCACAGGGATAGTTTTCTTTCCATAAAAATGAATGACGGGCAGCTTTTAAACTTAACCCATACTTATGATGAGCCAAGGAGGATGATGATTTTTTCCACTTTATTCCTGTATCATAATGGTGCAAAAAATAATTATATTGATCCAATTAAAATTGCATCAGAAAAAATTGCGCTCAAACACCCCTACTTATCTTTTTTACAAAAATTTGCTTACTGCGAAAAGGAAAGGTACCTGGCATATTTGCCCTGGTTAAAAAAATATATGCATCATGCTGTTGATAAAGAAATAAAAACGATAAAAATATACCAGAATTACATCCACTATACGGATCAAAATTTACCTTTTATTGATAGCACTGTTTTAAAATATAGCATTGAATAACACTGAATTAAATAGAACCCATTTTGCCAGGTATACCTACGGTTTTGCTTTACTCATAATAATTTACCGTTTTTTTTCATTTGCACTGGTACACCAATTACAAACTCCTGTATTGTTTGAAAATTCATTGGATTATACTTACTGGCTGTTTCATTACTTGAAAATACCGCAGTTGTTATTGTACAACAAAACTACATCCATACTTTTTGACACCTGGTTGTTTTTATCAACATTGTACTGTTTTATATATGCTGCCAGATACAAATTAATTGTTTTATTAAATGCAATAAGCTGGTCCTGCTATGCCATCTTTTATAACTCCTTTTCATGTCACCATAACTATACTATTATAGGAGTAATGATATTGCCGTATGCGTTTATGGTAAAAAATGAAATAAAATTCAACCTGGTTTGGGGATTTTACAGGGATTTAAATTTATACATCCTGGCTGATGCATTTATATTCAAAGCATTCATCAATAAAAATATTTTTTACACTAGAATAGGTTCAGAAATAATAAAGCCAAATCAAAGCATTTACCTGCTCCAGACTCCCGGTACGTGGCTTACAAAGATTTACAGTTTTTTTATACAGCATCCACATCTTGCTTATACCGGGTTTATTTTAATGGTATTTATGCAAATGCTGTGTTTAATTGGTTTTTTTACAAAAAAATACGACAAGTACTTATTTTATATAGTAATTATCTTTCATGTTATCAATTATTTTTTTGTAGATGTGATGTTTTTAGAATTATTAATATTAAATGTAACTTTGTTACATAAAAAAAATACGGCTATTGAAAAATATTTTCGATACAATAAAAATCGGGTTTAAAAAAATATCAAGGATACCCCGCCACCAGTTCATGAACAGGTTTTCGTTAGGCATAAAAAAATATTTTTCAGATTATCCCACTTATATCATTTTTCAATCAGTTTCAGCATGTAATTTACAATGCAAGCATTGTTTTATTAATAATTATGGCACTGAAATTACAGATGGTGTAACAAAAATAATACTGTATAAAGAATTTTTAAAAATAGCGGAAAGGCTCAAGCCCCTTATAAAACATTGCAACTATTTTGTTTTTTCTACTTTTGAAGCCATTATTAATAAGGATTTATTTAAGATGATGGATTATTTGATGGAAATAAACCCTTCGATACAATTTCTTTTTTATCCAATACCATGCAATTGACTGAAGATAAAATTGCAATGTTAGAAAAATATCCTATTTCTGAAATAAACATATCCCTGGATGGCACCTCAAAAGAGGTAGTTGAAAATTTTAAAGACGGGGTTGAATTTGAAAAAATATTACTGGCGCTGGACAGATTATCCAAATCAAAGCTAAGGGATAAAATAGCCGTTACTTTTGTGGCTCATAAAAATAATATCCACCAGCTTCCTGAACATTTACACCTGGTAAAAAAGTATGGTGTACAAACAATTTATGTGAGCAACCTGTTATCCTTTACCAAAGAGAACCAGGATATGGTGCTTTATACTGAGAACGGTAATGCTGAGGTAGATAAAATATTTGCGGAAAGTATAAAAATAGCAAAACGAAACAAACAGGTTTTGCAGCTACCGTTAACCAAGCCTAAATTAAAAGGCTGCCAGGCTTGCGAAGCATTTTTTGTAAATTACAATGGCAACGTATCTCCATGCGATTTCCTGGCTGTTACAACACCTTTCACATTATTTGGTAAAACGGTTAAAAACCCACCATTGGTATATGGTAATGTTTTATTTGATGATCCGGTGGAAATTTACCGGTCAAAATCTTTTGTGGAATTCCGTAACCAGCACAGGCTTGGTAAAAAAGTTCCTTCGGTTTGTGAAAATTGTATTGATGCCTACGGCTTAATGTGTAGCAACAGAACAGTGCATTTACCATAAATTTTATGAAATTACATATTCAATTTAATGTACTGTTTCTTTGCAAGCTAGCACTCTTTTTATCCAATTTTTTAATTCTTTATATTCTGTCAAATTTTTATGCTGCGAATGTAGCAGGAGAGTTTTATTATCAAATATCCATTCTTTCGATAATTGCAATGTTTAGCAATATTGGAATTGATAATTCGATATTTTATTTTTTAAAAAAAGGGGTATTTACCACATCTAACATATTAGCCATATCATTTAAAATTGTATTTTTTTTTGTATTACTTGCAACTGCCGCCTGGGTAAGTTTTTACTTATTTTCCGATAACCGTTATCCCATTATTTTTTCTTTATTATTTATCTGCAGTCTTCTTTTACAATATATTTTTAATGCCCACTTTTTGGCCATAAAAAAAGGCTGGATTCCACAGATTGGTTTAACAGTTATTAATATTATTTTTATTACCTGGCTTTTGTTAAACCAGCTTCCATTAAAAAATAAATATGGTGAGTTATTGAATATTTATTACAGCTTATTTTTTTTAACAAGCTTTGTTGTATTGCTTTATATTTTTTTTACAACACCAAAATATAGAATAGAACAGCCGTCGAAAGATAAGTTAAGATTACTGTTAAAATTTGGATTATTCCCTTATATAACCAACAGCTTATTTTTTTTAGGCGCAAATATCGATTTGATAGTTGTTAAAAAATATTGCGAGGGGGATTTAAGTGCTTACGTACAGGCAACCAAAATATTTCAAATTTTTTGTTCTGTTTTTTATTTATTGTATTACCCTTTCATGGGACAGATAATTGAGGCAAATCATAAGGAAGGTGTAAAAATTTTAATGAGGAGCAGCAGGATAATATCATTCATATTAGTGCTGATAATAATCCCTTTTTTGCTGATTTGTTCTCTTTTCCTGGACAAAATATTTCCTTCGAGTTACGACCAGGTTATGATGCTTTTGAAATACCTGGGTATTTCTTTTTTCTCAACAAGCCTGGCTTATTTTTACACCTCTTATTTTGTAGCTAATAAAATGCATAAACAAAATATTATAAGTGCATCTGTTTTTTTAATAACGATAGTTTTTTTAAGTTTTTTACTTATCCCTGCCCTTGGAATAAAAGGAGGGGCAATTGCATACAGTATTTCAATTTTATGTTCTTTAATATTTGATATAATATTATTTAAAATTAAGAACAATGTAAAATTCAGTGATACCTTATTAATAAAAAAAGAAGATATGCTTTTTATAAAAAATTATTTCAATTAAACATGGTGGGATTAATTTAGCCCCTTTACAGAGTTAATTCATAATATATGTCTTTTTTAAAAAAAATAAATGCCAAAGCTAAAACGCAAAGCAATACAGGATTTGGAAATAATGCCGCTAATTATGGCGGCAGATATATTAAGAAAGATGGAAGTGCTAATATCACAAAAAAGGAATAAATTTTTTTGAGGGAATAAGCTGGTACCATAGTTTATTAGCAATGCCCGGCTGGAAATTTTTAAGCGTAATATTAATTTTTTATATTCTTATAAACCTGTTTTTTGCTTGCCTGTATTATATAATTGGCCCGGGTCATTTAACAGGCATGCATGGCGATACTTTTATACAAAAATTTGGGGAAGCTTTCTTTTTTAGTGCGCAAACATTTACTACTGTCGGATACGGCAGGGTAAACCCTGTAGGTTTTGTAGCAAGCGCCGTAGCTGCAATCGAAGCGCTGATGGGCTTATTAAGCTTAGCCCTTGCCACAGGATTATTGTATGGAAGGTTCAGTAAACCCACTGCTTACTTAAGATTTGCGAAAAATGCAGTTTTAGCGCCGTTTAAAGATGGGATAGCCTTAATGTTCAGGGTTGCACCTTACAAAAAACACTATCCTTAGCGATGCAGAAATTAAAATATCCGTAGCCATTAATATAGAAGAAGATGGGAAAATGATAACAAGGTTTTTTCCACTTGATCTTGATGTTGAGAAAGTAAACGCACTTACCCTTAACTGGACAATTGTACATATTATTAATGAAAACAGTCCTTTTTATAAATTCACCCCGCTTGACTTTGCAAATGTACAAGGGGAAATTCTAGTATTTCTTAAAGCCTTTGATGATATGTTTAGCAATACCGTTGTAAGCCGTACCTCATATAGGATTAATGAAATTATTGTAGGGGCTAAATTTGTACCGATGTATTATCCCAGTACAGCCACCAGCTCCACGGTATTGGATTTGACCAAATTGAATGAGTATGCTGTTGTAGAAATTAACTTTCCGCAATAGTCATTATTTTAAACTATTCATAATCGTTATAAACTCATCTGCTATTAAACTTGCACCTCCTACCAGGCCCCCATCCACATCAGTCATAGAAAATATTTCTTTTGCATTGGAAGCTTTAACACTGCCACCATATAAAATGCTGATACTATCGGCTACGGTTACACTATATTTACCGGCAATTACCGATCTTATATTTGCATGCATATCCTGCGCCTGCTGGTTGGTAGCCGTTTTTCCCGTACCGATTGCCCATATTGGTTCGTAGGCAATAATAAATCCTGTAATTTCATGCTCAGATAAATGAAACAGGCTTTCCTGTAATTGAGTTTCTACATATTTATCTTGCGTACCTGCTTCTCTTACTGCTAATGGCTCTCCACAACAGAATACAGGCTTTAAATTATGTTCCAGGGCGATATTAACTTTATCCGCTAACAGGCTATTATCTTCTTTAAAATATTCCCTGCGTTCGCTATGTCCTAATACTACATATTCCACCCCAATGCTTTGCAGCATTGCAGCACTAACTTCGCCGGTGAAAGCCCCGCTTTTTTTTGTGTAACAATTTTGTGCAGCTACAAATATGTTTTTTTTACCGGCAATCTTATTTTGCACAGCAATTAAATAAGGAAAAGGTACAGCCAAAATTACCAATTGATTGTTATTTAATTGGTGTGGCACAGCTATTAGTTGATCTACCAAAGCTTCAGCTTCGCTAAGTGCCAAGTTCATTTTCCAGTTGGCTGCTGCGATTTGTGTACGCATAAAATATTTTATTTTTTATTAAATAATATGGTTAAAATTTCTTTTTCTTGTTCAGTAATGCTTTTTTCTTTTAGCTGCTTCCAATTATTAATATCATTAAAAGCTTTTTCTAATTGATATTGCTCATTTCCCCAGCTAAAATCAGGTACATATTTTGGCGGATAGCTTTCGCCAAAGATATTGCAACAAATACCAATTGTGGTACCGGTATTAAAGCTGGTGTTAATTCCTGCCCTGCTGTAATCTCCCATTAACAAGCCGCATTTATGAGTAGTTTCAGATAATTTTTTTTCTACATTATTCCAAACTTTTACTGTACCTGCTGTATTTTTTATATTGCTGTTGCTTGTGCCTGCTCCTAAATTACACCACTCACCTATCACGCTATCACCTAAGTATCCATCATGAGCTTTATTTGAATATCCGAATATCACTGAATTTTTTATTTCGCCTGCAGCTACGCAATAAGGCCCGATAGTAGTAGCCCCATAAATTTTAGCGCCCATTTTTACCACAGCTCCTTCACAGATTGCAAATGGCCCTCTTATCATACAACCTTCCATAATTTCTACATTTTTACCAATATAAACCGGGCCATGTGTTGCATTTAAAATGCTATGTTCTACTATTGCGCCTTGCTCGATAAATATTTGTGATGGGTTGATTAAAATATTAGTTGCACAAACAGGTTGAGATGTTTTATCTAAAGTAACAAAATTAAAATCCTGCTGGATAGCCCACGCATTGTGCTTAAAAATATCCATCGGGTGATTAAGCATCCTGGTGGCATTACTTTTAAGAAAAGCATGAATGCCTTCTTTCAATACAGCTTCTACACTTTCTTTTGCAGGGATGATATTGGCTGGAATAGTGATGCCGGCTTTATCTAAATTATTTACTTCGCTTTGTAATAAAACCGGGCAATGCAAAAGCTTTTCCCATTTTTCCTTTATGGTATTAATTCCTATACGGATATCTGCAGCAGATTTTATTGCGGTAAAGGGATATAATTGATCTTTTACATTAATATCATCCAGAATAATTTTCATTGTGGCGAAATTAGTGAATAAACTATAAAGATCTAAAATGTAAATGCGCCGGGAAGTCGGAAAGATAATATTGGATACTATGTTTTCAATTATTCCGCTTTAAAAAATCTGAATAGTAGCACTGCCGATGAACCGAGCCCCGCTTTTAGACGGGGTAGGCTGTGGCAACGATGATGCTATGGAAAACTGAAGCTGGTAACATAGCTATTTTTAAATAAGGCTCCGCCTTATTTAAAAATAAAAACCCCTTCGAATTTCGGAGGGATTTTTATTATAGCTTGAAATATTCTATTATAATTATTGTTTCTTTTCGTAACGCTTTTTAAATTTATCGATACGGCCTGCTGTATCTACCAATACGTTTTTACCTGTATAAAACGGGTGAGATGTGTTAGAAATCTCCAGTTTAATAACCGGGTATTCGTTACCATCTTCAAATGTGATGGTTTCTTTTGATGGTGCGGTAGAGCGGCTTAAAAAAGTTGTACCGTTACTCATATCTTTAAAAACCACTGCTCTGTATCCGTCGGGATGAATGCCTTGTTTCATAATTTTATTTTTTTGAGTACGGATTTGGCCGTACATTTTTTTGAAGTTGCAAATATAAGTATAATTCTTCTATTTTATAGAAAATATGGCTAATATCAGCTTTTCATATTTACGTATTGCAGGGCTATACCCACATTCCAGCTTTTACTGGCCTGAATAACATCCTGTAAGTCATCAATTTTTTTACCGGTTACCCGGATAATATCGTCCATAATGGCTACCTGTACTTTTAAACCGCTGTCCTTTATCAGTTTAACTATTTTTTTAGCATCTTCCTGTTTAATGCCATTGCGGACCGATACCTCTTGCTTTACCACTTTTCCACTTTGAAAAGGCTCTTTGCTTAAATCATAGATTTCTGCTGCCAATCCTTGTTTCATGCTCCTGCTGATTAAAACATCAATAATCTGCGTAAGCTTCATTTCACTATCAGCTTCAAGATTGACCTTAAAATCTTTTTTATTCAGATCAATTACAACATGGCTTCCTTTGAAATCAAACCGGTTGGTTACTTCTTTACTTACGGTGTTAATAGCATTATCGAGTGTTTGCAAATCTACCTTACTTACGAGGTCAAATGATGGCATAGTAAAAATATTTTTCCAAAATAAAAAAATCGGAGCACAATGCCCCGATTTTTAAATAAGTAATTTAATATTTTAATTTCCTCCAGCCTTTACCCTGTTCTGCTCTTCTGATGCGCCACCAATCTTTCTTTTAGGTGCGGCAGCTTTGCCTTTGCCAAAACCATAGGTAAAGCTCAGGCTCACCTGCCTCGAATCTCTTACCTGCCTGAACCACATATCGATATAAGAATATTGTGCAGTACCCTTAAATTTCTGTGACCATAAAATATCCCTGAAATTCATTTTTACTGTTCCTTTCTTTTTTAATACTGACTTAGAAATACCGCCATTTAATGCGCCGAATGCATTAATAACCATTACTCCATCAACACCCCGGCTACGATAAAAGCCGCTTAATTCTGCATTCCAGCCTTTACCCAGGCTTATTTGGGCACTCATATTGCTTTCCAACACTGTACCCTGGATATCTACATTATCATTATTAATTAAACCCTTGAACCGGTTGTTGGCAACATTAGCATACAAATTTAATTTCAACCATTTTTTTACAGGAACAAATGCACTAACTGCTACGCCTACCTGCCGCTGGCTGGCAATATTACTCCTGGTAATAAAAGTTTCTTTGGCAACTTCATTTTGTTCAAATATCTGGTTAATTAGGTCTGTGCTTTTTGTATAGTTTAATGTGGTAGTTATTTTTCCTCCGTAGGTATGAGAAAGCTCTACATTATGGCTAAACTGTGGGCGCAGGTTAGGGTTACCTACTTCATAGGTATACCTGTCTATAAAGAAATAGAATGGATTAAGGTCTCCATAATCAGGGCGTTCGATTTTTTATTCAATTGCTTATTGAAATTCACATAAGCTGCCTGTATTTGCTCGTCATATATAAAGTGATTGCTCCTTCCTGCATCCATAACAAGGTTTCCATTTATTAAACTATCATACCTGGCATTATTATCTGTTTTTACAAAACTTGCTTTTACACCGGCTTCCATTTTTATATCTCCTTTAAAATTTTGGCTATAATCTGCTTTTGCACTGTAAATAGTAATGTCTGACGGGATATTACCATTCAACGTATCGCTGGGCAACATTTTTATATCATTGGCATCAAAGTAGTGATTACTCATTACTTGCCTGTTTAAAGATCCGTAATTAATATAATCAAGATCTACGGTCAACTCTTTACCTGTACTGTCAAAAACATGCCTCAGATTTACATTACCATTAAAATTTTCCCATTTGCTTTTCATATCAATGTTCGCAAAAGTTCTTGAGTCGACCACTTCATTTTTATTTTTTAAATAAGTATTATTATAATTATTAAATTTCTCTGTGCTTAAATAGCCGGAAACTACAGCGCCAACAGTTGCTTTTTTACTTAATGTAATATCAATTCCGAGTTTTGCATTATTAGATTCATTAATATTATTAAACCGGGCTTGTTGATCAAAAACAGACAAGAGTTCTTTGGAATCTTTATCGCGGAATTTACGTTGAATGGTAAGTGTATTAAATCCTTTGCTATTCCTATAAGTATAATTTCCAAATAAGTTTACATTTTTATTGCGATAATTTAAATTAATGCTTTCATTAAATTTAGCATACCGTCCTTGAGAATAAGTGGAGGTAATACTTCCATTAAAGCCTACTGTTTTGGTTTTTTTTGTTTTAATATTGATTACGCCTGAGTTACCAGCTGCATCATATTTTGCGGAAGGGTTTGTCATTATTTCAATTTGATCCAGCTGGGCAGCCGACATATTCTTAAGCATATTTGCCAAATCAGAACCAGATAGATAGCTTGGCTTTCCATCGATAAATATTTTTACACCCTGCTTGCCCTTTAAACTGATATTACCATCTTTATCTACTGTAATACCCGGGGATTTTTCCAAAACTTCCATAGCCGTAGCGCCTACGTTGCTGATAGATGCATCTACATTTATGATGGTTTTATCCAATTTCCTCTCAATAAATGGTTTTGTAGCAGTTACTGTAACTTCGTTCATATTTTTTTCTACAGGGACTAGTTGTAAAACCCCGGCATTAGCTTCTGCATTAATAGCAGTGATTTCTAATAGTTTACTAAAGACTTTCGCATGTCCCACTGATGTAGCTGATATTAAGTAAGTTTTACTTTGCAGATTTTCAAAAATGAAATTACCAGCTGAATCTGTTACAGCAGTTTTTAATAATGTGGAATCGCTTGCATTTAACAATGAAATTGTGGCAGCATCAATTGTTTTTTGATTGCCTCCATCTTTAATACTCCCGGTTATTTTACCATTTTGAGCACTAGCAGACAATACAATTACTGTTGCAGCCAAAAGGCTGAAAAATTTCTTCATGACTGTAATTTTTACGTTGAGTTATATACTTTGAGAACTACTTAGCAAAAGTAGGTACTTTGTATTGCATAGTACAATGTTTTGTATTAAACGGTCATATTTAGTGATATTTGGTAACACTATTATATAACGATACTTCCAAGCAATAAGTTACAGGGTCTTATAAAAATTAAATTTTACTGGTTTTTTTAAACTTAATTAAAAATAGTAATCCGATAATAACCAGGAATGAAGAGATTATTTCTGCCTGTGTGGGATGAAATCCTAAAATTGAGTATGTTGTATTAACCCTTATTTTTTCAATAAAAAAACGTTCAATTCCATTTAAAATAAGATAAATACCAAAAATTACACCCGGAGTTTTAATTTTTTTCCTGATAGACCATAACAGTAAAAACAAGAGTGAACACATGATTGTTTCATAAAAAGGCGTCGGAAAAACGGGTTGTGGTAATACATTGCAATGTTCATCTGTGCATCCTGGGATAGGCACACCATTTTTATTTACATTTTGTGGATAGGTATATGCCACCATCCATTTGGGCAAGAAAGAAGGGGCTTTAAAATATGCATGCTTAACTACAATAGTACTATCAGGTTTTAAAATTCCTGTTCCTTCAGTAAGATAATAAGTTGTATTGGCTTTTATATGCTGATCAAAATCTCCGGCGTTAGCCTCTTTAACGCTCTTTACTCCATCACTTACGTAAGCACTATTATAGATCCCCCAGTCACCATCACCGGATAGCTGGCAGCCAATGCGGCCCATTGCATAGGCAATCATTAATGCCGGTGCCGCTGCATCTACAAGATGTGTTAATTTAATTCCTTTTTTATAAGCATACCAGCAAATAGCAGCAGAAGCCATTATCAGGCCACCATAAAATGTAAGCCCGCTTGCTGAAAATAAACGGCCGACAGGATCTTTTATAAATTCATCCCAATTTTCAAGATTGTCAAAAAGTTTAGCACCTACAATACCGAATATTAATCCTAAAATAATAATATCCCCTACCCTGTCATGTGGCCAGATTCTTACACTCCTACGCTCAGGCTCCTTTAATCTTTGCTTATCTTTTTCCCGCCACTTAACGCCTACTAATACTGCTGCTACGATTAGGCCTCCCAAAATACTGCCACTTGCAGAAAATATGTATTCCTGCGCAGGTATTTGCACTGATTTGGTAAATAATAAACCTATTAATTTGTACCCGAATAAAAACCCGAATAATCCGTTAACTAATAATTCAGAAAAAGATGCAGGCTTACCTACCTCGATAGTTTCTTCACGGGGAGTTAATAACCCCTGCTTTTCTTTTCGCTTCAGCTCACTGTTTAGAACCATTGCAGCTATTACAAATGATATGGCTACCATTAAACCAAATGTATTCAGAAACTCCAACTTTTTCCATTCTACATTAAACCAGTCTTTTAAAACATAATATAAATTAGGATACATTATTCTTATAATTTAATAATTGAATTGCGGTGCAATATATTCAATAATTTATACGCTTTTAAGTTTGTCAAATAAAAATCCCTTTACTCATATATGAATAAAGGGAAGTAATAAAAATATAAACCTGTTAATTACAATATTGATCAAAAGCACCTTTTAGATTATCTGCAATCATTTGTGCACTACGGCCTTCAATCATATGTCTTTCAATATAATGAACAAGTTGCCCGTTTTTGAATAATGCAATGGAAGGTGAAGATGGCGGGTAAGGTAATAAATGTTCACGTATTTTTTTAACGGCATCAATATCAAATCCTGCAAAACTTGTGGCTAATACATCAGGTTTTTTATTGCTGCTTTGTACAGCCATAATTACGCCTGGCCTTGCTGTACCAGCACTACAGCCACATACTGAATTAATTACTACCAACGCTGTTCCATTATTTTTAATTTTTTCGTCTACTTCTGATGGAGTTAATAACTCAGAAAAACCATTTTCCGTTAATTCCTCTTTCATGGGTATTACTATTTCTTCTGGATACATATTTTTTAATTTATACGCAAATTTATGTTGTTCTTACTAATTTAAAGAACTTAAATATATCACAAGCGACATAAAGTCTGAGTAAAATTAAAAAATAAGACATAATGTCTCATTTTTATTATCAATAATGTATATAAGTCATAAATAAATATACTGGAATACTGTTTGAGAGATATCGATAAATATTATTACTAAAATTTTTAAATTTATAAACTATGACACTTGTAAGAACAACTAATCCACTCGCAAAATCTTTTGATGGGTTAATGAATGAACTTTTTAATGAATTTCCTAGCAACTTAGGTAGAAATGTTAAGGAAAATATTTTTCAATTTCCTCCGGTAAACATTATTGAAAAAACAGCAAGTTATCAATTAGAAATGGCTGTGCCTGGTATGCAAAAAACCGACTTTAACATAAAACTTGATGGAAGTTTATTAACCATCAGTGCGGAGAAAAAAGAAGTTACAAATGATGAAAACGCTAAATCTATTAAAAAAGAATTTAGCCAAAAAGCATTTAAGCGTTCATTTAATTTAGATGAAAAAATAGATGCTGCTAACATAAGTGCTAAATACGAACAGGGAATTTTATCAATAGAGCTTCCTAAAAAAGCAGAAGTAAAAGAAAATAGTAAAGAAATTACCATTCTGTAATTAAAATAGTATACAAGTTGGTTTTATTTAAACCTCGCTATTCTTGGTGAGGTTTTTATTTACAATCTTTATACCTGGTATCTACCAGTGTAGGCTTCCCATTTTTAGTACGGTTCAAAAGTAGAATAATTTATCATTATAGTTGTTTTCGTTCAACCTATTGGGCGTAGTAAGCGGAGGCGTAGCCGTAGCGTAACGCAGCCCAATAGGTTGATTGTTTTTTCTCTATATATTTTTGGTGACAGGCCATTAAGGGCATCATGGGGTCTGGTACAATTATAATCATCTACCCACGTTTGTGTTACCTCCTTATCTCATCAATGCTGTCAAACAGATAAGCATCTAATACAGATTCCCTGTATGTTTTATTAAAACGTTCTACATAGGCATTTTGAGTAGGCTTGCCAGGTTGTATGTATTTAAATTCGATCTCATTAGCCACGCTCCATTGCCTGGACAACTTAGCTACGAACTCAGGCCCATTGTCCATGCGTATTTTTTGAGGTTTGCCATAACGGTTGATTAGATGTTTAAGCACCCAGATCACCCGGCTACTCTTTAAAGAATAATCAGTTTCAATAAATAATATTTCCCTATTATAGTCATCTATTACATTAAAAGAGCGGAACTTGGTACCATTGCTAAGGGCATCACTCATAAAATCTATGCTCCAGGTTTGAGTAAAATAATCAGGCTTGCTTAATGGTTCCTTTACTCTTGCAGCAAGACGTTTCTTTACCTTACGGCGCAAGGGCAGGCCCATCTTTTTATACACCCTGTGCAACCTCTTATGGTTAATAACCGTCCCTGTATTCCTGATGCGGTAGTAACATTTCCAAAAACCTTCTACCGGGTTCTGTTTTGCAAGGTTTTCCAGTTGTACCATAACCGTTACATCATCTTTTATACTTGTATAACACAGACTGCTGCGGCTTAGCTTTAATAAACGACACGCCTTGCTGATGTCTTTTGGCCGCTCTTTGCGCATATCAACAATAATCATTCTTTTATCGCAAGGCTTTAAAGCTTTTTTCGATGATGTATTTGGCAGTGTCAAGCTCCATCGCAAGGTTGGCATACATTTTTTTAACCGGGCATTTTCTTCTTCCAGTTCCTTAATCCGCTTCAGCTCAGTTGCTTCCATGCCTCCATAACGCTGCCGCCATTTATACAACGATGCTTTGCTTACACCATGATCACGGGTGATCTCTTCGGCGCTTTTACCGTTATCAAAATCTTTGAGGATGCCTGCTATCTGGGCAGGACTAAATTGACTTTTTTCATTGTTTTACGTTTTTAAAGTTACAAATTTTGTCTACTTTTAAAACGTACTATTTTCAGGGGAGCTTACACCAGGTATTGAATTTTCCAACCTTTAGGGGTATTTATTAATTGTATGGAGTTTACACCACAATGGCTAAACTTATTTTTATAATAAAATTTATAAGGCAGCCATGCTGTTGCCAATAACCCATCTTCTTTTATCATATCAAAAACAATACGCTCATCTGCATTAGTACTCTGCTCGCTGGCAACCCAATTATAAAAACCGGAAAGAGCCTGCGTTTTTACAGTTATTTCACCTGTATTATCCTTTACAATTGATTGTAAAACTGCGCTGTCTAAAAACAGTTTTTAACCAGCTCGGCATTTGCGCTTTTTATTCCTTTAAACAGGTTATTAATTACCAGCTTTATAGAATCAACGGAGGCCTGGGCATTCGCATTTTTATTAAAAATAAAATAATAAAACAAAATAAAATTCGTTTCATATATAGTATTGATTAATTATCTTTTGTGATTGCAAGCCCACTTGCTGACATAGCCTGTTGGGCTTTTTAATACCCTAATATTTTAAGCATACTTTGGGCAGATTGCTCCTTTGCATACATCCAATCCACTAATTTGCCGTTTTTATCATGCCCAACAATAATATGTTTTGGAGAAGGTATCATACAATGTTTTATTCCGCCATATCCACTAATTTGATCCTGGTAAGCGCCGGTATGAAAAAAGCCTACGTACAATGGCTCTCCTTCAGTTATTTTAGGCAAAAATACCTCGTTAATATGTTCTTCAGAATCATAATAATCATGGCTGTCGCAAGTGATGCCCCCTAACACTACCCGCTGATATTCTTCCTCCCATTTATTGATAGGCAGCATTAAAAATTTTTCACCGATACCCCAGGTATCAGGCAATGTAGTAATAAAGGAAGAGTCAATCATATACCAGCACTCCCTGTCATTCTGCTTTTTTTCTCCAATAACACTATAGATATGCGCCATACTTTCACCCACTGTATAGCTGCCAAATTCAGTAAAAATATGCGGCATCGGCACTTTACTTTTTTTGCAGGCAACTTTTATATTACGTACAATTTCATTTATCATAAACTGGTAATCATACTCAAAACCCAAAGAATGCTTGATAGGAAACCCGCCACCGATATTAATGGAATCCAGTTCAGGACAAATCTTTTTTAACTGGCAATAAAGGTTAATCACCTTGTTTAATTCACTCCAGTAATAAATATCATCTTTAATGCCTTTGTTTAAAAATATGTGCAGCATTTTTAGCTGAAAACGGTGCTCATTGCCTTCTATTTTATCAACATAAAATTCTAAAATATCTTTTGCACGTATGCCTAACCGTGAGGTATAAAAGGGAAAGGTAGGTTCTTCTTCAGCTGCTACACGTATGCCTAAATTAAAAGGCACTTTTACAGATTTTATATAAGCCCTCAATTCCTCTACATTATCTAAAATTGGAATTACGTTTTTAAAACCTGTATTCAATAAATTAGCTATCCTGCTGGTGTATGGTTTTTGCTTATAGCCATTGCAGATAATAAAAGTATCTTTTGTTAGTTTCTTCTTTTCGTAAAGTTTTTTAATAATGTCTATATCATAAGCATAGGAAGTTTCCAGGTGTATGTCATGCTTTAAGGTTTCTTCCAGGATAAAAGAAAAGTGTGAGCTTTTGGTACAATAGCAGTAATTATATTTTCCTTCATACTTATGTTTTTTAAAAGCATTGGCAAACATAGTTTTTGCCTTATTGATCTGCTTACCGATTTTAGGGAGATAAGTAAGCTTTAAAGGCGTACCATATTTATCGATCAAAGCCTTTATATCCAGGTTATTGTATTGCAGATATCCATCTGTAAGATTAAAATCTTCTTGTGGAAAATTAAAAGTCTGATGTACCAGCCCGTTATAAGTATTATTCATTTATTGCGTATGTATTATAATTTTATGCAAATGTAATTGAATGTGGATATTTTTACATAAAAAACCGGAAGAATCTTCCGGCTTTAATATTTTCATAAAATCACCAAATTTCTAAACTTGCTTCTCTAAATTTTTCCCAAACATTATTATTTCGTTTTAAAAGCACCAGTTTGACTATTCCGGCCTTTTTACTATTTTGCCCTTCTATCTTTACAACTAACGCAGCGATATCTTCATTATAAGCCACTCTCGAAAATTCAACTTTGCCCACGGCTAAGTCATTCTTACTTAAACTATCGGATGTTTTTATTGAATATGAGCCAGTAGACTTTAGATTATTTATAATATCGAAATATGCTATACCACTGTCTAATCTCGATTGAATAAGTTTTTCGAAATCCTTTAATGAACCATCACTATTATTTTCTTTAAAAAAACCGGCTATTTCTTTTTTCCATTTACTTAATGATTGTAATGTATCACTTACCTTAATTATTAATTTACGCCCATTTATTGTGTCAGGATTATTTATATTATCATTAAAGGAAAAAGCAGGTCGCAAAGATAATTTTGAATAAGCAATTGTATCTACAATTACTAAAAATGATTTATCTAGAATATTTGTTTCAATATTATTTTTTTCTTCAGTGCAAGACAAAAAAATAAAAATAATATTAAAAAAAACGATACATTTTTTTATCAACTTAAATAATTAAGATTTGGGGTTAGTGAATTAGAATTTAAGCTATAAAATCTTATAACTTTTTTAATGTGATTGTACGTGGCAAAGTATAACCATAATCATAAGGCCCTATTTTAAGTCCTTCCCTGTTATTTGTTTGCCATTGCAGCTCTGTTTGCTGTGCATTTAAAGTAAGCGTTATATTTAACAGTTTATTTTTTTTCAAATCTTTTAATGTACCTGTAAGTATGTTATTCCCACTATCATTTCCTGCCAAAATAGTACTGTATTTATCACTGCGGACAGTATTGGTATAATTATAAGAACTTTCAATAATAGTATTACCTTTTTTATATAAATGTAATCCAATTATCCTATCAGCATGATAACTATTAAAAAATAAAACATTATCTTTCTTTAAGAAAATTTTTACCGTATCTGTACCACTTACCCATTGCCATGTTCCAGTAAACTTGCCCAAGGTATTATTAATTATATTAGACCCGGGGCTGGGCATTTGCGCCTTTACAGTACAGCAACTTACAAACAAAAATGATATTGTTACTATTTTTAACTTATTCATAAATTTATTTTATAAGGGTTATTAAAATTAACAAGGATTATCCACAACATTGTTATTAGCATCTACTTTTTTAGGCTGCCAATCGTTAAAATTATCATTTCCTTTAAATAATCTTAAGCCGGATTTGGTTTGCTGCAGGTATTGTAAAAATGCTTTTTCATTCTGCTCTTTTGAATTTTTAGGAGTTATTTTATAAAATTTATCATACAAATCCGAAAGATCTTCAATCGCATTATTATTCACCATATTTTCTGCATATGCTTTAAATTTTACAATATCATCAATTTTAAGAATATATTGGGTACCACTTGCCGTAACTACCCCGGCAGTAAAAGTAGAAGGATCTATCATTTTATCACCAATATACATTTTAGCCATCGCATAAATATCATCCCGGGAAAAAACAGACAGCAAACCTGTATAATGGCTGTGAATAAACCCATCAAATTTTTCCGTAATTGTTACATCGATACCTGCTGCATTTGCTTCACCCTCAATTTCTATTGCATTTACTGTAATATCAGAATTAATTTTATACATATAGCCGTACTCTTTATTCTGATTGGTTTTATTTTTTAATGCAGTAAATTTATCTTTAAGCCCTGTATTTTTTTCTAACTTATCTGCCTGCTCACAAGGATTATCATCGTCACTGTTTCCCGGGTTTGGCACATCACATGGTGGCGGAGGTATAATATTGTACCAGCCATCATTTGCCGGGCATGTTGTTGGTGTAGGTGTTGGGCTAGGCGGATTATCCTCCGCCACCACCACTTCCACCATTCCCTCCTCCATTGTCGACACCGTTTTCACAATGCTGTATCCAGCAGGGCTGGTTAGGTACAGGGTTGGCTGAGGCGGTCCCGGTTTTTGAATAGCCTCCTCCATTGCCACAAGATTCAAACCAACAATAAGGCGGGTCTATCAGGTTGGTTTTGTTTGCAGTGGTATTAGTGCTGAGCTTAATATCAAAATAATCCATAAACCATTTAACAGCTGCTTCATCAAAACCAATATTGCTGAATTCTTTTATTTTATTTGCTACAGAACTTTTGCGGTGCAGTCCGTAAAAAAACTTTTCTTTATTGTACATCACTTCTATAAAAGCGGTTACTGCATTTTCTTTTTTTGTGGGAATTAATAAAATAACATTATTGGTATTATTGCTTTTTATTTTAACAGCCTGGTTCCATACAGGCTGCCCATGCCAGGCTAAAAAATCTGCTGCAAAATTATTTTTTTGAAATTGCTGCCGCAGGTTGTCTACTACAGGCTTCAACTCAGGGTTAGTGCCAGGTAGCAGGAATAAAAATTTTTCTGCTGATGCACTAATTTGATCATCAGAAGCATTTACTTTTTTACATGATTGTTGTACAGATAAAAAAATAAGAAAAATTAAAAAAAGCATTAACTTTTTAAAAAGAAGAATTGTTTTCATTAGGGTATAAAAAAGGTATGCAGCTTTTAACTACATACCTGCAAATTAATTTATTTTATAAAAAAATATAAAATTACTTCACTGATGCTACCAAAGTCTTAAAAGTCTCCGGCTCATTCATTGCCAAATCTGCCAATACCTTACGGTTAAGGTCAATTTTTTTAACGGCTAATTTATGAATGAATTCGCTGTACGTAATGCCTTCTGCCCTTACGGCCGCATTGATACGGGCAATCCATAAAGAGCGGTATTCACGCTTTTTTAGTTTACGGCCAACGTAGCTGTACGTTAACCCTTTTTCCATTACATTTTTAGCAACGGTATATACATTTTTACGCTTGCCATAATAACCTTTGGCAGCTTTTAAAATCCTTTTTCTGCGAGCCCTGCTGGCTACTGCATTTACTGAACGTGGCATATCAAATTAGTTTGAAGTTTAAAGTTTGGGGTTTGTAGTTAGGTTAAAATTACTATTACTTATTTCAATCCTAACAAACGCTTAACAAAATGCATGTTAGCATCACTAACTACGCCATCCTTACGCATAGCACGCTTGCGCTTGGTAGATTTTTTGGTAAGAATGTGACGTTTGAATGCTTTCTGAAATGTAATTTTACCTGTACCGGTAACTTTAAAACGCTTTTTTGCGCTGCTGTTGGTTTTAACCTTTGGCATTATATAACTTAATTATAGTTACTCCCTGCTGGCGCCCCGAACAGACGGGAACTTTTTGAGCCTTGTGGGAAATGTATCAAAAATGGCAAGCCACTTTCGGGCGGCAAAGATAAGGAAATAATTGGATATTATTACTAATCGACAACATTAAAATAACCTTCCTAAGCAATTATTGATAGCACTTGTTACCAACAATCAGGATTATAGTTTACCATATGAGGAATTATCTTATCAAATAGTGCTTTTTCCGAATCTTCATATGAAAAATGTATACATACCAGATTCCCTGTTTTTAATTGCCATTTTTTCGTATAATAAATATGCCGGTTATCTCGCCAAGAAATAACATAATATGTAGGTTTCAAAACCCCAAATACTACTTTGCCTGCAGTATAATTTTCTTTTATACTTTTTAAATAATTATCATAACTTTTTGATAAGCTATCATATTCTTTAGTTTCAGGAATAATCTCGATTCGTGATTTTCCATTAATTGATTTAAAATGCCTTTCTCCATAGTAGAACTCTGTAGTATCACGGACAAAATTAGTTTTAGGATAAATCATACAATATGGATTAGAAGGGTGTCCGCCAGATAATTTTATAACTCCATATTCAATTTTAGGTTGTCCAATACAAAAATTAAAAGCAAATAAAAAAAATGTACATGTAAATACCCGCTTTTGTATCAATAACCATATGGTTTTACAATGCATAAAATAATTTATTTACTCTAGGCTAAAGATAACATTCTGATATATAATTACTATTAGAACTATTCATTTTTAATAAAATAATATGGAATTAATTCAATTCTTAATCTCATTAATAAATTATTAACAATGGATTCAAATAAAATTTTAAGCGCAAATATCCTTGATATTATATTTGAGGGTAAAAATAAAATTTACGGAGCTTATGAGCTACGTAAGTCATATAACAGCAGACTGATAAAAGCATTATTTTTTACAGCAGTAATAGCTATGATATTGTTTTTAAGCACTGTGTTTGCAAAAAATCCGGATAAAGCTGGTTATACAATTATAGTAGAAGATCACACAATTCCTCCGGTAGTTGATAATTTGCCACCGCCAGTAGTAACTCCACCGCCAAAAGTGAATTTGCCACCGGCAACAACTAAATCCAAACAGGTAAAATTTACTATTCCTGTAATTGTAAAAAAAGAAAATGTAACCGATGATGAAATAATCGAAACAGTTACTGATAATACAGCAATTGGCAATGAAACTATAAGAACCAATAATACAGCTATTGTGGTGGACATACCTGTATCGAATGAGGGAAGTACAGTAATAGCAGCACCTCAGGCAGATGCGGATAATACCATATTTAATAAAGTTGAAGTTGAAGCATCTTTTAGTGAAGGCAATGCAGGATGGGTAAGATTTTTACAAAAAAACTTAAACGCAGGTATTCTCATTGATAATGGAGCTCCTGAAGGAAGTTATACTGTAATAGTCCAGTTTATTGTTTATAAAGACGGGTCAGTAAAAGAGGTAACTGCAACTACCCATCATGGTTATGGTATGGAAGCTGAGGCCGTAAGAGCAATTAAAAAAAGCGGCAACTGGAAACCTGCACAGCAAAATGGCAACCAGGTAAATGCATACAGAAGCCAACCGATTACTTTTGTGGTGGAAGCAAATTGATTTTGTCACGCAAAGGCACTGAGATGCAAAGTTCACAAATTATATTAATGTTTATACATAGATTTATATGCCATTATAAATTTGGAAACTTGTTAAGTGATATATACATTTGCCGCCTAAAAAATAACATATGAACACAAAACACAAAATTATTGGGATTGTATCTGCAGTGCTATTGGTAATCTCGGTATGGCTTCCTTATGTGACTGCATTAGGTTATGGCACCAATTTGTTAGATGTGCCTAAAACCAAATTTTTAGGTATTTCTATAATCATAAGCGGAATACTTTGTACCGCTTTTGTTACAATGGATAAAAAAGCGACGAAAATATTATCCATTGTTATTGCCTCTTTATTTTTACTTATTACAGGTTCTGTAATTGTTGCTATTATTGCAGAGCCCAGAAAAGGGACTTCAATAGGTATGGGAGCTATTTTAATGCCCCTTGCTTGTATCGGAATTATAGTAAGCGCACTTATTGGACTTAGCAAGAAAAAAACTACTACTTTGGTATAGCTTTTAATAACTATTCAATATAAATGGGGTGCTAAAATATGGCAGCCCATTTTATATTTTTCCTTTTTGCGGATAAAATAACTTCACCGCTGTTGTCTTAGCGCCTTAGTGGTAAACCTAATGTGCAAAATCAGCTTCAAAATTTCCTTTTATCCTTTCAGATGATGGATTAAAATACCCGAATTTTAATGTCGGGAATTCTTCCCGGATCAATTCCATCATTTGCTTTACACCCATGCATTCACCGGTATCCGTTGCACCAATTTTTCCTAAATACCAATCAGGGTCAATATTAAAATTGCGCCATTGTATCATGCATAAATCCGTGTCAATAATTAATTTTCGCAACGCTTCATATTCTTCAATGCTGTCCGTCATGCCGGGAAAAACAAAATAGTTGATGCTTGTCCATCCTCCAAAGCTGCGAACAATTTTAAGACTTTCAATCAAATCGGAAAACTGGTAATTATTAGGACGGTAATACGGTGTATAAATTTTTTCCCTGGCGCTGTTGGTACTCACCCTCATACTGTTCAAGCCTGCTTCGCATAATGCTTTTACCGCTGCAGGCTTACTGCCGTTGGTGTTTATATTGATGCTTCCTTTCAATGTATGTTTTCTTATTTCAATAATCGCTTCACGAATGGTTTCCCACATGAGCAACGGTTCACCTTCGCATCCCTGGCCAAAGCTGATTAACGGAAATGGGGCTGTTTCCAAATGTGGTACGGTAAATTCCACAATCTCTGCAGCAGTTGGTTTAAAAGTCAGCCTGTCTTGCGTACTAATGATGGTTTCTTCCTGCGGCTGAAAACTTATACAACCGATGCAATTGGCATTGCAGGCGGGTGAACTGGGCACCGGGCACTCCCACCTGCCCATAAAATAATTTCTTGCTGCCGGGCAAGTATATGTATTGCAGCAATTTTCTGCCAGGTGCTTTACCAAACGGTTATGCGGATACGCAGTTAAAAATGTATGTACACCCTGCTGAATTTTTTCATCATCAAATCCTTCGCACTCCTGCCGTATGTCTTTTTCAATGCGTACTGCTGGCACATAGAATTTGTCATCAAACCAACCGGCAGCTGTATAGCAAAATAAAGGTAAGGTTGGCGCATCAGGAGCAGTTTCGTAAGCAGCCATGTACAAGCCGGTGTGTGCAGGAGGGATAAAAGCCGCTACAGCCCATCCCTTTTCGCAAAGCCTCATCTCTCCGGTTTGTACATCAATACCAATTCCCCTACGTCCCGGCAATTCATATAAATTCCCACCTTCGGGTAATACAATCCATTCATCTACAGGTACGGACATAGCATCCCAGCCACTGCGGCCGGTTACATACAAGCTGGTGTCTTCAAAAATATTTCCTTCTCCATCGGAGTAAAGGATGTATGGGCTTTGCTGTAAAGGCATAATAATTATGAATATTAATGTTTCAACTGAAACCGAACTACTAAATTCGCTTTTTTTCGCTAAAATTATTTATTATAAATTGAATAATTAAGATCCTGGTGTTTGGGATATAATAAAAGAGTTAAAAATGCTTTCGCCATAAGATGTATCATTTATAACTTCCACCTGGATAATTTTATTTGATATAAAATTAATGGTAAGCAACCCATCTTTTAAAACCACATAATCAACCTGTGACCAGGAATATTTTTTAGTATATAAAATATTTTTAAAAACTATTCCGCCAGCAGAAAAGAGATACTTACTTTTTTGTTTTGAAAAATTGGAATAAATACAATCAAAATAGCACAAATTACCATTCCGGCGATACTTAATTGTAAAAACCAGAATAGTAAAAAACAGACCTGGCAACAATAGAACAATATCTTTTTATTATTAAAAAACTTAAATAAAATGAGAACAATTAAAAAGAAAGCACCAAAAATGTAGCCGACTAAAAGATTTTTTTTTTCGGTAGCTGATAAAATTAATATCGCTGCAGCCGTCACATGTAAAAAGATCATGAACAGGAAAAATGACCGGAAGGCTCTTTGTGTATTATCTTTTAAAACAAATTCAAAAGTTTTCATCAGCTATTGCTTGCCATTAATAAATTACACAATTTAAACAAACACCTTGCCCCAACATTCTCATCTCTTTCATCATGGCTTACCCCTATTTCATTTAAATCAAATGCTACCAGCTTACGCCCACTCTGCAATACTCTTTTAAATAAATAAAACACCTGCTCAGTTTCAAAACCACCCTGTACAGGTGTACCTGTATGCGGGCAAAGTTTAGGATCAAGTCCGTCAATATCGAAGCTTATAAATACTTTTTCCGGTAAATGATTTACTATTTCATCTGTAATCTGCCTCCAGGTCTGACCCTCATACTGTCGTTCTTTAATATCTTTGTCAAAATAAGTAACCAGGCGCTCTTTATTATTAAGGATATAATCAAACTCTGATTCAGAATAATCCCTTATCCCTACCTGTACCAGTTTTTTTAATTCGGGTATTTCTTTCAAAGCATTATACATTATAGATGCATGAGAATAAATAAACCCTTCATATGCCACTCGTAAATCGCAATGAGCATCTATTTGCAAAATGCCAAAATCGCCATGCTTTTCTGCAATGGCTTTAAAAAAACCTAAAGGCGTGCTATGATCTCCGCCCAATAGCCCCACTAATTTTCCCTGCTCAAGTAATGCTTTTGTCTGCTCATACACCCAGTTATTTAAAAAAAGGCTTCCGGCATTAATTTCTTTAAGGGTTTTGCACATAAACTTATTATCTTCTACAATATCCCCCTGTGCTATATAATTAATATATAATTCAGCTTCCTTACGCAAATAATCACTTTTTATCAATACTTTTTTATCGGTAGGGCGCATAAAAAAGCCCTGTTTCCAGGCTTCCCTCATATCGGGATCAAACAAATCTACCTGCAGGCTTGCATTAAAAATATGCTCCGGTGCCCTGGCAGTACCTGCATTATAACTTACTGTAACCTCCCATGGAATGGGCAGGATGATAAGCCGGGCTTCTTCTTCTGTAAAAGGCAAACCAAAAATATTATTATTAGGATTTCCTACTGAATTGGGATCAAAATCTGAAAGGTCTTTCATTGCTATTTTTTAAAGAATGTACAAAGATAGTTTACACCTTTAATATTATGCAAAAAAAGAAGTAAATACCTGTAGCAAACCTTATTTGCATTACCTTTGCCATCCAATTAAAAATGTAAATGAAACGCATACATCTTTATACATTAATAGGTATTACCGTAGCTATTGTGGGTTTAATTACTTTCGGGTTTTCTTCCTCAGATTTTTCCACGTATGATACGATCAGTTCAGCCAAAAACAAGCAGGGGAAATATGTGCACCTGATCGCTAAATTGGATAAATCTTTTCCGGTGGAATATGATCCGGCTAAAAATCCAAATTATCTGTCATTTTATATTACCGACAGCCTTGGAGCTACAGCCAAAGTAGTGTACCATAATAATAAACCAACAGAGCTGGAGCAAAGTGAAAGAGTGGTACTTCAGGGAAAAATGCAGGGGGACGTATTTGAATGCAAAAGCATTACCTTAAAATGCCCCAGCAAGTACAAGGATGATAAGAAGGAGCTGGAGAAGGGATTGGGTAATTAGGTATTGGGTATTAAGGTATTAGTAATTTGGAATTGGTAATTAGCAAGGACGAATAGCAATATGCTGTACAAGTGAGTGACACAACCGGGGCTGATTATATAACAAATGCCAGCAACAAAATAATTTAATTTGTGCAAGCACAAATTAAATTATAAACTAGTGGATGTAAAAATATTAATAATGGAATTTGCAGGAGAACATTTATTACCGGGGAAAATAGGCCACTTTTTTGTGATATTAGGTTTTGTAGCTTCATTACTGGCTACAATTTTTTTTTATACAGCCAGCTGTGTTGGTATAAAAAATACAGAAGAAAAAAATACCTGGCTGCGCTTTGCAAGAGGTGCTTTTTTATACAGGTATTTTCAATAGTTATCATTTTTGCTATTATATTATTCATATGCACCAATCATTATTATGAGTATATGTATGCTTATAAGCATGCTTCTAAAGAGTTGGAGCCAAAATATTTATTGGCCTGCATATGGGAAGGCCAGGAAGGCAGTTTTTTATTATGGACAATATGGCATAGCATTTTGGGCATTTTTATTATGCTGAAAAGCAAAGAATGGGAAGCCCCGGTAATGACAGTTATTAGCCTTGCCCAGTTTTTTTTATTAATGATGATATTGGGCATTTATGTTTTTGATGTACGCATTGGCAACAGCCTTTTTACCCTTACCCGCAATGAAATAAGCGGCCCCATTTTTGGCAGGTCGGATTATTTATCCTTTATAAAAGACGGTGTTGGCCTGAATATATTATTACGCAACTACTGGATGGTAATCCACCCGCCTGTTTTGTTTTTAGGCTTTGCCAGCGCAATCATTCCTTTTGCATATGCATATGCAGGCCTGCAAACCAAAAGATACGGTGAATGGATAAAGCCAGTATTACCGTATGCATTATTCAGTGCCTTGGTTTTGGGCGTGGGGATTATGATGGGTGGCAAATGGGCGTATGAGTCATTGTCATTTGGTGGTTACTGGGCATGGGACCCGGTAGAAAATGCATCACTGGTTCCATGGCTGATTTTAATAGCCGGCCTGCATACCATGGTGATTTATAAAGCAACAGGGCATTCCTTAAGAATGAGTTACCTGTTTGCCATACTTACTTTCGTTTTTATTTTATACTCTACCTTTTTAACCCGTACAGGCATTTTAGGCGATACCAGCGTACATGCTTTTACCGAAGCCGGTAAAGCCATAAATATTATGATAGGCCTCTTCGTTGGAGCTTTTACCGTACCTGTTTTATTTTTATATTTTAAAAACCTTAGAAAAATACCTGCAGAAATAAGAGAAGAGAAAACAAACTCCAGGGAATTCTGGATGTTTATTGGCTCTTTGGTTTTCTTTTTATCTGCATTATTTATTATTGCAAAAACATCACTTCCTGTATTTAATAAAATATTTGGCAGCAAATTGGCACCCCCGGAAGATTTAGAATTTTCTTATAATAAAGTAATGGTATTAGTGGCTATCATTATTGGTTTGCTTACTGCTATTACACAATATTTAAAATATAAAAGCACTGCATCAGGTTATCTGTTAAAACAAATTGCGTTGCCTACCCTGTTAGCACTTGTTATCACGGCAATTTTGCATTTTGTTTATCCTATGGAATATTACAAACAGGGTATTGGATTTTTAATAGCAATAGAAATAGCATTATTTGCTGCTATTTATGCTGTGCTGGCAAATGCAGGCTATATCTGGCTGGGATTAAAAGGAAATTTTAAAGCTGCAGGCGCTTCATTTTCCCACATTGGTTTTGGACTTATGCTGGTTGGTATTTTAATATCCAGCAGCAATAAACAAATAATTAGTGACAGTAAGGTAAATGGAATTAATTTGCCAACTGCTACCGATCCTATGACAAAACAACAAGACAACCCTTTAGAAAACCTTACGTTGATACGGCAGGTGCCTACCCGTATGGGCCCATATGAGGTAACGTTCTTAAAAGACTCTTTGGGAAATGAAAAAGGAAGGAAATTTTATCAATTGTTATTTGAAAAAAAGATGCTACCAATAAAGTAGCAGAAAGCTTTACGCTGATGCCTGATGTGTATCAAATGAAAGATAATAATATGAGCAGTAACCCTGATACCAGGTCATATTTTTCAAAAGATGTATTCACGTATATTTCTTATGCGATAAATGATGAGAAGGATACAGATACCACACAATTCAAAGTGCAGGAACTGGCCAAAGGTGATACAGCTTTTTACAGCAACGGGTATTTTATATTAAATGATGTAGTACGCAATCCACGCAATGCCAGATATAGCTTTAATGAAAATGATAAAGCGATGATGGCAGATATAAGTTTTGTAAGTAAAGACAGTATGCATTTTAAAGCTATGCCAGCCATTTTAATTGATGAACTGGGTATAAACCGGGTGGATGATACTTTGTATGCACAAAATATGTATGTAAGCTTTATGGGAGTTATCGATATGGAAAAGATAAAAATCGGTATTAAAGAATCAGATAAAATCATCGACTTTGTTGCGTTAAAAACTTATATTTTTCCATATATCAATCTGGTTTGGATAGGTTTAATAATTATGTCTTTAGGCATAACGATGAGTATGATTAACAGGATCAGGCTGTCTACCACACAAACGGTTTTTGCTTTAATTTTTGTAGCTGTTGCACTCTTCTATATGTTTCTTTTAGCAAATTAGAGTCGCATTCTTCCTGCAAGGCTATTATTACTTTTTGAATTTTACTTATAGAATCTGTATATATCTTTAAGGGTTTCGGCATCTATTTTGTATGTATGTTGATTGTCTTTACAGGAAAATATTATACCAATAAAAATACAACTGATAAGATTTACTGCTTTTTTAAACATATTGATTAAAATGTAGCCATGTAAATTAATAAATTGGAGACAGATAAAAATTATTAAATTTTTTAAAAAATTTCTATTATTTTTTATTACTAATATTAAAATTCAAACAGGATTTTCTCAGTCGAATGTAAATGATACCATATTACATGAAGCTATAGTATATAATGGCGATACCATTGAAGCCAGAACGTTACCCCATTTTTTTCTATATTCAAAATTTAATAAAAACACGGCATCGGCTACAGCAGAATGGACAAGATTACGCAAAGCTATTTATGTTACTTATCCATATGCAAAAAAGGCCGGAGCCATAATAAATGAGATTAACAGCCAATTATTGAACATAAATGATCATACCAGCCGTAAAAAAATTATACATTCAAAAGAGAAAGAATTAAGAAAAGAGTTTACTAATCCGCTTACAAATTTAACTGTTTACCAGGGCAAAGTATTGATGAAGCTGATTAACAGAGAAACGGGAAACAACTGCTATGAAATTATAAAAGAATACAAAGGTGGTTTAGCTGCAAGATTTTATCAGACTATTGCTTTTTCTTTAGCAGCAATTTAAAACAAGCGTATGATAAAAATGGAGCTGATGCAGAAATAGAAAAATTAATAGGTACTGGAAGTATGCTTGGTTAGTTAAGGTAAAAATGAGTTGATTTAATCCGTAGTATTTTCACATAATTATTTTTATATGCACCCCTTGTAATATTCAATTTAGGTTAGCTTTAACAAAACTGGCATTTAAGTAAATTTTGTACCTTTGCGCTGTAAATACAACCTTTTTTTGATGAAATTAGATGTCCTGGCTTTTGGTGCACACCCTGATGATGTTGAACTGGGTTGTGCAGGTTTATTATTAGTAGAAAAAGCTAATGGAAAAAGAGTTGGGATTATTGATTTAACACAAGGTGAATTAGGATCGAGGGGTACGGTGGAAACGAGAGAAAAAGAAGCGCTACATGCTGCTGAAATTTTACAGCTAGATGTAAGGGAAAACTTAAAAATGAAAGATGGTTTTTTGCAAAATGATGAAATTAACCAGCTTAAAATAATTTCTGTTATAAGAAAATACAAACCAGAGGTAATTATATGCAATGCTCCTGAAGACAGGCACCCGGACCATGGCAAAAGTGCACAGCTTGGTTAGTGATGCTGCTTTTTTAGCAGGCTTGATCAAAATAGAAACAACCGATAATGGCGTAAAGCAAGAGGCGTGGCGGCCAAAAATTGTATTAAACTATATACAAGATAAATATCTTGAGCCAACATTTGTAGTTGATATAACGGATGTACACGAAACAAAACTCAAAGCCATTAAAGCATACGAAACACAATTTTATAACCCGGATATGGATGGGCCGACTACCTATATCAGTACCCCGGATTTTTTAGAAAGTGTTATTTACAGGAGTAAAATGTATGGCAAAATGGTGGGAGTAAAATTTGCAGAAGGTTTTATCAGCAAAAAAATGATTGGGCTATCCAATTTAGATAGTTTAATAAAAGAAAATACATAAAAAAGATATTAATATGCAAACTCCAAAGTTTTTAAATGTGAAAGGCTCTACCTTTCATCAGGAATTAAAACAACGGGTAAATAATTATTTTGCAGAAGCTAAAAAACCAGCTACCGGTAATTTTGGCCTGTATTTTAAAGCCATATTGTTTTGGGTACTTTATGTTGGTTTGTATATCCACGTGCTTTTTTTTACCCCAGCAGTTGGATTTGCCATAATAGAATGTGTTATAATGGGCGGATTAACAGCCGCTATTGGTTTTAATGTAATGCACGATGGCGGCCACGGCAGCTTTAGCAAAAGTAAATTTTGGAATAAAATGGCTGCTTTTTCGGTAAATGCTTTGGGGGCCAGTGCCATTATGTGGAACAATAAGCACAATATTATACACCATACTTACACTAATATTGATGGCATTGATGATGATATTGAAATAAAGCCCATGCTACGCATGTGCGCTACACAAAAAAAATATAAAATACACCGCTACCAGCATATTTATGTATGGCTATTATACACTCAATTATTAATCATTTGGGTTTTTGCTACTGATTATACAAAATATTTTTCTAAAAAAGTTGGGATAATCCCGATAAAAAAAATGAGCACTTTTGAGCATATTGCTTTTTGGGTAGCTAAGGCAGGTTATTATTTTATGATGATAGTATTGCCGATAATATTACTTGGGTTTTCAAAATGGCTGATAGGGTTTTTAATTATTGCAATGATTGCAGGCTTTGTTTTAAGTGTTGTATTTCAATTGGCACATACGGTAGAGCATACATCTTTTCCTGTACCGGCGGAAGATTCCAATAAAATAGAAAATGAATGGGCTATTCATCAAATTCAAACTACAGCCAATTTTGCTACAAAAAATAAACTTGTTTCGTGGTTAGTGGGTGGCCTTAATTTTCAAATAGAACATCATTTATTTCCAAAAGTTTCACATATTCATTATCCTGCTATAAGCAAAATAATAAAACAAACCTGTACAGAGTTTGGAATAAAATATATGGAATATCCCAGGATGCGCCATGCCATTGCATCGCATGCGTCTTATTTAAAAAGAATGGGAAGGGCAGATTAAAATTAACTATTTATGCAAAAAGCCGTTACAAATTGTAACGGCTTTTTTGTATCACCCCCTTAAATATTCTTTACTTAATCTTCCACCTGATAAATAATTGCCCGTTAACTGGCCGTACCTTGTAGTTTTTATCCACCTGTAAATTATTAACAGGTACCAGTAGCCTTGCACCAACCTGGAATTTTTTAAAGCTGTATCCTACATTTATATTACCGGTAATAAATGAACGGTTGATGTATTGGGAAGAATCTCTTGAACTTTTTTATACCATAAACCTTATACTGCATAATCTTTTGATCATGCACTCTTGTAATTTGCTCACTTAACAAAGCCGCAGATTGAATATTATAATCTATCCCGGCCCCAATGTTCCATTTGCTATTCAGGTAATAGTTATATTGAATTCCGGCACTTAGCCCGGTTGTCTTTATAAGATTAATGGTCGATAGTAAAGCATCATCGGGAGACGATTGTGGCGGGTAAGAAATTATACTGCTTAATAATTTATTTCCGGTAAAATATTGTTGGTAAGGATTAAATTGAAGTAATACTTCATTCCTTTTTCCAAATCTTTTACTAACCCATATACCTGGTATTAATAATTTTAAAGGCTGGTTTTTTCCGCCACCGTCTTTAAAATAATTACATATGCATGTATTTTGCAAAGCAAGATTTACATTTAACTGCAATCCATAATTGATAGCGCCTGTATTATTATTTCTTTTTGAAGAACTATTAACCGCTAATTTATTTTCTTTATCTAACATACCTTTTAGCGTATTTTTTGAATTTGATGCGCTAAGGCCAACAGGTAATTGTGGTGCTATGGACCTGTTATCATTTATTAAACTGATCTTATTGTATTCAAAAAATTTAGTATCGTTTTTTAAAAATAAATTACTATTATTTTCATCATGCCTTTGCTGTGGGTTTTTAGTATCCATTTTTGCAGTGCCAATACTTGATATTTTATCAGTAGTATTAGTATTGTTAACACTTAATAAAGTATCTGCATTATTCAATTTAACTGTTTCAACATTCTTGCCTTTATTATTATTTTTTGATTGAAAATTCGTACCAGCAGGCTCAGCAATAGTTTTATTAAGTATATTAGTTTGGCTATTTTTAACTACATTATTTTCCGTATGGTTTTGATTTACTGGATGCTGATCCCCTGGCTTATTTTCATTATTAGCAGAAGCTGTAGCCTGAGTTGATTTATTTTGATTGTCATTTATCCGGGTGTCAGAATTATTTTTATCCAGGCTACCCGGTTTGCTTAAAACATCACTTGGTGTTAATGTATTATTTTTACTAATAGTGTCAGTATTGCTTAACAATTGTGTAACTGCTGTATTATCAGGATGCTCCTGGGTTACCCCTAGATTGGATTTTTTTGTTAAGTTATTAACTACTAAAAAAATCACTCCTGCAACTACCGTTATTAACAAAACCAATCTCCAAAACCCGCCTGCCGCACCGCCACTGACAGCACCACCTTTTGAAGGTGGAGGAGGTGCCTGGGCTGTTAACATAGCATCCATATTTGCCCATGCATCATCTGCAGGAATATCCGGCTCCGGGTAATTGCTGTTAAGCTGTTGGTTTATATGTAAATTTTTATCATTCACTTTTATAGTTGATAAGCTTTTTCAAATATGTTTTTTAATTTAGCCCTGCTTTCGCTCAAATGCCATTTAATTGTTCCTTCCTTCATATCTAATGATGTTCCAATATCTTTTATTGGAAACCCTTCGAGATAAAATAAACTGCAAACTGCCCTTGTTGTTGGCGGAAGTTTTTCCAGGTATATATAAATATCTTTCCATTCTGCTTTTTGAAAAGGATTGCCATTTAACACTTCCGGGATATTTTCATTTATTTCTACAGTTATATTTATTTTTTTATCCCTAAGCATGGTTAACGCTGCATTGCGTACAACAGTATACATCCAGTTAAATAGCTCTCCTTTAGATTCATCATATTGGCTGATATTGTTAAATACTTTCATCATGCCATTATTCAGTGCTGTTAAAATATCATGGTTCTCATTAAAGAACTTCTTACACAATGCAAATAAAGCCGGGTAAAACTGACGGTACAATTTTTCCTGGCTCTTGCGATCGTAATTTTTACAACCCTTTAGTATATCTTTTAGTTCTTCCAAATTAGAAAAAAGCAGCCGTTCTGTTTTTTGTAGAACGGCTGCTACAAAGGTAATTAAATTAATTATTGGATTACAAGTGGCGAAATCCTTACCACATTATCATCATAAGGCCATTTAAACGTATATTTATTACCTTCCTTAGTAAAAGATCCTGTATATGTCACCCCTTCCAAAATTATTTTTAAAACATGGCTGCCATTTTTTACAGGATAAATATGGTTCATTGTTTGTGCTTTTGCTTTACCCCCCTGGCAGTTTTCAGGCATACCCACGCCAGAATATACTATAGTATAATCATCACCATAAGTATATACTTGAGAAATTAAAAAATTATTAAGGCAATTGTACTTATTCCTGGTAATGGCAGATATTACCAAACCGGAACTATCATGCGAACCAAATACTGAAGGTCTTAATACAAGTGAATCATTTGTTAAAGGCATTATCACAGTAGTATCTTTTGGACCATGGTATATGGCCGTATCGATTGTTACAAAAGAAGTAGCAGTAACAGAACCGGACGTAGCAGATACTGTATATTTTCCTGCAGAACCAAAAAGTATAGCGGCCTCTTTGCTATATTCACTGGCTTCTACATTAATTTGTACATTTTTATCGGGGGAAACGCTCCATTGTACAGTACCGTTAACTGGTCCGTTATTCATTTTAAATAATACAGGTTCTGCCTGACTGGCTGTTGATTTGGAGGATTCCAATGGAGTCGGCCCATTGTCGCTTACCGGTTTTTGACAGGCGAAAAATACGACTTAGCACAATTAATGCCGATAAACTTACTATTAATTTTTTCATGATGTTTTTTTGTTTTTTATAATTAATAAAATATTGCTGTTCAGACTTATAAAGGCCCTATAAAAAGATAAACTACAATGAATAACAGAAAGGTTGGTAAAAGAAAAATATTTTCAAATTACTTACATAAAAAACCGCCTTTAATAAGGCGATTAACGAGTGGTAGTAATTAACCAATCAACATGAACAACTTAATTAACAGCTTAACCTGGCTAAATAATTTTTATTATAATTTAAACTCCCATACATCTTTAAAATTGATAGTTGGATTTACATTAAGATCATGAACCCCCGCAGTGATATAAGCTTTAATATCCACAACAAAACTGCAATGGGCCATCCTGTTTTTACCATCAGGAAGAGAAGTTTGTTCTATCCATTTGTTATTTTTTATATCATACTCCAGTACATCGCTAAGCATGTCGAATTGATTATTAACAGATACTCCCCCTCCGGTTATAAAAATCCTGTTTTTTAGTAAAAAGCAATCCGTCCAAAACCTCTCCTTACCATCAGGAAGGGGTTGCTTTTTAAGCCAACTGTCATTAGCAGGGTTATACTGCCAAACATCTTTAAAGAAAGTAGAGTTATCATTGGTAGTTCCGCCAAATACATAAGCCTTATTATTGATAACAAAACTCATGGCTGCTGTACGTTCATTAGCAGGAAAGTCGTTCTTTTGTACCCATGTACCTGGAGTACCTGGTGTAAGTGCCTGCTCATCTATGCTATTTTCTTTTCTGCAGGAGAAATTTAAAAAAATCAGTAAAGCAAAAGCTATATAAAAGGTCTTTATTTTTTTCATAAAAATTTATTTCAAGAAATTATACTTTAGACTGTAAACGCTAATAAAAGAATGGAAATATTATTCAATAACATACACCCTGGAATTATTGCAGCTCATATATGATGCTTTGCCATCTGTTGCTAATCCATCAATCGTAAACCCTACTGTCTTAATCTTCTTTTCTAAACCACCTGTTAATTTATTAAAAATATAAAGATACTGATCAGAAGCTCCAACATAAAGTTTATTATTGTCTACAAATAATCCGCTGTTAATTACACCGTTTGTTTTTTATTTCCATTTCTCTGCACCGATAATTTTATCTAGTATCATGTCAATATAATATTGTCGTATAAAATTTGTACCTTTATCAAAAAGTTATGATAAAGTATAAAATCATATTAAGTAAAATAGAGCATGAGCAGCTCCTTAGTATTATTTCAAACGGCGTACACAGTTCGCAGCTCTAACGGACAGCCTATATTTTATTAAATTGTGATGAAGGCAAGTACGGGGATAAAATTATTGGTCAGGAGATTTCAAGATTTTTGAAAGTAAGTATGCGGATGATAGATAGAGTAAAGCAACGATTTGTTGAAAAAGGTTTTGAAGCCTGCTTAGAAAGAAAGCCAATTAATCAACCAAAAGAAAAAAAGGTTGATCGAGATTTGGAAGCTCATCTGATAGCATTGAGTTGCAGTAAAGCACCGAAGGGATTTAGCAGATGGTCTTTAAGAATGTTGGCAGATAAACTGGTAGAATTAAAATACACTGAAAGTATATCTCACGAAACAGTCCGCAAGGTTTTAAAAAAAACGAATTGAAGCCATGAAAAGTAGTAAGCTGGGTAATACCACCAGCGCAGAACAGCCAATTTGTAGCACAAATGGAACAAGTGTTAGATGTGTATAAACACCCTTATGATAGGAGCTTTCCGATAGTTTGCATGGATGAATCGCCTAAACAAATGATTAAAGAAAGAAAAATACCTATACCCATGAGACCCGGTAGCGATGCAAAAGTAGATTTTGAATATGAGAGATGCGGAGTTGCCAATATCTTTATTGCATCAGAACCTTTAAAGGGAAAACCGTATGTAGAAGTTACGGAAAGGAAAACAAAAATAGATTGAGCCATATTTATAAAGATGATTGCAGATGTGTGGTATAAAAATGCGAAGAAAATAATTTTGGTAATGGACAACCTAGCTACACATAAAGCATCGGCTTTATACGAAGCCTTTGAAACCAAAGAAGCAAAAAGGCTATGGGATAGATTTGAATTTGTTTATACACCCAAACATGGCAGTTGGTTAAATATGGCAGAAATAGAATTAAATGTGTTAATGGGGCAATGCTTAAACAGAAGAATAGACAATATGAAAACAATGAAAGAAGAAGTAAAAGCTTGGGAAAATCACCGAAATAATAAAAAGGCTGTAATCAATTGGCAGTTTACAACTCAGGAAGCCAGAATAAAATTAAAAAGATTATACCCGACAATATTAAATTGACATAACGCTACCATAAATTAACTCACCTACTTCAAACCGACCATTTAGAAGCCCCTGTAAATTTATTTAAAGCATATACTTTTTTATCATCGCTTCCAAAATAAATTGTTGCACTATCTAATGCCAGACTACCAAATATTGCCCCCCCCGGCAGCAAAAGACCATTTCATTTGTTTGGTAAATTTATCAATGGCATACAACGTTCCGTTTATAGTTCCTCCATAAACCGTTGCGGCATCTACCACTATTCCTTCAAAAAAAATCACTATCGCCTAAAAATTCCCACTTAGTGTTTCCTTTAATATTCATACTTATAGGCAAAAATGCGGTACGCTGGTTATTGCCATGAAAAGTAAGCCATTGCACTTCTTCGCCTTTTCCCATAATTAAATCTATTTCTGTAGAGCAATACTTTTTGCAGGATAAAAAGAGCAAAATACAAGTGTAATGAGTAATATTTTTTTCATTTTAATAGATTTATAATGTACAATTTCATTCTCAAAACAACTTTTCCTTATTAATTATTATTTTCAGAAATTGTAACAACAATCTTATTAATAATTAACAAACAAGTAACACATTTAATGGATAAACTACAAACGATTAACTAAAGATTGGGAGATTTAAAAAAAACTCATCCCCGGTGATTTCGTAACTTTGCATTTTTAAATACAAAACAGATGACTGAAGAGAAAAGCCTCAATTTTATTGAAGAAATTATTGAAGAAGATTTAAAAAACGGTAAATATAATAATATATTAACCCGTTTTCCACCGGAACCCAACGGTTATTTGCATATTGGCCATGCCAAAAGCATTTGCCTAAATTTTGGCCTGGCAAAAAAATATGGTGGCAAAACCAACCTTCGCTTTGATGATACTAACCCCGTAACAGAAGATACAGAGTATGTTGAAAGCATAAAAGATGATGTTCGCTGGCTCGGATTTAATTGGGCTAATGAATTATATGCCAGCGATTATTTTGATACATTATTTGATTTTGCAGTACAATTAATAAAAAAAGGATTAGCGTATGTAGATGACAGCTCTGCGGAAGAAATTGCCGCATTAAAAGGCTCTCCTACCCAACCGGGAAAAGACAGCCCGTACCGAAACCGTTCTGTCGAAGAAAATATGGACTTGTTTGAAAAAATGAAAAAAGGAGAGTTTAAGGATAGTGAAAAAGTATTGCGTGCAAAAATAGATATGGCTGCTGTCAATATGCACATGAGAGACCCGATCATTTATCGTATTAAGCATGCACACCACCACCGCACCGGCGATAAATGGTGCATTTACCCGATGTATGATTTTGCTCATGGGCAAAGCGATAGCATTGAAAATATCACACACAGCATTTGCACATTGGAGTTTATTCCACATCGGGAACTGTATGACTGGTTTATCAGGAAATTAGAAATTTTTCCTTCGCACCAATACGAATTTGCCCGTTTAAACATGACCTACACGGTAATGAGTAAACGAAAATTATTACAGCTGGTAAATGAAAAACATGTACACGGCTGGGACGATCCACGCATGCCCACCATAAGCGGTATGCGCCGACGTGGTTTTACAGCAGAAAGCTTGCGTAATTTTTGCGAAAAAAAATCGGTGTGGCCAAAAGAGAAAATTTAATTGACTTTAGCTTATTAGAATTTTGCGTAAGAGAAGATTTAAATAAACAAGCACTTCGTGTTATGGCTGTGCTTGATCCTGTAAAATTAATTATCACAAATTATCCTTCTGAAAAAACAGAAATACTTACTGCTGAAAACGGCCCTGATGAAAGCTTTGGCACAAGGGATATCTCTTTTAGCAACGAGTTGTGGATAGAAAAAGAAGATTTTATGGAAGAGGCCGCAAAAAAATGGTTCAGGCTGGCACCGGGGGCAATGGTACGTTTAAAAAGTGCTTACATTGTAAAATGCGAAGGCTTTACTAAAAATGATAAGGGTAATATTACTGAAGTGCATTGTACTTACATTCCTGAAAGTAAAAGTGGCAATGATACCAGCGGAATTGCTGTAAAAGGAACTATTCACTGGGTAAGTGTTGCCCATGCTGCTACCGCAGAAATAAGATTGTACGACCGCTTGTTCAAAGTAGAACGCCCCGATAGCGAAGAGGGTAACTTTAAAGATTACATTAATCCGGATTCCTTGCAAATAATTGAAAAAGCATATATTGAACCAGGATTGAAAGATGCCACATTACATAGCCGTTATCAATTTATACGCAAGGGATATTTTTGCTTGGATAAAGATTCTTTATCGCCAGACGGGCACCGTCAGACGATAAAGAAATTAGTTTTTAACAGAACGCTTACCTTGAAAGATGCATGGGCTAAGGAAGTAAAGAAAAATTAAATGGTTTAAAAAAGTAATTGCTTGTGTAAATTTTAATTGCATTGCATCCTTAAGAAAAATATTCTCAGTGGCAGGCAAACAAAAAAAACTCTTAAGTCAAAGGCATCCCGTATTTTATTTTATATCTGTTTGGACAAAACGCATTAAAAGGCAATTGGCCTGGCGTTTTGATAAAAATAAATATTCAGCTGTACTAACTAATGAGAATCTCCCATTCAGGATAAAAAAGCACCAATCGGTTTTATTAAAAAAGCTGGGTGAAAATAATATGCAGCTACAAATAAATAAGGTTACCAACTTAAAAATAGCCGCAAAAAAAATTAATGGAATCATTATAAAGCCCGGCGAAACTTTTTCTTTCTGTAAACTGGTAGGTTTGCCTACAAAACAAAAAGGTTATTTATTAGGAATGGAGCTCACTTTTGGTGAAGCCAGGGCAGGCATTGGAGGGGGCATTTGCCAGATTTCCAACCTAATCCACTGGCTGGTCATTCATAGCCCATTAACAGTTACTGAAAGATATCACCATTCTTTTGATCCTTTTCCTGATGATGGCCGGGTATTACCTTTTGGCAGTGGAGCCACGGTTTTTTATAATTACCGGGATTATCAATTTACCAATAATACGCCCTACACTTTTCAAATAAATCTATGGTTCTCGGAAAAATGCCTGGAAGGTGAATTGCGGATAAATACAGAACTTGATTTTGCTTACCATGTAGAAGAGAAAGAGCACCAGTTTTTAAAAATTGACAGCCAGTTTTTTAGAAAAAATGAAATCTGGCGGCACAAAATTTTAAAGTTTCAAAGTGGGAAAATTGTAGAAACAGAATTGGTTACAAAAAATTTTGCAAGGGTAACTTATACACCGGAGAATTATACTATTGTTGCTGATTAAGAATTACTAATCTTTCTGTGTTTCAGGCATTAGTTTTTACAGTATTATCTCTTGTGAATTTTTATAGTGCTATTTTTTGGGTAAAGAAATAACAATCTTATTTATATAAAATATGGTTCTAATAAACCGCAGAAACGATAAGGCGCAGACAAGTAATAAAGAATATTGTGAAATTTATTAACCCGTGCCTTAACGTCTCTGCTGTTGAAAAAATCGCTTTGTAAAAGCCAGACAGTAGCAATGCCGTTGAACGGATTGCGGCACAACTGTTTTGGGATGCCTTTTATCGCCTGTCCCGTCCGAAGGCGGGAGTTCTTTTTGGGCAAGCAAAAAAGAACAATAATAATTAGAGCCTATAAAAAAACAGCATCTTCTATAACATAAAATTAATTAACCACTTCAATTAATCTTACTCTTCCTTTGCAGATTTTGATTGCAATATTTTTTCTTCACCATATTATTTACAATCAGTTTTCCATATTCGTGCCCCATGCTTTCTGTATTTTCCGGCGAAAAAGATTCTGTTTGCACAGAGTATAGCAAAGCCTGGTTGCGCATATCATAAAAATTACTTTCCCAAAAATATTTTGTATCGGTAACATAATAGCCCGGTTCATAAATACGGCTGTACCTGGAACCATAGTATCCCCAAAAGTCCCGTACATAGGATATTTGCGCCTGTACATATTTCCTTTCTTTTTTTATATCCAGCAGCACAATAGTAATAACAGCATCTGCCCCGGTATTTTTAATTTTATCTAAAGCGGTTTTTTCATTTAAGCTGTCAAATGCTTTGGGGCCATATTCCTGCAAAGCAGAAATAGCACTATAGCCCAGGTCAGTAAGGTCGCCAACAAAATGCTGCTCCATCCGCTCCTGAATCCTTCTGTCTGTATCTCGTATAAGACCCAGCACTAAAATTTTAGTGTATTGCTGCGGCGTGATATTTTTTGCTTTCCACGATGTAGTGATTTTTGATGATGCACATCCCATGACGGTAATTAACAAGACAATACCAAGCCATTTTATTTTTTTCATATCTGATTATTTTTTTGCAACTGAAAAGTATTTATAAAGGAACAAATCAATAATAACTGTCAACAAAAAGAACAATGTCAGTCAACATATATCACTTCTTCATCCAGTCGAATTTTCCATATATATCTTCATAAAAAAGTAACCGGCCGGTTGAGTCAATGCCAGCCGGATTGTACCAAACAACTACCGGCATACGGTCATTTGCCTTAACGGTAACAGGTGATTGGTTTATTAAACATCCCTTCTGTTCCAAAGTATCTATTGCAATAGAATTATTTTTTAGAATAAGGTGGCCTAATTTCATCGGGTCTTCCATACGCATGCAGCCATGGCTATAATAACGCTTGCCTAACATAAATAAAGTCTTATTTGGGGTATCGTGCAGGTATACACCAAAGGGGTTGTAAAAATTTAATTTTAATAATCCCAAAGCATTATCACAGCCGGTGCTTTGCCGGATAGTGTATGGAAAATATTTTGTACTCAAAGACTGCCAGTTTATGGCGTAAGGATCCATAATTTCTCCTGACTTGTTCAGCACCTGGTAATTGCCTGCATCAATATACCCGGGATTTCTCCTGATGGCCGGTAATAATTCTTTAGTCGCTATGCTGTATGGAACATGCCAGTAGGGATAAAGGATCACTTCTGTTACCGTGCTTGCCAGTGCAGGTGTGGGTGTTGATGGTTTGCCTAAAATCACCCGCATCTCAAGCACTACTTTATCATTTCGGTATACTTTTAAATATGCAGCAGGAATGTTAACTACAATTACCGATTGATTTTGTGCTAGGCAATACAGCCAGCGATAATAATTGATAGCGATATTCAATTGTTTTAACCTTACGGATAATGGAACATTTAATTGCCGGATAGTTGTACTACGCAATGTGCCATCAGCCAAAAGACCGAACTGAAGCTGGGCTTCTTTTATCTTTTGGTTTAGCAGGTTAGCTGGTATATTTTTAGCGCTATCAATAAGGCCTAGCTGGTAAAGTTTTATATGCAAAGGTTGGTTTGCTTCATTTACATTATTAGAAGTAATAATGGTTTCTTTAAAATTTAATTCATTTATTATTGTATTAAACCATTTTATTTTATTTTCCAGTATGGTAATTTCAGGAAGGGCTGGCGAAAGCTTGGCAGTTAGTAGTGCTAATAAATTTTGTGAAATATAGTCTGCCAGCAAAACCGGGATATTCCTGCATTTAGGGTAATCCAGGCCGTTATAACCTAAAGCCGGTTTTGCATTTCCATAAGCAATATCATTGTAAAAATGTATAGCTGCATCTGTAATGCGTATTTCTGCCTCTAGGGAGTCTGTTGTGCTTTGTAAGGAATTAGTATTGTTGCGAAGCCATTGAATATACCTGAACTGGTAATCTTTTTCCTGTAATCCTAACCCGGCTGATAATTGCAAATTAGTAAGAATAATTTCACGGTCAGCGACATTGTCCTTTTGTACCCATGCTGTTTTATAATTTAACCGTGCATAAAATTCTTTTATTTCTGTTAGATATTTTATATCAGCAGTGGTAATATATTTATCTGCAATAAATTCTTTTAATTGAACAGGGGTAATTTGCGCAGATGCGGTAAGGCTATACAGTAAAGAGACCAATATGGCCACCTTATTTTTTTTAGCACTATTCATATAATCTATACATTTTCAGACAGGTAATTGTTAAATCCCATTTTCAATTTCCAGAACTGGTTTTGAATATTTTCCAGGTTATTACGCAGTTTGTGAAGCTTCCTTTCAATCTGCCTGGCTATTCTTCCATCTTCAAATATTTCTCTTGTTAACAATTTATCCAGTTCCACAACGTCATTCCTCACAAGGCGAATCATTTCGTCTTCTCTAACAAAATTGTTATGGAAGTACTCCAAATCTTCCAATAAGTTTTTATTGAACTTATCTTTAAGAACTTCTGTGAGCCTGTTTTTCAGGTGGATATTTTCATCCATTATAAAAGCAAGCAACCTTTTCCAGCTGTCACTTTCATGTTGTAGTTGTTTTAATTTCATCGTTGTACCCATTTAAGTATAACTTACTTTTACACAGGGATTTTATTTAAGCTGTTTGATTATTGTAAAAGTATTATTAACTGGTAACTGGTACGATAATTTTAGTCAGTAAAAATTGTGATAGTGATCACAATTTCCTTGTTCATACAACATAGGGGCAAAGGATATTTGCATAACGCAAAATAGCCCCGCAATCCTGTCAAAGCGGGGCTTTAAGCCAACAAAAGATGGCTTACTTTACAGCAATATGCTTTGCTGTATTATTTTTAATTCCTTCTTTGCAGGGCAATGAAATTTTAAGTACACCATCTTCATATTTCGCTTCAATTTTTTCTTTATTGATCTTTTCTGGAAGCGTAAAACTGCGGCTGAAAGATGAATAATTATATTCTTTACGGGTAAATTTTTTGTCCTTTTCTTCTTTTCTTTCTTCTTTTTCGCTGCTAATGGTAAGCATATTGCCATCTATATCAATTTTAAAATCTTCTTTTTTTAACCCTGGCGCTGCAAGTGATACCTGGAATTCATTTTTATGCTCGGTAATATTTACAGCAGGCATATTTAATGTGCGGCCCCATAAGCTTTTGTCATCAAGCCATTCATTCCATGGTCTAAAAAAATCATCAAATACGGTTGGCATTCTTTCAGTTACTTTACTTAAATTTTGTGTTGACATAAAAAAATGTTTGTATATTAAATTATTTGTTTACTTAACAAAAGTATTTTTAATACGGAGTGTAATTAAAGACGGTAGTCAGCATTTTAGATGAAATTAATCAGTAAGTAAACAAATTTTAACGGGCAAGTAAGATTAACAAAAAGAATTGGTATAAGAGATAGAGTATAAAATATGTAAATCATAAATATCCAGATATTTATGGCGTTGTATAGTAACTTGTTTAGAAAAAATTGCACCTGCTATTCACTGGTACTTTTGCAGAGAGGAAGGGATTCGTTCCGACCCATCGGAACGATACAGTTTCCCGTATACACACTTTCTCCCGATCGGATCGGGACTCATTCAACCACCCAATTTGCTTTCCATTTAATGATCAGTAACGCTATAAATTTTCTACTTTTCTGGCTTTTTATATACTTTTCTCTTTTTAATGCTTCACTTCGACTATCTACTTTTTCAAAATATACCAATCGCAATGGCCTCTTGCCTGATGTATACTTGCTCATACCATCAAAATGTTTGCTCATTCGCTTATCTAAGTCATTGCATTGACCAATATAAAATGAAAAATCCTTCATGCTTTGAAGGATGTACACATAAAACATGCTTTCTTTTTTGCAGAGAGGAAGGGATTCGAACCCTCGATACAGTTTCCCGTATACACACTTTCCAGGCGTGCTCCTTCAACCACTCGGACACCTCTCTTTATTTTAGGAATGCAAAAATACAATTTCAATATGTAGCAACATATTTTTTTTTAATTACTTAACAACTAAATGCTTTTATAGCATTTGCAGTGGTTATTTCTTCTACTTCTTTAATTGGTATATTTTTTATTAAAGCGATTTTTTCCACTATATATTTTAAGTAGCTGCTTTCATTTCGTTTACCCCTAAACGGTAGTGGTGTTAAATATGGAGCATCAGTTTCCACAACTATATGTTGTAAATCTATCCTGTCTAATACATCTGCCAGTCCAGAATTCTTATAGGTAAGCACCCCTCCTATACCCAGATAAAATCCGGCTTTAATTATCTCTTTTGCACTTTCGTAACTGCCACTGAAACAATGAAAAATACCCCGAATCCCTTTTGGTACATATCCTTTAACTATATTAATAGTTTCCTGCATTGCATTACGGGTATGTATAACTATGGGTAAATGATATTGCAAAGCCCATTCTATCTGCATTACAAAAGCTGCATGTTGCTCTTGGGCAAAAGTTTTATCCCAATAAAAATCCAGCCCTATTTCTCCGATGGCAGCAAATTTTCTTTTTTCCAAATAATTTCTTACTATGGATAATTCATGCATATAATTATCTTTTACATAGCATGGGTGCAATCCTATCATAGCCATACAAATATCAGCATATTTGTTTTCTAAATTTAGCATTGCCTGCAGGCTATTGCTATCAATAGCAGGCAAGAAAATTTTTTGTATTCCTTCTGCTTTTGCCCGTAGAATTATGTCATCAATATCATTGATAAATTCTTCAGCATATATATGAGCATGTGTATCTATTAACATATGTAAATATAATATGCAACCTGCATGAATGCATTAAAAAAATAGTCAGGCATAATATTATTAGTATAAATACGGAATTATTTAAAAAAATATTGCATTTTACAAAAATTATCCGTAATTTTACGGAAGTTTTCATAGGGTACGGATTAAAACGGGCCAGAGTTTCTACTCAGGCCCATTTTTATTTAATGCAATACTTAAATGCTTATGATTTTTTTTCAAATGTGAAGGCATTTTGTTTTGTAATAATTATTTTATTTTAATAATTATTTCTTCTAATTTCTGTAGCCTGCTTTCTAAGCTAGCAATCTTATTATCCTGATGTTTAATAATCTTTTGCTGTTCTTTAATAGCTTGTATTGCTACTGCTGTTATCTGAGCATAATTTACAGCCAGGTAACCTTTATCATTTTTAGTGACTAACTCAGGAAAAGTTTTTTCAATTTCCTGGGCACTAAATCCAATTTGATGTGATGCTGAGTAGGCAGATGTATCTTTAAAATAATAACTTATCGGTTGTATCTGATCAATTTTTCCCAACACATTCATTATAGGTTGTATGTTTTCTTTTAATCGTATATCAGATACACAAACTACGCCTTTATTAGGAGAAAATGTTCCGCCAATATATAAGTCAGCCCCACGTGTAAGCCACAATGCATTTTGAGGTTTATTAATTGTACCATTTCCTATTACAAAAATCCAATCTGTACATGCAGGAACTGTAGGATTTACAAATAAATCCGGGACATTATACTGCCCTAAAACTGTTGAACTATACGCAAAGGCTTTAGTTCCAAGCCCGGCTGCAAATGAATATGACCCATGGGCAGTAGAGGAGCTTCCGGTTGAAAACGAATAATCACCACTGGCTTGCGTGGCAATACCAAAAGCTGTGGACGCTGTTCCAATTGCTTTTGTTCCATTACCAAAAGCAGTTGAGGCTGTACCTGTAGCTGTAGTCCTGAAGCCCATAGCCACAGAAGCCAATGCCTCAGATTTTGCTTCATATCCAGCACTTATGGATGCCTGCTCTTTTGCAACCGACCTGTAGCCTAAAGCTATCGAATAGCCCCCGCTGGCCGTATCATTATATCCCATTGCAACAGAATAATAATTATTAGCAACATTATCTTTACCAATAGTACCAGATCCTTCCCCCGAAGATTTATTATTTTGCCCTACCGCAAAAGAACCAAAACCAATATTACTTTTATCCCATTGGGTCCCGCTTACACTGCCGGCCCTGAAAGCGTATCTTGCAGGAAGCCACATTAATTTTATACCGCCACCATTAGCTGGTACAAAGTCTTCTATTGCATCACCATAATTACCTGCCAATAAACTACCGCCCCTTCCTACTCTTAATCCTTCTACGCTATTGCTTTTTAATACAAGATCCTGGAGTACAGTAGTGCCAATAAAATCATCCGGCCCAGTGTTACCATTCCCAGCCAGTAACCATGAACGAGAAGAAGCTACTTTTGTCCATTAAATTTCTTTTTCTGATCCTGCATTATAATAAAATCCTTCGCCATCAGGTAAATTATTATTTGTATTATATACTAACAAGCTGTAAGCAGGCTCAATAATAGTTACATTATCGCCAACACTTTGTAAAAATACACGAGGTATAAGTATTCCTTTATTGACAGAAGAAATATCAAGCATAGCAGAAGAATGGGGCTTAGCTTTCTCAGTATTAATAGCAACACCTTGCGCATGGGCAATGTAACTAAAAATAAATAAAAAGAACCAATCCGGTTTGCTTGAGTATCATTTTAGGATTCATATTGTTAAGTTTTATGTGTAATGTGGGTATAACCAATTATTCAACGTTAAAATAATAAATATATTTGAGTAATGATAAAGCGTTAATCAATAAGCAGTGTAGGAAGTGCGTGTATCTTCACAAATTTAAGTAAAATTATCAACTAAAAAATGAGTAAATTTACTTATTTTCAAGATAATTCCACATAATCTCAAAAGCTTTGTCTTTTAATATTCCAATTTCAGTTCCCGGTTGTAATGAAGGTAAAAAATGACATTTTATTATGCCTGGCATAAAATAAAATGATTTATTGCTTGGAAGTATATTTTTTGTTCCAATTAATACTGCCGGAATAATTTCATATTGTGTATCCACGGCTAATCTAAAAGCCCCGTCGTGAAACTCTTTCAAAGGCTGGCCCGTTTTATTTCTCGTTCCTTCCGGGTATATGCACATGTGGATACCAATAGCCAATACCTGCTTCATTTGCATATAGCTTTTTACCCTGCTCTCTTTATCTTTTCTGTCTACCAATATTGACCCGAGTTTATACACTATTCCAAAAACAGGCATCCTGGACATTTCTATTTTAGCAATAGTTTTATTAGGGCCGGGAATATATGGCGACAAAACTGGCACATCCATTAATGAGTTATGATTGGATATCACAATATAATTCTTACCTTTTTTAAAATTTTCTTTACCATAAATTCTTATGAAAACCCCTACCATCGGCAGATAGATATTCATCCACACCCTAAAAATTGGATATGAAATTTTGCTACGCCTGGGTTCATCCCATAAAAAACATATACAAAAGGGAATAATAAAAATGAATAAGGTTGTTATGAATATAGCTATGCCCCACACAGCCCATATTGCACCAAATATATTTTTAAATATTTTCATTAAGATGTAACTAACTTAAAGTGCATTAATTTTCCAATCAATCGGTCCAATACCGTTTTGCACTAAAATTTTATTTGCTTGTGAAAAATGTTTACATCCAAAAAACCTTTATCTGCAGAAAAAGGAGAAGGATGTGCGGCCTTTAAGACATGATGCTTTGTTTCGTCAATTAATACCTGCTTATCCTGTGCAAACTTACCCCAAAGCAAAAACACCACCCCGGTTTTTTCATTTGATATTTTTTCTATTACTGAATCAGTAAATTTAGACCACCCGCATTTTGAATGGCTGTTAGGCTCCCCTGCCCTTACAGTAAGTGTGCTGTTTAATAATAAAACCCCCTGCCGGGCCCAGGTAATTAAATTTCCATAATCATGGGGCATTGTAATTCCTAAATCATTTTGTATTTCTTTAAAAATATTTACCAGGGACGGTGGTGGCTTAATTCCTTCCTGTACAGAAAAGCTTAACCCGTGAGCCTGTTTTGGGCCATGATATGGATCCTGTCCTAACAGCACAACTTTTACTTCATCAAAAGGAGTTTGATTAAATGCATTAAAAATCAACGGGCCTGGAGGATAAATTATTTTTCCGGTAGCTTTTTCCGTTTTCAAAAAGTAACTGCCTCTAAAAAATAAGGTTGGGAAAATTCATTCTTCAATTTTTTTTTCCAGGAGTCTTCAATTTTTACATCCATGCAAAATAATTTGTTTAAAATACTTATTAATGGAATAAAATTAGATAATTAATAAATTAAGATTTATACTTTAAATCCTATTCTTTCCCTCTCTTCCCATTTTCTTTGTTCCGCTTTTTCATCCAACAGGTTTTCCATAGCATCATAAATTTGATTTAGCTGGGCATCATGTTCACCTAAACGTTCTTTTATCTCCTGCAACTGTTGCTTTAAATCATTTTGTCGCAGTACAATCCGTCTTATTTCCACAAACGCCCTCATTATAGCAATATTCATATTTATTGCTTTATCTGAATTTAAAATACCACTCAGCATGGCTACTCCTTGTTCGGTAAAGGCATAAGGAAGATACCTGGTTCCACCCCTACCCTTTGAGGTTTCATTTTGCAACCTCAAAAAACCATTGCTCTTTTCTAAGGTTTCAATTGGAAACCGCAGATTTTCAAATTCTTCTTTAGTAAGTTGAAACATAAAGTCTTTAGGAAAACGTTTTATATTTCTTTTTTACGGCTAGGTTGAGGGCTTTTGTTTCTACTTCGTAAAGAGCTGCCAAATCTTTGTCTAACATTACTCTTTCGCCCCGAATTTCATAAATTCTGTTTTGTATACTTTGTATTATTTGCATAATTTATACCAGATATACTGGTGTTTTTTCATTAAGTTAGATTGCGAATGTATACAATAAAATAACATAAAAAAAGAAGCCACAAGTGATTTAACATGTGGCTTCTTTTTCTAGTGATCCCGACACGATTCGAACGTGTGGCCTACAGCTTAGAAGGCTGCCGCTCTATCCAGCTGAGCTACGGGACCTTACTTTTTTTTCTAACAGCGAGCAAATATACTACAATTCATAAAAACTTTCAATTTACAGGCACGTTTTAATTACATTTTTATAATATATTTGCGTTCTATAATTTATACAACATGATTTATTAATATAATTTAAGGCAATAGTAATTATCCTCTCTGCCCATATGGATGCCTTAAATTGTTTTAGTCAAAGCCATTTTTTAAACTTTTATTTAAAAAAATCATGTCTGTAAAAAAAAACACCCGGTTTTCTTCTTACTATACCGTATTTAAAAATGCTTTAACAGGCTCTCAAACAGAGTTTACCACAGGCAGTATTAATAAGGCAATTATATTACTATCTATACCAATGGTAATAGAGATGTTATTGGAATCCTTATTCTCAATAGTAGATATTTATTTTGTAAATCAATTAGGCGCTGAGGCATCATCAACAGTAATTTTAACTGAAGCTTCTCTAACAATTTTATATGCTTTAGCCTGGGGGTTAGCTATGGGTGCAACTGCATTAATAGCCCGCAGAACAGGTGAAAAAAATTTAAAAGCGGCTGCAGAAGCTGCTGCCCAGGCCATTAATATTGCTATCATTTTATCAATAATAATCAGCATTACAGGAATATTGTTTCCCAAGCAAATATTACTTTTTATGGGAGCAACTCCCCGGGTGGCAGAAAATAATTATTTGTTTACACAAATAATGCTGGGTAGCAATATCGTAATTTTTTTACTATTTGTAAATAATGGAATTTTCCGGGGTGCAGGAAATGCATCAATAGCTATGCGTTCGCTTATCATTTCAAACTTAATTAATATAGTACTTGATCCGCTCCTTATCAAAGGCATTGGGCCTTTTCCGCAAATGGGTGTAATGGTCGCTGCCGTAGCTACTACCATTGGAAGAAGTATTGGAGTCATATACCAGTTATACTATTTATTTAATGGAAAAGGATTAATCAGGGTTGTAAAAAAACATTTTATTTTAAATTTTAAATTAATTAAGGCCATCTTAAATACTTCGTATGGCGCCATGTTTCAATTTTTGATAGGTAGTTGCAGCTGGATTTTTTTAGCAAGAATTATTGCCGCCGAAGGTACAGAAGTTACTGCAGGATATGGAACGGCAATTCGTATTTGTATTTTCACAATTTTGCCAGCATGGGGCCTTGCCAATGCCGCAGCAACTTTGGTGGGACAAAACCTGGGGGCCAGCCAACCTGAAAGAGCTGAAAAATCAGTTTGGCGATGTGCTTTTTAGCCTTATGCTTTTTCTTTATAGTAGCCATTGTATTTGCTGTATGGGGCCGGTCATTTATGCTATTTTTTATAAGTACATCTGCTGCTGTGGAAGAAGGAACCAGGTGCCTGCAGATATTGGCATCCGGCTATATATTTTTTGCATACGGCATGGTGCTGACACAAGCCTTTAATGGTGCCGGAGATACTAAAACTCCTACAATTATTAACCTGGTTATTTATTGGGTAATACAAATACCTTTGGCATATATCCTGTCTGATTATTTAAAACTACAGTCCCTGGGTGTATATTTAGCAATTGTAATTGCAGAGGTTTTGTTAGCTGTTACTGCAATAATTATATTTAAAAAAGGAAGATGGAAAACTATAAAAGTTTAATTCAATAAAAAAATTATGGACATAAGCTTAAATAAATACATAAGTGATACGGGATTCTGCTCAAGAAGAGAAGCTGATAAATATATTGAACAGGGCAGGTTAGCATTAACAATAAAGACGCTGTAAAAGGTAATCGTGTAAAAGAAAACGATGTTGTAAAGGTTGACGGAGAACCTATAAAGAAAAAAAAAGAAACTATTTATTTACTGCTTAATAAACCCAAAGGAGTTACATGCACTACCGATCAAAAAGATAAAACCAATATTATTGATTTTATAAATTTTAAAACAAGGATTTTCCCAATAGGCAGGTTGGATAAAAGATCCGAAGGATTGATTTTTTTAACCAATGATGGTGATATTGTTAATAAAATTCTACGGGCGGGCAATAATCATGAAAAAGAATACATTGTAACGGTAGATAAACCTATTGACATAGAATTTATAAAAAAAATGAGGGACGGTGTTCGCATATTAGGAACCGTTACTAAAAAATGTTTTGTACAACAAGAAGGCCCGGAAAAATTTAAAATAATTATTGTACAGGGGATGAACAGGCAAATCAGGAGAATGTGCGAAGCTTTAGGTTACAATGTAACTTCATTAAAACGCATCAGGATTATGAATATTACCATTAGCGGGTTACCCGTTGGTAAATGGCGGTATTTTACTGCAAATGAAATTACAGTGATTAATAAAATGGTTGCCACTTCAAGTAAAACTGCTGATGGAAATATAGAAGGGATGGAAGAATAGCTACAAAAAATCACTTACTATTTTTAAAAAAATATTGTATTTTTTCATTTAAAGACAACAGTTCAAAATCTTCAACTTGTATACTGACCTGTACCCGGTGTATTGACCGGTATAAAGATTCTATCTTGTTTTTGTCCACCCCGCTTTTCCTGCTTAACGTGGCTATAAATTCTTCATTAAACTGCCCGGCATTTAAAAAATAGTTATTACGAATATGTTCATTAAAATAAGTAATCATTTTTTGTGCAATATTGTGATTGTCCTTTTTTTGCAAATATAGCCTGCCTATCGTTTCAGTAAAAGTTACACTTGTATTTTCATTAGGCGGTATGTTTTCAATAATTCTTTGACGCCGCTTGCCTTGGAATAATACATACAATAATAACAACAACAATGTTAGCCAGAAGGCCCACTTCAAGGGTGGATTATTAAAAATCATATCAAAGGCAGAAAAATTCTTTTTTTTCTTTTTTGAATAATTTAACGGATTATAATAATTATCCCAATAAATATTATCAGGAGCGGGCCTTGTAAAACTCATTAAATTTTAAAATACTGGTAATTGTCTTTTTTCAATAGAAAATAATTACTAAATGCCCGTGGATCGCAATGTAAAAACAACCTGCCCTTACCATAAAAAACCACGATACAGTTTGGCTGCCCATTTTCGTTGGTAGCTAATACCTTAGTGTTTGTATTTTTTATATCATAGAAGTAATTATTAAAAGGCTTATAAAAATAACTATAATTAATATTATTTGATAAAACAGGCCGGGCAAGGTTAACATGGGTATTTTTCAAAGGCTTGCCAGCAGGCAAATTTGAATACCCTGAACCAATTTTACAACTCAGTTCGCTTAACAATGAATTATCAATCCATGAAGCTGCAATAAATAAATCATTTCCTGATGATACATAATTTGTTATTGCCCCAATGTCTTCAAAATCTAGGGTTAAGAACGGGGTTATGCAAACAGTTAAAGTATTATAATCTGATTCATACTTCCAGGCATCTGCAAATGAAAATTCATTATGCCTTACTGTATTATTAGGAAACATTTGCTTTAATTGATTATGCATGACAAATCCACCGAATGGTTTTTTATCCTGGAAATGGTATGTTTCTTTTAAATCAGGAATGTATGGTTTCTGGTCACAGGAAACCACTATACATCCAAGGGTTAAAATAATTATAATATGGAAAATGGTTTTATACAATACTTATTTGAAATTTTTATTAAAATTATTAAACCCTGTTTCTATTTTCCTGTAAATATCTTCACTTATATTAAACTCTCCATACCATACATATTCATAATGCAGGGTTAATGCAGAGAATTTATTTTGATACTCGTAATTACTAATTTCCCTTACATACTGATAATTGGTTTTATCTGGTGTGATCTGTAGTAATCCATTATCAGATAATTTATGTAAAGATTTTAAATAATGATACCTTACCGCAAGACGATAATTATTATTTCGTAGGGCTTGATCAATAAGTGCATTAAAATCACTATTAGTAACTATAATTTCTTCTTCGGCCTCCTTATTTTTCTTATGGCTTGCTGAAGATTTTTTAAATATGCCATCGGCTAAAAATAAACGGTATAATAATAATACCACAACGAAAATGGCTACGCCCCAAAGCAAGACCTTAATAATGATTCCTAAAAAAGGATTTCGTTCTTTTTTTACCGAGGGCTTTGCCTCATCCTGCCGTTTTTTTAGTAAACTGTCTAAGGTTTTTACATAGGCAAATGCTTTAGACTCCTTCAATGCAGTAATGCTGTCCGGATTTATGTTAAGCGTATTAAAATGCAATATAGTATCTGTATCATCGTTGTCCCTCTTATAAACATCTTTGCGGTTATTGTTTATTTCATAATTTTCATTATAAATATCGTCATCAGCAATATCATCATTAAATACAGCAGTATCCTGCAATTCAACTTGCTTATACCCTGCATTTGTTCTGCTAGTTAGCAATAAAATAATAATTAATATAAAAAGTAGTTTCTGCATTATTTTTTCAGCCTGTTAATGATGCCGTCCGGCTGAATATAATACCCCTTTTTATTTAACCTTATTGGTAAAATAACAAAATACCAGACTATAAATGCTAATGAAACCGCTAGGATAATAGCACTGCCCCATACCGGCAAACCGAAATTACTCTCCTTATCATATGTCTGGCTCATTAAATGAGTTACATAAGTTTCTAAAAAAGCTGCAACTACAAAAATAGGTACCAGCACCAGCATTATTTTCATTGCATCCTTTACCGATCTTTTAAATGAAATTGTTCTTTTAAATGTGCCGGGAAACAGGAGACCCTGGACCATGACAAATGAAGCAGTAGAAGCAATAAAAAATGCAAGAATTTCTAAAGTGCCGTGTATCCAGATTACCATTATGGATTGCAGGCCTAAACCTTTGCTAAAAAACATATATTGAAAGGCACCAAGCATTAAACAATTCTGCCACATCATCACCAAAGTAGTAATGCCCAATAACAATCCTCCTATTGCCATTAAAAAAGCTACAAATATATTATTGACACCAATATGCACAAACATAGAGAAAAGGTTATCGCTTTTATATACACCAAAAGGATCTCCTTTGGCAATATTAGCTTCTGTCATATTTACATAATCATCCCCTAAAATACCCCTGATAAACTCCCCGTCATTTATACTACCCCAAATACCAATAGCCGTAAAAAATACATTAACACAAACAGTAAACAGTAAAACTTTGTGATATTTTTTAAATAAAAGTGGCAGCTCATATTTCCAAAAACGGAATACCCTTGTATACTTTTCCTTTTTATTTTGATATATACTTAAATAAATAGATGCAGCAATCCCATTAATCCAGCGGGTGGCTTTACTTTTTGGGTAAAATGTTTTGGCATAGGAAAGATCATCAATCAGGGTGATGAATCTTTCTGCAGTTTCGTCAGGATTATCAGTAGCAAAATGCTGGTATTCCTTCCACTTCTCAGCATTTTTTTTTATAAACATCGCTTCTCTCATTCTTCCAAATTATACTTTTTAAATACTTTAAAGCATGTTTAAAAATAAAATTTTTATTACCTATTTTACGGTTGGTGGGGACACCAACCGCGGCTGGCCGCCATGGCCGGTGTCCCACCGGCCACTTTTTAAACCTATAAATTAAATTTAAACATGCCCTTACATCAATAAACTTACCTACCAGATGTAGAAACAGGGTTATTTTCATAAATTTGGTACAAATTGGTGAATTTTTAATAAATAAAAAAATTCATTTATGCAATTTGCGCTAATTTATGATCGTAATATAAAAAAGAAATGTCGATAATACAGATAGCAACCCCTTTTAATATAGATATAGAATTTGAACAGGCCGAATTTCACAAACGCTTATTGGCTTATATTATTGATTTTATTATATTGATAGTTTATTTATCAAGCATGATTTATATACTATTTGGCAGCCTGGAATTATATAGAGATGAAGAAAATTATGGTTTTATAATATTAATAATTTTTTTACCTATGCTTTTTTATACATTGCTTACAGAATTATGGATGAACGGGCAAACGCTGGGTAAAAAAATTTTAAGAATAAAAGTAGTGAGCCTTGATGGTGGCGGAAGCTACGTTAGGACAATATTTATTACGGTGGTTTTTACGCTTTTACGAATGGGGATTTATTATTCTTACCCTGTTTTTTGGGGATATTGGAAAAGGAATGGTGGCTTTAGTGCTGGGAGGTATTGCTTCTGTGATTATAATTGCAGCAACAAACAAAAGCCAGCGCCTTGGCGATCTGGCAGCAGGTACTGTAGTGGTAAATACCAAATCAAAATTAACCATTAATGATACCGTTTTTATGAATGTTAATGCTACAAACTACATGGTAAAATTTCCTACTGTAATGCGGTTAAGCGACAGGGATATTAATACTATAAAAAATGTGCTTACCCAATCTAAAAAAAGAGATAATTATATTATGTGCAGCAAAGTAGCACTTAAAATAAAAGAAGTTTTAAAAATAGAAGCCGGGATGGATGATATCGATTTTTAGAAAAATTGCTGGAAGATTATAATTATTTAGCCACTAAAGAATAAGCATGCCTTATCATTAATATCTATTAAATCTGGGGTTACTCTTTAAAAAGTAAAAATATAAAAGAACCAATAAAAATAAGATTAAAACAATTATAATAACTATTGCTGCTATTTTTAAATAAGATGCCAAGTCACTTAATCCTTTATTAAACGCACCCTGGTCCGCTAAGCTTACTGCCTTTTTAATATTATTAGCAGCATTAAGTAATATAATATTCATTATAAGCGATACAGCCCAACCCATAATTGAATAAAAAATATTTTTTGTACCATTATAAAAATCAAATTTTATTGTAGTCAATACGATAGTTAAGATTCCTGTTCCTAAAGAACAAAAACCTGTAATGGCATTAACCCTTGCCCATTGAGAAATTCCTTTCAAATGAAATTTGGTGTCCTCATCCGCAATAAAATTAAATATTTTTTTTTCTTGTTGATTTTCCATTATCAAGTTATTAGAACATAACAACTATTGAAAGTAAAGCGGATAACAAGCCTAAAATATTAACAACTCCAAATATTATAAAACTTATTTTTAAAGATTTTAATCCATGATTTACATCTTCTATGCTTTCATTTATCAAAGCCAGCTTGGTTTTTTTAGCAAAATTTATTAAAAAATATCCTATAGCACCTATTATAAAAAGATCAACAGTAAACAAATAAAAAAATATATTTGCTTACCGGGATCATATGCTATTAAATAATCTAATCTCCTCGTATACTGGCTTGTGGAGGTTTCTGCTATAACTGTAAACATTATAATTAATGCCAAACCTATAAATATAAAAATTATAATAGCCAGGGCTTTTCGCCCATTTGGCAATATTATTTAAATGCCTGCCCGGAACTCCGTCTATCTCTAATTCCCCATGTGAAAGATAATCCTGGTTTGAGTCGTACATATAAAAATGTTATTTTAAATGATGCCGTAAAATTTTGTAATCTAATGTGCCATAAAATAACACGATAAAAATAATTGTCATGGTTAAAGTAACTCCAATTACTATACCTATGTAGCAGCAAATCCTTGCTCCTTTAGATTGGCAAATACTGCCCGGTGAATAACGAGATGGAGTAAACTGGTAAAGCTCTTCATCTTTATCAATAAGCCTTAAACCAATAATACCGCAAATTAAACCTGGCAACCCTAAAAAAAAGGCTAACACCATCGAAGCATTTCCCAATATCATGCTGATAGTAGCATTAGGTAAATTAGGAGGCGGTTCATATTTTGAAAAAGGGTCACGGTACCTGTCTCTAACTCTCATCGTCAAAATTTAATTATTTTCATTATATACTTTTAGGATTAGGTATTTTAAACTCAAACTTACTATGGAATTGAGTTACTTTCTATTTGCTTTTTTTCTTGATAAAAAAAGTAACAAAAAAATCAAGGCTACGAAAAATAGTATTAAGTAATTTCAGATCTTTAATTTGCCCTTATTCTACTTAATCCCACATACTTTTCTTATCCCACTTTTGAATATAATTAATATGCCCTGGCAAATAGCACCCTTTGCTTACTTGGTTTGCCTGTTAATACACACTGACCTTCTTTTAACTCATTATTTAAAGGTATGCAACGGATAGTAGCTTTTGTCTGTTCCTTAATTTTATCTTCTGTTTCGGGTGTTCCATCCCAGTGTGCTGATAAAAACCCTCCTTTTTCATCCAGTATCTTTATAAATTCATCCATCGAATTCACTTCAGTAATATTCGCATTTCTAAAAGCAAGTGCCCTGCTGTACATATTTTGCTGTATATCCTTTAGCAATTCAAATATTGTAGTGGCCAAACCATCCATACTCCAGGTATTTTTTCTTTGGCATCCTGGCGGGCCACTTACCACATTATTTTCTATATCCCTTAATCCCATGGCAATGCGTACTGGTACGCCTTTAATTCATACTCGGCAAATTTCCACCCGGGACGGGTATTATCATTGTTATCAAATTTAACTGAAATACCTAATGCTTTTAACTGTACAATAATTTCATTGGCTTTTGTATCAATTACTATTTTACTTTCTACGCCTTTGTAAATAGGTACTATCACTACTTGTACCGGCGCTATTTTAGGAGGCAATATCAAACCCTGGTCATCGCTATGCGCCATTATCAAAGCACCTATTAGCCGGGTAGATACACCCCAGCTCGTAGCCCAGACAAATTCTTTTTTATTGTCTTTATTTAAATATTGCACATCGAATGCTTTAGAAAAATTTTGACCTAAAAGTGCGATGTGCCTGCCTGTAATGCTTTTTCCATCCTGCATCAATGCTTGATACAATATGTTTCTTCTGCCCCGGCAAATCTTTCATTGGCAGTTTTTATTCCCTTGATTACCGGTACGGCCATATATCCTTCCACAAAATCAGCATATACCTGCAGCATACGTTCTGTCTCTTCAATAGCTTCCTCTTTGGTAGCATGTGCCGTATGGCCTTCCTGCCATAAAAATTCTGCCGTACGCAAAAATAACCTTGTACGCATCTCCCACCGCACCACATTGGCCCATTGGTTGATTAGTAATGGTAAATCCCGGTAAGACTGTATCCAGTTTTTATATGTGTTCCATATTATGGCTTCACTTGTCGGCCGTACTATCAGTTCCTCTTCGAGTTTGGCCTCAGTGTCTACAATTAGTTTGCCTTTATTGTCAGGGTCAGCTTTTAGCCGGTAGTGTGTAACAATGGCACATTCTTTCGCAAAACCCTTCAGCATTTGTTTCTTCTGCCTCAAATAAACTTTTAGGCACAAATAAAAGGAAAATATGCATTCTGATGACCTGTTTCTTTAAACATTTTATCCAGCTGATCTCTCATATTTTCCCATAAAGCAAAGCCATATGGTTTTATAATCATACAGCCCCTCACAGCCGAGTGATCTGCCAATGCGCTTTTTACGACCAGTTCATTGTACCATTGTGAATAATCTTCCGCCCTGCTGGTTAATTCTTTACTCATTATTTTATTTATTTTTTAATCATCGATTTTTGATTTAATATGATGTTACCGGCATTTGTCCTATGTGCTGTTTGGCAGCCTGCCCCGTCCGAAGGCAGGGACGCCGCATTTATCTTTATTGCATTATCAGCTGTTTTTACACATATTTAACAGGCCATTCAGTCATTTAATATTGTGGCAAAAGATTTGTTTGTAACTTGTATATATTAAAACTTTACAAAAATAACAACTTCATTTTTATAATTGAATAAACAAAACATTATGTTATATAAAACTCTATTTTTAGCTTTATCTGTAGCTACATTAGGCAGCTGTAGTACTGCTTATAAAAGCACACAAACTCCTGATGATGTATATTATTCACCCTCACGCCCATTGATTAATTCAGAAAGGGCCGAAAGGAATAATGACACTTACAGGGATGAAGTGGCAGTAACATATTTTGAGGACAGGCAGATTATGATGGGTATAAGAGACCGCAGGTGGAGGGCTATTAATGATCCGTTTGCTTTTAATAACGGATATTTTGGAAATAGCTATTATGGTAATAGTTTTTATAATAATTATAATCCATATAACTACAGTTATTATAACAGTCCGTACAATTATACTTTTAATAGTTGGAATAATAATTTTGGCTATTATTATAATCCATATTACTACCCTTACCCTATTTATAATCCGGTAATAACAAAATTTCAACCCAATATTATTTCAGGGCCACGGATGACAAATTTAAATGCTTACAGCGGGTATAATAAAAATAATATACCCAGGACATATAATAATACGAATAATAATACTTCGACCAGGACATACAATAACACTAATACCAATAGAAGTCGTGTAGAAAATGTTTTACGTAAAGTCCTTACTCCATCATCGGGCAGGGCAAATAACGATGATAACAATACCCGAAGTTATAGTCCGTCGAATTCTGGTGGTAGCAACCGCTCATCTTCACCCTCTTCTTCTGGAAGCAGTGGCGGTGGGGGCGTATCAAGACCATCACGAGGTAGATAGTACCTCCGGCCCTTAATCAATACTTATTCTTAATAATAATATTAGGCTAAATTTTTATTGCTATGCAAAAAATTTTATTTTCCGTACTTGTATCACTTACTTTATCAACCCAGGCCCAAATTCCTGAGGATGCTTTACGATATTCTTTTTATCCGCAAAATGGTACTGCCCGTAACCTGGCCATTGGCGGGGCAATGGGTTCTTTAGGTGGTGATCTCAACGCTGCTTTTGTAAATCCTGCAGGATTGGGATTCTACAAAACCGGTGAATTTGTGTTATCACCTTCCTATTTACTAAATAATAATAAAATTAATTACCGGGATGCTGTTACTCAAAATCAATTTAATCATTTTAATATAGGTACTATTGGCTTTGTATTAGGCTATGATAATATTTATAAACCCGGAGTTAATAATGCCCTTAGTTTTGCCGTAACACAAGCAGCAAATTTTAATAACCGTATTGAATACAAAGGGTTAAATAATTATAGTTCTTTTAGTGAGCAGTTTACTGAAGAGTTTGCAAAAAGCGGCTTTACTATTGATGATGCCTTAAATACAAATTCGCAATTTCCGTTTACCTCTGCTCCTGCCTTATATACTTTCCTGATTGATACAGTTACAGTAGACGGTATAACCCAGGTAAAAGGCGCTCCTGAATATATTTTAGATGCCGGGCAGGCATTAATGCAGGAAATAGACCAGGTTACCTCTGGCGGCATTACTGAATTAGCTGTAAGCTTTGCACATAATAAAAACGGCAAATGGCTTTTTGGTGGTACGCTTGGAGTTCCCATTACAAATTATAAAAGCAGCTCCACTTTTAGAGAATCCGATACATCTGGTAATACCAGTAACAATTTTAAGCAATTTGAATACACAGATATTTTTACAACCAAGGGCGTTGGAATAAATGCAAAGCTTGGAGCTATTTACCGTCCCAAGGATTTTGTACGCTTAGGTATAGCTGTGCATACGCCTACTGTTAGTGCGATGAGAGATACCCGTGTTGCCACACTTTCTACACAATTAGAAAATCCTATAGAAAATTTTTATGTCTCTTCAACTACTTTTACAAATGGCCAGCCTGGACAAAGTAATTATCTCCAGACTACACCATGGAAATTTATTGCAAGTGGGTCTTACGTATTCAGGGAAGTAGAAAACACTAAAAATCAAAAAGGGTTCATCTCTGCCGATATTGAGTACATCAGTCATAAGGGGAGCAGATTTAGTAGTGATACGGAACAATCTACTAATGAAGATGACGCTTACTATAAATCCTTGAATAATGTAGTCCGCAACCAATATAAAGGAAATTTTAATTTCAGGGCGGGTGGCGAATTGAAATTTAATATAATAATGGCCAGGCTCGGGTTTGCTTATTATGGTAACCCATATAAAGATCCCGCCACAAAAGCCAGCCGCATGCTTTTAAGCGGGGGCCTGGGGTATAGGAATAAAGGTATATTTTTTGACCTTACATATGTACATGCATTAACTAAAGACGTAATTTTTCCGTACAGGCTTGAAGACCGTGATAATACTTTTGCCACGCTTAACCAACAAAGAGGCAATATAGCTGCTACCATTGGATTTAAATTTTAATTAAATAAGAAAATATCAAATTTTTATTGTAACTTTTACATTTGTAATAACGTTGTAAGTTAAATTATTGCATTATGAAAAAAATTACACTGCTTTTTGCCTTAATAACAATTGTATGCTTTAGCCTCCAGGCAAAAGATTGCCTGGATGAGTATATTGCAAAATATAAATTTTCGGAAGGGCTGTTTAAAGAAATAAATGTTGTATTGAAAATGGTAACTTAACCTTAAGTTCATCTATAGGAAATGTAATATTGCAAAAAGATGGAACAGACCGCTTTATAATTCCGGCATATAATGGAAAAGCTGTATTTATAAGAAATACTGCTAATGAAGTAATTGGTATTAAAATAGAAGCACTTGGTTTTACCTCCAAAGGATCAATAGAAAAAAATCAGGGCAGTAAAAAAATAACCAAATCTAAATCTCCTACCCCGTCTAAAGTATTGCTGCCAAAATGGTTTGATGAACCTGATGACTTATATTCTTATTAGATGCATCTATCCATTTGATGGTTTTATCTTTTGTAAACCAGGTTATTTGGCGTTTGGCATAATGCCTGGTATTTAATTTTATTTTTTCAACAGCCGCTGCTTTTGATATCTTATTCTCGAAAAATTCAAACAATTCTTTATATCCAACTGTTTGCAAAGCATTCAATTCTTTATAAAGTAATAAGCCCTTAACTTCATCCACCAATCCCATTTTAATCATACTATCTACCCGCTTATTAATTTGATGATACAATTGGTCTCTTGGTAATTCCAAACCAATTTTTACAATATTAAAATCTCTTTCTTTTTTTGTGCAGATTGAAATTCTATAATTGAACGGCCTGTAAATAATTTGATAGTTAAAGCCCGCATTAATCTTTGAGGGTTTTTTATTTCCCCTTTGGCATAAAAAACAGGATCCTGCCCTGCCACTTCATTTTGCAACCATGCTAATCCTTTTTCATTATATTGATTAATAATTTCCTGTTTTAATTCTTCATTTATCACAGGCATTGGATCCAAGCCTTCACAAAAAGCTTTTATATACAAGCCCGTACCTCCTACCCTTACTACACAATCATTTTTTACAAATAAGGAATTGATTTTATCCAGTGCGTACATTTCAAACACTGCAGCATTTACTTCGTTATGGATGGAATGCGAATTAATAAAATGATGGGGTACAGTTGCCAATTCTTCAGCAGAAGGTTTGGCAACACCAATATTTAACTCCTGATAGCATTGCCTGCTATCAGCAGAAATAATTTCTGTATTAAAGGTTTGTGCTACTTGTACAGCCAGAGAGGTTTTTCCGACTGCAGTTGGTCCTACAATTACAACGCAGTTTTTTTTCATATTATTTGAGTTTGTAAAGAACCCAAAGGAAAGTAAATATATTAATGTGGTTACGACTTCTAAAATTCTTCGCTGTTTTCATCCGGTGTAGTCTCTTCTTCAGCATCGTTTACTTCATCATCATCTCCGCCTTCTTTACTAAAGCCATCACTAAAAGCACTAGGCTGCAAATCATATTTTTCTTCCATCTCAGCCAGGCGGCTGTCTACCAGGCCTTTAGTACCGTACTGTGACGGGGCAATCCCCTCTGTACGAATACAGGAAGGGTAAGTTAATTTTTTATTTTCTGCTTTATCTAGATTAATTAATTGCACCATAAAATGCCAGTTCCGGGTAAAATAATATTCATAAATAAATTTTGTATTCTGACTTTTAACTTCAGAACCAATTAAAGTCTCTTTCATTAAAAGCGGGGCAGCCTTATAATTTTTATCATACTTTTCCAAAGATATCTCTCTTCCACGCTGCCATTGGTCGTTACTTCTATAAAAGGTTGCTTTGTGTTTATTATCAAATTCAAAGCATTTTAAAATAGTGTTGTGCAAATCTAAAAAGCTTTGCGTATGCTTAACAGCTATATCACGATAAACACTATCATCATCTTCCCAATAAATTCTGAAACGTAAAATTGCCATGCGGTAAAATTAAGGATAAAAAAGTAATTTGGTATTTGTAATTGGGTATTAGGGTAATGGTTATTTAGTAAAATTAAGATAAAAAAGGAATTGGAAATTAGTAATTTAAAATCAGGCAAATTTATAGCCGATAAGTTTGATACTTCAATATCCAAATAGCTAATTACTAAGTCCCAATTCCTTACCTTTTTCTAACATATAATTATGTGCTGCATCATAATTATTAGGTATAACTCCTTCCAGTATGGCTTCCCTTATCATATTTTTTATATCACCCACTACTTTGCAAGGGGGTAAACTAAAAGTTTGCATGATCAATTCCCCACTGATTGGCGGTTGCCAGTTGCGGATACTATCTTTTTCTTCAACTTCTGCACAACGTTGCCGTACTAAATTAAAATTTTCTAAAAACCGTTTTACTTTAGCGGAATTTTTACTGGTAATATCAGCTTCGCATAAAGTCATCAGCGCATCAAAATCATCACCTGCGTCAAATAATAATCTCCTGATGGCCGAATCGGTGATATTTTCTTTAGTTAAACTAATAGGCCTTAGATGCAGCTCAACCATCTTGCGCACAAACTTCATCTTTTCATTTTGCGGAAGCATTAGCTGCGAATATTTTAGGAACCATTCTTCCACCTACCACTTCATGGCCGTGAAACGTCCAGCCATGGCCCTCCTCGAAGCGTTTGGTTACTGGTTTGGCAATATCATGTAATACAGCGGCCCACCTCAGCCAGATATCACCAGTAAATTGCGATATATTATCAATTACCTGCAGCGTATGATAAAAATTATCTTTATGGCCCTTTCCATCAATATATTCTGCACCTGCAAGTGCTACCATTTGCGGAAAAATAATTTTTAGCAACCCGCTTTTGTACAATAAATCAAATCCTACAGAAGGCTTGTTGCACATTAATATTTTATTAAGCTCATCGGCAATTCTTTCGCCACTAACTATTTTTATCCGGTGTGCACTGGTTTGTATGGCTTTAAAAGTTTCGGGGTGTATGGTAAAATTTAATTGGGCAGCAAATCTTATACCCCTCATCATTCTTAGCGGGTCATCACTAAAAGTTTGCAAAGGATCTAACGGAGTTTGGATGTTTTTTAATTTTAAATCATTGATACCGTTAAAAGGATCTATTAAATCACCATAATCATCTTTATTTAAGCTTATTGCCAATGCATTAATGGTAAAATCCCTGCGGTTTTGATCATCTTCAATAGTGCCTGCATCTACATCCGGTTTTCTGCTGTCATATCTATAGCTTTCCCTTCTTGCACCAACAAATTCAATCTCAATATCATCACATTTTATTTGTGCAGTGCCAAAATTTTTAAAAAAATGGACTATTGGCTGCGGGTTAAAACTTTCCGCTACTTTATTGGCAAGGTCTATCCCATCACCAACACATACTATGTCTACATCTTTAGTTTGCCTTCCTAAAATTTTATCCCGTACAAATCCTCCAATCAAATAACATGGCACCTGCATTTCTTCAGCAGCCTGGCCGATTTTCTTTAATACCAATAGTTCTTTATCTGTGCAGTTTATATACATAAAACGCAAAATTAGTTAAATCCGGCTTCTAACTATACTTAACGTGGTGGGTAATGCCAAATAAAACTAAGAGCCTGTTTAAAAATAGAGCTTTTATTGCCTGTTTTGCGATTAGTGGGGGCACCAACCGCAGCTGGCTGTCCTGGCCGGGTGTCCCCACCGGCCACTTTTTAATTCTATAAATTAAATTTAAGCAGCTCTAAATATATCTTAGGCAAATTAATTTTCTTTGATAGCAAAGCTTATTTTTGTGCCTAAATTAAAAATTGATTGTATATGCAGTTTCAACTAACTGAAGAGCAACTTATGATTAAGCAAGCCGCCCGTGATTTTGCAATAAATGAATGCCTGCCGGGTGTGATAGAAAGGGATGAGCTACAAAAATTCCCAAAAGAACAAATAGAAAAGTTGGCTGATCTTGGTTTTATGGGCATGATGGTAGATACAAAATATGGAGGAAGCGGCTTAGATACAGTTAGTTATGTATTGGCAATAGAAGAAATAAGTAAAGTTGATGCCAGTGTAAGCGTATGTATGAGCGTAAACAATAGCCTGGTGTGTTATGGACTACAGGAATACGGTAATGAAGAGCAAAGCATAAATATTTAACTCCGCTTGCGCAAGGTAAAAAAGATAATGAACTGTATATTGGTGCATTTTTATTAAGCGAACCGGAAGCTGGTAGCGATGCAACATCTCAAAGCACCACTGCAGAAGATAAAGGCGATTACTATTTATTAAACGGTACTAAAAACTGGATTACTAATGGAAATACTGCAAGTGTATACTTGGTTATTGCACAAACAGATGTAAGTAAAGGCAGCCGTGGTATTAATGCTTTTATAGTAGAAAAAAACCTTCCTGGTGTATCAGTTGGGGCAAAAGAAAATAAATTAGGGATAAGGGGCAGCGATACACACAGTATTTTATTTAATGATGTAAAAGTGCCTAAAGAAAACAGGATTGGCGAAGACGGTTTCGGATTTAAATTTGCCATGAAGATTTTAGCCGGCGGAAGAATAGGTATTGCCTCCCAGGCATTAAGCATTGCCGGTGGCGCATATGAAAGATCACTGCAATACAGTAAACAACGCCGGGCGTTTGGTAAAGAGATTATGCATCACCAGGCTATTCAATTTAAGCTGGCAGATATGGCTACAAAAATTGAATGTGCTAAACTACTTTGTTTAAAAGCAGCATGGGAAAAAGATAACCGCCTGGATTACACTTTAAGCAGCAGCATGGCAAAAGTTTTTGCCAGCGAAACTGCCATGTGGACGGCAACAGAAGCAGTTCAAATACATGGTGGTTATGGCTTTGTAAAAGAATATCATGTAGAAAGAATGATGAGGGATGCAAAAATTACCCAGATTTATGAAGGTACCAGTGAGGTGCAGAGAATCGTAATTGGAAGGAGTATTTTGAAATAAGTTGATGGTTTTATAGTTTAAGGTTTGAGGTTTGAGGTTTGGGGTTTGGGGTTTGTAATAAGATTTGTCTTAAATAATATAAATAAAAAGATAATTTTGACCTTAGCTGTAGTGCTACTATTAGGCATTGTTGTAGCCTGCCCCGTCTGAAAGCGGGGTCACTCACTTGTACTATATACCATTATTGAGCAAATACAAACCTAAAACCCTCAAACTCCCAACTTCAAACTAAACATGCCCATCAACAAAGAAAAATATCAGCAAATACTGCAGGAGTTAAATGGTAAAGCTACGTTGGTAGCTGTTTCAAAAACCAAGTCTATTGAAGATATACAGGAATTGTACAATCTTGGCCAAAGAGATTTTGGAGAAAATTATGTGCAGGAACTTATAGAAAAAGAAGCAGCTTTACCTAAGGATATACGGTGGCATTTTATCGGGCATTTACAAAGCAATAAAGTAAAATATATTGCCCCGTTTATACATTTAATTCATGGAATAGATACCTTGGCTTTATTAAAAGAAGTAAATAAACAGGCTTCAAAATATAACCGTACAATGGCTTGTCTTTTACAAATTTATATTGCAAAAGAAGAAACCAAATTCGGGCTAACTGAAGATGAATTGGAAACCATTCTCAACAATAGTGAATTTAGCCAATTAAAAAATGTAAAAATAGCAGGCTTTATGGGTATGGCGTCTTTTAGTAATGATACAAAACTCATTAAAAAAGAATTTAATTATCTTAAATTATTATTTAATAAAAATAATAACCTGCCAATTATTAACAGCCAACTATTAATTCTTTCTATGGGAATGAGCGCAGATTATAAAATAGCACTCGAAGAAGGAAGCAATATGGTACGCATTGGCAGTTTACTTTTTGGGAAAAGAGATTAATTTACCATACTACAAGTTTTTATTGCAGATGAATTACCAGCAAACCATTGATTATCTATATAACGAGCTGCCAATGTATAGCCGCATTGGAGATGCTGCTTATAAAAAAGATTTGCATAATACTATTGCCCTTTGCGAAGCATTGGATAATCCACATCTAAGATTTAAAAGCATTCACATAGCGGGAACTAACGGCAAAGGAAGTACGAGCCACATGCTTGCTTCCATTTTGCAGCAGGCCGGATATAAAGTAGGTCTCTATACATCCCCACATATAAAAGATTTTAGAGAACGGATAAAAATAAATGGCAAAATGGTGAGTGAAGATTTTGTAATTGGTTTTGTTGAACATACAAGACATATTTCTCAAAAGATACAACCTTCATTTTTTGAGTTGACTGTGGCTATGGCTTTTGAATACTTTGCCCGGCAAAAAGTAGATGTCGCAATTATTGAAACCGGGCTTGGCGGCAGGCTGGATAGCACTAATATTATTACACCAATCTTATCAATAATAACAAATATCGGTTGGGACCATATGAATATCCTGGGAAATACTTTGCAAGATATTGCTAAAGAAAAAGCGGGCATTATTAAAAAAAGTATCCCTGTTATTATTGGAGAAAGAAACCCCGAAACAGATGAAGTTTTTATCAATAAAGCAAGTGGCTTAACCGACCTGCTATATTTTGCTGAAGATGAATTTATTATTACCGGTAGCCGCCTCAATATTGATACACAACTTATAACAACAAAATGGATTAGTGATGTAGGAAGAAATACTGAATGGGAATTCGCTCTTGACCTTACAGGAATATATCAGCAAAAAAATTTGGTAACAGTTTTATCAGCTGTTTTTCATTTAGCTGCCGAAGGTTTTATTGTGAATTTACCACAAATACAACAAGCTTTAAAACAAGTAAAGAAGTTAACCGGCTTTGCAGGCAGGTGGGATATAATTAATAAAGACCCTTTAACAGTAATAGATGTAGCACATAATGAAGATGGAATAAAACATGTTTTAGCACAATTATATTTGTATAAACCATCCAAAATCCATTTTATTATCGGATTAGTGAAAGATAAAGATTCTGCTAAAATTTTATCGCTATTGCCTGCCGGTGCAATGTATTATTTCACTAATGCACATCTGCCCCGGGCACTTGCCCATAACGAATTGAAAACTATTGCCCAACAATTTAATTTAACCGGCGAAAGTTATGATGATGTAAATGATGCTTTAGACAATGCTAAACAGAATGCGCTTTCAACAGATATAATTATAGTCTGCGGAAGTTTTTTTATTATTGCAGAAATAAAAAATATCTACAACATCTCATCTTAATTAACAAATTGAAACTGCGGCCTAGTCTTTAAAAATCTTTCAATTTTAGAAATTTTCGTACCTACTTCAATGACTGCTATTTTTAATTCGAGCGGAGAGATTCCCCAAGCCTCACACCATTTACTTACTTCGTAATTTTTATCAATATCAATCCGATATGTTTCCGGAGTAAAATTTTGACTTATTTTATTTTTATTGTTCATAACATTTATTTTTCTATAAAATAGAAAACAAAGTATGTGCCTAACCGTTAATGGGTGTTTTTTATTAAAATATAGCGGTGTTTGCCCATATCAGATGCAAATCAATCAAAACTTTGTAGAAAAACATTCACAGCTTTATAATAAGTGTGGAAAAATAGTAAGCAACGTTACCTATTATTATTTAAAGCCAGTTTATTAAATCCATAAAACAAACAACAGGCATGTAATGCTTGCACTATTTTACCATCATTTAATAAGTTTTTCACTTCTTCAGGCGGCATTAGTTCAATAACTATTTCTTCATTATGATCCAGCTTTTGCGCAGCTACTTTTTTGCCACCGGTTGCTAAAAAAAGGTAAGTAAAATTATTCAGCACTCCCGGGTTTGCTGCCACCTTAACCAGCAATTCCATACCAGAAAACTCGTATCCTGTCTCTTCCAATAACTCACGGTGCATTGCTGTAGCAATGTCTTCATTTTCATCAACAAAAGAACCGGGTACTTCAAGCACAGTTTTACCAATCGGGTGCCGGTATTGTTGAATCATTATTACTTCGCCCTCCTGTGTGAGTGCCATGGCACAGGCGGAGGGTGGTAATTCCACAACAAAATATGCATCTACCATATGACCGCCCGGGGTTTTACATACATCCTTCCTTGCGGTAAAATAATGATGCTGTATGATGTAATCAGATGATTCTATTGACCAGTTCATAAATAAACTTTGATGATTTCAATTGTTGCCTAAAGATATGCGGTATAAGTGAGTGACCCCGCCTTCGGACGGGGCAGGCTACAAGGGTGCTGCCATGAAAAACTGAGGCTGGTAACCAAAAAATTACCATTTCATCCTTTTACGCAGCGTTGTAATATGTGCTACATGATGCCGTCCATGCCATGCGTACATGCCCAGCAGCTGCCATAGTGTAAATTCTTTATTATGCCCGGGATGAAAAATTGTTTTATCAAAATCACTGTTTGTAAAAGCTTGCAGAAAAGCATACCATCTTATATGTAATGCATGTAATAGCGTGATAGAAATATTAATTGGCAGCTCTTTCACATCATCCAATTCGGCCCATTTAACTTCATCATACGCCTCTATTACAGGGTTATCCTCTGTGAATCCTAATTTAAACCTCACATAATCATTCATATGGCTATCTGCCCAATGATGAATGACTTGTTTTACGGTCCAACCTCCTTCCCGGTAAGGCACATTTAACTGCTGCTCATCCAAATTCAAAATAGCATTTTCCAAAAACAGAGGTAAAGATTGTATATCAAGCAGCCATTCTTTCTTTAGCACATTAGAAAATGGCTGCATGACATATTCTCCAACCGGGTATTTTAGATCGCTCATTTTATTGATTGGCTTTAGGTTTTATGCCTTCCAAAGAAATTTCAAAAATAAGTGCAGCCCCTCCTGGTATTGATCCGCCGGCACCCCTGTCTCCATATGCCAGTTCACTTGGTATGTACACTTTCCATTTGGAACCTACAGGCATTAATTGTAAAATCTCTGTCCACCCTTTAATTACGCCATTTACAGGAAATGTCGCAGCCTGTCCCCTTTTTACAGAATTGTCGAACTCCGTACCATCAATTAAAGTACCTACATAATTTACAACAACTGTATCTTCTGCTGTAGGTTTTGCTGCTGTATCACTTGGGCTATCAATTATTTCATATTGCAAACCATTTTCTAATGTGATTACTTCTTTGCGCTTTTTATTTTGTGCTAAAAAAGCTGCGCCTTTGTCTTTTTCAGTTTGTAACCTTTTCATTGCAGCCTCTTGTAATTTTTTTTGTATGCTCATATTTACTGTATTTTCGTCTAACAAACGGGTTCTTTTTTTAAATACATCTTCCATTGCTTTTTGTACAAGTGCATAATTTATATCACTTATTCCTTGTTTTACCAGGTTATCTGCCACCCCTGCTCCTATAGCGTAGCTAAGAGTATCTTTTGCTGTTTTCAGGCTGATTTTTGCTGTAGCTGCTACAGGCTTGGTTTTGCTTTTTTGTGAAAAACATATTGCATGCAGTGAGAAAATACCTGCAAATAAAATTAGTCGCTTCATTGTTCTTATTTTTAATTTATAATTAATCTTCCCTTATTTCTTTACCTGTTAAATGTATAAAAACATCTTCTAAGTTTGCGGCTTTAACCTGTTTTGGCTTTTCAAATCCAGATGCCAGTAAATCATCTATCATTTTATCCGGCGAATTTAAGGATATAATATTTCCCTCATCCATAATAGCTATACGATCACACAACTGCTCTGCCTCATCCATGTAATGTGTAGTAATAATAACTGTAGTACCCTGGTCTCTGATTTCTCTTATTAAATCCCATAGGTTACGCCTTGCCTGCGGATCAAGGCCGGTTGTTGGCTCATCCAAAAAATAATTTTAGGCTGGTTAATCAAAGTAGTGGCAATCGAAAAACGTTGCTTTTGCCCTCCGCTCATTTCTTTGTACTTATTTTTTGCCTTATCTGCTAAATTTACTTTTTTCAGTAGCGCCAGCGGCTGTACAGGTTGGTTATATAAGCCGCCAAAAAGCTCAATCAGTTCTACCAAAGTTAAACCTGGGTAAAAACCGGAAGTTTGCAACTGTACTCCAATAATTTTTTTTATCCTGCCGGGATTTTTGTCCAGGTCAATACCATCTACAATTATTTCACCACTTGTCTTATCCCTTAAAGTTTCAATAATTTCTAAAGTTGTAGATTTTCCTGCGCCATTCGGACCCAGCAAACCAAATATTTCTCCTTCAAATACATCAAACGAAATACCTTTTACTGCCTGGAAACTACCATAGGTTTTCGTAAGATTTTTTACAGATATTATTATTTTTTGCATTTAAAATATTTTGTTACAAACATTAGAACTTTACTCATCACCGTTGTAGCCTGCCCCCTCCGAAGGCGGGGGCACTTACTTGTACAACATACCAATATTCAACTTTTATTAAAGCGGATAATTTTACCGCGGAGGCGCAAAGACGCTGAGAAAGTAATTCTTATAAAGCTCTGCGACTTAGCGCCTCCGCGATTAAGCTTCCCCTTTCCAATATCCATCCAGCTCTTCCATCATTGATTTACTGCCAATAAAAAACGGCGTACGCTGGTGCAAAGCAGTAGGCTTTATATCCAGAATCCTTTGTTTACCATCAGTGGCCACACCGCCTGCAATCTCTATTATAAACGCAAAAGGGTTGCATTCATATTGAAGCCTTAGCTTTCCATTTGGCTTATCTATTGTACCGGGGTACATAAAAATTCCTCCTTTTATTAAATTCCGGTGCACATCAGATACCATGCTACCAATATACCTCTGCGTATAAGGCCCACCGTTAGTTTTGTCTTTTTTCTGGCATGCAGTAATATATTTCTTTACCGGCTCCTGGTATTGAAAAAAATTGCCGTGATTTACTGAATATATTTTTCCCAAAGGCGGGCACTGAATATTTGGATTGCTCAGGCAAAACTCGCCAATAGACTGATCAAGCGTAAAACCATTAACACCTCTCCGTGTAGCATATACGAGCATTGTTGAAGATCCGTAAATTATATAGCCGGCAGCCACCTGCCTGTTGCCTGCCTGCAAAAAATCTTCCCTGGTAGCAGGTTTGCCACTTTCACTTACCCGCCTGTAAATGCCAAATATCGTACCTATGGATACATTTACATCAATATTGCTGCTGCCATCCAGAGGGTCAAAAAGACACACATATTTGGAATTATTACTCACTTCATCATCAAAAACCACGATATCATCTAACTCTTCACTGCCTATTCCGGCACAGCTTATCCCATGCCTTAACACACCTACAAACTGGCTGTTGGCATATACATCCAGCTTTTTTACCTCTTCGTCTTGTATGTTTATATCACCAGCATCACCTAAAATATCTACGAGCCCGGCTTTATTTACCTCTACATTTACTCTTTTAGCGGCCAGGCCGATATCCCGTAAAAGTCCCGATAATTGTCCTGTAGCCTGTGGAAAGGCACGCATCTGCTGTATGGTAAACTCATCTAAGGTTGGTACCCGGCGGTTTATATGCAGTTGATCTATTTGTTTAATTATGTGTTATTTATCAGGTAATAACTACGACTTTTGGGAACTGCAATTATTTGGCGAAATTAGCAGAATTATATCAATCAACCCATATTAACACATGAAGGTTTTTAAGTTTGGCGGAGCTAGTGTAAGTTCTGTAGAAAAAATCAAAAATATTGGAGAAATTATCAAAAATTATCCGCATGAACAATTAGTTATCATTATCTCAGCAATAGGCAAAACTACAAACGCCCTGGAAAAAGTTGCTGAAGCGTTTTTTGAAGAAAGAAAAGAAGATGCTTTGCAATTATTTGAACAAATAAAAAACAGCCATCTTAATACACTTAAATATTTATGTACCCTCAACTGGCAAAAAGCAGAGAATCAATTAAAAGATTTTTTTACAGAAATTGAGTGGCTGTTGTATGATAAGCCGGTAAGAAATTATGACTATTATTACGATCAGATTGTATGCTGCGGAGAATTGTTAAGCACTGCCATCATCAGTAATTATTTAAACGAAATAAACATACGAAACCAATGGATAGATGTAAGGGATTTATTACAAACCGATAACAATTTCAGGGACGCTGCCATAAACTGGACTGTATCTTCAAATAAAATTACAAACGCTACCCATCAACTATTCATCCATAGTAATCTTATTATCACACAAGGCTTTATCGGTGCCACAGCCGATAATGAAAGTACTACACTAGGTCGGGAAGGAAGTGATTACAGCGCAGCTATTTTTGCCAATATTTTATCAGCGGAAAACCTGATTATATGGAAAGATGTTGAAGGCGTAATGAATGCCGATCCAAAACAATTTCCATCAGCACAATACATTAGTGAACTGAGTTATAAAGAAGTAATTGAAATGGCCTATTATGGCGCACAGGTAATACATCCTAAAACTATTAAGCCATTACAAAATGCCAAAATACCTTTGCATGTAAAATGTTTTTTAAATCCTGGTTCCCCTGGCACTATCATTAGCAACAAGCTGGTGCATAATTTACCGCCGATCATAGTAGTTAAAGATAACCAGGTATTACTGCAGCTCAACTCTAAAGATTTTTCATTTATGGAAGAAGAATCAGTGGGTAAATTATACCAGCTTTTTTACAATGGTTAAAATAAAACCGAACCTTACGCAAAATACTGCCATAAGCTTTCTTTGCTGCCTGGATGATAATGAAGAAAAAATTGAAAAATTAGCTTTGGCCGCTTCGGATTTTTTTGATGTGCAATTACAAAGAAACCTTACATTATTAACTATACGGCATTACAATAAATCCATTATTGAAGAATTAACAGAAAAGAAAACAATTTTACTGGAGCAAAAAACAAAAGAAACAGTACAATTCATGTATTAATGAAGGTTATGCAAAGCTGACTCTCTTACATAAGAATTTATCTTGTCATTGCTTTTTAAATCCTATCAGGCTTTTCTTGTATTATACTGAGCTTATTCTTTTACCAATCAATTAAACACATACTCTCCTTTGCGGTTAACCAAAATTAAAGGCAATTGCTTTTTCTCTTCAAAATAATCAAAAGCTTCTTTTAGCCTGGCAGAAAAAGGGGTCAAAGAAGGATTAATTTTACAAGCTTCCGCCAGGTAGTCCGCAGATTTTTTAACATTATACCTTATAGGAAAAACATGTACAGGTATAAATTCCTGCCCGGCATTTTTTGCTTTGCCGGCTAATAAATATATCTCTTCAATGTAAGCATCTGTAACCGGTATGCAGCCAACTGACACACAACTGCCGTGAATATAAATAGCTGTTCCCGGCCTTGCCGGATCGCTTAAAATTTTATCTGAGGCATTAGGATAATTTAATCCCAAAGAAAGATGGTAATTACTATTGGGATTAAATTCATTAATATGATAAAAACCCTCGGGTACCTGGTAATCACCTTCCATACGTTTAGGTCCCATTCTCCCGCTCTGCATACAAACTTTATACGTCTTGAATAATTTATAATTTTTAGTTGTATCATCCTTTACCCATACTTCAATTTGCTTATCAAATTTAAAACTGCGTATATACATTGCCTTTAATGGCCACTTTAATTTTTGGGCAGCAAATTGCTTCTGAAGTGTATCCTCTAATTTATTAGACAGGCCCGCAACTTTATAGTTGGCAAAAGATGTTTGGGAATAAGAATAATTTATACAAAATATCCCAATAAAAATAAAAGACAAAGCTCTTATGATCATACGCATCATTAATAATATTTGTTAATAAACGTAAAAATACAAATTTTATTGAATGTGATCCTGTTAAAACCTTGCAAAGCTTCAGTAAAAACTTTATAAATTACCCCTGGCATCCTGCTCTCTCTCAATAGCTTCAAACAGCGCTTTAAAATTACCCTTGCCAAAACTTTTAGCCCCTTTTCGCTGAATGATTTCAAAAAATAATGTAGGCCTGTCCTGCAAAGGTTTGGTGAATACTTGTAATAAATATCCTTCGTTATCCCGGTCTATCAAGATACCCAAATCGCTCAACGCTTTCAACTCTTCATCTATTTCCCCCACCCTGTCCAAAACAGTTTCATAATAACTGGCAGGCACTTTAAGAAACTCAATCCCCCTTTTTTGCAGTTCCGTAACTGTTTCAATAATATTATTCGTAGCAATAGCCACATGTTGTACACCTTCGCCATTATAAAATTCAAGATATTCTTCTATCTGGCTTTTCTTTTTTCCTTCAGCAGGTTCATTAATAGGAAATTTAACATATCCGTTACCGTTACTCATTACCTTACTCATTAGCGCTGAATACTCTGTGGAAATATCATTATCATCAAAACTTAAAATATTTTTAAAACCCATTACATCCTCATAAAATTTTACCCATGGGTTCATTTGGTTCCAGCCTACATTGCCTACACAATGATCTACATATAAAAGCCCGGTACCTTCTGTAACAAATGAAGTATTCCATGCCTTAAATCCAGGCATGAAAACACCGGTATAATTTTTCTTTCAATAAATAAATGAACAGTATCCCCATAAGTATGTATTCCACTCATCACTAATTCACCTCCTTCATCTTTTAGCACTGTCGGCTCCAGGTAACTTTTGCCTCCACGTTTGGTAGTCTCTTGCCAGGCACTTGCAGCATCATCCACTTTTAAAGCCAGAACTTTTACCCCATCTCCATGTTTATAAACATGATCAGCTATTTCATTACCAGTACGTAAAGGAGTAGTCAGCATAAAAGTCAATTTATTTTGCTGTATTACATAACTTACCCTATCCTTTACGCCGGTTTCAGGCCCGGCATATGCCAACGATTGAAAGCCAAAAGCAGTTTTATAAAAATGAGCAGCCTGTTTGGCATTGCCTACATAAAATTCCACATAATCAGTACCATGTAAAGGCAGAAAATCAGTAGTGACTATTTCTTTATTTATCGCTAATTCAGTTAACATATTATAAGATTTTTATTTTTTTGTAACAAGCATTTGTATTTCAATTAAGCATCGTTGCGTCGCATTACGTTCATCGGCATTGCTGCTATTAAACTTTATTTAAGTAGATAAATATTCTATGCACTAATAATTTCATCCATGGCCAAAACCTCCATCAACAAATTGTAATGGCAGCGTTTATCATTAAATATTTTATGCGGATAATCTGGAGTCATTGATAATACAAATATAATAAATAACCGTAAAGGCACAAAGACGCTGGAAAACGTAATAACAAACAAGTTTTTTCTTTGCGAAACTTTGCGCCTTTCCACCTTTGCGGTGAAAAAGTAGATTATATTTGCCCTCATGAAAAAAGCCGGAATTTTAGGTGGCGGGCAATTGGGCAGGATGTTGCTGCAAGCCGCCATTAATTACCCTGTAGAAACTTTTGTTTTAGAAAATGATCTTCATTGCCCTGCGGCACATTTATGCCACCATTTTGTAAAAGGCGATATTACCAGCTTTGAAGATGTCTATAATTTCGGAAAGGATTTGGATGTATTGACTATCGAAATAGAAAATGTAAACCAAGAAGCTATTGAACTATTAGAAAAAGATGGCGTAAAAATTTATCCTAGTCCTGCTGCATTAAAAATTATTAAAAATAAGATTTTACAAAAACAGTTTTATAAAGATAACCAGGTTCCCACATCACCATTTATTATTACACAAAATATTCAGGAGCTCGAACAGCAAATAAATTTTTTGCCTGCAGTACATAAGGTTGGCACCGGTGGTTATGACGGACGTGGTGTGCAAGTTATACAGAACAAGGATGACATTGTTAAAGGGTTTGACATCCCGGCAGTACTCGAAAAATCAGTAGATATAAAAAAAGAAATTGCTATAATCATAGCAGTTGATGATAAAGATAAAACTGCCATCTATCCTGCCGTTGATATGGTTTTTAATCAGCAGCTTAATACTTTAGATTACCAGATAAGCCCGGCAGAATTACCGGAAAAAATATTATGGAAAGCTGAAGCCATCGCTTTAAAAGTAGTAAAAGAATTAAAAAGCCCGGGTATTTTCGCAGTAGAATTATTTATTGATTTGGATGATAATGTATGGGTAAATGAAACTGCTCCCCGGGTACACAATAGCGGCCATCATACTATTGAAGGAAATTATTGCTCACAATTTGATATGCTGTGGAGGATAATGCTCGGTTATCCACTTGGAAACACAGCACCGATTTTACCTGCCGCAATAGTAAATTTATTAGGTGCTAAGGGATATACAGGTATTGCCACATACCAGGGGTTGGAAGAAATTATGCAGGTTGAAAATATTTTTGTACATATTTATAGTAAAAAAGAAACTAAACCTGGCCGTAAAATGGGCCACATAACTATATTAAGTAAAGAAAAACAGGAATTAATTCACCAGGCTAATAAAATAAAACAAACCGTAAAAGTAATTGTAGAGTAATTATTTTTTAAATAGCCTGTTTCCGTTTACACTTTTTCACATTTTCTTTCGGCCTAATTATTGAACTTAGCCTAATTTTACAAAAACAATGTTTAAACATAAAAAATGACGAGATTTAACCCGGCACTAATTAAAATAAAATTTTTACTGCCAATCCTCATGTTTTTAGCTGTTTCCTGTAAATCAAAAAAAGATGAAAATAAAAACGGAAAACGTCCGCCTGCAGCTGTTGCAAAAGTAGACGGGTTTATTGTAGCACCACAAGCCGTGGCACAAAATATCGAAGTACCTGGCAGCCTTACACCTTTTGAAGAAGCAGACATACACCCGGAAATATCAGGAAAAGTTACCGGTATTTTTTTTAATGAAGGTACTAATGTAGGTAAAGGCAGCCTGCTGGTAAAATTATATGATGCCGACTTACAGGCGCAAATAAAAAAGCTGCAGGTACAATTATCTATTGCTGGTAAAACAGAACAGCGACAGTCGGAATTACTGGCAATAAGTGGCATCAGCCAGCAAGATTATGACCTTAGTCTGCTTTCCGTAAATAATATCAGGGCAGATATTAATATTTTAAGAACAAGCATTGCTAAAACTGAAATAAGAGCCCCATTCAGTGGCAGGTTAGGCCTGCGTAATATCAGTACAGGCGCATACATAACACCACAAACTATTATTACCACTTTACGGCAGACTAACCGGCTGAAGTTAGATTTTACAGTGCCCGAAAAATATGGCACAAGAATGCAGAACGGAGCGCTGGTTTATTTTAGCATTGATGGTAGCAATAAAAGTTATTTAGCAAAGGTTATTGCCAATGAAAATGACATCAGCCAGGAAACACGCAGCCTTAGGGTAAAAGCTGTTGTGGATAAAGCAGATGAACAATTACTGGCAGGCGCTTTTGCCCGGGTAAAAATAATGCTGGACAAAAATGAAACGGCATTAATGATACCTTCCCAGGCTGTTATTCCACAAGCAAGAAATAAAAAGGTAATGGTGTACAGGAATGGACTTGCCTCCATGGAAACCATTACAACCGGTATAAGGGATTCACTGATGGTGGAAGTTACGAGTGGCTTAAAAGTCGGTGACACTATTCTAACCACAGGATTATTAACCACCAAACCTGGCAGTAAAGTACAGATTAACAAAACATCACCCCAACCTTCTCCTTCAGGAGAAGGAGCTAAAAGCGAGTAGAATAAGTAATAGCGATTTGCATATTAATTATGAAAGATGGAAAAATATCAATTACCGGCTGTAAATAATGTAATGATATATAAAAATGCAAAGGTTAACCGTAAATCATTAACTGAAGCAGAAAATACTTTGTGGAATATCTTAAGAAATCGTGGTTTTATGGAATTAAAATTCAGAAGACAGCATCCGGTTATGAGTTATATAGCAGACTTCTACTGTCATGAATTGAAATTAATTATTGAAGTAGATGGAGAGTATCACTTTACACCTGAACAGAAAATAAAAGATAAAATAAGAACTCAGGAATTAAGTGCCCAGAGTTTTCATGCAGTAAGATTTTCAAATAATGAAATTCTTTTCAATCTTGAGAACTCGATGATTGAATTAACATTATTAATTAACAGATTAAAAAGCTTCTATTCCTCTCCAGGAGGGGAGGGCAGGGTGAGGTTATGAATATATCTGAATTAAGTTTACGCCGGCCGGTCTTAGCCATTGTACTAAATATTGTTATCATACTTTTTGGTGTGATAGGCTTTAACTTTTTGGGCGTACGTGACTATCCTGCAATCGATCCCCCGAATATTACTGTACGCACAACTTATCCCGGGGCCAATGCTGATATTATAGAATCACAAATAACTGAACCACTGGAAAAAGCCATTAATGGTATTGCCGGTGTAAAAAATATTACAAGCAGCAGCAACCAGGGCAGCAGCAGCATCAACGTAGAATTTGAATTGGGCAGCGAGCTGGAAACTGCCGCAAATGATGTACGGGACAAAGTCTCACAAGCCATACGCTCCTTACCTGCTGATTTGGATGCACCTCCTGTAGTTACTAAAGCCGATGCCACATCTGATCCTATTTTGGCTATGACGGTTCAAAGCAATACCAGGAACCAGCTGGAAATAACAGAGTATGCCAATAATAATTTGCTGGAAAGACTGCAAACTATTGCCGGTGTAAGCGCCATAAATATCTGGGGCGAAAAAAGATATGCCATGCGTATATGGCTTAAGCCTGACCAATTGAGCGCCTATGGATTAACTGCCACAGATGTGGAGCAGGCTTTACAAACGCAAAATGTAGAATTGCCTTCTGGAAAAATATCCGGAGAAAGCACTGAATTATCCGTACGCACTTTTGGAAAAATAAATACTGAAGAAGAGTTTAACAATATCATTATAAAGAATATTAATGGTAGTGATATAAAACTTTCGCAGGTTGCCGATGCAGTTTTGGGGCCCGAAAATGAGGAAAGTATTTTAAAAGAAAGTGGCGTGCCAATGATTGCCCTGGCTGTTGTCCCACAACCGGGCTCCAACTATGTTGCCATATCTGATGAATTTTACAAACGCTTTGAACAAATAAAAAAAGAAGTACCTGAAGATATAACACTGAATATTGCACTTGACCAGACGAAATTTATTAAAAAATCAATTTCAGAAGTAAAAGAAACATTGATCATTGCATTCGTTTTGGTGGTAATCATTATTTATTTGTTTTTTAGAGACTGGTTGATTGCCCTCCGGCCTTTAATTGATATTCCTGTTTCATTAATCGGTGCATTTTTTATCATGTACTTATGTGGTTTTACTATCAATGTATTATCATTACTGGCCATTGTATTAGCGACTGGTTTAGTAGTAGATGATGGTATTGTAGTAACAGAAAATATTTATAAAAAAATAGAAGAAGGCATGCCCAAATGGCAGGCAGCAAAAGAGGGCTCAAAGGAAATTTATTTTGCTGTGATAGCTACCTCCATAACATTGGCAATAGTATTTTTGCCGATTATATTTTTAGAAGGTTTTGTAGGCCGCTTATTCCGGGAATTTGGGATTGTAGTAGCCGGGGCCGTTTTAATTTCTGCATTTGTATCACTAACGCTTACGCCTGTACTAAGTGTAAAGCTTTCAAAAAAAGTTCATAAGACATCCTGGTTTTATAATAAAACCGAACCTTTTTTCCGTGGCATGGAAAATGGTTATCGCCGGTCTCTCCGGGCTTTTATGAAAATAAGGTGGCTGGCATGGGTATTAGTGGCTGTATGTGTTGGAATTATTTATTTAATTGGCAAGAATATGCCATCAGAATTAGCGCCAATGGAAGACCGAAGCCAGTTCCGTTTATCTATTACTGCTCCTGAGGGAACTTCTTTTGATTACATGGATAAGTATGTAGATAAAATTTCGCAGTTTGTAATGGACTCTGTGCCTGAAGCAACAGTATTGATAAGCATTACAGCTCCAGGGTTTTCCGGTGGCTCTGTCAACTCTGGCATGGTAAGGGCTGTATTGGTAGAGCCAAAAGACCGCAGCCGGTCGCAACAGGATATTGTAAATATGCTCAATAAAAGTTTATCAAAATTTACCGAAGGAAGAATATTTGCCATACAAGAGCAAACCATTTCTGTAAGCAGGCGGGGCGGCCAACCCGTACAGTTTGTTATACAAAATGTAAATTTCGACAAGATTAAAGAAGTGCTCCCCAAATTTTTAGATGAGGCTAATAAAAACCCGGCTCTGCAAGGTGTAGATGCCGATCTTAAATTTAATAAGCCAGAATTGCGTATTTTAATTGACAGGTTAAGGGCAAGTGATTTAGGCGTGAGCATACAGGATATTTCTGAAGCATTGCAATTAGCGCTGAGCAACCGCCGCCTTGGCTATTTTGACAGGGAAGGCAGACAATACCAGGTGCTGGGCCAGGTAGCCAGGAATGACCGGGATGATCCTGCTGATCTCAAAACTATTTTTGTAAGAAATTCCAGGGGCCAAACTATTTCATTAGATAACCTGGTAACTATGGAAGAGGAGAGCACGCCTCCTACTATCTATCATTTTAACAGGTATAAATCTGCTACAATTTCTGCAGGATTAGCACCAGGAAAAACTGTTGGTGACGGCATAGCTGCCATGCAGCAGATCAGCAATGAACTGCTTGATGAAAGTTTTTCCACATCCCTCACCGGGTCTTCAAGAGATTATGCTGAAAGCGGCGGCAATACAACCTTTGCATTCATCCTGGCATTAGCACTTATTTATTTAATCCTGGCCGCACAATTTGAGAGCTTTATAGATCCTTTTATTATAATGGTTACGGTGCCGCTAGCGCTGGCAGGAGCATTACTAACCTTATGGATATTCGGGCAAACATTAAATATTTTTTCGCAGATAGGTATGATTATGCTTATCGGTCTTGTTACAAAAAACGGTATTTTGATTGTTGAATTTGCGAATAAAAAACAATTGGACGGCATTACAAAAACCCTGGCAGTTACCGATGCATCTGTAAGCCGTTTACGTCCTATACTTATGACAAGCCTTGCCATGAGCCTCGGTGCTTTACCTCTGGCATTATCGTTAGGAGATGCCTCTACCAGCCGCATCCCTTTAGGATTGGTTATTGTTGGTGGCATCATGTTTTCATTGCTATTAACTTTATATGTGATACCGGCAATGTATTCTTTCCTATCATCAAAAAAGAAAGTGAATGAAGAAATTTAGTTTAATAATTGGTTTGATTTTTCCGTCATTATTATTTGCACAAGCACAGCAGCTTTCATTAAAAGATGCCATACAAACTGCCGTGCAAAATAACTATGATGTTGTTATTACAAAAAACCAGGCAGAAATTGCAGCAATTAATAACAATTGGGGAACAGCAGGAGCTTTGCCAGTTGTAAGTGCTACGGCTAATAAAATATTGGGCTCAAATAACCTGCAGCAGGATTTATCCAACGGTACTACTATAAAAAAAAATGGTGCAAGTGTAAATAATTTAAATGCCGGCCTTGCTGCCAGCTGGACTTTTTTTGACGGTCTGAGAATGTTTGCTACTAAAAAAAGATTAGAAGAATTGGAAAAAATAGGCCAGCTGAATTTCACTAAAATGGTTAATGAAACCACTTACGATGTTATTGTCGCTTACTTTAATATTGTACGGTTACAACAACAGGCAAGGGCAACCAAAGAAGTGATCGGATTATACGAGGAAAGATTTAAAGTAGCAGATGCCCGCTTTAGAATAGGTACAGCTGCTAAACCAGATATGCTTCAGGCACAGGTTGATCTTAACGAACAACGATCCAATTTATTAACTATAGAAAATTCAATCAGCATTGCAAAAACAGATTTGAACACTTTTTTGGCAAGGGATCCCGCCACACCTTTTAATACTACTGATTCATTCACCCTAACTACCCCCGTTAATATTTTATCGCTTCAACAAAAAATAGATTTGCAAAACCCGGATGTACTGGTGGCACAAAGCAACCTGTTTGTTTTAATGCAAAGGAAAAGAGAGATTAATGCTGACCGCCTGCCTACTGCTACATTAAATGGCTTTTATAATTTTGTAAGAAACAGGAATAGTGCAGGTTTTACTTTGCTTAATCAAACTTCTGGCCCTTCCGGTTCTATCGGTATTACCGTTCCTATTTTTAATGGCGGCATTATAAAAAGACAATTGGAAGTTATTAATATTGAGATAAAGAACCAGGATATTATCACCAACAAATTAAAAAATCAATTGCAAAGCAACCTGGCCAAAGCATATTTAAATTATAGCAATGGTTTAAAATTGGTTGAATTTGAACAAAAAAATATGGAACTGGTTAAAGAAAATAATTTTATCAACCTGGAGCGTTTTAAAAAATTATCGATTACTTCCGTAGAATTAAGACAAGGACAAATAAATTATACTGATGCCCAAACCAGGTTGATCAATGCACAATACCAGGCTAAGATTGCAGAAGCGGAGATGTTGTTGTTGGTTGGGGAGATAAGTTTGTAAATGTTGGAGGTTTGGAGTTTGGAGTTTGGAGTTTGGAGTTTGGAGTTTGGAGTTTGGAGTTTGGAGTTTGAGGTTGAAGGTTTGGAGGTTGGAGGTTGGAGGTTTGGGGTTGGAGGTTTGGGGTTTGAGGTTTGGGGTTTTTAGTTATTTTTGTGACAAACACTAACCTATGGCTACCATTCACCAATTTGAAGATTTAGAAGTTTGGCAAATGGCAAGAGAATTAAGTAGAGAAATTTATCCGCTGACTTTCTTTGAACCTATAAAAAGTGATTATAGATTAAAAGATCAAATACGTGGCAGTATAGGCTCTATAATGGATAATATTGCTGAAGGGTTTGGAAGAGGTAGCCAATATGAATTTATTAATTCCTTAAGTTACTCGAAGGGTGAAACAGAAGAACTAAAATCTCAATTATACAGATGCCTCGATAATAACTATATTAGTAAAGAATTATTTGATAGTTTGTATTTAAAAGCTAATTTGTTAGCTAAAAAGATTGGAGCATTTATTGCTTATCTTAACGCTGTTAAAATAAGAGGGCAAAAATTTAAGAATAGAGTATAATCCAAACTCCAAACAATAAACCCCTAACAATAAACCCCAAACCTCAAACTATAAATACATGCCACTAGTATCAATCATCATGGGCAGCGAAAGCGACCTCGAAATAATGAAAGGTGCTGCAGAAATGCTCCGCCAATTTGAAGTAGAACCGGAACTTACCATTGTATCTGCACACCGCACTCCTGAACGATTAAGGGAATATGCTACCAAAGCAAAAGAAAGAGGAATAAAAGTTATTATAGCCGGTGCCGGCGGTGCTGCACATTTGCCCGGAATGGTAGCTGCACAAACCATTCTGCCTGTAATTGGTGTACCTGTTAAGTCTTCCAATTCTATCGATGGGTGGGATTCTGTGTTATCAATTTTGCAAATGCCTTATGGTGTTCCCGTTGCAACAGTTGCCTTAAATGGCGCTAAAAATGCAGGTATTTTAGCTGCCCAAATCTTAGCCTTGCATGATACATCCATAGCTGCAAAACTAGAAGCTTACAAAGAATACCAGGATGATATTGTAATGGAAAGTGTAAAAAATGTAAAAAGCTTAGGTTATAGAAACGAATTTGATTAATGTCTCACGGTCTCCGTCTGACATTAATCAAACGGACATCCAGAATAATATTTTTAGTAAATCAGCTCACAATAAATTCAATACAATTTGGGGCTGTAAACAATTGTACAATATTCAGCAGCAGTTCCGGCTTTCCGTTACAACCTGCGCTACGCTTTGGTTTTCACTTCAATCCGGCAGCCCGTGAAGCTTCAGAATATATATTCAACAATAAATAATATTTGATTTTATTATGCTAACAATCGGCCATAATAACATCAAAACTACCTTGAAATACCTGAATGTAACCCATAAAGATTTGATGAATATTATGAGCCCATTATAAGATATTACGGGATTATTGCAAAACCCATAAGTTAGCTTTATGAAATAAAATTTTTTATAATTTGTATTGCGCATTTTTAGTGTAAAAAATTTGCAATCAGTGTTTTACAAAAATATTGCCGAATTATATAATTTTTAAAAGCTTCGTATATTTGAGAGTTATGCCTCATTGTAAAAGACCGTGCAAACCGACAGACATCGACAAAAAAGCCAGCCGCACATTTTAGCACATTTGGTTTTGCCCGACACACAAGCCGACCCTTCGCAAAACCAAAAGAGCTAAAATTTTCCAACCGCACGGACTGACATTCCGAAAATAAGTATTACATTTGACCAGTTTTGTCAAAACACATATTGTCTTATGAGTAACTTTGGTGACCTAATACGAATAGCAAGAGAAGAGAAAGGTTTGTTCCTGCGACAAGTTGCAGCCGAACTCGACATTGACCAAGCTATCATTAGCAAATTTGAACGCAATGAACGCAAGCCGACAAAAGAACAAGTGCTGAAATTTGCTAAGTTCTACAAGCTCGACAAGGAAACTTTATTGGTTGAATGGTTAAGCGACAAAGTAGCTTACGACCTGCAAGACGAGAATTTGGCTGACAAAGTTTTGAAAGCTGCTGAACAGAAAATTAAATACAAGAAAAAGTAATGCTTCATTATATCATACAAGAAAAGAAAAACAAATGGTTGCAGTCTGACGACTGCACCATTAGTGATTTGATAAAGTATATCCGTGACAAAGGACAGTTGCGTGATACGCAAATTGAAGCAATTGAAACGTATTTGTTTTTGAAAATACAAGGACAGAATAAACCACTTTGGCAATTATTTTCAGAAGGCTTTTTTACCAACGGCACAGACTTAACAAAACTGAATATTAACCAAACAGCAAGAGACTTTTTAACAGCCAACAAAGACGCTTTTGCATTGTATGACTTTGCTAGAACAAAAAACGGAAACGGTTCTTTACTTCCCGAACTTGAAAAACTAATTATTGAAAAACCAACTGAATTAGATTACAACACCATTATTAAAAGCATTTTTTACAAGGTAAGCTATGCCGACTATTTAATGAGTTTGCCAATGGGTGCAGGTAAAACTTTTCTAATGGCTGCTTTCATTTATTTAGACTTGTATTTTGCCGACAATGAACCAGAAAATAAAGCATTTGCACATAATTTTTTGGTGCTTATTCCTTCGGGCTTAAAATCTTCTATCGTTCCGAGTTTAAAGACAATTGAAAATTACGACCCTTCTTGGGTATTGCCCGAACCATCAGCAAGCAAACTGAAAAAACTATTGAAGTTTGATGTTTTGGACGAGCAGAAATCAGCGAAGAAAAGTAACAAGGCAAGAAATCCAAATGCACAAAAAGTAAACGCCTGTTTGCCTAATCCATTCGGACAAGTGTTTGTAGTAAATGCAGAAAAAGTGATTTTAGAAAGTTTCAAATTCAATGCTCAAACAGAATTGGAACTTGACGAAGAAGAAAAAGATACAAGCAACGATTTAAAAAGATTGTTCGGACAAATTCCGAACCTTACAATTTTAATAGATGAAGTTCACCACGCTGCAACCGATGATATTAAATTACGGCAAGCCGTAAATTATTGGCACAGCAAAGGGAATATTACAACTGTTTTAGGTTTTTCGGGAACGCCATATTTGCAAGGTGCTGAAACTATCAAAGCGGGTGATTACGCTTTTAAATTTTCTCAAATAACCAACACGGTTTATTATTATCCACTGGTTACAGCAATTAAGAAATTCCTGAAAACACCAACCGTAAAAATCGGGCAAAACCTTGACCGTTTTCAGATTATCAAAAAGGGAATTGAGGACTTTGATACACAATACAAGAAAACAGTTTATGAAAATGGAGCAATTGCAAAGATTGCTATCTATTGCAGCAATATTGAAGTTTTAGAAGAAGAAGTTTATCCGTTTCTGACAAGCGAATTGAAAATAAATCCTGCCGAGATTTTGAAATTTCACGGAGGAAATAAAAAATACACTTTGCCAAAAGAGAATGAATTAGAGTTTCGTTCATTGGATTTGGCTATTTCAAAAAAGCGTTACATTCTTTTAGTGCAAGTAGGAAAAGAAGGTTGGGACTGCCCAAGTTTAACAGGGGTAATCCTTTCGCAGAAAGGTGATAGTCCGCAAAATATGGTTTTGCAAACTTCTTGCAGATGTTTACGCCAAGTGGACAAAGGAAAAGAAGAAACAGCTTTGATTTGGCTGAATAAAGATAATGCTGACACGCTGAACAAGCAGTTGAAGCAAGAGCAAAACAGCAGCATTGATGAGTTGAACAGCACCAAACGAATTGGTAAAGCGGAAATGGTGGAACGACACAGCCGTATGGAATATTTGCAATTGCCGAAAGTGGAATTTTATCAAATGAAAGTTACTTATCAAAGCATTGATGAAGAAGAAACTGCAAACACAAAAGCCAAGTTAAAAGCCATCATCAAAAAGATGGAAGATTACAAGGCTTCGGCTTTGATAAGCACAAGCGAAATTTCAAACATTGATACTGGAACTATTGACATCATTAAGGAAACAGGAATTGCATTTGCCAATTACAACCAATGGCTTTTTGAAATGAGCCGCCAAAGTTTTGGTTTGATTTCGGAAACGCAATTGCACCAATACGACACAGAACTAAACGAAATATTTGAAACCGTTTCTTTTGAAAAAGACGGAAACCGCTTTTTCAATGAGTTGTATGATTTGCATTATGTACAATCAAAAATTCGAGTTGCCTTTAGCATCAAAAGAGATTTACAAACCGACACAGAAGTAATTCCGAAACAAGCGGAATTATTGATTGCAGAACGCCTGACCGATGTAGAGAAAAATCCTAAACTCTATCCGAACGAAGCCGACACAAACAAAATTCTTGAATTAGATAAAACAAATGAAAGTGTTGAAGTTGATATGACCGAAGTTGAAAAGGCGTATAACCTTATGAAAGAAACATTGGAAGCCCAAGGAATGGGAAGTATGGTTATGTCTTACGACAGTTTTAAGTCAGGTAAAGAATATTCATCAGTTGTAAAATCTAAAAATAATTCCTTCCATTATTTGCCTTACAATTTTGGCGGAAGCGGAAGTAGTGGTTTTGAAATACAAGCACTTCAAGAAACTTTGCGATTAGCAGATTTCAAAACTAAAGAGTTGGAAATATACTACAATGGTGAACGTGGCTTAACCGAATTTGTAATTAACTGCTTTGCCAAAGAAGGCAAGTATTGGAAAAACATTGGCAAATACACCACCGACTTTTTAATTGTGAAACGAACTGTCAAAGATAAAATTCACAAAGCCCTACTGATTGAAACCAAAGGTGCTTTGTATGCAGAAGACAAAGTGTTTCAGAAAAAGAAAAATTATGTAGAAACCGAGTTTTTAAAACTCAATCAAGAAAAATTCGGCTACCAACGTTTTGATTTCCTGTATTTGGAAGACAGCAATAACATCGAAGCCAACATCACCAGATTGAACAATAAGTTAACCCAGTTTTTTAACGATTAAGATATGCCAATAAAATACATTCCATATTACCCTAACACGGTTGAAGGACAAGCGATATTAGACAACATTACCCGAACACAAAGGGTTTTACGTTACCGTGAAAACGATAAAGTTTACGACCGCATAAAAAGAGGTATGCCTTATTACGAAGTAGAACCATTAGAAACAGTAGGCGAACCTTCTGAAAATTTAGTAATTCGTGGAGAATGTGTATCGGCTTGTGCCTACCTGAAAGAAAAAGGAGTTAAGGTTGATATGGTTTACGTTGACCCTCCTTTTGCCAGTGGAATTGACTATTCGAAAAAGGTTTACATAAGAAGAAATCCAAAACTTGCTGAAAAAATAAATTCAGTAGAAAAGGAAATTCAAGATAATATAGAAGAGGTTTGGTTGGAAAAAAAGAGGGAGGGGGTTTTTGAATGGAAATTCAAATGGAAATTGAAGACTCGGGCATTTGATGAAACAATGTATGGCGACATTTGGCAAAAGAAGATTATATAAATTGGATGTATGAAAATCTAATTGCAATTAAAAGTATAATGGCAGATGAAGCAACGATATATGTTCATTTGGATTATCACATTGGACACTATGTGAAAATATTAATGGATGAAATATTTGGAGATGACAATTTCGTAAATGAAATTATTTGGTGTTAGTTCAAATCGATGGTCAATTTGATGCAAACTACAAATTAATTTTGGTATCAGAAAAACAATTCAGACAATATGTTTTATATTCCCTGATGTTCAAAATACAATGAGAGGTTTATAAATACAGAAGAGGACGGAAGAAAATATATGACCTCACCAATTGTAAGTCCAAATTACCGAGAGAATTTAGTTTACGATTACAAAGGCTATCAAGCACCACCAAACGGATGGTCAATTGAATTAAACGTAATGAAAATGGGATAAAAGGTAAGCTTTATTCCAAAGGGAAAAGGTTTACAAAAATTTTTGAAGAATATATGGGACAACCAGCTCAAAATCTTTGGAGTGATATTTTTGTAATTAATCCAATGGCAATTGAAAGGGTTGGATATTCAACTCAGAAACCTGAAGCATTATTGCAAAGAGTTATAAAAACAAGTAGTAACGAAGGAATGTTAATTGCTGATTTTTTTTGGCGGTAGTGGAGGTAACAGCAAAAGTTGCAATGATTTAGGAAGAAAATTTATTCACGTTGACATTGGGTTAAACAGTATTCAAACAGTAAGAGATAGATTAGTTGAAGCCAAAGCTAATTTTCAGATTTTAGAAATAAAAGACGGTGTTAGTTTGTTCCGCAACCCACAGCAAACAATGGATAAGTTGGCAACACTAATCCATGGCTTGCAAAAAGGTGTAAAAGGAATTAGTAATTTTTGGTTTGGTGCAATCACAAAAAGTAAAGAAGGCATTGTGCCGGTTTACGTTCCTAATTTGCTTAATACACAAGAAAAGGTGTTGGATATTCCAACCATAAATAACATCATCAATCAGGAATTGCAAAACTTAGAAGTCAACGCTAAAAAAGTAATCGTTTATTACATAGACATTGACGACCAAAAAGCATTGGAAAAATTCATCAAAGACAACAACGCCACAGAAATAGAAGTAGAACTAAAAGACCTTAAAAATCTGCTTCACGATGTGGTAATTGAGGACATAATAGATTTCAAAACCACCAAAACAAAAGACGGTTACGAAACAGAAATAAACAAATTCATCAGCGACCGTTTAATTCAGAAAATTGGTGAGTTCAACCAAAAAGGAAATTTACAATCAATTGCCAAAGGCAAAAAATTCAATCCAATCAACATCAGCGAAGAAGGTTTAGAACTTATTGAATTGATTGCCCTCGACTGTGAAAGCAAAGAAGGACAATGGCACAGCACAACCGAAATTAAAATTGACAAACTCGGTTATGTAATTACAAACGGAGTTAAATCAAAAAACTTTTGGGACGGCAAAATTACCAGCGACAAAAAACCATTAAGAATAAAAGTGAGAAACATAAGCGGTGATGAAACAATAAAAGTGATTGAGTAATGTCAAGAGGCTTACCACATAACGTAAAACAATGCCTCGAAAAATCGAGAGACTGTGCTTTGCTTGCTATTGAAACTTACAACAAGCCAGCAATTAAATTCCGTTCAGGTGGTTATGTGGTGCTTATGGTTATTTCTTGGACTTCATTATTTCATTCCATATTTTACAGAGACAAGATAAAACCTTACAGACGTAAAAAGGAAGTCAAAGATTTGAAACGAAAGAAGGAGATTATTGCTATTGGTCTTTAGAAGAATGTTTACAAGAGTATTTCAAATCAGACACTCAAAATCCAATTAGAAAGAACTTAGAGTTTTTCATTCCACTTCGCAATAAAATTGAACATAAATCTTTACCACAAATTGACCCAGACTTGTTTGCAGAATGTCAAGCTATGCTTTTGAATTATGATAAAATTCTTGAAAAGGAGTTTGGTTTAGACTTTTGTATAAGAGAAAGTTTATCCTTCTCATTACAACTTTTTCCATCCTCTGAAAATCTTGCAGCAGCAATCAAATCAAACCCTGATGCAAAAAAGGTTAAGGCATTTATTGAAAAATATCGTTCCACATTAACAACTGACATTTTGGAAAGCGGACAATATTCCTTTAAAGCTTTTTTGCTTCAAGTGGCAAATCATCAATCAGCAGACGCATTACCAATTCAGTTTATTAAATATGACCAGTTGACCGATGAAGAAAAAGAGAATGTGAGCAAGTTTGCAGTTTTAGTAAAAGAAAAAGAAAAACCAGTTTCAGGGAAAGACTTATTGCTTCCTTCAAAAGTTGTAAAGCTTGTTCAAAAAGGTTTAGGCAATCCAAAGGTTGACAGAAACGGAATTAAAAAAGATAAATTTAACGCAGACACTCATACAAGATGTTGGAAAAAATATAACGTAAGACCAAATAACGGTGCAGCAAATCCATCAACGACCGACCCTCTATATTGTATTTATGACGAGCCTTCTGGACAATATCGTTATACAAAAACTTGGGTGACCTTATTAACTGAAAAAATGAATATTGAAGATGAATATAAATCACTTTTCAAGTAAGCCGACCCTTCGCAGTCATACACATTTGCAAGCCGCACAAGCCGACACACACGCCATAGCTTGCAAAAGAGTATGCCTGCCCAACCGCACCACCGACCGACAAACAGACGACCGAAAAGAACAACGAAGGCATAACACGGGTTTGGCAAAAGTGGCGGTTTCGTTCTCCGCAGACACATTTGTGGTTAATCAAACATTGGCTCTCCGCATCAACATTTGTGGTAAAAATCGCCACCTTCGCCAAGCCCAAAAACGTTGTAGGCAACCCTATTGCAACAGTTTTCCAATTCATGGCAGGACAGACGGGACGACTTTTTAATTCATTAAAACCGGTTCCATGTAGCAGTCTAAAAATTCTTCTGTAACACCTTTTAATTTTCTCTTTTGACACAACGCATATAGTTCCTCAACCGCAGAGTATGAGAAAAACCGAGTATTCAAATCGTGGAATTGTGGTTTGTTTGCTTCCTTAATAACTTTATCTCTATCCTCATCCGGTGCGACAATTACATACCGAGTTGGAAACGGCGGGAATTTATCTTTAAAATTTTTCATTCTTGACAATCCACTTGTAACACCAGTTGAATGTTCAACTTCCATAACCGCAGGCATCAACTTTCCATTTTTAAACCAAATACAATCAATTAGCAAAGCAGCTCTAATTGCATCATCATAAGCAGACATTAATTTTTCATCTTTGAGCGACACAATTATTCCTTCAAATTCACCAAGCTTTTTGTTCTGATACAAAATCCCTTTATCATTTTGTGCAATCCAAGTTCTAAAACTCAATTGACGACCAATAAAATATAAAGCAACTTGTATTTGTGCATGGCGGCGTTGAATATTAATATCTAAGTCAGTTGACTTTGCATCAGAAGGAACGACCAACGCATCATAAAAGGCTTCAAGTGTTGGAACTTCTGAAATCACTATTTCAGTTTTCGTTTCTTTTACTACTCCTTTTTTGTGAAGTTCATCTGGTGTCCACATTAAATGTTTATGACCACGTTTTACTGTTGGGTTTCCGCCAGTAGTTTCAATACGACCGGGGTAACAAAATTGAAATTGTGGAGTATGTGCAAGCAACGCTTCAAGGACACTCCTTGTATTATAGCTTCCGCCTAATACCCTATCAAAGTTTATTGGATGGTTCGGACTAAAAGCATTTGCAATTCTCCAAATTAATTCAGATGAAATCGGTTCTACCTTTTTATCCTTTGGGCTTTCGCCTTTTGCAGTATCCCATCTTTTAATTCTTATTGGACCTTCGGGCATTTCCACTTCAACAATTTGAATAAGCCCCTTATTTTTCGGGTTCAAATAATTGTAAGTTGCTTTCTTGTCTAACTGATTAATGAACGCTACTATATTACTTGCTGAAAAAAGAAATTATTATGGCGTTCCCTTCGGGCCGGGCTATCCGCTGCAAGTCCTCATTTCGCTACGTTACACTTCGCTACATTCCGGGCTTTCCGCTTCTATCCCTAACGCAGCCTTCAATTCAAAGCTGCCACTGATAGTTCAGACTTTCTTATGATTGAAATTCCTGAATTTTTAAATGTAGGTTTTATAAGTTCATCCAAAGCAGTTTGATATTTATTATCATCCACTATTAAAAAATATTTTGAATAATAGGGAGGCATTAATTCTTTCACATTATTCAATCGACATAAACCTTCTAAAATATTTTCATCACAAATCTTAAACAAAGCAGGCATCTTTTTTCTCCATCAAACCAAATACAATCTAAATTTTTAGTCTCTGCAATTGCATTGTCAAATGCAGTGAATAATTTTTCATTCTTTAAAGAATAACTTGATGCCGAAAATGTATCTTTTGCAAACCAGCTTCTGTACCCATAAGATTTTGCTTTGCTAAAAAGTATTTCACTTGTATCCATAAAAAAGATTTTTAAATTCCTTCAAACCATTTTTCATCAATAGAAATTTTTTCTATCAATTCTACATTTACACCAAGACTTAATTCTTTCAACTTCTCTACCAATTTTTCTCCATCAATCAAGTCTATAGTTGGTGCTCCATCCCTGTTTGCTTCTTTTATTGCATCCCTAGTAAAATATCCTGTAGTAATAAACAAACCTTTATCAGTTCTACCAACCATAGCTCCTCTAAAGTCTCTTATGTGTCCTGCGGAAACTGCACCTTGATATTTCTTGCATTGAAACACAATATGAAAACTTAAAATCCCATTTATTTTTGCAATACCTTTTCCATCAATGCCACCATCACCAGTTCTACCCGTAACTTCAACTTGCGAAAATCCCTTCTCTCTCAAAAATCTTTGTATCAATCTTTCAAAAGCATCAGGAGAAAGTTTATCAATTAATATTTTTTGAAGTTTTGATTTCCAGCTCTCTTCAATTTCTTCTTTTTGTTCTGCTGATAATTGAATTGTAGGAAGGTTTATTTCCGCAACATTTGTATTTGACTTATCTACTAAAGCCCAAACTCCTCTTTTAGAACTTTCAATATATCCATTTCCTCGTAACATTGTCCTTGCCCATGCTAATTGATATTCTATTTCTGTTTGACCGCCTTCCTTTCCCTTGATATGTGGAATTATAGAAAGTTCTTCAGGTATTTTTAAGTTTTGGATTACACGATTATTTATTTCTTCAATCGAACCAGAACTACCAAGCTCTACTAAAGCTTGTAAAATTGGATTTAATAATTGTTCTCTTGTTGGTAGTTTCTTCATACTCATCTAAGCGGCTATTTTAAATTCTCTATGTTTTGTAGTTCTGTATAAACCTTTGACATTTTCAAATAAAAAGAAATCAGGCTTATTGCGACAGATTAATTCAATGTAAGTTCCAGAAAGTTTTCCATTTTCGCCGTTTTGACCTTTGTTTTTTCCTGCAACAGAAAAATCAGGACAAGGTGGACCGCCTATGAAACCAATTATATCATTTTTTTTTCTTGCTTCTTTTAAATTTTCGGCTAACCACAACGAATTTAAGTTAGTTAAATTTTCTGTTATATCAGCAACTTGATAACCAAAACGAGGAGTTTCAATTTTAAGTTTTTTTCTTGACCCAATATAAATATCAGCAAACGCTTTGTGGTATTCGTTTACAAACAAAGTTTCATATTGACCGGTGGTTTCAAAACCTAAATCTAAAAAACCAGCCCCAGCAAAAAATGAGAATATTCCAATTTTATTTTCCATTACGGTTCAAATTTAACTTGTTTTGACAAATTAGCTATTATTTTTAGTATATCCACATACTTTTTTGTAGCAGCTTCACTGTTTGACACAACATTTTTGAACGCTACGAAGAAGGGCAGCCGGTAACATGGGGTTTGCCAAAATACGGGCTGACGGAAGTTATCTTCGGCTTTTTGTAATGTAATCAGCAGTGGCCTGGGCGGACGGAATTCTAATACCCAAACTACATAAAGCCCTGTTCGTTACAAATATCATATCATTCGGATGTTGAGTACAAGAAAAGGAATTTTCAATCAAATCATAAAAGCTCACCGAGAAAAATTATATTATCTGACAATTCCTGCAATCTATAGCCAATTAGAAGGTAATAAAACTAGATTAAAGCTTACACATGCCGGTCTTGAAACTTTTCCTGTCAACAACCCAGATTTTGCAAAGGAAAATTTTGTGGCAGGCTGGACAGGCATTATTGGTAAGTCACTGAAAGGATTTGTAGAAAATAGATGATAATTTGATTCACTTTATTATAGTTTGTATTAAATAAAATTTAGTACAAACTTTTTCTGATAATATCACAGAAAAGAATTAATGAACTAGTCACCCCTCTTCCAACACTCCAAACCTTTGCTCCAACCCCTGCGAATTTTCATAAATACTTTTAATAAAATCCTTGCCCCATTTTGCATAAAAAGAAGACATGTTTTCTATACGCTCCTGCAAATTACCGGCAGGAAATAATTTTGCTTTAAGTTTTTTTAACTGTCGCTGCTCTGCTTCAAACTTTTTCTTTTCAGCCCTTAGCATTTTCTTTTCCAGCATGTCAATTTTTTTAAGCGCCACTACTTTTAAAGCTTCAATGTGGTGCTGCAGGGTAATATCAATATTACTTACTGTAGTTTTTAAATTGGTATAAAAATCTGTTACAGCTATTTTCTCTTTATCCAGGCTAAGCTGTGCCGAACTCTTCTTTTGAATCAATTCTTTTACCAATTCTACTTCCGGCTTAAATAAATCTATCCATGAAAAAAGAAGCTTTTCTTTTAAAGCTTTTGTTTCTTTTTCTACTACAGCAAAAGAATTACGCACTACCAAAACCGGGTAAGGAACACCCGCAACTTCAAACACTTTTTTTAATTCTAACCAGTAAGCCAACTCTCCCCCACCCCCAATGAAAGCAATATTTGGTAAAATCATTTCCTGGAATACAGGCCGTAAAATAACATTAGGGCTAAAACGATCCGGGTGATTTTTTAGTTCGGTTAAAATTTCGGTTTCGGTCCATGGCCCATGGTCAGTGGTCAATGGACCATGGACTATTGCCCACTGACCATTGCTTTGCTCGATCCTGTTCCTGGACTCATCTTTTAAATAAAATAAATTTAACGGCCTGCCGCTGGCTTGTATTTTGTATTCTTTTGGGAAATTTGCTACAGTTTCCTGGACAGCTTTGTGAGAAAATTCTTCCGTCAATTCTTTTTGGATAACAGGTACAAATGCTTTTTTCAACATTGCATTATCCGGCAATAAAATTACTAATCCATATTCTCCAAAAAGTGCATGAACAAATGCAAGCGTTGCCTGTTCAATAGTTATATCTTCTTTGTAGCAATCTTTTATTAATTGTACAATTTCTTTACCGTATGGATGTACCATCAATTGCCCGCTGATGGTTTCAATTAATTCTAACAATGCTTTATCAATTTTCATCCTTCCAACAGCTCCTGTTTGATTGGTTTGCCACTGATATTTTTCACCATTGATATATATGTGGCCCAATTCATCTATGTCTGCATCTTCGCTGCCCATGTAATATACCGGAACGAAATGGGTATTGGGTATTGTGGTATTAAGGTATTCTGATAATTTTACAGCGTGTAATATTTTGTAAATAAAATATAACGGGCCGGTAAATATATTGGGCTGGTGTGCCGTGGTAATGGTAAAAGTATTTTCTGACAGTAGCATTTCAATATTTGCCATTACTTTTTTTAGCTGGCTTAATTGAAGCATATTGCTTTTTTAATTCAGCATGCAATAATTTTCTATCAGTTGGATAATTTTTCCTCCCTACAATAGCAGCTTTAATTCCATCTATGGAAACGGGATGTTTATAAAAGGGCTGTAGTTTTTCACTGGCAGCAATATAATCGGTTACAATTGCAGAAAAGTAACCGGTTTGGGCATAGTCAAAAAATTGGGAATTAAAAATCATTATGCTAAATGTATGAGAAAAAATTTAATAATGGTTACCGGGAAAGCATAAAGACGACAAAAATTTTTATGCTTTACGAAGCTTTTAGCTTCGTAAGCCTTATGTGTTGATTTTTTAAAAATCAAACAACAAAAAAACATAATTAAGCTCAATTAAGATATACAGTACAAGAGTGCGACGCAACTAAAGCTGAATAATGAACTATAGCCTGTAACACAAGCAATATTAGCCGCAGGCTAATCGACAACTTCCCCTTCAATATCGTAGTCGTAAGCTTTTGTAATTTTTACCTGTACAAATTCACCAACATTCAATTTTATTTTACTATTAATAATCACTTCATTATCTACTTCCACACTGTCAAATTCTGTTCTTCCAAGGTACCGGCCGGATTCTTTTTTATCAATAAGCACTTTAAAAGTTTTACCAATTTTCTCCTGGTTTTTTTCAAGGCTTATCTCCTGCTGCGCTTCCATAATTTCCTGCGCCCTTTCTTCTTTTTCTTCTGCGGATATATTATCAGTAAGCTCATGTGCACTGGTACCTTCTTCGTGGCTATAGGTAAAAATACCTACCCTGTCAAACCGCATTCTTTGTAAAAAGTTTTTCAATTCTTCTACATCATCCCGGGTTTCGCCAGGAAAGCCTGCTATTAAAGTGGTGCGCAGGCAAATTTCGGGTATGCGTTGCCGTATAGTTCCAACAAGATCCTCCATTTCTTCCCTTGTGATCTGGCGCTTCATGGCTTTAAGCATATTATTGGATGCATGCTGTAAAGGCATATCAAGGTAATTGCAAATATTAGGGCGGTCTTTTATGGCATCAATAATTTCCATAGGAAATTTTGAAGGATATGCATAATGGAGCCTTATCCACTCCAGCCCCTGTACATCTGCCAATGCATGTAATAATTTAGGGAGTTCTCTTTTTTTGTAAATATCCAGGCCATAATAAGTAAGCTCTTGTGCTATTAACAGTACTTCTTTAACGCCCCGTTGTACAAGACGCTTCGCTTCATCCACCAAAGATTCTATAGTACGGCTTACATGCATTCCCCTCATTAATGGAATGGCACAAAAAGAGCAGGTCCGGTTACAGCCTTCGCTTATCTTCATATAAGCATAATGCTGCGGCGTGCTTAACAGGCGTTCGCCTATTAATTCTGCCTTATAATCTGCCTCAAATTGTTTAAGGATCATCGGCAACTCCATTGTGCCGAAATAGGCATCTACTTCAGGTATTTCCTCTTCTAAATTGTTTTTATATCGTTCACTTAAGCAACCGGTTACATATACTTTATCCAGCCTGCCTTGTCTTTTTAACTCTACATTATGGAGGATAGTTTCAATACTTTCTTCTTTAGCTTTCTCGATAAATCCACAGGTATTTATGATAACTATATTATGATCTTTTTTTGCACTTTCATGCACTACGTCCAATTCATTAGCAATCAGCTGTCCGCTTAATATTTCACTATCAACCATATTTTTACTACAGCCCAAAGTAATGATATTTACCTTATCTTTTTTTAGTGTCCTCGTCTTCATATTAAAATATTGGCAAAGGTACGCATTTAGGTTTGGTGTTTTTTAATTCAATACAATAACAGCGTTCATCAACAAAATAAGCCATTTATATATTAGTCTGTATATTTTATGACAGTTTCTTGATTTAATAATAATTAACTAATATTTTTGCACCTTAAAGTAAAAAAACCATGTGCCAAAAACTATTACTGCTTATTGTCCTGCCTATTTTAAGTTTCCAATTAATTGCCCAGACAAGATCAAAAATTAATGGCCAGGTAAATGATGACAATAAACCTGTAAATGCAGCTACAGTATTTTTGCAAAAGGCATCTGATTCTTCTATTATAAAAACTAATATAACAGATAATAAAGGAAATTTTTCTTTTGAAGAAGTTATTGCTTCCGATTATTTTATTACAATCACCAATGTTGGTTATCAAAAATATTTTTCTTCCGGGTTTACGGTTAAAGAAGGAGAAAATTTTATTCTGCCTGCTATCAGCCTGAAGGTTGGCGAAAAAATTTAGGTGGGGTAACGGTTACTGCAAAAAAACCAATTATTGAGGTTAAAGCCGACAAAACAGTTTTTAACGTTGAGAATAGTATTAATGCTACAGGAAGTAATGCATTTGAATTACTGCAAAAATCACCCGGGGTAATAACAGATAAAGATGACAATATTAGCCTGAAAGGCAAAAACGGGGTAAGGGTTTATATTGATGGCAAACCTACGCAATTCAGCAACGCTGACCTTGCGGCATATTTAAAATCTATAAACTCTGTTGATATTGAATCTATTGAGATGATCAGCAACCCCTCTGCCAGGTATGATGCGCAGGGAAATGCCGGAATTATAAATATCAAATTAAAAAAGAACAGAAAATATGGATTGAATGGCAGTGTTTCCGCCGGGCTTAATGTAGGCCTTACCCCCAAAACAAATAGCGCAATCAGCCTTAATTACCGCAATAAAAAATCTAACTGGTTTAGCAATTATAGTAATAACTGGAATGAGAATGAAAGTGATTTTTATCTTTTCCGTACACAATTTGACAGCAGCTATGACCAAACCAGCAAACAACATTCACAAGGCTGGTCGAATAACTTAAAAGTTGGTGCTGATTTTTTTCTTACCAAAACGCAAACATTAGGCTTTATTGCTACAGGCAATACCAGCGATATGGAAAACTATACGCAAAGCAGGACACCTATTAGAAATATAGCAGATGGTAAAACAGGACAAATTTTATATGCCAGCAATACATTGCCCAGTAAAAACAGAAATGGTAATTTCAATGTTAATTACCGGTTGGCTGATACTGCGGGCCACGAGCTTAATATAGATGCAGATTACGGTATGTATAGAAACCGCAGGAGTAGCTACCAGCCTAATGCTTATTACTCAAGCTATCCCGAAAAATTTTTGTATGAAAGAAATTATAAAAACAGGACCCCTGCCGACATCAACATTTTATCTGCAAAAATTGATTACGAAACCCCCTTTAAAAAAGGCAAGTTTGGTGTCGGCATAAAATTTAGTGATGTAAAAACTGACAACACTTTTGACTTTTACAATACTATTGGCAATGCTGATTATATTGATTCTGGCAGAAGCAACAGCTTTAGCTATAAGGAAAATGTTAACGCAGCATATGTTAATTACAACCGGCCAGTTAATCAAAAATGGGCAATACAAACCGGTCTAAGGGTTGAAAATACAATCAGCGATGGCAAGCTTACCCGTGTTGACGGGTTGCCGCAAACTGATGACAGGGTTAAAAGAAACTATATTGATTTTTTTCCCAGCGCCGCTATTACTTTTACCCAAAGTATGAACCATATTTTTAACCTTACCTACAGCCGAAGAATAGACAGGCCCAATTACCAGGACCTGAACCCTTTTGAAAATAAGCTGGATGAACTGACTTATCAAAAAGGGAACGCCTTTTTAAGGCCTCAATATACCAATAGTATTGAGATGACGCATACCTACAAATATCGTTTTAACACCACCGTTAGTTACAGCCATATAAAAGATTTCAGGGCGCAATTAATTGACAGTGCAGAAAAAACACGCAGCTATATTACCCAACGCAACCTGGCGAGCCAGGATATTTACAATATCAATTTTTCCTTACCATTTCAAATTACAAAATGGTGGAGCCTTTATACAAATATTAATGCATTTCATAGCTTTTATAAAGCTGACTTTGGAGAAGGCAAAAAAGTTGACCTTAAAGTTAATTCAGCCAGTATTTACATGCAGCAATCATTTACAATTGGTGGAGGGTATACAGGTGAATTATCAGGATTTTACAGTGCCCCAAGTGTATGGGCAGGTACTTTTAGAAGTAAAGGCATAGGCAACCTGGATATGGGTATACAAAAACAATTATTTAATGGCAAAGGTAATTTTAAAGTAAGCTATACCGATTTGTTACGCACTTTCAAATGGGCAGGAACCAGTGATTTTGGCGTTTCATATATAAAAGTAAGGGGCAATTGGGAAAGCCAGCAGTTAAGAATGAACCTTACCTATCGCTTTGGCAGCAATGAAGTTAAAGCAGCAAGACAGCGAAAAACTGCCGCTGAGGAAGAATCTAAACGTACACAAGGTGGTGGTGGTGGCTTTGGAGGAAATTAAATATTAAATTATTTTTTAATTAAAGCCATCAGAAAAAGATGGCTTTAATTTTTATCACCTTCTTCATACCTTGTAAAAAAATTAGTATGCCCAATAATATTAAATGCCCTAACTGTGCACATGTATTTGATGTAGAAAATGTAATAGCCGCAGATATTGAACAAAAATACCAGCAACAATACCAAATACAATTAAATGCATCTTTGGAAAAAGTAGAAGCTGATAAAAAAAAGTTAAAAGAAGAACAAGATATTTTTGAAGAAAAAAAGAAGAAGGAAAATGAACTTTTTATAAAAAAGCTTCAAGAAGAAAAACAAAAACTTTCTATTGAATTACAGGAGCAGTTGAAAAAAACTATCGGTGAAGATTATCAAAATAAACTGCAGTTATTAGAAGTTACCAATAAAAACAGCGAAGAACGATTAAAAGAAGCCAGGCAAAAAGAATTAACTTTTTTGCAGAAAGAAGCCGAGCTTAAAAACAAAGAAGCCGAGCTTGAAATTTCGCTTCAAAAACAATTGCAGCAGGAACGCCAAAAATTAACAGAGCAAATTCGCACCCAGGAGGCAGAAAGAATTTCAGTTAAAGAAATAGAATTTAAATTAAAACTTAAAGAACTGGAAACCCAATTGGACGAGCAGAAAAAACTAGCAGATGAAATGAAACGTAAAGCTGAGCAAAGCAGCATGCAGCGCCAGGGCGAAGCACAGGAACTTTTGCTGGAAGAAATTTTGAAAGAAAATTTTCCTTTTGATTTAATTGAAGAAGTAGGCAAAGGTGTTGAAGGTGCTGATTGCATACAAATAATACGAAATACCAGCGGCAAGGAGTGCGGAAAAATAATTTATGAAAGTAAGCGTACCAAAACCTGGCAAAATACCTGGACAGATAAATTAAAAACTGATATGCGTACCCTTGGCGCTGATGTGGCCATTTTAGTAACACAATCCTTTCCGAAAGGGATGGAAAGATTTGGAGAAAAAGAAGGTATATGGATCTGCAATTTTAACGAAGTAGGCAGCGTTGCACACCTTATAAGAAACGGTATTTTAAAAATATACGACATTCAGAAAAATGAAGAAAATAAGGGCGATAAAATGCAGCTACTGTACAACTACCTTACAGGAAATGAATTTAAAGGACAGGTAGAAGCCATCGTGGAAGGCTTTATGGCTATGAAACAAGGTATTATGAAAGAAAAAATTCAAAGGGAAAAAATCTGGAAAGAACGGGAAAAGCAACTGGAAAAAGTTTTAATAAGCACCAGTGGCATGTACGGTTCTGTTAAAGGAATTGCGGGCGCCTCAGTTGGCGATATTCCTTTGCTGGATGGCAGTGATAGTGAAGCCTTACATGATTAATTGGCTTTGCCAATTAATTGTTTTGTTACCGGCTTCGGTTTACTATGGCATCATCGTTGTAGCCTGCCTCGTCTGAAAGCTGGGTCACTCACTTGAGGCTATATCCCTTTTTTGAACTTTTATCAAAGCGAATAAATTTACCGCAGAGCCGCGGAGGCGCAGAGAGATAATTACTTTGCGCCTCCGCGGCTCTGCGGTTATAATCAAATCACATATTTTTTTTACGCAGCGCAGCAATAAATTGAAGTAGCAAACTTATTACAATTACCAGCAATGCACCAATAACATTCAGCCACAAAAAAGAAATTATTTTTAAATTATAGATGTACAACACCAATAGTTCACCAAGTATAGCACTTATAAATACCGCATTTGCTTTTATCCATTTCATCCAGAATGCCACCAAAAATATTCCAAGGATAACTCCATAAAATAATGAGCCGATAATATTTACAGCTTCTATTAAACTGTTACCAATATTATGTGCAAACATGGCAATGATAATTGAAAATATCCCCCAGGCAAAAGTGTACCATTGAGAAATTTTATAATCCTGTAAGCTTGTTTTTTCCTTTACAAAAAATTTTTTATGAAAGTCAATCACAGTACAAGCCGCTAAAGAATTTAAAGCTGCAGCAATACTTCCCCAAGCTGCTAAAAAAATTATTGCAAAAATCAACCCTATTAACCCGACAGGTAAATTATCTTTTACAAAACGTAAAAAAATGTAATTATTATCATTTACATCCTGGGCAGGCAAAGCAGTATGCAAAACCTGCTTATAAACAGCTCTTGTCTCATTGGCTTTATCAATATTTTTTTCTTTAAGATAACCTTCATACTGCCGCTCCAATAATATAAGCGAATCTTTTTTTGTGTCTTTTAGCCTCGGTTACCTTGGTATTATCAAAATAAACAGGAGCCTTATTGTATAAGTAAAAAGAAAATATTAATATACCCAAAAGCAATATAAAAAACTGCATAGAATTTTTACTATCCCGTTCATTAACAGGCTTTTTCGTATTTCACCAGTGTCTTTTGCAGTTAAATACCTGCCTACCTGGCTGTGATCAGTACCAAAATAACTAAGCGCAAGAAATAAACCACCTATCAACCCACTCCATATATTATACTTATCATTCCAATCAAAACCTTTGCTGGTGAACCCGGTAGTGATAATATTCATCTTTCCTTCCCTTCCTGCACTTATTAATGCTTCCTTAAACCCTATGCCGGGTGGTAATAAAGTGATGATTATATATCCTACTAAAAATAAAGCGACCAATACAATTACCATTTGCAGCTTTTGGGTATGTGCCACGGCTTTAGCGCCCCCGCTCATGGTATAAATAATTAATACACCACCCATTATTAAATTGGTTATGTAGATATTCCATCCCATCAAAGAGCTGAGCACCAGCGATGGGGCATAAATACTTACACCCGTGCTCAGGCCACGTGAAAGCAAAAATAAAAATGAGGTAAATGTCCGGGTTTTTAAATCAAAGCGGTGCTCTAAAAATTCATAAGCCGTGTACACTTTTAATTTACTAAATACCGGTATAAAAAAAATGCATATAATTATCATAGCCAATGGCAAACCAAAATAGTATTGCACAAAACGCATCCCATCACTATACGCCTGGCCAGGACCGGTTAAAAAAGTAACTGCACTTGCCTGTGTGCCCATTATACTGAGTAATACTAAGTACCACGGCAGGCTGCGGTTGCTCAAAAAATATCCCTCCAGGTTTTTAGTGCTTTTGCCTTTATAAATGCCGTAAATAATAATAATGCCTAAAGTTATTATTAATATTACCCAGTCAATCCAATGCATATGTAGTGCCTGTTAAATGAATAATGCTATGCCTAAATAATTTAATTTAAGACTGCTTATTTGAAATATAAAGTGATGTAATAAAATAAAACTATCTGTAGTATTAAAAATAATAACACAGATATATACCATATAACCCAATAATATTTTTTATCCTGCATACTTTTATTTTATCTGATTTATCCTGGTGTTGGCAATTAAATTGGCAAACAAACGGTATGCACCAGGTACACCGGCAGGCAATTCTCTAAAAAAAACCAATCCTGCATAAATAAATCTTCCCTTACCGTAATTGGAAATAATTAAACTGCCATCCTGTTCTTTCTCACCAGGGTCCTTCATGCTTAATATACGTTGATAATTACTATCAATATTTTCTGCATTGTAAATACTTCTTTCCTGTATCCAACCCTCAAAATCTTTTTCAGAAATTTTATTGGGATGGTTTAAAACAGGATGGTCCGGTAATAGAAAATTTACTGCGGCTTCTTCATGAGTAACCCTGCTGCGGCTTATGGTAAATGGATATGGTGCAATTTTAGCCTTTACAGGACCGATAGAACTATTAGTATTATACTGCGTTAATAATACACCACCGTCTTTTACATACTGCATCAGTTCATCATAGCTGGTACTTAACCATTCATGTACATTATAAGCCCTTATTCCGGTAATAATGGCATCAAATTGTTTTAAATTATCCACTGTTAAATCAGGTTGCTTAAGCATCACTACATTATAACCCATTTGATGCAGTGCGTCAGGAACCTTATCGCCTGCACCCGAAATATAACCAATGTTATGGCCTACAGTTTTCAAATCTACGTCAGAGAGCTTAGCTATTGCATCATGAAAATATACAATGGAAGGAATGTGATCATATTGAATAGTTTTTTTGTACCTGTAAAAACTATCCGTATTAGTAACAGCTATTAATTTTATTAGTTGTGTACTATTTTTTTTGTTTGCTTTTGCGGTAAAAACTAAAGGTGCTGCATTACCAAAATCACCTTTTCTTTTATTAGTAATAGATGCATCATTAGCAGTAATTATTTTCTTAATAGAATTGTATGAAGAAGTATATTTTGTATTTGCTTTTAAATTAGCAATAATATCAACAGGTGTATTATTTACAGAAAGAAAAACCTCGTTACTAAAATTCACTTCTAATTTTGGCAAAACAGTCAGTGGCTGATATATTTCTCCTTTTACCGGATCGGTACTTTTATACTGCACAGGCTTTTTAAAATAAAATTGCTGCCCTTCAATATCAATGCTAAATTCCACACTAACCGGGTCATTTCCGGCTTTGCCGATTAGCTGTTGATCAACAATATTAAAGCTCCCCTTATCCATTTGTTTTTCGAGCCAATAAGGTTGTGTAATTTTTATATCTGGTGGAATTAAAACAGTTAAAGTATGACCTGCATTTTTATTATTCAATAATGTTCCAAGTTGATAATTATTTGCAAAAATACTTACAGACGCATTATCAACCATCGCATCTGAACGGTTTATCGCAGATACTATGATTTTTAAGCTATCACCCTGTACAGCATATTGAGAACTGGCAGCATCTTCTACAAATAATCCGCTGCATGCTTCAATAATATGTTGGATTTCTTTTAACTTTTTATCTTTCCAAAAAATATCATTCACTTGTTGCACCCTTTGATATAAACGCACTAATGGTACAACACTTTTATAAGGATAAGTAGCAGAAAAATTATTTATAATTGAATCAACAGTAGTTTGCAAATTATTCTGATTTTCAATTTTTGCCCAGCTTGTATTTATGCCATCCAGTAAATCTTTTACTGGTTTTTCACCTTTAATAGTTGCAAAATATTCCAGCACATTACCTCTCTGGGCAGGTACCCCAAAGCCCTGGCTTTTGTGCTGGCTACGGCTAAGTGCCGCAATTTCTCCATAGCTTTTTCCTAACAAGTGATTATAAATACCAACATCGGTTTTAAACTGGTCATCACTTTGTGTATTAGTGGTACCAAAATTAAATGTATTCCATAACAAACGTTTGGGCTGCCATATGCTTACACCTTGCTTTAACTGTTCCGGAAATTTAGCAGCATCTCCTGCAGCATCAAAAACCTCACGGGCAAGCACAGCCGAAGCCGAGTGATGTCCATGCCCTGCCCTGCTATCTTCAGGAAAACGGGTAATAATGGCATCTGGCTTAAACTTCCTGATTACCCAGACTACATCGCTTAATATTTTTTCATGATCCCAGGTTGACAAAGCTTCATCAGTAGATTTACAAAATCCAAAATCATATGCGCTGCTAAAATACTGTTCCGCACCATCAATTCTTCTGGCAGATAATAATTCCTGTGTGCGGATAAGTCCAAGCTCTATTCCTTGTTCATCACCAATTAAATTTTGCCCGCCATCTCCACGGGTTAAACTTAAATATCCTGTACGGTACAGTTTTTCATTGGCCAGGTAAGCCAGCAATCTTGTATTTTCATCATCAGGATGGGCAGCAATGTATAAAACCGAACCCAGTACATTTAACTTTTTCAGCTGTTGCAATATTTCTGAAGATGTATATGTTTTAGGCGGCTGTGCCCAAATTTTATTTTGATTAAATGTTATAAAAAAGAAAAGAAAAAAGATTGATTGGTGAACTTTCTTTTTTTCTGTGATGGTACCAAGGCACAAAATTATTTTTCTCATACTTATTAAAAAAAGAAAGTTAATACATATAATTTAATTGCCTGCAAAATAGCAATTGTATCTCTATTTTTATCTGATGCTTAAGCTGAAAAGTACAAGAGAGTGACCCCGTTTTCATACGGGGCAGGCTACAAAGATGATGAACATTGATAAAATGCCGGTAAAAATAAATACAAAGTAAAGGCGAAGCCTTACATTTTCCAATAATAAATAAATTGGCTAAATTTAATTTTCAAAAAAAAGAATAATGAATAAAAAAATACAATTAACTTTTTTAGTGTTTTTGCTTATTAGCAGTACAGTATTGGCACAAAATATACCAGCATACAGTTACACTATAAAAAAGAAAGTTTTTGTTAACAATGGCGCAGTAGTATCTGCACATCCCCTGGCAAGTATAGTAGGTAAAAATATTCTGCAACAAGGCGGCAATGCTGTAGATGCTGCTATTGCCACGCAACTGGCGCTGGCAGTAGTATATCCCGGCGCAGGCAATATTGGTGGCGGAGGATTTATGGTAGCCCATCTAAAAAACGGGAAAAATATAGCTATTGATTACAGGGAAAAGCCCCGGCTATGGCAAATAAAGATATGTACCTCGATACTAACGGCAACCCACAAATGAAATTATCCCAGGATGGCCACCTGGCCGCAGGGGTACCCGGCACGGTTGCAGGACTTTTTGCCAGTATGAAATATGCAAAATTACCTTTCAAAAAATTGATTGCTCCCGCTATTAAACTGGCTGAATACGGTTATGCCATTACAGAAGCTGAGGCTGAAGCCTTTAATGATTTTAAAGAAGACTTTATTAACTTAAATACTACTGCGCCTGCTTTTGTAAAAAACATTCCCTGGAAAGCCGGTGATACATTATTTCAAAAGACCTGGCTAATACTTTAAAAAGAGTGAGGACATGGGTGCAAAAAGGATTTTATGAAGGTGAAACTGCTGATTTAATTGTAAAAGAAATGCAAAATGGAAAAGGAATAATCAGTAAAGAGGATTTAAAAAATTATAGGGCTGTGGAAAGAAACCCTATTATTTTTAATTATAAAGGACACGAAATTATAACCATGCCTTTACCTAGCAGCGGTGGTATTATTTTACTGCAAATGATGAAAATGATTGAAAAAAGAAATATTGCTAAACTAGGGTTTCAGACAGCAAAAAGCGTACAGCTGATGCCAGAGGTGGAACGCAGGGCTTATGCAGACAGAGGAGAATTTTTAGGAGATCCTGATTTTGTAAAAGTACCTGTAAAAAAATTAACCAATATTGCTTATTTGCAAAACAGGATGAAAGATTTTGAACCGGGCAAAGCCGGCAACAGCAGCGCTACCCTTGCTGGCAATATAACTGAAAGTGAAGAAACCACCCACCTGAGCATAATGGATAAAGAAGGGAATGCTGTATCTGTTACTACTACATTGAATGGCCATTTCGGAAGCAGAACCGTAGTGAGCGGAGCTGGATTTTTATTAAATAATGAAATGGATGATTTTAGTGTAAAGCCTGGTGTACCTAATATGTATGGTGCTATTGGTAATGAAAAAATGCCATCGCACCCGGTAAACGGATGTTAAGCAGTATGACCCCCACCATCGTGTTAAAAATAAAAACCTTTTATGGTAGTAGGTACTCCCGGTGGAACTACAATACCTACAAGTGTTTTTCAAACCCTGGTTAATATGCTGGAGTTTAAAATGAATGCTGAAGATGCTGTTAATAAACCAAAATTCCATCACCAATGGTTGCCGGATGAAATATTTGTGGAAAAAGATTTTCCTGAAAAAGTATCAGATGAATTAAAAACTATGGGATATAAAGTAACCCAAAGAGGCAATATCGGCAGAACGGAAGTAATTGCAATACATAAAAAACAATTAACTGCCATTGCTGATAAACGCGGTGATGACAGTGCAGAAGGATATTAATATTTTAACGTAGTGTGCTATTAAAAACTTAAAGCATGTTTGATTTGAGTTAATTTTCTCCTATTCAAGTGGTTAATTCAATGCAGAATTGACATAGAAAACGGCCTGGATGTCAAAAATTTGTCACCAATCCTTCATATGTACATATAAAAGACATAATCATTAATCTATCAACTTAAGTGTAATAGTTAGTACTTAATCTGACAAATGAGAAAAATTGCGAATAAGTTTTTTTAGGTATTGCTCAAAAAATAATTTTGCATAGAAGTGGTTGATTGCTCAACCGTGAAAGGAGTACCAGAAACATATACGCCTGGAACCTGGCCGGCAGCTACGTTTAAAGTTGCACCTACAGATATAAATTTTAGTTTCCAGGTTATGAATAAGCATAATTAACCAATCACCAGTAATTATACCTTATATATTTATATGTAATTAACGAAGGAAAATAAAAAAGTCCCGACTAATATCGAGACATATTAAATGTATATGCCCACAAGCACTTAATTCAGATTTCTGAAATCTACTGGCACTAACCTGCTTACCCCAGGTTCCTGCATAGTAACTCCATAAATTACATCTACAGCACTCATTGTCATTTTATTATGAGTAACAATGATAAATTGCGAGTTTTCGCTAAACTGTTTTATCATATTAGTGAACTTACCAACATTAGCATCGTCAAGTGGAGCATCAACTTCATCTAATATACAGAATGGAGCTGGCTTGATTAAATATATGGCAAACAATAATGCAGTAGCTGTTAATGTCTTTTCACCTCCACTTAACTGCCCGATTGATGACGGACGTTTACCTTTAGGCTTAGCGATAATATCTATCCCGGTATCAGCCAGGTTTTCAGGATCTGCCAATACCATATCTGCAGTATCATCCTGTGTAAATAACGCCTGGAATACTTTTTGAAAATTCTCTCTTACCTTATTAAATGTATCCAAAAACTGCTGGTTGGCTGTAGCTTCCACCTCTTGTATAGTCTGCATTAAACTGTCTTTAGCAGTTACGAGGTCATTTTTTTGTTCCATGATGAACTCGTACCGCTTTTTCATTTCTGTGTACGCCTCAATTGCCGTTGGATTTATTTCTCCAATATTTTCCAAGCGTTTACGCATACGTTCATTTTTTTCCTGCAATTCCTCCAACGGAGTCTCTGTAGTTCTTGGCTCATCAATAATTGTATCCAAATCTACTTTAAACTCCACGCTCAGGCGTTCTTTCATTCCTGCTAATTGCAGCTTTAAATCTGTAAGCTTATCTTTAATTTCATTTAATAAAAGATCAATCCCTTCTTTGGATTTTTGCTTATGCCGGAGTTCGCTTTCTTTGGCAGCTAAGGCATTGCGCAGATTATAATAAGCCTGGTCAGCTTCATTAAGCCGTTTTTCTTCTGCATCTTTACTTTGCAGCATACTTACTAATAAAGTGCTTAACTCATCCAGATTAGCACTGGTTTCCCGGATACTTAATGATACTTCATTTAATTGTGTACTGCTATTTTCTACCTGGGCCTGTAAATCATTTAACTGGTTACTTTTAAATTCAAACTCCTGCTTTAAGGAAATAACCTTGCTTTGCTGCTTGGTAAACTGAAGGTTGCTATCATTAAATGTTGCTGTGGCAAAATTATATTCCTGCTCAGCCAAAGTATAATCCTCTTCTATTAATTGCATTTTACCGGTTAATTCATCCAGCTGTGTATTAAATTTTTCCAGTTCTTCCCTTGTATTTGCAATCGCATCATGGTTAGTGTCCAGTTGCTCTTGTAACTCTTCTATTTTTTTGCTGCTATTTTGTTCTATATGGTGAAGGTTCTCCATTTTATTTTGCAAAGAATATACAACGTTAGTAAGATTATTAATATCCTGTTGTGTTTGCTTAATTGCATTTTCTTTCAGCTGTTCGTTAAAAGCAATTACTTCGTTATGCCTTATTTGTAAGGTTGCTTTAAGTTGATTTACTACAGCTTCCTGGATATTAATTTCATCAATTAGTTTTTCGAGATTTTTTGCCCGCCCTATTTTTTTTCCTTCAAATATGCCTACACTTCCACCGGTTAACGAAAATTTACCTTTTACATACTTGCCGGTTTTTTCCAGTACCACAGCCCCGTTACTGTTGTGCAGTGCCTGCTCATCCTGTGCGATAAATACATTACCAAGCAAATACCTGGCTAAATTCTGGTACTTACTATCAAACTCCACAACGTTTAATGCCGGTATTGTTCCTTCAGGCTGGTGGCTGTTTTCAATATCTGTAAATTTATCCTGGAGAAAGAAGTTGGCTTTGCCTTTTTTATTATCATCCAGCAAATGGATAGCCTGCAAACCTTCTTCTAAATTATTTACAACATAGTAATTAAGATAAGGTTCCAGAACATTTTCAACTGCTGCCCTATATTCTTCTTTTACATAAATAATATCTGATAATAAAGGAGCTGTATGATTCCAATCCGTATTATTGTGCAAAAACTTTACACTTTCGGGATAGCCTTCCATAGAGTCTACCAGGCTTTTTAACAACGCATGCTCATTCTTTTTACTATCAAGTTTCCGGCTCTCATCAGCCAGTTCATTCCGCAAACTTTCCATCATGCTTTGAGTGTGCAAAATTTGCTCTTTGGTAAATTCGTGGTGTTCGTTTAATTGCTGAAGATCTGTTTTTTTTTGTTCTAATTCTTCCTCCCTTATCTTTTTATCAGTTTCTAATTGAGATAATTGTAACTGCCGCTGGCTTTTCTCTTCCTGAATTTGTGCGATTGCTCTTTGCAAATTTTGTATGGAAGTATCCGCCACAGCTACTTTTTTTCTGCCTCAAATTGATTGCGTTGTATAGCCTGGTTTTCTTTGCGTAATTCATCAATCCTACTGCGCTTTTCATCAAAAATTTTTCTTTTATCTTCAACAGTATTTTTTAAGTCATCTAATTTGTCTTCTAACTCCTGGAGTTTTACTTCGTCATCTTTTATTTGGTTGCTTGTAAATTGTATGCTTTCATTTAACCCTTGCAGTTGATTTCCTGATTTTTGTAAGAAATCTTTTAAGGTACTTTCTCTTTCTTTTAAATATTGTAAACGCTGAGCGCTTAAACTTTTATCACTTTCCTTATTGCGCAGATTGCTAAGCATTTCATTAAATGACTGCTGCATTTGCTGCAATGCTTTCTCTTGCTCAACAAACGCTGCTTTCTCCTGCTGCAAACCTGCCTCTTCTTTCGCTATGGCTGTTTCAAGTTCTATACGCCTGTCTACTTCGGCTTGCTGTTGCGTATTTAAATCACGATAAGTAATATTAAATCCTTCTAATGCCGCTTTTGCCAATTCGATACTGACCTCTTTATATTCCTTTTTTATTTCAAAATATTTCTCTGCTTTTTTAGCCTGGCTTTCCAGGCTTTTAAGCTGGTTATTTATTTCGAAAAGTAAATCTTCGATACGGGCAAGGTCTTGCTCGGTAGCATCTAATTTAAGTTTGGCTTCTTTTTTACGAGTTTTATAAATGGTGATACCGGCAGCCTGTTCTAACATTTTACGGCGGCTGTTTTCTTTATCCTTTATTATATCATCTACCATACCCAGCTCAATGATCGCATAGCTGTCAGTACTTACACCGGTATCCATAAACAGGTTATGGATATCTTTAAGTCGGCATTGTACATCATTTAAACGATACTCACTTTCGCCATTTTTATAATATTTTCGGGTAACCGTTACCGTATTAAATTCAGTCGGTAATAAATTTTTAGTATTCTCAAATGTAAGGCTCACCTCGGCCAGGCCGCTGGCGCTCCGGTTTTTAGAACCGTTAAACACCAGGCTTTCCAGGTTTTCACTCCGCAAATTGCTTATTTTATGTTCGCCAATTACCCAACGTATGCTATCAATAATATTACTTTTACCGCAACCATTCGGGCCTATTACCCCGGTGATGCCTTCATCAAAATTGAGTATGGTTTTATCGGCAAAACTCTTAAATCCTTTGATTTCTAAACTCTTTAAACGCACGTTGTTTTGTTTTTTATGATAAGATGGCTAACCTATACAAATGCCAGTTAATTTCTTTAAAAAAACCGGTAGCAAATTTAAGCAATTAGCAGAAAGATTTCTGTTATTAGTAAAAATCGTTATAAAGGGTAAATATATCGCTTTAGTGATAAAGAAATTTATTACATACGAGGTTAATATGCAGAGTTATTCACAGTTTTTTCACAAAAACAAATTTTCATATAGAATTTAAAAAACAGCGGCAGTTTTTTATACAACACTTGTAGAATTTACGTCAGGTACCGGAGAAGAGTTAAAAACTGAACTTTTACAATCCATACTACCCCAGTAAAATTATTAGTGGTAAATTATCGGCAAATATTTTTCATAAGGCTGTGAGCGGCAGGCAGAATTATTTAATACTAAATGTTACACAATGAATAACTCCGGACATTTTGCCCAAATAGATAATTCAAATAAATTTGTTTTTACATTAATTATAATAATAAAACCACCATTCAAATATTAAATAAATAAGAGAAAAACTAAAGAGAAATTTTTTTTAATTGTTTTTCGATTGTTTGGAGAAGATCGGGTATTGTGAATGGTTTTTCCAAAAAAGCATCTGCACCGGCGGCTGGTGCCAAAGAAGCGATATCCGGAGATGCCGATACCATGATTACAGGAATATGCCGGGTTCCGGGATTGCTTTTCAAATAAATACATATATCGATACCATCTGTTCCGGATAAATGTCTGTCTAAAACATATACATCAGGATAAGGATAGTTATTTTCCATAATAAACTGGCCGTCTGATTTTACATTCACATCATACCCGGCTTTCTCAAATATTATTTTGAAAATATCCTGAATGCCCGGGTCATCATCTATTATAAGTAATTTTAGTTTCATCTGAATATATTAGTAACAAAATACAGACCATAAATGATAAAGATGAACAGATAAGGCTGTTAGTAAAAATTGATAAGAATAAAACACTAAGTTAACCAAGTAATACTTTACACTTTTACAATAATTAACAGTAGTTCTTTTAACTGTTAATATGAATTTCAAAATCTTCTTCAGTTTTATTATGAACAGAGCTAAGGTATTGTATGTCCTTACTGGCATTGCTTTTACTCATTTTTGCAGGAGATTTTTACATTCTTTCATCATGCGTACTGCTACACAAATGTAGCTTCAATTCTTTCAACATGCTTAACTACCAGACCATCTTCTGAAGATGCATGACCAATATGGCAACGGTATCTTTTGATATGAGGCGTATCCTCAATATTCCACAAACCCCCTCCACAACCTGGGCAAGCTAATACACTTTTTTATCACTACTTTAGGCCTTGCAGATGCCCATATTGCAATAACATATAAAGGTTTAATTTTTTGTACCTGTTATAAAACATGGCCAATATATATGCCTAATACTTAAAAACAATAAAACTATTTACCAGAATTTTTAAAAGGAAGGTAAAATGAAAAAGATGAACCAATATTTTTTTTGCTTTTTAACCAGATTTTACCACCCTGCCTTTTAATAATTTCAGCGCAAATATACAGGCCCAACCCCAGGCCCGGATATGTATTAAGCTTTGGATCTATATCGCGGAAAAACCGGTCAAATATTTTTTCCTTTGATGTATCTGTTATACCAATCCCAAAATCTTCTACTGATATAGTAATTCCGTTACCAGATAAGACTGAACGAATAATTATCTTGTTTGCATTAGGAGAATACTTTACAGCATTAGAAATAAGATTCACGAGCACTTGCCGGGTTTTTTCCCTATCGGTAATTATATTATTTTCGATAGGTTCTAATTCTGTAATGATAGTGTGTTTTAATGTTATTTTTGCATTTCGCCAACCACTTCACTGATCAATTCATTGATATTAAAAATATCCTTTTTAAGCTTTAACTGGCCTTCGCTTATCTGCGTTACATCCAGCAATTCTTTGATAAGGTTAGTCAGCCTGTCTATCTGCCCATCCATCTTTTTTATTAGCTCAACAGATTGTTGATCACCTGATTCTATAAATAACTGTTGCAAAATTTGTGCATATCCTTTAATACTTGTAACAGGTGTTTTTAATTCGTGGCTGGCAATACCTATAAACTGGTCTTTCTGCTTTTCCAGCAGCTTACGTTCTGTAATATCCCTGTAATTGGCAACGATACCGTTTATGCGAAAATCATTTAAAAGATTTATACACACTGCTTCCATATTTATATAATTGCCGTCTTTATGCAACAAACGGAATTCTGCCCTTACATCTGTATTAGGAGCTTCCAAGGCGTTTTTAAACATAGATTCTTTTAAATGTTTATCTTCCGGATGTACAAGCGTATCTTTAAAAATATTTTTTTCTACCCTTTCTCCAGGTTTATACCCCAGCACACTTTCAATAGAATCGCTTTCATATAGTATAATGCCTTTTTGAGATACTATAGTTATAATATCAAATGAGTTTTGTATAAGCAGGCGTAATTTTTCTTCATTTTCCTTTAGTAATTCTTCAGCTCTTTTGCGCTCATGTATACTGGCTGCATAAATAGATAATGTTTCCTGGAAAGGGTAAATTTTAAAATAATACCATTCTTTTAAAGTAGCTGCGAACAACTCAAATTCAGTAACTGTTTTAGACGTTTTGGCCTGTTCAATTTTTTTAAAAAAGGATAGAATCTTTATACCCCGATAATTCGTTCCATATCTCTTTTCCTAATAACTGGCTTTCTTTTTTTCCGATAAATTTTGCTGCCTGCTGGTTAACATAAACAAACTCCCAGTTATCATTTACTGATATAAAGATATCGTTAATACTATGAAGGATTGAGCTGTTCAGTTTAAAAGATTCTGCCAGCTTTTTTTCTGTCAGCCGCCGTTCAGTAACATCCTCAATTGCCAGCATGTACCTGTTTTTTTTCTTATCTTCCTGTGCCATTCGCACTGCATTAAACATCAGAACTTTTTTTCCTATTGTTTTAAAATCATTAGAGAGCTCAAAGTTTTCAAAACTCTTATTTTTTGAAATAATATCATTCAGCTCGTTTTTTAATGCGGCGATATCCCATTGACCGTTTCCAATCTCATAAAAATAATGCCCCTCAGTTTCTTCCTGGCTTATTTTAAAAATAGAATAAAAGGCGTTATTAGCCGTACGAACATGCAAATCTGCATTTAAAACGATTAAAGGTTCTCTGATAGTTTCCACTATTGCTTCTGCATAATTTACTGCTTCTTTTAAATCATCATTTCTGTGCTGCACTTCCTCATTAATCGTAGTTAATTCTTCATTGGTGGATTGCAATTCTTCTTTTGAGGTTTCCAGTTCTTCATTAATACTTTGCAACTCTTCATTAGATGATAATATTTCTTCATTGGCAGATTGTAATTCTTCACAGGTTGCTTCAAATTCTTCTGTCATCATTTTCATCTGCTCCTTGCTTTCCTTCAATTGCTGCTCCAGCTCACGGATGCGGTTGTCCTTAAATTTTTTTTCCCCTTTAATAATTTCAATAGGCACAGGAATAATAGCCTTTTCCTGGAAAACAATTAAAAAATGAGAATTCTGCGAAGCAGTTTTTATAGGAATAATTTCAATGCTTACTTTTCCGGGAAGATTATTAATAATAAGGTTTACACCCTCTTTTCTTACTATATAATCTGTTTTTTTTGCCTGGTGTAATAATGACCGCAGCTCAAATACCAACTCATCTTTTACCATTTTCAATACATTAAGGCTTGCCTTGCCACTTGCAGGCTGCAGGTAATTGGCAGTAGCCCCCTGGAAACGCAATATCTGTAAATCTTTATTTATAACCACGCTGGCAGGCACAAACTGTGATAGCAGTATTTTATCTGTTTCCCTGATAAGATCAGCCTCGCTGGTTTGTGTTGTTAATAGTTTATCACTATCAGGCAGGCTTCCATGTGAATTAAAAGGCTGCCTGACAGAGTAATCGAGGTTTAAACTTGGTGCAGCCAGTGTTTTTGTAAAAATCCTTAAATCTTTATTTACTTGTACAAAAAGATCGGTTGAGCTCCCGATACTTTCAGATTTACCTAACAGTAAGTGCCCGGTAAGCTTGAGGGCATAATGAAAAGACTGCAATACTTTTCTTTGGGCGTTAGGGCCCAGGTATATCATCACATTCTGGCAACTGATAATATCCATTTTAGAAAAAGGTGGGTCTTTTATCAGGTTATGTGTAGCATAAACGCATACATCCCGTATAGATTTTACAATTTGGTAGCTGCTATCAATTTTTACAAAAAATTTTGCCAGCCTTCTTGCTGATATATTTTGTAATGTGCTCTTAAGATAAATGCCGGCTCTTGCCCTTTGAATAGCCGGCTCACTCAGATCTGTTGCAAAAATTTGTATTGGTGTAGTCAGTGCATTATCACCCAGGTATTCAAACAGGCATATGGCTATTGAGCAGGCTTCCTCTCCCGTGGCACATGCAGGTATCCATATCCTTATAGGTTCAGATAAACTTCTCCTTTTTAATAACTGGGGAAATATTTTTTTTGATAAGGTTTCAAATAATTCAGGATCTCTAAAAAAGCTGGTTACATTTATCAGGAGATCCTGATATAAAAAGTTTAGTTCATCAGTTTTTTTTTGTAAAATGCTAATATAATCTTTAAGACTGTTAACTTTATTTAAGTTCATCCTTCGTATAATGCGCCTTGTAATTGTTGTTGGCTTATAATGTGAAAAATCTACCCCTGTTTTATTATTCAGTAAAATAAAAATCTTTTTAAGGCTGCTGCTTTTAATAATATCATCAGGCAGCGAGCCAGATATGGTAATTTGGGAAAACTCTTTTAATTCATTCGCAATTGCTTCCGGCGACAAAACAAAATCAATAAAGCCCGAAACGACAGCACTTTTGGGCATGCCCTGGAATGCAGCAGACACATCTTGTGCAAATGTAATACCGCCAGCAGCTTTTATAGCATGCACACCTGCCGTGCCATCTGTAGCCGTACCGGAGAGAATAACTGCTATTGCATTTTGCTGGTATACTTCAGCAAGCGTGGTAAGAAAAAATCAATAGGATGCATAACACCATCAATCTTAATCCTGGGAAAAATCCTCAAATGCCCATCTACAATACTCATAAAAGTATTAGGCGGTATCACATAAATACAATTGGCAAATACTTCTATTCCATCGGTTACCTTGTACACTTTCATAGTCGTTTGGCGGTCTATGAGTTCAGGTAATATACTTTCATGAGTGGGTGATAAATGCTGGATTACGACATAACACATTCCTAAATCAGGGAGAAGATATTTTAATAATTCTGTAATAGCCTCTAAACCACCTGCTGAAGCACCGATAGCTACTACCGGGAAAGGCTTAGGTGCTTCTGCATTTTTATATGACATATTACTTTTTTTAACAGGAAATTTTATGTTCTTAATAAATTATAAATGTATAATCAAAATTAAAAGGATAATATACAGGCTTAATGAATAACTATAAGGTTTACAATATATTTTCTTAGATTTTTATCCTGGCTTATAACTTCTTATAATTAATTATATATTATCAAATTACATTCTTAATTTAATGTTACCAAAAATTTAATTTTAATTTGTCTAAGTGTGCATTTAAATCTACAACATCAGTAAAATAATCCCATGCTTTGTTAAATTTGCATGTATAATAAATTAAAACCTTATGGCACATTTTTTCCACTAGCTTTACAAAAATATACCATTATGAAAAGATTTTTTTTATTGTAGCTTCAATATCGCTACTAACCAGCTGTGTTTCTAAAAAAATATTAAGACGGTCCCAAATGGAAACTGCAATTTTAAGAGATGACAGCGCAAGGCTTTCTAACCAGGTTGCGTCTTTAAAAATAATATTTCAGACCTGAATAATAAGGTTACCAATCTCAGTAATCAAAATAGTGTATTAGGTCAACAGACAGCTAATCAAAAGAATCAATTAAGCCAAAGCCAGCAGGCATTACAAGAACAACAACAAAAATTACAACAATTACAAAATTTATTAGCCCAGCAGAAAGCACAATCCGAACAATTAAAAAATAAAATGGCAGAAGCCTTAAAAGGTTTTACCTCTAATGAACTTACTGTTATTCAAAAAAATGGTAAGGTATATGTAAGCCTTTCAGAAAATTTATTATTTCCTTCGGGCAGTGCCGTTATAAATCCAAAAGGAGTTGACGCTTTGGCAAAACTTGCAGCTGTCCTTAACCTTGATTCTGATGTGGCAGTAAATATTGAAGGCCATACCGATAGTATTCCCATTAAAGGAAAATATAAAGACAACTGGGAGCTTAGCACAGCCCGTGCAAATTCAATAGTACGGATATTGGTTGATAATTATAAAGTAGATCCGGTAAGGGTAATAGCATCCGGTCATAGTTCTTATGATCCGCTGGATAGCAATTCAACTCCGGAAGGCAGGGCAAAAAACAGGAGGACGGAAATTATACTTTCTCCAAAATTACAAGAGATGTACAAAATGCTGGAGACATCCGGAGGATAAAATTGATGATGATAAAAAGATTTTTTCTTCAAACTTTATGGGTATGAATGAGAAAGAATTAATTAGTGGTTTTTCTTATCCCACTAATTTATCTAATATTTTTACTGATCAATAATTAACTATTAAACTTAAAAAGTTTCAAAATAATTGAATGATGAAAAAAGGCTTTGGTACTGAACTGACATTAATTATATAATTAAATAAAGTATGATTAATTGTAGTACTGCTTTTTATAATACTCAATTTTATTTTTGCAAAGTAAATAAAATAAGGGCCTGAAAAGATAAAAAAAGAATAACTAATTGTATGCTTTTAATTTATAAAAGGATACAATTAGTTATAATATTATAATATTACTGTATTAATCTACAGCAAAGTCGATTTTGATTGTAATTGATGCAGTTTTGTTTTTTGAAGTAGTATTAAATGCACCGCCATAACTGTAATCCTCATTACTATTTTGACCCGTTATCTGAAAAATGCCCATTGTAGCTTTTTTAATTTTCCCTAATGAACTATTAGAATTTTTAGCAATAGTTTCAGCCCGTTGCTTAGCATCAGCGCTTGCATTAGCTAATAAACCCATCTTTAATTCAGATAGCTTGGTATAATAATACGATGGGGCATAAGAATTGAATTCAATATCACTTTCAATTAATTCCGTTACTTCACGGGATACTTTTTCTACTTTATCAACATTTTTAGAGTCTACAGTAACACTCTGGTTTAAATTATACCCGGTAAATTCAGAACTAATTTTTACTCCCTGAGGATTATATTTGTCATCAAACATTTTATCAATAGACACAGAGGAAAATACCATTTCTGAATCGGCAATACCTTTGCCTTTTAAATAATTTTTTATTTTAGTCTCACTTTCTTTTAATGCTGCATAAGCGGGTTTTAACTCCAGCATTTTACTGGAATAAGTACCAGTCCACACTATCTGGTCACTTACAAAATCCTTTTCTGCCAACCCAGTCACACTGATTGTTTCAGCAGTTTTAAATTTATATTTATAAGCATTACTAACAATCCAGAACCCTCCAATTATTGCTATAGCAAAGATAATAGGAGAAACATTATTTTTCATTTTTTGTTTTTTTTTAAAGTAAATTAATATATTTCACCTGATGTAACTGTTCAACAAATTACATAATTAATTTTTTATTATTTTTAATTTATTCAGTACTCTAATGTAGTTATCATAACCGGGTCATTTAGTATCGATAATATAACAATAGTAAAATTACTATTATGAAGAAATAAAGTTGCTCAACCTGAAATAGTAAACAGCCATTATAAATCCTACAAACATATAACAAGTATAAGCCTTTCAAAAGCCCTATTAACTACTCTAAAATGCAAAGGTTGCACATAGTGCAACCTTTGCATTTTACTAATTATAAAATTATAATTTATCTACTGCAAGTTTTCTCTTATCGTACTCGGCAGATTTTTTTGCATCACCTTTTATTGAATAAATCTGGCTTAAATAATCCAGCATCAATTTATAATTTGTTTTTTGAGACGCTTTTAATTTAGGTTGCCCTGAAAAATATTGTACTGCAGCTTCTGTATATGGAATACATTCATTAAGATTTTGCAAATATTTTGCCTTAAGTTCGCTTTTCTTTTTAGGATCTTTAGCCGCCTTTGCCGCATCATCATAGTTAGCTGCTTCTGCATAAAGGTACCTGGTCATTAAAATATTAGAAGTAGGTGTAGTATCCTGCTCAATGGCTGACTTTAAAACAGTTCTTAATTTATCTTTTAATGCATCCTGGTTGGCAGGTTTTTTTTCATCAGTGTATAAGCGATTATACATTTCTACAGCATAATTATAAGATACTATATAGTTATTTGAGTTTTTTGTATACATTTCATCATATTTAGCAAACACTTTTTCCTTATCGGTTTCACGACTTAAAGCACTTAACTCAATCTCTTCCCAAAAACTTTCTTTTGGGTAAAGAGATTTTCCTTTATCAAGGTAAACCTGCATTTTTGTGTAATCATTTTTCCTTTCAAAATAATCCACTAAAAATTGATACACTTCCAGGTATGTTGGAGCAGCAAGATTAGCGTCGGCTAACCTGGTGTAATATTGCACGGCATCATCTTCACGTTTTGCCTGCCTGGCAGCAATACCTGCATTTAATACCAAAGAAGTATCCAGCTCAGAAAATTTAAATCCATTATAATCAAATCCTTTTTTTAGTTACATAATCCCCAACACTAAGGGCATTGCTAAAATTCTGGTAAGCCCCGTCATAATCTTTAGCATTAAAAGCATTAGCCGCTTTATCAAAATAGCCGTTATACAGATCGAAAAGAGAACCGTAAGACTGAGTCTTTAACATTGCGCCGTCAGGACTCAGTTCAAGATATTTTTTAAAGGCATTAAATGATTCCATTTTGCAATCGGCAGTACATAAAGCAGCATTTTTTTCATCCTTAGATATTTCATTATAAATATATCCTTTATAATACCAGGCTTCTGGTGTAGCGGCATTCTTCTCTACTGCTAAAAATTTATCAACGGCATCTTTAGCTTTATCCATTTGCTTAAGCACTGTAAATGTTTCTACTTCTTTTAAAGTTTGTGCAAAAGATACTTTACCACCAACACTAATTAATAAAAAGAATACTATTTTCTTCATCTGATTTAATTTTAGAGCGTTAAAGATATTAGATAATTATTTATAAAAGACAAAATTTTAGCCTAAATTTTCATAAAAATTGGCCTGATTTTAAAAAGATTGTGTTATAAAATTTGTAAAAAGGTTGCCCAATGGTATGCAGATGAACCGAGCGTGGCAACGATGATGCCATGAAAAATAAATGCCGGTTACACGATTAAAATGCTGCGAAGCAGCTTTCAAAATTATATGTGTCAATTAAAAAAGGTAATTATACAATCTTATCCTGTAAACTTTCTTAATTTCGGTATCCAGCTATAAAATGATATCACAAAATTCCATACAGCAAATACTCAGCCGCATCGATGTAGTGGAATAGTTGGTTCCTTTGTTAAATTAAAAAAAAGAGGAACCAACTATATTGGCTTATGCCCTTTTCACAACGAAAAATCTCCTTCATTTACCGTGTCTCCTGCAAAAGAAATTTATAAATGTTTTGGTTGTGGCAAAAGCGGCAATAGCATCAGCTTTTTAATGGAGCATGAAAAATATAGTTATGTGGAAGCCTTACGTTGGCTTGCCAACAAATATAATGTAGAAATTGAAGAGAAGGAGACCAGTCCTGAATTTAAGCAGCAGCAGCAGGTTGCGGACAGCCTGTACATTATCAATAATTTTGCCCAACAGTTTTTTACCAATATTTTATTTAATACTGATGAAGGCCAGGATATTGCCTTGAGCTATTTACGAGAGAGAGGGTTTAATGAAGAAGTGATAAAAAAATTCCAGTTGGGCTACAATCCATCTGCAAAAAACAGTTTTACAAAAGCTGCTCTGGATGCCAAGTACAATATTGATTTTTTACAAAAATGCGGCCTCACTACAATCAGGGATGAAAAGCCACAGGATAATTACAGGGAAAGAATAATATTTCCTATTCACAATCAAAGCGGTAAGGTGCAGGGTTTTGGCGCAAGGATTATCAAAAGCAATGACAAAGCACCAAAATACATTAATACACCGGAGAATGAAATTTACATAAAAAGTAAAATTTTATATGGATCGTATTTTGCCAGGCTTGCTATTGATAAAGCTGATGAGTGTTTGTTAGTGGAAGGATACACGGATGTGATCAGCCTGCACCAGGCCGGGATAGAAAATGTTGTAGCCAGTGGCGGCACATCATTAACACCTGACCAGTTGAGACTGGTAAAGAAATATACCAATAACCTTACTATTATTTATGATGGGGATAACGCAGGCATAAAAGCTGCATTGCGGGGTTTGGACCTGGCATTGGAAGAAAGCCTAAATGTAAACCTGGTATTGATTCCTGACAAAGAGGATCCGGATAGTTTTGTAAACAAAGTTGGCGCTGCAGCATTTAAGGAATTTATCCGGGATAATAAAAAAGATGTGGTTTTATTTCAGCTGGAAGTTGCGTTGAAAGATGCAGGAAATGACAGCAATAAAAAATCAGCAGTAGTTAACCAGATTGCTGAAACTATTTCAAAAATTAATAAAACAGAAGAGTTTACCAAGCAACAGGATTACATACAACAATGTGCACAAATTCTAAAGATCGAAGAAAATGGATTGCATGCTTTGGTGAATAAATTTATCAGGGAAAAGATTACTAAAGAAGAAAATAAAATCAGCCGTGAAAAATAAATATTGATGACCCGAAAACAGCTGATCCAATAATTGATGAAAACCACCTGCTCTTTAATAAAGATGAAATGCAGGAAAGGGCTATGGTAAGAAGCCTGCTTGAATTTGGCCTGAAACAATGGAATGATGAAGAACGTGTGGTGGATTATGTATTTAAAAAGATAGAAGAAAATCATTTGACAGAGCTGATTGATAATAAAGATTTGATAAAAATATTGGTCACTTATAAAGCCTGGCTTGATAACGGTGTAGAACCTACGCCTAAAAATTTTTTATATCATGATGATTTGCAGTTAAGCACATTGGTGGTGGGCTTAATGGATTTCGGCTACGAAGTGAGCCCAAAATGGAAAGAACATTTTGAAGGGTTTATTGCTACGAGGGAGGATTTATATAGGGAAGAAATGTTTTCTACCCTCAATTATTTAAAATTGAGAAAAATAAAAAGAATGATAGATGAAAATCAAAAAGATCTTGAAAAAAGCCGTAATGCTGAAGAACAGCTTATCTTACTGCAAACACATCAACATTTAAAAAACCTGGAAAGGGAATTGACTAAAAATATGGGTACTGTAATTTTTAAATAAGAATTAAATAAGAAGTCAAGTTTTAAAAACTTGACTTCTTATTTAATTCTTATTTTTAATTCCGGAGCAAAAAAGAACCTGCCTTTCGCATCTTTTACAATTACATCAAAATAATGGAGCTCTTCACCGCTTCGCAATTGTTCAGCAATAGTATTACGCCAGATTTCCGGTAACGGGGTTGTTTTAAAAGATTAGCTACAATACTTTGGGTTGGTGTCAGCTCGCCGGTTTGTTCATTTTCAGTAACAGCTTTTCTCCGATATAAAAATTGGTAAGATGTTATAGTATAGGCTACATTTTTATCATCCGCAACCCTGATAGGTGCAGCCAGCATTTGCAGTGCTTCTTCCTTGCTGATTGTAGCAGAATCTGACTGTCGGCCCCAAAATGTTTTTACTTTGGGAGGTTTGAACTTTTGTACAGGTATTTTTGATTTTTTAGGAGTTTGTGCAGTAGCATATAAAGCTATTGAAGAAATAAAAAAACAAAGCAGCACCCGTTTGATAAATAACATAAAGGAACTATTATATAGTATAAACGAATGTACTAAACAAAAAGTATACCTAATGTTAATTACTTATCAATTTGCCACCAATATCACAAACTAAGTATTTTAGTATATATTCTATAAGCCTGCGAGGCCTTCTTCAATTATTTTTATTTTGGCAGTGGCATCATCTCTTTTCTTTTGCTCCAATGCTATCACTTCAGGCTTGGCATTCTGTACAAAACGTTCGTTGCTTAATTTTTTATCTACGGATTGTAAAAATCCTTTCAGGTGTTCCAGTTCTTTTACCAATTCTTCTTTTTGATTGCCAGCACTAACAGGCTGCTGAGTCTCTATATAAAATTTATCCTTTCCGGCCATAATTACAATTGTATTTACAACCGGTCCTTCAGCAAACATTACGGATTCTGCCATAACTTGCTTACCCAATAAATTTTTTATTGCTGAATAGCTATCGGTATCCGTACTTTGAATATGCAGCTGTATAGGTTCTTTAGGCTTAATCTTATTCTTATTTTTACTGTCTCTTATTGCTGTAATAATTTCTTTTAATAATCCTCCCTGGCTTAAAATATTATTATCAGGTAGGACAGCTTTTTCAAATTGCTTTACACACAAATCCTCTGATCTATCCTCTAAATGATGATAAATTTCTTCTGTTACAAAAGGCATGTAAGGATGCAATAATTGCAGTAATTCAGTAAAAAAACCAACTGTTTTTTTATATACAGATAAAGCAATGGGCTGTTCAAAATCCGGTTTTACCCATTCTAAATACCAGCTGCAAAAATCATCCCATATTAAAGAGTATATTTTCTTTAGCGCTTCGCTTAATTTAAAATCTTTAAATAAAATTTCCACTTCATTCTTTACTTCTGCCAGCCTGTTTTCAAACCAATTGATTGCAAAATTATCGGTCGTCGGTCGTCGGTCGTCGGTCGTCGTCCTGCCCTCCCACACTTTAACCAGTTTCAATGCATTCCAGATTTTATTATTAAAATTCCGGCCCTGTTCCAGGCTGCCTTCATCAAACAGTAAATCATTACCTGCAGGAGAAGAAATCATAATACCAAACCTTACAGCATCAGCACCATATTTATCTATTAATTCTAAAAGGTCAGGAGAATTACCCAGTTGTTTACTCATCTTCCTGCCCTGCTTATCCCTTACCATACCGGTAAAGTAAACATCTTTAAAAGGTATTTGCTTTTCATATTCCATCCCCGCCATTACCATCCGGGCTACCCAAAAGAAAATAATATCCTGGCCAGTAACCAAAACTGAAGTAGGATAATAATATGCTATCTCTTTGTTACCAGGTTCGGTAATACCTTTAAAAACCTGTACCGGCCAAAGCCAGGAAGAAAACCAGGTATCAAGGACATCTTCATCCTGGGTGATTTGGTCAATAGTTAATTGTTGATCGCTGATCGTTGTTCGTTGATAGTTGGCCGTTAGTTTTTGGCTATCGGTTGTCGGTTGTCTGTGGTCGGTCGTCTTAAATAATTCAAATGCTTCCTCCCTCGTCTCTGCCACTACCATCCTGCCCTCGTTATCATACCAGGCCGGTATTTGCTGGCCCCACCAAAGCTGCCGGCTGATACACCAGTCTTTTACATTCTCGAGCCAGTATTTATAAGTGGCCAAAAATTTATCTCCGGGATGAATTTTTATTTTACCACTTACCACTGCATCTAAAGCCGGTTGTGCCAGTTCTTTCATTTTTAAAAACCATTGTGTACTTATTCGGGGCTCTACTACCACGCCTGTACGCTGGCTGTATCCTACCCTTGTAGCATAAATTTCTTCTTTAATTAAAAAATCCTTTTCTGCAAGTTCTTTGATAATTTTTTTTCGGGCCACAAACCTGTCTTCCCCAACATATATTTGTGCTGCCGCACTCATGGTGCCATCTTCATTCAATGTATCAATTACTTCCAAATTATGTTTCAATCCTAAATTATAATCATTAATATCATGCGCCGGGCTAACTTTTAATGCCCCGGTACCAAAAGACACATCTACATATTCATCAAAAATTATTGGAATTTTCCGGTTGATTAATGGCACATATACAAAAGCATTTTTTAAATGCGTATACCGCTCATCGTTAGGGTTCACACAAACGGCCGTATCACCCATAATGGTTTCGGGGCGTTGCGTGGCGATGGTAATAAATTCGTTGGTGGTTGATCGTTGTTCGTTGGCCGATGGCTGCTCGTCGGTGGTCGGTGGTCGGTGGTCGGTGGTCAAAAAGTATTTCAAATAATACAACTTCCCTTCCACATCTTTATGCTCTACTTCCTCATCGCTCAAAGCCGTTTTAGCTGCACTATCCCAATTGATCATCCTTGCTCCCCGGTATATCAGGCCCTTATTATACATATCCACAAATACTTTTATTACTGCTTTGTAATAATGATCGTCCATGGTAAATGTAGCCCTGTCCCAGTCTACGCTACACCCCAGTCTTTCCATCTGGTTATAAATTATACCACCGTATTTATCCTTCCATTCAAAAGCATATTTCAAAAATTCTTCCCTGCTAAGCTGGTTTTTATCAATCCCTTTTTCTTTAAGCATATTTACTACTTTGGCTTCCGTAGCTATGCTGGCGTGGTCGCTGCCGGGTACCCAGCAGGCATTAAAACCACTCATCCTGGCTTTACGTATTAAAATATCCTGCACCGTTTCGTTTAATGTATGCCCCATGTGCAATACCCCCGTAACGTTTGGCGGAGGTATAACTACCGTGTATGCAGGTCTGTTGTCCGGCTTGCTGCTAAAATAACCTTTGGTTATCCAATGTTTATACCACTTCTCTTCTACTGCTTTGGGCTCAAAATTTTTAGAAAGTTCCATTTATATTTTACTTTGAAGTGTGCAAAAATACAGAAACAAAAAGAGGAAAGGAAAACGAAAGATTTTTTTTTATTATTATGGGCTGTCGGTTTTAAAAACATTTTTCAACATTTGTTCCGGCTAATCGCTGCTACTCCGCCACAAGCCAGCGCACCAACCTTCAGCGGGGTATTCGCTCTATCCGGCAGCCATTGAACGGTATATCTTTATTGAACTAAGTGGGAAAAGTAGAAAAAATGAGCTACAAGAGAAATATCTTTTTTCTCTTGGAACCCTTGACACCCTACGGAACTAAAATTCCAAACTCAAACTTTAAACCTAACCACAATTCCATAATTACCTCAATACCCAATTCCCAACAATGCTGCTTCAACTTTTTCATACAATTTCTCCTTTCGCAAATCTTCCGGAATAAATTTTTCTCCGGTTATTTTTTCATACAATTCAATATACCGATGGCTAATAGTAGATACCCATTCATCGCTCATAGCTGGCACTTCCTGCCCCTCTTTACCCATAAAATTATTTTCTATTAACCACTCCCGTACAAACTCCTTGCTCAATTGTATTTGTTTTCTCCTTTTATTTGGCGTTCCTCAAACCCATCTGCGTAAAAATATCGGCTACTGTCTGGTGTATGTATTTCATCCATTAAAATAATTTCGCCGTTCAATTTCCCAAACTCATATTTGGTATCCACTAAAATCAATCCTTGCTTGGCTGCAATTTCTTTTCCTCTTGCAAAAAGCTGTAGAGCATAACCCGACAAAATCTTCCATTCTGTTGCTGTTGCCAATCCTTGTGCAATTATTTCTTCAGCACTTATATCTTCATCATGGCCTTCAGCTGCCTTGGTGCTGGGTGTAATAATCGGGTAAGGAAAAAAATCATTTTCTTTCATACCTTCCGGCAATGCAACACCACACAAAATTCTTTTCCCTGCTGCATATGTACGCCATGCATGGCCGGTAAGATTTCCACGTACTACTATTTCTATTTTAAACGGATCGCACTTTTTACCGATACTTACATTTGCCGCAGGCACTTTTATCAGCCAGTTAGGACAAATATCAGCAGTTGCATGCAGCATAAAAGCCGCAATTTGGTTTAAAACCTGTCCTTTGTAAGGAATTTCTTTTGGTAATATTACATCAAATGCAGAAATGCGGTTGCTGGCAATCATTACAAGCTGTGTATCATTAATAGTGTACACATCCCGTACTTTACCTTTGTAAAAATGAGTCTGACCAGGAAAATTATAGATTGTCATTGCACTAAAATACCGTCAAAAGAAATATAAATTCAAAACATTTTCAAGAAGATTTCAACATATTACCAGAAATATTTTTCTGCGTGAAAAATACATTGCTTATTTTGCCAGATATTTAAAACCCAAATAACATACCATATGAGAAAAATTACGAGCTATTTGGTTACCATTTTGTTGGCGAATTTATTTTCCTTCGACTGTTTTGCACAGAATGTAACCATAAGCGGTAATGTTAAAAACAGTAGTTCTAAAGAGGCTGCCGCCGCTGTTTCAATTACCGTAAAAGGCGCTGAAACAGGTACCTTTACCAGTGATAAAGGTGATTTTAAAATAACAGTAAAAAACTTACCGGCCACCCTTATCATTTCTTCTGTAGGTTACGAATTGAGAGAAGTTACCGTTACCAATGCGGCTGAAGTTGTGAATGTAGAGCTTAATCCCACAAGTTCTTTAGGACAGGAAGTAGTTGTATCGGCTTCAAGGGTTCCTCAAAAAATATTAGAATCGCCGGTTTCTATTGAAAGGGTTAGTGCGGCAAATATCCGCAGCGCCCCGGCTGCATCTTTTTATGATGTACTAAGTACATTAAAAGGCGTGGATGTTACCACTTCTTCATTAACTTTTAAAACCCCTACTACAAGGGGATTTAATGGAAGCGGGGCTGTAAGGGTGAACCAGATTGTGGATGGTATGGATAACCAGGCTCCGGGATTAAATTTTGCCGTTGGTGGTATAATAGGCTTAACTGAATTAGACGTAGATAATATAGAGTTATTACCAGGTGCTTCTTCAGCTTTATATGGTCCTGGAGGTATGAACGGTACTATATTAATTAACAGCAAAAATCCTTTTAAATATCAGGGTTTATCATTCCAGGTGAAAACCGGTATTATGAACACCGATAAAAAATACCGTGATGTATCACCTTACCATAACTGGAGTGTGCGCTGGGCAAAAAAGGTATCTGACAAGTTTGCTTTTAAAATTTCCAGTGAAGTAATTGCTGCCAAAGACTGGCTAGGATATGATGAACGTAATTACTTACGCAGAGGTACAGATGGCGAACTTATTGCTGGCGACAGGGCCACTGACCCCAATTATGATGGTATAAACGTATATGGTGATGAGACTACCACAGATATCAGGGCTGCAGTACTTAATAGTATCGGTGCCAGTGCTGCGCCTTTCCTGAAAAATTTTATTGATACATTAAATAATGGCGGAGGTTCAACCGGCTGGTTCTCTACTTATGCCCAGACTTATTTAGGCGCACGCCTGGGAGGCCAAACAGATTTTAATGCCCATACTGCTGCCCGTACAACTGCGGATATCGGCAGGCCAAAAGCCGGCACGCCGGAATTTCAAAACCAACTGGATGCTATAAGCAAGATACCTATCAGTAAAGGCGGAGGTTTGTTTGTAGATAAAACGAATTTATATATGACTGAAGGGCAATATAATTTAAGCCACTTAACTGGTGAATTTGCAGATATAATTGTTGGTGCTAATTTTAAAAGATATGCATTAAATAGTGAAGGAACTTTATTTGCTGATAGTACAGGCAAAATTGGTATTAATGAATTTGGTGCATACATACAAGCCAGCAAAGCATTAGCAGAGGACAGGGTAAAATTAACTGTAAGCGGCAGGTACGATAAAAACCAGAATTTTAAAGGAAGGTTTACACCAAGGGCTACTGCATTAATAAAAGTAGCTAATAATAATAATGTACGCTTAAGCTATCAAACAGCATATCGCTTTCCCAGCACACAACAACAATGGATCAATTTGAATGTTGGCTCTAACACCCGTTTATTAGGCGGTAATAAAGATTTTCAAAACTTTTTTGGCTTAAACACCAATACTTATTTATTAAGCGGATTGCCCACGAATACTTCGCAATATCAATTTGAAGAATTCAAACCAGAATCAGTAAGTACATTTGAGGTGGGTTATAAAGGACTTGTATTAAAAGACAAGTTACTGATAGATGCATATAGCTATTTTGGCCAATACCAGGATTTTTTAACCCGTACTTTATTAATACAGCCTAACAGTGGGAATGTTAATGATGTAGTTGCTGCCTTGGCCAATAATGTTCCAGTAAGCAACGTAGGTAAAATATTTTCTATCCCCGTTAATTCCACTTCTAAAGTAAAAACCTTTGGTTTTGGTTTAGGCATTGACTATCGCTTGCCTGCAAATTTTGCTGTAGGGGTAAATGTATCTTCGGATGAATTGAAAGATGTACCTGCCGGTTTCAGGACTTTTTTCAGCACACCGAAGTACAGGACAAACTTATCAGTTAGTAACAGTGGTTTTGGTTTTCAAAAACGTTTAGGGTTTAATGTAGGCTATCGCTGGCAGGAAGCATTTTTTTACGAATCTGATTTTACAAACGGAACAATACCGGCAATTCATACCGTAGATGCACAAATAAGCTATAAGTTCCCTTCTACAAAGTCAATACTTAAATTAGGTGCAAATAATTTGCTGAACCAGTATTATAACAATGGTGTAGGCAACTCAATTGTGGGCGGGCTATACTATATTGGCTTTGGTTACAATATATTTTAATAATTAATTATTATAAACAATACAATATTTACAATGAAAACGTTTAATAAAATTAAAAATACCGGGCTGGCCCTAATAGCTTTTACAGCTATGTTATCTGCCTGCAATAAGGCTCCGATGGATCCTGTGCCTAATAAGCCCCCTTCGCAGGGCACTACGCCTACCCTGGCAACCTTGCTGGATGATCCTGAATTTTCTATTTTAAAAGCTGCAGTTGCCAAAGCAAGGCTTGGCACTATTTTGGGCAATGCAAACTTACGCTATACCGTATTCGCACCAAATGATGCCGCTTTTATTGCTTCCGGGATACCGAGTGCAGATATTATTAACAACAATGCCATATTGGATACGCCAACTGTAACGGCATTGGTAAGTTATCATATAGTGCCACAAGTAATCAGTTCTGCTTCGATCCCTCAAAGTTTTCCTAATTTTCAATACCCAACCATTTTTAACCCGGCCCCACAATTAAGTGCCTTGCTAAGGTTAACTACTTTCCCGAGCCGTCGGCCAAATGGTAATTGGGTAAATAATATCCCTATTACCCAGCTTGATGTGCAGGCCGTAAATGGTGTGTTGCATAAAGTAGCAAGGGTGGTAGCCCCTCCTTCCCAATATTTGTGGAACAGGATTGACAATGACCCAGATCTGACCTATTTAAAAGCTGCGATAATCCGTGCTGATGAAGGAACAGGCACCTTGCAGGCAGCTTTATTAAACATTGGCGCCAACCTTACGGTTTTTGCACCTAATAATGCAGCTATGAGCTCATTATTAATCGCATTAGGGTTGCCTGATAACCCGGCTACTTTTAATGCATTACCTGTAGAAACTGTAAAAGGTATTGTAGTGTACCATATCTTAGGCACACGGGCATTTACCAATAACATATTTACAGAACCCACTTTAGTACCTACATTACTAAATGGCGGAGTACCGGCACATCCCGGTGTAAGTATAGATGCTGATTTTGCCGGGCCATTTGTTACTGCAGCTACTGCAAAAGGTGCGGCAAATGCCAATGCTTCAAATGTTATTATTAACCCTGCACCAAACGGCAGCAGCGACCAGCATTATTTAAATGGGGTGCTGCATAAGATTGACCAGGTGTTGTTGCCGCAGTAATATTATTAACTCTTAGAATAAAAAAACGCCTTAATTAATTAAGGCGTTTTTTATTTTGATTAAGCAAACACTTTAAATAGAGTACAAATACTGTTAAAATAAAGTAAACTCACTCGATTCTGTTAAATGAGGCGACCGTATTTTTGTAATCACTTCTATCTCCTTTGCTAAACCATAAACACATTCTTAGTAAAAAATAAATTAATTATGAAAGATTTGGTTTTAAAACCCATAAAGCATTGTATTGCTGTTATGGCAATATTTTTTATAGGTGCTTCGTGTAACAAACAGCCCCTATCCACAACAGATGTAGCAGTAAACGAAATTAATAATACAACAGGCGCAAAATCTATTACAGATCTTACCGCTACATACAACCCTTTTAATCCAAGAGTTGGTGCACCTGTTGATGGGCGTACCGGTGCCCGCTGGATCAAAAGATTTAAAGATAGAAATGGTTATTATAAAACTTATATGCTTAACAATTTCTGGCTGCAGTTTATTGCGAACCAGCCCAATTGCGTGGGCATTTCTTTAACTTATGCAACTATAAATGGCAAAAAACATATTTTACCTATTGGTGTGGATGTAAACGGAAAGATAATGAAATGCCTTTTTGTTAGCACCATAAATGGCCTTATCAGCTGGGGAACAGCACAACAATGGATTGCAAATGATAATGGACCGATCAACTCACATTTTTTGGGTAAAAATACTTTTATACGGCTTAATGAAAAACCTTGTGCAACTATACGGGTAGATTATGCGATAAATGACGAATATCAGCAAACATTGCTGTTGAGTAATCCATGTGAGTTGAATGCTGTTAGAAAATATGAGGATAATTCTTTACCCTGTCCTACTTTTTGTCCTAAACCTTAAGAGTATATAAGATTACAATTATGCTGCAGATTGCTAACATACTAATTTACATTTCCATGTTTTCGGTTTTAATACCGATCATTTTTCTAGTAAAAAGGAAAATGAATTTTAGAAGCACTCTCATGATAATACTTAGCATATTACTTTTTGCATCAGGATTTTCAGACTTTGGTAGTTATATATTATTTAAGATGGGTAAATCAAATATTCTACTTAACAATACTTATATAATAACTCAAATATAGTTTTTTTTTATAATTAATATTTTATTCATTCAACCTCTAAGCCAATTTCTAAGTTGGTCTGATTTTGCAGGAGGGATAATTCTTATTAGCTGTGCAGTAATCTATTGCCGACAACTACTTAAAACCACCCCAGCACTTGATTTTCTTTCACTCTGTTCAGTTTGGCTTAATATTGCTGTATTTATTTATTTTTCTTTTAATTTGTTTTTATTTGCCATAACAAATTATATCATGAAAAACATGACATCAGATGACGGACTAGTTGCCTGGAGTTTCCATAATATTAATAATGTTATCAAAAACTTATTCTTTACTATAGCTATTATTACTTTTAAAAAAAATCCTACTAAATAACTATATATTGCGTAATTTTTAAACATACGTTTTGGAAGAGTTGTTTCTATAAGACTTATAAGACTGTATTAAACTTCTCTTTATGAATTGCGTTGCCTTTCAGAGCTGTAATAAAACTCTACCATAATGCTTCAGGTTGCGAATATTTTATTGTATGTTTCAATATTTTCGGTGTTAATACCAATTCTATTTTTGTTTAAAAAAATAAGAATTTTTAAAATTATGCTAATAAAAGTATTAGCTATTTTGCTCTTTATATCAGCAGTTGCTGATTTTGGAAGTTATGCTTTGGTTAAGATGGGAAAATCAAATCTTTCGGTTTCAAATATTTATTTTGTAGTGCAGTTTTTCTTATTAAGCTATATTTATTATTTATTACCAAACAATAAAAAAATCATTTATATAGCTTTAATTTTTTTTACAGTTTTTTATATAATTAATACATTATTCATTCAGCCCATTACTATAGATCAAAACTGGTCTAATTTTGTAGGAGGAGTCTTGATCTTCATTTATTCAATGAGCTATTATCTTAAATTATTAGATAATATGCCAACAACAAATATATTTAGCTTTCACCTTTTTTGGTTTAATACTGCTATATTCTATTATTTTGGTGCTTCTGTTTTAATATTTCTATGTATTGATTTCGTTCTTAAAAATATACCGGCAGATGAAGGTATAATTATCTGGGGATTTCACAACTTCAATAACATCATAAAAAATATATTATTCGCTGTAGCCATTTATTATGTGAAAACAGAACAAAGCGAAGATCCCAATAACGAAACTACACCGGATGCTATAAAAAACCAGAGCTGATATTATCAGCTATTTATCATACACAAACTTCATCCCCGATAAATCTGGCTTTACTTTTCTTTCCCGCTTCACTTCATAATCATAAATAACTTTTCCAAGATTTTTCATAAAAGGTAAACCGATAGTTTCATAATCATATTGGTCATCATTTAAAATGCCATCGCTGTTGCTACCACAATAAATACTGTTAATTTTATAAAAAAATCGGCTTACAGTAAGCCAATTTTATCATAAGGTTAATTCACTGTCCTGTTTCATTAACTCATTATTACAATTTTATATTAAGGCATCATATTTGTGTTATAAAATAAAAAATATAAATAATGAAAGCACACTTTAAGAACATTATAGCTGGATTAATAGTTGTAATGAGCCTTTTTCCTGCAAAAAAAGCGAAATAAGCACAACCAATGAACCAGGCATTAACGACGCATCATCCAGGATAGCACCTGCCCCGCAAAAAGCATTATTTGTAATTGATGATGTTTCCGTAAATACTACGGCAAAGCAAACTATTTATGTAGTAAAAAATGTTAATGGCGCTGCTACAAAAGTTAAGCTTTTTGAAGGAGAACCGGGTTTTGAAATTACTGATTTAACCAAAGGCGGAGCGATAGGAGAAGCGTATTTTGCATACTGTAATTCTTCTGTTGAATCTAATAAAGAAGGTATATATCGTATAAATGCAAATGGTGCTCCCCAACGTTAATAATAAAATCTAAGGAATTTGTATTGGATATAGATTATGATAAAACAAATAAAAAATATATTGTCAAAATAAGGAATTTAACACTGAAGAATTTATTTGGAGATGTAATAATGATGGAACTTTACCAGAAACAGTTGAGTATGTTCAAGGAGTTGATTTTCACAATTTTTCTTTTGCTGTAGACGGAAAAAATAATAAACTATTCCATCTTACTATAACAAACATGCTAGGTACTCCTCCTACACTTTTTTCAAAAACTCTTTTTCTAACACTTCAAATGCTGTAACAACTGAATCTAATGATAATACATATAAAATAAAACTGGATGTAGTAAACAATAAAGTATATTTATTTTCTTTACTTAGCCTTTTAGGTAAGGGTAGTAATGGCATTGTTCATACTGCTAGCATGCATGCAGTTAATCACCCTGTACCTGTTTTAGTTGCAGCAGATAAAGTTAACAGGTCTTCTGATAGGGCTTTTGAGTTTGTAACATCTTGAATGTCTTTTTCAAAAGCAAGTGGCACAAACAAGTTTACAACATTATTTTCTTCTGATCTAAATGGTGGTAATGTAAAAACTTTAATTAATGGATTTAAAAATATAATCAGGGAAGAAGTGGTTGAAGCATTTTAATTAGTCGTTCCTCAAAAAGCCCTACAATCCTTTACCATTCATAATTTATACACACTTATGGATAAATAAATCTGCAAGAAAAGTAGAAATGAGCTTAAAAATCCTGCAAATTTGTATCATGTTATCCAAGCAAAAAAACAGTGCACAAATTGGTTTTTACAGCAGTTTTGAAGAGCAGTTGAATCATTCTCATCCGCTTTATATACTGGCAAACAGGATTGATTGGAATGTGTTTGAAGAAGCTTTTAAAACATTACAGTGCAACCCAGGGCAAACCAGGCAAGCCTATCCGCTTAATGGTATCGTTGCTGATTTTAAAGCAGCTTCGCAATTTAAGTGATGAAAGTGTAGTAGGGCAATGGGCAGAAAATGCCTATTATCAGTACTTTGGCGGAGAAAAATTATTTTCTGTAAAACCACCTTGTGTGCCTACAGAGTTAGTAGAGTTTAGAAAACGAATTGGAGAAGCGGGGTCAGAATTGATTTTTAAAGAAAGTATCCGTATCAATGGTAAAGATGCCGATGATGATAATTTGAGTGGGGATACTACTGTACAGGAAAAAATATCACCTATCCAACCGATGATAAGCTGTACAAAAGATAATTGTAAAATGTCAGGCCATAGGCCTAAAAGAAAGGGTGGAACTAAGACAGAGTTATAAGTTTACGGTAAAAAAATAAGCGCTGTTCAGCGTTATAAGAAAAACAAAGCCGGCGCAGGCAAAGCAAGAAAAGCTGGTAAAAAAATTAAAACAATAGCAGGCAGGTTAGTACGGGAGCTTGAACGCAAACTTACTGCCGATAGTTTAAACAGGTATGCAACCGATTTATCATTGTTTAAAACAGTATTAGCACAAAAAAGAAGCGATAGCGGTAAAGTTTACAGCCTTCATGAACCCGATGTAAAATGCTACACTAAAGGCAAAGGGCATAAAAAATTTGAGTTTGGAAGCAAAGCCTCTTTTTTAGTAACACAAAGTACCGGCGTAATTGTTGGGGCATTAAATTTTACAGAATCCCTGCATGACTCAAAAACACTACCCTCAGTATTAGAACAATATGAAAGGCTGATGGACAAAGAGGCTAAAAATGTTTTTTTAGACAGGGGGTACCAGGGGGCCTAAAATGATTAACAATACTGCATTACACACACCAAAGCCAGATAAGGACATTACTCAAACCAAACGCAAAAGACATAAACGCAGAGCGGCAATAGAGCCTATAATAGGGCATTTAAAACACGATTACAGAATGAGCAGAAATTACCTCAAAGGTACAGTTGGAGATGCAATCAATGTAATATTAGCGGCTGCAGCAATGAATTTTAAAAGAATGATGAATAAATGGAAAGTAGAATTTATTTTTTGGGCCTTAAAATTGCTTCGCTTCTTTAACTTTTATACTCAACTGATTTTTGTCCCCAAACTAAAAATGACTTTTTGAGGATCGACTAATTAACTAATTCCAAATAATAAAAAAGCGCTATTATCAAAAATGATAACGCTTTTTTATTTATCATACACAAACTTCATCCCCGATAAATCTGGCTTTACTTTTCTTTCCCTCTTCACTTCATAATCATAAATAACTTTTCCAAGATTTTTCATAAAAGGTAAACCGATAGTTTCATAATCATATTGGTCATCATTTAAAATGCCATCGCTGTTACAATAAATAACTGCTGATAAAAAAAACTCTATTTTTTTATCAAAATCCACGATATAAGCCGCATCAATTAAATGCCCGTAAGCATCCCCTACTTTATTAAAAATCCTTACGCTTTCTGACAGCTTTTTTTTCTCTGAACCATACAATAAAAATTTACAGTATGCATCCCAATAATTCGTGCTGTCATAAGCCGGGTAAAGCGATTCAGCAGGAAACTGAGACATATATTTTAAAACAAATTGCCTGTCATTATCAGTAATATTAAAACGTTGCCCGGCAGGTACTTTAGCCGGAAAAACCAACCCTTTTACTATCCGGTGCAAGCTTTCTAAGCTTAACCTGTTTTTTTTAGAAAAATCCATTGGCTGGTCAATCAATTTTCCACCGGAATAATATCCTTTGCCTAAAAAATCTTTTCTGCCGGGATATGTATTTTTACTTTTTTGCAAAGGCTGATCATATACAACCTGCCCATTGTCATTTATGAATTTTACAGGATTGGTATACCTGTTTTCTTCTTCTGTTAATACAATATCCAGGCGGTGCAAAATCTGTGCATCCCGGTAACCTTTTTTATGCAATTCGTTATTAATATAATCCTGGCCTAAAAATTCATACAGCCTGTTGTAAGCATCATTATCGCTAACCATTAATATTTTTTTAATGTAGTGAGCAATGCCGGGTTTCCCAAAAGCTTGTGTAGGATCATTGTATACTGCTGCCTGGCTGCTATGGGCAGCTTCGGTTATCATAGTAGTATTTTTATCAATTTTTAGCTCATTCAGGCGCTGTAAGGCCAGTAAGGCAACCGGCAATTTTACAGTAGAAGCCGGGTAAAAATATTTTGTATCATTAACATTAAAATAATAATCAGACAGTGATACATTATTACTGGCATCCCGATTAACCTGGGTATAAATAATTTGCACATTCCAGGTATCTTTTTTAGCCAGAATTTCATTAAATAAGGCAGGGTGCTGTTTTAAAATATTTTCTAAAAGAATATCTGTTTTTGCTGTATCGTTTATAGAGTTGTTCATTTTTTGAATGGGTTGCCGGGCATAAGAAAAACTATACAACAGGCTTAATAAGGCATAAAATATTTTCATATAGACAAATTAAAATTATAGTATCAGCGCCATAATTTAGCAAAAATATCAATTCAATACCTACAAATGCTTTTTACCTTATCTTTGCACACTTCTAAAAATTAACTAGTAGCTACTAAAAGTACATTATTATGAAACTGAAAGGTTTGGTTTGGTTCTTTACCATCGCACTGACTATTATTTCTTTATGGGAATTATCGTATACATGGGTAGTAAAAAGCTACGAAGGTAAGGTAAAGGCACAGGCAGAAAGGATAGTAAAAAACACCCAGCCGGGATTATCGCCTGAAGAAAGAGATGCTGCCGTTAAAATAAAAATGCAACGCATCCTGGACAGTACCAAAGACAAAAAAATATATCCGCTTGTTGGTACTACTTACCAGAAATGTAAAGAAAATGAATTGAACTTAGGGTTGGATTTGCAGGGCGGTATCAGTGTTACCATGAATGTGAGCCTGGAAGGATTGATCAAATCAATGAGCAATAATCCAAAAGATGCTGCGCTTAACAAAGCTTTACAAAGTGCCAACGTGCAAAAATCCAATAGTAATGCCGATTATATTACTTTATTCAGGGATGCCTATACACAATTAAATGGTGCCGGTAAATTATCTGCATTATTTGCAGCCCCCGGAAAAACAATAAAAATAAGTGATAATGATGATAAGGTTATCAGCCAGATACGCTCTGTTGCCAAAGATGCCATTAACCAAACCTATAAAGTATTGGTTAAGCGTATTGATAAATTTGGGGTAGCCCAGCCTAATATTAACCTGGATGAAAATAAAGGTATAATCAATGTGGAACTTGCAGGTATAAATGATGTAGAAAGAGTAAGAAAACTATTACAATCCAACGCACATTTGCAATTTTGGGAAGTATATAATTTGGATGAATTGGCCCCGGGCATCCAGGCTGCAGATGAAGCTATATACGCAGGCCTTAATGACACTGCCCTTAAAAATCCTTTTATCAGGATAATAAACCCGATACAACCGCAAAACGATAAAAACGGTAATCTGCGGTATAGTGCAGCTATCGGCAGTGTGCTTTTAAAAGATACAGCAACTTTCTTTTGCTATATAAACATCGATGCTGTTAAAAATACTATTCCATCTGATTGTAAATTCCTATTTGGCCTGGAAGAAAAAGATGCAAAAACGCAAACAAGATATTTTGCTTTATATGCCATTAAGCTTAACCCGGCCAATCCTGATAAAGCTCCTTTGGAAGGAGAAGGTGTGGAAGAAGCCAGGCAGGATTATGATGAGCATGGCAATCCATCTATCAGCATGCAAATGAATAATGCCGGGGCAAAAGCATGGGCAAAGCTTACTACCAAAAATGTAAACAGGCCTATTGCTATTGTTTTAGATGATATCGTATACTCTGCTCCAAATGTAGAAAATGCGATTGAAGGCGGCAACTCTAAAATCAGCGGCACTTTTAGCGTGGAAGAAGCACAGGATTTAGCCAATACTTTAAAATCTGGTAAGCTGGATGCGCCTGCTAAAATTGTGGCCGAGCAAATTGTAGGCCCTACCCTGGGCAAGGAAGCAGTTAAAGGTGGTGCAATGGCATTTGGCATCTCCTTCCTGGTAATATTTATTTTAATGCTGCTATATTATAATACTGGCGGCTGGGTAGCTAATATTGCATTAATATTGAACTTGTTATTCACCATCGGTGTACTTACGGCAATGGGCTTTACCTTAACAGCTGCGGGTATTGCAGGTTTAGTGCTTACCATTGGTATGGCTGTAGATACCAACGTTATTATTTTTGAAAGGATAAAAGAAGAGTTAACCAAAGGCAAATCTTACCAGGTAGCAGTTAATGACGGATACAGGCGTTCATTAGCCCCGGTTATTGATGCGCATGTTACTACTTTATTAACTGCCGTTATCCTGGCTTATTTTGGTTTGGGCCCCGTTTTGGGTTTTGCCACTACACAAATCATTGGTATATTATTATCATTGTTCTGTGGAATTTTGGTATCAAGATTAATTACTGATTTTTATACTAATAAACAACGACATTTTAATTATTTTACTGGTATTTCAAAACGCATATTCAAACACGCCAGCTTTAATTTTATTAAATACAGGAAAGTGGCTTATATTATTTCTGTATTTGTTTTAATAGCAGGTATTGCTTCTTTCTTCAATGGCTTTCATGAAGGTGTGGAGTTTAAAGGCGGCCGCAGCTTTACCGTAAAATTTGATAAAAAAGTAAAAAATGACGATGTGAGAGAAGATCTTAAAGTTGCATTTGGAGATTTCCCGGTTATAAAATCCATTGGTACTGACAGCAAAATTTTAGATATTACCACTTCATATTTAATAGGCCAGGACAATGCAGATAACCAGGTGCAAACCAAATTATATGAAGGCTTGAAAAAAGTATTGCCGACAAACATGACTTTCGATCAATTCAAATCAACCATTGAAAAATCAACTACCGTACAGCCAAGTATATCAGACGATTTGAAGAAAGGCGCTATCAAAGCTACCATCTTTGCAATAATCGCTATCTTTTTATACATATTCATCCGTTTCCGGGATTGGAGATATTCTTTAGGCACTATTGTAGCATTGCTGCATGATGTATTGGTAACACTGGCGGTTTTCTCCTTCTTTAGAGAAATAGTTCCTTTTCCTTTGGAAATTGACCAGCATTTTATTGCAGCCATACTTACGGTAATTGGGTTTAGTATGAATGATACCATAATTGTATTTGACAGGGTACGTGAATACAGTAAAGGAAGCAAGGCAATTGATAAACCTGTTATTATCAACCGTGCTATCAACGATACGCTAAGCCGTACTATCATGACTTCTTTAACAGTATTTTTAACCTTGCTTATACTATTTATCTTTGGTGGAGAGGTAACCCGTGGGTTTGCATTTGCCATGTTGATAGGTGTTATTACCGGTACTTATTCTTCCATATTTGTTGCCGCTCCTATTTTGGTTGATTTTGCAAAAAACAGGGCATTGGGCGAAGCTGAGATTAAGGTTCCTGAAAAAACAGCAACCAATAAAATATAAACATTCTAATAAGAAGAAGCCCATCCAAAAGATGGGTTTTTTGTTTTGCTTTAACCATTTGTAGCCTTCTTTTTTTCCGAGCAACGTCTCCGGCTACGGGACGTTGCGACAAATAATAAAAAAGGTTTGATTGTTACATCAGTAAAATAGAGATTACCGGCTGCTGATGTTAGGAATTAAATGATATAGTTATCATATCAAATGCTTCTGAGCAACGTCCCGTAGCCGGAGACGTTGCTCAGAAGCAGAATAAGAAGCCCATCCAAAAGATGGGTTTTTTTATTTAAATAATTTTGGCTGTTAACTTCTACTTACCCTTCAGCTGTAGTTCCGGCTGTTACAGGCTCCGCTATCGCTACGGCCCTTCGCTGCGCTGCGGGCCCTCTCCGCCTGAGAGACTGTTTAAGAATTTAAGTGTCAAATTGTTTTAACATTAATCGGATAGCAGAGATTTCAGTAACTGTTTCAGCAGTATTAGAAAGTCTCTCATAACTCTTAGCATTCCTCCTGTTTGTCTCGTTCCATGCAAAAGTTCTTTCCACCACCCATCTTTTGGGAACTACTTTAAACCCTTTTAATTCAGAACGCTTTACCACCTCCATTTCATATCCCCCAGCACCTGGTTTTTTCTGCTGCTTTGCCTGGTAATGGGTAAGCTCCATCAGCAAATATTTTTTTAATCCCATGCCAACGGTTACTAAGTTTTCTAATACAACTTTTCCCCCTTTTCTATCGGCCATGCTTGCAGGGTGAACCACTATACAAAGTAACAACCCTGAAGCATCTACTACAATATGCCGTTTTATCCCTTTGATTTTTTTACCTCCATCATAACCGGTATTGCTGCTCTTGCTTACCAATGTACTTTTAACCGACTGGGCATCCAAGATGCCTACAGAAAGTTCGGTGCTTTTACCTTGTTTCACCCTTAACAATTTTACTAAAAGCATCGGACCTTTTCGATAACCCCAGGGTTTTCCACCGGTTAAAATAGTAATATACTATCTGCCACTTTGGAAATTCACCAGGAAGCATACGCCATTGGCAGCCTGTTTTAACCAAATAAAAATGGCATTCAGAATTTGTCGCAAATCATGCTTACGTTTCCTTTTTATATTCAAAAAGCTTTTCATAACTTGCCATTGGCTGTCGTTTAAACAGGTAGGGTAGCTTATCATACTAATTGCGTTTGTTGTAATTCTCAATTAGTGATAAATCCTACAATTAACTACAGCCTTTTTTTCCACTTTTCCACATAACAATAATTGATGTAAATTCTTAAACAGTCTCTGAGGCGGATCGGCCTTACACATCCGGCAGCTCGTCAGCATAAGAATATAGATTGAACAAATATTACATTTCAAATATTATTTCCATCAACTTATTACAAAATTGTTAATACATTTTTTAACGAAAAAGATATTTGTATATTTATAGCACCTGCAGGGAATATGGTTTAATCTTAAACAAACTAACATTATTATGGCACAAAGCATAGCCCAAATTACAGTATTAGTAAATGATTATGATGAAGCAATTCAATTCTACACAAAAAAACTAAACTTCACTGTTATAGAAGATACAGTTTTAAATGATACAAAGCGGTGGGTGGTTATCGCTCCTAAAAACTCAACAGGCTGTTGCTTACTATTGGCCAAGGCAAGTGACAAAGAGCAAAAAGAATACATCGGTAATCAAACTGGCGGAAGGGTTTTTTTGTTTTTATACACAGATAATTTTTGGTCTGACTATAATTCTATGGTAGAAAGCAATATTAACTTCATACGACAGCCAACGCAGGAGATTTATGGTATGGTAGCAGTTTTTGAAGACCTTTATGGTAATTTATGGGATTTAGTAGAACCTGCATCTAAAGTGCTAAATAAAAGTAATGACTAATAAAAATAAATTCTTATTATTAGCCGGCATACTATTAACCATCACAGCTGTATTTATTTTCAGTAAAAAAAATAAAGAACTTAAGGAAAACCAGTTTATCACTTTCACAGTTGATATAAAAAAACAAGACCTTAAATTTTTCTGGAAGAATGACAGCAATAAAATTTTTGGAAGCATACAAAATTTAAAGGACTGGCTTAACAAAAAAAATACCACTTTGTTATTTGCCATGAATGGAGGAATGTTTAAGCAGGACCGGTCACCACAAGGATTATTCATCCAGGAAAACAGTACAATAACGCCATTAGATACAACAAGCGGTAATGGAAATTTTTATTTAAAGCCTAACGGGGTTTTTTATATAACCACAGGAAATATTCCTGTAATTTGTACTACCACAGGTTTTGTAAATAATGCTACAATTAAATATGCTACGCAATCAGGACCGATGCTTGTAATAAATGGAAAAATACACCCGGCATTTAAAGAAGCATCTGCAAACTTAAACATCCGGAATGGTGTTGGCATCCTGCCGGATGGAAAGATTATTTTTGCCATGTCAAAAAAAGAAATAAATTTTTACAGCTTTGCCAGCTATTTTGAACAGCTCGGCTGCAAAAATGCATTGTACCTGGATGGTTTTGTCTCCAGAGCTTATGCACCAGGTCAAAACTGGCTGCAAACTGATGGAGATTTCGGGGTAATTATCGGGGTAATAAAAAATAAATAAGTTCTTCTTACTAATGCAAAAGTATCTTTCTTAATAAGAACTAAGTATTATTATTATTGCTAATACAGCATTCTTACTTTGATAGTGCCTTTTACCTTCTTTAATAACTGCAAAGCATTTTTGCTTAATCCCTTATCAATATCAAGTACTACATAACCCACCATTTCATTAGTTTTAAGGTATTGCCCCAAAATATTTATTTTATTATTGGATAACTGGGTATTTATCTCTGAAAGAACCCCTGGTATATTATTATGAATATGTAAAATGCGGTGCGTGCCTTCTTGTGGTGGCAAAGCTAATGCCGGTATACTGTGAGACCCGGTGCTTATACCCTTCTCCAAATAATTAAACAATTTATTACTTACATCATTACCGATATTCTGCTGGGCTTCCTGTGTACTGCCACCAATATGCGGAGTTAACAGTACATTATTCAGACCCTGTAAAGGTGTGGAAAAAAGTTCACCGTTCTTCTCCGGTTCCCACGGAAATACATCTACTGCAGCGCCTCAAAGTTTACCATCCAGCAAATATTTTCGTAATGCCTCAAGGTCAACAATTTCACCTCTTGCATAATTTATCAATATTGCCCCTTTTTTAAAATATTTTAAATTAGTCTTATTAATTAAATTCTTAGTTCCCGGCAATTCAGGCACATGTAAAGTAACAATATCCGATTTGCTTATTACTTCTCTTAAACTTTTTCTATCCTCTGCATTACCTAATGGCAATTTGGTTTCTACATCATAAAAAATCACCTTCATCCCTATGCCTTCTGCAAGCACACTTACCTGGCTGCCAATATTTCCATACCCGATTATACCTAAAGTTTTGTTTCTTAATTCATAACTGCCGGTAGCATCTTTTGACCAGATTCCTTCGTGGGCCAATTTATGCTTATCAATAATTTTCCTTATCAATATAATAGAAGCCCCGATTACTAATTCAGCTACGCTCCTCGTATGGCTGTACTGTGCACTAAATACCACCACACCATGCATAGTTGCCGCTGCTAAATCCACCTGGTTCACACCAATACAAAAACAACCAATAGCCTGCAGCTTAATTGCAGCTGCTAATACCTTTCCCGTAATTTGTGTTTTGCTTCTAATGCCTAAAATATGTACGTCTTTTACTGCTGCCACCAATTCTTCTTCACTCAGCGCACCATTTATTTTTTTAATATTTACATAGCCTGCACTTTTAAAATAATTAACAGCAACATCACTAATATTTTCCAGGAATAAAATATTTATTTTCTCCTTTGGGTAACTTGTTATTTTTTTTTCCACCATCATTTTTACAGCGTATTTTGCACAAATATATCACCTGTTTTATTGGCAACACAACTGTTGCTGATTATATTGCAATATAGCATCATTTGGTTAATCTGATATTTTTATGCTAAATAAACAAATCATAACATTCTGTTTTTTAATATTATTTATATTCTCCTGCCAATCACCAGGTAACCAGCATAAAAAAACAGCTAATGATAAACCTGCAACTATTAGTTTGCCAGATCCCGGCGTTATTACAAAAGAAGAAGAAAAACAAATAAAAGATGCCTGCCAGCGCTGGTACGACACGTCTTTGGCCCCCAAAAATTTTAATGGAGAAATGATTGTAGCAAAAAAAGGCAATATAATTTTTGAAGTATATAATGGCACTACACGCTTACCCGGAAATGAAAAAATAACTGCCCAAACTCCTTTACACATAGCTTCTGTTAGCAAAACATTTACGTCTGCTGCAATTTTAAAACTGTACGAACAGAACAAATTAAACTTGGATGATACGCTTACCAAATACTTCCCTGGATTTAATTACCCGGGTATCACTATTCGCAGTTTGCTGGCACATCGAAGCGGTTTACCTAATTACCTGTACTTCATGGAAAAATTAGGTTGGGATAAAACCATAACCATCAGCAACCAGGATGTACTTGACTTCTTAATTAACCGAAAAGGTGAGATTAAAGATATAAGAAAGCCCAACACAAATTTTAATTACTGCAACACCAATTATTGTTTACTGGCACTTGTAATAGAAAAAGTATCCGGTACCTCCTATCCTGATTTTTTGCAAACTTATTTTTTTAATCCCCTGCAAATGAAAAATACATTTGTATTTACCACTAAGGATTCTTTAACAGCTATTCCAAGTTATGATCACAAAGGAAATATTTACCCGTTTAATTTTTTAGATGGAGTATACGGTGATAAAAATATATACACCACTGCAAGAGATTTACTGATTTGGGACAGGGCCTTAACCAGCAATCAGTTACTAAATAAAGAAACGGTAGAGCAAGCTTATATACCTTACAGCAATGAAAAAGAAGGTATTAGAAATTACGGATTAGGCTGGAGGATGAATGTATACCCTGATGGTAAAAAACTGGTATATCACAACGGCTGGTGGCACGGCAGCAATGCTGTCTTTATGAGGCTACTGCAGGATTCTGCCACCATTATTGTAATTGGAAATAAATTTAACCGGTCTATTTATGGCGCAAGAGCTCTCTGTAATTTATTTGGAAATTATTATGGGTTGGAAGAAGAAGAGGAAGCCGAAAAGAAAGCAGAGGCAAACAATACAAATTCCAGGAAAGATCAGTTATTAAATAAACCCCCTGCAGCGAAAACAAAATAAAGGCTGACTATCAACTTTAGTACCGGCTCATCCGCTGCTACTCCGCCGCAAGCCCAACCCACAAAACCCTCAGCGGGTATTCGCTGCTATCGATAGAACGGAAAGCCCGGAACGAAGCGTAGTGAGGACTTGCAGTGATAGCCGGAGCTAAAGCTGAATAATGATACAAAGCTGAGAGCCCCAAATTCTATTTGAATAATTCCTGAATAAATAATGCTTATAACGCCGCGTAATCTTTCATATAAGCATAAGGTTCATTTATTTTTCCATTGATAACCAAACTGGCATTATCAATTGTTTTACTACCGCCTTTTCTCAAATCATCCAAAACAAATTTAATTAGCTGCTCACCAAAATACCGGCTTGCATCCCGTGGCAATTCATTGGGCAAATTGGCCACTGCCATGATATCTATGCTACCAGGTTGATAAGGCAATGTTTTTTTAAAAGTATTTTTATCAATTCCATATACCGGATCAGCAATGGTAGAATCGCCTAAATTACAAGGAACAGATCCGTAAGCATCATCGGTAATATCTGCAATCGTTTTTATCCTGAAATCCTTTTGCTTAATGTCGTTCCATTCAAATAAACGCGGAATATTTTTTTCCCAATAAACACCGTTCATCAATATATCAGTTTGGGATAAATAGTTTTTAAACTTATTGGTATAATCACCGGGATTTTGATGAAAATCCTCTCGTTTGTAGCTGCTGTCTTTTTTATGAGCGTACAAATCTCCTGCTTTTAAATGCACATATACCGGGTAAGAAAATTCTTTTATTAAATAATCTTCCGGTTCCACTTCACGAACATCGAGTAAATTCATTATTTCTAAAACACCATGTGCTACCCTTCCATTTCCTGTAACCGCTATTTTTATATTAGGTAATTTCAACCCAAAATAAGTATGAATTAATTTTTGAAAACTATTTACGCTGTGGACTCTCTGGAGCCTGAATTCATTTGTCCTTTCGCCATATGCCATCATCCCATTATGAGCGCCAACAATACCTGCAAAGAAACCGAAACCAATAATACGGGTTCCGTCTTCATGCTCTAAACATTCATAATCAATTAATGTAATTTTTTTATCTATAATTGCTTTAAACAATTCCTGATTATAGGGCTGCAATTTTTTTGTATGCGAAAAAAAAAAATAAGTTTTTCCGGCAATCAGCAATTCAACCGGCACTTCTTTGATTCCAAACAAAATATCACAACCTGATATATCCTCTTGCACAGATATCCCGGCCAGCTGGTATTCTTTATCACTAAAACACCTGTTATTACTGGCTTGCACCATAACCTGCATATCTTTAAAATTTTTTTGCAGCCACTTGCATTGGGCAGGTGTAAGGGCTACCCTGCTATCCCCAGGTATTTTTCCTTCTCTTATTAAGCCTATTTTCAACATTAATTTATTTTTATTACAGGTATAAAATCAGTTTTTAATAACTAAAGACATTTTTCTTGTAAAAATACCTTATTATGCATTACTAATTTCATAGGATATGAACTATTTTGAATTATTTAAACTCCCTGTCACGATACTGGTGGACCATGCTTTTTTAACAAAAATGTATATTGAATTACAACGGAAATATCATCCTGATTATTTTACATTATCCGGCGATGAAGAGCAAGCAGAAACTTTAGATAAAACTGCGGCAATTAACCAGGCTTTTAAAATATTAAAAAATGAAGAAGAAACTATTAAATACATTTTACAGCTTAAAGGATTATTGCAGGAAGAGGAAAAATACGATTTGCAACCGGCATTTTTGATGGAAATGATGGATTTGAATGAATCGCTAATGGAAGAAAGCCAAAATGTATCCATAGAAAAAATAAATAAAATTGAAAAAGAAATTTATGATAAGGTAGGAAATATCATCCAAAATTATAATGATGAAGAAGTTAAGGATACTGATTTATTAAAACTAAAAGAATATTATTTTAAGAAAAAATACCTGCAACGTATTTTGGATAGAATTGATGGATAATGTAATATTGCAGGAGTATTAAAAGCCCATGTGGCGGAATTGGTAGACGCAGCAGACTCAAAATCTGCCATTCGCAAGGGTGTGAAGGTTCGATTCCTTTCGTGGGCACTAACGAAAAAGACCGCTTAAAAGCGGTCTTTTTTAATTTCACAGGTATAAGATAAATCGTTATCAGGCTATTTTACTTCCTTTAAACTGCTTTTTTTTAAAAAATAAAAATGTAAATGCACCAAAAACCATATGTGCAAGAACTAAATGTCCATAATATCTTTTATAATCAGTTTTAGGCAGAGCCGGATGAATTTTGAAAGTTGTATTCCAGCCCAGCACTGCCGGAATACCGCTTAAACCCCCTACTATAGCACCATTAGCAAAAGAAGGTGCAATCTTAGTCTTTTTCAAAACCATACTATATACAGCAGCAAATAATGCGCCAACTGCATAATGTGTTATCCAGCCTGCAGCCTGTGCGGTATCCGTTTTAATATCCGGGATAGCATTTTCAGTCAACTCGCCTAAAAGCTGAGGCTCTTTAAAATTTTTATTTTTTGTATGTGAAACAGCATAGCTAAACAGGCTCATAGCTGTAGTACCTGCAATACTGGCTAAAATAATATTAGAAGCTTTCATAATAAATTTTTTAATAATTGTTATAAATATTTAAAGCTGCATAAAAGTTTGGGCGTTCATTACTCCGGCTGTGCTTGCTGTATTATTAAAATATACAAACACTTCATGCAACGATTTATTTTTTAATAGATCTTTATGCAATTCTTTTAAGTTAGCAAGGCTATATTCTGAATAAAACATTTCAGGATTTCCATGTAACCGTACATACGCTATGGCAGTATTCATAATCAATGTGACAGGTAATTTAGGATGATTGACACTGCAAAATGTAATATTATTTTTGGCAAGTGCCTCATACACTTTTTCACGCCACCAACCAGAATTCACAAGTAAATAAATAAAAAAATTTTCGCTTCAAAAAAGTTTTACCCTCTTTAGAACATTTTATACAATACTCTCTGGGTTCTCTAAATACTTCTTCATGCGTAATCGTCCATGATATGCAAGCGATAGGAAGCCACAATATGAATAACCAGGTAATTTGTATAAGCATATACTTAAGTTTTTACATAGTACTTTAATAAATTTTGTGATTCAATTAATGCCTCGGCTAAAGGGGAATGTAATACCCTGTTATAAAACTGGTTATTCTGATATGCTCCATCCCACAAGCCTGACTGGTGCCATTCATGTAAATGGTCCCAATCGGGTCTATCCACAATCGGGTACCAGCAAATACCCCAAAGTGGCATGCCAGCTTCCAGTACTTTTACAGATTCATCAGTAATATGTTTTATCCACAGTGCACGGTCTTCCCTGGGATGACTGGTTTCTGTCAATACAATTGGCCGCATATATTTTTCATATGCATTTATCAATAACTGGTGAAGTGGTACCCAACGGGAATCACACATATTTAATTTCCAGCATAGAAAACGTTCCTCTTCTTTTATTAATTGATTATTATGATAATAATTAAAACCTAAAATATCCAAATATTCATTCTTGCCTCTTAACTCCGGACATATACGGCCACATAACATATCAATAACCTGGAATTGTTCCTGGTGATATTTTGCTGCCTTTACAATCTGGGCATCTGTAGCATTTTCAGGAGGTATAATATTAACCAAAGGTTCTGTAGTTAATATCCGGATACCGGATCAACTTCTTTAAAGCTTCTATGCCCTCGATATAAGCTTTCATTAATCCATACTTTACTTCCCAGCCCTGCCCTATGCAAAAGGAGATGTACCTTTAACTTCACCTCCGAGCCATGACAAAAAACTCACTTCATTTATTGGCGTGACTATTAAAACTTCCTGAGGATTTTGTGATTTATAAAATTGTGCAAACGCTTTACATAAAGCAGCAAACCTGCGGGCAAACATTGGATGTAAAGGTGTAAGGTCATCAGGGAAACCAAAATGACATAAATCCCATACCTGTTGAATATCATTCTGCTTAGCGCTAGCAAGCATCATTTTCACTGATGACCAATCATATTGATAAGGTTTTTTTTCAACCTGGCTCCACCGGATTCCCTCTCTTACAGTTTTTATTTCAAAAGGTTCCAGGCTTTTATAATCCTTATCTATTAATTGTAAATGTCCGGTAGAAGATAATAAATCTACCCTGTTACCAAAAGCATTTATTTGATCAGCACACTCATAACCTCCCATCCAAAAAGACTTAAACGGGTTTCGCAAATCAACACGTTCATATATGACAGTATCTGTATTGCTATCTGCCGAATCAATGCTGCAATATGGGTATGTTATATTCATTGCTATCTTGAAATTCTGATTGTAACTGCATTATTTTTTTAAATAAAATTAAGGACTGGGCAACCACCTGGTCCATATTGTAATACTTATAGGTGCCTAACCTTCCCGTAAAAAAAACATCAGGCTCGGTTGCTGCTAATTGCTTGTATTTATTATATATATCCATGTTTTCGGGGCGTGGGATCGGGTAATATGGATCACCTTCTGCCTTCGGATATTCATATACGATAGTAGTTTTTGAATGCTTTTGACCTGTTAAATGTTTAAACTCTGTAGTTCTTGTATAAGGTTGGCTCATTGGATAATTAATTGTCCCGGTAGCCTGGTATTGCCCGGTATCATAAGTTTCAAATTTAAAATCAATAGAACGATAAGGAAGCTTACCATAGCAGTAATCAAAATAAGTATCGATCGGGCCCGTATAAATAAGTTTTTTATATTTTACTTCATTTACAATTTCTTTATAATCTGTACCAAGCATCACTTTGATATTAGGATGATCTAACATTTTATTAAACATATTTGTATATCCATATAAGGGCATAGCCTGGTATGTATCAGTAAAATAACGGTCATCTTTATTCGTCCTTGTAGGCACTCTTGCAGTTACAGAAGCATCCAGTTCCGAAGGGTCAAGATCCCACTGCTTGCGTGTATATGTTTTAAAAAATTTCTCATACAACTCCCGCCCTACTGCATTTACTACTACGTCTTCTGAAGTTTTAATACGGTCCTTTTTTTCGGCCCTGGAATCGAAAAAATCTTGTACCTGGGCAGATGAAAGATTTAATCCATACAAGCTGTTAATAGTATTTTGGTTGATTGGTATAGGAACTAGCTGGCCATCCACACTGGCAAGCACATGATGTTCATAAGGTCGCCATTCTGTGAATTTTCCCAAATAATCGAATACCTCCTTGGCATTAGTATGAAAAATATGGGGGCCGTACTTATGCACTAAAATACCATCATTATTATAGTAATCAAAAGTATTTCCACCTATATGGTTTCTTTTATCTACAATTAAAATTTTTTTTATTTACTTGTGTAGCTAACCTTTCTGCTAATACCCCTCCTGCCAGCCCGGCTCCAACGATTAGATAATCAAACATATACTTTAGCTTTTACTTTTGATGTAATTAAATTTTGTTTAGCATACAATTCATTCTTTATTAATTCATGCATGTTAAACCAGGTTTTATTCCAGGAATCATGCGCCAAGTGATTATCAATATTTGCCAGCCATTTCGTATTATCTGTTTTATTTAACTCAGCAGTTGCTTTTTCTACAAACTCATCAGGCGTAGATGCTATATGAACTAATTTTTTTTCTCCGTAAGGATATACCACATCATTTATTGCAGTAGAAATTACCGGCTTGCCTGCAGTTAAATATTCAGGAGTTTTTGTAGGGCTGATATACCGTGTGGATTCGTTTAATGCAAAAGGAATCATAGCAATATCCCATCCACTTAAATAATTAGGCAGTACCTCATAAGATTTGCTACCCAAATAATGGATATTATCGTTTTTAGGTAGAGTAGCAGGATCAATTTTAACCACCGGGCCTACAATTACGAATTGCCACTGTGGTTTCATTATCGCCACTTGTGCAATTAAATCAATATCAAATCTTTCGTCTATAACACCAAAAATCCAAGCCGGGGATGCGGAATATTTACCTGGTCCAATTCTTCATCAAGTGGTAAGCGGGCTTTTGAAAAATGTTCCTTATCTATACTGCTTGCAAATAAGTGCACATTGGGATGTTGATGCTTTTTAGCCTGGTACAAACTATAGCCTCCTGTAAAAACGATCTCTGCCTTTTTAAACAATTGTTTTTCCAGGCTTTTTAACAATGGATCAGCAAATTTAAAAGCGGATAATTCATCCATGCAATCATAAATAGTCAACCTGGGTTGAAAATGATCACTGATTGACAAGCTCATGGGTGTATAATACCAAAAAATGTAATTTGTTATTTCTTCTATTTTAAAAAGCTGGTTTAATATTTTCCGCTGCCTTGATATTATATTTTCCGAATGATGTAAATCTTTTATCCTGGGAATTATTATCCATACATCTTCTTTGCTTAAAGCCATAGTGTAATCATCTTCAAATTCGCTGTTAACAGCCTCTTCGATAAAAAACACTCTATAGCTTTGTACAAATCTGCTTATAAGATGTTGTGGGCGCTGATACACAAAATTCCAGCGCAGATGAGAAAAACAAATCAGACCCATATTATATTACTTTAAAATTAATGATAATGTTTGTTTATTTTACAGCCTAGTTTTATTTTCTTACAATCTAGTATTCAGTTGTCCAGGGAATAATAATTTTATGAACCTGATTTGGGGATAATTTATGCATGTTTATACTCAATTATTTTCTTTTGGATTTTGATTTAGTAGCTGTTGAAACTTCTTCTGCTTCTTCATCGTCTTCAGCAGCTTCAACATTAATAGAGCTTTCAGCTACCTCCGTTAACTTCATATCAGCTTCTTTTTCCTCGTTTAATGTTTCTTCCAATAAAGCGGCCACTTCATCCTCTCCTAATACTTTTGCAAAAGCACACAGGGTACCGTAAGAAGCTATTTCATAATGCTCTACTTTTTGTGATGCAGCAATAATACCTGCGTCCCTTACTATTCCACTTTCAGTGCTTTCCATTATTTCAGTAGCTTCCCTTATTAATCCATCCATAGCTTCACATTTTTTTGCCTGTGCTTTCTTACCTAACAAACCAAATACTTCCTCAAGCCGTGCTATTTGCTCTTCTGTAATGGTAATATGTTCCATTAATGCATCAGTTAATTCTTCGGAAGTAGCTTTTTTTGCCATTTTAGGAAGAGCTTTGGTTTAAGCTTTTCTGCCCAATAAATATCTTTAAGCTGTTCTTCAAATAATTCACGTAAGCCTGTTGCCACATCTGATGAAGCAGATTGAGTATTTTTTTTACTACTATTGTTCTTAGCGTTTTTAGCCGGAGCAGCTTTTGTACTTGATTTCATTTCAATTTATTTTATGTTGTTAATAAATAATAATTATAATTATAAAAATATATGCCAGAAAAAAATTAGTTAAAATTTATCCGCATAATAATAATGTGTACTTATATTTTCCCACCATTGGGAATTTACGTTCCCAAAGTAAATTGTATAATATTAATTATTCCTGTACTTGTCAATTCAGCAAGTATCAGATAAGTGAATTAGAGTTTATTTCACATACATGAAAGAGGCAAACTAATTGTAAACTGGATTTATATCAATTGATAGAAAAAGAGATTGTACTATTCTTAAACCAGAATGTATTTGCAATAATTAGTTCACTCCATTTAAAAATCAGTTAAAGTATTTTCCCTGTTATTATAAAAAGGGATAAATTGTAAGGATTGCGCAATAAATCAAATAAAAAATGTAGTTTTTGAACTGGAAGAATATAATAAATTATTTGTGAAAGATTTCATGAAGCCATCCGCTGATCAATTGCTGTTACTAATAATATACATACCTTTTTAAGCAAGCTGGACAATGCTGCTACCAATTATTTGCCAGTTATTAGTGATAATAACTATTATTTCAAAATCTTTATTGCTGTCAAAATATAGGGATGAAATAAAGATATCATAATGTGCTATTTATAATTTTCTTCATACGCTTTTTTACCTCATCCGCCTGTATTAAATTTTTTTTATTAAATTTTTTTTGCTGAAAAGCAGAAAATATTCCGGATGATATCAAATTATTAATTTGATTTTGATTTAATAATTTTTTACCCCGTACATTGATTTTATTCGTTATTTCATTTATAGGAAAAAATTGATTATCTGTTAAATTGGATTTATGAAAAGCAATATTATAGAAAGCCGGAACTTTTATATTTCCACTATATTTAACTTTATTTAATAACCAAAAATTATTACTGTTTTTCTTATTGTATTGCATAAGTGCGGTAAAGGCAGGTTTTTTTGCTAATATATCTGGGTGAATAACAACTAAATTATTTGTAAAAATGCAATTTGTACTTTGTATATAAGGGAAATAGTTATCTGTTTTTGGATTTGGCAGCATTATAATAATGTTATTAGAAATATTCACTGGTCTATTATGGCTTGCACATAAAAAAGCACTAAGGCCGGAATAAATGATATTATTTCTTATAAGCTGTGCACTATCTCCTTTATACTGATTTCCTCCTATATCAATCTGGAATGTTCCATAAATAACTGAATTAGACATGATACTATTGGGGCTTAGCATACCAATACCATTTAATGCACTAGAATATCCACCTGTTTTATCTGATATGAAACACGAATCAATTTTGACACTTTCACTTCGCAATGTAGTCACTACTTGGAATCCGACATTACCCCTAATATTACATTTTATAATACTTACATTTCGTAATGCTCCGTCTTCATATTCATTTTCAACATCAATTCCTGCACCAGGTGAATGAGCGCCATAACTTCCTGTATTGCCTGTAGAATCGAAAGAAGAATCATAGCACCTTATATCTTTTCCTCTTGTTATACTTAAAGCCTGCCTGGCATTGCAATAAGATTTACAGTTGATTATATCTGCATTCTTACCATTCATGGATATTATTATGCCATCAGTAGCAAAATGATGTGTAACGATATTTTTCAATATAATATTTTTAGATGAATCAGTTTTCATTATGTCATAAACTGCTACACCGTAATTATAACCCTCCGGCACCCCTTTTTCTTTTTTCATTTTATCTGCTTCGCCATACAATACAATATCCTGTAATATTACATCTTTACAATTGATAAATAAGAATGGACATACCGTATGCGTATAAGAATAATTATAATTAAATCCAGGTTTTTTAAAATCAGCTTTACGTGTAAATTTACCATTAACACGTATAGTGCTGTTATTACCGTAAATAACTAGTCCTTTACAATTCCTAAAAATTATATCTTTAATATTGTTTTTTTCATCTCCACCTTCAATTTTATAAGAAGCTATATAATACTTTCCTTTAGGGATATTTAATATACCCCCACCATTCTGAGAAATAGTTTCAGCAGCTTTGATAAAAGCATTATAATTATCAGTTTTATTATCAGGTTTAGCCCCAAAATCTTTTACTAAATCAAATATTTTTTTTTTCTGGGCAATAATAGTATTGGTAAAAACAATTAAAAAAACAATATATATATATTTCATAAAATACAATTAAATTCTTTTTACAATCTGTACCATATTACAAATTTTGATACTAAAAGCAAATATTCTTTTTCTCAATAAAGGTACTTTATTATTTATAAGTAATTTTGCCAAAAAAATCAGTGTAATATTTTATTCTTAATTCATTCATTAAAAATATTTTTGTTACTACATGTAATCAATTGTTTTAAACTATTGATTACATTTATTATTAATTATCAAAAAAAAATTATGGATATAGAGTTTAATAAAAATGAAGATGTAATGAAAATGGCATGGAGCCAGGTGAAACAAAAACTCGGAAAAATTTATGAAGGTGGCGGAAAAAAATCTATCGAAAAACAAAGAGAAAGAAATAAGCTTACTGCCAGGGAACGTATAAATTATTTATGCGATGAGGATAAGCCATTCATTGAAATTGGGGCATTTGCAGGATATGAAATGTATGCGGAACAAGGCGGCTGCCCGGCTGGTGGAACCGTAAGCGGCTTGGGCTATATAAGTGGAAGGCAATGTGTAATTGTAGCGAATGACCAAACGGTAAAAGCCGGTGCCTGGTTTCCCATTACGGGCAAAAAAACTTGCGCATGCAGGAAATTGCTATGGAAAACCATTTACCGATTATTTATTTAGTGGATAGCGCCGGAGTATATCTTCCCATGCAGGATGAAATATTTCCTGATAAGGAACACTTTGGCCGCATTTTTAGAAACAATGCACACATAAGTGCAATGGGAATTACCCAGATTGCTGCGGTAATGGGTGCCTGCGTGGCAGGTGGCGCATACTTGCCGATCATGAGCGATGAAACATTAATGGTAGAAGGTAACGGTTCCATTTTTTTAGCCGGGTCATATTTGGTAAAAGCTGCTATTGGAGAAAATATTGATAATGAAACATTGGGTGGGGCTATTACTCATACGGAAATAAGCGGTATAGCAGATTATAAGTTTAAAACAGAACAGGATTGTTTAGATCACATTAAAAAAATCATCAGCAAATTATCAAAACCTGCTACAGCGGGATTTGACAGAATCGCAGCAGAAAAACCAGCTAAGCCTGTAAATGAAATATATGGTTACCAAAGTGAAGGCAATACCAAACCTTATAATGTAGCAGATATTATTGATTGTATTGTAGATAAAGGAAGTTTTGACCAGTTTAAAGAAGACTATGGTAAAACAATTGTATGCGGATATGCAAGAGTGGAAGGATGGGCTGTTGGAATTGTCGCCAATCAGCGGCTTATCGTAAAAAGTAAAAAAGGAGAAATGCAACTAGGCGGTGTAATATATAATGATAGTGCAGATAAAGCTGCCAGGTTTATAATGAATTGCAATCAAAAAAAGATACCAATCATATTTTTACAGGATGTTACAGGTTTTATGGTAGGAAGCCGCAGTGAGCATAGTGGCATTATTAAAGATGGGGCTAAGCTGGTAAATGCTGTAGCTAATTCTGTTGTACCCAAAATAACTATTATAACCGGTAATTCTTACGGTGCAGGTAATTATGCAATGTGTGGAAAAGCATATGACCCCCGTTTTATTTATGCATGGCCATCAGCCAAAATAGCGGTGATGGGCGGTGAACAGGCTGCAAAAACTTTACTGCAAATACAGGTAGCCTCCATGAAAGCCAAAGGAAAAGAAGTAAGCAAGGAAGAGGAAGATAAATTACTCAACGAAATAATACAAAGGTACAATACCCAAACTACGCCTTACTATGCCGCTGCAAGACTATGGGTAGATGCGATAATAGATCCTGCAGATACCAGGAAAGTAATTGCTGAAGGTATTGCTGCAGCAAATCTTAACCCTGAGATTGCATCTTTTAAAACAGGGGTTTTCCAGGTATGATTTTTATTATAAAAAAAACATTAATTTCACACAGATTCTAAAACCCAGTTAATATACCCGTTCTTTTTATGAGAAAACTAATCTTGCTCAACTTGTTGTGGTTACCCATTTTAATATTTCAGTCTTGCAAAAAAGATAGTTTACCAGCTCCCCCTATTGCTGATCAATCTTTTATTGAAGAGTTTGATACTGCTGCAGCAGCAATATCCAGGGACTGGAAATTTATTAATACCAGTAACCCTAAAGGCAGTAATGTTTGGCAAAATGGAGGTAATATTTTACCATTTTTTAATGCTTATTCAAATAATGGCAGCAATGTTGGTTTTATCGGTGCAGACTATACCTCTACTTCAGCTGAGGCCGGGATAATAAGCAACTGGCTGGTATCGCCTCCTGTTTTAATGCAAAATGGCGATAAAATCATTTTCTACACCAGGGCACAAACACTCTCGGGTTATGATATTGATGATAGCACAGATTATGCAAATCGTCTCCAATTATATATTAACAGTACTAATCAGGATATGAATGTTGGTGAAGGAAATGATGTGGACGATACAGGAAATTTTAATAAATTATTATTGGATATTAATCCTGATTATTATGAATGGCATAAAGAACCGGGCACTTATAATGATGTTATATACACCGCCCAACAATTAGCACATGCATATCCACAACAATGGACACGTTTTGAAGCTACAGTAAGCGGGTTAAGCAAACCGGAAATGAGAAGGTTTGCATTCAGGTATTTAGTGGAAGAAGGCGGAAGCAACGGACGGGGCAGCGGCATCGGTATAGACCGTGTATCATACACTAGCACCGGGTATTAAAATTATAAGTACCAAATAATAAAATAAACATGAAAAATAAATTTATACCCTTTACTGCTTTAACATCGTTGTTACTTATTGCAGGTACAATAATTATAAATTCTTGCAAAAAAGAGCAAATAAAAATAAATGAACCAGAAGTGACTGAACCCCAGCCGCTTTCTTTTACAGAAGATTTTAACCATGTTGGCGGATTAACAGCCAAAGGATGGGCTTTTAAAAATAATAGCTACCCGGTGGGCAGTAATGGATGGAGGCAAGGCAGGTATGAAGCTGTTAGCACACCTAATTATAAGTTTCCTGATGGGTTTATCGGTTTTCCTGCATATAATGCTACTAACTCACCTAATGATTTTATCAGCTGTGATGTATCTTGTGTAAATTTTACAGGTGATATCAGTGCATGGCTCATCACTCCGCCGATGACTATAAAAAATGGAGATGTGCTGGAATTTTATACCCGGGCCCCTGATGATACCAACTACCCTGTTTACACACGTGACAGGATGCAGGTACTGGCTAATATAACAGATGGCTCTGCCAATGTTGGCACTACTCCTGTATCTGTAGGAAATTTTACCACTTTGCTATTAGATATTAATCCTGGATATGTAGATAACGCTAATGGCGGATACCCCTTCGAAGAATGGACAGCTTATAGTATTACTGTCAGCGGGTTAGATAATCCTGTAACCAATGCCAGAATTGCATTCAGGTATATGGGTAAAAATGCCGGTGTAGATGGCCCAAATTATGCAAGCATTGTAGGAATAGATAATCTTGTTTTTAGTAGCAATTAGTTTAAAAAATTCCTTGAAAATTATCCATTTTGAAAAATGTGATAAATAAATGAAACAAATTTTTGTTTTTTATATTTTAATGCTGCTTTATTTTACCGGCATTTTTTCCTGCAACCCTATTGTAAAAAAAGTACCTGAAAAAACCTTATCAGATTCTCAACTTGTTGAAGTAAATATCAATTCTATAAAACTTAACAGCCAGCCTGGTGATTTGATTGTACGCCTTAGTGATGATATGATCAGTGAAATAATTAAGCAAATGGCTGAAGGTGACAAATCATTCTCCCACGCAGGCATAGTAGTAATAAAACATGGCAAAAAATTTGTTTGCCATATTTTACCTGATGATAATAAACTTGGGGCAGATAGTGTAAGGTTTGAGCCGATCGATTCTTTTATTAATCCCAAAACCAACTTATCTTGTGGCTGGTTCAGGTATGATTTAACTTTAGCTGAAATAAATAACCTGACCAGACAGTTGGATTCTTTTTATCAACGCAATGTACATTTTGACAGGCGTTTTGATCTTAAAAGTGATGATGAATTATATTGCTCCGAAATGATTATGAAGGCTATGCAAAAAGCCACAAATAAAAAATTACAATTCAGTCAAATGTATGTACCGGAAAGGATGATAAAAATGCTGGTGTTTTATTTTAAAAAAATAAAACTTACGTATGCTGAAATAAAAAAAAGGCCATATATTTCAATTGAAAGTTTATATAATATGCCTCAGTGCAAGGAAATAATGCGCACTAAACTTAAAATTATGCCTTAAGCTTATAATTATCTATTTAATAAATTTTGACAGCAAAACAAATAAACATTTACACTGACGGCGCTTCAAGAGGAAATCCGGGGCCGGGTGGCTATGGTGTTGTTTTAATATATGGTAATTATAAAAAAGAGCTGTCCAAAGGATTTAGAAGAACTACCAATAACCGGATGGAATTAATGGCGGTACTTGCAGGCCTGCTGGCACTTACAAAAAGTGACCTGCCGATAACAGTTTACTCTGACAGCCAGTATGTAGTTCGTGCAGTGGAAGAAGGCTGGCTTAAAAAATGGATAGCAACCGATTTTAAAGGTGGTAAAAAAAATAAAGATTTGTGGACTGCATATTATAACCTTTCAAAAAAATTCCAGTTAAAATTTATATGGGTAAAAGGCCATGCCGATAACGCTTATAATAACAGGTGCGATGAACTCGCTACTGCTGCTGCGGATAGTAAAGAACTGGAAATAGATGAAGGCTATGAAAAAATCGAAGCAGTATAGATTTAAATAAACATTACCTAATTGTTTCCATCACTTTTACTGTATCGCATACCTGTTGAAAATGTATCAATTTACCATTCTCAAAGGTCCAGAAATGAGCAAATAATGAATGCATCTTCTTTCCTGTTTTCTTATAATTACCGTTATAAAATCCTTTACTGATAATTGTGCTCCCAGCATCATATATATCCAGCAATTCCACCTCATAATTATCCCAGTCTTCGCCAATTTTTGAAAACATATTATTAAGAATATTATCAGGGCCTATAAATTTTCCCGGATAGATATAACCTTCACATTCATTCCATTCAATATTTTCATGCATTGCATTTAATACTTCTCGATATTGCCTGCAGCAAAATTTTTATAAATTTGTTTTACTAATTCAAAATTTGTCATGTTATAGTTTTATGAAGGTGGTAAATTATGTATACTATCTTTTTCTATAATTGAATTATAGGCAGCATCATCAGTACTATTAATAAGCTGTCCAATAGAATAATTGCAAATATCTGTAAAATTGACAGAGCTTTCTTCCACGGTACTACCCATAGTTGGAAAATCTTTTAATACCCTGTTTGGATTTAAAGTTGTTAAATCAATATTGATATTTTCTTTATTGATTAACTGGGCCAACACTTTGCCATATAAAGGACCGTAAGTATATCCATTACCCCCCAGAGCTGTATAAATACCACAGCTTTCAAGTTGTCCGACAATTGGCACCCCATCTAATGTCCATGCAGCGTAGGATCTTTTAATACTTTTAAGCTTCAAATTTGTTATTGATGGTACTAGATCAACCGCATTCTTAATATTTTGATAAAGGCTGTTTTTACTTATTTTAACGGTATCATTTTCTGCAAAGAAAGGGTTAGGGTTTCCAATTCCCTGCCACCCGCCACCAATAATTAAACTTCCATTTTGCATTTGCTTAAATGATAATTTCCTGTTGGCAATCTGTAAAAAATAAGGCACCTTAATTTCCAAAAAAGGTTCTGTAATATGTAATTGTAACGGCAGCATTTTACATACAGGATCAATTTGTAAAAGTTCTAAAATTCTATTGGTCCAGGCACCGCTGGCATTGACTAAAAAATTTGAGTGGATCAGAATGCTTTGCTCACCTTTTGTATGAACTATATAATTACCAGGTGAATATTCAATTGTATTAACCGCACAATTCTCAATAATTTTTACCCCTGTTTATAATAATTTTTCTTTAAGTTTTTTACCAATTATTTCAGGATCAGCAAAGCCTTCTCCGGAATGATATGAACCTCCTGTAATATGTGGAGATACGTAAGGCATTAATTTTAAAATTTCTTCACGGGTTACTAATTCTGTATTAATCCCCCATTCCATTTCAAGCTTATGTTTCTTTTTTAAAGAGGCTGCCTGTTCATCATTAAAAGCTACTATAAACCCTCCATTCAAATTAAAACCATCCTTATTATTTAAATATTCATTTAATTCAACCCATGATTTTCTACTGTTCAAAATCAGCCCTAAAGATTTTTTTAATTCTCTCTGCTGGCTTTCATTAAAATTACCTGCCTGGTTTTGCAACTGAAAGTATAAACCTCCGGCATTATTACAGCTGGCTCCCCCGTTTAAATATCCCTTTTCTACTATTGTTACAATAAAATTTCTTTTTCGAAGTTCCAGGGCGGTACAGCAGCCTACTATACCTCCTCCGATAATGGTTACTTCTGATTGTATATGTTGATGAAGTTGGCTCAATTTATTTTTGGCAGGTTGTGCTTTTTAATAAAGTTTCTAATGTGTACTTTAGCGGAATCTTCCAAATCCAGCATTGGGCTTCTTACATATCCTCCGGGCAGGCCTCTTTCATTAAAGAAAGCCTTAAATGTGGCAGTTGAATGGCCATATATTCCTTCATAATTTTTAAAAAAAGTACTCATCAAATCATTGTCAATAGCTGCAAATTTACTTGCAGATGCGTAATCATTACTCCAGAAAGCTCCATAAAAATTTTTATAAATTTTTCCAAGTACTCCTGCAGCTCCCATAGTGCCCTCGCCACCAATAAATTTCATTAAACCCATACCCAACGGGCTTGGCATCGCACCAAAAACCAACAAATCATCTTTTAATGCTTCCAGGTCAGCAATAAATTTTTTAAGATCAGGCGTGCTGTTTTTTATTGCAACCACTTTGTCCAATCGGCTGATCTCTTTTAGTACACTCGTACTTAAATCATTACCTACACCTATTGGCCAGTTGTAAATGATAATAGGAATGTTTACATATTTATTTATTTCTGTAAAAAAATGCAGCGCTTCTCTATCGTTGGGCCGCAAATAAGGTGGCACCGTAATTAAAATTGCATCAAACCCATTTTGTGCCGCTACACCGGCAAGCCATACGCTTTCTTTTATTGTCATTGCATAGCAGCCTTCAATTAATTGAAGCTTGCGTGCAAAATGCTTTCCACAATTTTCAAAAAGTAATTTCCGCTCATCCAGACTCATTGAAAACCATTCCCCTGTACTTCCGGATATAGCAAAACCGTGCATTTCTTCCTGGTGAAGCCAGTTTAATAAAGTGATCCACCCATCCATATCAATACTGCCATCTTTATTAAAGGTGGTAGTAACAGCAGGTATGTACCCTTTTAATTGCAATTTTACCATTAGAGTATTACAGATAATTTAAGTTGGCGTATAATTTGCCAATTTTTTTATGAATATTTATTCTTGAATCAAGGTATTTTTCAATATCAATTTCCCCACCTGTTCCGCTAAAAGTATCTGAGGCTTGTAGTTTGTTGGGTTTGATAATGAACCTGTGCGCCATTTCGAAATGAACCGCAGTAAATTTATCGGCTTTATGGCGCAGTTCTGCTAAAAGTGCATATAGTTCTTTATCTGCATTATCAATTACAAGCTCGGAAATTGTTTTTAAAACCTTTTCTTTTCCAGGTTTATTCTTTGCAAGGAAAGATTTATCTTCAGGTGATAGCAGGAACCGTTCTTGTACGGAAGAAATAAGTTTATTTAAATGTTTCCGCGGATAATATTTAGCATTATTAAATATATCAGAAAAAAAACCAAGATCAATTTTTGATAAGTCCTGCCCATCTAATAAAATTCTAAAATGAAAAGTTTGTGCAGAAAAACGACCGCTTACTCCTTTGGAATCTTTTTGGGAACTGTAAAAATATTGCCTGAATAATTGAAAATGATCTACCGGTATAAGGTGTAGCGAAAATAACGATCTAATTATTTCATCATAAATTTCAATTGCTTTTTTTAATAATTTTTTTATAGTAAAAGGTTTGATATAGAAGCGTGATAATGTTTTACATGTAGTTTCAATCAACGGTTCAAACAATTCTTCGATAGTTTTATGAACTTTAAGAAAAAATAACTCTGAGGCGCCGTATTTGCCTGTACAAAAATGCCTTGCTTCATTTTCGTTGAATAAAGGATTAAATAAAATCAGGTCTTCATATAATAGCATTACGGGTAATTGCAGCAATTCTGAAACTTTGTGTAATGATTGATTTAGTATATCAGGGCATGGTTGCTCAATAAGTGTTATGGCATGGTACAAAAAATCAAATCCAGTCTCATTTGTTGTAATTGCAATTCATCCAGCTGGTCAATATAACCCGTGTGCAAAATATTAAATTCAATTAGTTGGCTGTTTAATTGCGCTAATGAGAAAGAATTTTTATCCTCAAGAATTTGTGGAACGTATTTATTTACAAATGCCTGAAAAGCATTATAAAGTGAAATAGAAGTTTTGGGGTTCATTTTTACAAGTATATGTACAACCAATAATAAATAACGGTTGAAAAAAATTATTATTATCGCAAGTATATCATTAATTAAAAAACTGTACTTTAAAAAGGCTGCAAAGATTGCCGTGGAACGATTTTACTTTAGGTGTGAGTTGTATTAATTTTCCAAAAAGCTGCCATTTTAACTGTTGTTGAATGGAGCGTCCACCGCCTTTGGCGGGGCACAGCACCAATGTTGCCGCTATGAAAAACTGTAGCTGGTTAATAACTAACTTTTAAAACATTTTGCCGGGAAAGATCTCATTATATTTTTTATGCTGGATTTACCCAAACAAAAATGGTACAAACCGGCAATATTTGCGATTTGTACCATCTAGTGATCCCGCTGGGACTCGAACCCAGGGCCCATACATTAAAAGTGTATTGCTCTACCAACTGAGCTACGGAATCTGACACCATTTGTTTCTAACGGAGTGCAAAAATAAGGCAAAAAGGTATTGCATCAAATTTTTTTAAAAATATATTTTAAATATTATTGTATGATTTGTTTAAAATCTTTACTAATACAGGATTAACTCACTTATTTTTGCTTATATTTTTTTTATGAGCAACTTTTTTAATAATAAAGTAGTAGCTATTACAGGCGGAAGTGACGGCATTGGCAAAGCATTAATAGATGCATTAATGCCGTTAGGTGCAAAAATAGCTACCTGCGGAAGAAACCAGGGTAAATTATATGACCTGCAATTAAAATATTCAAACCAACATTTACATACAGTGGTATGTGATGTCAGTAATTATAATGATTGCAAAAATTTTATCGAATCTACTATAAAAGTGTATGATGGAATTGATATCCTTATTAATAATGCAGGTGTTTCTATGCGGTCAATGGTAAAAGATGTAGAAATAGATGTAATAAAAAAAGTAATGGATATTAATTTTATGGTACGGTGTATTGTACTAAACTTGCATTATCCTCTATTATAGAAAGGAAAGGGACAATTGTAGGTATATCGTCTATAGCCGGGTACAGGGGCTTACCGGGCAGAAGCGGTTACAGCGCCAGCAAGTTTGCAGTAAATGGATGGCTGGAAGCCTTAAGGACCGAATTAATGGATGACAAGGTAAATGTAATGTGGGTATGCCCGGGGTTTACCGCTTCAAATATAAGAAACACAGCTTTGAATAACGAAGGCGCCCCCCAGGGAGAAAGCCCTATGGATGAGCAGAGCATGATGAGTGCAGAAGCATGTGCTACCCATATTTTAAATGCTATTAAAAGAAGGCGAAGATCTTTAGTGCTAACGTTTACCGGCAAACGAACAGTATTTATGAATAAATTTTTTTCAAATCTTACAGATAAGCTTGTAAAAAAGTTTTTTTTAAAAAAGGGCAAATTGATTCGCTAAATATTATTAAAAATGAATTGTAAAAACTAATTTTGTATTTATTAACTATATAGCATTGCCTTTACTAACGCTTACATCGGATATTGGCCAGCAAGACTTTTTAGTTGGCGCTATAAAAGGGCAAATTTTACAAATTAATAATAATTTTTCTATTGTTGATATTACACACGAACTTATTCCCTTCAATTACCAACATGCTTCTTATATTTGTAAAAATGCTTTACCTAATTTCCAGGAAGGTACTTTTCATTTAATTTTATTTAATTTATTTAATGAAAACACCAATCACTTGTTATTAGCAAAGCATAATGAGCATTATTTTGGCTGCGCTGATAACGGCTTGCTGAATATAATTTTAGAAGACCGCCCACAAGCAGTTGTTGCCTTATCAGTAAATAATGATGCTCCAAAAAACACTATAGAATATATCAAAGTTTTTACAAAAGCCTTTAATGAAATTTCAAAGGGCAAAAGTATTCATGATATAGGGGATGCCAGTGTGTCCATCCAGGTAAAAGATCCGGTATTACCTAATGCCGGAGATAACTGGATAGACGGGCAAATTGTTTTTATCGATAACTTTGAAAATGTAATAGTAAATATTACTAAACATGAATTTGAAAAGCACCGGAACGGCAGGAAATTTAAAATTGTATTTAAAAGAGATGAAATAATTGAAAAAATCAGTACTACATATGCAGATGTGGCAGAAGGTGAAAAACTGGCTTTGTTTAATTCGGCAGGTTATTTGGAGATATCAATAAATAAAGGCAATGCTGCAGGATTATTCGGATTACAGAGTTTTTCTGATATGCACCAGAAAAAACAACAAAAATTTGTAACAAACAGGTTATTTTACCAAACTGTTAAAATATATTTTGAATAAAAAATATTATTTTATAAATAATAGCTAACTTATATAACATAAAAACTAATACACTGAGTTTTTTAAGAACCATATCAAATAATACTGAATCTGATAAAGAATTGCTGGATGCATTTAAGAAAAGCAATGATTTAACTATTTTAAGCACACTGTATCAAAGATACATGGACCTTGTATATGGTGTATGCCTGAAGTATTATAAGGATTCGGAACGGAGCAAGGATGCTGTGATGGAAATATTTGAAGACCTGTGTAAAAAATTACCTTTACATGACGTAGATAATTTTAAAGGTTGGTTGCATGTATTAACACGTAATTACTGTTTAATGCAGTTGAGAAGTTCTAAAAATATGAAAACTACTGAATTAAATGTTTCATTTATGCAAAATGAAGAAAACTTGCATCTTAAGAATGAACAGCTGGAAAAAGAAGAACAATTCAAGCTTTTAGAAAACTGTTTACAAACTCTGCCAGACGAGCAAAAACAAAGCGTAGCCCTGTTTTATTTACAAAATAAATGTTATAATGAAATAGCGGATATTACAGGATACGACTGGAATAAAGTAAGAAGCTATATACAAAATGGCAGAAGGAATTTAAAATTATGCATGGAAGAAACAGATATTAAACATGAGTGAAAATAAAAACGATATGATCTATACAGCAGAAGATATTGCAAAATATTTTGCAGGCAAATTTAGCCCGCAGGATATGTATGCCAGGAAAAAGCTGCGCTGGATGATGAGTTTTTAGCTGAAGCTATGGATGGATATGAAAAATGAAGGGAGCCGATTGGGAGCATAATTTATTACAACTCAGGGAAAAATTTAACAGCAATACCACTTCAGCTAAGGTAATTCCTTTAAGAAGCAATACAAAGGTATGGTATCGGGTGGCTGCAGTTTTATTAATCAGCAGCGTTGGGGTAATCAGTTACCAGGCGAAAAAAAAACAAAAATGCTGCTTTTCCTGATGCTATCGCAAAAAGTGAACCTGTGAATACCCCCCAATTAAATCCTGTTGATAAACATGAAGGTAATAAACCAACAATTACTACGCCTGGAAGTAATAACCAACTTAATAATAATGTTTCAGATACCCCACATACTGGTAGTAAAAACCAGGTAAATATTAATAATACAACTCCTGTTCCTAATAATAATAATGATATTGCACATACCAATCCGATAATTAAAAAAAATGAGGCTGGAATTAATCTGTCTAAAGATGAAGATGAGGATGCAACAGAGCTGGGAAGTTTATCCACACCTAATGGCACTAATAATCAAGGCAATGCTTTTGGAAAAAAACAACAACAAAATTTTGTAGCACAGGTCGTAGGCCCAAATGATAAACCTATACCTTTTGCCAATGTAAATATTAATAAATCTGATGCCCAGACTTATACTGATGCCAAAGGAAATATAAAACTTGTTGCCGATGATCCTTTTTTAAGTGTGGATGTAAAATCAGCCGGGTATTTACCCAAAACATATTACCTGGAGAAATAATGTAGGTAAAAACAAAATTGTTCTTAGTAAAGATGCAAGTAATCCAAGAACAGCAACAATCGTAAAAGAATCTATTGACAATGTAGAGCCTGTAGACGGCTGGGAAAATTATAATAATTATATCCAAAATAATATAGAAATACCTAAAAAGGTTTTAAGAAAAAATATCCAGGGCGATGTAGAGGTTTCTTTTGATGTGCAATCAAACGGAAAGCCTGCTAACATACAAGTTGATAAATCTTTATGTGCCCCTTGCGATAAAGAGACTAAAGAAGTAATTGAAAAAGGCCCTTCATGGCGTGTAAAACCGGGCCAGTCCAATAGAGCTGCGGTAAAAATAAGATTTTAGATTTCTTTTTTTGATTTCCCGTCTTTTTGTTTGATGTTTGTGCCTTACAAACATTAAACCATTACAATGAAAAAAAATTTAATTGCCGTTGCAGCTATGTTATCTTTTAACTGCAGCATATTTGCGCAGGTAAAAATGCCCCAACCCTCTCCACACAAACCATTAAGCAGGACTTTGGTATGGCTTCCATTGAACTTACATATAGCCGGCCTAATACTAAAGAAAGAAAAGTTTTTGGAGGCCTGGTACCATTTGGTAAATTATGGCGTACAGGTGCTAATGGGCCAACTAAAATAAAATTTTCTGATGCTGTTGAAATAAATGGTAAAAAACTAGATACTGGTACTTATGTTTTATACACTATCCCTAATGTAGATAGCTGGGAGGTAATTATCAATAAAGGTTTAAATAACTGGGGAATTGATGGTTATAAAGAAACTGAAGATGTGCTAAGGTTTAAAGTGCAGCCAATGAAAATCAAGAATAAAATAGAAACCTTTACCATGCAATTTGCAGATATAAAGCCCGAAAGCTGCGAATTGCATATGATGTGGGATAAAACCGCAATAGCAATCCCGATTACAACAAATATTAAGGAAAGGCTTCGTTTGCAAATAGAAGATTCTTTGCAAACCGCTGTTAAAAAGCCCTACTGGCAAGCTGCACAATTTTATAATGAGTGGGATAAAAACCCTGCCAAAGCATTAGACAATGTGAGTAAAGGTATTACTGATAACCCTAAGGCTTTCTGGATGCTTTTATATAAAGCTAAAATACAAAAAGAAATGGGTGATACAGCAGGTGCAAAAGAAAGTGCCAGGCAATCTCTTAATTTAGCCAAAGAAGCTAAAAATGATGATTATGTAAAGATGAATGAAGAGTTGTTGAAGAGTTTGAAATAATGCAGCTAAATATATATTTATTGTTGCTAACTTATTAAAACTTTACGATAAAATATTTATTGTTAATCATTTTCACAACCTGTTTCAATAAATAAATGCCTAAGTATTCAGTACTCGGGCATTTATTATTGAAAGGAATTTTTATTAAGGAGTCAATATTATAATTTGCGACTAGCACATAATTTTTGCAACATCCATAAGTGATCCACCTGGCAATCTAATGTAAGCTTATCAATAATTACTGCACCTACTGCACCCTTAACGTCTAAAAATTTATACAGTTAAAATTTCATCCAATAGTTGCATTGACTATTAAACTCATAGAAAAATATTAATAAATAATTGTTCCCACCCAACAAATAATTTTTGTGGTAAATAATAATTTAATTCGCCGCTGTTGGTGTTGCGCTTGGCTTGTAGCTTAGCTTCACCAACGGCAGTTTAGAGCAGCTGCAACATTTTTTGAAAGAACTTTGTCGTTAGCCTTGATAATGTGTAATAAATCCCCAATCATCAATATTTGTTTCATAAAACTTTGCAGTTGAATATTTGTATTCTTCCGGCAAACTGCAAATACCTGCTCTTACCGGATTGTAATGTATGTAATCTAACTTCTGTTGAAATACTTTAGCTGTATGTAACTCTACACTTAATGCATTTCGCTCCCAAAACTGATAGATCCTATCTTTTGCACCCACTCTAAAATGCGCTAATACAGCAGGGTGGTTTTTTAGCAAATCCTTCTTTATTTGTTGTGCAGTGTATTTTAAGAAATCCCTTTGTACAGCTTCGGGTTCTATACTGGCCTGCATTTGCCATATCAGGTGCAGGTGATTATCCATTATGACAAAAGCAAATAACCTTATCCGACCGTCTTCTACTAAAAACTTCAGGCTTTCAATTATTATATCCTTGTATTTATCGGGTTGCAGCAATTTTTTCCACTCTAAATTAGTGGCAGTAAAAAATTGGGGAAATTCTGTTATTATTGGAGGCATATTTTCAAATAACGAATTTAGGTTTCTTTCAACACATTTTGTTGGTGAAGCCCTCTCACATATCCCCCTGCACAACACCAACAAAGGCGTAAATAATTTTTGTGGTAAATAATAATTTATCAGATGAATAGGTACAAATAAAAACCCCAACTGATACACAATTGGGGTTTTTACTTGTATTATTATTAATTAAGATTACTGAAAAATTGTAATACTATATTCTAAATTAATTGGATCTCTAGGTATGTTTGATGTATTTGTAAGCGCAATTTGAACAAAACCATCTGCATTCACTCTTGCCCAAGCTACTACTACTCCGTTGGGTAATCCAGCAGCTTCTGTAGGAGAAAAGAGTACAGTAGCTCCCATTTTAACATTGGCAACAGGGATTGTGCTTATACTTACAGCTCCATCATTACCAGCTGGGCCCATAGCGGCAAAATTAATTATAGGATTAACTTTAATAATGCTATTAATTGGCGTACCTGTAGTACCACCAACAGTTAAGCTACCGCTTACAGTGGTATTACCATTGTACCTAACAAAGAAAGCGTCACTTCTGTTATCAGCATTAGTACCATTACCCACAACGAATGCTTTAGTATTACCACCGGTAACAATTGGACTGGCGACAATAGAATCAATATTATACCTGCCTACAACAGCAGAAGATCTTATTCTGGATAAAGTTCCCTCACCAGCTGCAAAAGATGCATTTCCTGTAGCTGCTGTATTATCACCCAAAGATATTGATGCGGCAGCACTTGCAATTGTTGATGAACCAAAAGCTGCGGAACCACTACCTTGAGCAGCAGCATTATTACCAAAAGCTATTGATGCAATTCCTGTTCCACTTGTTGAGCTATTATTTCCACCAGCAAAAGAATTATTACCAAATGAAGCAGACTGTCCCATAGCTATTGAGTTATCGCCATGAGCTTCTGATCCTGATCCAAATGATACAGCCTGTGCTCCTAAAGATTTTGTATTAAAACCAAATGAAGCTGAATTAGTGCCTCCGGCACCTGTTGCATTACCAAATGCCATAGCTTGCGGGCCTAATGCAGAAGTATTAAAACCAAATGAGATTGAATTGTTTGCTGATGCAATGGCACCAAAACCTATAGCAATAGATTGTTCACCTGATGCAGTAGTATTCTGACCTAATGCAGTTGAATGCCCTCCTGAAGCTGTAGTATTAGAACCAAAAGCTGTAGCTGCTATTCCAGTCGCTTTAACGTTTTCACCAATCGCTACGCCTCCCTTATCAGCTATTGCACTGGTACCCATTGCAACACTTGCTGCTCCACTAGCTTTAGAGTTTGTACCTGCTGCAAAAGATCCTAATCCTTCGGCTGTAGTAGATCCACCAGTAGCAAAAGAATACGCACCAGAAGCTGTAGTACTTGAACCGGAAGCAAAAGAAGAAATACCTATTAATGCTTCTGACCATTGTGTGCCATTTACTGTACCTACCCTGAAAGCCCCACCTTTGCCTGCCGGTAAATACATCATCCTTGTACCACTACCATTTACAGGTACCGGGGCATTAGCTACCTCACCAGTAGCAATCATATGACCACCACTATAAAAACGCATTACTTCCTGGCCGCCTCTTTTCATCACTACATCGGCATTATCAGTAGTTCCAATGAAATGATTAACAGGATTTGTACCCTTATTTCCACCAATTACCCATGCCGTACCATCAGGTGATAATCTTGACCAACGAGGAACAGCAGGTGTTCCTGAATTATAATAAAACCCTACACCAACTGCACCAGTGATATTTGGATTAGTATTATACACAAATAATGATGTTGCAGGGGTAGGAATAGTTACAGCGTCAGTAACTGACACTAAAGCTACTCTTGGAACAAGTAAGCCTTTATTATTGGCAAACACGTCCAACATTGCTGACTGATCAGGAGTTTTTGTACCTATACCTACTTGTGCGCTTGCAGTGTTTATACCAGCAAGCATTACACCAGCAATAGCCATAGTGCCTTTAAATGTTTTTAATAAATTTGGTTTCATTGTTTATTTTTAATGATTAATAATTAAATTCATGTTGCATTTTATAGTATAACTACTCAGAAGTAAATTTACTAAGTAAACTTACTAAAAAACAAAGTATAATTTCACACTAATTAATACATCTGAATATTGAGTTAATAGAACATAGCTTTCAATTAATAAAACCTATGTTTCAACTAATAAAAACAATTGTTTAAACTTTGTTTTTTTAATCTTTGCATTATATTTTGTTGCATTAGTATTAAAAAAGTAATGCTTCATCCTAAACTATAAGATGTCGTATAATACTTATTTAAAATTAAAAAATTGATTAAAGATTGCTAATTGTAATTTGCTTTACATATAGCTTAATTCTATTTAATAAATCTCTGGCAGTTGGTATGGTATGGTGAAACTATACGGATTATCCCTATATAGTTCGTAAATATACTTTCTATTAAGAAGATAAATTTACGTTAATTAACAAATAATCTGTTTAAATTAACAAGAAACAGTATCTGAATTAATGAATGGGCACTTTTACTTAACTAATAGCTTCAAATGCATCTTTCCAATAATATTCAAAACTAAACATCAATCATTTAACTACAGAATTAATAGAATACTGTTGTTACAATATGCCTTAAATATTGATAATTAAAGTTGAATTGATCTAGAATTTGTTTACTATAGTTAGTATCCCTCAAGAAAAAGCCCTCATGAAATAATGAGGGCTTTAACTGAAATTTTAATATAAATTATTTCTTCTCTAATTTTTCTAACCTTTCATTAAGCTGCTTAACAAGCTGCTGTAACTGAGAAATATTTTCTTCCTGGTTATTAACTTTATTTTCAAGAGCAGCGATAATATCCTGTTGCTCTTTAATAGCTTCAATAGCTACTGCACTCATTTGAGCATAGTTTACAGCTAAAAATCCTTCCTCATTCGTTCCTACTAATTCAGGAAATGATTTTTTAATTTCCTGTGCGCTAAATCCTATCTGAGCAGTAGATGGGTATGCTTTTTTATCTTTAAAATAAAAATTAATAGGTTGGATTTTTTCAATTTTACTTAAAACTCCGGTCATTGCAGAAACGTTTTCTTTCAAACGCATATCCGATGGAAACATTGCACCGCCTTTAGCAATCAATGTGCCTGGAATGGCCATATCGCCATTAGCTTTAATCCTAACTAAAACTACATCATTTATATCACGGAATGTGAATTCATTATTAACCCTGAAATTGCGAAACTTAGTTCCTTCGTTATCATATATCATTGCACTAAACCCTGAACTGGCTTCATCTACCAAGCGTATGTGTTTGGTCCATGCATTTGCTCCAAATGTTTTTCCTTTTAATGTTAGCAAGGCTGCTGGTGCAGAAATATTGACACCAGTTCTTCCACTTCTTTCTACAACAAAAGCGTCATTACGATTGCTTCCATCGAAGCCATTACCTACTACAAATACTTTATCTACTTCAGAAATAGCTGCAGGGTCCTGATTAACAATTGTATTAAATCTTCCCGCTACAAGAGCACTATTTGCTTGCGTAAAAGTACCTTCGCCCATTGCGAAAGAGTTGTTACCAGAAGCGGTAGTATTAAGACCGGTGGCGGTAGCATTAATAGCGCCAGCTGTTGTTGCATTTCCCATTGCTGTAGCATTTGCAGCACCCGCTGTTGTAAAATCTCCCATGGCTGTAGACCTGTCTGCTGTAGCCTTAGTTAACAATCCCATTGCTGTAGCATTTTTACCACTGGCTAATGTAGCTTCACCCATTGCTGTAGCAGCTTTACCACTAGCAGTAGTAGATAATCCCATAGCGGTTGCATTATCATTACTAGCAGTTGTTAAACTACCCATTGCAACAGCACTTTGCCCATTAGCAGATGTACCATTTCCCATTGCTGTAGAGTTGGCGATTTCCGCTTTTGTATTGGATCCTGTGGCTAAAGAATTATCTCCGATTGCTTCTGTATGGTCACCAATTGCAACCGAATTAGAGGCAATGGCTTTTGAATAATTTCCTAAAGCCATAGAAGAATTACCGCTTGCAACGGTAGACTGCCCCATAGCCACTGAGGCTATACCGCTTGATACTGAAGACTGACCCATAGAAGTTGATGCTTGCCCATTCGCTTCTGTACTTTGACCAAGTGATAAGGCAAACATCCCATTAGATTTTGTATTACTGCCCAATGCAATAGAGAAACTCCCGATTGCCATTGAGTTTGTTCCCATTGCCATAGAACCTTCGCCACTTGCAGTAGTATTTGTACCAATAGAAAAGGATCTTGAAGCTGTGGCTTTTGCATCATTACCTATTGCAATTGCGTAAATACTTGTTGCGGATGCATCCCTGCCTAATGCTATTGTATTTGCAGCAGTAGCTGTAGGATTAATTCCCGCAGCAAAAGACCCGGCTCCTACAACATCCCATTGAGCTCCATCTACGGCACCTGTCCTGAATGCCTGTTCACTAGGTACCCACATAGTCCGGGCCCCTGCCCCGCTTACAGGAACAGTTCCTGTATTAATATCACCCGTAATTAACAAAGCGCCACCTTTCCTTAACCTGAACCCTTCTACCATTTGACGCCTTACTACTAAATCCTGATCATCTGTAGTACCTAAAAAATTAAGTGTAGCATCTGTACCTGTATTACCTTTTAATAACCATCCTGAAACCGGGTCTGCAGAGCCAGTTAATTTTACCCATTTAGCACCATCCCAGTAGTAATAGCCTGAGCCTAAAGGAAAGTTTACTATATTTTGTGAGGTATTAAAAACCAGCAGGCTTGTTTCCGGTGCCGGAACAGTAACCACATCAGTAGCGTTTAATAATTCTATCCTGGGAATTAAAACACCTTTGTTTGTTGCAGTAACATCCAGCATGGCTGAAGGTTTAGGTATTTTTATACCTATGCCTACCTGGGCACTTACTGAAGTGCTGATGGCTAACAGTAAGCAACTACTTATCATAGTACGCTTACACATTTTAAATAGATTTCGATTCATGTTGTTTTTTTAGTATATGATAAAAGAAGATAATTAGAAACAATTTTATTGAGTTCAATAAAATTTTAGCGAAAATAGTACAAATACTTTGTTTTAAGAATAAACGTAGTAATATTCCTATATACTATTCAGGTAAATTTACGAATACTGCTTTTTACTTAACAAAATGTACATAAGAATTAATAAACACTGTATTTTATATAATTTATTGTAGATCTATCATCGTTAATTTAGCGCACTTATACCTATTTGCATAATGGAATTATTATTATCTTAACCGCTTTATTAAAACTATAAACTACATTATGGATAATGTTACAATCGTTGGAGGTGGTGTAATTGGCTTATGCAGTGCTTATTACTTACAGCAATCCGGTTACAATGTAACAGTCATCGAGCGTTATGCTATTACTGATGGCTGTTCTTTTGGTAATATGGGTTATATCTCTCCTTCACATTTTGTACCGCTTGCCTCCCCCGGCATAATTGCAGAAGGTTTACGTTATATGCTAGGCAGCAGCAGCCCGTTTTATATTAAACCACGCCTAAGTACAGACCTGGTAAAATGGGCATATTATTTTTGGAAAAAAAGTAACCTGGGGACTTCTATTAAAAATGCACCGCATTTAAATAATATTTTACAATTAAGCAGGGCTTTAATTAATGAAATGAAAGGAAATATTGGTGATGCTTTTGATATGGAAGAGAAAGGCTGCTTCATGCTATGCAAAAACAAGAAAACTTTGGAACATGAATTTGACCTGGCAGATGAAGCTGAGTTATTTAATTTAAAGGTAGAGCGCTTAAATGCACAGCAGGTACAGGCATTAGAGCCGGATGTTGAATTAAATGTTGCAGGTGCAGTATTATTTAAAGATGATTGCCATTTTAACCCTGGTAAAATGATGATGGCATTAAAAAGCTACCTTGAAAAAAAAGGGGTAAAATTTCAGCTACACACTACCGTTACCGGGTTTGAAAAAGAAATCAAATCATATCAGCAGCAATTACCGATAAAGGAAAATTTGAGGCAGACCAGTTTGTAATAGCTGCCGGGAGCTGGCTGCCCGTACTTACAAAAATGGTAGGCATTAAATTATTATTACAACCAGGCAAAGGCTATAGCTACACTTATAATGATGTGCCTAAAAATATTAAGCATCCTGCTATTTTGGTGGATGGGCGCTGTGCTATTACGCCATGGGGTAAGGAATTAAGAATAGGCGGCACTATGGAATTTAGTGGCCTCAATAATAAAGTGTTGCCCCAACGGATGAAAGGAATTTATAACTCGGTTAAAGATTGCTACCCGGGGTTAAAAATTGATCTGCCGCCTGCTGATAAAATTTGGCATGGCCTAAGGCCTGTAACCCCGGATGGATTACCTTTTATTAGCAGGCACCATGCTTTTAAAAACCTGGTAATTGCGGGCGGGCATGCCATGCTGGGCATATCACAAGGTACAGGCACCGGCAAAATAGTAAGTGAGCTTATACAAAATACAACCACCTGCATAGATATCAGTGCATTTAAGGTAGAAAGATTTGGATGATAGGAACACAGATGAAACAGATATAACGGATTTTCACAGAAATTTTAAAATTATACTTGGGTTTAAAGCGTTTCTGGTGAAAAGCAATTAAAAGCCAAATAGTATAATATAAGCACCGCTTATGTTTGGTTCATAACAACTATAAAAATTTGTAACACATTGAATTTCAATAATAAAATTTTTAGTTGTATAGAAGCAATTCATCTGCTAAATGGCTGGGCGATAGGCAGCGGAAATATTTTGCGTATAGCCATGTGCGTTAGCTACAAAATATTGCAGCGAATGAGCCGGTACTAAAGCTGATTAAAAATATAAAGCCGACTGCCCCCAAATATAAATATTAACTCAATCCTACTTCGTAATGCTTGTCAGGAATTTCTACTTCTACAAAGCCTTTTTTTACCAGGCGTTGTTTAAAATCCTGTTGCACATCATACTCGCCATGTACAATAAATATTTTTTTTACCTGCCGGGGATCCTGGCAAGATAAAAACTGGCACAAATCGTTATAATCGCCATGTGCACTCATACTGCGGATAGAGCCAATCTCAGCATTGACTTCATGCGCTGTGCCATATATACTTACTTCTTTAGCCCCATCAATTAACCTGCCACCTAAAGAGTGCGGTTCGCAATAACCGGTAAATAAAATGGTATTGCGGCTGTTTTCAATATTATTGCTGATGTGATGCTTTACCCTGCCGGCATCTGCCATTCCGCTTGCGGAAATGATTACAAAAGGCCCGTCACGGAAATTGAGCATCTTGGATTCATCCACTGATTTTATATATTTTAAACCGCTGAAGGCGAAAGGATCTTTATCCGATTGTATGATTTTTTGTATTTTTTTATTAAAGTAATGCGGATAATGTTTTACTATTTCTGTGGCTTTCACACTTAAGGGGCTATCAACAAAATATTCGAGGGCTGGCAATCTGTTTTCGAGTTCCAACTGGTTTAATGCAAATAATATTTCCTGTGTCCTTCCCACACTGAAAGCTGGCATGATCAGCTTTCCTTTTTTTTGCAGGCAGGCCTTTTCTATCCATTGCAAAACCTGGTCTGGTGTGGTAGTGGCTTCATCATGCAGGCTATTGCCATAAGTAGATTCAATAATAATATAATCTGCCTGTGAAAATGCCGCCGGAGATTTTAATATAACATCCCTGTACCTGCCCACATCACCACTAAAAGTCAACCGCTTTGTACTGCCATTTTCAGTAATCTTTACATGCACTGCGGCACTGCCGATAATATGCCCGGCATCTGTATACATTACCTGCACATTTTCATCAATAGTATGCCAGGTATCATATTCTACTTCTACAAAATGCTCCATAGCAGTATAAGCATCCTGTGTATCGTACAAAGGTTGCTGGTATGGCAATGAGCTTGCTGCTCTTTTTTTATTTTCATATTTAATTTCATTCTCCTGTATTCCTGCAGAATCTTCGAGCATTACTGCTGTCAATTCTTTAGTTGCCGGAGTGCAAAATATTTTTCCATTAAAGCCGTCTTTTACCAGTTTTGGTATAAGGCCGCTATGATCGATATGTGCATGTGATAAAATTAAATGGGTAACAGTTGCAGGATCAAAGCCCCAGTGGCGGTTCATGGCATTGGTATCTTTTCCCATTCCCTGGAACATGCCACAATCCAATAAATATTTTTTCCCATTTTTTAATGTAAGCAGGTGTTTGGAACCTGTAACTGTTCTGGCTGCACCGTGAAAAGCAATTTTCATTATTGATATTTTTATTTTGAACCGGGCAATAGTGCTTTGCTCAACCGTATTGGCTGCCTGCCCCGTCCAAAGGCGGGGTCGCACTCTTGTACAGTATAACTTTATTCAACTATTTATGTAAAGTACTAAAGAAATGTATCTTTATGGTAAAAAATAAATTAATGAACAAATTTTTTTTAAGTATCGCTGTTTTACTTATTACTTCTGCAGGCAACACTTCATGCCAGGTAAAAGAAACTGCAACAACTGATTCTTATGTAAGTACTGCAATAGAGGCCCCTGTACAACCTGAAAATGATAGTTTACCAAAACAGGTTGGGTATGTAAATGATTTTGAAAATATTTATACAGATGAACAAGAAACAACACTTTCGGGTATAATAGCATCTTTCAAAAAAATACATCAATAGAAATTGCAATAGTTTCTATTGATACAACCATGACAATAAAAGAAAACCTGGATGCATTTACTTTGGAAATTGCCAACAACTGGGGTGTTGGTGAAAAAAATAAAAATACCGGGATAACGATTGGAATTAGCAAAGGCTATAAAAAAATGAGGATACAAAATGGCAATGGCGTGCAACATTTCTTAACAGATAATGAAACACAGGAAATAGTTGATAATGCTTTTATTCCAGCATTTAAAGAGGGTAATTACTTTAAAGGAACACTAGCCGGGCTCACTGCTTTAACAAATACCATTACAAAAAATTTAGCAGATAAAATTAAACACTAAAATGCAGAGAAAATATATCATAATAATTTTTGCATGCATTGCAATGTTTGCCATTACCCGGTTTGTAAATTATTTAGGCAATAATTCATCGGCTGTTGATAAGGCCCCACTTTTACACGGGAAAGGTACAGTGGAAGAAATAGAATTTATACCTGAACATGATAAAGAGGTAACCCGCAAATCAGGCAGAAGAATGATTTCCAATACGCATCATATAGCAGCAGCTTATTCGATAAAAATACATATTGATGAAGAAAATGAAACCGGTGGTTTTCATACATATGATATTTTTGGCGGGAGTAAATGGAAAGTGGGCGATAAAGTAAGTGTGGGGTATAAAAAAACTAAATTGTTTTTCTTCACTTCTACTAAAATATATGTGGAGAAACTGACAAAACTCTAATAAGGTATTGAGGGAATTGGTAATTAAGGAATTTGTAATTGGTAATTTGGTTTGAAGTTTAAGGCTTAAAGTTTGGGGTTTCAGCGCCGTTAAGAGCAATATGTTAGTAGTATGATGTTATGAATTTAATTTAGCTCCGTAGGAGCGACATGTTTATAGAATAATGTAAGTGAATTTTCCCAACTCCGTAGGAGTTGAACATTATAGCATAACATCATTAAAGCTCAATAAAGATATACTGTACAAGAGTGCGACCCAGCCTTTGGACGGTGCAGGCAGCCAATGCAGCTGAATTAATATCCGACTGCCGGTTACAAAAAAATTATACGAAAAAACGAAGTTTTTTTATTCAGCCGAAGCAGCCAGCCAAGCCATCATCCCCATACCTATTTCAATAGCATTTTCATCAATATTAAAAGTAGGTGTATGTACACCTGATGAAATGCCCTTGTTGATATTACCCACGCCCAACCTGAAAAAACATGCAGGCATTTGCTGCGAATAATAGGCAAAGTCTTCGGCACCCATACGGAGCTCCGTTTCTTCCACATTATTTTCACCCACATATTCTTCACCTTTTTTTCTTGCCCAAACTGAAAGCGGGATATCATTTAATACAAAAGGATATCCCACATCAATTTTTATTTCAGCCTCAGCGCCCATTAATTGTACTAACTCTTCCGTTTGCTTTTTTATGAGTTGATGTGCTTTAAAGCGCCACTCTTCATCCATTGCACGGAATGTTCCCATTAATTTTACTTCAGAAGGAATTACATTGGTGGTATTGCCACCCTGAAAGGAAGTAATAGACAATACAGAAGGATTAAATGGATTGTTATTCCTGCTTACAATCTGCTGAAGGCTTACTATTAAATGTGAAGCGATTAATATAGTATCGGCAGTTAAGTGCGGAGAAGCTGCATGCCCACCTTTGCTTTTGATAGTAATATAAATTTCATCAGCACTTGCCATTATCATTCCGCCCCTAAAACTTAGTTTACCAACTTCTAATCCGGGGTGAACATGTAGGGCAAATATTTTTTTCGGCTTTGGATTTTCCAAAACACCTTCGTTAATTAATAAGCTGGCACCACCAGGATTTTTTTCTTCGCCGGGTTGAAAAATTAATTTTACTGTGCCTTCCCACTCTTCTTTCAGTTCATTTAAAAGTTTTGCCGCCCCTAATAAACAGGTTGTATGCACATCATGTCCGCAAGCATGCATTACACCGGTATTTTTAGACTTATAAGGCAGGTCATTTTCTTCTGTAATAGGCAATGCATCCATATCTGCCCGCAGTGCTATTATTTTTTTACCAGGATTTTTTCCTTGAATTATTCCTACTACACCTGTAGCGGCTTTAACTTCGAATGGAATATTCCATGAAGCTAATTTGTTTTGTATAAATGCGGAAGTTTCAAATTCTACGTAACTCAGCTCAGGATGTGCATGAATATAATGTCTTACTCCAATGAATTCTTTTGAAAAATCTTTTGCCAGATTTTTTATTTTATCCTTAAGCATATATATAAAGACGTTAAAAAAATTATGAATAAGTTTATGAATTATTCATCGGTCTTATTTTTATTCTTACTGGTTTTTACTTCAACAGTTTCAGGCACAACATAGATATTATTTTTTACAATACCTCCATTTGATATCAGGTTTTTATATTTTTCTGCATCACCCTTATCTGTAAAATTCCCAAATTTCAATTTAATATTTGGCACCTGGTACGTCATATAAACTTTCTGGTCTGTCAACCTTTGCGACCGTTGTGATCTTACTTTCATTGCAAGAGCACGGTCGCTTGTGCTAAGCACCATTAACCGGTAACCTTTAGCCGCCCTGGGGCCATAATAACGACCGTAGTTTACCTTAGTCTGTGTTTTACTCAATAAGTCAATCCGGGGATCTTTATAGATTGTTACTACACCACTATCGGGATTTTGTGCAAAAGCTCCCATACTAAAACAACATATAATTACTAATAAAAAGGATTTCATTATTTTAATTTTTTGATTCTTGTACAATTGCAATACTGCTGCTGCAACCTAACCTGTCGGCACCGGCATCAATTAATTGTTTTGCAAAAATAAATGTTTTTATGCCACCACTCGCTTTGATTTTTATTGAACCGGAAGAATGTTTTCTTATTAGCGCTACATCGGCTACTGCAGCACCTTTTTCTGCATAGCCGGTGGAGGTCTTAATAAAATCGACTCCGGCTGCGCCATAAATATCACAACATTTAATAATTTCCTCACGGGATAAGATACCGGATTCAATAATTACTTTTATAACCCTGCCTTTACTCCGTATAATCGGCATAATAGTGCTTATTTCACTGGCAAGATACTGCCAGTCATTATTTTTTACAGCACTTATATTAATCACAACATCCAGTTCATCCGCCCCATCTACAATAGCTAAAACTATTTCAGCTACCTTAGCTTCAATAGCGCTGTAACCAAAAGGAAAACCAATTACAGTGGCTACTTTTACATCGCTATCCCCTAAAATAGCCTTAGCGTTCCGAACAAATAACGGTGGTACGCAAACTGCTGCAAACCGGTATTCTTTTGCATCAGCACATATTTTTTCTATATCTGAAATAAGGGTAGTGGGCTTTAAAATGGTGTGGTCAATATACCGGGCAATGTTCATAACTGTTATTTAAGCGCAAAAATACATTAAGTAAAATTTGAAACTTGTATTCTTTTAATATAACTGCATATTTAATAAATTTAACTAATTATGTATTTCTTTGTGCTGCTTCATCTTATACAGAATATTATTATAAAAGGGAAGTGTACCTGATTATATCCAAACCTTACTATAAATTAAATTATTAATGAATTAAATACAATTTTTTGTAGCCGGCAGTTAAGCCCTGATGTAGCTTCATTGGCGCTGTGCCCCGCAAAATGCGGAGGACGCTCCATTCATCTTCAGTAATATGAATAAACTATTAAAAAAAATTACTAAATAATACATTTCAAAATTATTAAAACAGGAATTATTATGAAATATCTTACTCTTATTATCTCGAATATTTTTATTGTTTTATCCGCAGTAAATGCACAGAATAATAAAAAAAATATTACTAAAGTTTTTACATGGGAAATTCCTGCCTGTGAATATAAAGGCACTTACGATCCGAAAAATATTCGGCCGAGCAACTTAAAAAATACTGTTGTTTTTATTAATTTGACCGGTTCAATATTATTGGAAACCAGTGTCGCTGTATTTAAACCTGAAGATATGGACAGGCTAAGTATGCATAAGCTTGATGAAGAATATATGGAGAAAATAAATAAATATAAATCAATGAAAGTTATTTCATCTCCATATTGGGAAAAACTTAAGGATACAATAATAAAGGCCCTCGAAGAAGAATATAAGTTAAAAAAATCACAATTGAGGCTTATGCTAATCCATCAGTATTACAAAACAGTAAGTTTTCAGGTTATTGCATAGAGTATGTAAAAGCATTAACATCACAGGATACTGCTGTATTATTAAATGCATGGGTACAGCTGGCAGAAAATCATAAGAAAAAAAATAGCAGTCCTGAAAATTACATGGCAGATTTTTATAAAAAATACAATTCGGCTGACAAACTGTTATATGCAAAAGTTGATTTAATGTCTTTCGGCTGGTGGAATTGTGCAAACCAGCATATAATTCATATTACTAATAATGGAGAGCAGGAAATAAAATTTAAAAAATTATTTAAAAATGTAAAATCCGAGTGTGAGGTGCCTTAAGTAAAAATTGTATTTGAATAAAATTATCATCTGGCTAATTTAAATTTCATGGAAAATTATAATCACCTTAACCTGGTACCTGGCAAAAAATATAAAGTAATTAAAGAATTTACAGATTTTGACAGGCAACTACACCCTGTGGGTGAAACCTGGTTATTTGTAGGAACAAATTTTCTTCCTTATGATGATGGCTTAACACTTCATGTAAATAAAGATGGCAAAAACATTGCATACCGTCTCCGATGGCTGGATAGTGACCAGGGATATATAATTGACAATTTTAAAAAATTATTTGTAGAGCCTTGTTAAGTCAATATATTATTCCAAAAAATTTACTGGGCCAGTGATACCCTCACCTGTACTCCTGCCCTTGTATTGATTATTGGTGCACTTGAAGAAATATAAGGATTAACCCTCCGTTGGTCAAAGTACAATTTTATATTTACCCTGTTGTTTAAAAAATAATCTATTGTAGGCATTATGGTTATTTCTTTGCTGCCTGCAGTAGCAAAATTATTATCCTGGTCCAGGCGGCTGTTAGCTGTTACATTATCCCTGATTTTAAAATCCAGGCGGAAATTAATTTCATTATCAAGTTTTCCTCCTCCATCTTTATCTAAAAATTTAGGCAACTTTAAACCCCCTAATAATTTAAGCCCTCTTTTTCTATACCCGGCACCAATTGTAAACTCTGTGCTGCGTACTTCACTTAACTGAAAATCAATCAGGCTTAAGCTTAGCTGGCGTGATTTGGCATATTCAAATTTAGCCTGCAGCTGGTTGGTAAACATCATATCAAAACCTATTAAAGGTGCAAATTGCTCTGCTATTGTTAAATTGGGCACCAGGAAAAACGGAATGTAATTTTGTGATATGGTATCAACAAATGACGGGTAACCAAAAGCAGATACATCCTGGTACAATAATGCAGATGTAAATCCATTCATGCTTAAATTACTCGTATAACCATGTGATAAAGTAAAATTGGTAAATATTTTTTCAAACCCTTTAACTGTAGTTAAGCCATTATAATCCAGCCTCCAGTTGGGTTTTGGCAAAATACTTTTAAAAGGATTAGAACGAATGTTGGGATTATTTTGTTTAATTAATGATACACTGCGTGGGTCTTCATCTGTATAAGCAGCAATAAATGAAGGTATCAATACATCAACGGCATACTTACCATATCCAACATGATAACCATCCTGCCCTACAGGCAGACCTGCATTTACGTTATATTGATTAAGCTTACCCAGCCTTTCTGACAATATTATTCTATTGGCCTGGAAGGTTTCAAAAGTTGTTGAAACCCTGTTAGGATCAAATTTACCGAACAATGTTTTAAATGCGATATAGCTTACATCAAAACCACCTCCTGCATAAGGATTTAAATGCTGGAAACGTTGATTATTGCCTCCTGTTGTATCAATAAATCTAAAACTCTCAGAATAATTTTTATTAAATGTTTTTGTCAGGTTTACAGTAATAATCAAATCCCTTACCGGCTCTAATTGTGCACTTGCGGTAATGCGCTGGTCAAAGTTTTGCTGAAATAAAGCCGTAAATAAAGAATCTTTTGTAATTACTCCCTGCCTTGCTTTGGCATTCAACCAGCTTGTATCAGGCTGGCGACCCAAAACAAAATCAATTCCCGGCTGCATGCTGTTCCAGTTTTGGCCCACTATTTTGGTACTGTCGGTATAGCCTGGCAAACGTGTATTTGCATTTTCTGATAAGGAAACATTAACCTGCTTTATACTGGTTAATATTTTACCAAATGCCCGTCCGATTCCTGCTACATATGGCATTGCAGTTTTATCTACTACTTTGCGTGTTTTATATACCATCTTCCCGGACTTATTCAATGATGAATCTGTTACTTTAGTTATCCTGTTTTTCCATTTTTCCTTATCTGCTTTATTAGGAATATTATCCAGCTGGCGCAGCCATTTTGATTTTTGATATAATTTATTAAAATCTAGCTGTGCAATAGCTTCCTTCTGCTGTCCGTTTTCAAGAAAATTACCTAAGTTAACTGCCAGGCGTGATGCCCCGATCCATCTATATGCAGCCTGGTATTTTAAGTTTACTGTTGTCCAATCCAACAATGGTAACTTTGCTGTTGGCAATGTATAAGAAAAATTAGCTGTTTGAGTGTATAAAGTATTCCTGCCACCTTTTAAAAGATTACTTTGTATGGTATCTTTTTTGGGCCTGGTATCTATCCTGCCAAACGGCTCATCAATACGTGAATTATTGGTAGCTACAAAATCAAAATTCAAAGAACGGGTAAGGTTCCAGCGCATAATATAATCTCTCTGGAAAACAAAGTATTTATCGTAAGTTTCCGGTATTGAATATTTGGATACACCTACGCTTCGTGGACGTATAGCACCAAACTGCCTGTTAATATCTGCCCTGAAGCTTAACTGTGCAGGAATAGGATTAAAATTAAAATCCTTTACCAGATCAAACCAATGAGTCTTGCTTTTTCTGAATATTCTTTTGAAAGGCTCAATGTATTTAGGTTGTGGCGCAAAATTATATCCCATACCGCCACGGTGCCTGGTAACTTCATTTTTTTCTATTAAAGGATTATGCGCTTTTATTTGCAAATATGAATAGTTAAAATCAAAGTTGGAGATATCATAAATTTTAGGCTTTTTACCATTTGTTTTATTCTTCCGCACATTAGTAAAACTTAATGTTTTGGTAGATGTAAAATCAATAGCATCATTCTTAATTGAATCTCTCTGGCTGGATGGAGCTGACTTTATTTTTTCTTTTAGCTTAACATCCAAATCATACGGATCATATTCCGGTGTGCTTACTGTTTGGGAATAACTTGCAAATACTGGTATAGAAATCCCGGCTTGCTTTGGCAAGAGTTTACCCAATTCCAGGTTGGCGGCTACATCAAATTGCATAAAATCATCCCTGTACCTGTCATTCACCCGTTGCTCCAATGTACCAAAACCTTTACTATGTGTATTAGCTGATACCGATAAGGTACCCAGATCTGCAAGGTTTACATCTACCCTGCCTAAAGCTGCCCAGCCGCCTTTTTCATCAAGGGCCGAAAGGCGCAGTTCATTTACCCACATTTCACCACAAGCTGAAGCTGCATTGGTATTTTCCACATCGATCAGTACCCCACGTACTTCACCCAGATTAGGATTTCCCATTACCGAGTACTCCTGCCCGTTAGTTTGTGCTACTTTGAATATTTGGTTTAATGGCTGCATGGAAAGGTTTCTCTGCTGCTTAATTTTTGTCAATGTTTCCAGGTCAAGATCCAAAGCATCGCTCTTAAGCCAAAGTGTATCGTTATATTCCGGAGAGTTAGGGTTAAGATTAGCAGCTTCCAATGAGGTTAAATTAAGCGGGATACGTATTTCATAATAATTGCTTATAAAATCAGTTCCTATTCTTACAACAGCGGTTAAATCTTTATCTGTTAATGGTGGGCCGGTTTGCTTTTTCTCTGCATGTATAAACATGGAAAGTTTGCGGAACTGCCTTAAATCCCTGTTGGCAAAAGTTTGAAAAACACCTCTTGCATCACCTTTGCTTAAATTACAAAATTGCAGGTTCATTGACTGTTCATTCTGCAAAAGGTTAACGCCATTATTACTCAATGTTTGCACCCTTTCTATTTCAGTAGGCGTACGGTATGGCAATGGCGCACGTTTATCATTTTCCTCGATATTAACTGCACCTACATTAAATGTAGTAGCATCGGCATCAAGGGGATTATACATATTTGTGGCATCGATTTTATATTGAAACCTGCGCCAGATATTTCTTGTAAGTTGCAATGTTCCAAAACGCATCGTTACACTGTCTTCAAAATCCGTCATAAACATCCTTACAAAACGTATAGATTTAAAATCAGGAATATTACCGATCTTTTTATTATACTGACTAACAGGAATACGAAACTGGTACCAATATTCATTCCGGCCTGTACCATCCGGCAATCCATTGATGGGTACTAATTTTTTATCAACAATGTAGTTTGTACCAATTTGCATTTCGGGTGCATCTGAGGGCTTTACATCTACTACATACTGAAAATATTCTTCTGTTTGGTTTAAAGTATTATCCCTGTTTAAATCTTCTGCATCAGGGTATAATGTAGCCGCAGATGAATATTCTGATGCATTATCCGTTACAGGAGAATTACCCTGGGGATTATTAAAATTTTTGTACCTGGCTAAAATTCCTTCTCCCTGCTGATCATAAGCACCGTCCCGGTAATGGCGGTAATTATCAGATGCCGGATCACTTAAAGCATCTAAATATACTTTGCTGTTGGCTCCAAATTTGGCTTTTAGCTCATCTAAATACAACTGGCGTTTATTAATTTCTGCAGTATCGTCCAACCCGTCAAAACCCAAATCCTGAAAATTCCTGTCTTCCGGATTATTACTAAACGCATTGGTAACCTGTATAGGATTACGCGGTACATCACCCCAGGTGCTTGGATCTACAGGTGATGGTGCATTGGGAGTATTAAGGCCATTTTCATAAAAACGACGGCCATCTTTTAATATATCTTCTGATATATTACCCAGGTTAAAATATAATTTACCTCCTGTAGATTGCGGATTTTTTATGAAAGGGTCTTGCACCCAAAATTCAATAAATTCAATATTATTAGTTTCAAAATCTGTTTGATCGATACTACGCATAAGACCGCCCCAGCGTTGTTTCGGATTTAGTAGTTTACCATTGGCACTTACATTAGCATCATCAAAATTATAAGGGCCTTTATCTGTGGGATAATATGCCAGGTCAAAAGTAATCAGCTGGCTTTCGCCAAAACCTGTTGTACGCTGTGGAAAAATTTCTTTTGATACATTTGTCTCACTCTCGGGTCACTTAACTCTATTGCATTACTGGATAAAGGGTTATTAGCCCCTTTATATTGCTGCAAGGTAGGTTCTATCTGGTACCAGGCTATTTTAGCCCTGTTTTTTCCATAAGCAACATCATCGTTCAGAGTAGCTTCAGGAAATAATATATTGTCCTGGGCATCAGTCGCATCTTTTGGAGTAGATGCCAGGGCCCAGCTAATGGGAGGAAAACGAAGATCAATGCCTGAACGGCTTCCTTCAAAATCATCGATATATACCAAGCCGCTTGCACCTTTACCGATTTGTGGTGCATGACCGGGTTTTAAGTACGCCCCTTCTCCGAATAAATTAATCGTACTTACTGCATTGGTTTGATAAAATGGTAATTTATCCAATAGTTTGGTAAGTCTTGGTATTTCTTTACGGTAATTTACATCCAGGCCATACATAGCATTGCGGATAGGATCTTCATTATAATTAACTTTAGTAAAAAACGGCCTTTCGCTCAAACGTACGATAGTACCCCCGATTGACAGTTGTTCTTTAGCTGTTTGCTTGGCCAGGTAATCCCACCTTAATCCTAAATAACTTCTTTGCTGGATGCCAAAAGCTGCATTATTTTCAAAATTTACCTGTACCGGCAGCCCGGCACTTAAAATAGCCTGGTTGGTTATTTTAATCGTACCTAAATCATAATTGATATCATAATCAAGGCCTTCCTGTAAAGACCTGCCACCTGCAGTAACGGTAACAGACCCACGAGGGATATTGTAGCCTATGCTGATATCTGATGATCCGGATGTTCGGGCAGCTCCTTTTAAAACAAACCTGTTTAAATTAGGAAATTGCACTGCTACTGCTTTGATGGAATCATACAATGCATAAAATAAAGTATCTTTTGCTTCGGGTGGCACCACGTCATAAATTTTTTCTGCCAGGTTTCTGCCAAATGGTTCTAGAACAGGGAACATCACCCTGCTATATTCTGACATCACGGTAAAGCCTTCCACATAATCAAATACACCATCCGGTTGCGGATCCAATTGATTATTCAGGCGGTCAACGTTTATTAAAGTGATAATAGGTGTTCCCTGGTTTTGATTTCCAAAAGGAAAATATCTTTTCCATCCTAGCCCCGGTTCCTGGTATAATACGTCTAATTTAAAATCAGCCGGTGTAAGTGTGCCATATCCTACTGAATACACATTTTTCAACATTAAATCCCATATGGGTAAACTTGGCCTTTGTGATGTAGCTTTTAATAATTTTAAGAATAATATTTTCTGGTTGGCTGAAGCTGTATCAGGCGGTAAATCCTGTGAAAATTCTCCTACCTGGAAAACCCTTCCGTTATAAGTATATTGATAAGCTACGGCTAATACTTCATCAGCTTGCAAAGGCTGGCTTAAAGAAAGAAAGCCTGCCTGCCTGTTATAAATATATTGTGTAGAATCTAATTTGCGGGCAAAGGTTTTTTCAAAATCCTGTACTGGCAATAAGCCCAGGTTCAATAAATTATTAAAAACCAAAGCAGGATTGCGGCTACCAGGCTCACTTATTATTTTTGTATACAGATCATTTGTAGTATTAGCCGGGTTAGGCGAATTGTTTAATATATTAATGGTTGGAGGCTCTAAATGCGGATTAGTTTCTGCCAGATCCATTAGTCCTACTACATCTCTTGTTTCTGTAGTAGCTCCATTACGGTTGGTTACCCAAACTTCCATTCGCAAAATTTGTACAGGGCTTGTAATAGCAGGTACATTACTCATTACTTTATTGTAATTATCCCTAAAATAGTGGGATATTAAAAAGTGCCTGTTTTCTTCATATTCATCTGCCTTAACTTCAAACAATTGTGTAGCTGCCCCGCCTTGTAAATTTACACTTTGGCGCTGCGATTTTTGATTAGCTAATACAGTGGTAAGAAATAATTTACCAAATTGCAACTGGGATTTAATACCAAATAATTGTTGTGCGCCGGGTATCAATGTACTGCGGCTGGGAAAACTGATATTTCCGGCCTCCAGTCTTTTATAATTTCATCATCCTGGCCGGTATAGTCTAATTTAAGCTGGTTATCTAAGTCAAAATTGGCTAAGGTGTTAAAATTAATAGGAAATTTTAATTTATCACCTATGCTTGCATTTACATTTACCTGGGCATTCATTCCAAAGTCAAAACCTCCATTTTTCCTGGCCCTTTCCGGTAAAGTAGGATTTTTTATATTTTGACCCTGGTAACCTGCATTGATATCTATATTACCCTGCGGGCTGATTTCAACTTTTCCGTTTCCGAATAAACGATTAAATAAATTATCGTATAGAGATAATTTAGGCCTTATCCCTACTTTACGGTTTAATAAATTTAATGTATTTGCACGTTTTTTAAAATAATCTATTTCTGCCTGGCGGCCTCTCAATTGCCAGTATTCTTCATAAGTATAAGATGCAGGAGAACGATAATATTTTGTACCTATTTTTTCGTAAATAACATACCTGCGGGTTTTAGGATCATATGCAACAGAATCGGTAATATTTGAAGGCTTATCGAAATCGTATGTATTTTTTGGATCATTAAATAAAAAATCGCCCCGGCGGTCTTTTAAAGGATAAGGTAAGCTATCCTTATAATCAGGTACAGTAGTATCGCCCTTTACCAATAGTAATTTACCAGGTAAAGAACCAGCTGTCAATGAGTAATCAGTGCACACCAGCACTAATAACAAAGCAACAAAGCAAGATAATTTTGAGTAATTTATCCTTATCAGCAACATCCAGTAAATTAATTAACGTAGCGGTTTTATCAAATGGCTTTTAATGCTTTTTTTATTAAGTCTTCTAATTGAATAATATTTGGTTCGATACCAATAATTTTTTGTAGTGCCTGTTCAGCCTGTAATTTAGATATTCCAAGCGCTATTAAAGCATTTAACGCATCCTGGCTAATACTATTGCCGACAGGTTGCATTATATTATTATTATCGTTTGTATGCTTACCTACTTTATCTTTTAACTCCAAAACCAGTCTCTCAGCAGTTTTTTTCCCTATCCCTTTTACACTTTCCAAAATTTTAATATTGCCTTGTATAATAGCTTTGCTAACTTCATCCGGTTTAAGAGAAGAAAGCATCATTCTTGCTGTTGCTGCACCTACACCGGCCACTCCTATTAAAAGCACAAACATTTCCTTTTCCAACCTGTCAAAAAAGCCATACAATACATGTCCATCTTCTTTGACTTGTAAATACGTATATAATTTTCCTTTATCCAAGTTTTGGATAAAGGAATAAGTATTCAAGCTTATATTTACTTCATAACCTATTCCATTTACATCTAAATATATTTGGGCCGGGCTTTTATACGTAAAATTTCCTTCCAGGTAGGCGTACATAAATCAATTTCTATGCCAACGAAATTAGCAATATTTTTGGATTTATACAAAACGCTTGTACATTCGATGACTTTTTATAATGAGAACCGCTATATATTAAGTATAAAACTTATTACACGAATTATAACGAATTACACGAATGTTTGTAGTAAACTTGTATTTATTTCGTGTAATTCGTTATAATTCGTGTAATAAAAAAGGATAACGCAATACTACATTTACTTGAAAAGTAATTACTGATGCAAAAAATGACTGCTGCCATTACCGCCGTTGGCGGGTATGTGCCTGAATATAGATTGACCAATAAAGAACTGGAGACCATGATGGATACCACTGATGAGTGGATACGAACCAGGACAGGTGTGGAAGAAAGAAGAATTTTAAAAGGTGAAGGGTTGGCTACTTCGGACCTGGCCGCTCCTGCTGTTATGAATTTATTAAAAAAACGTGGGATTGGAGCTGAAGAAATTGATTGTATTATTTGTGCAACAGTTACACCGGATATGTTTTTTCCTGCTACCGCTAATATTGTATCAGAAAAGGTAGGTGCCATTAACGCTTTTAGTTTTGATATTGGCGCAGCATGTTCGGGCTTTTTATTTGCATTAACAACAGGTGCCAGCTTTATAGAAAGCGGGAGGTATAAAAAAGTAATTGTGGTTGGCGCTGATAAAATGAGTGGTATTATTGATTATAGCGACAGGACCACCTGTATCCTTTTTGGTGATGGCGCAGGCGCAGTTTTACTGGAACCTAGTACTGATGGTAGTGGAATATTAGATAGCTTATTAAAAAGCAATGGCAGTGGTAAACAATATCTTCATATGAAAGCAGGAGGCTCGGCCAAACCAGCCAGCATCGAAACTGTTTTAGCTAAAGAACATTACATATACAAGGAAGGACAGACAGTTTTTAAATTTGCAGTAAAAGGCATGGCAGATATTAGTTACGAACTGATGCAACGCAACAATTTATCTTCAGAGGATATTGCATGGCTGGTACCACACCAGGCCAACCTTCGTATTATTGATGCCACTGCTAACCGGATGGGATTACCTAAGGAAAAAGTAATGATTAACATCCAGAAATACGGTAACACTACTGCTGCTACTATTCCACTATGCTTGTGGGATTGGGAAAACCAATTAAAAAAAGGAGATAACCTTATTTTGGCAGCATTTGGAGGAGGGTTTACCTGGGGCGCTACGTGGATAAAGTGGGCTTATGATGGGAGTAATTATTAAAGAATAAAATAACTGTCAGCATATTACTTTCTATATTTAACTAATAATACTGGTTTGATATACTCAGGTTGATTAAAAACAGAAATATAAAATTGGAATTTAATATAGAAAGCATCAATAACAAAATGTAATTAAAGCTCAGTATTAGTACAAGTGAGTGATCCGCCTGAGAGACTGTTTAAGAATTTACATCAATTATTGTTATGTGGAAAAGTGGAAAAAAAGGCTGTAGTTAATTGTAGGATTTATCACTAATTGATAATTACAACAAACGCAATTAGTATGATAAGCTACCCTACCTGTTTAAACGACAGCCAATGGCAAGTTATGAAAAGCTTTTGAATATAAAAAGGAAACGTAAGCATGATTTGCGACAAATTCTGAATGCCATTTTTTATTTGGTTAAAACAGGCTGCCAATGGCGTATGCTTCCTGGTGAATTTCAAAGTGGCAGATAGTATATTACTATTTTAACCGGTGGAAAACCCTGGGGTTATCGAAAAGGTCCGATGCTTTTTAGTAAAATTGTTAAGGGTGAAACAAGGTAAAAGCACCAGAACTTCTGTAGGCATCTTGGATGCCCAGTCGGTTAAAAGTACATTGGTAAGCAAGAGCAGCAATACCGGTTATGATGGAGGTAAAAAAATCAAAGGGATAAAACGGCATATTGTAGTAGATGCTTCAGGGTTGTTACTTTGTATAGTGGTTCACCCTGCAAGCATGGCCGATAGAAAAGGGGAAAAGTTGTATTAGAAAAACTTAGTAACCGTTGGCATGGGATTAAAAAATATTTGCTGATGGAGCTTACCCATTACCAGGCAAAGCAGCAGAAAAAACCAGGTGCTGGGGGATATGAAATGGAGGTGGTAAAGCGTTCTGAATTAAAAGGGTTTAAAGTAGTTCCCAAAAGATGGGTGGTGGAAAGAACTTTTGCATGGAACGAGACAAACAGGAGGAATGCTAAGAGTTATGAGAGACTTTCTAATACTGCTGAAACAGTTACTGAAATCTCTGCTATCCGATTAATGTTAAAACAATTTGACACTTAAATTCTTAAACAGTCTCTCAGGCGGACAGGCTACAACGATGCTTAATAGCAGTACTAAAGCTGGTAACAAAAAAATATTATTTATGCATGTGCTTAATTAAATAATTTCTAAATGAAAAAATATTACCTGTTGTTGATAGTAGTTATGATGTGCTGTGAGAAAAGTATAGCACAATCTAACTGCTATAGTGTGCAATTAAAATACAAGCAGGGTACGCCGTTTTCTATAAGCAACCCTTCTGCATTTCTTTCTCAACGTGCTATAGAAAGAAGGTTGAAATATAATATTGCTATTGACTCTTCAGACCTGCCCTGTACACCCGGTTATATTGATAGCATTAAACTGGCAGGTGCAGTTAATATTTTACATACATCAAAATGGCTTAACCAGGTAACTATACAAACAGCAGATGAGAATGTAATAAAAAAAATAAAATCCTTTCCTTTTGTATCCGGTGTGTTGCTTATTGCTTCACCATTGGTTAATGCAACCAATAAAATTATGGATAAGCCATCCCAAATTTTATCACAACAAAAAGTATTATCTGAGCAATCTGTAAATGATTTTTTTTCTTATGGCCAGTCATTTAATCAAATACATATACACAACGGGGAGTTTTTACATAATCATGGATTTAGAGGAGAAGGAAAACATGTATGCATTACAGATGGCGGCTTTGCTAAATATGATACAGCTCCGGCTTTGGACAGTGCAAGAAATAATAATCAAATATTAGCCACATGGGATTTTGTAGCTAACAATATAAACTTTGCTGATAATTTTACTACTCATGGCACAAATTGTTTTAGTCTTATCGGGGGAAATATACCCGGCACTTTTGTAGGTACAGCGCCTAAAGCATCCTTTTATTTATATCGTACTGAAGATGCTTTTTCTGAAATGCCAATTGAAGAACAAAACTGGGTTGCTGCTGCTGAAAAAGCAGACCAGTTAGGCGTTGATGTTATTTCTGTATCATTAGGATATACTACGTTTGATAACCCTGCTTTTAACCATACTTACAATGACATGAATGGCAATACCACTGTTATTTCCAAAGCAGCAGACCTTGCTGCCAAAAAAGGAATGATTGTAGTAGTATCGGCAGGTAACTCTGGCAATGATGCCTGGCATTTTATATCTGCCCCTGCTGATGCAGATAGTGTTTTAACAGTAGGCGCTGTAAATGCAGCAGGGCAAATAGCAAATTTCAGCAGCTTTGGCCCCAGCAGCGATGGACAGGTAAAACCTGATGCCGCATCTGTGGGCGCTAATACGATAATACCCAACCCTGTCACCGGAGACCCATTTTCTGGTAATGGTACTTCATATGCCTGCCCCAACCTTGCAGGTCTTACTACTTGCCTTTGGCAGGCTTTTCCGGAAGTACATAACATGGGCATTATTACTGCCATTCAACAATCATCGAATAAATTTAATACGCCTGATGACAGGACCGGTTACGGCATCCCGGATATGAAAAAGCATTTGTGATTTTAGTGAAAAAATTATATTCCCAAAATTTTGTATCAACGAATTGTAAAACAAATATTTCATTTAATGTAAAAGCTGATACAGGCACCACTTTTACCATAGAAAGAAAACTCGCCGGCGAAAATGATTATGCAGCAATAAATACACAAAAAGGCTCAGGAAATTTTATTGTAAAAAACTTTGTGCACACAGATGATTTGGGCAATGCTGCTATCGGGTTAGTAAAATACAGAATTAAAATGCAGGTATCTGCTGATACAACTTTTTACCTGGACTCTGCCAGCATAAATTTTGCACAGTTATGCAATCCCGTAACACAGGAAAAAATCACAATAAACCCTAACCCCGTAATTGATAAATTAAAAGTATTGGTGGTGAGAAATGACCCGGCCGTGGTTGAAATTTTAGTACAAACTTCAACAGGGCAAAAAATATTTTTACTAAAAACAACAAGTTATTAATAGTGAGCAATATGAAATTCCTTTTACTTCCTTAAGTAAGGGATTATATTTTGTAACAGTATTTATTAATGGGAAAAAAAGTACAAACAAAAAAATATTATATTAATAATCACTTTTTAAAAACGGCTACAAACATAGTATCGGCTTTTTTTATCGTACCCTTTTATTAATTCCATATGCAGTAATTGCAAATGGAGTTTTTGTATGTAATCAACAATACTTTCATTTTCGGCTTTAAATACTGAACAGGTGCTGTAAATAAATAGACCGTCCTTTTGTAAAAATTTTACAGTATTACTTACTATTTTTTTTTGCTTACTGCTATACTCAGCAATAGTTTCTTTATTAAAAAAATATAACTGCTCCGGAGTACGGCTCCAGGTACCGCTGCCTGTGCAAGGCACATCGCATAAAATTATACTGTATTTGGGAGAGTCAACAGGAAGCTCATCTGCACACAAATCACTTAAAAAATAATTGTATCTTTTAATGCCTGCTTTCTTAAAACGCTGATGCAAATTAATTAAAACATTTAAGCGTATATCCGATACCGTTATATCTACCTTGCGCTTTAAAATATCAAATAATAAAATAGATTTTCCTCCGCTTGCAGCGCAACAATCCCATACATTATAAACATACCCGTTTCTGGCTACTTCAAAATGCATAAGGTGTGACAATGGTTCCAAAACTTTTTCATCTTTCAGATAATTAAATACCTGCTGCGAACTATAATCCTGGATAACCACTTCCCTGTCTATATCCAATACATCTTCGATTTTTGTTCCATTAGGTAAAGCAATGCAATCAGTACCTATCAGATTATATGGTATTTTTAATTTATTAATTTTTTCAAAAAGAGATGCACTCCTGCTTATCCGGATACGTAAGAAAAGATCGGGTTGTATTAAAAAGGATTCGCAAAATAATACCGGTGAAATTTCCTTGCTTAGCACATTAAGAAATGGAAAAATATCTTCTGGATTAATTTTAAGCTTCGCAATAGAAATTTTATTTTCTAAAGGTTCATGAATTAAAGCATCCCAATGGGGTTTAAAAAATTTGAGCCACTCATTGCTTGTATTTTCACATAAAAAAGTACCTATAATTATTCTTTCTTCTATGGATGTATTAACAGCCGCCTTTCCTAACCTGTAAAAATTAAAACATAGTGAAGTAATTTGTTTCCTGTCTCTTGATCCGTATTTTTTTCCCGCAGAAAAAAATCTTTTTAAAAAAACAGGCAAAGGTTCCTGCCCCTTGTAGGATTCTATAATTACCTGGGCTGTATTTAAATAAGATTTAAAACGATACATGGCAGAGATAAAGCGGCCGGATAAGACTGGCCGCTAATAATTTTATAGAATTAGGTATTTTGAAATTAAACTTACTATAGTATTGAGTTACTTTCTATTTACTTTTTCTTAATAAAAAAAGTAACAAAAAAATCAAGGCTGCGAATAAATAGCTAAAATTTACTTCGTTGCGCTACAGCGAAAAAGCTAAACTTAAACTTTTGTACACTAATGAGCCAGTACAATTATCAGCTTTGTACTTTGTATCATCATTTTCGCTGCTTTACGCTCCACTTTGCAAATTTCTTAACGCTATTTTTTTGAGGCCGGGTAACATACCTTATTAAAAAAAATTAGTAATTAATTTCACATCTTGAATTTGCTCTTATTCTACTTAATCCTATTATTTTAATAACAAATAAACACTAAATTTCTAATAAGGATTTTATTGGATCTTTGCCAAATAATAATAAAGCCGGGTTTTCAAGTAATTCTTTTACCCTTATTAAAAAGCTTACAGATTCCCTGCCATCAATTATTCTATGATCATAGCTTAAAGCAAGGTACATCATTGGCCGGATTACCACTGTTCCATTAATAGCCACAGGCCTTTCCTGGATCTTGTGCATACCTAAAATAGCGCTTTGCGGAATATTGATAATCGGTGTGCTCATCATAGAACCAAATATGCCGCCATTGGTAATGGTAAAAGTACCTCCCGACATTTCTTCTATCGTCAGTTTATTTTCTTTTGCTTTAGTTGCCAATTCTACCACCTTACTTTCGATACCTGCCATGCTTAAGCTTTCGGCATTACGAATAACCGGCACAACCAAACCTTTTGGGGCGCTTACTGCTATTGATATATAACAATAATCATGATAAATAATATTTTCACCATCGATATAAGCATTTACAGCCGGCCACTCTTGCAAAGCATAGCAGCATGCTTTTGTAAAAAAGCTCATAAAACCCAGGTTTACACCATGAGTTTCTTTAAATTTATCTTTATGTTTTGCTCTGAATTCCATTATGGCACTCATATCTACTTCATTAAAAGTAGTCAGCATGGCTGTAGTATTTTTTGCTTCTACTAACCTGCGGCTTACTGTTTTTCGAAGGTTGCTCATTTTCTGCGGCCGTTCTGTTCTGCCAAAGGGTTCTATGCCTGGTTTCCGGCCAGGATTATTAAGAACGTCCAATACATCCTGCTTCACTATTTTACCACCTATGCCAGAGGCTGTAATATTTTTAGCATCAATTTTTTTATCAGAAATTATTGCTGCTGCTACGGGTGTCGTTTTTATTGCATCAGTCGTTTCTGATTTAGGGGCTGTCGTTTCAGGTTTGGGGTTTGAGGTTTCAGGTTTGGGGTTTGGAGTTTCAGGTTTGGGGTTTGAGGTTTGAGGTTTGGCATTAGCCGTTTGTGGCTGGTCGTCGGTGGTCGGTGGTCGGTGGTCGGTACCTGGCTCAATGCTACAAATTATATCCCCGATTTTTAATGTATCACCTTCCCTGGCAATTATTTTTATCGCTCCCGCCACTTCAGCATTAATTTCGAAAGTAGCTTTTTCACTTTCCAATTCTGCTATTACTTCATCCCTGTTAGCCCATCCGCCATCTTGTTTGTACCACTTTACTAATGTCACTTCACTAATACTCTCACCTACTGTAGGAACTTTGATTTCGATTGCCATTTAAAATAATTTAAAAGTTAGGCAAATTTCGGTAAAGACTTTGAAAAATAAAATCAATATGTAAATATGTTTAGGCCTGTTTAAAAATAGAACTTTTATTGCCCGTTTTGCGGTTGGGTGGACACCACAAGTGTTCGGAAGAAGAAAAACTGATTAAATAGCCCTGCTCTTAAGAGCAGGGAAAGAAAGTAAATTTTAAAAATGATGGCTTTAGCCATCAACATAATCTTATAGGATTAAGTAGGATAAGCGTAAATTCAGAAGTGAAATGAATGACTACCATTTTTTGCAGCCTTGATTTTTTTGTTACTTTTTTTTATTAAGAAAAAAGTAAATAGAGAACAATTCAATACTGTAGTAAGTTTGAGATCAAAATACCTAATCCTGTAATCTTAATAAGTCAGTAGCTAAAGCCATAGGGGAAAAAATATCATTCTTTTATCCACCGCTCTAAAGAGCGGTGCAATGCATAAAGCATTTAGTAAAGTGAAATTTCTTCCGAACACTTGTGGGTGGACACCAACCGCGGCTGATCGCCGTGGCCGGCATTCCACCGGCTACTTTTTTTAAAATCTTACACATCAAATTTTTAAACAGGCTTTTATCAAATGAAGATATTAGTAAAATAACTACGCATTTTTACTATACTTTTTAAATCCTTTAGCGCTTTTTAGTAATGCTTTAAAGTTTTATATATAAATAAAGTTGCTGTAAAATGAGCACTAAATTATATACATATTAATAAATTTATTATATGAATATAAGGTTGCAACATTGACCGCAGCGTTTTTAGGTGTAATAAAATAAAATCTTCGTTAATTCCAGCATGCATTCGGTTAATCTAAATAGCTTATCTGTTAAGTTGCGCCTACATATCTATTTATTTTGTCAACCTTTATGATGGTAAAAACCACAATAAATTGCGAAAGACCCGTAATCTTCAAAAAAACAAAAGTGGTTATTACTAATTAGCTGGAAGAGAATCACTTGGTAATTGTACTAAATAAAATATTTTTTTATTAAAAAAAATACTAGCTTTACGCCCCTTACCATGCAGATTTTTACCATTAAAGACAAGTAGATTTACTTAGTAAAATATTTTTTTAATATTCAAAAAATCTAGAAGCATGAAATTAATTAAACTCACATTTACTTTATCCCTTGCGTTGCTCTTAGGAAGCAAAGGGGCAAAGGCACAGCTCTTCATTAGCCAGGGCACCGACTTTATGATAGAAGACGGCGCAGTAGTTAGTGTACAGGACTATGTAGAAAGCGAAGTTGATATTCTAAGCGGGCCTGTATTACACAATGGACTTTTATTGTTAAATGGTTCTAATAGTCAAAATCTGAATATGAATGGTTTTAACATTCCGAATTTAGAATTAGACAATAATAGCGGTGCAGTGCTTGGCGGAAATGCAAAACTCAGCCGTTCAATGGTCTTCACATTAGGCAAAGCTACATTACATGATTTCAACTTTCAATTATCTGATATAGCTACCATTACTGGCGAAGGCGATAACAAATATTTTGAAACCAATGCAGCAGGTGAATTACAAAAACGTGTGAGTGCAAACTTAGCTTCTTATAAAATGCCGGTTGGTAATAGCGGATTTTATAATCCACTTTTCGCAACTACTGCCGGGCCTTACACCCCAGATGCTGTTTTTGGTGTAAGAGATACTGTAGATGTTCATCCTAAAAAGTTTGCTCAAAGTACAGACTTTTTGGAAAACTTTTGGCCAATTACACAAGCCGGTATAACTAAATTAGATGCAAGAGGAAATTATATTGATCCAGTACAGGTAACAGGATCAGATCTTAAATTTGGCGGGTTCTTCTGGCAGGATGAATTAAAAGAATGGAGCCAAACTGGTGCTAATGTTGATGCTCCCAATAACTTAGCAGGTACAACTATTACTGGTAATGGTGATTTATATGCCATGAATAATTATGGTTTGGTAAATGCCAAAGTGTTTTTACAAGGTGCTTACAATCCAGTTATTCATTTAATGAGGGATAATTTAAGAACAAATGGTAATGTAATTCCATCGACAGATCCTTACAGGGTAGCTCCATTGATGGCAAACTTTAACCATGTTAACAATCAAAAAACAGAAACTATTACTGATCATGCAACTGTTTTTGCAAACCAGGCACTAGTGGATAATGATATAGTTGACTGGGTATTTTTACAATTAAGAAATACACCACAGGGTAATAATATTATAGCAACAAGAAGCGCATTGGTACAGAGAGATGGTGATATTGTTGATGTAGATGGTGTTAGTCCTGTTTACTTTAAAGACGTAGCAGTAGGATCAGGTTATACACTAGCTGTAAGGCATAGGAACCACTTAGGTATATCTACTACGCCAGCTACTGTTGAAGTTAGTTTAACTGCACCACCTTTAGTTGATTTTACAACAATGACTGATGCGCAAATTTTTGGCCCGGCTACTGCATTTAAAATAGCCGCTGATAATAGAAATGTGTTATGGGGCGGTAATGTTAATTTTAATAACAATACAAGATATAATGGTATAGCCAATGATAAAGATCGTTTATTAAATGCATTAAATGGTAATCCTGATGCTTCCATTCCAAATGTTTACAGTGTGGCTGATGTGAACATGAATAAAGTTGTAAGATTTAATGGGATAGCAAACGATAAAGATTTTATTCTCAATGTATTAGATGGAAACCCGGATGCTTCAATATTTCAATTTTTACCTCAATAATAATTAATAAAAAAATAAAAAAAATCAAGATGAAAAAAATTATAACCTTAGCTTTTTTAAGTATTCTTTACTTGCAAGGTAGTTCCCAAATAGTACAAGCAGGTATAGGTGGCGGTATTCAGGATGAATGCCAACCTAATGAAATTAAATTATATCTTAGGTCAGATATAACTTTAACAAATCCTATTCCTGCTAATAATATCTTTACCTTACAGTTTTGCGTTAGAATACCCGGCAAATCTTTTGCCAGCACCAAATTTAAGTGTTATAACTTCCAATATATTAACGCCTAACCAATGGATAATAACAAGTTATTTAGGAGATGAGGGTTTTAGGTATTATACAATCACCAACCAGGCAGGCGGATATGCGAGCCCTTTAGTTGCTAATACAGAATTTGAAGTAATGAAATTAGCATTTACTGGTGGACCAGCCTTAGCAACTGATGTAGAATTAATAACTAAAGGAAATGCAGGAGATGTTTTTGGTGAGGATGTTCCTTGTCCGGGTTGTGGAAATGTATTGTTTTTATATTCTTCTCTAAGTGCAGGTTCTGAAAATATTGCTTCACAAATTTATTATCATAGGCCTAATACAACAGAATTTACTATGGATAGTTATAATTCTCCCAATGTTGCAGATGAGTCTTGGGCAAGAATTACTGGTATTACCCTTTCGGTTAAATTCCTTGGCCTTACTGCTACTCAAAAATGAACAGGTGCTGAATTAGCATGGAAAGTTGCAAGTGAAACTAACACAACTGACCGTTACGAAATTGAAAGCAGCGCTAATGGTGTTGACTTTGCAAAAGTAGCTACAGTTGCAGCAAATGCTAAAGCTGATGGCAATAACACTTACACTTTAAGCAATGTTTCTTTAAATGCAGCTACTACTTACTACAGGGTTAAACAAATAGATAAAGACAATAAATTTGTTTATTCTGAAATCCGTGTGATTAAACTTGCAGGTGCATCAAATGCAGTAACAGTATATCCTAACCCGGTAGAAACAACTACTAAGTTTCACTTAGGTTAGATAAAGCTGCTGCCGTTACAATAAATGTTGTTAATGCAGGTGGTCAAATTGCTAAAAAGTTAAAATTAATGCAACAGCTGGTGTTACAATACAGGAATTAGACTTTACAAACCTTTCTTCTGGTAACTATACAGTTCAGGTGTTTGTTGGTAAAGACACTAAACCAACTGTAGTTAAAGTTGTAAAAAAATAATATCAATAGCTAATATCTATTATTTATACCAAAGAGAAACCCCTTCTATATGAAGGGGTTTCTCTTGCATAATATTTAAATAAAAAGTAGACCTCTTGTATAATTCGCCTTATCCTCTCCTTTTGGAGAGGAATTAAAATGAGGTTGAACAAAAAATATGAATTATGCAAGAGGTCTATTATCCTAAATAACCCCGTAATATATTTCCACGGGAAGTAGTACGCAATTTAGTTATGGCTTTATCTTTTATCTGGCGCACCCGCTCTCTGGTTAAACAAAATTTTTCGCCAATGTCTTCCAGGCTTAACGGATGATCCACACCAATTCCAAAGAAAAACCTGATTACATCTTTTTGCCTTTCAGTAAGTGTGCTTAACGACCGGTCTATTTCTATCTTAAGCGATACAATTGCTGCTAGATTATTATCAGTGTTAACAGCATTGCTGTTTATCATAGTATCTAAAAGTGTACCCTCCTCTCCGTCAAAAAGAGGCTGGTCCATACTTAAATGCCTGGTAGCAACACTTAAGGTAGCAGATACTTCTTCTGTTTCAATATCCAGAAAAGTAGCCAGCTCTTCGGGGGGTTGGCTCCCGTTCATATTCCTGCTCCAGCTGAGAAAATGCTTTACTTATACGATTGGTTAATCCAACTTTATTAAGTGGCAGCCTCACAATTCTTGATTGCTCTGCCAGTGCTTGTAAAATACTTTGCCGGATCCACCATACTGCATATGAAATAAATTTAAATCCCCGTGTTTCATCAAACCGCTGTGCTGCCTTAATAAGGCCTAAATTACCTTCATTAATCAACTCAGGAAGTGTAAGACCTTGATTTTGATATTGCTTTGCCACAGATACCACAAATCTAAGATTGGCCTTGGTGAGCTTATCTAATGCTCTCTGATCTCCTTCTTTAATTAATCTCGATAATTGTACTTCTTCTTCGGCAGATATTAATTCTACTTTGCCAATTTCCTGGAGATATTTCTCCAAGCTCTGGCTTTCCCGGTTGGTAATGGACTTACTGATTTTAAGCTGGCGCATGCTCATAAGCCTATAGTTTAATAAGGATGAAATAACTGGTTTAGGTTAACGAACTGTTAAATCCGTCATAATATATAACTGTAATTTAAAGAAATTATTATATACTCGTAAAAAAAAGTATCGATAATCTAATTAAAAGTCACTTTTTTTATGAACAATAAAATTATCTGTAGGTTAATTAAAATAAAAAAAGTTTGCAAAAAAATGGTAATGAAAAATAATTTCTTATCATTGCAGAGTTGATGACAATTTAAATTACAAGGATGAGTAAGAAAGTTTTATATACATTGGAATACCCGGTTAGATGTTCACCAAGCATATTATATGAATTTTTAAGTACACCTGCAGGCTTACAGGAATGGTTTGCAGATAAAGTGGATGAGCGGGATAATATTTTCAGTTTTACCTGGAATGAAACCACTGATAAAGCAGAATTACTGGATAGCGAAGCAGATAAATTTATCCGCTACCGTTGGATGCATTTATCTAAAGATGAATATTTTGAATTTAGTATTGAGAAATCCAAGTTACCAATCAAACTATTTTGATTATTAAAGATTTTGCTGATAAAAAGAAATAAAAGATGCAAGCCAGTTATGGGAATACCAGGTAAAAGACTTATTTCATAGATTGGGAAATTAATAAAATAACTTCATTAGTTTTGTAAACTTTTCAGCCAAGGATTCATGCATAATATCCCAATCCTGCAAATTAATTTTATAAGCAACCTTGATAAAAGGCTTTTTTAATAATTTAGCTATCTCACCATTTGATAATGTTGTTATTGCCCTATAATTATCAATCCCAAAATGGTGCTTCCATTCGTTTTCATTAATACATATATACAAACCAGCATCCTTGTTAGCAGTAATATTGTATAATAATTTTTCCTCCAAAATATTTTTGTAGTGCCCGCTGATGTGAAGTGTGCAGCTAAAAAAATTTCCCCACCAAAACATAGTTCTTATCGCAAATACTGCATTTTTATTAAAGATTTTAGGGTAATCCAATATCACATAGGGTAAGGATAAATAATTTTCACCCTTAGAAATTTTAGGTGAGGATATGTATAATCCAGGTATAAGATATTGCTTATTAGTGCTAACAATATTTTTATAATCAACAAGCAAATAATTTAACAATCCGATTACCTTATTGGTGATAGAGAGTTTAATCATAATCCAACCACTATTAGAGATAAGCTGCTTTTCCTCCTCAGAAAGAATTACTTTTGTGCTTTGAATCATATTGTAAATTACCAATTAATTCAAAGCAATAATAATTGCATAGTTGAAATAAATAAAAGGAATGATAAAAAAATTAGATAAACTAATTCTTAAAGCTTTTATCGGGCCTTTTATTGCTACTTTTTTCATAGCATTTTTTGTATTGATGATGCAAAACCTATGGAAGTATATTGATGATTTTGTAGGGAAAGGCCTTGATTTATTAACCTTAGGAAAATTTTTGTGGTATGCCAGTGCTTCTATGCTTACCCTTGCAATGCCTATAGCCATTCTTATCTCTTCTATAATGACGTTTGGCAACTTAGGCGAAAAGCTTTGAACTGGTAGCTATTAAAGCCTCAGGCATTTCTTTATTACGCTTTATGCATACCCTGGTATGGGTTGCCCTTTTTTTTTTCTGGCGTAACTTTTTTATTTGCTAATTATGTAATCCCCTATTCTACTTTAAAATTTGTAACTATCTACAATGATATCAGGTATAAAAGCCTGCATTGGATTTAAAAAGAAGGTGTATTCTTTACTTATATACCTAATTATGCAATAAAAATTGGAAAAAGAGAGCGACGGCCAGCATATCAATAATGTATTAGTATATGATCAAACCAACAGTTTGCAGGATAATAGCGTAATTGCAGCTAAAGGATTAATGAAAATATCTACTGACAAACAATTTTAGAATTCAACTTAGAAAATGGTGCCCGCTACCAGGAAAGAGGCGAAATGGGTGATACTGCCACAGAGTTTATCCGCATGGAGTTTAAAGAATACAAAGTATTATTCGATTTAAGCGCACTGCAAATGCAAAGTAACAGTGATAGCTTTTTTCGTAAAAATTATAAAATGTTAAGTGTAAGACAACTTAATCAGTCCCTGGATTCTCTTACGTGGATAAGAGATAGCCTGCACAATAAAATTGACAGTACACTTTCATCAGGTGTACTTTTTAATACTTCTGCTGATAGTATATGGAAAAAATTACCTGCTCATTTTACAAACCATAATGCTTTTGATAGTTTAATAGCTGATACAATAAAAAGCGTAGTATATGAAAGAGCACTTTATAAAATTGAAAGCTTAAAAAGCACTCTCGAATTTAATAATACAGATTTAGGATATAAAACTACTGATATCCGTTACCACAAAATTGAGTGGCATAGAAAATTTTCACTTTCCACAGCATGCCTGGTGTTATTTTTCATTGGTGCGCCTTTAGGTTCAATTATCCGCAAAGGTGGCTTAGGAATGCCTTTGGTAGTTGCCATAATATTTTTTCTTATTTTTCACTTATTAAATATGTTTGGCGAAAAATTTGTAAAACAAGATGTGATACCCCCATATTTTGGAATGTGGCTGGCGGTAATTGTATTAACTCCTGTAGGATTTTTTTTTACCTATAAAGCCATGCATGACTCTCAACTATTTAATAAAGATTTTTATACAAAAATCTTTAAACGGGTGTATTCTTTACCCAAAAAATTAAAAAAATAATTTTATGAATAATTTATCCAACAGCAGGCGAAAATTCATTGCTACTACTGCTAAAAATTCTTTGGCTATTGGTATAGGCATATCTTCGATAAGTTCCTTTTTAGCAGCATGCGGAAGTTCTAAAAAAGCTACAGCTTCCGCTTTTAATACCAGTTATGATCAATTGCCATTACCGTATGGATACAGCGCACTAGAAAATGCAATTGATACCGCTACAATGGAAATTCATTACAGCAAGCATGCAGCAGCTTATTCAGCTAATGCAAAAGAAGCTGCGCAGGCAGAAGGAATTGATACAAAACAACCAATAGAAGCTGTACTTGAAAAAATTTCTAAATATTCATCTAAAATGCGGAACAATGCCGGAGGGCATTATAACCATGAAATGTTTTGGAAATGTATGCGGCCTAAAACAACAGACAATAAACCTGCCGGAAAACTATTACAAAATATAGAAGCTGTATTTGGCTCTTTTGCAGCTTTTAAATTAAAATTTGCTGCTGCGGGGGCAACACGTTTTGGAAGCGGTTGGGCATGGCTATACGCAGACAATAATAAAAAATTACAAATTGGCAGTACTCCCAACCAGGATAACCCTTTAATGGATGTTAGTGAAATAAAAGGGTTCCCATTATTATGCCTTGATGTATGGGAACATGCTTATTATTTAAAATATCAGAATAAAAGAGCAGACTATATTGATAGTTGGTGGGGTATTGTAAATTGGGATTATGTGCAACAAAGGCTCGCTAATATAATATTATAATAATATACACTGATAATAAAAATATTTTATAATAGTACTTCTTTTTCAAAAAAATTTATAAAAATGACTTTAATTCCAGCTAAATTATTAACGCTAGCAATTTTGTGCTTTTTAACAATATCTGCACAATCACAGATTAAAATGACTGAGTTGAATGTAAACCAACTCCCTAAAAAAATACAATATGAAGGGAAATTTGTAACTGCTGTTAAATGGAATGACAAGCAAGGCGATAACATTGTTATTACGACTGAAACTGGCCCCATTTCTACGATAGAAGATTACCGGGATGCCAAGTTATATGCTTATCATTATCTTACTGTAAACGGTAAATTAAAATCAGATTGGAAAATATATGATGCTGTAAAAGAATGCCCGGTAGATATTGAAGCAAATTTTATAAAAAATTCATTACAGGTAACAGATCTTAATAAAAATAATGTTGGTGAGATATGGGTCATTTACAAAAAATCCTGCAGAGGCGATGTTAGTGCAAGTGATATGAAAATAATAATGTACCAGGGAAAAGAAAAATTTACAATGACAGGAAGAAATAAAGTAAAAATTTCCACAACCGAATACGATGGCGGTGAATATACCTTTAATAAAAATTTATTAATGGCCCAAAATCATTCAAAGAGTTTGCAAAAAATTATGGAAGAAAAATATAATGCAAAAAGAATAATAAATTGTATAATTATTAAATTGGCTCAGCCTTTGAAAAGAAGTACTTTATTAAAAAGTACAACTATAAAGGCTGATAAATTTGCAAAACAATCTGGCACAAATATAAACTCATGAACTAATGCAATCAAAATATTATGCCATTTTTTACAAAAATTTGTGTTTTGCTGCCAGTTGCCTTTTATCCCAAAAACCATTACATTCGTTGCTCAATTAATTTTTTAATAAAATTTTATACTAAATGCAAGCTTGGAAAGAATACCAATCAGCTAACAAAGACCGGTTTTTAAATGAATTGCTGGAACTTTTACGTATACCAAGTGTAAGCGCAAAAAGCGAGCATAAACAAGATATGACAGCATGCGCTGAAGCTGTTAAAAAACGTTTATTAGAGGCTGGCGCAGATAAGGTGGACATCTACCCTACCGACGGACATCCGATTGTATATGGTGAAAAAATTATTGATCCCGCCAAGCCAACCGTGTTGGTATACGGGCATTATGATGTACAGCCTGCCGAGCCGCTGGAGCTTTGGAAAAGCGGCCCGTTTGATCCGGTAATCATTGACGGAAAAATTTTTGCCCGTGGCAGCTGCGATGATAAAGGACAGGTATATATGCATGTAAAAGCATTGGAAACAATGGTAAAAACCAATTCGCTTACCAACAATATTAAATTTTGTATAGAAGGTGAAGAAGAAGTAGGCTCGCCCAACCTCGGAAAGTTTGTAAAAGAAAATAAGAATCTTTTAAAAGCAGATTGTGTTTTAATCAGCGATAGCGCCATGATAAGTTTGGATACGCCAAGCATAGATATTGGTGTGCGTGGATTAAGTTATATTGAGGTAGAAGTAACCGGTCCTAACCGTGATTTGCATAGTGGTGTGTATGGCGGCGCTGTAGCCAACCCCATAACTATCTTAGCAAAAATGATTGCTTCCATGCATGATGAAAATAATCATATTACCATCCCCGGATTTTATGATGATGTAGTAGTCGCAAATGATGAAGAAAGAAAGCTGATGGCACAAGCTCCTTTTGATGAAAAGGAATATAAAGACGATTTAGGCATAAAAGAATTGTGGGGCGAAAAAGGATTTACCACCAATGAGAGAACGGGTATAAGACCTACTTTAGAATTAAACGGTATCTGGGGTGGCTATACCGGCGAAGGTGCTAAAACAGTTTTACCTGGTAAAGCATTTGCAAAAATTTCAGCAAGGCTGGTACCTAATCAAAACTCGGATAAGATTACGGAGTTATTGATCAACCATATAAAAAAAATAGCCCCGCCTTACGTTACGGTAAAAGCATCTTTGCACCATGGTGGCGAACCGTATATGACACCGATTGACAGCAAAGCTTATAAAGCTGCAGCAAAAGCCATGGAAACTACTTTTGGCAAAGCACCAATTCCTGTTCGTGGCGGAGGCAGCATTCCTATTTGTGCTTTATTTGAAAAAGAATTAGGTATTAAAATAGTATTTATGGGTTTTGGCCTGGACAGTGATAATTTGCACAGCCCTAATGAAAAATTTAATGTAGAAAATTTTTACAAAGGCATTGAGACGATACCTTACTTTCATAAGTATTTTTCTGAAATGAGTTAGGATAAAATAGGTAATGTACTGAAAAATGGTTGGTGGATTTTTCCAAGAAAATTCTTATAATGCGTCATCTAATCTGAAGAGGAAATAAGCTCTGGTGGAGACCAACTTATCAGCAATAAGATTAGAGCTTATACTGAAAAAGAGCAGCGTTTTGCTGCTCTTTTTGTCATTTTCTAGTAGCCCAATGGCTTTAAAAACTCATTTTTGTTAGAAAAATATACATACCACTTAATAAAGTTGATTCTGTTTTTGGAGTAAGACCCTGTGTAAATCTAAATGATTTTTTAAATGGCTAAAGTAACCTTCTATGCCATTTGTTGTATAAAGGTATTTTTGGAGTTAGATAAGTAATGAAACATATTAGGTAAAGCTCTTTTTATGGTAAAATAGGATCGCCTTAATAATTTGTAGGAGTGTACCAATATCTTTTAAATTTTCCTTAAATGTTTTCTCATTAATATATACCTTATGTATTACATACCAGTTATCAAGTTGTTTAATCCAAAACAACTTATCATTGTGTGTTTTATTCTCACAGCATTAAAATTAAACCTCGAAGTTGCTGGCCTGATTCATGCTTGGGATAGCGTGTAAGCCACAACAGGCACATACGCTGGATATGGACAAGGCAACGCTGCACTTTAACATCAGATATAGATTTTTTGATTGCTTTTAATATGCTTTTATGGCCATCGGTGGTAATACTTTCTAATTGTAATCCTAAGCGAATAAGGTTATCTAAATCCTCTTTAATTTCATAATGTTCTCCATCAGAAAATGTGATAAGCTGTGTATATCCATTTAAATCATCCTGGTAAGCCAATAAACAAAACTTTTTAAAATAAGTAGCATCTATTCTAAGATTTACCTGGCCTCTTTTAATAATTTTTATCTGAGGCGCTTGCTCAAGTAGCGTATAAAATGTTCGTTGAAGTGTATCTATTGAATAACCACTGTCCCCTGATAATGTCTTATAAGTTTGTCGTTCCAATACCCATTTTTTAAACCAGGTAAACCGATTTTTATACGCTGTTCTTTCCTGTTAGAGGTAAATAAAATCCCACAATTTTTGCACTTAAATCTTTATTTACCATGGCGTTTTCCCCAGCCAATTACCTTCAGCTGCCCACATGCCCAGCATCGCTTTTTTTTGAAATGTTCATAAAAAATAAAAGTTTGATGAAACACGTTTCATCAAACTTCTGTCAAATCTTTTACTATAATACTTCTTAGCAGTTTTTAACAACCATTTTTCAGTATTATACCATAAAATAAAAATCCGCTAAAATTCAGCGGATTTTTAGTATCGAAGCAGACTTAAACTGCCGACCTTCGGGTTATGAATCCGATGCTCTAACCAGCTGAGCTACCTCGACTTAAGGACTGCAAAATTAAAGAATATTTGGTACACTTTGAAATTCATTTTTTATATAATATTTTTTATTTTGGTTATCAACTTTTGTTTTCGTTTTAAGCTGCACAACACAATGTTTGTCTAGTCCGAACCAAGAGCAGCTTTGTAATTAGCTGAAGTTAGTTTGTCAAACCAAACTTGCATAAACCCCCATGTTGAACAAAACCTTCGGTAGCCGATCATCATTTAAACTTTGTAAATTTATTACTTAAACATTACCTATCATGACAAAAAAAATCACCTGAAGATTTAAGGTATAACAAATACCTCAATCAGGCATGCCGCGAAGTTACAGGATTTGCCGTTTTATTACAACGCTTTGAACGTAATATTAGCATTTTGGGCCGTAGCCCCAAAACCTTTGAAAACTATTCACGCCACCTGGCTGCTGTGACCTTACACTTTAAATGTTTGCCTACCGAGCTGGATGCAGAGCAGGTAAAAGATTATTTGTACTTGTTGCAACAACGAAGCCCTACACCCTCGCAAACCTATTTCAAACATACGGTATATGGTCTTCGGTTTATGCTAAAAACAGAAGGCTTGCCTTATTTGTTTTTGCATTTACCCACTATTAAAAAAAAAAAAAAACTTCCTGTAATACTTAGCAAAGAAGAAGTGTGGCGTATGCTTAGTACAGCAAAGTTATTAAAGCACCGCATCCTTATTGGTTTAATTTATGGTTGTGGTTTGCGCTGCCTGGAAGTGCGTAATATCCGCCTGGTAGATTTACAGTTTGAGCGCATGCAACTGCATATTGTACAAAGCAAAGGCAATAAAGACAGATACGTTCCTTTGAGCCATCATTTAATACGTGGCATACAAAATATATTGCAAGCGAACATCCACAAGAATATTTATTCAATGGTAAGCCCAACGAACGAGCCGGAGGCGATTTTGATTTCCGCTATAGCCAGCGTGGTGTGCAATGGGTTATACAATCCATTGCTAAACAAGCAGGGATTACCAAAGAGGTGCATCCCCATACCTTGCGTCATTGCTATGCTACGCATTTGCTTTAAGATGGTATCAACATCGTTACACTCAAAGATTTATTGGGACATCAATCCATAGAAACAACGATGGAATATGTACATGTATGCCAATTGCAAAATTTAAAATCATTTAGTCCACTAGATACATTATTTGCCCAATGCGCCCCACAGCCCAGGTAGCCACCGCTATTGACTTATTGGGCAATGAAGTAGGCAAATGAATTTACCGGTGCATGTATTAAAGACACTCCGTGCCATACAACAATGCCGCACATCGGCATTGGGAGGCCATGTAGATGCCTGCAGCAGTTGTGGTACCCTTCACATTTCTTACAACTCTTGCCGTAACCGCCATTGCCCCCAATGCCAGGGCCATAAGCGTGTGCAATGGATACAAAAACGTGAAGCAGAATTATTGCCTACGGTGTATTACCATGTGGTGTTCACTTTGCCGGCAGAGCTGAACCCGCTTTGCCTGGAAAGCCCCAGGCTGGTGTACGGTGCTTTGTTTGAAAGCGCCTGGCAAACCCTGCAAAAGATGGGGGCCGCTAAAATTTACAATTGGGCATGATTTGTATTTTGCATACCTGGGGGCAAAACCTTTCATTGCATCCACACTTGCATTGCATAGTTCCAGGGGCTGGTATTGATGCTAAAGGCAATTGGCAAAAAATAGATGCAAAGGATAAATTTTTATTCCCGGTAAAGGCGATGGGTAAAATATACCGGGCAAAATATGTTGCCAGCTTACGCAAGCAAAATTATAATGACAAAGCGTTAATAGAAACCCTGTTTTTAAAAAACTGGGTGGTATATGCCAAGCGTCCTTTTGGTAACCCTTCCAGTGTAATTGAATACCTGGGCCGCTATACCCACAAAGTTGCCATCAGTAACCAACGCATAAAAGCTGTAAACAAAGATGGGGTTACATTCCAATACAAAGATTATAAAGGGCAAGGCATCCAAAAAGAAATGCGGTTAAGTGTACAAGAATTTGTCCGCCGCTTTAGCATGCATATTTTACCACATCGTTTTGTACGCATCAGGCATTATGGTTTTTTGAGTAGCACCTGGAAGCGAAAAAAATTAAAAGGCTTACAACAAAAATTAGCTGTGCAAATACCCATTAGGGAAGTACAAACCCTTTTGCACAAATGCCCTCATTGCAAAACGGGAACACTGGTAACAATAGCTGTATTTGGTAAACGTGGGCCACCTTCAAAATATCTTACGGAAACAAAACCTATTGCCTGTAGCTAAATTATGGGTAGGGGATTTTTTTTGCGTATGAAAACAAAAGTGCTACCTTAGGTTGCTAACCTGGCAAAAAATAGAACCAAAAAAAAAATACCTATGTAAATTGAAAATGTTTTGCTCAGCTACACTCAACCATAACCCCATAACATCGGCATCGGTTTCGTTCAACATCGCCTTCATTGTTCGTCCTACGGACGCAACGAAGGCTTAGTTATTGGCCGAAGTGCTTTTTAGTAAACTTGAATTAAAACCTCTGTAGGAATATTTAACCTGTCATGTATTTGCCTAATCATCTCAAGAGAGAGCTTTCTTTTACGATTCAGAATTTCACTAGCTCTACTTTTTAGTCCAACAACACTTGCTAAATCGTTTTGATTATAGCCAAGTTGTTCCATTCTAAACTTAATTGCTTCCACAGGGTCAGGAAATCCAATTGGGAATTTTTCATTTTCGTAATTTTCAATTAACATTCCCAATATTTCCAATTCATCTCCTTTATCTGTTCCCTTTTTAGAATCAAAAATCACTTCAAGTCTGGCAAGTGCTTGCTCATAATCTTTTTTATTTCTAATCGGCTTGATATTCATTCTAAATTGTTTTAGCGTTTATTTTATCATACTCGGCATGGGTACCAATAAATCGGATCCAAATCATTTGATAGTCGTAATTAATTTTCACAATCAGTCTATAATGATTACCCTTAATATTAAAAACGACTCTATTATCAGCTAAGAAACTTGCACTTGGGTATTCAATTTTTATTTTTCCCGGAGTCGTCCATTCCGCTTTTGAGGTCTCTTGATACCAGGCTTTTAATTGTTGTTCACTATCTGGATGTGCCTCCCAAAAATCCCTTAAAATTTTCTTTGCAATAATTCTCAAATTTTAAAGTTTTGTCAAAGTTAAGAAAAGTTCCCGAAATGGGAAAATTTATTTCGCTCTCGGAAATTGGAATGTTTTGTGATAGCATTTCAGCCAACGGTTCTCGGCTTGGCGATGTGGCGGATTATTAGCACAAAAGTTCAATAGAAATCCTACTGTTGAATTTTGCACAATTGTTTCATAGAAGTACTTCAGCCGCCATATTGCCAAACCGATGTTGGCTGTTCGTTGTTTTTTTTCGTCTCAATCTTATTTCATTTTTTTGTTATCTGTACAGAATAGTCAAATCCTGTAACATCTTCTACAATGTCATAAGTCGGAAAGCCCAAAGATGCCGAGGCTTTGTCACCATAGAAAAAATTAAAAATTATATGATAATTGTCTGTGTGCTCGTTGTCCTTGTAAAACTTATCAAAACCTATAATGTCTATTTCTTGAACTTTACCATTTTTCTTAGTCTGACTTGCAACAAAAATTTCTTGTTCTAAATGTTCTTTTAGTGTCTTTGGTTTTGGTTTGCTCGCCCAATAAACAGTCCTAAAAATATATTCTAATGTTCTTTCTCTAATTATATCTTTTGTAAAAATTTCACTTGACCAAAAAATCGGTATGCAGAAATTTCTGCTAAAAAGCCCATTGATTTTAAATTTGCTATCATAGTCGCTGGTGAAACGATTTGTCCAACCACCTTTTAAGTCGTCTGATAAATTTATTGATACTTTAAAATTTCTATCTGAGTCTTTTGAAAAATTATGGTCTTTCAAATCGTTTATAGATTCTTCAATAATTTGTTCTGCACTTAAATTTTTTAATTCTTTCAGTCTATCAAGTAAATGCTCTTTTGCCATTGGGTTGAAACCACTAATTGGAATTGCTAAGTCTCCTTTTGTGCCCCCTTGTAAAGTTTTTAAATACTCTTGAAATCTCTCAAAAGTTCTCGGTTTTTCATAAAGATCAATCATTATGTCAATTGTCGGCAAAAGTTCAAATGTCATAGTTCTTTTTAGTTTGTCAAAATTTATGAAGTGTCACTTTACAATGACAGCCAACGGTTTCGGGCTTGGCGAAGGTGGCGATTTTCACCACAAATGTTGATGCGGAGAACCAAACTTTGTTTAACCACAAATGTGTCTGCGGAGTACTGAACCGCCACTTTTGCCAAACCCGTGTTACAAGCTGGCCTTCTGTCCACCGAGTAGTTGAAACGCTTTACTGTCAACGGTTTTGGTGTCTGCATAGCAACTGATTTTTGTCTGTCGTTGGGTTGTGCGGTTGCGTATTTTTTATTTTCAGAAGGGAAGGGAAATTTTTTTAATTCAATTTTTTCAGGGTGGGGCAGACACACTCTTTGCAAAGTTTTGGCTTGTGTGTCGGCTTGTGCGACTTGGCAATGTGTGTGACTGCTGCGGTGGCTCATTAGTTCTGATTTTTCTTAAAGTTCTCTGCTTGTTCAAAAATCTCAACATACACTTCGTCTCTCTCAACGGGTGGATAACCAAACTCGTCCAATAAGAGAATAAGTCCAACTTTTAAAGCTGATTTAATGTCGTCACGTTTGTTCCAGTCAGGGAATTTGGCTTGTCCGTCAACTAAGTCTTTCACTGCTTTTGCCAAGTCAATCATTTTGTCGTCTGGATATTTGAAGTCGTATTTTATGCAAAGTTCTTTCAGAATGTCGTAAAATGCTTTTTCTTCAAAGTCAATTCCTAATGCGTCACCTGCCGAAAATTCTTTGTGAACTTCCCAAATTAAATCTGTCAAGGCACTTGCCATTTCTTCATAAACTTCACTTCTCAAAATGTCGTTTGCATCACGGTCATTGTAGCGTTCAACCAAGGCTTGCATTTTTTTGGTAAAGTCAATTCCTTTTACACGATTTACTTTTTTGATTTCTGCAATCACTTTAGCCAATAACTGTTGAAGCAATTTGATTTTCGTATTCGGCAATTTGATTTTATCAATCTTCGCCAAATAATCTTCATCAAAAATGTCTTGTTCGGTTTCTGCTTCGTCTCCGAGTTTGAAAATTTCTTCTACTCCTTCACTTTGCAAAGCTTCTTTTATCATTTCCCGAACTTTGGCGTTCATCTGTGCTGTGTCGGGTGCATTGCCTTTGGTGAGTTTGAAAACAATGGAACGAACAGCCAAATAGAAATGTGTGTAATCTCTTTCTAATTGCGTTAATTGTTCGCTTCCTGCACAAATATCATAAGCGGCTTTCAGTCGCTTTACCAAGCCCATAAATCGGGTTTCAAATTCTTTGGATTGTTGCACATATTCGGCTGCTAAATTCAACGTGTTTAATTGCTGAATGGTTGTGCCTTTAAAATATTTTGAATTGTCAAACGTGTGAAACAGTTTAGCCAAAAGGTCTAAATGATTTCTTACGATGATGATGGATTCTGCAATGTCTTCAAAATTGTCTTTGTCGCCTTCGCTGTATTGCTTCAACGCCAAATTCATTTGCGTTTTGATGCCGATATAATCCACAACCAAACCTTTATTCTTTCCTTCAAACTTTCGATTTACTCTTGATATGGTTTGAATTAAATTGTGTCGCTGAATTGGTTTGTCAATGTAAATGCTATCTAAGAAAGGAACATCAAAACCTGTGAGCCACATATCAACCACAATTGCAATTTTGAAATTTGATTTTTCATTTTTGAATTGGCGGTCTAATTCTTTGCGCTGGTCTTTTGTTCCCAACAAATCATATATTTCCTTCGGATCATCTTGTCCTCTGGTGGCAATGAGTTTTATTCTTTCAATTGGTTTAAGTTCTCGTTTGTCTTTGTCGGTAAGTTCTGCTCCTTCTTCGGCTGCTCGTATTTCGTTCCATTCAGGTTTTATTTCAATGATGTTTTTATACAACTCATAAGCAATTTCACGAGTACTGCACACAAACATTGCTTTTCCTTTTACAGTTGAACCTTCTGAAACTCTTTTTTCATAATGGTTTACAAAATCTTCTGCAACTGCTTTTAAACGGTCAGGGTCGCCAATAATGGCATACATCTGAGCCATTTCTTTTTTGCTTTGTTCAATCTGATTTTCGTTGCTTCCAATCTCGGCACACTTAGCATAATAATCTTCAATCTCTTTGAGTTTTGAATTATTCAACAACACTTTAGCTGCTCTGCCTTCATACACAATTCTTACGGTGATTTCATCTTTAACCGATTCAGTCATTGTATAAGCATCAACCACTTTTCCAAACACATCAAGCGTTGCATCTATTGGTGTTCCTGTAAAACCAACAAAAGTGGCATTTGGTAATGAATCGTGTAAGTATTTGGCGAAGCCATAAGTTTTGGTAACGCCTTTTCGGTCACTTTTACTTTTTGGTCAAGGTTTACTTGACTGCGGTGTGCTTCGTCTGAAATACAGATTACATTGGTTCTATTGGTAAGTAGTTCCGTGTCCTCTGTAAACTTGTGAATGGTGGTTAAGAAAACGCCTCCGCTTTGTCTGCCTTGAATTAATTCTCTCAAGTTGGCTCTGCTCTCCACACTCACCACAGTATTGTCGCCAATAAAGTTTTTGGCATTGGTAAATTGCCCCGAAAGTTGGTCGTCTAAATCGGTGCGGTCTGTTATTAAAACAATGGTTGGACTTTCAAAATATTCGCTTCTCATCAACAACCTTGTCAAGATAAAGCATGGTGAAACTCTTTCCGCAACCAGTAGCACCAAAGTAAGTTCCGCCTTTTCCGTTTCCTTCTGGCTTTTGGGCTAATTTGATATTGTCATACAAGGCTCTTGCCGCATAGTATTGCGGATAGCGACAAACAATTTTTTCGTTTTTCTTTGAGCTATCAGGAATGTAAATGAAGTTGCGAATAATATCACGCAAACGGTTTTTGTGAAACATTCCCTGAATGAGTGTGAACATACTGTCAATGCCATCTACATCCTTTGCCAAACCTGCCACTCTTCGCCAGCCATAGAAAAACTCATAAGGAGCAAAGAACGAACCTGATTTGTTGTTTACACCATCACTGATTACACAAAAAGCATTGTATTTAAACAGTTCGGGGATATCTCTGCGATAACGAACAGTTAATTGCTTGAAAGCATCATAAATAGTGGCTTCTTCACGAATAGCACTTTTAAATTCAAATACCACCAAAGGCAAACCATTGATATAAACAATGCCGTCAGGAATTCGTTTTTCTGAACCAATAATTTCTAATTGGTTTACAAATTTGTAAATGTTAGTGTCGGCTGGATAAACTTCTTCGGGTTCGGCTGCAATAGAAATTAGTTGGTCTGCTTCTGGTTGGCGGTGTTTATTTAATCCTGCATAATTAATCAGTTGAATGTAAATGTCTTTTTGGCTGCGGTCTTCTCGTTTGAGAATGAAACCGTCAGAAAGCATTTTTAAAAATGTTTTGTTGCTTTCGTAAAGGTCAGAAGCGGAAAGGGATTTGAGTTGAAGAATAATAGATTTGGTTTCGTTTACCGTAATGCCTTGACCAGCGTATTGCGTTAAAAGAAAGGTTTGTAAATCTTCTTCAATTAATACTTCGTCAGGCTTACGAGTTATCGTAATGCCCAAATGGTGGGGAAATCCTTCTTGCCCCAACAATTCGGTAAATGCCTTTTCTAATTTTTCTTCTGTGAATTTCATTCCTTGGCTTCAATTTTTATTGTCCAAGAAATTGCTTTTAATCTTTCTTGAATCATTTTTAATGTTTTCAAAATGGCTTCTTCTTTTGGTAATTCTCCATATACCAAATTTTTGAAGTCACCGTTGTAAATCGTTTTCAACTCATTCCATACATTTTCTAAGTCTCTAAAAATAAGTGCTTCACTAGGATGATAATTTAGCCATTTATTATTGTTTCTAAAACTTGCAACATCATCATTGGCTACTTTTAAAAGCATTTCATCAAATGCCGTTGATTGAAAGAATTTAAAGAACTCATCTTGTTTAAGTAGCTGATGTAAATCGTAGGTGTGCCGTATCTTTTTCTTTAAATCATCCATTGGATTTTCGCTATAAGAAAAACGAACCAAACTCATTATTTTCTCGCAAATGGTTCTTATTGGTTCTAATGCCAACAAGTCAAAAGGAAGTAGTCCGTTTTCTTTAGCAATATCAGACTGCTTATTATCCAGCATCATTTGACCAACAAATGAAACGATGCTTTTGGTGGTGTAAGGTTCGTAATATCCCAACCAAGTTGATTCCAAAATGATAACATCTCTTACTTGTCCGTAATCGCCTTTAAATTCTTTGTTGAAGGAATGTGCCGTTTTTCGATTCATCCCCATTTTATGGGTAACGCCATCGATAGGTACTTCGGGCAATACGGCTTCTACAACTGTGCTTATTGCTTTTAATTTTGATTTTAACTTGCTGTCTGTTTCTCCTTCTCGTCTCAATACTACCAAATCAATATCTTCCGAAAAGCGTTCTATCATATTGTAACATTTGGATAGTGCCGTTCCGCCTTTAAATACAGTGTCTTTGCCAATTTTATTATTGAAAATGGTAAACAAAGCATATGTCACCCAATAGTCTTTTTCTACATAAACGGCAGGGATTTTCATTTGGTCAGCTGTAAACTGTATCGCTTGTCTGAATAAGGTTTTGTTTTCGTGCAGCTTCATATTATGTTCCATTTTTCGGTGGTGGATAATGCTTTCGCTGCACCTGTGAGTTTATACTTGGTAATGGGGTTCAATGACTTGAAAAGTGTCTCTGTTACTTTGCCTTGCTGCAATTGCTCTAACAGTGCACCTAATAAAGCCCTTGTAGCTGGCGGATATTTTAAAGCTAAGCGAACCAAGGTGTTGATTTCCTTTTCATCTTGTGTTTTAATAATGGCTAAAAACCGCTTGCAGGATACTTCTATATTGGCATCGGGTATTTTTTTGATGTAGCGAATGGCATCCAGTAACTGCAACAAAGGAATATTCTCTTTGGTGATGGTGTTTTTTTGCTTTACAAAAGCTATCGTATAGCGTTCTCTTTTAAAATTGGGGCGAACCTGATTTTTACCTATCTGTATCGTATTGCTTACCTGTGTGGTTAAGCCCAACTGGTTGTATATGCTGTAACCCGTGAGATAGCCCGTTATTTTTCCGTTTTCTTCCAATAAATCTTTTACTACTTGTGCCTGATTGGGTTGAAGGTTGCCAAATGGGGTATTTTCGGGTTTGTAGTATTTGCCTTTAGATAGTTTGGCAATCTTGCCTGAAATCACCATACGATTCAAGGCTTTTATTACCGCTTCTTTTTGGTTCACCTCCCTAGTAAAGTCGGCATAGGTGAATACATAGCCCTTGGGTAGTCTGTCTATGGTAAATGCTATGTATTCAGATATTTTCATTCTTTTTATTGTAGTGCAAAGATAATTGATTTGTCCAGTTTATTAGCAAAAAAACTGGACATTTTGAAAATTGATTGGATGGTAGTAACTTCGCAACTGCGTTGCTCTGCCTCTTTCTTTTGTCTATGGTATTTGCCCTCAGGTGTTTCAATTGGTTTGTCGTTTTCAAAATAGTTGTTTACTCGTAACACATCATACCCCACAATTTTTTCAAGTCCTTCATTATCGATTTTCTTGCGAACAACTAAAAAGCAATTGATAGAAGTACCATTAACAAATTTAATTTCACCTGTTTGAACCAAAGTTTTGAATTCCTTTGATTTCATATTGAAGGGTACAGATTCACCATTATAAATGCCCATCCATTTGTAATTCCCTTTCTTTAAAACCGGGGAAATGATTTCTATTACTGCATTGTCAATTTCAACTGGGGCTAAATCATCAGAAACAAGAATGTATTGCTTGAAATTATTTCGTGTAACTTTTTTATCCTCTGACAATATAACTTTATCATCACTTGCTACATTGAAAGAAACCTCATTTACTTTCGGGTATTTTTCTAATGCTTCATAAAAATTAGATTTCTTTTTTCGGATAACATTGTTGTGATTAAGCAGTTCTGTGTTTCTTTGAGATTTCTGTTTTAGTTCCTCGATTTCAAGTCGTAACTTTTCGTTCTGTAATTTTTTGCCATCTTTTTCTATTTCTAGAAGTTCTTTGTCCTCAAAAATTTTATCTATCAACTTTTCAGGAATTTTGCCCAGTGGTGTAATGATTAGTGTTGTTGCAAGGGCTACAATAATGGTTGTTGTAATTGTTCCTTTTTTATTTTCCTCTTTACTTATAATCTTGAACCATCTTCGTAAACCGCCATCTGTTAGGGGCTCTGTTTCGATGATTATTTCCGCATTAAAAGAAGAAGCAATTTCTTTTAATATACCAAGAAACTCATACTCACATCTGTTTTGTACTAGGGCATCCATTGTGTGTGATTCGTCACCAAACCAATAATGGATTTGGATTGAATTTGCTGGTTTCTGTGGTAGTAGTAAAAGCATAGTTTAATTTTCTACGTTTTCTAATTTCATATTCTCAACCACACCCTTCATCAACACAGGACAAAGCGGCTTTATAGTATTTTTCAATTGCTCGTTGATACGTTTACGAGTTTCCAAAGTGTGGTAAATAGTAACAATGGCTTCCTGAATTTTAATATCAGGGATGGGCAATTTCACATTGCACATATCAGCCCAATCAAATGTTTCTCTTGCACTGCCCCAAGAATGAAATCTTGCGTAGCGGTCAAATTCTGGTCGAGCAAACCATAAATACAAATACTCTGGAAGTAACTCCTTTTGTTTAGTTACTCTGAATACTGTGTAAATTCCTGAAACAATACAAGGTTCAGCACTATTCATTGCCAATGCGATTTTATCTCCTCTTCTTGAAGTGTCAGCCACATAAACAAATTCACCTGTTCTTACAACTTTGTAGTTTGAGAATTCAAGTCCATTAATATTTGCCTTTGTTTCAATTAAAACTTTTGAAGTTGATACACCTTGCAAAAAAGATACTTGTAAATCATTATTCCGTTCATCCGATTGCTCAATATATTCTCCAAGCACTTTAGGCTTTTCGGTTTTGATTAAATTCTCAATATAGGTATCGCAAATCAATTGCAAATCAGCTAAACTATTTGCGTAGGTTTTTTGATTATGAAGTAAGCCATTGTAAAGAGCAACGAATTTTCGTTGTTCGTCAATATCAGGAATTGGAATTTGTATTTCACAAAAGCGTTCCCATTCTAGACTTGCTCTTACGCTGCTATCACTGATGAACCATCCGTACCTGTCTGATTCAGGTCTTTGAAACCACATCATCATATATTCAGGCAAAAATTCATTTTCGTCATTTACTTCAATCACCAAATAAGCAGGAGAAATAATTGCAGGATTTTCTTCGGCATACAAAGCCAAACGGATAGTTTCATCTCTGCCCACTTGCATAGCACTATAAGCGAATTGTCCTTTCTGAATGATTTTGTATTTAGATAAATCTGATTCAGAGGTATTGGCAACAGAAGGCATAAAATTCTTGGTAATGTTTATACCCAATAAGTTTGAAACCGCTAAGTCTTTATTGCGGTTGTCAACCAAATGAATATAATTGCCAATACGCTTATAACTCATAGCCCAAAGTTTTAAAAGCGTTAATCAATTGTTCTTGCGATTGCTTTTCTTCTTTCAAAAGGGTTTTGAAATCCTTTTGTATGCGTTTCATTTCGGTGTCAAAATCTATTTCACTATCACGGTCTATAAACTCAATGTATTTGCTTGGCACTAATGAAAAATCGTTTGCTTGGATTTGTTCAAAACTGGCAGAGTAGCAATACTCAGGCACATTTTTGTATGTTTTCTTGTAGTCGGTTTGTTGCCAGTTGTGGTAATTCAAGGCTACTTTGGCAATGTCTTCTTCTGTAAGTTCAATAAACTGCTTTTCAAATTCTTGTCCCCAACGCCTTAAATCCACAAATAAAATTTCTTTTTCACGGTCACGGTAGTTTTTCTGTTTTCCGTTTATTTCAACCGTTCTTGCTTTTTTGTTTTTGTTCAAAATCCAAAGCGTAACGCTGATGTCGGTGGTGTAAAAAGTATCTCTCGGAATAATTATTATGGCTTCCACCAGTTTATTTTCAATGAGCTTTCTGCGTATTTTGTATTCTTCGCCACCACCACTCAAAGCACCATTTGCCAATATAAAACCTGCAATTCCGTTTTCGGAAAGTTTGGAAACCATATTCAAAATCCAACCATAGTTGGCGTTGCTTTTGGGTGGCACATCATAACCTCTCCAACGTGGGTCGTCAATCAATTCATTTTCGCCTCTCCAATCTTTTTGGTTAAAAGGTGGGTTTGCCATTATGTAATCGGCTTTCAGGTCTTTGTGTTGGTCGTCCGCAAAAGTGTCGGCATCTTTCTCACCAAGGTTGGCAGAAATTCCTCTTATGGCAAGATTCATCTTTGCCAGCTTGTAAGTTGTTTTGGTGTATTCCTGCCCGTAAATAGAAACTTCCTTTTTGTTGCCGTGGTGTGCTTCAATAAACTTAATGGATTGAACAAACATACCACCCGAACCACAAGCAGGGTCATAGATAATTCCTTTGTAAGGTTCAATCATTTCTGAAATAAGGCTTACAATTGTTTTTGGCGTATAGAATTCTCCTTTGCCTTTTCCTTCTGCAATCGCAAACTTTTTCAAGAAGTATTCATACACACGACCAACCAAATCTTGTCCTTTGTCTTTGAGTGTGTTGATGCTGTCAATTTCACTAATCAAAGAAGCCAGTTTGGTAATGTCTAAACCCAAACGAGAAAAGTAATTGTCGGGCAATGCACCTTTCAAAGCTTTGTTGTCTTTTTCAATAGTATGCAGGGCTGTATCAATGATTAAAGCAATATCATTTTGTCTTGCCTTTTTTACAATGTAACTCCAACGTGAAATTTCTTCCAAAAAAAACACATTACTCATATTGTAAAACTCGGGTTTTCAATGTATTTTTCTTTGCCTTCTGTTATCAGTTTGGCTCGATGATCTTCAAACTTGTCGCTGGCAAACTTTAAGAAAATTAAACCTAATACTACGTGTTTATATTCGGCTGGCTCTACACTACCTCTCAATTTATTAGCTGCTTCCCAAAGGGTAACTTCAATTGCTTTTTCTTTTTACTTCTTTCTTCTGTTTTGCCATTTTATGATGTCAATATTTTATATTATTTCTGTCGGCTAAGTTAAGTTTTAAATGCTCAATGTCATTGTTGGTGCGTTGGCAAAAAATGGCTCTTTTGGTTTTGCGAAGGGTCGGCTTGTGTGTTGGGCAAAACCAAATGTGCCATTTGTGCGGCTGGCTAAAAATTGAATTAAAAAAATGTGCGGTGGGGAAAATAAAAAATACAGAAGGGTCGGCAATGAGTATCGGCTCAGTTGCTGTCCAGTTGAAATATGGTCTGTATGTTGGTCACCTGTCAAAATTAGCGTTTCATTTTATGTTTATAGTCGTCCGTTTGGTCGTTGTTGTGTCGTCTGTTAGGCTTGCTTGTAACGTTTGGGCGCTTGGCGAAGAAGGCGATTTTACCCACCAAATTTCCAAGTACCTTGTAGTTTCGAAATTAGCACAAATTTTTTATTGAAAGCACATGCCCGCCTTTTTTGCCAAACGCCTGTTACAAGCTGGCCTTTTAATTAAATCCTTTAAAAAAGTCATAGTCAATTTCATAAACTGTAACTGGTTTAAGTCCTATATTATATTTTTCAAATAGTTCAATAAGTCTGTCGCCATCAATTAATTCAATAGGAGTAACACCGTCACGATTTGCCTCGCTTTTTGCTTCTTTGGTAAAGCGTCCTGTGGTAATTATTAAACCCTTTTCACCTCTTCCTTGCATAGCGCCTCGAAAGTCACGCACGTGGTGAGGAGAAACTGTTTCTTTGTATCGCTTGCATTGAAAAACGATGTTTAAACTAACAACGTCATTTAGTTTTACTATACCTTTCCCGTCTATCCCTTGGTCTCCCGAACCGCCTGTAATAACGATTTCATTTATACCTATCTCTGTTAATAAACGTTTACAAAGCCTTTCAAATCCCGCAGGTGTAAGATTCTGTATTATGTTGATTAATCCAATCGAGTGTTCTTCATCTTCCGTTGGAATATTCTCATAAACTGGCTCCGTTTTTTTTGGTTTAGAAGCGGGAGTTTTCTTTACACTGTTTTGAACCCCCTTGAAAAGATTATAAACACCTTCATCATCAAGTTTTCTATCAAGACCTTCATTTGTTAGTCGCCAAATACCCCGTTGGGCATTATCAATTATTCCAGCTTTAAATAAATAGAACCTTGCCCATTGAATTTGATTTCGTATTCGAGATTGGCCATTGGCAGTTGTTTCCTCCAAGTCGTTCTCTGTGATTCCCAATTTGTCTATTACCTGTTCCAATGATGTCAGAGGAGTTGCCCGCACCGCCATTCGATTGAAGTGCTTTTAAAACGGGGTTAACGTATTTTAAAAATTCTGGTCCTTTCATATTTTGTAGTCAGATTGTTAGTTATTTGGGGTCTGTTAGGCTTGCTTGTAACTCTCAAATATACGCAACTTGAATAATTAATATTCGTAAAACACACCAAAATACAAGATATATACGCAAGTTTATTTGCAAAAGCTTAATAGTAGCTTGCCGATACAGTGAATAACACAACAAGATGTCACAAAACCGCTGCTGGCAATCAAAAAAAATACCTTAGCAAAATGCTAAGGTATTTTATACAAAATCGTTTATTTTATCTTTTATCCATTTGCTGCATGGCCATTAAGCTCTTCATAGTTTTTTCCATACCATCGCTGCTACCATCAAGAAATATTACATTGCCTTTGCCATATTCTGCAAAGTTTTTGATGGCCTCTGTCCACATGCTAAATAAAATTACATTGGTATCCAGGTTAGCCTGCTTCATTTCTGCAGCAGCCTGGCTCATACCTTTGGCCACCTCTTCCCGGAACAATGCCACACCCTGGCCACGAAGCTGTGCAGCCTGCCTTTCTGCCTCGGCAGCAATTTTGATAGAATTACCTTCTGCTTCGGCAGCTTTTGTTTTAGTAATTAATAAAGCCTGGCCTTCATTTTCTGCAGCAGCTTTTAAGTTGTTACTAGCTACCACTTTGCTCATGCTCTGAATAATAGCTTCATCAAAAGTAATATCGTTAATCTGTAGATCCTGCAAATGATAACCCCAACTTTCCAACGTTAAATCCACCTGCTCTTTTACATTTTCAACAATATCGCGACGTACATTCAATACTTCAGCCTGTCTTTTTGTAGAAACAAATGCCCTGATACTTCCTTCAACAGTACGTATCAATGCCTGCATCAAATCTTTATCACTGATGAATTTAAAGGCTACATTTTTAATCGTCTCTTCATCAACATTCAGAACTGAATACAACAGCATCGATTTAAAATAAACATTTGCCTGATCAACGGTTACAGCCTGAAACTCCAACTCTACCGAACGGTTTTGAATACTTACTTTTTTATAAATCTGCTCTAAGAACGGGATCTTAAAATTTAATCCCGGTCGCATGATGCGGCGGTATTTACCGAACATGGTAACTACCCCTATCAATCCCTGGTTAACGGTTACGAAGCACCCTAAAAAGGCCAGTGCCAAAACAATTGTCCACCAATAATCAATTAAAAACTCTTTCATGTTATTTAATTTAAAAATGAAATAAATCTATCGCAATAAATTTTATCGTACACCTGTAGGAAACAGCAGGTATAATGTAGCAGGATTTGTTGCCATGAATAAACCAAGAATAAACACTATCGCTACTATCAGCCATTTTTGTATAAAAGAAACTGGTTCCATAAACAATAACATTTGTTTGATCAGATAAACTTATGTGTAAAAGATGCAAATCAAAGCATAATTACACAATTTTACCGTTTAACTTTTTTCTTCCCAAACCATACTTAAATGTACAATAGTTTCCGCTGCTTTTGTCATATCTTTTGTACCTATCCATTCTAATTTACTGTGGATATTTTGCATGCCGGTAAAAATATTGGGGCATGGCAATCCCATATAGCTTAACCTGCTGCCATCAGTACCGCCCCGGATCGCTTCTTTTTTTACAGTTAATCCTGCCCTTTTTATAGCTTCTTCGGCATAAGCCACTACGTGAGGATGCTTATCCAGTATTTCTTTCATATTCCTGTACTGTTCCTGCACATCGTATTGCATTGTTGCTCCCGGGAATTGCTTTACTATTTCCGCTGCAATATTTTTTAAGCGATCATGGTGACGTTGCAAACCATCCAAAGTAAAATCCCTTACTATAAATTGTAGTGTGGCTTTTTCTGCGATACCTGTTACCGTCATTGGATGTACAAATCCTTCTTTTCCTTCCGTAGTTTCTGGGCTCCATTCGTTAGATGGTAATGCTGCCAGGATAACCCCGGCAACCTTTAACGCATTTACTAGTTTACCTTTTGCATATCCCGGGTGTACAATCACTCCTTCAATAGTAATGGTGGCAGCATCTGCACTAAAGGTTTCATCCTCTAAAGATCCTGCTTCTCCCCCGTCCATTGTATATCCAAATTGTGCGCCCACTTTCTGCATGTCAATTTTTGCAGTACCTTTTCCCACTTCTTCATCAGGTGTAAATATTATTGAAATATCACCATGCCGGATATCCGGGTTACTAATAATAAAATGTGCTGCTTCCATAATCACAGCTATGCCACTTTTATCATCTGCCCCGAGCAAGGTAGTGCCGCTTGCAGTAATTATGCCATGTCCAATATGTTCTTTTAAATAGGGAGAATTTTTTATGCTAAGAATTTGATTAACCTCATCCGGCAATAAAATATCACTTCCATCAAAATTTTTATGATAAATCGGCTTTACATTTGTGCCGCTACAATCGGGCGCTGTATCCACATGGGCACAAAAGCAAATGACAGGAATATCTTTTTTATTGCTGTTGCCCGGAATTTTCGCATATACATAACCGCAATCATCAGTTTGCACATTATGGATTCCCATATTTTTCAATTCATCATGCAAAAGCCGGCTTAAGTTTTTTTGTTTCTCTGTAGTAGGATAAGTAGTGCTTTCCGGATTACTTTGTGTATCAATTTGTACATAACGCATCAATCTTTCAGCTACAGCATCTGGGTTAATCTGAATCATAATTAAAAATAAAATGTAAAAATAAGAAATAGCCAACAACATAAATATACAAAACAAAAGCAGCTCACCATAAATAAGTAAACTGCTTTCGGTTGTCGGAGGTCGGTTGTCTTTACACTATCTCTACCAGTTCTACATCAAAAACCAATTCCTGCCCTGCCAAAAAATGATTGGCATCCAAAACCACCACATCATCTTTTATCTCTACAACTACAACAGGCACAGGCTGGCCTTGCTGGTTGCTTAGCGTTAAAGGCATACCAGCTTCGAGTTTCATATCCGCAGGTATATTTTCTTTAGGAAATTCAATCATTGCTTCTTCGCTACGAGGTCCGTACCCGTCTTCAGGGGCAATATTAATTGTTTTCTTTTCGCCCACAGCCATACCGGGTACGGCCAGGTCAAAACCTTTGATCATCTGGCCTGCGCCTACTGTAAATTCAAGCGGCTCCCTGCCCACAGAAGAATCAAATTGTTCACCATTGGTTAATTTACCGGTGTAATGTACTTTTACTACATCGCCATTTTTATCTTGTTGCATGTTGTAATTTTTTATTAAATATTTTTATTTTTTGAGCCGGGCAGTAGTGCTGGCTTCAACTTTATTAGCTGCCTGCCCCGTCCGAAGGCGGGGTCGCACTCTTGTACAGTTGTACTGCTTTTGAGCAATAAAACACAAGTGATTCGCTAAAACGCATGCAAATTACCATTTAATATTAATTTTATTGGAAAGTTTTTGTGAAATTTACAGTATGACATACTTTTTTAAACTATTGATCATATTTGCATTCATCAATGTAAATGCTGCTTTTGGTCAAACCACCGTTATTCCGGGAGCTGAGCGAATGGGAGTTTACCTTCCTTTCTTAAAAGGTAAAGCTGTGGCAGTATTTGCCAATCCTACCAGCATGGTATATCAGACCCACCTCGTAGATACTTTATTAAAAGCCGGGATTAATGTAGTAAAAATATTTGGGCCGGAACATGGATTTAGAGGTGATGCCGATGCAGGCGAACATATAAACGATGGCACAGATAAAAAAACAGGATTGCCGGTAATCAGTTTATATGGCGATCATAAAAAACCTACTCCAGATGATATAAAAGATGTAGATGTTTTAGTGTTTGATATCCAGGATGTAGGCGTAAGGTTTTATACGTATATTTCTTCTTTGGAATATTTTTTGGAAGCAGCTCTTGAAAATCATAAACCCTTATTGCTGCTGGACAGGCCAAACCCTAATGGCTTTTATGTAGATGGTCCCGTCCTGGATAAAAAATTTAAAAGCTTTATAGGCATGCAGCCCGTATCTATCGTATATGGGATGACGTTAGGTGAATATGCCATGATGCTGATGGGTGAAAACTGGCTGTCAGATAAAGCCAATCAAATTGCAAAGTATAACGTCACTACCGAGCCCACTGTTGATACACCTTTTCATTTTACAGTAATTAAATGTAAGAATTATGATCACAATACCAAATATGTTTTACCGGTAAGCCCTTCGCCTAATTTAAGAGAAATGCAAAGCATTTACCTTTATCCTTCCACCTGCTTATTTGAAGGAACGGTATTAAGCGAAGGCCGGGGAACTGATAAACCCTTTCAAATATTTGGACATCCTTCTTTATCCAAAAAATTATTTTCATTTACTCCAAAGCCTAATGCAGGGGCAAAAAGCAGTAAATGTTTTTACCAAAAATGTTATGGCTGGGATTTAAGCGGCACGCAGGAAGATGTATTAAAAAAATTGGATAATAAAATTCAACTGAAATATTTTATTACTGCTTATAAATTATTTCCAGGCAAGGATAGTTTCTTTTTAAAGACAAATTTTATCAATAAACTAATGGGTAATGATATTTTTGTCCGGCAAATAAAGCAAGGCAAATCTGAAGCAGAAATACGAAAAAGCTGGGAACCTGCCTTAAGTGATTTTAAAAAAATAAGGAAAAAATATTTACTTTATACAGATTTTGAATAGCGCTAATGGCAAATACTGAAAAAACATTATCAGATATACGAATTGTATTTATGGGCACACCGGAGTTTGCAGTAGCTTCACTGGATAAACTAGTGCAAAATAATTGTAATATAGTCGGTGTAATAACCGCACCTGACAAACCAGCTGGGCGTGGTATGGAACTGCAACAAAGCGCTGTAAAAAAATATGCTGCAGACAAAGGTTTGCATATTCTGCAACCGGAAAAATTAAAAAATCCTGAATTTTTAGAACAGTTAAAATCTTTGCAAGCCGATGTGCAAATTGTAGTGGCATTCAGGATGCTTCCTGAAATAGTTTGGAATATGCCACCGATGGGTACAATTAATGTACATGGATCTTTATTGCCACAATACCGCGGTGCTGCACCTATTAATTGGGCAATAATTAATGGTGAAAAAGAAACAGGCGTTACTACTTTTAAATTACAGCAGGAAATTGATACCGGCAATATTTTATTGTCACAAAAAATTGAAATTGGCAAAGATGAAACTGCCGGGGAACTTCATGACAAAATGAAAGAAGTTGGTGCTGAATTGTTATTAAAAACCTTAACAGAATTAGTGGCAGGAAACCTAACTGAGCAGCCGCAAATTCATCAGTCTGACGGTCTCCGTCTGGCTGATGTAAGCCAGCCGAATATGACAGAATCAGACGAAGCCCGTCAGGTCCCGTTAAATCATGCACCGAAAATATTTACAGAGACCTGCAAAATTGACTGGAACAAAACTGTTAATGAAGTATATAATTTAATCAGGGGTTTATCTCCCTACCCTTCTGCATTTTGTTTTTTAGATAATAAGAAACTGAAAATTTATACAGCAAAAAAAGAAATTACTCAACCAATTATAAAAGCTGGCCAATTTGATACAGATAAAAAAACATACCTGAAATTTGCTTGTATCAATGGCTATATTTTTATTACTGAATTACAGCTTGAAGGCAAAAAGAAAATGTTGGTTGAAGATTTTTTGAGGGGTTATCGCTTTTAGTTTTTCAAATTCAACTTTTCTAACAATAGCTTTTAATAGTATTAAATGCAAAATAAGCTTTAGGCAAATAAATATATCCCCTAAAAGGCCCTGATGTTTCACCCAAAAAATTTTACAATAAAATTTATTTTGAATAGCTAATGGAACAATCAAATTTATTCTCTGCAACTCCCAATTGATCAGCAGCAGCATTGCTTATTAATATGACAAGGCCTTTATTTTGCTTTATATCAGGCATCATATCCATTACTTTTGCATAAATGCTTTTACCGGTAACATTATTGGTTATTTTAACAATAGTTTGTGGCTCTGCGCTATTATGCAAACAGTAATACCTGCCATCTTCCCATCCGCTTGTACTTTTAAAAATACCAGCCTGGCCATTTACTTCTATTTCATTTTGTGCATTGTATTGGGCTTTAAATACACCACCGCTAAAATCTTTACTTATAACATGCATTGGGGCGGTATCAGTTTGTATAGATTCTTTTATTACTCCTGCTTCTTTTTCTTTAGGCATTGGCTTAACCATCTCTTTTAACCCTTCATCTTCACTTTTAATTTCTTTACCAGACTCAGCAACTATTGTATTTTCTTTAACTGTTTCGTATTCTGACTTTTTCACAGTAGCTGTAGCATTAGAAGCTGTATTTGCTAATGCTGATAATTCTTTTTTCACTTTTAAATAACCGACAATTAAATAACTTCCGGTTTTTAATTCATCACTGGTAAGGTTATTCCATTTTTTAATACTTTCTATAGGCACCTTATTACCCACAGCACTTACACGATACAAGCCATCTTTAGCTTTTACAACATAATGTACAGGAACTAAAACTTCATCTGAACCCGCAATAGCAGTTTGTGTAAAATTAGTATTTGTCAAAGGTATTTTAACGGGCTGACCCAGGTTTAATCCTTTATCCATTTGCAAACTATTAAAAGATGCAAATTCTTTAGGATTAATATTATATAACCTTCCGATACTATAATAATTATCTTTTGGAGCTACTGTATGGCTGATATATAAATCAGGTGCCACACCTTGTATTGCCAGTTGTTTTTCCTGCGCTTGAATAAAACCAGGCAGAATAAATATTAAAATAAATAAACGCTTCATTTCTTAAATTTTTACTTAGCAAAGATGCGAAAATAAGTTGGTTACTTTATACTTTACTTTTTTAAAATCCGCCACAAAGTTGGGTAGTAATTATTAATACGGTTTGTTAATATTTTAACCCATCCTAATGACAAATTTTGATACTTTATTAATGCCCATCCTTTTTGAACAGTATTTAGAAAAATGTCCTCCCTGCGTAAATATTGCAAAGCCGTATCCTTTGCTACCTCAATGCCGGGAAAGGATGTAATGATGGTGCTGCTTACTGCCAGGTCATGGGACGGGACCAATTCATTTTTAATAACTGTACCTAAGGTTACCCCGGCTTTTTTAACATACAATGCCGATTGCAAATCAGCCAGATAATTATTAACAGCAACAGGCAAGGCTATTATTTCGGTATTATTTTTCAGAAAATTAAATGCTGAAATATCATCAACATATTTTTTTACCGTTTCCAATTCAGCAATGGTTAATTTTTCTGTTTTATTTTTCTTGCTTAAGATATTAATAGGATTGCCAGTAGATGTTTTTTTAAACGCTGTAATAAAAAAACCTTCTCCTTTTAATTTATGGGGATAAAAACGATACCCAAAAGCTCCTTTGTGCTCAGAAACTGTTTCTACAATATTCCAGCTATCATTTATTTTTATTGGGATAGATAATAATTCACAGTTATTCATTAACCAGTCTGCTATATCTTCATTTTCTTTTGTAGAATAAGAACATGTAGAATAAATGAGTACGCCACCTTCTTTTAATGATGGCAGGATATCCGTTAATATCCGTTGCTGCCGTTCACTGCAAAGCTGTACATTTTGTTCACTCCATTCTTCAATGGCGTTGGCATCTTTTCTGAATAAACCGCTGCCGCTACAAGGTGCATCCACTACTATTAAATCAAAATAGCCGGGCAGCCTTTAAAATGGGCAGGATCGTTATTGGTAACTACTACATTTGCACTGCCCCATTTGGTAATATTTTCAGTTAAAACGTTTACTCTGGTTTTAATAACTTCATTGCTTACCAATACGCTTTGCGGCGATAAAACAGATTGTAGCAAAGTTGATTTCCCTCCTGGCGCCGCACAAAGATCCAATACTTTTAATGGCTGTGTAATATCAACAGATTGCTTCACTACTTCTTCTACAAACATACTGCTGGCTTCCTGCACATAATATGCCCCGGCATGAAAAAGCGGATCAAGTGTAAAAGACGGGCGCTGGGGCAGGTAGTATCCGTGTGTACTCCAGGGAACTTTGTGAGTAATTGGGAATTGGTAATCAGGGATTAGGGAAGGTATATTTTTTGATGGGTTTATCCTGATGGAAACTATCTGTTCGCCATTGGCATGTATATGCTCAAATGCCTTTTGATCAAAACCTTTGCATTGTTGTAAGGAATTAATTAATGATTGGGGAAGTTGCAAATGATTAGAATTGAAAGGTATTATATAGAATTTTATACTACTTGTAATTGTCTGTTTTTATTATTTAAATCCAGGGACTTTGCAGCAGGCTGTCAAGCTTAGCTTGACAGCTTTTTAATTATACAAACAAAAAGTATTTGTATAACTAATATGGCATTGCCCTATTAAAATATACTTAGATAAAAGCTCAACAGTGATATGCCGTACAAGAGAGTGACACAACGATGTTGATAAAAGATTTGAGGCTGGTTACCCAATAAAATAATATAATCAGACGGGGACCGTCAGATTATATTACACTTCTTTTATTGCTGCACATAAGCTTTGCAATACATTTTTGGCATCGCCAAAAAGCATGCTCGTTTTAGGTTGAAAAAATAAATCATTTTCAATTCCGGCATATCCGGGCTTCATGCTCCGCTTATTTACAATTACATTTTTGGCCTGCTCCACTTCCAAAATAGGCATGCCATAAATAGGCGATGCAGGATCATTTTTTGCAGCAGGGTTTACTACATCATTGGCACCTAAAATCAATACTACATCACTTGTTTTAAATTCATCATTGGCATTTTCCATTTCCAATAATTTTTCGTAACTCACGTCAGCTTCTGCCAGTAATACATTCATGTGGCCCGGCATACGTCCTGCTACCGGGTGTATGGCATATTTTATTTCTACTCCTTTTTCAGTTAATATTTTTTCCAGCTCGTGGCAGGTATGCTGGGCCTGTGCAACTGCCAACCCGTAACCGGGAACTATCATTACTTTATTGGCATAGCTCATTATCATGGCTGCATCATTCAATGTAATTTCTTTATAAGCACCCTGATCTTTATTTGCATTGCTCACAGCGGCTCCACCTCCAAAAGAACCAACTATTACATTGAGCAGGCTGCGGTTCATAGCTTTGCACATTAATATGGTAAGCAGCGTACCGGCTGCCCCTACTAAAATACCCCCCGTAAGCATTGCCTGGTTATTGTACATAAATCCACCACAAGCCGCAGCGATGCCCGTGAAAGAATTGAGCAGTGAAATGACTACCGGCATATCAGCTCCACCAATTGGCAAAACAAAAAATACTCCATATAATAATGAGAGTATTAAAATACTATAAAATAAATAAGTATGCAATTGAACAGATAAGCCATTTGAACTTCCCGGAACGAGGTAAACAAAAAGTGTTGCTGCTGCGATTAGTAAAAATAACATACCAAAATTGATCAGCCGCTGACCTGGAAAAATTTTGTCTTTAAACCGGCCATTTAATTTTCCCCAGGCCACTATACTTCCGGCAAAAGAAACTGATCCTATTATCACTCCTAAAACAATAATAAGAAAAGTGGCCGGCGAATTATGTGCTGTAGTAACTGACCGCTGGTAATTGAATTCTATAATGGAAATAAGCATGGCACATGCACCACCCATACCGTTAAAAAGGCTAACCATTTCCGGCATTGATGTCATCTTCACTTTTTTAGCCGATAACATTCCTGCAAAAGTACCTATGGCTAATGCGGAAAAAATTAAAATTTTATTACGCAGGTAAGACAGTTCCTCATCCTGGTATAAAAAAATTGTTGCAAATATGGCAATAATCATACCGCCTGCTGCAATCAAATTGCCCTTGCGGGCTGATTGAGGCCGGGATAACATTTTTAATCCTATAATAAATGTTATTGAAGCAATTAAATAACAAATGGTAAGTATACTAGGGCTCATAATTAAAAATAAATGCTATAATCACTATTATTTATAAATATAATTAAAAAATAATAGTATCCTGCTTTTTTATAATGCTTGTGCTGTTTAGATAAGGGTTCGCGGCAAATCTAGTAATTTTGTGGCATTACTTGTGCTTATATTATTATACTTAAAAGCATAATTTTTTTTTGAGGTATGATACATTAATTTTACAAAAATGTTTTATGATACAACGAATTCAATCCGTATGGTTATTGCTGGCTGCCATTGCTGTTTTTTTAACATTAAAATTTTCTTTTTTTAGCGGTATAAACAGTAAGGGCATACCAGGCGCAGTAATAGGGTCTACAACATTTATATTACTGCTAACTACTATAGCTACAGGATCTTTGGCAATGATTAATATATTTCTTTTCAAGAAAAGAATTTTACAGCTGCGTTTATGCATCTTTGGTATTTTGCTGCAAATATTACTAATATTTTTATACATACGTGAAGTAAAAAATTATATGCAGGTTACTTATTCTCTTACAGCTGTTTTACATCTCGTAGCAATAGCAGCTTTTTTTCTGGCAGCAAGAGGAATTAATAAAGATGAAAAATTAATAAAAGAAAGCAATAGGCTGAGATAGTTTTTTAATCAATACACATGCAGATATCACAGTTATACGACATTTATCTTAGGCATCCTGCTGTGCAAACAGATACCAGGAAATTAAAAAAGGTGATTTATATTTTGCATTAAAAGGCCCCAATTTTAATGGTAACCTTTTTGTAAAGCAAGCGCTTGAACAAGAAGCCGCTTATTGTATTATTGATGAAGATATCCAATTTACCAATGAAAAAATAGTAACGGTAAATAATGTATTGGAAACCCTACAGGCATTGGCCAAATACCACCGCCAGCAACTTTCCATACCTTTTATTGCTATTACCGGCAGCAATGGCAAAACAACTACTAAAGAATTAATCAGTGAAGTACTTTCTACCACTTACAAAACTTACACTACTGTTGGCAACTTAAATAACCATATTGGTGTGCCACTCACTATTCTTTCTGTGAAAAGAGATGCTGAACTGGCTGTAATAGAAATGGGTGCCAACCATCAAAAAGAAATTGAACAATATTGCCAATACGCCTTGCCTACGCATGGCCTCATAACCAATTGTGGTAAGGCTCACCTGGAAGGCTTTGGCGGAGAGGAAGGCGTAAAAAAAGGAAAGGGCGAATTGTATGAGTTTTTACGTAAAAATAATGGCGCTGCATTTGTAATGTGGGATTATGATTATTTACAAAAAATGAGCGCAGGGATCCCAACTATAATAACTTATGGCACAGGTGGCGAGGCTGATATTGTGGGGCAGGCAAAAGACAATATTGAATTTTTAAAAGTAAGCGTTATCAAGGGAGCAGTAATCGAAGATATAAAAACGAAATTGGTTGGAGATTATAATTTGCCCAATATACTGGCTGCTGTTGCCATTGGCAAATACTTTAAAATAGCGGATGAAAAAATTAAGAAAGCACTGGAAGGCTATACTACCACAAACAGCAGATCACAATTAATTGAAAAAAATAATAATAAAATTATTTTAGATGCATACAATGCTAATCCAAGTAGTATGAAAGCTGCAATAGAAAATTTTTCAGCTATGGAAGGCAATAATAAAATTTTGTTGTTAGGTGCCATGATGGAACTGGGGAAAGATAGTATTAAGGAGCACCAGGAAATAGTAAACCAGGTTGATAATAATTTATGGAAAGAAGTAGTGTTAGTTGGAGGTGATTATGCCAACATTAAACATAAGTATATTTACTTTGATAATGTTGCACAATTACAGCGTTGGTTCGCAGATCAAAAGTTTACGGGTTGCAATATTTTAATAAAAGGTAGCCGTAGCATACAAATGGAAAAAGTGCTTGAGTAAGCACTTTAGCTTATAAATAGAAATTTTCTGAAAAGCTAATTTAACTCTATATACTATATTAATGAGTAAATTTATTGACTAAGCGTTTAAAAAGATTTGATCCACCTTTTTTTATCTCTCCGGAATGTGCGGATATTTTATTTACCCCTCTATTAATAATCAGGCCGGCTAACCCCTTAATAACTTTTCCGGATATTCCCAATAATAATTTTTTAGGTAAAAAAACAGTTGCAATACTTGTAATTACTGTGCCTGCACCTGTTAACAGAGTGCTTGATAATTTTGGAGATTTTGTGATACGGGTTACGGCACTATGTATTAAATTTCGAGGTTTTAAACTCTCATAAGTTTCGCAAAAGCTATGTATCAACTCTTGCTTTTGTTTATCACTACTTTTTTCCAACCGTAAAATTGCAGACTTTAATTCTAAAGAGTTTTGAATTTTCATCGTAATTAATTAAGTAGCTTTTTGATAACCATATTGCTCAAAGGTGCCTTTAAAAATTTATTCCTGAAAATATAAAAAACAAGCCCCACTAGTGCGTAAAAGCCTGCAACAACAAAAAATCCATAATGAAATTTCCCTAATAAATCTCCTAACCAGAAAGCTAATCCAATATTAAAAATAAAAAAAAATAAGAAGCCCATTAACATCATTATAAAAACTGATCCTAAAGATGAGACTAAACCAGATGATTTGTCTACTGCTTTTAATTTTAACAATTCTAATCTTACTTCTAAGTAATCTCCAGCTTCCTGAAATAAAGATTTTATGGTATTTGTATGATTTTCCATATGGGCATTTTTATTACCAGAACTTGCTTTTTATATTGTGATTGAATGTGATAAATTATGAAAGTTTATGTTTGGCTTCTTCCTTTAATCTGTTGGCACTATCTTTTCCATTTTCACATAATTCTTTGGCACTACCTTTTATATTTTGATATTTCTCAGCTATAGCATCACCCAGTTCATTATATTTATCTTTAATGGTATCTACTAAATCTCCACTTTTTTCAGAAATCATTCTTCTGGTTTCTTTACCTTTTTCAGGAGCGAATAAAACCCCTAATATTGCACCAGCAGCTGCTCCAACAAGTATTCCCGTAATAAGTTTTTCACTGTTCTTCATAATAATAAATTTTAGTTGTAAATAAATGTGTGTTATAGTTATAATTATCTTCTAAAATATTGCCAATAAAAATTACAAACCTGGCAATTAAATAAAAGCCAATCCTATATTGGTTTAAATATATTTATAGTAATTGAATGATAAATAATCTTTTTACTAAATCGTGAAATTAATTCTACAATTGTAGATTATGATACCAGGCAATATTTAAAACCAGAATAAAAATAACCATTTTTATTAAATCCGTTATTAAATATTACAATATTTATAATTAGTCGTTCCTCAAAAAGCCCTACAATCCTTTACCATTCATAATTTATACACACTTATAGATAAATAAATCTGCAAGAAAAGTAGAAATGAGCTTAAAAATCCTGCACATTTGTATCATGTTATCCAAGCAAAAAACAGTGCACAAATTGGTTTTTACAGCAGTTTTGAAGAGCAGTTGAATCATTCTCATCCGCTTTATATTCTGGCAAACAGGATTGATTGGAATGTGTTTGAAGAAGCTTTTAAAAAACATTACAGTGCAACCCAGGGCAAACCAGCCAAGCCTATCCGCTTAATGGTATCGTTGCTGATTTTAAAGCAGCTTCGCAATTTAAGTGATGAAAGTGTAGTAGGGCAATGGGCAGAAAATGCCTATTATCAGTACTTTGGCGGAGAAAAATTATTTTCTGTAAAACCACCTTGTGTGCCTACAGAGTTAGTAGAGTTTAGAAAACGAATTGGAGAAGCGGGGTCAGAATTGATTTTTAAAGAAAGTATCCGTATCAATGGTAAAGATGCCGATGATGATAATTTGAGTGGGGATACTACTGTACAGGAAAAAAATATCACCTATCCAACCGATGATAAGCTGTACAAAAAGATAATTGTAAAATGTCAGGCCATAGGCCTAAAAGAAAGGGTGGAACTAAGACAGAGTTATAAGTTTACGGTAAAAAACTAAGCGCTGTTCAGCGTTTTAAGAAAAACAAAGCCGGCGCAGGCAAAGCAAGAAAAGCTGGTAAAAAAATTAAAACAATAGCAGGCAGGTTAGTACGGGAGCTTGAACGCAAACTTACTGCCGATAGTTTAAACAGGTATGCAACCGATTTATCATTGTTTAAAACAGTATTAGCACAAAAAGAAGCGATAGCGGTAAAGTTTACAGCCTTCATGAACCCGATGTAAAATGCTACACTAAAGGCAAAGGGCATAAAAAATTTGAGTTTGGAAGCAAAGCCTCTTTTTTAGTAACACAAAGTACCGGCGTAATTGTTGGGGCATTAAATTTTACAGAATCCCTGCATGACTCAAAAACACTACCCTCAGTATTAGAACAATATGAAAGGCTGATGGACAAAGAGGCTAAAAATGTTTTTTTAGACAGGGGGTACCAGGGGCCTAAAATGATTAACAATACTGCATTACAAACACCAAAGCCAGATAAGGACATTACTCAAACCAAACGCAAAAGACATAAACGCAGAGCGGCAATAGAGCCTATAATAGGGCATTTAAAACACGATTACAGAATGAGCAGAAATTACCTCAAAGGTACAGTTGGAGATGCAATCAATGTAATATTAGCGGCTGCAGCAATGAATTTTAAAAGAATGATGAATAAATGGAAAGTAGAATTTATTTTTGGGCCTTAAAATTGCTTCGCTTCTTTAACTTTTATACTCAACTGATTTTTGTCCCCAAACTAAAAATGACTTTTTGAGGATCGACTAATTAAATAAATAAAAAATATCCTATCTAATGACATTATTACCCGATATTCATTCAGTAATAATGTCATTAGATAGAATATTTCTTTTAAAATCCTAATGCTTAGTTTTTATCACCTGTAGGGATAATGAATAAAGGAATTGTAGTGTGGTGCAAAACTTTTTCAGTTATGCTTCCCATTAAAACTTTTTCCAACCATCTCCTGCTATGCGAACCTAAAACAATAATTTCAGCTTTTAACTCTGCAGCAGCTTTTAATATATTTTCTGCGCAATCTCCTTTAGCTACCATTATTTTTATTAAAGGATCAGCAAGATGATTTTTAGAGTTAGTTAAAAACTTTTCTGCTTCTTCTATTAATCCTGTTTCGTCAATATCTTGGATTATATCCATTCCGGTACCTGTATAACCCATTATTGGCGAGTATTGTGCCGAAGAATAATAAACTGCATCTGCAACCACATGAAAAAGGATCACTTCAGCATTCATTGCTTTTGCAAGCGAATAACCGGTTTCCGCTACTTGCTGAGCAGTAGGGTTATAATCTAAAGCTATTAATACTTTTTTCATTAAAATGATTTACAATTTATTAAGCACTTCTGCGAATTACTTTAAGTAAAATAGAAATAACTGCTATTACTAACAAAATATGAATAAGTCCGCCGCCTACATGATAGCCAAAGTATCCTACTGCCCAAGCAATTACCAGTATTACTGCTATTACATATAATAAGTTTCCCATGGCTTTTTGTTTAAGGTTTAAATTAAAAAATAATGTTTATACACTAAATATAATAAAAAGCCTGCCAGTTTTATAACTATTAAAAAATCAATATTTCAATATACTATAGGCAATAAAAAGGATAAGTTGGGCAAATTTATCTACAAAAATTAGTTAAATCATATTATAACTTTTTCAACAACATTAGTAATCATCTCCTTTGTAAATAGTTTGCTTATCTGAAAAGTATATGTGCAGTAATCATTACTATTTTAACTTTAGGATTATTAAGTTTTACATATTCAACAAAATCAATCCTAATCAATCAGGTAAATGATTATGTAAAAAAAATGGGCAGTATTCTCTTTTTTTAAAACAAGATGATAGCCTATTTGGCTTAGTACAATTAAAGTTAAGAAAATTGAAAAAGCATTTAATATATTTAAATGTTAAAAATTCTGTAACTCTAAATTATTTAAGTATTGATACATTTATGTAGAACAAAAAATTTGTAATTATTATCCGCTAAAAAAAAATGATAAAGTAATCGTATCTTCATACAAATTTTCAGATTATATGAAGAAAAGTATATTGGTAATAGATGATGACGTGGATATGTGCATCCTATTAAGCCGATTTCTTACTAAGCATGGATATACGGTTGATACAGCACATGCTGCCACCAAAGGAATAGAAAAATTTAAGGAAGGTAAATATGATGTTGTTTTGTGCGATTTTAGGTTAGGAGATAAAAAAGATGGTAAAGATATTTTACTTGAAGTGAAACAACATAATCCACAAACTATTGTCTTTATTATTACAGGATATTCTGATATTAAAACTGCTGTTGATGTCATCAAGGCTGGAGCTCATGATTATATCACCAAGCCTTTGATCCCCGATGAGGTTTTAAATGTATTAAATGCGGCACTAAACTCAACTGGCGATAATACTGGCAATTTAGCTAACAAGCAAACTGCTAATACGGAACAGGGCAAAGCCAAAAGCCCATCGGTTAATAATGAATTTTTAGTAGGCAAAGCCCCTGCAACCAAAGCATTATATAACCAGATTGAAATTGTAGCGCCTACTAATTATAGTGTAATATTGTATGGCGAAAGCGGAACGGGTAAAGAAGTAGTGGCTAAAACAATTCATGAAAAAAGCAATAGAAAAGGAAAGGCATTTATAGCCATGGATTGCGGTACCCTGTCTAAAGAATTATCCGGAAGTGAATTATTTGGACATGTAAAAGGTGCATTCACCGGCGCAATAAATGATAAAGAAGGGCATTTTGAATTAGCTAACGGAGGTACTTTATTTTTAGACGAAGTAGCCAATCTTTCTTCAGAAATACAAGCATCTTTATTGCGTGTAATACAGGAAAGAAAGTTTAAAAGAATTGGTGGTACAAAAGAAATGGATTTGGATATCCGGATCATTGTAGCTACCAATGAAAATTTACAGGAAGCCTATCGTACCGGAAAATTCCGGGAAGACCTATATCACAGGTTTAATGAATTTTCGATTAATTTACCATCATTAAAAAACAGGAAAGAAGATATACCACTTTTTGCAAATTTCTTTCTGCAAAAAACAAAAGCTGAATTAAATAAAGAAGTAGAAGGTTTTGATGATGAAGTAATGAAAATTTTTATAAAGTACCCGTGGCCGGGCAACTTAAGAGAATTTAGAAACGTGATAAGACGGTGTGTTTTATTAACAAACGAAGGCAAAATACTACCCGAAACTTTACCAGCTGAGATTATAAATGGCAATAGCCATGAATCAACATATACATCATCAACAGCTGCTCCGGCTAATAATTCATTAGATTTAAAAGATACAGCATCCAAAGCTGAATATGAAGCCATAATGAATGTATTAAAAGAAGTAAATTTCAATAAAACCAAAGCTGCAGATTTACTTAAAATAGACAGGAAAACATTATACAACAAAATAAAAAACTACGAAAGCTCTCAATAAATTGAGAGCTTTTTTGTATTTGCGGCTGTCAGCATTGTATCTTTATTCTACTTCAGTTTCGGCTAAAAGATTATATCAATTTTCCTTCTCTGCAGGAGAAGGTGCCCGCCTTAGAGACTGTTTAAGAATTTACATCAATTATTGTTATGTGGAAAAGTGGAAAAAAAGGCTGTAGTTAATTGTAGGATTTATCACTAATTGAGAATTACAACAAACGCAATTAGTATGATAAGCTACCCTACCTGTTTAAACGACAGCCAATGGCAAGTTATGAAAAGCTTTTGAATATAAAAAAGGAAACGTAAGCATGATTTGCGACAAATTCTGAATGCCATTTTTATTTGGTTAAAACAGGCTGCCAATGGCGTATGCTTCCTGGTGAATTTCCAAAGTGGCAGATAGTATATTACTATTGTAACCGGTGGAAAACCCTGGGGGTTATCGAAAAGGTCCGATGCTTTTTAGTAAAATTGTTAAGGGTGAAACAAGGTAAAAGCACCGAACCTTCTTAGGCATCTTGGATGCCCAGTCGGTTAAAAGTACATTGGTAAGCAAGAGCAGCAATACCGGTTATGATGGAGGTAAAAAATCAAAGGGATAAAACGGCATATTGTAGTAGATGCTTCAGGGTTGTTACTTTGTATAGTGGTTCACCCTGCAAGCATGGCCGATAGAAAAGGGGGAAAAGTTGTATTAGAAAAACTTAGTAACCGTTGGCATGGGATTAAAAAATATTTGCTGATGGAGCTTACCCATTACCAGGCAAAGCAGCAAAAAAAACCAGGTGCTGGGGGATATGAAATGGAGGTGGTAAAGCGTTCTGAATTAAAAGGGTTTAAAGTAGTTCCCAAAAGATGGGTGGTGGAAAGAACTTTTGCATGGAACGAGACAAACAGGAGGAATGCTAAGAGTTATGAGAGACTTTCTAATACTGCTGAAACAGTTACTGAAATCTCTGCTATCCGATTAATGTTAAAACAATTTGACACTTAAATTCTTAAACAGTCTCTCAGGCGGACGGATGAGGTTTACAAGTCTGGCACAAACCCAAACACAAGGCTTCACCGGGCTTTTCATTACTATCCTAAAGGCATCCATTCACCATTTAAATTGCTATTGAGTTTTTAAGTAAAAATTATAAAATGATATTTACTATAACATTTATATAATACCTAGCAACTTGAGTTAATTAGGTATTTTATTGATCAATTACCTTTCCTTAGCATGTCTGCATATTCGTTAGGTAGTATACTTTGTTCAACGGCGCAGGCTGCTTTCTCTACATCGTAACCGAAGCGGATAAATTCTACCTGTATGCTATCTTTATTTAATATGCTGCTGTTGTCGTTGATGTGCAATATTACATAACAGCCCTGCGGATTACCATCTTTAGGCTTGCCTACAGAACCAATATTAATGGCATGCCAGTACCTTGTTTTGTCGCCGGTAGTTTCCTGTAATATGCGATGATAAGGTTTGTGTGTATGTCCAAAGCACATGATGTCTGCATCAGCATTGTGCATGATGCGCAACAGGCTTTTTTTCTTCCCTGTCTTCAAATAAGTATTCATTTATTTTTCTTGGGCTGCCATGTACCAACAGCAGGTTAAGCTTGTCTTCGTTTAGCTGGTATTCTACCCTGATGTGTGCCGGTAAGGTCCGGAGATATGCCCTTTCTTCGGGTTTCATTATTTCGTTGGTATAGGAAATAGAAATGTTACCGTTTGCATTTTCATGATCGGTTTTATAAGCACAACCACAATCATTGCTCATTCTGCCAATACCAAAATCATAATTTCCGGCAATAGCCGGGATGTTGCGTTGGCGAATTTCGTTAATGACTTCATTAGGCCATATGTTGTAGCCCACCAAATCGCCTAAACAATAGATAGCATCAGGTTTACGGCTGTCAACGTCTTTAAAGAATGCTTCCAATGCAGGAAGGTTGGCGTGAATGTCGCTGAATAATGCAATTTTCATTGTATGATTTTTTATAGTTGCTTGTAGCTAATACTGTGCTTGCCTGCTGAATAGAATTACGAACGTACAAGTGAGTGACACAACAGAAGCTTAATAGCAGCACAAAAGCCGGTTACATAAAAATAAATATTACGCAGGCTTTGCATAATATTTTTTGCGAAGCCAAAAGCTACGTTCACCAATGCTATTAATGCCGGCACTTCTACCAGTGGGCCGATAACACCTGCAAATGCTTGTCCGCTGTTAATACCAAATACGCCTATGGCCACCGCTATTGCCAATTCAAAGTTATTGCCTGCTGCGGTGAATGCTATGGATGCGTTTTTTGAATAGTCTGCCCCTAATGCTTTACCAATAAAGAAACTGATTACAAACATAATAAGAAAGTAAATGGTTAATGGTATGGCTATGCGTACCACATCTAAAGGTATCTGCACAATCAGGTTGCCTTTAAGGCTGAACATTACCACGATGGTAAAGAGCAATGCAATGAGTGTAACGGGTGATATAAGCGGTATGAATTTTTTATTGTACCATTCCTCACCTTTAATCTTTACCAAAATAAAACGGCTTAGTACACCTGCGGCAAATGGGATACCTAAATAGATGGCTACGCTTTCGGCTATCTGTGCAATGGTAATGTTTACCTCAAAACCTTTCAGCCCGAACAGTGGCGGCAATACGGTAACAAACAGGTACGCATATACGCTGTACAAAAACACCTGGAATATACTGTTGAGCGCTACCAATCCTGCTGCATACCCTGTTGCCTTCTGCCAGTTCGTTCCATACCATTACCATTGCAATGCAGCGGGCAATACCTATCAGTATCAATCCTATCATGTATTCGGGATAGCCGTGTAAGAACATTACTGCCAATATAAACATCAGCACAGGGCCGATTACCCAATTGAGCAGAAGGGATGCACTTAATACTTTGGTGTTCCTGAATACTTCACCAATTTTTCCATAATGTACTTTGGCTAATGGCGGGTACATCATTAGTATCAGCCCTATTGCCAGCGGGATATTGGTTGTACCGCTTGACCAGGAATTAATAAATCCGGGTGCAGCAGGAATAAAATATCCTATTACCCCCCCTAATGCCATTGCAGCAACTATCCATACGGTAAGATACCTGTAAAGAAATTTTGTCCATTAACCCTACATTTGAAAAAAAATTTTTCTTACCCCGTTTTGTGCATATTTTATGCCATTACGGGGTTTTTGGTACAACTAATTCTCCACAAATCCACTACCAATGGGGATTATCTATTTATAGGATGACCCTGATTATGAAAGAGGCCTATTTAAAAACTAATGTAATTGGCAAGAAACGCCCTATTAATAATGGGAGCAATATATTATAGTACACATTCAGAAATACTGAAAACCAATAAGTTTAAGCTGTCTAGGTAAAATGGCAGGTAACATTTTGATTTTCATCTAAGCCTTGCCGGAAAATGCTTCAATAAGCTATGGTAATTCCCGGTAACGAAACCGGTGAATTGCTATCGGGGTTATCCATGGCAACCCCGATAGCAAAGCCCCTCCGGCACAGGCAGCAGGCCTGTGCCGGAGGGGCTTTGCTACAAGCTAATAATGCCGCTTACTTTTGACCGGCAGCTTCCAGCTTTTCAAGGCGGTGCAGCAAGGATTGTATTTGCTGCTGTTGCTCCTGTATTTGCTGCTGCTGCTCTTTAATAGCCTGAATGGCTACCGCACTCATGTGGTTATAGCTTACCGATAAGTAACCCTGCTCATTTTCACTTACCAGCTCCGGAAACTGTTTTTGTACTTCCTGGGCACTAAAGCCTATCTGATGTTCACCGGGATGTGTTTGTGTATTGATAAAATTGTAAGTGATAGGTTGGATATGGGCTATTTTACCCATCACTTTCTCCAGAGGAAGAACATCTTTTTTTAGCCGGATATCAGAATTTTCTTTAAGCGTTCCTGCCAGTTCTGCATTGCCATTGCGGAGTACAAAAAAAGCATCGCTGCGGCTGTTAGCTGCTATACCGTTGCCAATTTGAAACACTTTATCTGTAGGTAACGGCGGCGCATCCAGGGGCAAATTTTGCTTTGCGTTATACCCGCCTATTGCCAGCGAATATGCAGCCTCTGCAATAGTTAACCACCCCATCGCCGTGGAGCGGCTACCGGAAGCAGTGGTTTGCCATCCCATCGCCGTGGAAGTAAGGCCGGAAGCTGTTGTTCCAAACCCCATCGCTGTGGAAGTAACACCTTCGGCTTTGGTATTATGCCCCATCGCCGTGGATTGGTTACCGGAAGCAGTTGTTTTCCACCCCGTCGCCGTGGATCTTTCTCCGGAAGCAACTGTATTAGACCCCATCGCCGTAGAGGTATCGCCGGAAGCAGTTGTTTTTACCCCCATCGCCGTGGAGAATTTACCAGAAGCAGTTGTTTTCCACCCCATCGCCGTGGAGACACCACCGGAAGCAGTAGTAAGCCACCCCATCGCCGTAGAGGTATCGCCGGAAGCAGTTGTCCCAACACCCATCGCCGTAGACCTATCACCAGAAGCAGTTGTATACCATCCCATCGCCGTAGAGATAAGACCAGATGCAGTAGTTCCATACCCCATCGCCGTGGATACAAGACCTTCAGCAGTTGTTTTGTGCCCCATTGCTGTGGATTTAGCACCATAAGCAATTGTTTGATACCCCATCGCCGTGGAGGTAAGGCCGGAGGCAGTTGTTAAAAACCCTATCGCCGTGGAGGTGACACCGGAAGCAGTTGTATTATACCCCATCGCCGTGGAAGACCAACGGGAAGCAGTTGTTACCTCCCCCATCGCCGTGGAGAGAAGACCGGAAGCAACTGTATTATACCCCATCGCCGTGGAGGTAAGGCCGGAAGCAGTTGTTCCAGACCCCATCGCCGTAGAGGTATCACCGGAAGCAGTTGTTTCATACCCCATCGCCGTGGAGAAGGCACCGGAAGCAGTTGTTTCATAGCCCATTGCAGTAGAGGCATCCCTGACGGCGCTTGTTTGAAACCCCATCGCCGTGGAGTACTTACCGGCAGCAATTGTTTCTAACCCCATCGCCGTGGAAGTATAACCGAAAGCCATTGCCCCCACCCCCATCGCCGTGGAACCTTCACCGGAAGCAACTGTATTGTACCCGCCAGCAAAAGACCTTAACCCCACATTGGCATTATCCCAGTTCGCATCAGTCACCTCTCCCGCCCGAAAAGCTGCTTTAGCAGGTATCCACATCAGCCGCCGCCCTGCTCCCTGCGCAGGGGTAGCTCCATCTATACTGCCGGTAGCCAGCATAGCTCCGCCCCGTGTCAACCTTACCCCCTCTACACCCCCTCGCTTAAATACTACATCGGCATCGTTTGCGCTGCCTACAAAATGTATGGCCGCATCTATATCATTATTACCCCCGAGCAGCCAGGGGGTAGTGAATTGGCTGTCCAACAGCTTTACCCAAACCGCATCCCCATCGTTTTTTTCATTGGCATTATAATAATAACCCGGGCCTTGCGGAAACTCGCTGCCATTAGTGGCTATGTTGTACACCAGCAACGTAGCGGCAGGGTTGGCAATGGTTACCTTGTCATTTTTATCTGTTAAATCTACCCGGGGGATTAACAGCCCTTTGTTGGTGGCCTTTACCTCCAGCATGGCAGATGGGTGGGGAGGGGTTTTATCATTGGCAATGCCTACATTTTGGCCAAAAGACATGGCAGCTCCCAAAGATAGTAAACCGCCGGTGAGTAGTATTGATTTTGTCATAGTATAGATATTTTTCATTATCATTATGTTTTGCATTTTTAGATAACCTCCTTAACTTTTTCATTAACAGAAATATAAATGCCAATGCAGCATTTTCAACTCAAAAATAAAACTGTTTAGAACCAATTAAAGAGGTGCAGTAGATACCCCTTTGGCTTCACAAACTTTTTGCTTAGTTCTACAAAATCAATGTAACCCCGAATAAGCCGCTACAACTTTGCGGCTTTGCCCCTTTATACCTTTGTGTGACATTCATACCATGTTGTAATCCTAATTGACATAATACAGCCAAGTTAGGCACAGTAAAAAACCGCTTTAATTATTTTTGAGACGGCTTCTTGTTTTTACTTATCCACGTTATGTAATAATGTCCCATTGTTTTTTTGAGCGGCACACTATTACATACCAATTGGAATTACAAAACAGTCCATTTATTTTCACCTCATTCCCGACCGTTCTACAAAGGAGAAGGGAGTATTGGACTATTTTACAACTCCAATTGGTATTATACAGCTAGTGCTATTACGCCTATACTGGCATTCCGCATCCGGTAGATTCACACGAAGAAATATTACAAGATCCAGTTCCAGTTGGATGATCACAATCGCATACACAATCACTACACTGCTCACATCCTTTTTTACACTTGTCTTGGGGTCAATAGGGTCAATAGTTAAATCTCGGCCAGTTGAACTAATACCTTGTAATTTTTCATTTAAAATACCCTTGATGAGGATTTTTTTCTACTCTTTTTTAATAGTTTTAACTTTTGCCTACTCTTTTATAACAGGTTTTTCGGCGTATCCCCGGGTTTGGATTTTTCGATTGGCATAAATTACTATTCTTATTTGCGTACACATATTAAAACCGTGCCTAGCTGAATTTTCTTTTGCCCATTTTCAACATACTCCTTATAAGGCTTTTTCAGAATTATTACACCATGTCTGGATTCCTCTCCTCTGTCTGTTTTGAAAAAACGCCGACCCCTGCCTGCTCGCTTTCTGAAAAAGTGAGATTTGCTTCTTCTGATTGCAAAGCATTTTTGGGATATTCAAACCCCCATGTTATTAATCCAGGAGTAGTTTTAAACATTTCTATGTGTTCAGGCTTAATACAGCCACCTACTTTAAACAAAGTTCTTGTTTCTCCATCAACTTTATAAGAAGTACTCGAACCCAAGCTAGCCATTGTACTTTTAACACCTAATTTGTAATGCTTCAAGTCATGGTCACCAATCTTTTCCTCTTCTGAAGACAAAATACTTCGATAGACAAAATCTAAATCCGCTACTGTACGACAACGTGGGGGAAATTCATTAAAAGTATTTCTGCTCAAATCGTAAAACCAGCTATTTTATTTGTATGTACCCCAATGAGTGCAGGCACTGGTTCATAAGGAATTTTGCCAAGATTAAAATCAATTTCGTAAATTTTTATATGTTCATTTTCAAAGTTTGGTTTTGCGGTTTCGAACGCAGCACACCCAACACTTCTATTTTTAGAAGTATGTTCGATAGAAAACGTGCTTGTTTTTGATGTAAAAGAAGTTTCAGGTTGTACTTCATGTTTTTTACACGAAACCAATATTAATAGCAAACATAAGGCAGCTAGATGTATTCTTTTTACAAATTGTACTATACTTTTCATATAATTCTAATTCACTTTTTAATGTTTTTAATAGTATAAAAAAATCAGGTATGAAATCATAATCGCTATTCCAAACATCTTTATCCTGTTCCAACTAATTTTCTACCGATTGACTCAGTATATTGCATGTATTCAGAACCCTTTGGTATATCACCCATAAATGCTGACCAAAATAATTCTTCTTTAATGCAGCAAATTACTCTACCAACAACTCTAAACTTCTTTCTCTAAGTATGCTTTTTGACTCCTACAGCTTTGTTTTAACTAGAACGCAATATATCTTGAAACGGATAAAACGTAAACCGGAAGTATATGAATTGCTGTTTTAAATTAACGAAACATGGATTTCATTTAACGAATCTTTTGAAAAATCGAATTATACTAATTTGCTTTAATAATTCCGATTTAATATATTTGTGTAATCAAACCTATAATTATGTCTTACACAGTAAATCTTACCTCAGCCGAGGAGTTGGAATTAAAACGGTTAAGGCGTGTTGAAAAAAACGGGAAGCTACTCCGGCGCTACCAATGCTTGTGGATGGCGCATGAGAATTTTCCTAAAAAAGAAATAGCCACAACTTTAGGTATAAATATTGATACGATTACTGACTGGATTAAGTTATTTAACAAAAGCCGTTTAGGGGGCTTGGGTAAGTTGCATTACGAAGGCAGAAGGCTCTCCAGCTTAGATAGCGTTAAAGACGTGCTTATAAAATATATCAAAGATAAATCTGTCAGCAAGCTATCGGAGTTACAAGATTTTTTAAAAACCAAACATTGCCTTGTAGTAGAACATAGTTGGTTAAGCCGCTATTGTAAAAAAACTCCATTGCACTTATAAAAAAACAAGGCTGATACCGGGCAAAATCCCCACTGAGTAAGTACAGCAATCTTTCATGCAATTGATGAATGAACTTTATAGGTGTGCATTTAAAATTTTCGCAATGGATTTGGCTATACCTTCCAAACCTCATCCCCAGCCCTTCTCCAAAGGAGCTACCGTGTGGACACATCTTTTATTTTTACTATTTAACTCAAGTCACTGCTATTTTTATAGCGAATGTTAAAGTTTATAAACTTTAAATTATTATTGTTCTTTTTTGCTTGCCCAAAAAAAGGCATCCCAAAACAGCCTGCCCCGTCTGAAAGTGGGGATTACATCCCGTTTTGGGAATTGTTCCCTGATTAAGCTTTAGTACTACTGTAGCTTCAACTTTTGATCTTTATTGTGCAAAATATCTTTTTAGTTTTTTTATTTATATTAAATATTATCTTCAAAAAGATGTGTCCACACGGTAGCTCCTCTGGAGAAGGGGGTTGGCTAATTTTGAATGTTTAATAATTTTATTAATCACAGCATTCCGGCCCGCAACAGGTTTTCTTTGCATTTTCCGGCTTTTCTGCAAACACGGTAATGCTGAATATACCTGTGTTACCTGCTTTGAAACCGGCTATTTCTGATTCCGTTAAATAATTTTTCAGAATATCATCAGGAATGATGATTGGCTTTCTTTTTGCAGGATGATGTTAGTAAAACCATTTGCTTTTATCAATTCCAAATAAACGTCTTTCTGTATTGCTCCTGATACACAACCTGCATACATTTCTGCATCTTTACGCAAAGCATCGGGGAGATTACCTACTAACACTACATCTGACATACTAAAATGGCCACCCGGTTTAAGCACCCTAAAGATGTCTTTAAAAACATTGTCTTTGTTAGGTACAAGATTTAAAACACAATTACTTACAATTACATCTGCTGTGTTTGCAGTTACAGGCATTTTCTCAATATCTCCCTGCCTGAACTCCACATTTTTAAAACCTAATTTATCTGCATTGGTTCTTGCTTTATCAATCATCGCAGTTGTAAAATCAATACCAATTACTTTTCCTTCTTCCCCGGTTTCTGCCCTCGCTACAAAACAGTCGTTACCTGCACCGCTGCCCAAGTCTATTACGGTATCGCCTTTCTTTATTTTGGCAAATTGTGTAGGCAGGCCGCAACCCAAGCCTAAATCCGCATCGGGGTTATAGCCGGTAAGTTCTGTGTAATCATCGCTCATGATGTTGTACACTTGCGTTGAGCAGCCACCGGCACCACAGCAGGATGATTGGTTGGTTTCTTTATCCTGTAAAGCGATTTCACTGTATTTCTGCCTTACCGTTTCTTTAAGTTGTTCATCTGTTTGCATATATTTAATTTTTATTTTGAGTTAATGTAAATCGTAATATACCGATGGTTAGTTGCAAAAAAATATCAGCAACATTTGAGTGCTAATGCCTGGTAGCTTATAAATATCTCATTTAGTAAATTTTTAGCTGTATTCCATTCTTTTTCATCAATACAGTAACAAACCTTTGCGCCTTCAATATCACCTTTGATTAATCCTGCCTCTTTCAATTCTTTCAAATGTTGCGAAACAGTGCTTTGTGATAATGGCAGTTCATTTACAATATCGCCACAAATACAGGCTTGTTTTTGTATCAATAATTTTAAAATAGCTACCCGTGCAGGATGAGACAGGGCTTTTGCATATTTGGCTACCCGGTTATTTTTTACTGAAAATTCTGTTGACTTTGTTGCTCCCATGCCTGTAAATTATATCGCAATATTACGATTAATATTTTTACTGACAAAATATTTTTTGAGGATGCTTAAAAAGCAAACTAATATTTATGAAAAATAATACTACTTTTGCGGCAATAATGAAAAGGGCAACACAAATATCTTCCCAGGTTACTCCACCTTGATTACTCGTATATGGTAAGTATTCTTTTCCAATTAATTTATCGATGCCATTAACGTGTACGAAATTATATTGTTAAGCTTACTGAATAATAGGAATTAATAAATTAAAATCAGGCTCTTTAATGACAAAATCTGCTATGTCATCCAGCGATTTGCTGGTAGAACAAAAAGATACACCAATACCTGATTTCTTTAGTATGCACATATCATTCTCACCATCACCAATTGCAAGCGTATCGGAAACAGGAACATTAAAGCTGCTGCAAATATGGCTTAAAGCATGTGTTTTACAATATTCGTGATTGCATATATTTCCTTCGTGGGGAAGAAAAAAAGAAGGGATTTTAACTTCCCCGGTTGCGATACTTTTTGAAAACTCCAGTTCGTTAGCAAGAGAAAAATCAAATAAGAAACGGTTCTTAAAATGATTGGTAATACAATCGTAGCTGTCCGATATTATTCCTACAATAAAGCCATTTTCTTTAAGCAGGCCAATGATTTTTTGTGTATTATCTGTAATCCCTATTCCTTCAGCCACCTTCAAAATTTCACTGATACTTTTACCTTTTAAGAGGCGGGCTATCTGTTTTGTTCTGATAAAAGGATTTGGCTGTGTGGTTATAATTTCAGTCACCGCCTTTTTAAAATTAAATTTTTCAGCAGCAGCATGTATAAAGCTTCCCCTGAGCAAAGTGTTATCCATATCAAATATGGCTATCTTCCTTATTTCTTTAGAACTCTCCCTGATGGCAAATTCCATTTGTTCCCTGATGAGTTGTATGTGTTCAAGGGTTTCGTAATTATTTTCATCAGTATGTCTGGATTTTTTTAGAATAACTGCGGCAACTTCCCGGGACATTTTTCCTAACTGCTCTAATGGCTGCATTTTATTTTCAATATGGCCAATGCCTATTTCTTCAATCCTTGCACCCATCTGGTGCATATCTATCAATATACCTATATCTACCCCATAGCCTTCTTCAAATTGGATTTTTTCAAACATATTTTTTTTCCCGGCAATCATTCCGCTTAATGGCTGCCAGAAAGAAGGAAAGCCAGAATATAAAATTGATAATAACGGTTTTGCTACCAGCTCCGTTACCCTACCCGCTTGCCGTGAAAAACAGGATTTGGGAAAATCAGCTTTATTACTAATAATAGGCTCTGTCAAAAGATGAACAATATTTTTTGGATAAGTAATAATATCAGCATCCAGAAAAACCAGAATGGGATTACCGGCATAAAGTACACCATCCTTCATTGAAGAACCTTTGCCTAATTTGGTGCTGGTAATTACTATTGCCCCTTCTTTCCTGGCTTCTTCAATAGTATTATCCATCGATTTATCATCCACTACAATTACTTCCGTAACATTAGGAGAATTTTTAGCCAGCCGTACTACATTTCCGATCGTATGTTCTTCATTTAATGCGGGTATAATAACTGTAATCATTATTGAAAAATTAAATTAATATTTGGTTGATTTAACCTGACTTGTAACCAATTCTTTAGCCTGGCTTTTTCCCGTGAAGGAATATTCCCGGACATGGATAACAAAATCAGCATAGTATTTTGAGTTGTACTGTCGCTCAATATTGCCGATGGTTGGATAATTGCATTTCTTACACCGGGAAACTGTGCTTTTATTTCTGCAAATACCTGGTTGCTTAATACCTGTTGATTTTTAATACTGTCAATTTGTAACTGTAACTCTTTTCCCTGTTCTTCTTTTATTGCCAAAACCTTTGTTAACTGGTTTAGCTGTTCATTTTGTTCATCGCTTTTATTGTCAGTGTTTTCAGATAAGTAGGCAAATCCCTGGTTTATTTCTAACGAAGTATTTTGTAAATTATACTTTTTTAATTCACCCTTTAATTTATCTATTTCACCAGGAGATATTTCTTTACCGCCAAATACAAGAGTTATTGTACGGGATTTGGTATCAATTTTTTGTTTAGTAAATAATCGTTTGGGAAATGGGCCTCATTAGCAATAAAGCGGTTTGCATTTTTAATAAACCTGTCCTGCTGTACCATGTCATAGCCAAAATATATACTGGGTAACAATGTTGCCAATACAATTACCCCAATAACACGGTTTGCAATTTTATCGGCTTTTTTATTTTGTAAATGTTTGTGAGGAAAATGCAGCAAGCGAACGATGATAAAAGTAGCTAATGCAATAAAAACCGTGTTGATAATAAAAAGATAGAATGCCCCATAAAAAAAATTAAATTGAAATGTTGCCAACCCATAACCCGCTGTACAAAGTGGTGGCATTAAAGCTGTAGCAATAGCTACGCCAGGTATTACATTTCCTTTTTGCCTGCTTGAAGTAGCTATAATACCGGCAAACCCTCCAAATAGTGCAATTAATACATCATAAATACTGGGCGAAGTTCTTGCTAAAATTTCCGAATGCGCTGCATTTAACGGGGAAAGCAAAAAGAAAATAGTAGAAGTGGTTAAGGCAGCACCGGTTGCAATCAAATAATTGTATATTGATTTTCTCAATAAGGTTAAATCATTAATGCCTATTCCCAGGCCAATTCCCATAATAGGCCCCATTAATGGAGAAATAAGCATGGCGCCTATAATAACGGCTGTAGAATTTAAATTAAGCCCAAGTGACGCTATAAATATTGCAAAAATGAGTATCCATAAATTAGTGCCACGAAAACTACCCCGTTATCAATATTTTTGATAACAGCTTGCAATTCTTCTTTTTCGTGATCCAGTTTAAATTTATCAAAAAAATTATTCAAAGTCTATTATTTAGTGATAAATACGGCAAAGATAAAACTTAATAGTTGCTCAAAGTTTAATTATCAGGTAATGAAATGCAAGAATTATAAGAATAAATGATAAGCAGATATAAAGTGTAAACATAGTAATCTAAAATGTTTATCCCGAGGTATTATTACCTAAATTAAAATGTTGTTAAAATTAATACTTTCATTTTCATAATATAGATGTAATTATATAGATCCAATATGTCATAACACTTTTCAATATTTTAAAAAAATAATAGAAGCACTTTCCTACTTAAAGAAGCTTGGTATTTGTCCGGCAAAAATTCTTTAATTTATTTTTACATACAATATGCTATACTTCTGGAAACATTGTCTGAGCTCATAAATTTTAATTACTATTTATGATCAATAAAATTTCCATAATAGTTTTGGAGATTGGATTCATAAGACTCACTTATTTCCTGGCTTAGCTCATATTCAGGGCTATCTTTTACATGTTCCATCGTAGCGTTAACAATAACGGTGGATGAATCCCATTGTATTTTTTTATCCAATTAGGAGAAATAATCACCCTTTTCCCGGAAACCAATTAAACTTATAACTGTGTGTTTCATAAATTATTTTTAAATTTTCTCCCGGTTAATGCTCTTGATATATGTTTCCTGCACTATAACCATTACTATAATCATCAACGAACTTGCTAATAAAAGCCCCCATCCGCCTATTAAAATCCCCATCACTAATTGTGAAATAATAATAAGAGCAGGTGGGATATTAATTAATTTATTTTCTACAAAGGGGGTAATAAAATTGCTTTCTATTACTTGAACTAAGATATATAAACCTGCTACAAGTCCGGCTGTTACCGGCCCTTGCATTAAGCCAACAAGTACTGCAGGTATCAGTGCAATTAAAGGGCCGAAATTGGGTATAAAACTTAATATGCCTGCTATCAGTGCAAGTGCAAGCCACATTGGGATACCCATAATTATCAGCCCAACAGCAGTTAAAATAAAAACAACCAGCATTGCAAACAATTTTCCTTTAAGCCATTTTTTTAAAAGGTTTACTATATTGTTCAGTATAATATTTGTTTTTCGGCGTCCTGATTTTGGCACTAATTGAACGATACCTTTTTTATACTGCTGGGGTGAAACCGTAAAAAAAATACCTAAAAATAATATAACGTAAATGTCCCCTAATATGCCAAATGTTGTTTTGAAAAAAGTAGCTGCAAACCCCTTGGCTTTTTCCGGCATCTGTGGCGAAGACAAGGTTTGAATTATTTTTTTCCCGATAGGGTGCTGGCTCAATTTTTCTTTTGCACTTTGAATTGATCCTGGTAGTGTTTCGCTAAGCTGAGATAATTGTGATTGCACTTCTGCGCCAACCAGCCAGAAGGTGCTAGTAATAATGAGTACCGTTCCTATAACCGAAATGGTTAAACATAACCCAACGTTCCATTTGGTTTTTTTCTCTATTAAGGAACTTACAGCTCTGAAAAATACGGCTATTAATACCCCGGCAAGTATGAGTAAAAAAACATTAAAAGCTGTCTTTAACAGTGATAATATTAACACTATTAATGCAAGTATACTTCCTGTTATCCATACCCTTTGGGGGAAGGTATAACCATTATTATTATCTGCATTGTCTTTATGTAACATAGTAAAGTATTAAGTATTGTACAATTATTATTGGTGCAATTTGTTAAAAAGCCTATTCTTCTTATTTCTTCTATGCTACCATTTTGCGGCACTCTTCCGCACAGCGTTTACACTCCTTGGCACATTGCTGACAATGTTCAGTTTTGTGTTGGGCACATTCAATGCCACATGCTTCACATATCAGCACAAATGCGGCACATCTCTTTTGATTTATTGCTGCCTAAACTCATTAATTGTGCTGCTGCAAAGCATATAGCAGCACATTCCATATCCATACGGATACAATTCGCCATCATCTTTACATCTTCTTCCTGTGTGCAGGATGAAGCGCAATAATTACATATAGAAGCACATCTTAAGCATGCTTCTATACAAGCATGGTAAGTTTGATAATTTGCCATAATTATTTATTTTTTCAATTAGTAGATATATAAAATAAAAAACGCGATGTCACTATTTTTGGTACAAAAGCTATACCATTAAACTCAAATTTTGAGATATCTTCTTTACTTGTGATAAACGCAATACTATGTTGCTGGTTTATTAAGTTTATTGTTATTAACAGCAAGATGAATTCGCTTGTTTTAATAGTGTAGAAAGTGTAGAATATGTTGCCGAAAGAGGGGATAATAATATAACTCTGTTAATTTTCATTTTTCAAAATTTCTTTTTTCTTATTTAAGAGATGTAAGCTTTATTAAATACATCAATATACTTAGACACTCGATTTATTTTTAATTAGAATGCTTTTTGTATTACGGAACTTACAAGTTCTAGATAAGTTACAGGTAACCGTAATATTAATTAAATACTTCTTCGGCTTAACTAATTTATTATCCAATATTAGCTTAATACAATTATTACAGTATGGTATTTGCTTTTATCTAATAAAATAAATGCAAAATAATATTTATGGAAAATAATACACTGACGAACTGGTTTGGGGCTCCTGAAATAACATATGGACAAATTAAAGACATCAGTAAGAATTCACCTGAAATAATTGTTTGGGCTGCCCCTGTCATGTTCTTTTTTGTTTTATTGGAGTGGTATATCTCTTATAAAGAAAATAAACAATTGTATAAGAAGGCAGAAACACTTGGATCTGTTTTAGTGGGAATCGGTAATGTAACAATTGCTTTTGCGCTAAAGTTTGTTTTACTATCACTGATTGTAATAGTTTATAATTTAGTACCCTGGAGAATGTATTTTAATTGGTGGGCAATACTACCCTGCTACATCATCTTCGATTTTTGCAGTTATTGGGCGCATAGGATATCACATCAACAAAGATTTTGGTGGGCTACTCATGTTGTGCACCATAGCAGTGAACATTATAACCTCACCGTATCATTTAGGCTAAGTTGGGTTCAACATATAAAAATAATATTTTTTGTTCCGGTAGCATTATTAGGGTTTCATCCGATAATTTTTTTTATCGTTAACCAGGTAGCTGTGCTTTTCCAATTTTGGGTGCATACAGAATATATCGGTCGTTTACACCCTGTTATTGAATATATTTTTGCAACGCCTTCTAATCATCGTGTCCACCATGGGTCACAAGAAAAGTATATAAATAAAAACTTTGCAGCAACATTTATTTTATGGAACAGGATTTTTGGAACTTATCAAAAAGAGGAAGAAAAAGTTAAATATGGAGTTACACACAATATAGAAAATAAAGCTAACCCTTTCTATATTAATTTTCACGAGTTTGCTGATATATGGAAAGACCTAAGAGGCGCAAAAACATGGAACAAAAAATGGTTTTACCTGTTTGGAAATCCTATAGCGGTTGCTAAAGAAAAAGAAAAAAGAAAACTTTAAAATTTATATTGAGCAAGCAAAACTAAAGCGCTGATGTTTTGTGTTACTTGTAACTACTACTTCAATTTTAATTCTTTAAACCTCTGGCTAATAGTCATTATTGTTAATAATATTAAGAAGTAATATCAAGCTTTCTCTTTCTGATGGTAAAATTTCAGATACATATAACCAACAAGCCCGGCAACTGCTGAAGAAATTAATACTGCAATTTTAGAAGCTATAACAATTTGTCCGTCTTTAAAAGCTAGTAATGTAATAAAGATGGACATTGTAAAACCAATACCACCCAAAATTCCTGCACCAATAATATGATTCCAGTTAATATCAGCTGTAAGACTGCTTATTTTAAGCTTAACAGCTGTAAAAGCAAAAACCAAAACTCCCAATGGTTTACCTATTACCAGCCCAATCATAATACCGATACTATTTTTTGACACAAGGTGGTTATACCACCCGGAAGTAAATACTATACCGGTATTGGCTAACGCAAATATTGGCAGTATGATAAATGCAACAGGTTTATGAAGGAAATGTTGTAATTTATAAGATGGCGAGTTTTCATCGCCATTCCCAAATGGTAATGCAAATGCCAATAATACACCACTGATAGTAGCGTGTACGCCTGACTGTAACATGCAATACCACATTATTATTCCCGGCAATAAATAAAATAGCAGGTTATTAATTTTAACCTGTTAAAAATTAATAACAGTATAAATATTGCTATGGCTATCCCAAAATAAATCATTGAAAAAGTTTCCGTATAAAAAATTGCAATGGTAATAATAGCTCCCAGGTCATCAATAATAGCAAAAGCAGTAAGAAATATTTTTAAAGTTGCCGGTACTTTATCACCCAGTAAAGAAAGAATACCTAAGGAAAATGCAATATCAGTAGCCATAGGAATACCAAAACCGGGTTGTGTAACTGTTCCTTTATTAAGTATAAAATGAATGATAGCAGGTACAAACATCCCGCCAATAGCTGCGAAAAAAGGCAGGGAAGCATTTTTAAAACTGGATAACTCCCCAATATAAATCTCCCGTTCTATTTCAAGCCCTATTAATAAAAAAAATATCGCCATTAACCCATCGTTAATCCAGTGTTCAATAGAGTAATTCAACCGGATGCTTTCAGTATTTATCCCAATGTTCTGGTGCCAGAAGTGAAGGTAGCCCTCTCCCATATTACTATTTGCAATAGCTATAGACAGGACAGTGCAAGCAATCAGGATAAAACCACCTGCTTTTTCACTATTAAAAAAATCTGAAAATAATTTAGTAAGTACGGGCTTCATCAATTACATTTTATGAGTTACAATTTTATAATTCGGCTCTCGAGGCAAATTTATTCAATTACCCTCACATCAAACTTATTATTAAATTCACTCACAGAATTATAAAAGGCTAAATATTGTATAATGATAACGTCCAAAACTCTCCATACTTTTATGGATTGGAAAAATGATTTTCATTTACGAAAAGTTTATCTTTAATAAATGAAATGCAAGTATAAATAGCTAAGGTTTATATTTGCTGCCATAGAGGTCAAATTTCTGAAAAATTAAGTTAGTACGCAGAAAGAAATTGTTATTATTCTACTCTTGATTTTCCAAGACTTTGTTGGAAAATTAAGATTGTTCTTTTATTTTTTAAATCATTAGCTATAACATGTTTTCATTTGTACATAAAAAAATAAATTTTCTATTATTTCCTTTGCGGAAAAAGCTACCAGAAAAGCAGTTTATTATAGCAGCAGCCATTGTAGTGGGATTGTCGGCAAGTACTGTAGCTATTATTCTTAAATCGTTCGTATTTTGGTTGCACAAAGTAGTTACTGAAAATGTTATTTTATTACATTGGAAATATAGTTTTGCTTTTTTACCTATTGCGGGAATTGTATTTACTGTGTGGGTTATAAGGCAATTTTTAAAGGCAACCTTTTAAAAGGAAGCGATAAAATTGTTTATGCTATTGCAAAAAGTCAAGTATTTTACCTGTCAGCCAGATGTATTCACATGTAATTACCAGTGGCATCACTGTAGGCACAGGTGGGTCTGCAGGCCTTGAATCTCCTATTGTGGCTACAAGTGCAGCCATCGGTTCTAATTTTGCGCAAACATATCATTTAAATTACAGGGATAGGACTTTGATGCTAGCATGCGGTGTAGCCGGAGGAATTGCCGCTGCATTCAATGCTCCTATTACGGGTGTTTTATTTGTATTGGAAGTATTACTGTTAGATGTTTCTATCGGTTCATTCATACCCCTAATTATTGCTGCTGCATCGGGTGCCCTGTTATCAAAAATAATTTTAAAAGAAGGCATATTGCTTTCCTTCGGTTTACAATCACCATTTAATTATAATAATGTACCATTTTATATTTTGTTAGGAATATTGGCAGGATTTGTTTCTTTATATTATGCTAAAATATTTGTCCGGCTGGAACACCGGATGTTAAAAATAAAAAGTATTTATAAACGGGCTATCACAGGTGGGCTGTTATTGTCATTACTGATTTTAATTTTTCCAACTTTATTTGGTGAAGGATATGAAAGTATTAAATCATTGGCAAATATGCAACCCGAAAAGATATTTTCAAACAGCATTTTACATACGGTGTTTGAAAATAAAGTTGCAATACTATTGGGAGTTACTATAATTATGCTTTTAAAAGTTGTAGCCACTGCTTTAACGTTAGGCAGTGGCGGCAATGGAGGTAATTTCGCACCATCCCTATTCGTAGGTGCGTACCTAGGGTTTTCTTATTCTTCTGTTTTGCAATTGCTTGGTTTTACTAAAGTGCCCAGTAGCAACTATACCATTGTGGCTATGGCAGGTATTTTAAGTGGTGTTTTTTACGCCCCCTTAACTGCTATTTTTTTAATCGCAGAAATTACGGGAGGATATGAATTGATGATCCCCTTAATGATTGTTTCTGCTATAAGCTACGCCATTGTAAAATCTTTTCAACCATTATCTATGGAAATGAAACGCTTAGCTCATAGCAATAAAATTAATACACATGACATGGATAAATTTTTATTAAGTAAACTGGAACTTACCGAGTTAATAGAAAATGACTATGCTATTATTAAACCTGAATATAGCCTGCAGAAATTGATAACGATAATCAAAAACTCGGGTAAGCATACTTTTCCTGTTGTGGACAATGATGACCAACTGGTTGGCGTTATAGAATTAAATCAAATAAAAGATATTATTTTAATTCAGAAAAATATAATGAAATATTTGTAAAACACCTGATGGTACAGCCAGCTGATAAAATAACGGATCAGGATGACATACATTCGATTTTAATTAAATTGGATGTATGTGAAGAAAATCACTTGCCGGTTGTTTATGATGGAAAATATATCGGATTTATCTCCAAAGCTTTGTTGCTAACCAAATACAGGGACGAAATATTAAAAACATCCTAACATAACCGTTACTCTATTCCAACATTTTTATTTTGATATTGTTTTATTCTGACAACTCATATACCTTAAAAGTAGATGCAGAATTTAAAGCATTAGAATTATCCACATAGTATAACGAAAATGAAAGACCAGTAGAAATATGCAGGATAGAAAACTTACTATCACAGGCATTGAAAATAATATAACCCAAATACTTTACAAGTAATGTAAAGAAATTAAAGTCGGTAAGATGCTTATAAAACCAGTACTTTGAATTACTGGCAAAAACACAAATATTTGATTTAGTTTGTCATAGAACTCCAAATTATTTTCCCTAATGCCGTTCATTTCTTACAGCATCCCCCATCTCATACCTTCCGGTTTTATTTTTCAGCTGTATTTTAAATAAGACTCCATTTATATTTTCCGTCGTACTTGCCGTAAAAGGCCAATCATCACCGAATTGCATTGTTTTACTGGTGATAAAAGGCAAAGAACGGTTTAGCAATATCTGTAAAGCATCTTTGCGATCTGCTTCTTTTGTTATTTCTTCAAATTTCCCCCAGGCAATCACACTTTTCCAGTCCGATAAATTTTCCAATACATCCACTTCAAAACATACCTGCGGGTTTTGTTTCATCATGTTCAGCTTCATCCCTTCATAAGTATGGCAGTATATGGTGTTATCATGATAGGCGTAGCTTGTAGGCACTACATAAGTAATATTATCAGCATGGCAACCAATACGGCCTACCAGTTGTTTTGTAAGCACTTCTTCTATTTGTTCCCGGGTTAATTGTCCAAACATGTTTTTTATATTTAAAAATTGATGATTTTTAGTTTAATACTTTATCATTACAGGTGTTCTTCAGGTTTAATTTTCTTACAGCAATTATTGCAAACCTTATTATCGTTATTCTTACATTTTTTGTTGATGTGGTAACAATTACTTCGGGGTGATAAATTATCCTCGATTTAACTGAGTGCGCAACAAGGCAATGCTTTTTTGTTTTTTCCAGGGTTTCGTTAATGATATGCTTTAGTTCCTCATCTTCAATTTCTATTTTGGCAAAAACATCTACCTGCGTAAACTGGCAGGCATCATCTATAAATTTTACCTGCCCGATTATATTGCATTCAAAATAATTGATATGGCATTTTGACTCCTCACATACCAGCATAAAAGTAGTCATAAAAGAACTTCCTATAGCAGAAAGGAAGATATGCTCAGGAGTCCATTCCTTGGTAGTTCCACCAAATTTATTATTTAAACCTACTTTCAGTATCGCTTTTACATCATTGGAATAAAATGTACCTGTATTATTATTGGCTACCCAATTGGATTGCACATTAAATAAAAACTGTTTTTCTGTTTTCCTGTGGTATGTGGAAATATCTGTCATAAAATAATTTATATCACAAAAATATATTCATAGCTTTTTCAAATTCCTGATTGAAATCATTCCTGTTTTTGATTATCATCAATTTCTGTCCAAAATTCCTGCCGTAGAATTGTGAAAAATATTGCATAACAAAAAAGTGAACATAATTAAATAAAATTTATGAAAAAGGTAATCCTGGTATTTGATGGAACTAATTTTTCAGAAGGCGCTTTTGAATTTGCTCGTAAGCTTAATGAACTGCAACCCATATTGCTTACCGGTGTTTTTCTGCCGCAGACAGAGTTGGTTAACTTATGGAGTTATGCTTATGCGGTAAGCAGTCCGGTTTTTGTTCCGTTGGTAGAAAACGATGAATCAGAATTAATAAAGAAAAACATTGAACGCTTTGAAAAATTATGCCAAAATAATTTTATCGATTACCGGGTGCATAAAGAATTTTGATTTAGTATTGCCTGAATTAAAAAAAGAGAGCAACTACGCCGACCTGCTTATCCTGGGCAGCGAAGTGTTTTATAAAGACGCAGATTTTAACCTGACCGATAATTATTTGCAGGATGCATTGCATGGAGTTAATTGCTCAGTGGTAGTTGTTCCGGAGAAATTTGATTTCCCTGAAAGTATAATCCTGGCTTATGATGGCAGCGAAGATGCGATTTTTGCCATTAAGCAGTTTGCCTATCTTTTACCAGAGTTGACCGACAAAGAAACGGTACTGGTATATGCCAGTGATGATGCAGAAGAAGAGTTTCCGGATAAAACGCAAATGGAAGAGCTGGCAGCCCGCCATTTTAAAAACCTTTCTTTTCTTCAGTTGGTAATAGACCCGAAAAAATATTTCAGTACGTGGATCTCTGAAAATAAATCTGCCATGCTTGTAAGTGGTTCTTATGGCCGCTCTGGTTTCTCACAACTTTTTAAAAAAAGCTTCATAAAGGATGTAATTGCCGATCACCAGTTACCGGTTTTTATTGCACATAAATAATGCTGGTTATAATCACAATCATTGTACCGACTAATATTCATCATGTATAAAATATGCTGCCTTTGGTAATTTTAAAAAATATGAAAAATGAAAAAAATATTATTGGCTATTGATGCCATTCATCCTGATAAAAATGCATTGGAATTTGCCTGCTACCTGGGCAGGTTAACAAAATCACCGGTAACAGGTGTCTTTTTGGAAAACCTTGTTCCAGATCAAAAACGAGTGTTAAAAAAAGCGTATGGGCTAATGTATATGGATTGGGAAATAGATGAAGGATCAAGCGAATATAAATTTAAAATGGCATGTATTGAAAAGAGCATTGCTTTATTTGAGGAAGGGTGCGCCAACCGCGGCGTTAGTTATAGTGTTCAGCGTGATGGTGGTATACCCGCCCGTGAGCTCATTGAGGAAAGCAAATTTGCTGATGTTCTCATAGCGGATGCAGAAACTACATTTAATAAAAAGTATGAAGGTACCCTACAGAATTTGTAAGAGATATACTTAAAAAATCAGAATGCCCTGTAATTATTGCACCCGAAACCTTTGATGCCATTGATGAAATTGTATTTGCTTACAATGGCAAAAATTCATTATTTGCCATTAAGCAGTTTACCTATCTCTTCCCACAGTTTAGCGATAAAAAAGTAAATATTATTTATGCAAATAAAGCAGGAGAATGGCCTGAAGAAGATAAACATAAATTAGAAGAATGGTTAAAAGGACATTATACTGACCTGCACTTTGAAGCCCTCAAAGGAAGTGCCGACTCAAAATTATTTGACTACCTGTTTAAACGGAAAAATATGTTTTTAGTGATGGGTGCCTATGGCAGAAGCACTTTATCCCGGTTTGTTAAACGCAGCCATGCAGATATATTAATTCAAACGGTTACACAACCGATTTTTATAGCACACTTATAATAATTTAAATTTTATGAAAAAAATTACTGCGGCATTTGATGGCCTTAAATTTTCAAAAAGTACCAGAGATTATGCAATATACCTGTCAAAGCAAACCAGTACCCACCTGGTAGGTGCTTTCATGGATGACAGTACATACTCCAGCTATAAAATTTATGATTTGATCGTAAATCAGGGAGTCTCTGCGGAAAGGTTAAAAGCATTTGAAGAAAAAGATGCAGCTACCCGCAATGCTGCTGCAGAAACTTTTGAAAATCCTGCCAGCAGGCAAAGCTCCGAATATTCCATACATCACAACCGTAACTTTGCCATACAGGCGCTAAAGCATGAAAGTATTTATACCGACCTGCTGGTAATAGATTCCAAAGAAACATTTGCACATCATAAAGAAGAACTGCCTACCCGCTTTATCCGGGATTTATTAAGCGATACACAATGCCCTGTATTATTGGTACCGCAAAAATACAGCCCTGTTAAAAAAATTATTTTGTTGTATGATGGAGAGCCTTCATCAGTACATGCCATAAAAATGTTCAGCTATTTATTGCCGGAGTTAAAGCATTTGGACACAGAAGTAATTTCAGTTAATTCAACAGGTACATCTTTGCATTTACCGGATAATAAGCTAATGAAAGAATTTATGAAACGCCATTATCCTAAAGCAAAATATACTATACTTAAAGGTATCGCCGAAGATACTATCGTAAATCACCTTAAAAAGCAGCAGGAAAATACCCTGATTGTATTAGGTGCCTACAGAAGAAGTACGGTTAGCCGCTGGTTTCGTGAAAGCATGGCCGATGTGTTAATGAAAGAAACAAAATTGCCTTTATTTATTGCCCACAATAAATAAGTTTTTCCGCCTGGCTGGCGCCGACAGGAATATTATGTTACCGGCATTTGTTCCCTGGTTAAGCTTCATTGGCTACTTGCCCCGTCCGAAGGTGGGGTCGTACTCTTGTACATTTGTAATGCTATTCATCTAAAATTTGATGGATAAGTTTTCTATAATAGCAGAAAACACATAAAGATAAAAAAGTAAATAAAAAAAATTATTGGTAAATTGTATTTATGGATTCCATTACACACCTTGCCCTTGGCGCTTGCATGGGCGAAGTTTTTGCCGGAAAAAAATTAGGCAAAAAAGCAATGCTGTGGGGTGCCATGGCCCAAAGCGTGCCTGATATCGATTTTATAGCATCATTCTGGATGGATACCTCTTCAAATTTACTGGCCCACCGTGGGTTCACCCACTCATTTTTGTTTTGTGCGATTATTACCCCATTGTTTGCCTTACTGGCCGAACGCTGGCACCGGCCTCATAATATTAAACTGTCAAAATGGATGCTGTTTTTTGGCGCAGTAATTTTTACACATATTTTTATCGATGCTTTTAATAATTATGGTGTAGGCTGGTTTGAGCCTTTCAGCCATCAGCGCATTTCTTTCAATGCAATTTATGTAGCCGATCCATTCTTTTCGATCTGGCCGGTTATGGCTTGTATTGTACTTATTTATTTAAAAAGGTCAACATCAAAAAGAAAACGATGGTGGCTAATGGGATTGACAGTAAGTTCTGCTTATCTATTGTTATGTATGATAAATAAAATCAGGATTGATACCGATGTAAAAAATATTTTGCAAAAACAGCAAATCTCTTATACAAGATATTTTACCACTCCTGCCCCCTTGCAAAACTGGTTATGGTATGTAGTTGCCGGTGATGATAACGGATATCATGTTGGTTTCCGTTCTTTGTTTGATGCTAAAAAAGAAATTAATTTTCATTACTTCCCCCGTAATGATTCTTTATTAAACCCGGTGCATGACCATGAAGACCTCCAACGGCTTATCCGTTTCTCCCAACAATTTTATACTGTAGAAAAATGGAATGATACTTTGGTATTTAACGACCTGCGTTTTGGCCAGGTTATCGGCTGGCAAAACCCCAGGGCAAAGTTTGTATTTTATTACTTTTTACAGCATCCGGAAGATAATACATTAATTGTACAAAGATGAAGGTTTGAAGGCTGGAGCTGGCAAACCGCAAAATATTTTTTGCAAAGAATAAAAGGAAATTAATTTTTTTTATTGATCAGTTCTCAAATATTAACCTTTGCGTTTATAATAAAAAGTTAGTATGTAAAATATAGCCCGGATAGCCCTATAACAAACCCATCTATGAAATTGTATAAGAATATTTTTTGCAAGCAGGTGCTTTTCATGTGTAATCGCTATGCACTCATTTTGCATAATTGTTCTTATAATTTTTTCTGTTTCTGTTGCAAATCTGGTGTCATTTACATCCAGATTTAATTCAATACCGGTATAAGTACTGATATTATTTATATTGTATGAGCCTACAGTCAGCCACTCGCTATCACATACAGCAATTTTAGCATGTAAAACCGCAGGTTGATATTCATATAGTTCAATTTTATTTCGTAACAGCCAGTCGTATAACCATCGCTCCGCATGTTTTGCCAGCATAACATCTGACGGCCCTGCAGTAATTATTTTTATCTTCACGCCACGCCTTGCCGCCTTGCTTAATAAGCTGCGGATTATTCTCCCGGGTAAAAAATAGCTGCATAAAATAGTAATGTGTGAGCGTGCATTACGGAACATTTCAATGTATGTTGCTGATATTTCATTTTTGCGGCGTACCCAATCATTCCGCCTCATCCTTACAAGGCTTGTTTGCTCATTGTCAAAATTAAATAGCAACTGCTTCTCTTCAAGGTGTAATACTCATATTTGTGGCAAAATCATTCCAGGTTTTCCAGCAAAGGATACAAAGTTGTTTGGCTATTTCTCCTTCGGCATATAATGCAAAGTCAAGCCATGCAGGCTGTCCAGGCATATCATTGTAGCGGTTGGTAATATTTATTCCTCCCACCAGGACATAGCTGGCATCCGCAACAAAAACTTTATGGTGCATCCTCCTGCCAAAATAAAAATATTTGCTTTTGTAAAAAGGCTCAAAAAATTTAAAGTTAATCCCGGCATCATTTAATCCGTCAATAAATTCTTTTGACAGGGCCTGGGAAGCATATCCATCTGCCAGTAAATATACTTGCACGTTTCTTTTAACAGCGGCTTGTAGTGCATCTGCTATCAGGCAACCCGTTTCATCATCACTATATATATACGATTGCAGGTGAATGCTTTCCTTCGCATTATTAATCAAAAGTAATAGCATGTCAAAATATTCTCTGCCACCACGTACTAGTTTTACTTTGTTACAAGGAGAATATTTATGTGATTTTTTTTGATTAGGTTCAGCCATCGTTAAATATAATATTTCTTGCTTTCACAAAAAAGCTATCTTATTGGTAAGATAGCTTTCTGCAAAAAGGGGATTTATGGATTAGATTTTTTATAATTAATCTTCGCAAATATATTCCAGTACTTATATTTCCAATTTTATGGATCTAATTTAAGCCCATCCATCACATCTTTTGAATTTAAAAATCAATTTCAATAATTTTTTGTTTTAAAGTTAAAAATATCGGTTTGGTTGTGCAAAAGAATTATAAATCAGATCTGCCAACAATGATTTATGTCAAATTTTTAACTGATAATAATCATAATAATTCCATACTAACCATAATCAATACAAATAGTGACGATTAACACTTTTTAATATCACAGCATAAATTTTCTTTGCTTTATCGTTTTGAGAAATATGATACAATATTTAATTATATAAAATTAAAAAGATGAGGACACTATTATTTTTACTGATTTCTTTTGTTGCTGTTACAAGCATTTTCTCAGGGTTATTAATGATGAGCAGTCCTGATGGCACACTATTGCATTTACCCATAAATGTACTGAAAGATACATCCTTCAAGGATTTTTTGATACCCGGCATATTATTAACAATAATTGTTGGAGGTGTAAACCTCGTAGCCGCATTGTATAATCTTCAACGCCGTTCTAATCGCTATAACTGGGCTATAGCAGGCGGCATTATAATCAGTGGCTGGATAGTAATGCAAATGTTATTGATACAGGTTGCTCATTGGCTGCATTTTTTATACCTGGGTGTTGGTATTCTTATTGTTTTACTGGCATACCAGCTAAAAGGCAAATGGGCGGTGTAATTATACGCTTGATTGTTAAACCATTTCATAACAGTATTAAACAAATTATCATGTTAGCAGATGTAAAAAATCAATCAGAAACATTATCATACTGGCTCATTATATTTTTTATCTTTCTTGTATTGGGAATTTATGGAAAGCAATTTATTGAATGGCTATTGATGATGCTATATGAGTTCTTTATTAATAAAATTTAATGGGAAATGAATTTAATATTTCATAATGTTCAAAAAAGTTCATTAAAATGCTAAAAATATCTTTTGCTTTAATCATTGCTCTTCATGGATTTATTCATTTCATGGGATTTGCCAAGGCATTCAGGTATGGCAATATCACACAAATAACAAAACAGGTTTCAAAGCCTGAAGGCATATGCTGGTTTATCACCGCTTGTCTCTTTATTGTAGCCCTGGCACTATTACTGGTTAATAAAGAATGGTGGACCATCGTTGCGATTGCAGCTATAATTCTTTCTCAAATACTTATCGTTACCGTATGGAGTGATGCAAAGTTTGGTACTATTGCCAACATAATTATTTTGGGAGTAATTATATACTATCAATTAAAATATGCTTCTTCAAACTGAGAGTAATCAAACTTACAGGTGACAGTCATCAGTATTCAGTTGAACAGTTAAGAATAGTTTTGCTATTCAGTTATCTGGTTTGGTTAATGTTTAACCTTTCTGCTAACTGAAATAAAAAATTATATGAATATGAAAACGATTGTAGTTCCTACCGATTTTTCACCTGTCTCATTAAACGCAGTTAATTACGCAGCGGATATGGCTTGCATTATCGGTACAAGTTTGTCACTGGTACATGTTTGCCCTTTACCGCTGGTATTTAGCGAAATCCCCATTCCTCAATATGGCATAGAAGGGCTAATAGCTGATGCACAAAAAAAGCTGGAAGAACTTGAAGGGGAAATTATGTACAGGACCAGGGACAGGATAAAAGTTACCTCCATAGTAACTCAAGGTGACCTAATAGAAGGAATAAATAATTATTGTGCTTCCGTTAGTCCGTATGCAGTAGTTATGGGAGCAGAAAATGCCGATTTTTTTGAAAAAATAATATCTGGTGCAAAAACCCTTGCTGCTGTAAAGCACCTTTCATGGCCAGTAATTATTATACCGCTTGAAGCAAAATTTGAATGTATCCGGAAAATAGCACTAGCCTGTGATTTTAGAAAAGTAGTGGAAACAATACCCGCTAAAGAAATAAAAAGCCTGGTAGATGAATTCCATGCAGAACTTCACATCTTACATGTAAATGAAGTGGATGTAAATTCGCTTGACCAGCAAACTATTGAAGAGTCTGGCTGGGTACAGCAAATATTAGGAAAGCTTAAACCGAAATACCATTTTATAAAAAGCACTAATATTGAAAAAAGTATTAATGAATTTGCAGAAAATAATAACATTGACTTTTCAATTGTCCTTCCGAAAAAGCATAATTTGTTTAGCAAAGTTTTCTACCACAGCCATTCCAAACGCCTTGTGCTTCATACCCATGTGCCTGTAATGGCAGTTCACGAATAATATAACTGTTGGTAAATTTAAAGATCACTTATAATGAAAATTATTTTTTACAGCACTAAAGATTTTGAAATAGCCTATTTGAAAACAGCAAATAATAAGCAATATGATGTAATGAACACAGCTATATAGTAACATCCAGTTAAGCAAATGATAAAAGCCAGATCAATAATGTATTGTTTCATTGCAGTATTGCTTTTCTGCAATAGCAGCTTTATAATTTTTAGTAAAGAAAAAGCATTGCATCAAGCACCTCAGCAGCAATATACTATTTACCTTACTTTCGATGATGGCCCATTAGACAGCAGCAGGTTTATTAATGATATCATTTTGCAGGAACAAATAAAAGTCAATGTCTTTGTAGTGGGTATGCAAAGTAAAAAACACGCTGCATGATTTATACCTGCAAAACCCGTTTATTGAAATTGCGAACCACAGCTATTCCCATGCTAATAATAAATACAGGAAATTTTACAACAACCCACAAAACGTACTGGAAGATTTTTTAAAATGCCAGGAAGAATTAAACATACCGCTTAAACTGGCAAGGTTGCCCGGCAGGAATCAGTGGCGCCTTACAGATACTTCTATCAATGACATAAAAAGCGGGTCTGCCTCAGCAGATTTATTATTTCAGAATGGCTTTAAAGTGTTTGGCTGGGATATGATATGGTACGATAATGCTAACGACAGTACATCAGCCAGCTCTGTTAATGATATGGTACGAAAGATTGAAAGACTTTTAAAAAAAGGAAAAACAGTAAAGAAAAATCATTTGGTTTTATTATTGCATGACTGGCTGTTCCGTAAGGCATGCTCACAATGTGAATTAAAGCAACTTATTGAGCAGCTAAAAACGAAAGGGAACTACACCTTTGAGCATTTAAGTAATTATCCCGGATAAATAATCATAATTAATATTCAATTTGCTTACTTTGCTATATGCGTAAAACTATTACTATAACCTTTAGCCCATGCATTGATAAAAGTACATCCGTACACTCTTTATTGCCTGAAAAAAAAATGAGGTGTACCGCCCCAAAACTGGAGCCGGGTGGTGGTGGTATCAATGTGGCAAGGGCCATAAAGAAATTAGCTGGGGAATCTACAGCGATATTTCCTTCCGGGGGCTATACCGGTAAATTTTTTAATCATTTACTTGAAAAAGAAAATATTTCTTCTGTAATTATTGAAACACGTAATGAAACAAGGGAAAATATCATAGTCCTTGAAGAATCGAACAACAATCAATATCGTTTTGGGATGCCGGGAACTGAATTAAGCGAAAATGAATGGAAAAAGTGTTTAAAAGAAGTGCAGGAAATAAATAACGCAGAATTTATTGTAGCCAGTGGCAGTTTGCCACCGGGTGTGCCCTGGATATTTATGCACAATTAGCAAAAATTGCCAGGAACAAAAATGCAAAATTTATTGTGGATACCTCCGGCGAAGCATTAAAGCATGCACTGGAGGAAGGAGTTTACTTAGTTAAGCCAAATCTTAATGAACTTAGTTTTCTGGCCGGTAAAAAAGAACTGCAGCCGGATGAAGTAAGTGATGTGGCAAAAAATATTATTGCAAAAGGCAAATGTGAAGCAATGGTAATTTCAATGGGTGCAAATGGCGCCATGCTTATAACAAATACTATTACCCAGATAATTACCCCACCACCTATAATAAAAAAAGTACCGTTGGTGCAGGTGACAGTATGGTTGCAGGTATTATTTTTTATTTATCACAGGAAAAAACTTAATTGAAGCTGTGCAATATGGAGTAGCCTGTGGCACGGCAGCGACTATGACCCCGGAACAGAACTATGCAAAAAAGAAGATGCAGACAGGTTACTTAATTTAGTACAAACAAGATCTCTCAATACTTAAATTGCAGAAGGCCGGATAGAAATCCGGCCGGTTTAAAATCTAATATTCTATTAAAAACTGGCGCAATAATAGCTAGTCGTTCCTCAAAAAGCCCTACAATCCTTTACCATTCATAATTTATACACACTTATGTATAAATAAATCTGCAAGAAAAGTAGAAATGAGCTTAAAAATCCTGCAAATTTGTATCATGTTATCCAAGCAAAAAAACAGTGCACAAATTGGTTTTTACAGCAGTTTTGAAGAGCAGTTGAATCATTCTCATCCGCTTTATATACTGGCAAACAGGATTGATTGGAATGTGTTTGAAGAAGCTTTAAAAAACATTACAGTGCAACCCAGGGCAAACCAGGCAAGCCTATCCGCTTAATGGTATCGTTGCTGATTTTAAAGCAGCTTCGCAATTTAAGTGATGAAAGTGTAGTAGGGCAATGGGCGGAAAATGCCTATTATCAGTACTTTGACGGAGAAAAATTATTTTCTGTAAAACCACCTTGTGTGCCTACAGAGTTAGTAGAGTTTAGAAAACGAATTGGAGAAGCGGGGTCAGAATTGATTTTTAAAGAAAGTATCCGTATCAATGGTAAAGATGCCGATGATGATAATTTGAGTGGGGATACTACTGTACAGGAAAAAATATCACCTATCCAACCGATGATAAGCTGTACAAAAAGATAATTGTAAAATGTCAGGCCATAGGCCTAAAAGAAAGGGTGGAACTAAGACAGAGTTATAAGTTTACGGTAAAAAAACTAAGCACTGTTCAGCGTTTTAAGAAAAACAAAGCCGGCGCAGGCAAAGCAAGAAAAGCTGGTAAAAAAATTAAAACAATAGCAGGCAGGTTAGTACGGGAGCTTGAACGCAAACTTACTGCCGATAGTTTAAACAGGTATGCAACCGATTTATCATTGTTTAAAACAGTATTAGCACAAAAAAGAAGCGATAGCGGTAAAGTTTACAGCCTTCATGAACCCGATGTAAAATGCTACACTAAAGGCAAAGGGCATAAAAAATTTGAGTTTGGAAGCAAAGCCTCTTTTTAGTAACACAAAGTACCGGCGTAATTGTTGGGGCATTAAATTTTACAGAATCCCTGCATGACTCAAAACACTACCCTCAGTATTAGAACAATATGAAAGGCTGATGGACAAAGAGGCTAAAAATGTTTTTTAGACAGGGGGTACCGGGGGCCTAAAATGATTAACAATACTGCATTACACACACCAAAGCCAGATAAGGACATTACTCAAACCAAACGCAAAGACATAAACGCAGAGCGGCAATAGAGCCTGTAATAGGGCATTTAAAACACGATTACAGAATGAGCAGAAATTACCTCAAAGGTACAGTTGGAGATGCAATCAATGTAATATTAGCGGCTGCAGCAATGAATTTTAAAAGAATGATGAATAAATGGAAAGTAGAATTTATTTTTGGGCCTTAAAATTGCTTCGCTTCTTTAACTTTTATACTCAACTGATTTTTGTCCCCAAACTAAAAAATGACTTTTTGAGGATCGACTAGCTAGATGCAATGATTTTAATCATCCTGTTTTATGACCTTAAATATTTTTATGTAACCAACTGCCGTTATCTTGCCATATAAAACAATTATCATGCATAACACAGCTAAAAAATTAATCACTATTGTCACCGCATAGGCCCGATAATATACAAGGGTTATCTGGCACGCAGGTTTCCATTTTACAGCAGCAGTACGGAAAAAATATTTTTCATGCAGCGCATGAACGCCGTTTTGCACACATAGTTTGGGGAATTGTAAAAGAACCTATGTTTATTCTTTTAGTCATTGCCTGTTCATTATATTTTATTCTTGGAGAAACAAGTGAAGGCATAATGATGCTCGTGGCTATGGTCATAGTTGCAGCGATTTCGCTTTATCAGGAAGTAAAAAGCAGCCATGCTTTAGAAGCATTGCGGCAATTCACAACGTCTAAAGTAACGGTTATCAGGAATGGAAAAGAAATATTTCTCCAGGCAGAAGAGCTTGTTCCTGGTGATATAATATTATTAGAAGAAGGAATGAATATCCCTGCCGATGCTATTATTTTACAGGCTAACGATTTGACTATAAATGAATCTGTTATTACCGGCGAATCATTCCCTGTAGAAAAAATGGAAGTGAAAAAAGTAACCTGCTATACCAGGGAACTACCATCAATACCGGTAAATGCGCTGCGAAGATAACTTCTACCGGAAATAACACTGTTTTAGGAAAATTAGGAAAAGCTATAACCAGCCATCATGCTACAAAAACTTTACTGCAAGTACAGGTAGACCGGTTTGTAAGGCGCCTGGCACTATTCGGGCTGATATGTTTTTTTATTATTTTTTTGGTGAACTATATTCATTACCGGGAATGGGTTACAAGTTTATTGTTTGCATTAACCTTAGCCATGTCGGTTGTGCCGGAAGAAATTCCTGTGGCATTTTCTTCTTTTATGGCATTAGGGGGCTTATAAAATGAGCAGATTGGGGATCATTTCACGCCAACCTCAAATCATAGAAAACCTTGGCAAGGTAAGTGTAATATGCCTGGACAAAACCGGCACCATTACTGAAAACAGGATGCAGGTAAAAGTAATATATGCTTATGATAGTGATGAACTTATTGAGTTAAATGAAAATGCGCAGGTACAAAATAAAAATGTGTTGCTTTATGGAGCGCTGGCCAGTGAGATAAACCCATTTGATGCAATGGAAAAGGCCATCTGGGAAGCTTATCATTTATATATTGGAGCCAAAGGACATGAAAAATTTAAAATGACATTTGAATATCCTTTGGGAGGCAACCCGCCTATGATGACGCATGTATATAAGGATGGTGATACAACAATAGCAACGGCAAAAGGTGCAGCCGAACGGATTATCCGGGTTTGTAAATTAAATGATAAAGAAAAAAATAAAATTATACAACATGTTAAATCACTTGCTTCAAAAGGTTACCGGGTTATTGGCGTAGCTAGCGCTGCACACATTGCATCCCGGTTTCCTGATATGCAAGATGATTTTAACTGGCAGTTTGAAGGGTTACTGGCTTTATATGATCCGCCAAAAAAGAATATTGCAGCAATATTTAAAAAAATATATGATGCCAGAATTGATATAAAAATTATTACCGGCGACTATCCTGAAACAGCAATAAATATTGCCGGTCAGGCAGGTGTTTTAAATTACAATGAATATGCTACCGGCGAAGAGGTGATGAAAATGACGGAAAATGAATTAAGGCAAGTGGTAAAAAGCACTAATATTTTTGCACGCATGTTTCCTGATGCAAAGCTAAAAGTAGTGAATACCTTAAAAGCAACCGGTGAAATTGTAGCCATGACTGGTGATGGTGTTAACGACGGGCCGGCATTAAAATCAGCAGATATTGGTATTGCCATGGGAAAAAAAGGAACGGAAATTGCGAGGCAGGCAGCAAATTTGATCCTTACAGATGATAACCTGGAACGAATTGTAACGGCTATCAGCGAAGGAAGAAAAATTTTCAACAATCTTAAAAAAGCGCTCCGCTATATCATATCCATTCATATCCCTATAATTTTTACAGCATCAGTACCAGTAGTTTTTAGCTGGGCTTATCCTAATATATTTACCCCGATCCATATTATTTTTCTGGAACTGATTATGGGGCCAACCTGCTCTATATTTTTTGAAAATGAGCCCGCAGAAGAAAATAGTATGCAACTGGAGCCACAAAGAAGTAATAACAAGTTATTTTTAACTAAAGAATTATTTATCAGTATTATACAAGGCATTGTTATTGCAGCAGGCGTATTGGCTTTATATTATTATTTCATGAGCAACGGCGCAGGCATGGAGCAAACAAGGACAATTGTTTTTACAACATTAATATTGAGTAATATTTTTCTCACTTTTGTTAACCGTTCTTTTAGCAGGACAATTTTTTACACCAGCCGGTACAAAAATAATTTAGCCTTTGTTATACTTATTATTTCTGTATTCTTTTTGGCGGCTTTACATTTTATCCCTTTTGTTTGTAATATTTTTCAACTGGATGGAATAACTTTAGGCCAGTTTGGGATCTCTTTTGCAATGGCATTTATGACTGTAATATGGTTTGAATTATATAAGGCCCTGTTTGAATAGAAACTTGGCAGGGTTATTAATAAGATTTTTGATCGAATTTATTGGTAAATTCGCACATATATTTTTTATGCCAAATACTAACGAATCTTACCGGTACGAAGCGCTTTTCAACCATGCTTCGATGGGCATTGTGGTAATGAACAGTGAAGGAACTATACAGTCCGTAAACCCATTTGCTTTAAAGCTTTTTGGATATACCATTGAAGAAATAATTGATAAACCTATTGAAGTGCTTATCCCCAAAAGGTATCATCATAAACATGTAGACCATAGAGAAGAATATGTACATAATCCTAAAAGCCGCCCGATGGGTGTGGGCATGGATTTGTACGCGGTAAAAAAAAACGGGACTGAATTTCCTGTAGAGGTAAGCCTGGGTAATTATCAAAATAATGGTGATAAAAATGCAATAGCTTTTATAAGTGACATATCCGTAAGAAAAAAAGCAGAAAACGATATTGTTAAATTGAATGATGAATTGGAAGCTACAGTACAACAACGTACAAAAGCTTTAAAAAAAACCCTGCACCAGCTGGAAATAGCTTTGGAAAAGGAAAAAGAGCTGGGTGAATTAAAATCCAGGTTTGTGTCCATGGCTTCGCATGAATTTCGTACACCGCTCAGTACAGTCCTTTCTTCCACTTACCTTATTGAAAAATATACAACCACTGAAGATCAGCCGAAACGGGAAAAACACCTGCAACGTATTATTTCATCCGTAAAAATGTTAACAGACATTTTGAACGATTTTTTAAGCGTAGGTAAAATTGAGGAAGGTAAAATACAGGTCAGGCCTGAACAATTTAATATCCGGGAATTTATTACAGCCATAACATCGGAAATAAAGCATAACCTTAAAAAAGATCAGAATATTTTGTATCACCATACAGGAAATACTGAGGTATGTATGGATGGCTCTATGCTAAAGCATATTATACTTAACCTCGTTTCCAATGCCAGTAAATTTTCTCCTGAAACAAGCGATATTGAAATTAAGACCGTTATCCAAGACCAGCAAATTGTCCTTTCGGTAAAGGATCATGGAATTGGTATTTCCAAAGAGGACCAAAAACACCTGATGGAACGCTTTTTCCGTGGTACAAACGCTGGTAATATACAGGGTACAGGATTGGGTTTGCATATTATTTCCAAATATGCTGAACTGATGAACGGAACAATAGAATACAATAGTGAACTGGAAAAAGGTACTGAATTTATCGTAACTTTCAAATCTTAACACAAGTATGAAAAAGATCCTGGTAATAGAAGATAACGATGACATCCGCAATAATACAGCGGAAATCCTGGAGCTATCCAACTACAAAGTAATAGTAGCGGAAAATGGTAAAATTGGTGTAGAAAAAGCGTTAGCCCACACGCCGGATTTAATCATCTGTGATATTATGATGCCAGAACTGGATGGCTACGGTGTTTTGCATGCCTGCCATAAAAATGACAGCATAAAAAATATTCCTTTTATTTTTCTTACCGCAAAAACAGAAAGAAGTGATTTTCGCAAAGGCATGGAACTGGGGGCAGATGACTACATTACCAAACCTTTTAACGGAACCGAACTATTAAGTGCAGTGGACAGCCGCCTTAAAAAAATTGATTTGCTAAAACAGGAATTCTCTCCCGGCCTGGAAGGCATGCAGCATTTAATGCAGGTGTCTTTGGATAAAAATGCTTTGCAATCATTAACAGAAAAAGGAAGTATTAATGTATACAAAAAAAAGCAAACCATTTATTCCGAAGGCAATCATCCCAACAGGTTGTATTATATTATAAAAGGAAAGGTAAAAACATACAGGACTAATGAAGATGGAAAGGACTTCGTAACTGAACTTTTTAATGAAGGTGATTTTATCGGGTACATCGCTTTACTCGAAGAAACAGTGTATAAGGATACCGCAGAGGCTATGGAAGAAGCTGAACTGGCTGTAATTCCCAAAGAAGATTTTGAAGAATTGATCAATAAGAATGCTGAAGTAACAAAAAAATTTATCCGGCTGCTGGCTAAAAATATTTCCACAAAAGAAGATCAATTACTTGGTTTGGCTTATAATTCATTGCGTAAAAAAGTGGCAGAAGCGCTTATGCTTTTGCAAAATAAATACCAGGGGGGCGATAAAGAATTTACCATTGATATCAGCCGGGAAAGCCTGGCAAATATTGCCGGTACTGCTACAGAATCATTAATAAGAACTCTAAGCGATTTTCGCAGTGAAAAGCTTATTGATATACAAAATGGAAATATTAAAATTATTAATGCAAAAAAACTCGCCAATCTTTTTAATTAATTTAGATACCAGCTTCAGTTTTTCATAGCAGCAATGATGATCCCACGAAGCTCCACAGCTGGTAAAAAACTTGATTTATATTTTCTTTTTAATTTTAAAATCAGTAAAAATTGCAGCCAGCAACATAAAAACTGTTGCTGTTAACATTACATAAATCCAAGGCAGTTTTTGTGGGCAATAAGCATTATAGCAGGAAGTGTACATGACATACGTTTTTATAGAGTAACCAACCAGCAACCCACATAAAAACATATTTACTCTTTTTGCCCAAAGCCTTGGCAATAAAATAAACAGTATAGCCAATACACCAATTACAATCATATATTTACCGGGTTTTCCATATTCGTTTTTATAGCTGTAAACACCGGTAAAAGTCTCATTAATATCTGCATAATATGCCCAGGGCATAAAACAGGATATTATAAGGGCAATACATGCTAAAACTCCTACCCATTGTAATATTTTTGACATACTAATTATTTGTAAAAAATTATTATTTTTTGCTATCAGGCAGTTGTAACATTATACCACTGTTGCCGCTTTGCACAGTTGGCAATACCCCATCCCATTTTTGTATTTTCATATAATCAATATAAGTTTCAGATAATGAAACCTGTTTTCTTCTTATAGCTTCGGCTTCCCCTGCTGCAGTAATCACCTGGGCGGCGCTGTCTGCCCTGGCTGTTGCAATTTTTCTATCACCTTCGGCAATAGCAACCAGCCTTTGGTTTTCTGCTACCTGAACTTCCTGGATAGCTTGTGTCTTTGCTTCAATACTTTTTTGCAATGCTGACGGCGGAGTGATGTTTGTTCTTAACTGAGAAATAGTAAACCATTTTGTAACTCTTTTATTAGCTTCAGCAATGATGTCGGATTCAAATTTTTCACGTTCATTAAAAATATCATCCACTGCCCATTTATTGGCCACATCATTTACCGTACCCACTATTGCAGTTTGCAGCCATTGTTGCTCAATTTCTTTTACCCCTAAACGCAGATTGGAAAACATATCCCCAATATCTCCGGATTTAAGAGAGTAGTTAAATGAAGGCTTTATCGTAGCAGAAAAGCCGCCTTTTGTAATAACTTGTTGTTCAGGGTAATCTATATGCTGCTGAAAAGTAGGAAACTCATATAATTTACTAACCCATGTATTTATAATTACCCATCCGGTTTTATATTCAAACTTTGAAATGCCACGGTTATCGCCTGTTAAATTTACTTTAATGCCTACATGCCCGGCATCTACCCTTTCAATTGTAAATGGCTGGGTTAAAGCAACAATAAACCCAATGATGAACATAGATAACCCGATAATAACAGCTTTTCGTGTAAGTCTTGTTTGATGCTGTTTATTCTTAACAATATAAGAAATGGATATAATGAAAGAAAATACAATGAGCGCAACTGTAATCATTTTTAAAAGTTTTTTTATAAGCGGATAAATAAATATATAAATTAAGATTAATTCTATCACAATACAAAGCAGCATCAAAAATGTATTGCTCTGCCTGTTGATCAGGTATTCAAATGAAAAAGTTGATAATACAAAAAATAGCACTATCCTGCTTATTACTAAAAAATATTTTCATTGCTATTATTACTCCATTAATTTGATACAAATTTAATTATCATATGTATTGACATAAATACACAATAAATTAAAAAAAGACCCACAATAATGTGGGTTCTTACTTGTTTTTGAGGTCCCGAGCGGATTCGAACCGCTGTAGAAGCTTTTGCAGAGCTTTGCCTAGCCACTCGGCCACAGGACCTTTTTTGAAACCTTCTCCCTTTTTTCGCACTAATCTCCCTCTTCAATCCTCGCAACACCCTACTCCTGTGGAGAAGGGACGGGGATGAGGTTTTTTAATGCAGCAAAAATAAGGTAATTTTAAACAAAATTCTAATTGCTAAACTTTAAATTTTAAATAAATTATGAGCCGTATTGCCGAATCAGAATTAATTATTAACAGCCGTGGCGCTATTTATCACCTCAATTGCAGGCCGGAAGAAATTGCCACAACCATTATCACCGTAGGTGATCCGGACAGGGTTGCTGAAGTGAGCAAGCATTTTGATGTGATAGATTTTAAAAATCATCACCGGGAATTTGTAGCGCATACCGGGGCTATCGGCTCCAAAAGAATTACTTGTGTAAGCACAGGTATCGGGACGGATAATATTGATATTGTTTTAAATGAACTGGACGCTTTGGTAAATATTGATTTTACTACCAGAGCGATAAAAGAAAAGCTTACTTCGCTGGATATTATCAGGATAGGCACTTCCGGAAGCTTGCAGGAAAATATACCGGTGGATAGTTTTGTAGCCAGTACACATGGTCTGGGCATTGATAATTTATTGAATTTTTACAGGCAAAATAATAATGAAGAAGAAAAACAATTGGTGCAATCTTTTGTAACGCAAACACAATTACACCAGCAATTTTCTTATCCATATATCAGCGGTGCCAGTGGCAACCTGCTGAAAAATTTTGTTCAAAATTTTCATCACGGCATTACGGTTACATGCCCGGGATTTTATGCGCCGCAAGGCCGTGTACTGAGGATGGGATTGGCTAATCCTTCGTTAATAGACAATTTAACATCATTTACATTTGGCCAGCACCGTATCACTAACTTTGAAATGGAAACTGCAGGCATTTATGGTTTGGGAAAAATTTTAGGCCACCATTGCTTGTCGTTAAGTGCTATAGTAGCCAACAGGATAACCAAGGAATTTAGTAAAGATGGTGCTGCAGCTGTAGAAAATTTAATTACAACTACATTAAGCATTGTAGAAAAATTACCTTAATAATAATGACTATTAATTTTTATAAATACCAGGGTACAGGAAATGATTTTGTTATAATGGATAACAGGACAAATATCTATAATTCATTAACAGTCTTGCAAATAAAACATATTTGCGACAGGCATTTTGGTATAGGCGCTGATGGATTAATGCTGCTGCAACTGAAAGAGGGTTATGATTTTGAAATGCTGTATTATAATGCAGACGGACAGCTAAGCACCATGTGCGGAAATGGTGGCAGGTGCATGGTAAAATTTGCCCACCAAATTGGCATTAATAAAGACAAATACCATTTTATTGCAATTGATGGAGAGCACACAGCCGAAATAGAAACAAATGGAAAAATAAAATTGCAAATGAAAGATGTAGATGCAATAGAAAAACATGGTAGCTATTATATTTTAAACACCGGCTCGCCGCATTTTGTAAAATATGCAAACGATATTCTGAATATGGATGTATATGAAAAAGGTGCAGCAATAAGATACAGCACCGATTTTAAAAAGGAAGGTATTAATGTAAACTTTGTTGAGATTTTAGGTGAAGAAAGTATTTATGTTCGTACCTATGAACGGGGCGTGGAAAATGAAACGCTAAGCTGCGGCACAGGCGTTACTGCTGCGGCATTGGTATCCGCCCATAATGATAATGGCTTTAACTGTATAACTGTAAACACCAAAGGCGGCCACCTGAGCGTAGAGTTTGAAAAAACAGGTGCTGATCATTTTAAAAATATCTGGTTGTGTGGCCCGGCTGAATTTGTATTTAAAGGAAATATTGAACTATAAACAAATAACCATCACTAACACAATCACATGATTCAATATTTTAAAATTATAGAACACCAAACTATAGAAATAGATACCCCTGAGGCAGGTTCGTGGGTAAATGTATTGCCACCGCTTAAACAGGAAGAGTTTACTGAATTAAGTGAATCATTGGATATACCTATCGATTTTTTAAAAGATTCTCTGGATATCGATGAAAGAAGCCGGTATGAAGTAGATGATAATGTAAAACTGATTGTAATAAAAACACCTACGGAAAATAATTCTTTTAATGACAGCGATGCCTTTTTTATTACCATTCCTATTTGCATAATACTTACGCACAATCAAATCGTTACCGTAAATTCTTTTGAAAATGAAGCCATAAAAAGTTTTTAAATTCATTTCAAAACAGGCACCCCGATAAAAAAAAACATGATGGTGCTAAAGATATTTGAAAAAGTAACTACAAATTTCCAGGGTTATCTAAAAGAGATCAATCAAAAAAGAAATACGCTTGAGCAAAAACTCTATGATGCTAACCGTAATGAGGAATTATTGCAATTGATGCGGATACAAAAAAGCCTCGTGTACATCATTACAGCCTTACGCAGCAATGAACTGCTGATGATGAAATTATCCAGGACTAATATTTTACAACTAACCGATGATGAAAAAGATTTTTAGATGATTTGGTAGTAGAAACCTCACAGGCATTGGAGATGGCAAATACCTATACCAATATCCTGAGCAGCTCACTTGATGCATTTGCAAGTATAATCAGCAATAATCAAAATCATGTTTTAAAAAAGATTAAGTACACTCACCATTTTTTTAAGTGTGCCGGTTTTGATTGCCAGTATTTATGGCATGAACGTGCCCATCCCCTATAAAGACACTCATTATGCATTCTGGGTACCGGTATCCTTATCCTTAATCATCCTTATCATCGTTGTGTGGAGTTATTGGAAAAGAATAAAAAAGTAAGCATGTTTAATATCAGGGTGTACGGCATTTTAATTAATGAGCACAAACAAATTTTGGTTAGCGATGAATATATCAGGGATAATTATTACACCAAATTTCCTGGTGGTGGGCTTGAATTCGGAGAGGGCACAAGAGAATGCCTGCAAAGAGAATTTATGGAAGAGATAAACTTACGTGTAAGCGTAGGCGAACATATTTATACAACTGATTTTTTTCAGTTAAGCGCTTTTAATCCCAGCCACCAGATTGTTTCTATTTATTATATTGTCCATCCGTTGGAAGAAATAAAAGCTACAATAAAAACAATTCCTTTTGATTTTAAAGATCAATTGTCTGATTTTACTAAAAAAAAACAAATAGAAACCATACGCTTTATAGGTTGGGGAGAATTTACAGAAGAAAGTGTAACATTACCAATTGATAAAATAGTAGCAAAGATGGTAAAAGCAAAATTTTAATTTTGTTTCCAGCTTTTGTTCCCTGATTTAGCTTTTGTTGTGTCACTCACTTGTACAGTTGTAACCCTATTCATCTTTTTTATTTTACCGCGAAGGTGCCAAGACGCAGAGTTATTAAATTATTTTCTCAGCGTCACCCCGTCTCTGCGGTTAATCTTTCAAACTTTCTAAAAACTCATTTACGCCTTTAGCCTCCTCTACTTTAAATTCACCTATTCTTGTACGTCGCAATTCACTTAAATATCCTCCACAACCTATTTCTGCTCCGAAATCATTTGCCAAACTTCGTATATACGTTCCAGTAGAGCATACAACTTTAAAATAAACAACAGGTAAATCTATCTTTGTAATTGCAAATTCTTTTATAAAAATTTTCCTTGCTTCTATTTCAACTTCTTCCCCCCTTCTTGCCAGTTCATACAAAGCAGTTCCATTTTTTTTAATGGCAGAATAAACAGGCGGCTTCTGTAAAATTTCCCCAATAAATCGTTGAGTTGCATTTTTTATTTGGTCTTCAGTGATATTCTTACAATCTTTTTTATTTACAGGCTCACTCTCCAAATCATATGTAGGTGTAACAGCACCTAAAGTAAAAGTACCCATGTACTCTTTTTCCTGCGCCATATATTCATTAATCTTTTTGGTGAATTTACCGGTACAAAGGATTAGTAATCCTGTAGCCAAAGGATCAAGCGTACCTGCATGACCAACTTTTTTTATCCGCATAGCACCCCGGATTTTTCTCACTACATCAAAAGAAGTCCAGTGCAAAGGTTTATCAATTAAAATCACTTTGCCTTCTTCGTAAGCTTGGCGGCTTGCTTCAGGTATTATAACGGTTGATACCGCATTATTCTGCTGATCGTTATCAATTTTTTCTGCATTTTTATGCCGGTATGTAATCTTTTTGGCCACTTAATTTTTTACAAATGTAACAAATGCCTGAATTGCTGTTTAAAAAGTAATCAAATCGTCATTACTTAGTAAATGTTAAACATTCTCTAACAGGAATACTATTAAATCTCCTACAATAACTTTTACGTAAGTTTACTGATATTATATAACTATGATCAAGACAATATTAATAACAGCTATTTCCTTTTTAGGACTAACTTCCTGCGCACAAAAAGATAATGACAATAAAATAAAGAATAATATGGATAAAGATATCATTAGCAACGGAACAACTGATACCGCAACTTTTGGCACCGGTTGTTTTTGGTGCACAGAAGCAATTTTTCAACAACTGGATGGGGTAATAAAAGTTACCAGCGGCTACAGTGGTGGACAGGTAAAAAACCCTACTTATAAAGAAGTGTGCGCAGGCACCACTGGGCATGCAGAATGTTTAAATATTGTATACGATCCTGCTAAAATTACTTTTGATGAATTGCTGGAAATATTCTGGCAAACACATGACCCTACTACATTAAACAGGCAGGGAGGAGATGTAGGTACGCAGTACAGAAGTGTAATTTTTTATCATAATGATGAACAAAAAGCAAAATCAGAAAAATATAAAACCGAATTAGATAAAAGCGGGGCTTTTGAAAACCCAATCGTAACTACATTGGAACCTGCAGCCACTTTTTACCCTGCCGAAGATTACCACCAGAATTATTATAATAATAATGGCAGCCAGGGATATTGCCAGATGGTGATAAGGCCAAAAGTGGAAAAATTTAAAAAAGTATTTAAGGATAAATTGAAGTAGTGATAATTTTACCGCGAAGGCGCCAAGGCGCAGAGAAATGCTAAAGTAGATTTTAGAGCTTTGCATCTCAGTATCTTTGCGCTAAAAATAACCGCTTCAATAAAGCGCAATAGCAGTACTGCCGATGAACGGATTGTGACCCCGCCTTCGGACGGGGCAGGCAGCAACGATGATGCCATGAAAAACTGAAGCTGGTATACAAAATCCTTTACTCCTTCTTCACCCTTCTTAACTCCAATAAATTTAAACTATTAGGATAAAAATTCTTAATATTTGTATGCACCAAATGTATAGCCATATCATACCACAACGGCACTATCGGTGCGTCGTTTATAATCTTCTGATCCATTTGCCGGTACAAATTGTACCGTGCTGAATCGCTTTTTTCAGCTAACGCTTTTTCATAGAGATCATCAAAATTTTTATTGCTATACCGTGTATAATTAGGCGGTGCAGGATTTTTACTGTAAAAAACACTCAAATAATTTTCTGCATCAGGATAATCTGCAATCCAGCTGCCCCTGAAAAATAAAGCCTGCGATTTGGAAGTTTGTTCCAGCAATAAACTTTTTTGCACTATTTCCACCTGTACATTAATACCGATTTGCCTGAGCTCGCTGGCAATATAACTGCCCAGGTCGCCATAAATAGGAATAGTTAGTAATTTTATAACAGGCAGGTTTTGCCATTAGTATAGCCAGCCTCAGCTAGTAATTGTTTTGCTTTTATTGCATCGTACTGATAACCTTTTACTAACGCAGCATCAAAGGAAGGAAGGCCGGCAGGAACAAACCCGCTTTCAGCAGCTGTACCAATAGAATTTCGCAAATACAACATCATCTTTTTCCTGTCAAAACCATAATTAATTGCCTGGCGGATTTTTTTTAACCGCAACGGAGAATTTTTTAACAGGTCATTATTTTCATCTACTAAAATACCCAAATATTCAATATTAAGATATGGATGTTTATTCAATACAATTTTTTCCTGCCATTGTTTTTTTAAATTCCCTGATTTTGTCAGTATTTCATCTTTAAAAGATGGGTCGATGTCATCAATAAAATCCAGCCGCTTTTGCTGAAACTCTAAAAATTCAGTGGCTTTACTATTATAAAATGATACTTTTATTCCATCTAAGTAAGGCAAAGGTTTACCAGTGGAATCCTGTTCAAAATAATGTTTATTCTTTTTTAAAATAAGCGCCTGCCCTTCTTCCCACGCCACAAAGCTAAAAGGGCCGCTGCCAACGGGTGACGGCGAAAATCATTTCCATATTTCTCCACTGCTTCTTTAGGAATGATGGAACAATACTGCATACTCAAAATTCCCAATATTGAATAAAACGGTTGAATTAATTTTAACTGGAAAGTAGAATCATCAATTGCTGAAAAAGGATTTGCAGTATCTACCCTGTTATTAAAAATCCATGCTCCCGGGCTGGCGGTATTTTTATCGATAATCCGGTTAAAACTATACACGACATCTTTTGCTGTCAGCCTTCTGCCCTTACCATTTTTAAAACATGCATCATCGCAAAAAAACGCATCATCTCTTAAATGAAACGTAAACACTAAATTATCTGCTGATATATCCCAGCTTTTCGCAATAGAAGGTGCTATCTGCATATTGCTGTCTATCTCTACTAAAGTATTATACAATTGATGTACGGCCCACATTACCTGCTTGTTTTTTGCAAATGCAGGATCCAACGAAGCCAGTCCGCTGCTTTCATTGTAATGAAATACTTTTTTTTCAGGATGCTGGTGTGAGGTGCAGGAAGAAAAAGAGTTGACAGGAATAAGATGACAGTTGATAGAAAATACAAGTAAGACTGGTTAGCCAGTGATTTATCTCTAAAAATTTTTAATAATTTACTTTTTGCCAAACAATTATTTGTTGAACGGTTCATTAATAACACGAAAGAAAACTAAATTAGCAAATAAATTCCATCGCTTACAAATATTGATATGAAAAAAATAATAAAACTTGCTATACTTTCATCTTTCATCTTTCAACTCTCATCTCTTTACGCACAGCCGTTTACGCATGCCGATACCTTACGTGGAAGCATTGGCCCTGGCAGAGATTGGTGGGATGCAACCAAATATGATTTGCATGTAAAATTTAATTTAGAAGATAGTACAATAAGCGGGAAAAATATTATCTCTTTTACAAGGATAAAAAATGGTAATAATTTAATGCAGATCGATCTGCAAGAACCTATGATTATTGATAGCATTTTCGTTACCCACCCAAATATAGCTACTGGAAAAACCTATGGGCTAATAGATAATATTGAGGAAAAGGTAGATTTTAAAAAAGATGGGAATGCTTATTTCATTGAAGCCAATTTTATATCAACAGGTTTTCACCCTGAACTTACTATTTATTATCACGGTAAACCCCGCATTGCCAAACTTGCACCCTGGGATGGTGGCCTTGTATACAAAAAAGATAAAAATAATAACCCATGGGTAAGCATTGCCTGCCAGGGATTGGGCGCCAGTGTATGGTATCCTTGCAAAGACCATCAAAGTGATGAACCAGACAGTGCCTCGATGCATTTCACCTGCCCGGATACACTTACTGCTGTAAGCAATGGCCGCTTTAGTGGAAAAACTAACAACAATGACGGTACGGCCACTTATAACTGGGCAGTAATTTCACCTATTAATAATTATAACATTATTCCATATATCGGTAAGTATGTAAATTTTAATGAAACGTACAAAGGTGAAAAGGGAAATTTGGATATGGATTACTGGGTATTGGAAGAAAACCTTGAAAAAGCAAAAAAACAATTTATCGATGCACCACGTATGATGAAAGCTTTTGAACACTGGTTTGGCCCCTATCCATTTTATGAAGATGGATACAAATTGGTAGATGCGCCATATTTAGGCATGGAACATCAAAGCGCTGTTGCTTATGGCAATGGTTATAAAAATGGCTATTATGGCAAAGATTTATCAGGCAGCGGTTGGGGAGTGAAATGGGATTTTATCATTGTACCTGAAAATGGTCATGAATGGTTTGCCAATAATATTACCACAAAAGATATTGCTGATATGTGGGTGCATGAAGGATTCACCGATTACAGCGAAACCTTATTTACAGAATATTATTATGGCAAAGAAGCTGCCAGCGAATATGTTATCGGGTTGCGTAAAAATATTGAAAATGATAAGCCAATTATAGGAAATTACGGGGTAAACAATGAAGGCAGCGGTGACATGTATTTTAAAGCCGGAAATATGATACATACTATCAGGCAGGTAATTAATAATGATGAAAAATTCAGGCAAATATTAAGGGGCATGAATAAAACATTTTACCACCAAACTGTCACAAGCAAACAGGTAGAAGATTATATCAGCAAACAATCCAACATTGATTTCAGCAAAGTGTTTGATCAATATTTAAGAACAATAAAAATCCCTACGCTTGAATATAAAATAGATAAATATAAATTAAGTTACCGGTGGACAGACTGTGTAAAAGGGTTTAATATGCCGTTGAAAATTACTTTTAAAACCTCTCAATGGATAAAACCGACCGGAAAATGGAAAACGCTTAATTTATATCCTGAAAGTGATAATACTTTTGAAGTGGATAAAAATTTTTACATTAATACAAAAAAGGTAAATTAATTTAGCGGCAAATACGTAGTATGTCTCAAATAAGAAGGCAAAGCATTATTTCTTCCATTTTAGTATATATCGGCTTTGCTTTAGGCTTTTTAAATACCTATTTGTTCACCAGGGAAGGAGGCTTTACAAAAGAGCAATACGGACTTACCAGCTTGTTTATCCAGGTGGCTACCTTAATGTTATCCCTGGCTACTTTTGGAATGCCCTCATTTATCTTTAAATTTTTTCCATATTACAAAGCTAATTTATCGCCTAAAAAAAATGACATGCTGTCCTGGGCATTGGCTATATCGATTATAGGTTTTTGCCTGCTTATTATTGGTGGTTTTATTTTTAAAGATCTTGTAATCAGGAAATTTAGTAACGGATCTAAATATTTTGTTGATTATTACCAGTGGGTTTTCCCTTTTGGATTGGGCCTTACTTTATACACTGTGCTGGAAGCTTATAGCTGGCAAATAAGAAAAACCGTTTTGACTAATTTTTTGCGTGAAATACAATTCCGGTTATTTACCACCATATTGATTTTGCTGTTTATGGCAGGCATTCTTACTTCTTTTGATACTTTTGTTAAACTATATTCTTTCACTTACCTGGGTATTGCCCTGATTCTTATTATTTATTTAATCAGCACGAGGCAATTTTACCTTACGCTTAAACCAAGCATAGTATCCAAAAAATACTTTAAAAAAATTGTAACGCTTTGCAGCTTTGTATATGGCGGGGGCATCGTTTTTACTTTATCAGGTGTTTTTGATATTTTAGTTATTGCAGCGGCGCTGCCAAATGGATTGGCTTTTGCCGGCATATATGCATTGGCACCAAATATATCGAGCCTGATACAAGCACCGCAAAGAGGTATTATTTCTTCATCCATAGCAGCATTATCGCAAGCATGGAAAGATAAAGATTTAAAAAAAATCAACCGGATTTATCATGGATCATCTATCAACCAGATCATATTTTCCGTAGCTATTTTTGCATTGATATGGCTTAATTTTACAGATGGTGTTTTTACTTTCAGGTTACAAAAAGATTACCTTGCCGCAGAACGTATTTTCTTTTTTATCGGGTTAATGCGGATTATAGATATGGGTACCGGAGTAAATGCACAAATTATTGCCACTTCTACTTTTTGGAGATTTGATTTTTTTACAGGGGTAATTTTGGTGTGTATTACTTTGCCTTTTAACTATATGCTTACAAAAAATTTAGGCGCCATTGGGCCAGCCATTGCAAACCTCGTATCATTTTCTATTTATAATTTTATCCGCTATTTATACTTGTTGAAAAAGTTTAACATGCAGCCATTTAATGCAAAATCTTTATATACAATAATCTTAGGCATAGCAGCATATTATTTAGCTTACTTTCTTTTTCGCAACCAGCAGGGATTATTATGGATCATTTGCAGAAGCGCTACATTTTGCCTGGTATTCGGTACCGGTGTTTTGGTATTAAAACTATCTCCGGATATTTTACCGGTGTGGCAAACGATGATGAGAAAGTTTAGGATAAAAAATACAAGTACATAAACCTTTTCACCGCAAAGACGCAGAGGCGCTAAGAACAGCATATAAACCTGGCGCCTCTGCGTCTTTGCGGTTATACTTTAATAAATAATTTCTTCATCTCCTGCGTTTATTATCAATTCTTTTTTATCGCTTGCCTCTACCCTGCCAATAATTTGCGCATCAATATTAAATTTAGCAGATGTTTCAATAAAAATATCATCATCCTGCGGAGCACAATAAATTTCCATGCGGCAGCCCATATTAAACACTTCATACATTTCCTTATTGTTGCTGCCGCTATTTTCCTTAATTATATTAAAAATTTCCGGGGATGGAAACAGGTTATCTTTTATAATTTTAAAATTACCCGGTAAATATTTCATACACTTTGTTTGCCCGCCACCACTGCAATGTATCAATCCATGAATTTTATCAAAATGGTTTTGTAATAATTCTTTCATCACGGGTGCGTAAGTACGTGTAGGACTTAATAAAAGTTTTCCCACGGTTGTTTCCATGCCATTGGACAGTTTGGCAGCATCTGCTAATCTATGTTTACCGATATATACTACATTACTATCCAATACAGGATCAAAACTTTCCCTGAAATTATCCGCATAAAATTTGTTCAATACATCGTGCCTTGCACTTGTAAGCCCGTTGCTGCCAATGCCACTGTTGTACTCCGTTTCATAAGATGCCTGGCCATAGCCGATTAACCCTTACTATTACATCACCTGCAATAATTTTTTGGTTGGTGATAATTTTGTCTTTAGGCCACCGTGAAGCCATTGTACCATTTACAGCTATTGTTCTTACCACATCTCCCACATCTGCTGTTTCGCCACCCAGGTAATGAATATTTACACCAAATTTTTGCAACCGGGCAAACAAGTCCTGCGAACCATTAATAATTTCATGCAATACTTCACCTGGTATCATACTTTTGTTCCGGTCAATTGTAGAATTAAATATTATTTCATCATAAATACCTACACAAAGCAAATCATCAAGGTTCATTACAACAGCATCTTGCGCAATGCCACTCCATACTGACAAATCACCCGTTTCTTTCCAATACAAATAAGCTAATATACTTTTAGTGCCTGCCCCATCAGCATGCATTACATTTACAAAATCATCATCCTTAGTAAAAAAATCAGGATAAATTTTACAAAATGCATAAGGAAATAACCCCTGGTTTAAATTTTTTACTGCAGCGTGTACTTCTTCTTTTTGGGCAGATACGCCCCTTTTTTTGTATAATGACATTTGATTGGTTGTGGTATGCAAAAATAAATATTCAATATTCAATAATACCTACTCAAATTGCATTTATTTTTGCAGCAATTTAATGATTGTTCACACAGACATACAAAACCTTCCAAATTTTAAAAATGCCGTAATAACGGTAGGTGTATTTGATGGTGTGCATACCGGCCACCGGCAAATTATAGCACTAATGAAATCTGAAGCGGAAAAAATCGGTGGTGAAACCGTTCTTATTACATTTGACCCCCACCCTGCTTTAATACTGCAAAGTAAGGCTGATTTGCAATTACTGAATACTTTGGATGAAAAAACCGCCTTACTAAAAGAACAGGGAATCAATCACTTAATAGTTATACCTTTTACACAACATTTCTCCAAACAAACAGCTGAAGAATATGTAGATGATTTTTTAGTAAATAATTTTCATCCTCATTCTATTATTATTGGCCATGACCACAGGTTCGGAAAAAACCGTTCAGGCGATTTCGCATTATTACAACAAAAAGCAAAAGAGCACAATTTTATAGTAAAAGAAACTGAGGCTTATCTACTGGAAAATATAAATGTGAGTTCCACCCACATTCGTAAAGCTTTATTGGGTAGCGATATAGAAATGGCTAATAAATTTTTAGGTTATGATTATTTTTTTACCGGAACGGTTGTTTTAGGAAATAAATTGGGGAGAACGATTGGCTATCCTACCGCAAATATCGTGTTGAATGAAAAAGCCAAGTTAGTACCCGGTAATGCAGTGTATGCAGTACATGTGACACATGATAATAAATTATACAAAGGAATGATGAATATTGGCATCAGGCCTACTATAGCTGGTATTAACAGGGTTGTGGAGGTAAACATTTTTGATTTTGATGCAGAAATTTACGGAGATAATCTTAGGGTTAGTGTAAAAAATAAACTAAGAAGTGAAGTAAAATTTGATACGCTTAACGAGTTAAAACACCAGTTAGGTAAAGATAGGGAAGCTGCTTTAAAAGCATTAAAATGAAAGTTACCATAATAAATTTAGCCGGATAGTTTTTCCTGCTTTACCCCTGCATAAAAAATAGCTACTGTAAATAGTACGGGTCATCCTATAAATAGGTAATCCACATTGGGAATGGATTTGTGGAGAATGGTAATGTACTGAAAAATGGTTGGTGGATTTTTCCAAGAAAATTCTTATAATGCGTCATCTAATCTGAAGAGGAAATAAGCTCTGGTGGAGACCAACTTATCAGCAATAAGATTAGAGTTTATATTGAAAAAGAGCAGCGTTTTGCTGCTCTTTTATGCATTTTCGGGTAAGCCCAATGGCTTTAAAAACTCATTTTTGTTAGAAAAATATACATACCACTTAATAAAGTTGATTCTGTTTTTTGGAGTAAGACCCCTGTGTAAATCTAAATGATTTTTTAAATGGCTAAAGTAACCTTCTATGCCATTTGTTGTATGAGGTATTTTTGAGTTAGATAAGTAATGAAACATATTAGGTAAAGCTCTTTTATGGTAAAATAGGATCGCCTTAATAATTTGTGAGTGTACCAATATCTTTTAGAATTTTCCTTAAATGTTTTCTCATTAATATATACCTTATGTATTACATACCAGTTATCAAGTTGTTTAATCCAAAACAACTTATCATTGTGTGTTTTTATTCTCAGCAGCATTAAAATTAAACCTCGAAGTTGCTGGCCTAATTCATGCTTGGGATAGCGTGTAAGCCACAACAGGCACATACGCTGGATATGGACAAGGCAACGCTGCACTTTAACATCAGATATAGATTTTTTGATTGCTTTTAATATGCTTTTATGGCCATCGGTGGTAATACTTTCTAATTGTAATCCTAAGCGAATAAGGTTATCTAAATCCTCTTTAATTTCTACATAATGTTCTCCATCAGAAAATCTGATAAGCTGTGCATATCCATCTAAATCATCCTGGTAAGCCAATAAACAAAACTTTTTAAAATAAGTAGCATCTATTCTAAGATTTACCTGGCCTCTTTTAATAATTTTTATCTGAGGCGCTTGCTCAAGTAGCGTATAAAATGTTCGTTGAAGTGTATCTATTGAATAACCACTGTCCCTTGATAATGTCTTATAAGTTTGTCGTTCCAATACCCATTTTTTAAACCAGGTAAACCGATTTTTTATACGCTGTTCTTTCCTGTTAGAGGTAAATAAAATCCCGCAATTTTTGCACTTAAATCTTTGTTTACCATGGCGTTTTCCCCAGCCAATTACCTTCAGCTGCCCACATGACCAGCATCGCTTTTTTTGAAATGTTCATAAAAATAAAAGTTTGATGAAACACGTTTCATCAAACTTCTGTCAAATCTTTTACTATAATACTTCTTAGCAGTTTTTAACAACCATTTTTCAGTATTATACCAAAAAAATAATTTTTTAATTTAAAAATTTATAGGGTGGTAATTTCTTCATCTTGCTTATTGATAATTATCTTTGCATCTTCATTTGCATATTTGCACATTAGCAAATTATAAAGAAATGCGGCGATGGCGAAATTGGTAGACGCACTACCTTGAGGTGGTAGCGCCTGAAAGGGCTTGGGAGTTCGAATCTCCTTTGCCGCACTTTACATAGCCAGGCAGCCCTGGCTATTTCTTTTTATTGCCAGTTTTCACTTAACTTATTTCCGATCTTTTTTGTTTCTTTTATCAATAATTCTAAATCAGATTTTTTGGTGCGGTGATTAGTAATAGCTAAGCGGATGGCAAATTTATTACCTAAAATGGTAGAAGAAGGCGAAGCAATACCTTGTTCCTGCAATTGTATTAATATCTCTTTATTTAAATTATTTAATTCTTCGTTATTGTATTCCTCTTTTTTGTATCGGTAGCAAACTATGTTCATAGTTACTGGGGTAATTAATTCTAAATCATTTTCCATTTTTACCAATTCACCAAAATAAAAAGCCTGGGCAATGTTTTGCCGGATTAATTCAATGTATTTTTCCAATCCGTTTTCTTTTAAGCACATCCATACTTTTAAAGCCTTAAAGCCCCGGGATAATTCTAATCCATAATTGTTTACAGCATCAGGCCCTCCTGCCAGGCCTCTTTTTTCCTGCATTAAATAATTGGGCGTAACTGAAAAAGCATTGCGGTGCGCCTCTGCATTTTTAATTAATACGCAACCAATTTCATATGGCATATACATCCATTTGTGTAAATCAAATGCCACGCTGTCTGCCTGCTCAATTCCTTTCAGCGGGGCAGCATATTCAGGAACCAATTTAGCCAGGGCACCGAAAGCACCATCTACATGTAGCCATAAATTATATTTTTTTGATACAGCAATAAGCTCATCCAATGGGTCTATAGCACCTGTATTTACCGTCCCGGCATTGGCTACAATACAAAAAGGCATATTACCGGCTGCCATATCTTTTTCAATTGCCTGGGTAAGCTCGCTGATATTTATTTTATATTTTTCATCTACGCTAATTTTTCTTATAGCATCTGTTCCCAATCCCAGCACTTCTGCAGCTTTTTGTAGGCAACTGTGTGTTTCTGTAGAGCAATATATCAGCATTTGCCCGGTCATTGTTTTTAAACCTTCCTTTCGTACATTCTTTTTTAATTGATGATTTCTGGCAACAGTTAAAGCCGTAACATTTGCCATAGAAGCACCACTTAATAAAATACCGGAAGCTGCCTTAGGATAGTTCATCATTTGCTTGCACCATTCCACTACCTGCCTGTCTACATACATAGCAGCATGTTCACCAATGCCAGTATTAGGGTTCATGCCCGCAGCCAGCATTTCTGCAAGCATGCCAAACGGTGTGCCCGTACCTTGCACCCAGGCAAAAAAACGTGGATGGATATTGCCTTTGTTATATGGTAAAATGAATTGTTTGAATTCATCATAAATTTCTTCAATTTCCTGTGGTTGTTTTGGAATATCCTGATCTAAAAAATACTTTGCTTCATCAGGTATTTTGCGCCAAACAGGCTCTTTACTAATATTTTCTAAATAATTCATCATGTCATCAATCATTTGATGGCCAAGCTTGCGCATGTTATCCCAATTTTGAGGATCAAGCGTAAAATCTTTTTTTACAGTCTCTAATATATTTTTCATACTATATTTATAGAATTAGATATTTTTAGCTCAAAGTTACTATGGTATTGAGTTACTCTATATTTACTTTTTTTCTTAATAAAAAAAGTAACAAAAAAATCAAGGCTGCGAGTAAATAGCTAAAATTTACTCCGTTGCGCTACAGCGAAAAAAGCTACACTTGAACTTTTCTACACTAATGAACCAATACCATTATCAGCTTTTGTACTTTATATCATAATTTTCGCTGCTTTACGCTCCACTTTGTAAATTTCTTTACGCTATTTTTTCGAGGCCGGGTAACAGACCTTATTAAAAAACAGTAGTAAGTAATTTCAGATCTTTGATTTGCGCTTATTCTACTTAATCCTATATTTTAAAAGAGTGATGTTTTAATTTGATCAGGGAGATAGTTAAGATGCATCTATTACTAAAATTATAGATGTGGAGATAGTATTTTTATTATAAAAATTACTGGTTTATTATTCTTCCACATTAAATATCCCATCTACAAATTGTTGTTTATTAAAAATAAGCAGGTCTTCCGCTTTTTCCCCAACACCAATAAATTTTACGGGTATTTTAAATAAATCAGCTATAGCTAATACCACTCCACCTTTTGCAGTGCCATCTAACTTTGTAATAGCCAGCGCAGTTACATCTGTAGCAGCAGTAAAATGTTTAGCTTGCTCCAAAGCATTTTGCCCGGTGCTGCCATCTAATACTAACATTACTTCATGTGGTGCATCTGGAATTACTTTTTGTATAACCCTTTTTATTTTTGTAAGCTCTTCCATCAGGTAGGCTTTATTATGTAATCTTCCTGCAGTATCAATTAAAATTACATCTACATTTTTAGCTATCCCGCTGTTTACAGTATCAAACGCTACCGATGCAGGATCGCTACCCATTTCTTTTTTTACAATGGGCACACCTGTACGTTCGCTCCATATAGTTAGCTGGTCTACCGCAGCAGCCCTGAAAGTATCTGCTGCTCCTAATAAAACTGATTTGCCGGCCTTGGAAAAATTATGTGCCAGCTTACCAATGGTTGTGGTTTTGCCCACTCCATTTACACCTACTACTAGAATGATATGTGGTTTATGTGTAGCAGGTAATTCATAATTCTCATAGCTGTTGCTCTGTGGGGCACTTACTAAAATATTTTGTATTTCTTCTTTTAAAATTTTATTAAGCTCGCTGGTATTAAGGTATTTATCTTTGGCAACTCTTTTCTCTATCTGCTCAATAATTTTTACAGTAGTTTCTATACCTACATCAGCACTTACCAGCGCATCTTCCAGGTTATCCAACACTTCTTCATCTACTCTGCTTTTGCCTGCTATGGCTTTTGTTATTTTGCTGAAAAAACCTTCTCTTGTTTTCTGTAAACCCTGGTCTAAGGTTTCCTGTTGTTGTTTTTTACCAAAGAGTTTGTCAAATATTCCTATAATAAAATGCACCTGGCATAATAGGAAGCCTGCACTGGTAATTTAACATATACGTAATATAAATTTATATTTATTGAATGCCTTACACATAATAAAGAAAGCCATTCTGGAAAACAGAACAGCTTTTTTATAATTATTTTTTCTTAAAAACCCTAGCCAGCCAGGTGTTCTTTAATTTTGTCTTTGTGTACAATTGCTTCTTTAAAAGTATAAGCGCCTGTTTTTGGACTGCGTACAGTACGTATTACTTTTGTCCAGTTTTTTGCTTCCGCTGCTGCTTTTTGATCTTTAGTTTTTATCGCGGTTTTAGCTGCTTTTGCCATAATTTTTTAATTTGCAAATGTGCCAATGTGCCAATGTGCTAAAATTAATTTGCAAATTTGCTGATTGGCATATTCTGTTTATTTGTAGAAATATAGCGGCTGGTACCAGGTTTGCCACTGGTTTTGTGTTCCGTACATTCTAAAATTACCTGAACCCTGTTTCCTTTCTTTGCCATTTTATTATAGTTGATATATTAATTATTGGAACGGGATAATTATTAAGCAAAATACTTTTATTAATCCCTTCAACATTATTTATTAAACATAAATCCCTTCAGCTCTCATTTTTTTAACTACTGAATACAAACCGTTTTTATTAATAGTCCTGATAGCTTCTGTGGATAATTTTAAAGTAATCCATACATCTTCTTCCAGCTAAAAAATAACGCTTTGTTTGCAGGTTTGGTAAAACCTGCGCTTTGTTTTAATATTGGAATGAGAAACCTTATTTCCTGTAATAGGCCTCTTACCGGTGATCTGACATACTCTAGCCATTGTACTGTTTTTGGACGGCAAAGGTAATGAAATTATCAACACATAATAAATTTATACTAATATTTTTTGTATTTATATAAAATATCCTTGTATTGTTGTTTACTTTTTACCAAATAAGGGCAAATTTAATTATTATCACCTATTTAATTGCTTGTAAAATGATAAAACACCAGGTATCTACCAGTTATAAAGGAAATATGGCATTTGCTGCAGAAATTGACCATCACAACGTATTAATGGATGCCTCAGTAAATGATGGTGGGGATGATGCGGCACCCAGTCCTAAAAAATTAATGCTGGCAAGCCTTGCCGGTTGTACAGGCATTGATATAGTCTCTATTCTAAGTAAAATGAAAGTTTCGTTCAGTCATTTTGATATTATGATAGAGGCCACCTTAACTGATGATCATCCCTAAAATTTATAATCATGTATCGATAACATATTCTATTAAGGTGAAAGAACAGGATAAGCCTAAAATGGAAAAAGCTGTGCAGTTATCACAAGAAAAATATTGTGGTGTAAATGCTATGTTTAAAGCTTTTGCAACTGTTATTTATGCCATCAAATATATCAGTTAGTAGCCACTTTTCTTTTACTTAGCCGTGCCATCTGGAGTATTATAGCAATTACTATAAAACCAAGTCCTGTATAAAAATGGATAGTAAGAATTTTATTTTCTTTGAAAATGATGATCGCTAATACTATACCATAGATTGGCTCTAAATTATAAGTAAGGTTAGCCGTAAATGCTGATATTTTTTTTAATGCTTTTAATTGTAAATCAAAACATATTATGGTACAAAGCCATGATAAAACCACCAGCCAGCCCCAGTCGGAAGCGGTAGGCCAGTAATAAGCGGCGTTGAATTTTACCAGGTACAAAGGAATTAAAAAGGTAAGCGTTAACAAACCTCCCGACATTTCATAAATAATAATTGTTTTTGGCGAAAAATCTCGGGTTAATAATTTATTATAAATGGCAAAAAACATAAAAGCACCCGCTGCAATAATGCCAAAAATAATTCCTGTTTTGTAGTGCGGATGAAAGTCAAAAATTATATAAATACCTATTATAGCTAAAAATCCAAGTGCAGCTTCTATCCATACTATCTTCTTTTTTAAAAGTAATGGCTCCAGAAAAGCAGTGAAAAACCCTACAGAAGAAAAACAAGTTAGCGCTACGGATATGTTGGCATATTTTATACTTCCATAAAAGGCTACCCAATGTAATGCTACAATACATCCTGCCATTATTTTTCCTGTATCTTTTAAAGAAAGAATACGAAAATCTTTGCGATAAAGTTGAACAATAAAAAGAGTGAGTACGGTAATCAATAACCGGTACCAAACCAGCAGCACTTCATTAAGTGCAA
>JADJOC010000004.1 GCA_016713965.1 Chitinophagaceae bacterium
AGTTTAAATGATTTTGGGGATTTAAAAACTGCTATCATCGAAGGTAATGCTACTATGAACGATAAGGAAAGATTTGACCTGGTTGATTTAGTAAATAATAGATTATCTGAAAATTATAAAAAAATGTATTCCTACAGTCGCGGTATTCAATCAACTTCTAAGTTAAGGGCAACAAGCGATTATGAAAGGAATAATAAAGTTGGTTTATACGGAACTAAAGAAAAATATTAATTAATATTTAAAACCTGAAAATTTTATGAAAATTGTTATTGCCTTTATACTTACAGCTGCTTTGGTTAATTGTAATTATAATTCAAAAAGCATATTAATTGGAAAATGGGAAAAAAATTCAAATTCTTCAAGCACCGAAGCTTTTGAAATTACCCAGGAAGGCAATAGCAATTTTTTAGCTACCTACACTTATTTTAAAAAGCCAACTAAATATGTAAAATCAAATGGAGATACAGTTACTATGTCAGCTGGCAGTACTATAAACCATAAAACGGCTGAACTATATTATGATAGCCAAATTAAAGCTTATCGATGGGGTAGGGAAGGAGTTGTGTATATAAATATTATCGATAATGACCATTTGGAAGTAAAATTTCCTGCTAAAACACTTATATACAATCGGGTAAAATAAAAAATATGAAATTATTGACTATTGACTGGAATAGTTTTCACGAAATTCTAAAAAACTTATACACGGAATTTATTCCAATGGCAAATACATTAATCGGAGCTGGTAGAGCTATTGCAGGTACCGGAGCCGTATTATACATAGCTAGTAGGATTTGGCGGCATATTGCAAATGCAGAGCCAATTGATTTTTACCCATTATTTAGACCTTTTGTGCTTGGTTTCATTCTTACTATGTATACAACATTTATCGGCTTTATTAATGGTGGTTTACAGCCTGTAGTAGCTTCTACAGAGGCTTTAGTTACAGCACAACAGGAGGATGTAAATAAGTTTCGTGAAAAACGAAAAGAAGCTGATGCAAAAATGATTGAGCAAAAGAAAAAATTATTGAATGATGCCAGTATTTGGGACGGCTCAATACATACAACTGATGAGCAAGGTAATGAGGTTGTTGTAGGAGGTGGAGTTTTTTCGGCAGGTGGAGATTTATTAATGTCTCAATTGCAAATTTGGATAAGGGAATTAATGTATGAGATTTTAGATTTTTTATTTCAAGCAGCATCATTAGCTATAGATACAATAAGAACATTTTTTTTAATCGTTATGGTTATGATAGGCCCCATTAGCATTGGTATTTCAGTTTGGGATGGGTTTAAGGATACATTACAATTTTGGATAGCCAGATACATAGTAATCTTTTTATGGCTGCCTATTGCAAATATTTTCACCGCTATTTTAAGTAAAATTCAAGTTTTAATGTTAACAAAAGCTATAGCAGAAATGGATAGCACAGGAGATATTGCCTTTACCTCATCGGATTTAATATACATGATTTTTATGCTTATCGGGATTTTAGGATACGCTTCAGTTCCACATGTAGCCGGATTCGTTGTACAAAGTGCAGGTATTGGGAGTGCTGGTTCAGCAATGAAGGGTGGGGCGGCAGGTGCTATTAGCGGAGCATCAACAGGGGCTTCCGTTGCTTCTGCACCATTTAAAATGAATAGAGGTTAATCTTAATAAAAAAATTATAATAAATATGTTTTCACAACTTAACAATATTGAATCTGCATTTAAAAAATGAGAGTTTTTTAATTGTACTTGTGATAGGAGTTTTAGGGTTTGGTACCTACTGCGCTTTTGCATCTTTTTCTTTTATGGATAAACACCGGTCACAGATATATGTATTGTCAGATGGCCAAAGTTTACTACTGGCTAAATCAAATAATATAAGGGAAAATAGACCAGTTGAAGGGAAAGACCATGTAAAAAGGTTTCATCAACTTTTCTTTTCTCTAGACCCTGATGAACAAGTAATAAATAGTAGGATGAGAGATGCTTTATACTTGGGAGATAATTCTGTTCAATCTCAATACCAAAATTTAAAAGAAAGTGGATATTTCACCAATATTGTTGGTGCAAATATTAGCCAGGAGCTAATTGTAGATAGTATCGCTTTAGATGATAGCCGGTTGCCGTATCATGCTCAATTTTATGGAAAAGTGAAAATAATAAGATCATCAACAATTACTTACAGATCATTGATTACAGAATGTTATTTGCGCGACGTAACTAGGACGGATAATAATCCTCATGGGTTTTTAATGGAAAAATGGACTATCAAGCAAAATCAGGATATAAATATTATCGATAGAAGTACAGGAGACATATTAAATAAAACACTGTAACAGACACAACTACAACTAGTAAATAATGAAAAGGAGTAATCAAGTATTCATTGCTTTTGGAAAAAGATTTAACTCAATAGGTAAACGATGGGCGGCCTGGATGTCAAAAAAAGAAATAGGTATTAGTCCAAAAAGAAAAAAATTGTACTTAATCTGGTTCGTTACGGTAATGGTTTTACTTCTGTGGGTGCCGCTTTTTCTTAAAAAAAATAATTCTGTTATAAATGTAGGCTCTATTAAACCACCCATTGAATTAAACCGCAATAACTATGCTTCACAATCAAAGAAATTAGATTATTTAATAGATTCTGTAAGAAAAGATTCTATAAAATTTGACAGTATAAAAAATCAATTTGTTAAAAAAAGATTCTTCAAAAATTAAATAATATGGCAACTGAAACTATTAAAAGGAAACGCAAATTGATGGTGTTTGCTCCCTTATTTATTACACCATTTTTATGCTTACTATTTTGGGCTGCAGACGGGGGAAAAGGAAAAGTAGATAATATCCAGCAAACAGGATTGAATACTAATATCCCCACTACCACAAATAACCAGATTTTAGGTAAGGATGCTGCTTATGCAAAAATGTTGCAAGACAGTTTAAATAAGTTAAAAATTCAGCAAGAAAATTATGTGTATTCAAATGATTTGTATAAATCGGCTTTGGTGCCAACTGGATTAAATACAAGTGTAGGTAACAATGCCCCCGATCCTTTATTAGCTGATGTAAACAAATCGCTCTCGTCAATGGCCGAAGAAATCAAAAAGTCAGACCAGAGTAATCAACCGGCTCGATCTCCAGCAGAGGAATATGCTGATCAAATGAGAATGACACAGGAATTGTTAAAAGCAGACCCGCAATACCAAGCTTTGATGGGGCAATTAAATTTAGGCAATACAAAGCCAGATAGTTTAAATGCAAAAGTTGTTTCAAAACAGGAAGAAAATTTTATTCCAGTACAAAATGAACCTGCCGTTAATGCAGCAATATTTACATTAAACCAGACTGAAGGAGATAAAGAGGGTAGATTCTATAGTGGAACAACTTTTAAGCAAAAGAGAAATGGTGTTAACACTATTTCAGCAGTAATACATAATGATCAAACTATTAAAGAAGGCACAGTAATCAAGTTAAGGCTTATAGGAGATATAAATTTATCCGGGCTCATAATTCCTCGGAACACTTTTGTATATGGTGTAGCTAATCTAGGAGATGAAAGGTTGATGGTTACAGTTAGTAGCATTTCTTATCAAAATTCCATTTATCCAGTAAAGCTTATGGTTTATGACATTGATGGATTACCAGGCATTAAGATACCAGGCAGTGTTAATCAAGCTGCGGCCAAACAAAGCACTAATGATATTATAAATGCCGGTACCGGCAGCTTTGGCTCTTCCGGTGCAGGTGGTGTAACTGTTAACCAATCAACTAGCGCAAAACAACAAATTGTTGGGCAACTCACTTCATCAGCTATCGAATCAGGCAAGCAGTTATTATCTAAAAAACTTGGGGAAGTAAAAGTATTTCTAAAAGCCAATTATCACATTTTTTTAAAACAATCTTCATGAAAAAAATAGCATTATTTGTAAGTATAATGTGTGCAGGAAAAACCTATGCACAATACTTTATACAAAATCAACAAAAGTTTACACCGATAAAAGCGGAACAAGTTATTAATATCATGCCTATTGAAGCATCATACGACATGACAACACACGTAGTTTTTCCAAATGAAATAAGCTACGTGGATTTAGGAAACCCTGATATTGTTTCTGAAAAAGCGGAAAAAGTAGGTAACGTTTTAAAACTAAAAGCCAATAAGAAAAACTTTGCCGGTACAAATATGACAGTGATTACCAGTGATGGCAAATATTTCGCTTTCATGGTTTACTATGCTGATATCCCAAATGCTTTAAATATCAAGCTTTCATCAAATGATTTTTCTACTGTAAGTCGCAAAGTCACTTTAGGTACATATGACAGTACTACAAGCTTCGCTTTATTCGATGAAGTAAAAATGAACGAAGGCGAAATGAACAAGCACGCTTATGAAATAGTCAAAAAGAAAAGGCACCTTAATCACATAGGCCAGGAAAAATTTGATATGAAAGTTAATATCAAAAATATTTATGTAAAAGATAATGTCCTCTTTTTTAGCTTTTATTTTAAAAATTCTAGTGAAGTAGATTATGATATTGATTTCATAAAGTTTTATATCAGAGATGCAGAAATAGCAAAACGTACCGCTCAACAAGAATTAGAAGTACTGCCCCTTTATTCTTTTGACCCTGATAATACCAATACAATAGTAGGGAAAAGTAAGAATGCAAAAGTGTATTGCTTCCAACGGTTTACCATTCCTGATAAAAAAATTTTTACTGTAGAAATTTTCGAAAAGAATGGTGGGCGGAAATTCTCGTTTGACATTACCAATAAAGATATTATAGAAGCCATTAAACTTTAATTATGAAATTCATACTATTAATAATATTTTCTTTTGCATCTTTTTATAGCTCTGCACAGCGTTTATATAGGGGAGAAAGAGGTATCTCAATTACTGCCGGTCTCCAGGACAATTTCTACTTTAAACAACAGGATAATGCAGGTTTTTTTGCAAATGTTTCTTATAGCATAATTACTAAGAAAAAAAACCGCTGGGTCTTTGGAGTTAATGGAAGCATAAAATACTATGAATATTTTGGACAGTTTGCCCCTGTATCCCAGTTTGTGGGCGATGCCGCTTTTTATACACCATTTATAAAAAACTATCGTAAAAACTGGATTATATCAGTTGGTGTTGGTGCAAATGCAGGATATGAAGTAATCAATGCAGGCTCAAAAGATTTATTCAAAAATGGGGCAGCTATTGCTGCAAAAAATCGATTCGTATATGGTGGCTTTGTAGGGCTAGAAAATGAGCTATATATCTCAAATAATGTGGTTTGGATACTAAATTTTAAAGAGCGCCTTTTATATGGCTCTGATATCGTTAATACACATTGGAATTTCGGAACAGGTTTTAAATTCTCATTAAAAAATTAATAATATGAAAAAAAATTTTCATGTGTTTTTGCTTTTGAGCATACTTTTCATTTCTTGCCAAAAGGAAAATCTACCTATTACAACTAATTACCCATTTTACTTAACAAGTGACCCTATACCAAATCAGGTTTATTTACAAAATGGTGCTATTAAAATTCGTCTGTACATTAATAAAACAGGCAATTTTAATCCTACAGAATATTCATTTAGCCATTATATTTTAGAAGGTAAAGGAAAATTAACAGATACTACGCAAACAGTTAATTATTTCGTTAATGAAGACTATACTGTTAATACCTCAAATGACAAACTAAAAGAAACTATTTACTTCAAATATTTGCCCACTGCTATTGTTGCTACTGAAATAACTTTTTTGGTTAAAAACAGCCAGGGCTATTCTGATACATTAATCTACAAATTTAATATCGCCCCATGAAAATTGTAATTGCTGAAAAACCATCGGTTGCCCGCGATCTTGCCCGGGTATTAGGTGCCAATAAAAAGAAAGAAGGGTATTTGGAAGGGGAAGGGTACTGTTTTACCTGGGCATTTGGGCATTTAATTCAATTAGCACAACCTGAAAGTTACGGATATGCTGACTGGTCAGCGGACAACCTTCCTATGTTGCCTGAAAAATTTAAACTAGTAACCAATCAAAAGTATAATCAAGCCAAAAAAAAGTATGAAGCTGATGCAGGCGTATTAAAACAGTTAAATGTTATTAAAAAACTTTTTATTGATTGCGATGAGATTATAGTAGCTACTGATGCCGGGCGTGAAGGAGAATTAATCTTTAGATACATATACGAGTTCTTGGAATGCAAAAAACCATTTAAAAGGCTTTGGATTTCCTCACAGACAGATAAAGCCATTTTAGAAGGATTTAGCAAACTACAGGATGGGAAAAAATATGATACTTTATATTATTCTGCAAAGGGTAGGAGTGAAGCTGACTGGCTGGTAGGCATGAATGCAACTAGAGCTTTGACTATTTCAAGCGGCATTAAAGGAGTTTTTTCTCTAGGCCGTGTACAGACACCTACACTAGCTATGATTTGTGAAAGGTATGTTTCCAATAAAAATTTTGTTCCGGAGATATATTTTAAAGTTGTTCTATCATTTAGTAAAAATAATATTGATTTTACGGCACTTTCAGAAAAGAGCTACAAAAGTAAAGATGATGCTTTAAAAGCTGAAAATGAAGCTAAAACAGTGCTGTATGCCAATATTTCAAATATTGAGGTAAAGGATAAAAAAGAAACACCCCCATTGCTTTATGACTTGACTTCTTTACAACAGGACGCAAACAAAAAATTTAGTTTAAGTGCCGACCAAACATTAAAAATTGCTCAAAATTTGTATGAGAGTAAATTAATAACCTATCCTCGGACTGGTAGCCGTTTTATTTCAGATGATGTATTTGAGAATATAGCCACTTTAATTACTCAATTTGAAAATCATACTTACTTTGGTCAGGCTGCTAAATATTTAAAAGGAAAAAAATTAAACAAAAAATCTGTTAATGATGCAAAAGTAACAGATCATCACGCATTACTACCAACAGAAAACATAGCCCCGGAATTAAAGGGGGATGAATTAAATATTTATCACCTTATTGTATCCAGGCTGATTGAAGCATTTCATGAAGATTGCTTAAAAAAGGTAACCAAAGTTACTATTGATGCTAAAACCATTTATATAGCAAATGGTACCGTTATTCTCCATCCAGGTTGGCGCATGGTTAAAAATCAGGAAGAAGAAGAGGAGGAAAAAACAGAAGATAATATCAATATAAAACTTCCTGAACTGATAAAAGATGAACAGCTTAAAATTATAAGTTCTTCTGTAGACCAAAAACAGACAAAACCAAAACCTATTCATAATGAAGCTTCTCTTTTAAAAGCAATGGAAACTTGTGGCAGGGAGGTTGAAGATGAAGAATTAAAAGAGGCAATGAAGGAAACCGGATTAGGTACACCTGCAACTAGAGCAGCGATTATAGAAACCTTATTTACCCGGGCATATAGAAAGGCAGAAAAAAATTTAGTGCCTACCGATAGGGGAATGGCGGTATATAACTTGGTAAGAGAAAAAAGTATATCAAAACCATTGCTTACCGGTCAGTGGGAAAAGAAGTTAGAAGATATGCGTAAAGGTGAATTAGAACCTAGTGTCTTTAAAACTTACATTATTGATTATACAAAAGAAATTACTAGTGAGTTGTTAACCGTAGATAAGGAATTTAAAGCGACTGCAGACAAATTAAATACTGCTGATAATTCAGGTGCAGGTATCTGCCCAGCCTGTAAAAAAGGTAACGTAAGAGAAGGAAAAAAAAATTATTACTGTACTGCTTACAAAGAGGGCTGCACTTTTAAAATATGGAAAGAAATAGCAGGAAGAAAAATAACTGAACTACAAATAAAAACATTAATTGAGAAAGGAAAAACTTCTATAATAAAAGGTTTTAAAAATAAAAATGGAAAAGACTTTGCAGCTTCATTAAAACTTATAGAAAATGAAGTAAAATTTGATTTTCCTGAACAAAATAAATAAAAATCATGGGACTAACATTTATTTCATTAAAGCAATTAGAACAGGATACCGTAAATGGACAGCGAGTACTAACAGCAATGTTTAAAAATGCTTATCCTGAATTGGGACAAAATATTGATGCATATTTTGGCAATGATAACTTTATATCAAAAGAAGAAATGGCAAATATTGTAGAAAAAAAGCAATTTAATGAACGCATACTCAGTAATAATGTAAATAAAAATATTCTATCACACACAGGACATAAAATGTTAACTCCGGCAGATAGAAAAGTAGGAAATACAGTGAGTAAATTTCTTAAAGAAATATTCATAAGCTTTGGTTTTGTCAAAGTGGGGAAAAAAATAACTAATGGTTTAAGAGTTGAATAGACATTAAAATTATCAGTAGCTACGATTGCTGGATATTAAACCATAATTGACCAAAAGAAAAACAAAAATGGTATTGGATATTTTCTATATAATCCAACAAAAAAATATGGATAGGTACTAATTATTAGCCAAGACCGAAATGAGCGGCATATTATTAAAATTAAAATTTTACAAAAATGCAAAAACAAAAAAGACTTTCGCTTGAAGAATTAAAAGCAAAGTCAAAAGGAATTGAACATCAATTAACCTTAGAAGCAGTTAGAGGTGGTTATATGAAAGCTTCACAGTGTCACCTTAGCCCATCAGGCGGGGTATTAGTCGATGAATGCACAGGAAAGCCAGTTAAGTATAACCCAGATGGTGGTTGGTAGTTAAAAACAAAGTGCGTAATGCGAAGGAAAAATTTTCCTTCGCATTTTATTACTTCATAATTCTTTATAAATAATTATATGAAATTGATTGATTTAGAAATTGACATTCCAAAAATTGAAGACAATCTTGCAAAACTGTCTGATATTACGCGATTGGAAATATTCAATACTGACGAAGAAATATTTAACAAATTAGATTATTCAAATGACAATATTTTCTTAGAGCCAAGTCTATTTTTTTTTATCTTTGAAAAGGCTAACAATTCAATTTCAATAGAATTAAAACAACTCTTATGGGGATATATTGACAATGATTATAAATCGGGAGAAATTGATATAAGTACAGATTCAGAAGGTAGGATTTATTTACCTAATCTGGGATATTTTATTTATCTGCCAAATAAAAAATTGCAATTGAAATATACAAAGGAAGGGAAATATGAATTTTACAATTTAAATGAAAAGATACATCCACTGGTTTTAATTAAAAATATTTATCTCTCATCGTCAAATATTAAGCTCTGCCAACATAAAAGTAAATTTTTAGAAAATGAATGTTCTGCTACTTTTAATGAGCCGATAGAAGAAACATTAAGTAAATACAGATCTGTTATTGATGAAAGCTGGGTAAAATTAAAAAAAATAGCCCCTAACTTTTGTTCCTTAATCCAAATGACAACCAGAGAAATTTTTTTATTTGATTGCGAAAATCAAAATTCATTTGCGGCTATGTCGTATTTTGGAGCAATTTTTATTAATGTCAATAACCAAGAAGTAAATGAAGTTTTTTTAATAGATGATTTATCACATCAATGTGGCCATATTATTTTTTATGCTTTGGTTTTAGATGCGCAAGAATTATTTTTATGTCACCCAGGTACTCTTCTTTCTGATCTTTTTTCAATAGCTGACCCTCGTACAATTTATGATGCATTTCATGGATTGTTTACTTACACAACTGTTCTTTTTTCTCTTGAAAAGTGTTATGATAGTAACATTTTTTCTAAAATTCATCAACATGAAATTATTGGCAGAATAGGGTTTTATTTACAGAAATTCGAAATTGACTTAAATTATATGAGAAATGCGGCCATACTATCAAAGCAAGGAGTAAGCATGTATAAAATGTTCGAAGCTGGGTTCACTTATTTATACAAAAAATTTAATCAATCCATAGCTAATTATAGTTATCAAAATCAAGATTATTTTTTTAATTATAAACAATTTAAGGCTATAAATTCTGACTAATAAAATTATAATTAATTCATATGAAAACTTTATTTTTATTATTTTTTACCACTTTTATAGCAATAAGGCTTTTTGCCCAGCCTGGACAAAAATTAAATTTGTTTACACAGGATATTGTCAATTTTTGGGTTGCTTATGATAGTGTGCAGAGTACGAATGATACTATTAAACAAGAAAGATTTATTCAAAAATTATATTTAGATAAAGGCACTTTAGGTGTACAATACTTAACCAATGTAGTAAGGCTTTCAGCTAAAGAATGGTTAACAACAATATTAAAATATCCTAAATTCTGGAAATCTGTAAAATCAAGTACAAATGCAGTATCCTCCAATAAAGCTGATATCGAAAACGTAATGTATAAATTCAGCCAGCTGTATGACAAGTTTGAACAACCCGATATTTACTTCACAATAGGGTGCCTGCATCGTGGAGGTACAGTCTTTAAGAATAATATATTAATGTGCAATGAACTTGCTACTTCTGATAAAAATACTGATGCTTCGGAATTAATTATTTTTCATCAAGAAAGGATGAAATTAAATATTAATATGATATTTCTCCTTGCTCACGAATGTGTGCATACTCAACAAAACCAGTCAATCGACTCTAATGTAAATTTATTAAGTCGTTGTATAAAAGAAGGATCTGCTGATTTTATTGCAGAGATACTAACAAAACAAGCACCGCCAACGGCATATATAAGTTATGGCTTTATACATGAAAAAGAAATTTGGAAAGATTTTAAGCTTGATATGTATGGAAAGAATTTTAATAAATGGCTGTTAAATGGGAGAACTTTAAAAAGTGGAATTGCTGATTTAGGCTATTTTATGGGATATGCAATTTGTCAATCATACTACAATAATTCAAAAGATAAACAGAAAGCCGTACAAGAAATTGTTGATATAGATTACTCCAACAATCAAAAAGTAGAACAATTTTTAATTAAATCTAAATATCAATATAAGTGGAAAAAATAGCTACACTTAAGAAAATTTTAATTTCTCTTTCAATATTATTGTTATATGGCGCTCTTAGTTTTGCTCAATCTGAGGCTACAGTTAATTACTACCAGGCAGATAGTATTTTACATAAAATATTAAAAAAATATAACGCTTATTTTTCTTATAATAAGCCGGTTGAATTTTATTTTGAAGGGAAGGAATTTACAACAGGGCATTTTCCTGTACCTAATCAGTATGATACAGCAAATATTAAATGTACTATTACTTCATTAAATAATAAGGATGAATTAATACATCTTGAAACTAGCGAGGTTACGGTAAAATACCATGCCTATAATCTCTTTTCAGAAGATGCTAGTTCATCTACTTACTACAATGATTCAGTTCCAAAAAGAAAAAATAAAGATTTATTACAGTTCCCATATATGTATTTGCCATATAAAGCATTGCAACTTTTACTGGAAAACAAAAATTCATTGCATTGTATAAAATCTAAAATTATTAATATACTAGGGTTTAATGATAAATCAGGAAATAAATATTATTTGTATGCTGATTCCAAAAATCAGGAAATAAAAAAAATTGAAAGGTTAGAGCATGACGAGATATATGGCGATGTAGTACAGGAAATTATTTACTCAAATTATAAAACTATTAAAGGCTTACCAATACCATCACAAATATTGCATAAAAAAAATAATTTTCCACAGCGTGTTTTTAACTACAAATCTTTAAATATCAACCCAACAATTGATACAATACTGATTAAAAAATACGACCCACTATATTTTTCATCACAAATATTAGAGCAAACTCAAACAGCTTATGAATTAGATACGATTGCTCCGGGCTTATATATTCTTAAATTAAAGTTATTAAACAACAAAGTATTAGTAGCTGAATACAAAGACTTTTTATCCATAATAGAAGCTCCCCAAAATTTAGAAACAGGTAGAAGTATTATAAAATATTTAAATGAAAAATTTCCTACAAAAAAAATTAAATATTGCTTTGTAAGCCATCACCATCCTGATCATGCTGGAGCAATAACAGCTTTTATGGAAAACAATTCTACAATCATTAGTACAAATAAAAGCATAAACTTTTTTAAAACAATATCAAAGGGAAAATCTACCAGAATTTTAAATAATAATGATCTCGTTATTTCAAATAAAGTAAGCTATCATATCATTGATGCTGATTCTAACAAAACCTTTTTTTCAAAAGAATATCCCTTAAAAGTATATGAAAGGGGAAAAAGTACTTTTCACACAAATGAATATTTGTTTTTTTATTTCCCTGTCCAAAAAATCCTTTTTGTTGGTGATTTAGTATACTTTTCTGCAACTGGTGTTATTCCACAATCTAAAAGAGCATATTCATTATTTAAACTAATTACAGAAGAGAATATTTTAGTTAATCGAATTTATACATCATTTCCACTTAATGGGGTTAAGGAATATGGAACTTTTGAAGATTTAAAAGCAGCACTTAAACAGAATTATCCGGAAATAAATAGTAAAATTACTACTAATGGTATTATTACGGCGCATTAAATGTACTAAAAACACTCATAATATAGTAATAAAAAAGTAATACTTTAGCGATGCCAAATCCATACTCCTATTAACTTCCACAAAAATAATCACTGTAAACAAAATATAAAATGAAAAAATTATTTTTTAACTACATCCGCATACAAGTATTTGGTGCGGCAGCGATAGTTTTATTAATTGCTAATTCTTGTAATAAACAAAACCAACCACTAGTAGAAGAGGTAAGGGTAAGTAATGCAGCTAAATTTGATGGTCCAACAGATATAACAACAGTTAGTCGATTTAATAAAAGCGTTGGTAAACCTATTGATGGCCGCCTGGGCGATCGCTGGATTTCTAACTATGAAAAGAAGTATGGTTATAAGCAATCTTATATGCTTAACCTTGATACTTTAAAAGCTATTGTGAAGCAGCCCAATTGTGTAGGTATTTGTTTATACTATGCAAAGGATGCTAATAATAAAACTCATATTTTACCCATTGGTATAAATGTAAAAAACACAAGAATAAAAACACTTACTGTTAATTATTCAAAGGGAAATATGAGTTGGGGTAATATAAGCTGGGCAACCGCACAGCAATGGATTGCTAAGGATGCCGGAACTGTTGATGCACATTTTTTTGGTAGCTATACTTTTGACAGGCTAAGCCAAACACCTTGCTCAACAATAAGGGTCGATTTTGCAATAGATGATAAAAACATACCGCAATTGCTATTGACCAATACCTGCCAGGTTAATTTTTCAAAAATGTATGAGGATGACTCCAACAGGTGCCCTTCGGATTGCCCTAATTAATTAAATTTTAATTACCCTATGATCGATTTTACAGAGATACTGAGATATGCTTCTAATCTGTCGCCTTTATTTCCTATTATTTTATTGTTTACAATAAAAAAGAAGCGTACTAAAATTATTAATATTTTTATAGGTGTTATTCTAGTATCTTTTCTTTCTGATATTGTAGGTTTCATAATGGTAAGCAACCGTATTAACAATGCGCCCGTTTCTAATTCGTACTATATAATCCAATTTTTTTTATTGATGTATTTTTATAACATTCAAATAAAAAATAAAAAGCTCATATATATTACAATAGTAGTTTTTATATCTTTCTGTGTTATCAATACAATATTTCTCCATCCCTTTAACAGGTTTCAAAGCTGGCTGCGTTTTGTTGGTGCTATTATATGTATTTTTTATGCAGTGGGGTTTTTTCGCCAGATGGCTAGGGTTGACAAAGCTGAAGGCCGGTGGATAGATAATCCGCCTATTGACCCTTTTTATCATTACCCTTTTTGGATAAATGCAGGAATTTTTTATTATTTTGCTTTTAATCTCTTCTTATTTGCCATGGATAATTTTGTTTTTACTAATCTATCAAAAGAAGTAGCAAGGACTTTTTGGGGATTCCATAATGCAAATAATATTATAAAAAACCTGCTCTTTGGCATCGCTGTTATTGTTTTTAAAAACAAAAATAAGTCTCCATTATTTTATTAATAGTAGGGTAGTCTATTCTTCATTTTACGTAAGAGAATTATCATACTAATTTTAAACTGTTCAGTTTTTGTCCACGATACAATTTATAAGATGTAAAGTATATGAGCTATAAATGGCTGATTATGTAGCCTTTGATAAGTATTATAGACAAAATCTTAACTGAATTATAATTTCTATTTATATCATTATGGACAAAATCTTAACTTTTTTAGCCGCCGGGAGCAATTTTCATTGTTTTAGATGATTTTTTTTCTTTTCTTTCGCATTTTTCTGACATTGTGTCGTTCTTCCACATTAATTTTCACATCATTTCAATAGAAATCCATTGTTTGATAATAATTTGTTTAATCATTTGATTATTTGTAGGAGCGCTGAAACACTTTACCACATTGAATTATAAAGGAACATCGTGGACAAAAACTGAACTTATGACGGACAAATTCTTAACTAGTAATGGACAAATTCTTAACTATATCAAAGACAAATTCTTAAGTGCATATTATTACAATGGACAAATTCTTAACAATTAAAGGAATTTAGAAGGTGTTTTTATTAAAATGAATATACCATTAAGCTGAATATTTTTTATAAAACTGCTCACATTGTAAAGTTATCATGGACAAAAACTGAACTATAATAGAATTTTACAATAAAGTTGTAGTTTCCCAGCTTAACGAGTTAATTATTAAGGACAAATTCTTAACTAGTGAAGTTATATAACCCATATTCTAAACCTAATATTTGGGTTCCTGGATATACTAATTGGAATAATGGACGAAATCTTAACTGTATAGCTGATTTTATTGCTTACTGTCTTTCATAATTGTTATCATGGACAAATTCTTAACTATTGTGAAGCCTGTTCATGTTCTTTTAGTAATGATTGTATTATATAAGCTTTGGGATTATTTATTGTAGCCTTATTAGCCTTAACGTGGCCATGTAAACGAGTTAAAGTATTGGTTATCCTGGAATAATCAAATTCCTGCCCAAAAATCGGCTCTAATTGGCTTAAATCAACATCCTTAAATGAAAAATGCATCCGAAGCAAATTTTTAATATAATCTGATTGTATTTCTTTTTCTTGTTCTAATACCGGTGTTATTACTTTAAAATTTAATCCTACAACTGTTTTCCCATCTCTTTTTTCAAAAGAAGTTTCAGCGCAATTAAACCAACAATCTGCTTTGCCTTCAAGTTCTTGTTGAACAGGTACCAATATTCTTTTCTTTAAATCTCCATAAGTAGGGTATTTATCACCTAATTGCAGCCAATCTCTAAATTCTTTAATCGACATGTAAAATCCCCCTTTTTCCTTCCAGCTTGAGATTTTTTTATAAATACGTGAAGTATATTTATTCTTTGATTGTACAGCGATTTGCAAAATAAAAGATGTATAACCTTTAGGTTTGCCATTATTATTCATTTCAAGTTCAACCAAAAGCTTTGCTACTTCTTTTTCAATTTCTACTAACAAATCAGAATTGCGAGAAATTTCATCAGGCACACTGACCTTAAACAAGCCCTGATACCTGGTATATTTTCTTCCGGTACCCTTTTCAGTATAAGGAATACCCACTACAATACTTGCCAGCTGTTTTGCAGAAGTTCTCACATCTTTGTATTGTTGGGGTAGGGCGATATTTTTTAGTGGAAGCACTATTTTAACAGTATTCCCTACAGTTGTAAACATTTCAAGCTGCTGGTAATTGCCGCCGTTCATGTTAAGTTTAATGGCCTCCTGCAGGTTAAACATTATAAAATTGAAAATCCTCTCTTGTATTAGCGTATAATCATATTGAGCCTCGGTAACTTTATTTGGAATATAAACAATATCACGCAGGCTCGGAAGTACAACTATCTTTTTTTTCTTCGCTGTTTTTTTGATTACAGTTTTTTTGGCCATTAGTAATTAATTTTAGTTTACTATTTTATTTTCGGTGTTACCAGTTCAGTTTTTGTCATTGTATATTGCTAAACATTGTGAGAGCTTAATATTCTGTAGCTCTGCCAGATATATTTTCAAATATTCAATTCTCATGGCCTTCGTAACAGCCATTTTTAAGTATTCTGATGTTATACTTCTTGTTGATTCGCCTCTTTTTCCTTACGAATATGAGAAACATATTTATAAAGTGTTCCTTGGCTTATTCTGGTTTTTTTTAAAATATCAGCAATAGAAAGTTCTTTATTTTGATAAAGCTGGTAAGCAGCTAATGCTGTTTTATAAGACTCATCGGTTAATCCCGGTGGCCGGCCGCCATTTTTGCCTCTGGCTCTTGATGATTTTAATCTACTCTCTGGTTTGGCTGTACTTATATTATCCTCTAAAGAAGAAAACGATACTCCTTTTGAATTAAAATCGTTTAGAAGATCAACCAGGTTACGAACATTTCCTCCAAATCTGTCAATTTTCCAAACGACAACACTGTCGCCTTTCTTTAATTTCTTCACCAGTTTATTTAACTCAGGCCTTTCCTTAATTTCTGCGGTAACTTTTTCTTTAAATATTATTTCACAGCCTGCTTTTTTTAAAGCATCAATCTGCATATTTAAATTTTGATCTTCTATAGAACTCCAGGCATATCCGTATCTCATAACATTTGATATTTTGTATGTATTCTTAATTGTTATAAGCCTTTTTTTAATCGTGGTTTATTTTCAATACAAATGGATGAAAATTTAACTTTAAAGTCTGTTACTTGCTTTGGGGGTGCGTTTCTTAGCTTCATAAGGCCACTTACTTTATTTACCATATTTTGAAATACTTGCATTCTTCTTTTGTAAAAGGTCTATTTCTTTCTTTTAAGTAAGCATCAACAGGATTAGTTGGGTTTACTGCTTTTAAAACTACCTGCTGTAATATTTTATCTTCCTTAGTTAAAAGCGTTCTACCGTAAATATGGATATTATCATACAGTTTTTTTTCTGTAATGTCTTTTAAAGCATTAGGCAAAGCTTTATACCGGGTATCATGTGCATCATCAGGTACTATGCGCCCGTATCCGGTAATAACTCTCTGCGCCTCCAATCTCTCATAAGTGCCTAATTTACTCCAATGCTCGTTCACTGCTAATACATTTAGATTTACTGTAAAGCCTTCTTTTTTAACTGCTGCTATTGTAGCATTTACAGCGGCGCCATCCCGTAAAGTAATCTCTAATGCAAAATTTAATTTTTGTGCCTGGCATTCTCTTCTTAATCTAATATTAAGCCCCTGGGCCAAATCAGTAGTTAAATCAGGATATAAGTTTTCATGGTAAGCCTTTATATGCTTAGCAAAGGGGTGAAAATCTCTGTATCCATCCGCATTACATTCAACTATATTATTATTAAAATCTTTTTTTGCTTGCTGAATAATTTGTGTTTTTCCAGCACCAGGTTGTCCACCAATAATAATTGCAATCGGATCAGTTGCCGGTGTATAATATTTTAAAGTTGGAAGTAATTCAGTTTTAAAGATTTCATCAATAACTTTTTCACTTACTTTAAACTTTTCTTTTAATAAACTAAGTTCATCCGCCATTAAGAAGCCTTTTTAAGAAGTGGAGAGTATGTACGGATTATGTCTTTCATGCTGTCCTCTGTTTCAAATGTTTTATGATCTCTTTTAAGTGCATTTAGGTTATCAGTTTCTTTCCTCCAGGCATCAATCTTGGACTGATCAGGTGTAGGTTTTTCGCTTTCTTGTGCAATTAACCTACTATAATAAGCTGACAAATCTGCTAATACTGAATTAGAACTTTCACTAAGTTGAAAGAAGGAAAACTCTGAAAGTGCAGCTTCTAATTTTTCGGGTTCCCCTTTTGTATCTACTGGCTTTGTTTTGGGAAGTAGTCGTTTTATTTCCTCCCACTCTTTGAGAGGTATAAAAACTCCCAATGTATTATTGTTTGAATCTATAATTTTTTGAATTTGCATATGATAGGCATTATTATTATAAATTAAAGATACAAAAAATAGTTTAATATAATTTGATTTTTTATAACTAGTATTTACTAAAACAGTTAACTTGGTTTATAAATATTGCTTAACAAATGCTTCGCAATACTCTTTAATTAACTGCCTTGCTTCTCCAAATTTTTGTTGAATTTCCTCATTTTTACCTTTAACCTTAGAAGGGTCAGGAAAATTGTGATGGAATTTTTGTGCTTTTGATGGGAAATATGGACAATGTTCTTTGGCGTTATCACATACTGTTATTACATAATCAAATTCAATGTTAGAATATTCATTTATATTATTTGATGAATGCTGGGATATATCTATACCATCTTCCTTCATAACTGCTATGGCAAGTGGATTTACACCATGAGTTTCTATACCTGCGCTATATACTTCAGCCTTATCTGCGGCAAAATATCGCAAATAACCTTCTGCCATCTGGCTGCGGCAACTATTACCCGTACATAATACTAAAATCTTCTTCATACAGTATGTTTAAAAGGAATCAGCCAAATTAAATTGATAATTGTAAATTTTGGATCAAAGCCAAAAAGCAGGTTTAAAATGGCTACTGAAAATGTAATAACAATTGGTTTATAATATTTCTTATGCATAATATTAGTTGCAGCATCCTGGTTGACAACATGCTGTTTTAGATAAAGGCTTTTCTGCATAAACAGTAACACTGAATATTCCTGTATTACCTGCTTTAAAACTAGTTATTTCTGCTTCGGCTAAATAATTTTTTAAAATATCATCAGGAATGATGATTGACTTTTCTTTTTGTATAATTATGTTAGTAAAGCCATTTGCATTTATCAATTCCAAATACACTTCTTTCTGTATCGCACCCGATATACAACCTGCATACATTTCTGCGGCTTCCTGCAATGCTTTTGGCAGAATGCCTTTTAGTACCACATCGGAAATGCTAAAATGTCCGCCGGGTTTTAATACTCTGTATATGTCTTTTATCACTGCATCTTTATTGGGTACAAGGTTCAAAACACAATTACTTACAACTACATCTGCAGTGTTTGCAGTTACAGGCATCTTCTCAATATCTCCTTGCCTGAACTCTACATTTTTGAAACCTAATTTATCTGCATTGGCTCTAGCCTTATCAAGCATGGCAGTCGTAAAATCAATACCAATTACTTTTCCTTCTTCCCCCGTTTCTGACCTTGCTATAAAACAATCATTGCCAGCACCGCTACCTAAGTCAATCACTGTATCGCCTTTTTTTATTTTAGCAAATTGCGTTGGTAAGCCGCAACCCAAACCTAAGTCAGCATCAGGATTGTAACCTTCCATTTTAGTATAATCATCACTCATGATGTTATATACTTCTCTGGAGCAGCCACCAGCACCACAGCAGGATGATTGATTGGTCTCTTTGTCCTGCAAAGCAATTTCACTGTATTTCTGCTTTACCATTTCTTTGAGCTGTTCGTCTGTTTGCATATCGTTTATTTTTGTTCAATTAATTAGTGTAATCGTAATATACCGATGGTTATTTGCAAAAAAATATCAACAACACTTAGCTGCCGGTACTTTATAATTTACAAATATTTCATTTAATAAATTCTTAGCTGTATTCCATTCTTTTTCATCAATACAGTAACACACTTTTGCACCTTCAATATCGCCCTTAATCAAACCTGCGTCTTTTAATTCTTTCAAGTGCTGTGATACCGTACTTTGTGATAATGGCAGCTCGTCCACAATATCACCACAAATACAGGCCTGCTTCCTTATTAAGAGTTTCAAGATAGCAATTCTTGCAGGGTGGGACAGGGCTTTAGCATATTTTGCTACTCGGTTATCTTTTACTGAAAATTCTTCTGACTTAGTTGCACCCATTAATTTATTGTTATATCGCAATATTACGATTAATATTTTAATTGTACAAATTTTCTTTTAAAATAGCAGGGCAAAGTAATTTATGAGTAAGAAAAGAGGTCATTTGATACTTAATAAGTAAATGTTAACCCTGCGCCTAACCCCATGTCGCTATCATAATGGGTAGAAGCAGAAATATATTTTGTAAGGATATAACGGAAGCCTGCCATATATTCCTTGTCTGTATTAATCATCATATTAAAGCGTAAACGTGGAGTAACCGGCACATCCTCCCGACCCAATTGAAAACGGAATTTTCCATTTCCATCTACTCTTGCATCGGCAACAAACAACATGGGCAGGGTATAAGCAATACCTGCAATTATCGTTTTGCGATTTAGCTTATTGCTTTTTTGGCCGAACCAGTTTCTATCTTCATTACCAAAAATATTTTTAGGGCCACCTTCTACTTTGTAATGATAGTCAAACCCAATATATGGATACCACCATTGCATTCGCCCTAAGTAGCGGCCAACCATTGTTTCGCTTTCGTACCCGTGCATATCATGGTATCCTAAATGCCATATTGTGCTTGCTTTCCACCGGGTTTGCGAAAACATAAATTCTCCATCGCTGCCGTTACTTTCTATTCCTATCCTTCCCATGGGATGAAACCTGCGGTCTTCAGAATTAAGGCCTCGTTTGGCTATTTTTTCGCTTGTAATATCTGTTTTATCTACCAGTGGGTTATCATAACTAAAAACCCTACCCATGCCTGCCATCATGTGGTACAAAATATGGCAATGGAAAAACCAATCGCCACCGGCTTCCGAAGCATTAAATTCAATGGTATCACGTTCCATAGGCATAATGTCAATTATATTTTTCATAATAGCGTTTTCTCCCTGCCCGTTCAATAGCCTGAAATCATGGCCGTGCAGGTGCATGGGGTGCCGCATCATGCTGTTATTGAACATAATAATTCTAACATTTTCCCCTTTCCTTATCAGGATTTTATCGCTTTCGGAAACAACTTTATTATCGAGGCTCCACACATAACGGTTCATGTTGCCGGTTAAATCAAATTTTAATTCTTTCCACTGGCCGGTTGGCAAAGTTGTTTTTTGGGGGGCACGCAACATGCCATAATTAAGCGATACTATATCTCCGGCGCCTTCATCCATACCGGGCATACTATCGTTACCGTGGCTCATCTGCATTTTTTTGCTTTGTGTTGCACTTACAGGTTTTTCAGGCCCTGTTATTTCTGGGTACATAACAGTGTTCATATCCATTACCTGGTACTGCATTGCCATGCCTTCCATTTCAATCATATTGCCTTTCATGTCCATCATATCATTCATCATCTTCATGCCTGCGAAATATTTAGGACGGCTCAATTTTACAGCGGGTACTTTTTCGCCACTGCCCAGCCATAAGGAAGCGTATTTTGTACGGTCTTCAGGAGTTACCAAAAATTCATAGCTTTTATTTTCGGGAATGGTTACTACAACATCGTAAGTTTCTGAAACGGCAATGATTAACCTATCCACTTCAACAGGCTCTACATCGTTTCCATCAGTGGCTACCACCGTTATTTTACCGCCGGAATAGCTAAGCCAAAAATAATCAGATGCACCGGCGTTGGCTATACGAAGCCTTACCTTATCACCTGCTTTAAATTGTGGCTGCTCGTTTTGATTTTTACCGTTTATTAAAAAATTATCATAATAAATATCAGTCAGATCCATCGCATTCATCCGCTTCCATTCATTGGTAACCTTTGTTTTAAAATGCCCTTGCTTTATAGCTTCTGCATAGCTTTGCGTTGCACCTTTTTGTACCGCAAACCAATCTGTTGCAGCTCTAAGGCTGCGGTGCACTTCTTTGGGTTTCATGTCTATCCACTCACTCAAAACAACAGGTAGGGTAGGTATATCCCATTCTTGCTTTTTATTCATGATAAAAGCACCGTACATACCAACTTGCTCCTGCAAGCCTAAGTGGCTATGGTACCAATGTGTACCATGCTGCCCAATAGGAAACTTGTATAAATAAGTAGCCCCTGGTTGTATAGGCATTTGTGTCAAAAAGGGAACGCCATCCATTTTATTAGGTAAAAACAAGCCATGCCAGTGCAGGGATGTTTTTTCTTTTAATAAATTATGTACCCAGATTTCTGCGGTATCACCTTCCGTAAAGGTAAGTGTAGGCATAGGTATCTGCCCATTTACTGCAATAGCACGTTTCGATTTTTTTCCAAATGTTACCATGGTATCCTGTATATATAAATGATAAACTACAGTTCTGGGCGGGATATTAGTGGTAATAGTTTTTATGGGCCCTAAATTTGCCTTGGCTTTTTTTATATTATCCATTGCGCTGTTATCATCCATTTGCATGCCGTCCATATCATCCATTATTTTATCACCGTCCTTCACAGGTGTTGTCGTATCATCATGCATATTAGTATTTGCATTGGCTTTAGGCTTTTCCTTTATTAGCTTCATGCCACACTTAGGGCAATTACCTGGTTGGGTAGTGTGTATTTCGGGATGCATGGGGCAAGTGTAGGTTATAGGTTGTGGCTGGCTATTAGAAGACTTTTTTAATTCACCTGATTTTTTAATTGCAGGTTTAGATACGACCTTTGTCTTTTCCTTAACCAGCTTCATACCACATTTTGGGCAGTTGCCAGGCTTGGAAGCATGTATTTCGGGGTGCATGGGGCAAGTGTAGGTTACCTGCTGCTGCTTTTTCTCATTTTTACTCATGTCCATTCCTGGCATATCCTGCGCCTGTGCAAAGGAATAGAAGGAAAGAAGGAATATTATAATGGGTATTTTTTTCATTTTTATTTTTTTATTTTTTGACTGATAACATACTTGCATTGATAGCCACAACAACTGTGCTTACTGTCATTAAGACTGCACCTGCTGCCGGGCTTAATAAGATCCCTTGCTTGTACAAAATACCTGCTGCCAAAGGCAATGCAATAACATTGTATCCTGTTGCCCAAATTAAATTCTGTATCATTTTACGATAAGTAGCTTTGCCAAATAAAATTAAACTCACAATATCTTTTGGGTTGCTATTTACTAAAACAATCCCTGCGGTTTCGGCTGCAATATCGCTACCGCTGCCCACAGCAATACCAATATCGGCTTGGGCTAATGCTGGTGCATCATTTACGCCGTCGCCTGTCATAGCAACAAACTCATCTTTACTTTGAAGGTCTTTTATTTTCTCTAATTTCTGATGCGGTAACACTTCTGCAAAAAAACTATCCATGCCTAAAGTATCGCTTACACTTTTTGCAACCTTGCTATTATCACCTGTAAGCAGAATTGATTTGATATTGTTTTGTTTTAAAGTCTTGATGGCTTCTGCTGATTCTGGTCTTATTTCATCCGACAATGCTATGTAACCTGCTAATTGATTATTAACAATTACAAACACTACAGTTTCTGTATCATTAGCTGTAAAGCCATCGGGAGGCGTAATATTTTTTTCTTTTAAATAACCGGGGCTAACCACCAACACTTTTTTGCCCTCTACAGTTGCTTCAACTCCTTTCCCTGTAATGGCATTAAAATTTTCTGTTGCAGGAATTGTGATAGATAATTCTTTTATTTTTTGCAAAATGCCTGTTGCAATAGGATGCTCAGATTTTTGTTCCAATGCAGATGCCAAACGGATGATTTCGTTTTCGGAAAACTCCTTTTGCAGCGATACAATTTTAGATACTTCAAACTTACCAACGGTTAATGTTCCTGTTTTGTCAAAAACAATGGTCGTTATTTTTCTTGCATTTTCAAATGCTGTTCTGTTTTTAATAAGTAACCCATTTTTTGCTGACAATGCTGTTGATTTTGCAACAACTAAAGGAACTGCCAAACCCAAAGCATGAGGGCAACAAATAACAATTACTGTTACCATCCTTTCCATTGCAAATGCAATTGATTGACCTGTGAGATACCAATATAAAAATGTGGTAATGCCTGTAACCAATGCAATGATGGTTAGCCATCTTGCTGCTTTATCTGCTAAAAGTTGTGTTTGTGATTTTGATTTTTGTGCATCGTCCACCAACTTTATAACCTGCGATAAATAAGAGTCTTTTGCAGCATGAGAAACGGTAACTTTTATTGAGCCGTTGCCATTGATTGCACCTGCAATTACTTTATCGCCTTTTACTTTTTGTACTGGTTTGCTTTCGCCTGTAAGCATACTTTCGTTGAGGTAACTTTCGCCCTCTAATATTATTCCGTCGGCTGCCACTTTTTCGCCTGGCTTAACTAAAATAATATCGTTCTCTTTAAGTGTGTCTGTCTTTACATCATGCACCATGTTCGGCATTACCATGTGTGCATCGGCTGGCATAAGCTGCACTAATAATTCTAATTCTTTGGATGCCCCTGCAACTGATTTCATTTCTACCCAATGCCCTAAAAGCATTATGAGTATTAACGTTGCCAACTCCCAAAAGAAGTCCATGCCCTGCAAACCAAATACAATGGCAACGCTGTAGATGTATGCAACTGTAATGGCGAAGCCAATTAAAAACATCATGCCGGGGTTCTTTGCTTTTACTTCGTCTGCCAACCCCTTTAAAAATGGAAAACCACCATAAAAGAAAACAATAGAGGATAGGGCAAACAATACATATTTTGAACCCGGAAAATTTATATGAATATTCAGCCAATGCTGTATCATTTCTGATAGCAGCATAATGAGAATAGTTAATACAAGTACTACATAAAACCGCTTTTTAAAATCGGCAATCATCATGGCATGATGATTATGCCCTGCCATGCCCATTGATGGGTTTGCACCATGCTGCATACTACTTATGTCATGCCCTGCATGGGTTTCTTTATTTGCCGTATGTTGATGTTCCATATAAATAATTTTATTTACAACAATCTTTTTTTCGAATAAAGATTGCTTTAAAAATGCTGATTAATATTTGTTTTATTTTACGCATCGCTTTTAATTATTTGCAGAAAGGCTGTCTGCTTTATTGTTCATCCAATCCATGATTAAAACTTTTTCTTCTTTAGTAAGGTTTGCTTTTTTGTGCATCATTTTATAAGAAGATAAAGGCATTTCATCATCTTTAATTTGATTGGCAATGCCCATTAACTTACTTATTTGCCTGCGGCTTGTATAGCTGCCAAATTCATTAAAATTAAGTTCCTCCTTTCCATTTTTTATATGCCTTGCCATCATCCATGCCATTGGCTGAATATTTGAATACCAGGGATAACCACTGTTATTACTGTGGCAATCATAACAGGCATTTTGCAGGATTGCTGTAACAGTATCAGGCACTGCAAATAATTTGTTGAAATCAGTTGCCAACAATTCCTTGCTTTTATTATGTGCAGGCTGTATAAACTGAATGGCAATGAATACAACCAATAAAGCCAATAGTATTTTCTTTATCCGGCTCACGATTATTTGATGGTTTCTTTAACCGTACCGCAATCAGGCATTTGGCTTCCTAAATATGGGTTTTTGATTTCCTTTACCTCGCTAATCCATATCGCACCTTTGCCATCATTTACCATCGGGCAAAAATCTTTGTACAGGGTTTGCCCACCATTACCAAAGGTTTTTATAAAGTCTGCCATATCTTTGCTCAACATTTCAAAATGTTCCCTCTGGTGATCAATTTTTCCTGCATTTGCGCCGATATGTTCACCATGTTCTTTCATATCATCGGCTATATCCCTGTAACCATTTGTCTGTTTATCCGATAAGCTTTTTATGTCAACTTTTGCTAATGTAGCAACGATTGTATTGCCTGCCGCTGCTGCATCCTTGCTGTTATCTTTTGCCAAAGCATTTTTTAATTGCAGGTAGCCTGTTATTAACTCGTTGGCAGGAAATTTCACTACACTTGTTACTGGCGTACTTCCTGTGCCTGCTGTATCGTTTGTTACTTGTTTTACTTGTTGATGTGTTGCCATTGCTGTATCGCTTTTTGCATCACCTTGTTTTGTATCTGCGGTTTGATTGCTGCTGTTGTTACAGGCTGCTAAACCGGTGGCTGCTATTGCAAAGCCTATTAATATATTTTTCATTTTAGTATTGTTTTAATAATGCCCTTAGCCCTTCATGTACTGAAAGGCTGTGAGCAGGTGAATAAATTATAAAGTTGTTTTTACGCTGCCGCAGGTAAGCATGGCACTACCGTAATAGGGATTTTTAATTGTCTTATCATTGCTTAGCCATGATGCTTTTTTCATGGGGTAATATTGCTGGTAAACAGGTTCGGCAGATAGCTTTACCGATTTAGCCAATTCAAACATATTGTTTGATAAGGTGGCAAATTTTTCCCTTTGTACTTTGATGTTGCTTGATTGGAAAATGGCATCTGCATCTTTTAACAAGGTCGCCCTGGTATCATCATTTACGATAGCTGCATCTGCGTTGTTAATGGCTTTTACCAGTTCTCCAGCACTTGCAGCGGCAGTGGTTGCATTGCTCTTTACCAAATGATCTTTTAACTGGTAATAGGCATTTAAAAATTGTACAGTTTGTGGTTTTGTACTATCCTCCCGCAAAGACGGGACAAGTTGTGCAAAGCTGTTTTGAGTGAATGCTGTTGCAATTAATGCAAGCATTAAAAATATTTTTTTCATTTTAATTTGATTTTATGTTGAATACAATAATTAAGGCATAACAATGCCCATCATGCTGGAAAACATAAAATCAAATCATATCTGAAAACTCTGAATAGCTATGCGTATGTCGGGGATGGGTGGATGATGGTCACGAACAAAGTATTTGGTGGAAGTATTTACCTGTGAGGGATAAGAAATATTTATGTCATAGCAGGTTGCAACAAATGCTGTAAAAAATACAGGGCTTAATAATTTAGCCACTTGCGGAATTGCTTTATCCGTTTGTGAAACTTTCAGCACTTTATCATTGCAGCAATCATCTTTCTTCTCGCTATCAGTATGTTTATGGTCTTGCTTTTCGTGGTGATGTTTTTTACCATCTGCATGAATATGCACTTCCTTTGCTTCTTTTTCGTGGTGATGAGTGGTATTAAAGCCCATATCTACACCAATGGCACAAGCAAAGCCTACCACCATATTGAAACTGAATACGATTAGCAGAAAAGCTGCTTTTAGTTGTATGGAAATTGTTTTATTCATTATTTGCTGGTATAAAGATACTACTATTTAAAAAACTGGTATAAATCAACGTTTAAGCTATGGCAAATATCATTCCTGCACTCATCGCCATCATCAAAGCATTTTCAATAATGGTAACGGTACTCATGGGCAGATTAAAAACCGCTCCTAAGCAAGCACACCTTATTTTACGCTTACTAACTACACTTTGCAGCACCCCTATAATACCGATAGCCATTACAGCCAACGTAACTATGTTGGTAAGCAAGGGTTGAAAACCTGTTGCATAGGCTATGCCCAAAGCTAATTCAACAAAGGCATAAATAAAACCCCATGCCTTTACTTTCCCTGCCACAATATCATACATGGAATAGCTTTCGGCAAAACCTTTTAAGTCAAGCATTTTAAAGAAGGAAAAAGTAAGAAAAAAGCCTGCCATAAAAACATTCATGCCATGCATCCACCTAAAACCATTTTGTTGTGAAGCTGCTATAATTGAAATAGTGGTAATATAGCCAAAAATCAACAGGATGGGCTTATAGGTACTTAACCAACTTTTTGCCTGCTCTGCTGTTTCGTTATGTTCTATTGCCGTGATGGAATATTTTTTGTCTAAAGCATTTTGAAAGGTCGAAAGGGCAATGTGCTTATCCATACTGATGGTAGCAGTTTGTTTTTCTTTTGAAACTTCCACTTCAGTAACATTGGGTAACATGAGCAGGTTGCTTTTTACCTTTGCCTCGCAACTGCCACAGGTCATGCCTGTAATTTTATAGGTATGTGTCATTGTATCTATTTTGATACAAATTTAGCCTACCATATTTGGACTAGTATTGTGGAATTTTGTATTTGATTTGTAAGATTTACAGTTCTTCTATGCTCCTGCGTTTGTGTTCTTTCAACGATTTAAAGTAGGATGGCGTAAGCCCCGTTATTTTTTTAAATTGATTAGATAAATAACCAACACTACTATATCCTAACTGGTTTGCAATTTCTGATAAGGACATTTCATTATAAACAAGTAATTCTTTTACCTTCTCAATTCGTTGGGTAATAAAATATTTTTCAATAGTTGTTCCTTCTACTTCAGAAAACAGGTTGCTTAGGTAATTATAATCCTGGTGAACCTGTGAAGTAATATAAGCAGACAGGTTCTTTTTATAATCGTTATCGGAATGATGTACCAATGTAATTATGGCATTTTTTATTTTCTCTATTGTTTGCACTTTTTTATCGTCTATAAGCTCAAAACCCAATGCCTTTAATGATGTGTTTAATTGTTTCAACTCTTCATCTGCCAGGTTATTTTTTATTTCCACCTCTCCCAATTCCACTGATACGGGCTGTAAGCCTATTTTTTCAATTTCTGCTTTTACTACCATTTTGCAACGGCTACAAACCATATTTTTTATGTAAAGTTTCATGTTTTATTATAGTAGAATTAATTTCTATTTATTTTCTAATAATTCTTTTACTTTTTTCTTTAATAATTTCTTATCCGGTAGGTACAACTGGTACTTTGAAACCAAAATTTTATTGGTAATACCTTTTATGGCATACTCAACAGTTACATCATCTTTATGCTTAGTAAGGATAATTCCAATAGGAGGGTTATCATCTTTCACATTTTCTTCTGTTTCAAAATAATTCAAATACAGATTCATTTGCCCAATATCATTATGTTCTACGGCTTTTACTTTAAGGTCTATAAGAACAAAACACTTTAATATCCTATGATAAAAAACAAGATCAACATAAAAATGCTTGTTGCTTAACGTGATACGAAATTGTCTTGCTATAAAAGCAAAACCTTTACCTAATTCAAGAATAAATTTTTGAAGATTGTCTATAATTTTTTGCTCCAGGTGCTTCTCTGTGTAACTATGATGCTCTGGAATATTTAAAAATTCAAGGATATAAGGGTCACGGGCAATATCTGTTTCATTTTTAATAATTTGCCCTTTAGCAGCCAATTTCATTACCCCTTTTGCATTTTTACTCAAAGCTATACGCTCAAACAAGGCACTATCCCTTTGTCTGCGCAACTCTCTTACTGACCAGCCTTCATTAATAGCTGTTTGTTGGTAAAAACTCATTTCTAATTCATCATTACATTGCAGTAATTCATAATAATGTGACCAGCTTAACTGGTTTGACAGTGTCAAACCAGCAGGTTTTTTATTCTTTTTCGATTGGTGGTCTGACAGTGTCAGACCAGTTATAGATTTATCTATATAAAAGTGCGGAAAGCGTATGTAGAACAGGCGCATATAAGTAAGTTGACTGCGGCTAAATCCCTTTCCTAACTCCCGGGTAAGTTCTTTTGAAATATCAAGCAACATTTGCCGTATGGAACTGTCATCATAGAGTTCAGTACTTTCTTTTTCTGTAATTAATTTACCTACATTCCAATAAGTAATAAGTAATTCGGTATTAATATTTCGAACAATATTATGCCTTGCTTGCTCTACTAATTGCTTAATTTTTTTTAGAAGGTCATTATATTTGGATAGCTTTGTCATTAGCAAATATAACTTTTAGTAAAATATAGAATTTTATAAAAAAAGTAAACTATTTAATCCATCCATTCTGTTTCCCAAGGGCAAAAAGTTGTTTTTCAAATTCTTGTTCTTCTTTTGTCAAAACAATATCCTGATCTTTCATGGCTAGAAAACGAACTAAAGATAAGGTATTGCCTAAAATATATTCATCGGCATTTTGCAACTGTTCTGTATTGGATATTAATTCTTCCCGCCTGCTAAATCCTCCTGTTACTTTATTTCGAGTAATGCGATTTAAATTATCCTTATTATCATTAGGCAAAAGCATCAAATAGTGTTTATTATCCAATGGAAGCTTCATAATATTTGTAGGATCAAAAGGTAAGATTTCTTGTTTATGAGGATTTTGCAACACTACTGGATTATCACTCGTAATAAATTCCTGATCACCTTCTTCTAGTTTAAATATATAAATATTATCATTTTGCAGACGAATTCTAATAAGTCCCAAAGCTGCCTTTAATTGAGATATTACTTGTTTAGCTTTATTATTTACAATATACTCTACAGTTAATTGATCAACTGTTTTTCCCTCAATTATATATTTATCTCCTTCAATTACTGTTTCTTTTTGCCCTGTATGTGCAGTAGCCTGGATAGACATTACGAAAACTCGCTTAATGAAACCTGTGTGTTTTTTTGTCCAATTTGGAACTCTATAAAACATTGTGGCAACAGTAGATATTACCAATTCTCTTTCCTCTTCTGTCAATTCGTTTTTATCAGGATCTACCAGTAAAGCATAAATTTGTTGATATTTGTCTTCAAGTGCTTGCGAGTAAAATGTTTCTAACAACATCTTCTCTTCAGCTGTACTTCCTGGTTGTGTATATAAATGCTTTTGATAGCAAATACTTTTAGTATTTCTTTCAAATATGGCTTCTGCATTTAAGTTATTTTTCGGCGTTACTATTATATTGTAATGAGCAGATCCTTTTTTTTCTGCAAAATGTTTCAAATAAGTGCGAGGTACAAAATGTTGTTTTTCTGTAATTTGAATAGTCATGTTAAAAAATCAAATTGTGATATAAAAATATATTATTTTAAAGTTTATATAAAATTTATAAATAATTGATAATCAATTATTTAAGTCCTATAATTATAGTTATGTTAAATAGAATAAAAACTAATAATAAAGGTAACGTTGTCATTGATTAAAGGTTAACTATGTAGCTTGTATATTAAGCAAAATAATTTAAATTGTATAAATTATGGCAGATATATCAAATAATACAGCAATTTGCGTTTTTACTTTTATAACTAATAAAAATCGTTATAATCTTCTAAATACCACTGATGTTAAGGCATTGAAAAATGAACTCCATTATTCAGATGATCGTGGCGATGAGCTATTCATCGGACGAAAAATTAAATTAAAATCTGAAACAGGAAAGGAAAAAGATTACATTATAACAAGCATAGGCGCACTATATTTTCAAGGAGAACGATTTAATAATAGAGACCTTATTGGCGATAAATCCGATTATAACGCTCAAATAATGGTATGGTTGGATGAGGCTAAATAAATTACTTGATACTTAAAAGTGGTATTTTTGAATTTAAGGTGAATATTATTTTATTAATATATTGTTTTATTAATAAAATAATATATTAATAATCTCTACTTTTTTATGTTTGCCAAAAATATTATATTTATTATGAATATTCCTTATATATTTCATGAAAAATTAATTCTACGCAGTCCACGCTTACCATTTATAAATTATCTAAATAGTGATATCCTTAATGACCTATTACAAAATAAGGTTTTCTCGGAAGCAATTTATTTAGCATCACCTGTTTTGTATGATGAATGTATAAAGCTGAAGGAAGGAAAACTAAAAACAGAAAAAGAAGTAAAAAAGCTAACTGCTTCACTGATAAAATATTATCAAAGGATGTTTACCAGATGTACGCCTTTTGGCTTGTTTTCAGGCTGTGCAATAGTAAATTGGGATGATAGGGAAACAAAAGTACTATATACTGAAAACGATATTTTTCGAAGTACCCGTTTAGATATGCATTTTTTATGTGCCTTAGCTCAAAAGTTGGCCTTAATACCAGTAATAAAAAATAGGATACAATATTATCCAAACAGTAGTATTTATAAAATGGCAGATGAAGCCTGGTATGTAGAATATAAATATGTAAATATAAAAAGAGAGCATCGCATAAGTGCTGTATTATATAGCGATTATCTATTGCTTATACTGCAAAATGCTATACCCGGTATTACGATTGGCGAAATGGTACATTTATTAGTACTTAAGGCTGGTGTTACCAGTGAAGAAGCAACCATATTTGTAAATGAGCTAATAGAGGGCCAAATCTTAGTAAACGCCCTAGAGCCAGCCATTACAGGGAATGAATTTCTAGGGCAGATCTTAGAGATATTGAATTTAATTAACCCTGATAAGAATGTGGAAATAACTGATTTAATAATTTCCTTAGAAACAATAAAAAATCAGATAAAAAAAATTGATGCCACCCTAAACAATGATGTAGGCGCCTACAAACAAATTATTGAAGAAATAAAAAAACTAGACGTCCCTTTTGAAGAAGGAAAATTATTTCAAACAGATTTATTTAGAAAACCAGCAAATAACATAATTTCTAATGAAACACAACAATCTTTACTAAAGGCATTTTCTTTTTTGAATGGTTTGTATAGTCAAAATACCAATGATAATCTTACTGCATTTGCTAAAAAATTTCAGGATAGATATGATGAAAAAGAAGTACCCTTATTATCATTATTAGATGCTGAAACAGGCATTGGATATGCATTTAATGTTGGTGAAGATATTTCACCACTTTTAGAAGATTTATCTTTTCCATCAAATAATATAGATAAAATAATACGATGGAATAAGCCAGATATGTGGTTTTTAAAAAAGCTAAAAATTGCATTTAAAGAAGATTTGTATGAAATTGAAATATCTGAAGATGACATAAAACAATTCACCCCATCATGGAAAGATTTACCCCCATCGGTCTCAGTAATATTTAAACTTGTAGAAAATAACAAAGTAGTTTTAAATATAATTGGTGGTTCCAGCGCAATTAATCTGTTAGGTAGGTTTGCACATGGTGATAAAAATATAAGTCAAATTGCTATTGATATAGCTTTTCAAGAAAATAAACAAAATGAGGAAATTATTTTTGCGGAAATAGTACATCTGCCAGAAAGCCGTACCGGAAATGTGCTATTACACCCTGCATTTAGAAACTACGAAATACCTTTCCTAGCAAAATCATCTTTTCCCCCTGAACATCAAATTGCCTTAAATGATTTATATATAACAGTAAAGAATAGAAATATAAAATTATTTTCAAAGAGATTAAACAAAGAGATAATTCCACGATTAAGTAATGCGCATAATTTTAGTCATAAAAGTTTACCATTATATCATTTCTTATGTGATTTACAAACACAAAAACTACGTAAGAATTTTTTCTTTCATTGGGGCGAAGTGCCTAGCCAATTTACTTTTTTACCAAGAGTAGTATTTAAAGATGTAATATTATTTGTAGCCAGCTGGAGATTTTTTAAAGAAGATATTGAAGAGATTATAAAGGAAGCAGCAATAAATGCTGGGGTGATTCCTGAATTTATATCCAAATGGAAATTACCAAGATATGTTGTACTAGCTGACGGTGATAATGAGTTACTGGTCGATTTTAAAAACAATTTATCCTTAGAAACCTTTTTACACACCATAAAAAATAAAAGTGCCATAATACTAAAGGAATTTTTTATGGGCAATAAAGCGGTGGCCAATGATGATAAAAGCGGTTTTTATAATAATGAATTTATTGCTTCCCTAATAAAAACTGAAAAGGTATATGGTAATACTATAAATTTTAGAGAACATAATATACAGCGGAGTTTTTCACCTGGATCAGAATGGGTTTATTACAAACTATATTGCGGCGTAAAGTCTGCTGACACAATTTTATTAGAAGCTATTTATCCATTAATAGTTCGGTTTTTGTCCGAGAAGAAAATAGATAAATGGTTCTTTGTCAGATATAATGATCCAGAATTTCATTTAAGAATAAGATTCCATTTAACAGACAAAAATCATTTTGGTGATTTTGTTAAAGAATTTGCAGACAAAATCTCCAAATTTGAGACCGAGAATATAATATGGAAAACGCAATTAGATACTTACCAGCGTGAACTTGATAGGTATAGTGCTAAAGGGATTGAGTTGTCTGAAACTTTATTTTTTAATGATAGCATGCAAAAGCTACTTTTTTTAGAACATACTGCAGGTGATGATAGAGAAAATATCAGATGGCTTTGGGGAATAAAATTTATTGATATTTTATTGAACTCATTCAACTTTTCATTAGAACAAAAATATTTATTACTAAAAATATTAAAAGAAAATTTTGCAAAAGAGTTTAATGCAGATAAAATACTATTCCAGCAATTAAATAAAAAATATAGATTGAACAAAAATGCTATAGAAAGGATAATTAAAAATGAAGAAAATGAGCCTGTCTGGCAAGCTCTCACTCAATTATTTTACATAGATGAATGTAATTTTAAAAACATTGCTGGGCAAATACTTTCATTAGTTGAACCTGAAGGCATACCCCCCACCCTAAATAATTTAATGAGTAGTTATATACATATGGGTTTAAACCGCCTTTTTGTATCAAATGCAAGAAAACAAGAAATGATTGTGTATGATTTTTTGTTTCAATATTATCATACAAAAATAAAACGAAAATAGGGCGGTATAAACTGTGTATTTTTCGGTCAACTGCCCAAACTGTTATCCGGTTAAATTACCATTATCAAAAGCAATGCGATATTTTAGGCAATCCGCCTGCAACCACGAGTTGGGGTCATATTTGGTATTCCCACTTACTTTTAGTTTATTTAAACCTGCATCCTTTGTATCCTTACAGCATTTAAAATTGCTAACAATGCCACACCAACATCTGCAATAACAGCTTCCCATAAAGTAGCAATCCCACCTGCGCCCAGAATTAGTACAATGACTTTTATTACCATTGCTATTGTTATATTTTGCCAAACAATGCGCCTGGTTATTTTGCCAATTTTAATAGCTGCAACAATTTTGGAAGGCTGGTCATTTTGAATAACTATATCAGCCGTTTCAATAGTGGCATCGCTACCTAAGCCACCCATGGCAATGCCTGCATGTGCCAATGCTACAACTGGGGCATCATTTACGCCATCGCCTACAAAGGCAATGTGTTTTCCTTCATTTTTTAATGCCTGTACTTTCTCCACCTTGCCCTCCGGCAATAAATCGCCATAAGCATTATCTATATTTAATAATGCTGCTACTTTGGAAACCACCGTTTGCTTATCGCCGGATAACATTACAGTTTGTATATCCAATTTGTGCAATTCTTGTATGGCTTGCTTCGCATCGTCTTTTATTTCATCGGCGATAGTAATATAACCGGCATATTTATCGTTGATTGTAATTACTACCACGGTATCAACTAAGTTATCAATTTCAGTAGGATAATCAATATTGAACTTCTTTAACAACTTTGCATTCCCCGCTAAAATACTTTTTCCATCAACCGTACCTTTTAAACCATGACCTGATATTTCTTCAACATTTTCTGCTTTTAAGTTTTTTGCGGCTTCGCCTGCATGTTCTACTACAGCTTTTGCAATAGGGTGCGTTGAGTTATTTTCTATGGATGCTGCCAATTTAACCAATTCATCTTTTTCAATGTCGTTTGCTACAATTTCCTGCACTTTAAAAACACCTTTAGTAAGCGTACCTGTTTTATCCATTACCACTACATTGACTTTTGTAACTGCATCTAAAAAATTAGAGCCTTTAAATAATATACCATTTCGGGATGCCAGTCCTATGCCACCAAAATATCCTAAGGGAATGGATACCACTAAAGCGCAGGGGCAACTGATTACCAGGAATACCAATGACCTGTAAAACCAAACATTAAAAATATATGGGTCAACAAAGAACCAAGGCACCAGGCATACTGCTATTGCCAATGCAAAAACTATGGGTGTATAAATCTTTGCAAAGCGGCTGATGAATAATTGTGTTTGTGATTTTCTTGCGGTGGCATCCTGTACCATTTCCAGTATTTTACTCAGCTTGCTGTCCTTAAAAAGCGATGTTACTTTTATTTCAGACACCTTGTCAAGATTAATCATACCGGCAAATACCTGTTCACCTTTGTGCTTTGTGTCAGGTTTGCTCTCTCCTGTAAGGGCAGCAGTATTAAATGTTGCAGCTTCTGAATGTAACTCTCCATCCAGCGCAATTTTTTCGCCTGCCTTCACCTGTATAATTTCATTTATTTTGATTTCGCTAGGATGAATAACTTCCATTGCCCCATTTCTCAATACGGTTACTTCATCAGGCCGTATATCCAATAAAGCTTTGATGCTTCTTTTAGCTTTATTAACTGCTGAATCCTGGAACCACTCTCCGATAGAATAAAAAACCATTACGGCTACGCCTTCACTGTATGAACCAATGGCAAAAGCGCCTATGGTTGCTACACTCATTAAAAAGAACTCATTAAAAAAATAAAACCGTTTGGCTTTTCGGAAAGCCATATACAGCACATTGTACCCGGCCAGCAAATACGGCGCTGCATAAATAACTAAATCAAAAGGAAACTTGGGTTTGTATTTAAAGCCATATTCTAACACTAGCATTATTAATAGTATTGCCAATGAAGACAGCAAAGGCCAATGGTTTTCCCAACCTGCCGTATCAGCTTCACCATGATTATGACCATCATTTGCATCATGAGCATGCTCTTTTTCCAGCGCTTTTTTATTTATGCTTTTTTCTTCTGTACCGCAGCATTGCTGTGCCATATAAATTATTTTATGAGATAAAAAATGAAATTATTCCTGTTACAATTAAAATCAATCCTGTTATGATGCCGGCATTGTGTTCCCACTTATGCCAATTTAATTTCAGTATGCCTTTATAAACAATGTGTATCCATACCAGCATGCCTGATAATGTGATAATAGAGTACATCAATGCGATACCAGCCAGTACATACCACCCTTTGCTTCCGGCTAATAAAAAATAGGCTTCAATTTCCATGCAGGGCGAAAGAAACATGGCTATGACCAGTGCAAGTATTATTGATCTTTTTGTTTTCTTTTTCACCGGCTCTTGTTGCAAATGAAAATGATGGTGGCGGTAATGTTGCCTAACAAAATACAAACCCATTAATATTAAAACTGAAGGAGCAATAATATGGGTAAAGTGTTTGATATGTTCGGTAAGCTCACTACCAATCAGGCCGAGTAATAAACCAATAATAACAGTGCTGACCACATGCGCCATACCTGCAATAAATGTAATCCGGCTTGTTTCTCCAAGGCTCCATCCTTCCTTTCTGGCAATAGCTAAAATCGGCAGCCAGTGATTGGGAATCACAGCATGTAATAAGCTGATTAAAAGACTACCGATAATGAGGCTGTACATTGATTATTTTATGTTGTATTTAAAAATAAAAAGTTGCGAAGCAACATGCCCCGCAACTTTACAATTAAAATGCCGTATGTCCTATGCAATAAATGCCTGCGCTATTCCCAAAACCGAAGCAAGCATTACAACACATTTCCAACAATATGTTCTTTTCATTTTTGTTTAATTTAGTACTGTAAAAATACATATTAATAAATTTATTTACTGTTAATATTTAGATCAAACTGTGATGATTAATAAAATGCGTATGCACCGCTTTTAAACAGTACATACGCAGGTGTTTTTAATTTAATTGCACCTTTCCATGATGTGCATGACAGGCATCAGCACACTGGGTACATTCTTCCGCACATTTCTTACAATGTTCATGATCATGCTTGCTACATTCTTCAGCACAATGGCGGCAAATTTTTTCACAAAAAGCTAAAAACTCATGTGAAAATTCACTTTCCCTGATAAGAAGGCGTGCTGCCAGTGAACATATTTCAGCACAATCCCTGTCAAGTTCTATGCAATGTGCCATGTGTGTTACATCTTCTTCATCTAAACAAGATGCAGCACAGCTTTCGCAAGCTGTGGCGCAGGCTAAAAGTTGCTGGATAAGGGCTTCGTGCTTATGCCCTGTGTGGTGGTGTGATGATTGATTGTGTTCCATTTTATTTGATTTAAGAGTGAGAAAAAATATTTAATCTTCGTGCCCTTCAGTATTGGTCATTTTTGCTGATACAAAGAAGGCGCCTTTTACAACAATTTTTGCTTCTTTGGGAATTTCTTTTAGTAAAGTAATTTCTGTATAACCTACATCGCTTGTACCTTTTGCAACGGGTATGCGCTCAAATGTTATCTCTTTTCCTTCCTGATCTTTGCCTTTTTTATTATTGTGAGGTTCTGTAGAATTTTTTTGTACGCTGTTTTTACTATTGCTCTTCTGTTCATCTGTAAGCATAAAAATATAATCCTGCCCCTCTACTGTTACAATCGCATCATTAGGAACAGCTGGTACGGTGGTTTGGTCTAAACTTATTACAGCCGTTACATTCATCCCATCTATCAACCCGGTTTTTTCACCTTGTACTTTAGCATGAACGGTTATAGCTTTGCTTTCGCCTTCAAAAGATGAACCTAATGAATATACCTGGGCATCGTACTCCTTACCCTGGTTATTGGTAATCGTAAAATGAATCGTTTGATTGTTTTTTAACTTGGACAGGTCTTTTTCATATACAAATAAATCAAGGTGCAACTGGCTGTTGTCTACAATTTCAGCCACGGCTGTGGTTGCATCTACATAGCTTCCCATTTTTACCATTACATTGCTTACTACACCACTGATTGGGCTGGTTATTGCAAGCACAGAAATCAATTTGCCATTGGAAAGCCTGGAAGGGTTAATGCCCATTAACTGTATTTGCTGTGCATAGGTGGATTTTGCAGTACGCAGGGTGCGTAGTTTTGTTTCTGCCGCCTGCAAATTTTTTAATGCCCCTGCATTGCCTGCATTTAATTCCTTTTGTCTTTTTACTTCAAGCTCTGCCAGGCCGATTTCTGCGTTTATATTCAGGTATTGGCTTTGTGCCTGTATAAATTCAGGATTGGCAATAGTGGCAATTGTTTGTCCTCTTGATACATAATTTCCCGGTTGCAACAGCAACGATTTTATAACGCCGCTATAAATTGAATTTACGCTGGCTTTATTTTGATTGGGAACTTTCAACATACCGTTTGCTTTTACTGATGCCGTTAATTGTTTCTGCTCAATAGTGCCCAATTCAACGCCTATACTATTTATCTGCTCCCGGGTAAGCGCTGCGGCATTGGGATTTTCATGTTCATCTGTATGCCCTTCTCCGGTTTTGGCTTCCCCGGGTTTTTCCGTTTCAGCACTACCGCTTTTGCTTCCGCAGGAAATACCAAAAACGATAGCAGAGAAAATTATTATTGTAATTAAAAACTTCTTCATCTTTTTATATTTATTGATTGATATAATAACTGTATTGGATTACGGATTGGTTATAAGCATTCAGGTTCTCCAGATAATTTTTCTGAATTTCAATGGCCTGTGTAAGAAACTGCGACAGCTCAGCAAAACTAATTTCGCCTGCCCGATAGGCTAATGATGATGCTTTGATGATTTCATTGGCCTGTTTCAATCCCGTTGATTCGTAAAAATCCAGCATACTTTTATTTCGCTCTACTTCCTGCTGCTTTTGCATCTGTTGTGTGATCAGCACCTGGTAGTTATAATCATACTGCTTTTGCTGAACAGACATTTCAGCCTGCGCCACTTTTACTTTATTGCGGTAAGCATTGACGCCAAACAACGGAAAGGCTGCTGTAACTGAAAAGCCGGTGAACGGGTCTTTAGCACCCCACAGCCTTTGGCTAAAAAAACGGCCTGAAAACTCCGGTTTGTTTTCATTTTTTATTACGCCAATTCCTGCATTGGCAATATTGATATTTTGTGATTGTAAAGCCAGTAATGGATGAAGGCTGTCGTTTACAGCGCCTAGCATTGCTAATTTTTCCAGCGGCATCATTAGGGGCAATATAGTTTCTTCCGTATTGAGTAATTGTGCCATCAACCGTTGCTGAATTTGCACATCATTGCCCACCTGGTGTAGCAATGCCTGTAGTTCTTTCATCCGCACCATGGCTGAAATACTATCCAACCCGGGACTGTCACCGGTTTTTACTTTCAGAATGGCTGCATTATTCAACGATTTATAAATACTATCTAAACGATAAAACAATTGCTGTTTATCCTGCAAATACCAGAGCTGGTAATAAACAGTGCGTACATCTCTTTTTATATCTACATCAATAGCAGCAGCATTGGCCTGGTAATATTTGAGTTGTTCGCCGTACAGGCTTTTTTGTGCTTTGTATAATCCCGGCCATGCAATACTTTGAGATACCCCGATTTTTAAAATGCCTTTGTTGTCACCAGGGCGTAAATCTTCATTTTCAGCGAATACGCCGGTTTTAGGAAATGCTGTTGCCGTATTGATTTGAGACCTGCCTTTATTTATCTGCTGGTTATTTATATCATACAACAGGTTATTTTTAGCCATTACGATTACTTCGTTTACACTTAACCGCTTGGTAGGTGGTTGTTGTGCTTGCAAATTATTGAACGTTATACACAAAAAAACGACTGCGATAATTGTTGTAATAGGTTTTATGTTCACTTTATTCTTTTTTGAAAAGATGATGTACAAACAGGGGAGTACCACCAATGTTAATAAGGTGGCTGTTATCAATCCCCCGATTACTACGGTGGCCAATGGCTTTTGCACCTCTGCACCGGCACCGCTTGATAAGGCCATTGGGATAAATCCCAAAGCGGCTACAGAAGCCGTCATTAAAACAGGGCGTAACCGGATTTTTGTTCCTTCTAATACTCTTTGCATAACGTCTTTTATTCCATCTTTTTCTAACTGGTTGAACGTGCTGATTAAAACAATACCGTTTAATACGGCTACGCCAAATAAAGCAATAAAGCCAACTCCTGCCGAAATGCTGAATGGCATACCCCTTATCAGCAAAGCAAATACACCACCAATTGCACTCATGGGAATTGCAGTAAAAATCAATGATGCATCTTTTACAGAACTAAATGTAAGGTAGAGCATGAAAAAAATAAGTAACAAAGCGAGTGGAACTACAATCATTAGCCTGGCAGATGCTTTTTGCAGGTTTTCAAATGTGCCACCGTAGGTATAATAGTATCCGGCAGGAAGCTTTATTTTTTCGTTTAGTTTTTTCTGGGCTTCTTTTACTACGCTGGCTACATCACGGCCGCTTACATTAAAGCTTACATAAATCCTCCGCTTGCCTGACTCACGGCTAATTTGCGCAGGGCCTGTTTTAAAAGATACATTTGCTACCTGCGATAAAGGGATTTGATTGCCATCATTGAGCGGTACAAATAAATCGCTTACATCATCCAGGTTGGTACGGTGTGTACTGTCCAGACGCAAAACCAAATCAAATTTTCTTTCATTTTCAAACACAACACCTGCTTCCTCACCGGCAAATGCAGTACTGATAACATGATTGATATCTTCAATGTTTAAGCCATAGGCTGCTATTTTTGCCCTGTCGTATTCAATGGTAATCTGCGGCAGTCCATCTACTCTTTCTACTTGTGGTTGTGTAATGCCAGGTATGGGATTGATAACCTTAGCTACTTTATCCGCATAAGCTACCAGTGTATCTAAATTTTCACCAAATATTTTAATGGCTACATCCTGCCGTATACCTGTCATCAGTTCATTAAAGCGCATTTGTATGGGTTGGCTGGGTTCGGCTATCACACCAGGTATAGCCGACAGCTTATCACCCATCATTTCAGCCAGCTCATAAAAATTACCAGTTGTTTTCCATTCTTTTTTAGGCTTCAGGATCACCATTAAATCTGTTGCTTCGGGTGGCATGGGATCGGTAGCAACATCCCCGGCACCAGTTTTGCCAATCACCATTTTCACTTCCGGAAATTCCCGCAACATCCGCTCTGCCATCATAACCGTTTCTGTTGTTTGTGAAAGTGAAGAACCCTGGGGCAATACAAATTCAATGGCATAATCGCCTTCTTCCAGCGTAGGTATAAATTCACCACCCATATTTTTAAAAATAACAAGGGATATGATTAATAATGCAACTGCTATACTGACTATCACATACTTTATTTTGATGGCTCCTTTTAAAAGTGGCGCATATCCACGTTGAAAAAAATCCATCATCTTGTCAGAAAAATTTCTTGTATGCTTCAAATTTTTTGAAAGAAATAAAGCACTCATCATAGGTATATAGGTAAGCGATAGCAACAAAGCACCCAGAATGGCAAAAGCAACTGTTTGAGCCATTGGCCGGAACATTTTTCCTTCCACGCCCTGTAGCGAAAGTATAGGCAAGTAAACAATCAGGATAATAATTTGCCCGAAAGCTGCGGAGCTCATCATTTTCTTTGCACTACTTTCTACCGCTTCATCCATTTGCGGCTGCGATAATTTGCCGGATATTTTTCTTGCCCCCAGATAATGCAGCGTGGCTTCTACAATAATTACAGCACCATCTACAATTAATCCAAAATCTATTGCCCCTAGGCTCATCAGGTTGGCACTTACACCAAACAAGTTCATTAAAGCCAATGCAAACAATAAAGATAAAGGGATGGCCGATGCAACTATTAAGCCTGCACGAAAGTTTCCCAGGAATAAAACCAATACTAATATTACAATCAATGCCCCTTCAACCAAGTTGGTTTTAACGGTATTAATAGCACGGTCAATTAAATTGGTACGGTCTAAAAATGCTTCTATCTCCACATCTTCCGGCAATGATTTTTTTACAGTTTCCATTCTTTCTTTTACCAGTTCCACTACAGATGCACTGTTGGCACCCTTCATCATCATTACAATACCACCCACCACTTCTTTTTCACCGTTATAGGTTAGTGCCCCGTAACGTGGCGGCGAGCCAAACTGCACCGTAGCCACATCTTTTACCAATACCGGTACCCCACTTTGTAGTTTGACAACAATATTTTCAATATCTGCAAAAGTTTTTACCAACCCTACACCACGGATAAAGTAAGCATTAGGCTTCCTGTCAATGTATGCACCACCAGTGTTTTCATTATTTTTTTCGAGGGCGGTAAATATTTCAGGTATGGTTACATTCATGGCTTTTAACCTTTCGGGGCTTACCGCTACTTCATATTGTTTGTTGATGCCGCCAAAGCCTGATACTTCGGCAACGCCGGGTATGCCTGTTAACTGGCGGCCAACTATCCAATCCTGCATGGTGCGTAAATCCATAGCAGAGTATTTTTGTTCACTTCCTTTTTTGGGATGGATAACATACTGGTATATTTCTCCAAGACCGGTTGTAACAGGCCCCATTTCCGGGTTACCCATGCCTTTGGGAATTTCCTCCACCGCTTCTTTTAGCTTTTCTGCTATTAGCTGCCGGGCAAAATAGATGTCTATGTTTTCTTTAAATACTACCGTTATTACACTTAATCCAAAACGGGAAAAGGAACGCATCTCTTCGATGCCTTGTATATTGGATAAAGACCTTTCTACGGGATATGTAATGAATTGCTCCACTTCCTGGGCTGCCAACGTAGGGGCACGGGTAATAACCTGGACCTGGTTATTGGTAACATCTGGCAATGCATCAACCGGCAGTTTGGTAGCACTCCACAAACCCCAGGTAATAAGCGCTAGTGTCATTACCCCGATAATGAGTTTGTTTTTTATACTGAAATGAATAATTTTATTGAGCATGATAATTTCTATTTGGATATATGCCTGTAGTAGTGGATTATTCTTTCCGCAACGGCTGCTAAAAGAATGGCACAACACAGTACTATAACAATGATTTTAATTACGCTGCGTATTAAAGGTTGTTTGGCCTTTTTGCGCTTTTTACTTCCAGCCATTTAAAATGGTAATGAAATGATTAATGCTATACATGCCGGTATGGCCATGTAGCAATTTCAATAAAAGGAGTAATTATGCTATTTGTGGAGGTTGCCAGATGCTGTAATACACTTTGGCATTGAAGGGTATATTGTAGAATGAATATTTTTCTGATTGAAAAATAGTTTTGGCAACTTCTGTTTTAGAGAAAGTTGAGTAAAACACCGAAACAGAGCAGCAGGAGCAGGTACAAAAAGGTGTACAGGATTCTTTATCATGATTATGCTGCTGATGGTTATCAGTAGCTGAAATTTTTATTGCTGACTTTACATTACAATCTTTACTATCACTGCATGGGATACAGGACAGGTAAAGCATAAAACAGCCTAATATGAAGAAGAAAAATTTCATTGCAGCAAAGGTAAAGCTGAAAAAGCATTAATACAAATCGAAAATTGAAGCAGCGTTGCAGAGTATAGTGAAATTCATTTATAAAAGTTATTTACCATGCTTAAATAATAAGCTGCATACTTTTAGCGAATCTGCACCCGTTAGGGTGCAAAATTTTAAAATATCACCTATGCGCCAAAGCTGGCCATTATTTGCCTTCGTACGTAAAAAGCTACCTTTGTTTGTACCCAAATCTTCCGCTATTTTACTTTTTGAAACATATTCATAAACTTGTGCAAAATTTTTTATTTTACCAGAATTTATATCTTCTCCAAGCCATTTATAAAGCACTAGCAAATTTTCTGCTTTTGAATTTTCATTAAGCTGTTTTAATTTACTTTCCATTATAATTTACTCTGTAAGTTTATATATTTATAAAAATACCAGCTCGCCCCATCATTTAATATTGGCTGCAAATCAATTGTAGTTTCCTCGATTAATTTAACTATTTCCAGTTCAATTTTGCCATTATCAATTTTTATAGGACGAGCAATAAAAAAAGGCTTACGGGAATGAAAAATAAATTCTTCATTTTTATCGCTAACTGCCATCATCCATTTCGGCACTTTTATTTTCATGTGTAACTTTCTTTAATTGATTTATTGGAATTGGATTCCCAAAATTTCTAACCAATACCTGCCCATCAGGACGTACTGCAATAATTTCGGAAATAACCTTTACTTCTATAATATCACCAATTTTAAAGAAAATATCTCTTTTTGCCATAATTATATTTTAAAATCTTTAATAAATTCTTAAATCCAGTTGTAAGTTACAAACTGAAATGCTGTTTTACGTCTTTCCTCATTTGATACCATCCAGGTATGTTTTAATGCTTTCTTAAAAGCAATATTTTTGCTTTTTTTCAACTGCCAGGCATAAAGCATTAAACAGGATAAATAGCGGTTAAATTGAGCCCTATTCATAATATGGATGTAGTTTTTTACTTGCTTACGCTGCAATTTTTCATTTTTAAAATATATACATACTGATTAATTTTATTCAAAAGGTAAATACCTAAGTGGTGCATCCATTTTTAGCTGTCCTTCTCCCCCACTTCCTGTTTTAATAATATTTAAAATATATTTCGATGCTTTTGCCGCTTTATTAGCTGCTGATACCAATAAAGTTTTATCATTTTTTAAAGCTTTTATCCAACCTTGCAAATATGCAGCACCATTTTCTTTTAATTTTTCATCCAATATTCCTGTATAGGCACAAAGTTGTGCCGCTCCCATTTCTGCTGTCAACTCTTCTTTACTGTAACTTTCACTACCAAAAGAGCTATTAACATTATTTTCATCTTTAAAGCGATTTAATCGTTTAACATGGCCAGTGCTATGTATTAATTCATGGAATAAGGTTTGATAATAAAACTTTGAATTATTAAATTGTCCAATTAAAGGCATATAGATTACATCATGAATAGGGCTATATGCTGGTTGGTTGCCTTGATGCTTAATTTTCGGTGCATTACTCATCTGGGCTATTATTGAAGCGCAAGTATCAATTATATTGTTGTCATGTGATAGTTCATATTTAATAGTTTTAAATTCTATGCCACCTACTTGTGCCACATTAAAAACATAATGTATAAACGGCGTAAAAACTTTTTTTACTTCCTCCTCTCCTGCTTCACTTTTATTGCAGGTAGAATATTTGCTCACTTTCCAAAAAATTACCGGTGTTGATTTCTCTCCTTTTCTAACATAGCCGCCTAATTGTTGAACTTGCTTAAAGCTAATATACTGTGCCGTAGGATAATTATTTTTTTGTGCTTTATAGGACAAGTAAAACTGGTTAAACCCTTCATATACTCTTCCACTAAAATAATTATTTGCACTTTGAAGTGATATACTATTAAATCCTTTTTCCCATACTATATTGCCTTTTTCTAATTCTGCAATAATTTCTGTAGTTATATCCGCAGCTAATTGATTAAATTTTTCTTTTGTGTTCATGTTATTTGTAGTTTTTTTCTTGCTTACACTGCAAGGGTTTTAATTGTAAATATTATACTATAAATAAAGCAAATATTATACCAAAAAGTAACAAAAGGGTACTTTTTTATTATTATTTTGACACTTAAAAATTACTACTTTTTACCCTACTATTAAATTTCTATACCTTGATTGGATTACAAAACTTAATAGTAAGATATTTGCTAATAAATTGTTTGTAATATGAAGCGTTATCGAGTTTTAAGTTTTGATATGGATTCACGAAGTCATTTAATAAAATTTTATCAGGATAATTCTGAAACAATAAAAGATAAAACGAATTATCAAAATATTCTACTAAGTTTAAAAACTCAATTTGGGGAAGATAATTTTAATTTAAAAATTCAGGACTTATTAGATATTGGTTCAAAACCACATTCCATAATCGCATATCATAATAAATTCTTAGAGCAAATTAGAAGTTCTTTTATAATCGGTGCGTACTATCCCGCATTAACTGGTGCTTGTGCTCTTGGAGAAAGAATATTAAATCACCTTTTACTTAATTTACGTGATAATTATAAAAATACTCCGGAATACAAACTTGTTTATAGAAAAAACTCTTTTGATAATTGGGATACATTAATTAATACATTAACCAGTTGGAATATACTTTTATCGAATGCTTCTTCAAATTACAAAATCTTAAAAGAGAAACGTAATGCATCAATACACTTCACTAGCGAAACAGATTATAAAGAACGCCAACAAGCACATGAAGCTTTAATATTAATTCAAAAAATAATTGAAGAACAATTCACAGCATTTGGCGATAGACCTTGGTTTATTACTGATATTCCTGGAGAAATATATATAAAATCATCTTGGGAATCAAACCCTTTTATTCAATTGGTGTACCTACCAAATTCTGTTTTAGTTGGATATAAACATGAGATTAAAACAATAGTTCCTTCAATAGTAATAAATGATGAATTCGTTTATGGTCTTAATACATTAACAGATCAAGAATTTAGTACAAAAAGAAAAATGCTAATTAATGATAAATAATGCCGATGTTGGTAGTTAATTATTCCCTATTTCAATTAATATATTTTCTATCCTTCGCATAGTTGCAGATAGTTTTTCGAAATCTCGCCTGATTGTCCGCTTACATATAACAAGATCTTTATTAGCGACTGTTAACCTCGATACTTTTTCAAAAAAATTTGCCTTGATACAATTTGGCCGAAACCATTACCATTTTCATAGAGGGTTTTTATAAGAAAAAGGAACCCATTATTTAAGTCAAGAAAGATTGGTTTCATTGCTGTTCTCCAAGTTTTTCTTAGATGTGACCACTTGAAATTTGTATGGTATATTTTATTTCTTTCTAATTCTTGCCTGAATTTGCAATCTATTAAATAGCCTACAAAAGCATTTACAATTAGTGGGTCTAGAGATTCATACGTTGAGTTTTTAATATTAAACCAGTATTCAGAATCAGTTTCATCATCAAATTCACGTATGTAATCACATTTTTTCAAAGCAGATAAAATTTGACCATTACAATCGTTTATAGGTATGGTTATGGAATAACCAATAGTTTTGTTTGGATGATGCTTTTTTATATATTGTTTCCATACTGGTTCAAATGGCTCTGGGGGAAATTGTTTAAAATATAAATTGTGCTTAAAGTCAAAAGAATTTATCACCCAAACCATTTTACTGTAAAATGCCTCTCTTTCATATATGTCTTCAGGCGAAATATTTGAGTTCTGTATTTCAATGACAGTGCCTTTTTCAGTAAGAATATCAGCGATGTGTGTCTCATAGCCTTTGGTAATAAACACTTCTCTTAATTCTTTTTCAAAATAGTTTTGCCATTTCAAATGCCATTCGCTAATTGGCTCATAAGACCAGCTATCACAATCTTTCAGACCCTTATGCGCCCAATGCCAAATATTTAATTGCCCGCATTTTGGAGTTAAATCTGCTTTACAATTTGGGCATATTGCCGTTCCGCTAGGAGAGGCTTTTACTTTATTCCCCGTTAAATCAATTGCATATTGCATAATCGAAAGTTCGAAATAGTGGGCGCACTATTTGATATCTTTTAAAGTCAATTCATGTTGAAAAATAGCTTTGTTAATTTCTTTAAGTAAAAGTCTGTTGTCATGAATAGATTGGCAAAGGCTTGCATCAATATTTGAAATGTCTTCAACAGCTAAAGTATAGTCAGTTTTTTTAATTAAATTTGCAATTTCTTCAAAATGCATTTTATAAAATTCTCGAATTTTTGCAAACTCTTGTTTATTGTTAAACTCATAAATATCGCTTCTAAGATTGTTTTCTAATTGTCGTTTATATTCTTCCATATTTTTCATTTATTCGATTACTATATTATCATACAAACTTGGGTCGTCTGATAGACATTCCCAAGTCATTGCAAGATTACTATTTGATGAAAATTTTGTCACAACAATATGTGTGATATTGTATTGCTCTTTATCAATAATCTCTGATTTTATAGAAAGCCTTCTTTGTAACTTACTTAATTGAGCAACTATTTTTAAACCCTCCATTGTGAGATCAATAAAGTCAATGACTAAATAAAAATCCCCGCCTTCAGCAAGTCCAATAGTTAAGTTTACAGTATAATCATACTTATCTTCTAATCTGACTTTACCCTTAATATTTTTCTGAACTATTACAGGCTCTTTCATTGCTGGATTGTTTTAAATCTAAATATAAGAATGTTTTTATACTAATAAAAATACTAATAGTTCATATTATTTTTGATTATAATATTTAAATTAATAAACACCTGCATGGTTGCAAAAATGGTTAAAAAGCTTTTCAAAATCTTACCCGGCTGATAAGCGTGGTAAGTAAGGAAAGCAGCCATGCAGCTTGGAATAACCCTGTTTGCATCGATGCAATCCTTTGTTGCATTTTTAAATACTTATTGTTTTATGATGGAAGAGTAAAGCAAGTAGTATTTAACGGCTTAGGGATAGAAACGAATACCCCACAACGAAGCGCTGATAATGTGCTGTTAGTGTGAGGAGTAGCAGTGAAAAAGCCCGACCCGTAGGGTAAGCCCAATTAAATCTTTATTCCCCTCCCCTACTTTTCGTCATTTTTTAATTTATCAATATCATAAATATTAGTATTTACTAGTGTGTCAGTGTGTGATGTTCCATTTGCATGAACTCCAACGTTCGAAGCTTGGCGAATTACGGGAATAGTAGCTGGTCAAGCCCGGAACAAATGCTGATTGAAACATGATATACAAGATAAGATAAAATGCTCACCAATGTTTGTCCTGCGCCAATAACGCCAAACCCAATGTTGAACAAAACCTTCGGTAGCCGATCATCATTTAAACTTTGTAAATTTATTACTTAAACATTACCTATCATGACAAAAAAAATCACCTGAAGATTTAAGGTATAACAAATACCTCAATCAGGCATGCCGCGAAGTTACAGGATTTGCCGTTTTATTACAACGCTTTGAACGTAATATTAGCATTTTGGGCCGTAGCCCCAAAACCTTTGAAAACTATTCACGCCACCTGGCTGCTATGACCTTACACTTTAAATGTTTGCCTACCGAGCTGGATGCAGAGCAGGTAAAAGATTATTTGTACTTGTTGCAACAACGAAGCCCTACACCCTCGCAAACCTATTTCAAACATACGGTATATGGTCTTCGGTTTATGCTAAAAACAGAAGGCTTGCCTTATTTGTTTTTGCATTTACCCACTATTAAAAAAAATAAAAAACTTCCTGTAATACTTAGCAAAGAAGAAGTGTGGCGTATGCTTAGTACAGCAAAGTTATTAAAGCACCGCATCCTTATTGGTTTAATTTATGGTTGTGGTTTGCGCTGCCTGGAAGTGCGTAATATCCGCCTGGTAGATTTACAGTTTGAGCGCATGCAACTGCATATTGTACAAAGCAAAGGCAATAAAGACAGATACGTTCCTTTGAGCCATCATTTAATACGTGGCATACAAAAATATATTGCAAGCGAACATCCACAAGAATATTTATTCAATGGTAAGCCCAACGAACGAGCCGGAGGCGATTTTGATTTCCGCTATAGCCAGCGTGGTGTGCAATGGGTTATACAATCCATTGCTAAACAAGCAGGGATTAACAAAGAGGTGCATACCCATACCTTGCGTCATTGCTATGCTACGCATTTGCTTGAAGATGGTATCAACATCGTTACACTCAAAGATTTATTGGGACATCAATCCATAGAAACAACGATGGAATATTTACATGTATGCCAATTGCAAAATTTAAAATCATTTAGTCCACTAGATACATTATTTGCCCAATGCGCCCCACAGCCCAGGTAGCCACCGCTATTGACTTATTGGGCAATGAAGTAGGGCAAATGAATTTACCGGTGCATGTATTAAAGACACTCCGTGCCATACAACAATGCCGCACATCGGCATTGGGAGGCCATGTAGATGCCTGCAGCAGTTGTGGTACCCTTCACATTTCTTACAACTCTTGCCGTAACCGCCATTGCCCCCAATGCCAGGGCCATAAGCGTGTGCAATGGATACAAAAACGTGAAGCAGAATTATTGCCTACGGTGTATTACCATGTGGTGTTCACTTTGCCGGCAGAGCTGAACCCGCTTTGCCTGGAAAGCCCCAGGCTGGTGTACGGTGCTTTGTTTGAAAGCGCCTGGCAAACCCTGCAAAAGATGGGGGCCGCTAAAAATTTACAATTGGGCATGATTTGTATTTTGCATACCTGGGGCAAAACCTTTCATTGCACCCACACTTGCATTGCATAGTTCCAGGGGCTGGTATTGATGCTAAAGGCAATTGGCAAAAAATAGATGCAAAGGATAAATTTTTATTCCCGGTAAAGGCGATGGGTAAAATATACCGGGCAAAATATGTTGCCAGCTTACGCAAGCAAAATTATAATGACAAAGCGTTAATAGAAACCCTGTTTTTAAAAAACTGGGTGGTATATGCCAAGCGTCCTTTTGGTAACCCTTCCAGTGTAATTGAATACCTGGGCCGCTATACCCACAAAGTTGCCATCAGTAACCAACGCATAAAAGCTGTAAACAAAGATGGGGTTACATTCCAATACAAAGATTATAAAGGGCAAGGCATCCAAAAAGAAATGCGGTTAAGTGTACAAGAATTTGTCCGCCGCTTTAGCATGCATATTTTACCACATCGTTTTGTACGCATCAGGCATTATGGTTTTTTGAGTAGCACCTGGAAGCGAAAAAAATTAAAAGGCTTACAACAAAAATTAGCTGTGCAAATACCCATTAGGGAAGTACAAACCCTTTTGCACAAATGCCCTCATTGCAAAACGGGAACACTGGTAACAATAGCTGTATTTGGTAAACGTGGGCCACCTTCAAAATATCTTACGGAAACAAAACCTATTGCCTGTAGCTAAATTATGGGTAGGGGATTTTTTGTGCGTATGAAAACAAAAGTGCTACCTTAGGTTGCTAACCTGGCAAAAAATAGCAGCCATAAAAAAAATACCTATGTAAATTGAAAATGTTTTGCTCAGCTACACTCAACCATAACCCCATAACATCGGCATCGGTTTCGTTCAACATCGCCTTCATTGTTCGTCCTACGGACGCAACGAAGGCTTAGTTATTAGCAGCAGGCATTGTGTCACTTGATTGGTAAAATTGATGAAAGTTCAGGCTCAATATATTCTGGAATATTATGCGCTTCTAATATTTTCAAGCGTCTTCTTTTTTCCTTAATAGATTCTACAAACCGTTTCTGTTGTTCTGTTGTCGCAATGTCTGTAAGGCTGTAAGATGCAGAATGAAAATAGTCTTTAAGTTCTCTACAATCATAAATTTTATTAACAAGTTGCTTTTCAATGTCAAAAGATGTAAATGGTTTTCCGCTTAAATAATTCCAATATTTTATTATTCTAATAGCCGGTTTAATGAACCCTTTATTGTCTTTATCTTTTTGGTTCAATTTTGCTTGGATTCTTGAAGGATTAGATAAAATCCACTTTAACTCTTTTGTTCTTGGAGCAGGAATTCTTACTTCCTCGTTTGAAACAAAAATTGCTGGAACTATCTCAAATTTTATATGCTCTAATTCAATTGCTATTGTCGGATGGTCAGGATAAATATTAGAACGAGGATAGTTGTCAGCAGCAAATGACTTTATTTGATTTAGGTATGTTTGTGGTTGAAAATCCTTGCTTTTGAAAATTACTAAAATATCAACATCGGCATTTTCGTCTTTTGTTATAAATGTGTCTTTTGCATATGAGCCGAATACTTTTACTTCAAAAAGTCTATCTTAAAAAATGCCCCATAATTTTTGTTTAATGAAACCCATTGACTTGTCTATTTTTTCCTTTTCTGTGTCTCCGAGAATTAGATATTTGTCAAGTTTAGCTAAATATGAGTTTGTGTCTATCATAATTCTAATTCATCTTTTGTGTAATTCTCTTCTCCATTTTTAATTCCAAGTTGAGCAAGTTCATAATCCTTTTTAGACGTTGGGAATTGCTCTGCCTCTTTATTTATGTCATCAATTTCCTTTGCAATATTTTCTAACCGTTCAATTGTTTCACTCTTTTCGATTTGATTGTCTGAAATGTAAGCTTGGAGTCTGTCACAGCTTTTATAAACACTTAGATATCTATTTCCTATTCTTCTATGTCCTTCAACTTTTTTGTTGAAATTAAAATAAGTCTGAAAACCGCTTAAAAGAGCAGCGATAAATGCAAGAATAATTGGAAGGAGTTTTAAAGAAGATTCGGTGTTGTCTGTAAATATGAAAAATAGAACTGTCCCTGTAACAATATTTATTATTGTCAATGGTATACCAAGCCAATAATGATATGATTCAACTCTGTCTGCTGCATTGAAATGCTTTTTCTTCCCATAAAGGCAGTCAACTTTTACTTTCTTTATTTTGTCATTTAGTGTTGTCATACTGTTTGAGGTTGTGTAGGATTACTGCTAACGGTTTGGACTTGCCGAAGGTGGGGATTTGAAATACTAATGCTCAAATTTACTACAATGTTCAATAGAATTCCAAATGCTCAACCTTGCAATTCTGCTCCAATTTTGGCAAACCCCTGTTATCTGCTGGTGTTCTTTTCACCCGTGTTGTTGTGTTGCTAAAAATTCTTTCATCCCAATTGCATAAACTATAATTTTATCTCCAAAATATTCGTTGCAAGTTTCATTTATTCTTTTTGATGTGAAATTATTTAAATAATGAGTAAATACACTAATAAATTTTTGCTGCAACAATTCATATCCGTTTTTATCATTACTTTCATCATATGCTGGGTCAACAATACAAATTTTAATTTTAGGATTATATTTCAATGCTGTTTTAATACTCATATTAATATGTTCGTCTCCAAATGAATAACCAATTATGAATAAAACATCTGCGTAAATACAATCTGTATCAAATGCCGTTTGCATTTGTTTAAATGGAGCTATGTATCCTTTTTGTGCTTTTTGATAACCAGTAATAATATTTGAAACTAGAATACTTTTTCCTTTTTCAATTTGTATATACGGTTGTTCTGTTAAGTTACTTTGTAGGTATGGTGAGGCTTGCAAGAATAGTTCTGCATTAAATAACTGAAATTCATCTCTCGGTTCGGGTTTCCAAAAAGCTGAGCCATGTAAATTATAATGACAATGACAATCAAAGTCAGTTATTATTCTTGGAATATTCGCACGTATTTTTGTTCCCAACTCAACACTTTCTCCGCATTCATAACCTTCAAATATTTCACTTATTCCACTTTTCAATGCAAGAACTTTGAAATTTCTATCATAGTTTAAAGAATACATTCTTAAAACATTCTCATTTGAATTTAGTCGTTCTAACCAATTTGAAAATAGTGAATTAATTTCTGTATTAGCTTCTGTAAATATTTTGGTATGTTCGCCATTTCTATGATAGGCATATTTAGAAATTCTTGCATTTATTGTTGTCAATAAATCAGCTAATAATAGTTGAAAGAAATATTGAGCAGGAGCTTCTTTGTTAAGTGCCCCTATGTGTTGAAATTCATAATTTACACTTTTAGGGATTTCTAATTTGAATCCGTGTTTTACTACACCTCCTTCTATGGAAAAATTCAATAGGGTTTCTTCAAAACAAGAACTAAAAAACACTTTCAGTAATGAAGGCGTCTTTTTGTCATTGTCAAAAGAGGAGTAATAAATTAGAAGTTCTTCTATAACATTGATAATGGTTTCAAAATTTATATCCTTTTCATCAAAACCACTCTTAACTAAAGATTGAAATATATATTCTGTTATTCGGGTATTGTTGTCATTGCAATAAAATCCGGATTCACGAATTAATTTTGTCAATTCGCAGGTTTTAGGTCCGTTCCAATCTAGTACAGCTCCAGCTCCTAATAATAATACTGTTCTTTTTTTATTCATTAAATTCTTTTGCTAGTGTTAATTTGTGGGTTCTCGGTCTTACGCTTGCGCTTAACTCAAAAATATATGAATGTTTTCTATTCTAATAAAAATGGTTTACTAATTTACATTAATATTGATTTTCAAACTTTTATACTCACTTCGCGAAACATATATTACAAAACATTTTTATTCGTAAAGCCAACTTCAAATTTTTATATTTGATAAAATAACCCTGCATGGTTGCAAACAGGGTTAAAAAAGCTTTCCGAAATCTTACCCAGCTGTTAAGCGTGGTAAGTAAGGAAAGCGGCCTGGTGCGAAGGCAAACCCTGTTAGCATCGATGCAATCCTTTGTTGCATTTTTTAAATACTTATTGCTTATGATGAAAGAATAAAGCAAGTAGTATTTAACGGCTTAGGGATTGAAACGAATACCCCACAACGAAGCGTTGATATTGTGCAGTTGGCGTGAGGAGTAGCAGTAAAAAGCCCGACCCGTTGGGTAAGCCCATTTACAGTTTTATTTTTGTGCGTTCATTTTTATTATCGGGCTTTATATCAAAACTTTTTTTATTTTTCAAATCTTCGTTAAAATCTTTAAACGTAGGTATCATCGGTACAATTTTAGTAACCTGTAATTTATCAAAATTAGTATTAAACGATTCGTTCAAAACTTTCATTACTTGTGGAATTTTAGCGGCTTCAACGCTTAATTTTTTATCATCGATTTTAATATTTACAACTTCCCTTCCAAGTTTATTCTCAACATCAATTTTAAATTGGCTAGCACATTCAGTAAAAGTATTTACATTATTATCCTTAGTATTTATTTTATCAAATATTTTGCTGCAAGAAAAACCATCTGTCGTATTAATATGCAACATTTGCTTTTCATTATTGCTTAATTTGTCAGTATTGTAGATGTTAAGACTTACAATACCTTTATTATTATCAACTACGTGCGTTAAAAAATAGTTTCCTATAGAAAAGAAATTAGCATTTTGTAAAGCGAAGCTTTGGCCTGAAAAATCGTTATCAAAACCGGTTTTAAAAATTGTATTACTATTTATTTTAGTAGCGTTAGCTTCTAGAATATTTGTAAGTGTAGATAATTGATCATCGTTTGGCCGGCCAAATGTAGAAACGAATAATGTATTATTAGAGGGGTATAGTTCACTATATGAGATGGCATCAATGGGATGCTCACAGATAAAAACAGTTTCTATTTTATCAGGAATTTTTGAAGTCCATACACCTTTCAACTTATCAGAATATAAAGCATTTTTACTTTGCTCGTTTTCGGCTTTAAAGTTAAGCCCGCAAATAGTTTTATTATCATTCCCATAGAAGGGAAAAACGACATATTCTTTGCCTTTATAATTATTTAAAAATATTCGGTTTTTAAAAACCTCCTGGTTAATAGTTTCCTGGCTTATGCCACGAATTTTATTTAAATATTCATTAGTAGTATTTAATTTTTTTAGCCCATATAAATTAACATCAAATTCTTTAATAAGGTTATCGGGAATTTTATTAAAATCATATTGCTTTTGTTCTAAAGGAATATTTAAATATTCATGTAAAACTTTATTTACGTTAGCATAAATGCTAAGATTTGCAGAAGAAGGAAACAACGAGCCAATACGGTGCTTAACAAATTCAATAACATTGCCCCTATCTGTTGTATTGCTACCTTCTGAAGCATTAAAATATCTGGCAGTATGGTTTTGATCAGTATGTTTTAAAACAAGAACATCACCATTGCCACCTTTTAAAACAGGATTTCTTCGTGTAGATTTGGATTTATCCAAATTATACCCATTATAAATAGCAAATTCCAAAAGGTTAATTTTTTGTTCCAGTTCTATAAAGCTAAGGTTTGCCATTGCTATACTTTAGGGCGATTGGTAGACTTTTGTTTAATATCGGTTTCCTTCTCCCCTGTTTGTTTAGTCTTAGCAGTACCTTGAATATTTTTACTTTTTTCATCTGTTATGCCTTTGTTATTTTTATTTACTTGTGCCCTATGCTCCGGTGCAAGGAATCTATCCAACATATTACCTTTTTGAATAAATGCCATTTTTTTATTGATAGCATCAGGAACAACATATGCAGAAAACTCTTGTCCTTTACTATCTTTCATTCCTGCTATAAATACAGGTCTTCCCTCTCTTAACATAGCCTGTTCCTCTTTAGAAACATTGGCACCTAGTATATTTTCAGGTGCTTTAAATTTTGAGGCTTCCCAACGTAGCATTGTATTGGTGTCTTTATCTATGGAAACAAAATAAGGCTTCATCTTACCTTCAGGATTCATCATTTCTACCGTTCTACCCATGTGTTTCAATTTATAAAGGTCTTCTTTCTCGTCCTTACTAAAAGTATGGCCTTTGTATTCGTTAGGAATTGCAGGAGCAGCTTTAACACCATCATACATAAGCATTGCCGTACCATCCGATTTTTTCTGAAGGAAAAATTTCCCTTGTTCAAAACGAGCCATTGTACCATCGAATGAGTTGGTATAAATTAAAGTAGTTCTATCACCATTTAATAGGCGGTCATAATTTCCGTTCTCTCTTAATTTTTCAGGTGTAAGCCCAAATTTTTCCAAGGCTTTCCAGGGAACATCTTCATGTTTGAATTGCATAAAATAGAATTTAGTATAAAATTTTTTGAATTATAAAAATACATAAAAAACTTACATTTTAATAAAAAAATTAAATAAGTTTGTAAAATATGCGGAAACTATGAAAAAAATTAATTTACTTGTCAGTATCATTTGTATTGCTTTCACGGTGCCGGTTGTTGCCCAGGATACAGTTTCTTATTATCAAACATACATTGATAGAGAGAAAAAATATTTGAATTTGCTTTTAGATTGTAAAAGTGAAAGTGCATTTTTTTCAACTGCAGCACAAATAAAAGCGAACAGCTTAGTTTGGAATTATCTGCCTTTTTTCCATCCCCTGGATAGAAGAAATATACTTGTTTCATCAGGTTTTGGTTATAGAATGCACCCAATAACTGGAAAATTTAAATTTCATAAAGGAATAGATATACCCGCTGTTTGCGGTACTATAGTTCTGGCATCAGGCAGTGGTTATATTATTGATGCAGGCTACGACCCTATTATTGGAAATTTTATTAAAATAGGTCATAGTTTTAAATGGACCTCTTTGTATGGCCATCTAAGCCAAATTAACGTATCCAAAGGGCAAAAGGTAACTGCTGGGCAGATGATCGGCTTAAGCGGTACTACCGGGCGTTCTACAGGCTGCCATTTACACTATGCAATATACTATAATAAACAGGCTGTAGCACCATTGAAATATATTAAGCTATTTAAAGAATGCCTAAGGTATAATTAAGATAAGTTTGTTTGTCGTTGGTTATTAACGTTCAAATAATTCAAAAACTTATTCCATACTCTATATTTAAAATCTATTGCAGCAATCAATCCCATAAAAGTAGTTAACCCAATTGCTATAATAATTTTTACGGTTGATAAATCAATAGTTATATAAAGTACATATGATACTTGAAATATATAGACAAATAAAAATAATATTTTATTTATTACAGAAATATCTTTAAAACTTCTCTCCTTTAAAGAATTAACTCGTTCCAATTCAGACCATTCATCCGTGCGCTTTTTCCAATCCCTTTTTTCCTTATCTGTTAGCTCTCGCATAAAAAAAAATTAAAGATTATTTGAAGATTGATTTTTTCTTGAGGGGAAATTTGCAAATACAACATCTAACATAAATAATCCCAGAATAAAATAAGCTCCATAAGATTGTAGATAAGTTGATGGAGTATCTATAGGAATTGCTCTAGGGCGTACAATTCCGTAAAAAAGACATGTAATTATGCCATATTTTAAATATAAGGAAATGGGTACTAACTCGAATATATGCTTACCATTTTTTAAAAATAATAAATTTAAAAATCTATTTACTAGTCGATACTTAAATTCAAGTAAGCCAATAGATGTAAACAATATTAAGACACTAATTCCTTGCAAAATTTCTACAACTGACAATTTAATGTCAAAATATACTATAGAAAACAATATAGAAATAAAAGGAATTAATAAACAAGAAAAATACATTAGTGACCACATTTTAAAATGTGTTGGTGAATTTTTAAATGCTTTAAAGTTAAGACTTCTCTTTTCTGTTGAATACCTTGTCATAAAAAATATTTAAGTTGATTAAATATACAAATAATTATTCTGATATGCTAACCTAGTATGGTTTTAAGTATCGTTCATTAATTCATCCATTCGATCAAGCTGATTTTTTAACTCATCCATATTGGTATTGCTTGCTTTTATATCAGTATAAAACATTTCATTTAAGTTAATGCCATATTTATGATAAAAATACAAGAGCGATAAAAACATAGGTATTGTACCTGAAAGGTTATTATCCAAACGCCAAAGCTGATCTCCGCTTAAACCTGTTTGTTCGGATATAAACTTTGTTGGAACGGTAGAATAATCTTTGAAAAACTCCTTCCGTAAATAATGCATGTTATCAAAAAAATGCTGTATAGCTTTTTTGCCTTCTTCAGGTACATCTAATAAATCAAGTTTTTTTTCTAATTTTTTATCCCTTTTCATTTAATGCTAGGCGTTCAGATTCTTTGGTAATAATAAATTTAATATCTTCTTTTATGCGGAGGAAGTTTTTATTTATAACTGACTTCATTTCTTCATCAGATTTGAAATTTTTTATAATTGGAATATCAACAGAACTTTCCTCTTCTTTCTTTAAGGTAGGCAAATCTACCAAAATTTGACCGTGAAAAACCTTTTGTTTAATATCCTCACCAAAATTATCTGCTACAGACCCTACAAATGTACCTTGGCTTAAATTCGATATTTTACTTTGTGGTATCATATAATCCATTTGTGTAGAAATTGAGGTAGTTGTATCCTCCCGGGTCATTGTCATACTTTGCCTTTGCTGTAAAATCTTTCCGAAACGCTCCATTAACACTTTTGCACTATCAGATACTACTTGCCCGGAAAAAACATTACCTACTGTATTTCTAATCACAGTTGCTTCCGCTTTTCCATAATCTCTTTCTAACTGTGAAAAATCTTGAAACCCTAAAATAGTTGAAATTTTATTACTCCTGGCCGTAGCAATTAAAGTATCTAATCCCTTAAAGTATATAGTTGGTAACTCGTCAATAACAATTGACATTTTTAATTTTTTCTTCTTATTTACAAGCCTTACAATTCTTGCATTATATAATCCCAATGCTGCTCCATAAATTGATTGCCGTTCAGGATTATTGCCGACACACAAAATTTTAGGCTCATCCGGGTTATTCAAATCAAGTGTAAAATCATTACCTGTCATTACCCAATAAAGCTGTGGTGAAACTATCCTGGATAAAGGTATTTTAGCTGATGCGATTTGGCCTTCCAACTGCTCTATCGCTTCATTATTAAATGCACTTACAAATGGAGATACATAGTTTTCTAATTCAGGGTAACTTCCCATAATTGGGAATATTTTTTCGTAAGGTTGATTGAGAAATTCAATAGCATGAGGAAATGTGCAATACTTCCCTTTTTCATAAATTTTAAGAAACCATATTATAGCTGTCAATAAGTTTATTGGACTTTCAACAAAAAAGTCTCCCTGCTTTTGAATCCAGCTTTTATTTAGATTGAGCATTATAGTATATGCACTTTCGTATGCATCAATTATATCTGTCATTAATTCTGGTAGCAAAGGGTTACAACGGTGGCTCCTTCTTATATCATCAAAATTAATTACATAAAATTTTGGCGGTATTGGATATTTATCCATGTTGCGTAAAAGAGCATTATATACAATACGAGAAAGGTCATCAAATTTAAAATCATAAACGTACATCGAATATCCTTTTGCAATCTGTTGTTTAATGGCTGCGATAATAATTGCAAATGACTTACCAGAACCAGGAGTACCTAATACCATTGAAGCCCTAAATGGGTTTACAACATTAATCCATCCTTTTCTTATTTTGCCTTTGTATTGGTATTGTGTAGGCAGGTTAAAAGAAAATTCATTTTCTAATAAATTTTCTTCTTGTTGAAAGCTCTCGTTTTCTTCGTTAAAAACATCGTTCATTAAATTAGTAGTAAGTAACCGGCTTAAATAATTACCACCTTTAATAATGCCAAAGAACCCAATACCGGTAGTCATTAAATATAAAAAAAATCGAAGTGGGAGAGAATATTTTCCGTAAATGAAAATTACAGATATAAAGAAAATTGCTGCGCCGCCGAGAAAATAAAACAAAGTACGCCCTACTGATTTTTGTAAATTTTTCTTTCCTTTTGTTCCCATGGCTGATAAGCATAGTAATACAAAGCAAAAACCCAGCGTAATAAATGGTGATTGAAACATTATACTGCCATTAGCCATTTTTAATACTACTTTATCTACAAGCGCTGGCGCCCAACCATTGTTAGCAAAAAAACCATTGAAATAGTAGTAATAATTGAGAAATAAAATAATAACAGCTAAAAATCTAAAGGCATTAGCGATTTTACTCAAAAACTGTTTGTCTTCTTGCATATTTTTAATTTATTGTAAAATATGCGAATTTATTTTAAATTCCTCTTTTTCTGCGTTTTTTTCTTTTCATGTCTTTATCAGTTGATCCTCCCCCACCCTGAGTATTTGCCCCAGCTCCCAAAATATCTATAATAGAAGAAGCGATATTTTCAACATGCTCTACAGCTGACGGCTCTTTTTCTATTTGGGATTCATAATCTACGGAATTTAATGTGCCTTGTTCGATAACATTTTGTGTTTGCTTTGATAATTCGCTTTTCTCATATAAGTGCCCACTTTTGATATCTAAGTATGAATCAATGTTGTCTTTATTTTTTATTATACTTATTCCTTGGATTTCTGTTCCCTTTTCAAATCCGGCATTATTAGAATTTTTTAAGACAGATTGCAAATTTTTTTCAAAAAAATCTTTTCGCTTTTGTTTATCCTCTTTATTATTATCAAACTTTTTTCTAACTTTTTTAAATCCAAGTTACCACCTCTATCGATATGACTGGCCTTGATCGCAAGCCCCTCCCCTACCCCTTTATCATTCGTTACCTGGTATGTCGAACCTAAAATTTTTCCATCAGGATGATTGGCTTCTTTACGTATATCAACAGCAATATTATAATTAGCCATATGGCGTTTATATGAATCAAAAGAACTAAATTTTACGAGTGAAAGAATAGTTAATGCTTTAGTTTTTATTTGAGCATTATTATCACCTTTTTTATAATCAACTTTCTTAGTGTTTGCATAATCAATAGGATTTTTCTTTGCAGCACCTTCTTTTAAATCATATTTCTTTTCAATACCTTTTCTTATTTCATTACTTCGGCGGAATAAATTACTATCGGTGATAGTTTTCCCATTTGCTTTTACGTTGCAGGATACAATATGTAAATGCGTACGTTCAATATCTGTATGTTTATAAATGATATAAGGCTGACTAGCATATCCCAGCTGCTTCATGTAATCTTTAGCTATATCAGTTAGCTTTTCATCTGAAAGCTTTTCATCAGGATGCGGATTAAGCGATACGTGTATATACTTTCTTTTTAATTCTTTATTTAAATTGCCAAAAGAATCAAAAGATTTTTGTGTTTGAGTAATGCCCAGTTTTTCTATGTCTTTGCCGCCAGTAATGATTTTATTATACCCCAAAATAGAAGCCTCGCCCTTCTCTAATTTCTTATTGTTATACTGTAGCATGCCACCAACAGCCTTAGCCTGTGTTATTTTAGCAACCATTTATCATTTATTTTATTCATTAAGCCCATCAATGGAGCTGTAACCGCTGTAAGTGCTTTAAAGTCTTCACTAATCTGTGAAAGAAATGGATTTTCAGGTATTTTTTTTTTCTGCCTGCGCCAGTCGAATTAACTGATTAAAGTTATTTCCTACTCTCTTGTATTGTTCAATTACTTCCTGGGTTTCCAAACTACATTCACGTAAAATATTTAATTCAGCAGGTGAAAGAATGTTTTCTGAATTAATAGTCTTTTCTAAAATAAATTTTAAATAGGTAGTATACATGCTTTCCTTAAATGCTTTTTTAAAATTATCTTTTTCATTTTTACTCATATAAATACGTAAAAGCTGATCTTTTTTTTCATTTTCTGGCAGACGTGGTCTGCCTATTTTATTTTTTTCCATAGTATAAAAATAAATCATTTGCGTGGCAAATCAAGAAGTTTTTACGACAGTAAAAACACATCTTGCCATGTTACCAAACATACATAAAATATTAATAAGTAAATATATTAATAAATTAATAAAAATTGGAACTAAATATATGAGAAAAACTCTACTTTTTTTAATTGTAAATATTAATAAATTAATAAAAAACTAAATGATTAAAGTAACAAATACTTAAAATTATATATTAATATATAAATAAAATAATAAAATAGACTAGTAATAAATTGTTAAATTTATAATATTATAAATTAATATAATTATAAATTAATATAATTATAAAATTTTAAATTTTTTTATAATTATAATTTTAAATAACTTTATTACTTAATTAATAAAATATTAAAAATATTTATTAATATAAAATTTAATTAGTAAATAGTTTTATCAATATAAATTTATATTTCTATATTAGTATAGAAATATATTATTAAATTAAGAAAATGGAAACAACAAAATTTATTGCTATTAGTACCCAAAAGGGTGGGGGGGGTAAATCCACAATTACTGAATTATTGGCTTCTTTTTTTGCCTATAGCGCTGGAAAGAAAGTAGAAATATTTGATTGTGATTTTCCACAGCATACAATTTCAAAGGATAGAGAAGAAGAACTAAAAGAATTAGAAACAAATACTGCAAAAAAAGCTTTATTGGAAAAGGCTGGTATTAAACCTTATCCGATACATTCTTATACTTTTCATGTATGCTTAGAAGAAATGGAAAAAAGGTTAGATGATAATTGCGATACAGACTATGTGTTTATTGACTTACCTGGTACTATAAAAGATGAAACGCTTTTAAGTATTGTTTCAGGGCTAGATTATTTATTTATACCCGCTATTGCCTCTACTAAGGAAGTCCGTTCATCACTTGAATATGCTGTTACAGTTCAGCAAAATATATTAGGGAAATTTAACTTAAAATCTATGCACGTATTTTGGAATAGATTTAATCGTTATTCTGAAAATTCGGTATTTGAAACAGCTATGGCCGTTTGTGAACATCAAAAAATACCTGTTATGGAAGCTAAATTAGAGGATAGCACGAAATTCAATAAAACTGACTTTATTTCTACCATCCTTCCTTTTCAAAAAAAGTTTTTTAATCAAACTAATGTTATTCCATTTATACAGGAATTTGTAACAATTATTAATAAACCACAAGAAAACTAATTATATGCCAGATAAAGTTAAAAAGAAACTTAATACGGGAAATGCTGCTCTATTTGCATCAATAGTTAAACAAGTTGGTGGATCACCAGTTAATAATGATTCAGCCGTAAATGCTAATAAAGCAACACAAGAAAAGCAATTACAAGTCTCTAATACAGAAATTAAAAGTAAAGAAAAGCTTATCCAAGCAAATACTTTAACTCAAAATGTTAATGACACTCAACAAGGACAAGAAGAACAACCGGCACTTACCAATGTGAATGAAAAAGATAAAGAAAGTAGGGTAGGGGCTAACACAAGTCAAAATGTACCTCTAACCATACAAACAGCTGGAGAGCAACCAAAGTCTTCAACTGTGGAGGAAAAAGATTATACTAAGAAAGAAAATGAATTACTTAAAAAATTCTTAAGTAGAAGAAAATCTAAGGGTCATACATCGCCTATACTCGTTGATGATTCTATAAAGGAAAAAATAGACACTATCGCCACTATATTTGGAACTACAACTACAAGCTTTGCATGTAATATTTTTGAAGAACATTTTAAAGAAAATAAAGATATTTATATGGAATTGATGGCTAAGAAAAAACCTTTTACCTTATAACCCATTCAATTTTTTAGCTAAAAAGCAAAAAATAGTCAATTCTACTTAAAAAAATACATATAATTACCTATATGTTATAGCATAATTTTTGCATTAATATTTGTCTAATATTAGCAAAACATACTTCTGGTATTATTTTGGCTATTATCATTTACACAATTTTTTTCAACTAAAAATTATTTTTATGAACAAAAAAACACTATTAACTGCTGAAAATGCGCAATCTGAAACACCGGGAAAAAATAAATTGGTGCTTAACAAACGAACAATTGTAAAATTCTCTGAAAAACAGATGCAAAGTATTGCAGGTGGGGTAGATAAAGGAAAGGAAATTACAATTCCAACGGTTTCTTGACATGGGGATTATTGTACTGCAATGCCGTAAATTAAATAAAATATCCTCGAGCCTCCTAGTATCATTATAAACAATTAACATGTCTATATCAAAGGAAAAGAATAAATAAAGAAACATGCGAAAACTAATAATTATAATCATTAGCATTTTCCTTGTTACTAATCATCTATTTGCACAAAAAATGCCTGCAAAAGATTTAGATTTTTTACTACAAAAAATTAAAAATGTATATGCTGGGTATAAAGAAAAAGTAAATGAAGATGAATTTAACCGACTTGTAAACGAGGTTAAAAATTCAAATTCCAAAGACACATTTGCACAATTAGCAAAACTAACCGGCTACTTTAAAGATCATCATCTTTCATTATTCAATACAAAGGAATTAAACAATGTAGATAGCATTGAATGCAGCAATAATTTATTATATCTTAATAAATATATAAAGACGAAAAAAGGAAAGTTAAATGACTATGAAGGGTATTGGATGGATGAGATTAATACCGGTATTATTTTTCTAAAAAAAATATCTAAAAATGAACTTAGAGGCTATATTATAGAAACTAAAAAAAAGGCTCCGCCAGGGTTTTGTACAATAAAAATGAAAAAGGATAAAGGCGGTAATTATAATGCAGATATTATTACTTTGCGTGGCTCGAGGATATTTTCTACAGCTTCTTTTAAAACTAATAAAATTCTTGTTGTAAACTCATTTTCAAAATGGAAAAAGCTGGATGAATATAAACCAGGACTATTGGCTACAAAGAAAGAATTTAGTTTTATACCAGAATTAAAAATTATTGATAGTAACAATGTTTTAATCCGAATGCCTGATTTTGGTGGATATAATGTTAAGATATATGACAGCATTATTGCTGCAAACGAAGACATAATAACAAAGACAAAAAATTTAATACTTGACATACGTAACAATGGTGGAGGTACTTCTGGCTCTTTTAAATCTTTGGTTCCATACGTTTGTACAAATCCGATAATAAGGGGTGGCGGATACCAACTATGTAGTGAGGAAATTATTATAGATGCGAAAAATGATATGCAGGAATACATTAAGCTAAAGGATACGGCTACGATAGAAATTTTTGAAAAATATATTAAGGAAATGGAAAATAATAAAAACAAACTCCGTTTCGTTAATCCCGATACACTTGATTGTGAACCTAAGCCAAATAATATAAAAAATATAGCAATAATTATTAATCACGGGTGCAGAAGTGCTGCTGAACTTATGATACTATGGTTTAAGCAGAGTAAAAAAGTAAAGGTATTTGGTGAGCCAACTGCTGGTGCTGTTGATTATTTAGATATGCTTACTTATACATTGCCAACTACGGGATATACTTTATGGGTTGCCACAGTAAAGAGATTACTTACTAAGGAAAATGGAAAATATGATAATATTGGGATACGGCCAGACATTCAAATTTCTGATAACGAAAGTGATTGGGTAAAATTTGTCCAAAATTATTATGAAAAAAATTAAATGGCATTTATATGGCTTATTGATCTACTCAACAATAGTGTTGAGTTTAGATTATTTTTTTCTCGGTTCTGCAATAAAATGGAAAAATGAATTTATAGTTTTACTTGATCAGTTTTGGGTTTTTTATACAGTGTTCGCTATATTATATTTTTCTTTTTTGGCACCATCTTCCAAAAAAATAATTGCTATCCCAATAACAATATTGAGTGTTGGAGGAACATATCTGATTACATATCTTTATTGTAAAGTAAATCCTGAAACAGTATATACAACCAAAAGTATCATTTATAGTATTGGAAATTACTATGCACATTTCTCCCTGTACTCACTAGGGTACTTTTTTGTTGAACGCTCTTTTCAAAAACAAAAAAAGATAAGATTTATTGAGAAGCAACAAGCAGAGATGGCAAAGGCTAACCTTGAAATAGAAAATAAAAATCTTAGATTAAATGAAGATTTTCTCCGGGCTCAAATTAATCCTCATTTTTTGTATAATTGTCTCAATTTTTTTTACTCTGAAACATTCGAGAAAAATCCTTATGTTGGCGAAGGAATATTAATGTTGGCTGATATTATGAGATACTCCTTAAAAGATTATTCAAAAACTAATGGCCTTACTGATCTTTCCGAAGAAATTGAGCATATAGAAAATGTAATAAACATTCATCAAAAACGCTTTGTCAACACATTAAATATAAGTATAAAAGTAGAAGGTAATTTGGAAAACAAATTAATAACTCCTATGGTATTAATTACAATGGTAGAAAATGTTTTTAAACATGGTGACCTACATGACAGAAAAAATCCGGCATTAATTAATTGCTATATAAATGAGGAAACCCAAAAAGTACATTTTACTACATATAATACAAAAAGTAGAGGGCCGAAAGATCCTTCTACAGGAATTGGTTTAAATAATATTAAACAGCGATTACAGTCTCTCTATAAAAATAATTTTAGTATTGATACCAGCGAGGAAATGGATACGTATAAAAAAGAACTAATTATTCCATACTTTAAATATTCAGATCAAAAAGATAGTATTAGTAAAATGTATAATCAAGCTGTATGTTAAATTGTATAATTATTGATGATGAACAACCTTCTATCAATATAATTGCTAGCCATATCGAAAAAATACCTTACTTATATTTGGTAACTACTACTACTGATGCAATAGAAGGAATTGATATAGTAATGTCGCAAGCTATTGATCTTATTTTTTTAGATATCCATATGCCTAATATAACTGGCATTGACTTTATTAAAGCTATTAATGGCAAAAGTAAGGTTATTATTATTTCAGCCCATAAACAGTATGCATTGGATGGATTTGAGTTGGATGTAATAGATTACTTATTAAAACCTGTATCTCTGCCTCGATTTTTAAAAGCTGCACAAAAAGCAAACTTGCTGCTTAAAAAAGAAAAAAATAAGTCAAGTAATCAACAACAACATATTGACAATTTTGCTCGAAATTGTAAATTTTATACTTTAACACTTAGAGAAATAGAGATAGTGAAATTAATAAAGGAAGGATTATCTTCCAAAGAGATAGGGGAAACTCTATTTATTGCCGAAAGAACAGTTGCATCGCATACTGCAAACATTTTTGAAAAAACCTGTGTTAAAAACAAAATAGAATTGCTTAGGAAACTTGAATCTTAAAACAAGCGATTAAAGAATTTTTTTCCTTCCTAAATACTGTTACAGTCTCCTCATTTAATCAAATAAGAGAAAAATACTCAATTATACGTATAAAAATACGATAAATTGATTATGCCATATTGCTCGATTCTTGCATTAGTAGTTAGGTAATATAAACCTAATAAATCTACTAAAGCTAAAAATCGTCATTATGCTAGCATCATATTCCTGGGGGCAATTCTTTACTTTTCTTGCCATTGCTCTTACAATTTATTATGTATATGTAATCTTTTTTTATTACGGTAATGATATTAATAAAGCCATAGCAGGGAAAAAGAAAAACCTACCTCTATACCTGCGGTTTCCCATCAATATACCCACAATGCGCCTCCAATTATCGCAGAAAATATAAACCCGGGTGAAGACAATACTGAAGATGAAGATGAATCCTTAAATGAACTCAATGTTGATACTAGTGATATCCAGGATGCAGAAATACTTACAAGGGATACCTACGATTGGGATAATACTAAAGCTTTTACAATGGATTACCGAGATGCCACAGAAGAAGAGGAAATACTATTAGAAATTATAGATGTAGCAGAGCCTGATAGTAATGAAATTTCAGAAGGTGGGGTTCCCGCTGATGATTATGCCGACGCAACTATAGAAATTCAAAAAGAAAATATTGAAGAAGAAAAAAAGGAGGCTACAAAATCTGTGCTTCGTCGGGCATACTTTAATACATCATATGTAGAACTAGCCAATATGAATAAAAATGCAAAATCTAATATCGATGCTCTTCTATCAAGCTTAACAGAAGAAGGAAAAATTCCTTCAAGCGAAATGGACGTTTACAATGATTTTATAATAAATGCCTCGGGCAATGAAGATATACAAGCACTATTAGAAACTCTACATCAATAATAATTAAAAAAGAAAAAATGAACAACAAAATCTTAAAACTTTCTTTAACACTAGTAATAACATTTATATGCGCTTCAGCAATTGCAGGCCCAAATAATGGTATTGATGCAGCCACTAATGAAGTGAAAGGTTATTTTGACCCTGCTGTAAAACTAATGTATGCAGTTGGTGCTGTACTAGGCATAATAGGAGGTGTAAAAGTTTATTCCAAATGGAATCAAGGTGACCCTGATACTACTAAAACAGCTGCAAGCTGGTTTGGCAGCTGTATTTTTCTTGTGATAGTAGCTACTATTTTAAAAGGGTTTTTCCTATAAATATGCCTAGCTATACTACAAATAAGGGTATTGGTAAAGAAACTGAATTTAAAGGATTTCAGGCTCATTATATTTATTATTTAGCTACCATCTGCCTTGGTTCTTTCTTTCTTTTTATCATTCTATATTTTATTGGAATTCCTGCAATTATTGGCCTCTTAGTGGTAATAATTTTATTTTTTGTTTGCACTATTAGAGTGTATCGTCTAAATAAAAAATATGGATTACATGGTCTTTCTCAAAAACGGGCTAAAAACAAAAGGCCTGATTATATTAAAGCCCAAGTATCCTGTTTTAAAAATATAAAAACCAGTCATGCAGAAATCACACAGGAGTAAAAATATTTCAGATAAATTTCCAATTTGGTCAATTGAAAATGATTTCGTTTTAACAAAGTCAGGAGATTATGCGGCTGTTTACGAAATGATTCTACCAACCATTTATACACTTAGCACAGAAGAATATGATGCAATACATTCTTTACTAATTAAAGCCATCAATACTCTTCCTAATTATTGCGTAGTGCATAAACAAGATATATTTATTGAGCAATCATATGTACCTCGCTTTGAAGGCGCTGACCAATCAAAAGTTACCAGATTTTTCGAAAGGCATTTTATAGATCGTCCTTACTTAAACCATAAATGTTATATAACATTTATAAAATCGCATCCTATGAAAATGCGACAAACTTCGTTATTTACTTCTTTGTGTAGGGGCAAGCTTATTCCAAAAGAAATGTTGGATAAACAAACATTTATGGATTTTCAGGATAAGCTGGGGCAAATTGAAAATATGCTAGGGGAATCTGGCTTTTTTTCGCTCAAAAGAATGAAATATGCTGACTTGGCTTCAACGGATAAGGAGGCAGGTATACTACAACGGTATATGTACGCAAATTTTGATGGGGTAGCATCAATAGAAGATATAGATATATCTGATGGTTTAAAAATAGGACAGAAGCACTTTAGTTGCCTTACAATAGATAATGTAGATCAGCTGCCTGCGAAACTTTCTACAGATGTCCGCTTTGAGCCATTATCGACAGAAGTTACAGACTTTAATATTTCCTTTGGTTCTGCATTAGGACTATTTCTTTCCTGCTCACACATAACAAATCAATTTATTTTTATCGATGACCATAAAGAAAAAATGAAAAAATTTGAGGGAAAGACCCGGAATGTGAATTCGCTGTCCTTTTACTCGAGAGAAAACGGAATTAATAAAGATTATTACGAAAAGTATCTAAATGAAGCAGCAACAGATGGTAGAAAATCTGTAAGAAGCCATTTGAATGTTTTTATATGGGATGAAGATAAAGAAGCATTAAAACGTACAAGAAATTCCGTTAGTAGTGCGATGTCAAATATGGATGTAGTTCCAAAAATTGAAACTACTAATATGGATGTGCTTTGGTGGGCAGGGATACCAGGAAATGGTGCGGACTTCCCAAATGAAAGTTGTTTTCATACATTTACCGAGCAAGCAGTTTGTTTCCTGAATTTAGAAACCAATCAAAAAAATTCTACAAGTCCTTTTGGTATTAGAATGGTGGATAGGTTAAGTGGCGCACCTATTTACATTGATTTATCGGATGAACCGATGAAGAAAGGCATCATTACCAATCGCAATAAGTTTATTGTTGGACCATCAGGTTCAGGCAAGTCCTTTTTTACCAATCACATGATGCGGCAATACTATGAACAAAATAGCCATGTACTAATCGTAGATGTAGGTAAATCCTACGAAATGCTATGTAGTGTAATTCATACTGATACAAAGGGTAGGGATGGCCTATTTATTTCTTATGAAAGGGATAAACCAATTTCTTTTAACCCGTTTTTTACAGAGGATGGCCAGTTCGATATTGAGAAATTGGAATCTATCAAAACTTTAATTACAGCCTTATGGAAAAAAGAGCATGAAGCTATTCATCGCAGTGAAGAAGTTTCTTTAAGCCTGGCTGTAAATGGTTTTATTAACTATATAAAAATTAAAAAAGGTAAGACAGATGAAGTATTGCCTTGCTTTAACAGCTTTTATGAATTTGTCCGTGATGTTTTCCCAAAAATTATGAATGCACAAGGAATTACAAATGCAGAGTTTAATCTATCGCAATTTCTATTTAACCTGTCTCCATATTATAAGGGTGGGGAGTATGATTTCTTACTAAATAATATGATGAATGTTGACTTGTTGAACAAAAGATTTATTGTTTTTGAACTTGACAATATCAAAGACCATCCAATACTTTTTCCTGTTGTTACGCTAATTATTATGGAAACTTTCATTTCTAAAATGCGCAAGCTGAAAGGAATACGGAAAGTAATTTTAATTGAAGAAGCCTGGAAAGCTATTGCCAAAGAAGGAATGGCAGAATATATTAAATACCTCTTTAAAACTGTAAGAAAATTCTATGGTGAAGCCATTATCGTTACACAGGAAATAAACGATATTATTCATTCTGCGATTGTAAAAGACAGTATAATAAATAACTCTGATTGTAAAATTCTTTTAGACCAAAGGAAATACATGAAGAAATTCACAGATATCGCAAACCTTTTAGGATTAAGTGAAAAAGAGAAAGCCCATATTTTATCCATTAATCAAAATTTAGCTGCTAATAGGCGCTACAAAGAAGTATGGATTGGGTTAGGAGGCATGACTAGCGCAGTATATGCTACAGAAGTTAGCCCGCATGAATACCCAATTTATACAACGGAAGAATCAGAAAAATTAAGATTTACCAACCTAATAAAAAAATCTGGAAATAATGTATACAAAAGTATTGTAGACTATGTAGATGGAGAGGCAAAATAATCTATTATATAACAATTAAAACAAAAAAAATGAAAAAAAAAATTCAAATGTTGTTACTGGTTGCAATAATTGGTTCAACAAATTTAAAAGCACAATGGACGGTTATAGACGTTAATGCAAAGATTGACCGTGTAATTGAAAGAATTACAACTGCTACATCTCAGTTTAAAAATATGTCTGAATACAAAGCTATCGCTGATGCTGCCCGGGCTTTAAAAAAAGTTTCTTCGGGAATAAAAAATTCAAAAAAGGTAATTGACTGTTTCAGTATGGTAACTAATCATGCAGAGCTATACTCAAAAATGTATAAATCATTTATGAAGGATAAACATTATACGCTTCCTGAAAAAACACAAATAAAAAGTGATCTAATGTCTT
>JADJOC010000005.1 GCA_016713965.1 Chitinophagaceae bacterium
GTAATTTTACATGTAAATTCTGTACCCCATATTCCCTTTATAACCTCTCCGAAGCATTTTCCCTTTGAACAACCTTGATAAAGGTTCCACCAATTACTCTCTCGTAAAATTGATTTTAGATATACCTATACAGCAAATTACCATCCTTATCCGATTTTCATATCTTATCGGTGTAGGCTCTCTGCTTACTCAAAGCAATATATTCTTGGTTGTCCATATTATAAATCTTTATTAAAACCCTTTTTATCACAACCCAGATATTTACCTAACATATACATAAATCCATACTTTAAATTAAAAAATTCTACATAAATCCCTATTCTTCTATATAACCAATTTTTAATATAACCCTGACCCATCAATGATATTGAATTATTTTCAAGTAACTCCGGTTCCCCGTCATCTTCCACATAAATGGTACATTAAACACTGTGTCATATCACATTATCTGCTTATTGTCCATGTATTTTTGGTTTATCATAAAACAAAATATTTAGGCTGTGAGTTTTTAATTCAATAATTAATCTATTATACTCTTCTATCCATTCCACGGAATTCATACCCTCCCATCCCAATATCTCTTTATTGCTTCACATAAATCTTTAAACCTTTGATCTTTCAAAAATATTCAGTGTATCCCCATTGGTGGTTTTTAAGTCTATGTAATCTTATTTGTCATCTTTTTATTTAAATTGATACCGTGCCATAACCTACGATTCTGGATACTTATATTCCCTGTTAGTTGGCCATTTGGAATATCGTAAATATCGTAGCATCCCGTAACGTAATTGTAGAATTTACCTTAATTCTTAATTTTTTAAATAAGGAGGCAGCCAAACAACTAACCACCTCTAAGTATTAACAACTGAAAAACAACTTATTTTAAAATACTTTTACCTAATGATTGTAATGCTGATTAATCAAAATTTCAACCGTTTCACAAATTTGGAGAAAAATTATCCAAAACAAAAGAACCTTCCACCCTTTGCTACTCTGACATCCTTTAATTGAATACTCCTGTAACCTTTTCTAATTCGTTGTGTAGTTAATGTTGTTGTTCATTGGATTGACTTTTAAGTATTCTTCAAACACATCATCATTTGAAATAATGTTTATTATCATCTTCATTTTCACATCTAATAAAAAAAACTTGCCTTCTATATCACTAACAAAAAATGAAAAATCCGGTTTCATGAAACAATGTGTAAAAATCAATAGCTACCTCTTTGGCGTGTTCATCTACTTTGCTGATTTTATTTCACCAAACCTCCCATTCAACGCATTCGAACCACTATACAAACTATTATTGGATAATACTTTTAGTTTAGTTTCATCATAGATTGTATTTAATTTTTTGAAATTCAATATATTTTCATCATCCATTAAAAAATTGAGCCATTATTTTCTCTTGAATAAGTTAATCTTTATGTAATACATCTTTTGTATAAATTTTGTTAAATGTTTCATCTGTTACTCCTTCCAAAGATGTCTCTAAACGAACACCTCTTGCATATCCTACCAAACCCATATAATAACTTTCTTTTACTTTGCATGATATGTATACCTTTAACCACTATACTTTCTTTACCTATTTTTAAAAAGTCTCTGTATATATGGGAGAATAATCGTGGAAGTTAATTTCTTCTTTAGTCATCATCAACTATTTTGTATTTTTTCTTGGATTTTACCTCCACAGTATCACTCGTAAACATTTACTTAAATTAATTTGATAATTAAATATTGTTTTTCTGTCATTCCAACACTTGTATATAGATGAAGAAATTTATATTCTCTCTTTCTTCTTCCTTTAGTTTAAACCATCCAGGATTGTTTCTAATTACATCAACGGATAATTATTCTCATTTTGTTTATGAAGATAACCCATTGAGTTAGTACCAGTTCTATAAATTCATCTCCAGCTTTAAACGAAAAATATATCTTTTTGTAGTAGCTGTAAGTCCTTGGTTTCATGGTTGTTAATTATAGTTTCTGCAAAAAAATAAATTGATCCAATAGAAAATAACATGCAAAAATCCAAGCAGATAAAGTAAATATTTTATTAAATGGCATTATCCACAATATATATTTAAAAGAAAAACCCAAGGCAAAAAAACAAACTTGTATTTTTATACAGCCCCCCCATATTTTGTTTAACTTACTTTCTCAATACAGTTTCTTCTTCATCAAGTAACCCTAATCCAATCCCCAATCATTTCTATATAGGGTACTTTCTTAACCTTTACTTTCATTAGTATTTTTTATTTAAGTAATTATAATGTCGTACTGGAACAACATCATTTCTTTACCATACACAACAAAAAACCCAATTGAGGTTATCGCACCACCAAGTTTTTTTTGTTTTTCGTTTAATGGGCCAAATCACATGGTGTGCAGCATATATCATTATTTTCATTTTAAAAGTTGGTTTATATGTTTTTAGTACAGCTTTTTTCTACCAATTTTAACAATGGTATTCCTGTTTCTTTTCGTTCCCGTAGAATTTTATATGGATTGATAAACCAATGGTGTTTCCCAACAAACTGTTTTTCTTCATGGTGTAAAGATTAACACTTATTTCTACACGTTTCCAAATTATTTCTCAAATATTTTTAAATAAAAAGCCCCGCCAAGTAGAAACTTGCAGGGGATGTAATTATTATTTTAACCTAAAACTAACAAAACAATATAAGATTATTTGCAAAGGTTAAAGAAATCGAACCTCTTCCATGCAAGGTTTTGGAGACCTGCTGCTTCCTTAAACCAACCCCTATATCACGGGACAAATTCTTAACTACTCTTAGATTTGGCAATACATAAAAAAAGATTAACCTTAAAAGATGTTTTACTGTACCTTTTACACAAAATGTTGTGTATTCACAATTGCATAGGAGTGAGTGTAAATAAAAAACCACATTAATCAGCCACACGCTTACTTCCCATATTATATAGCTTTTACAAAAAAAGCCATTTAAACATTCTTTCACGCTTCCCCCGTGTTTATGCGAGGCCTACGTTGTTGGGGTTTCGTTTTTTTAGAAAAGGGGGTGGGTCGCTTTTTTTGTTTGTATTAGCCTGTTAGTCAATTAGTTGCGCTGCTTATGGGTGATGGGATAAGGGCATGAGTAGTTAGTTATGTTGATGTGCTGGGGCTGGGTATTGGCATTGGTTGGGGTATCATACTACTACTTAATAGCGGTGTGGGGTAATAGGGTTTGATTTAAGGCAGGGTAATGGTGGGTGTAGTAGGGTAGGCAGGGGGAGTGAATTATCGGGGCGTGGTGTGGCTGCAATTGCGTTGTTGGTCATTAGGTTGGGTAATGGGCATGGTGATAGCCTGTGGTATAGCGTGAACTGGTAAACATTAATTGATAGTTGGGGCAACTGTGTGGAATTTCCAGACTGTTCGGGGTCTTGGATTGGTATCTCCTAATCTAGGGGATATTGGGTGATTCTATGTTGATGGGAATTTTACGATCGAGAAAATAGGGTATTTCTACTCTTGTTTGTAGCTACATTTCGCCTTATCTTTGCTCTATCATTAACAACTAAACAACAACGCAAAATGAAAACAGTACTAATTATTATCGCTCTATTGGTTAGCTTACAATCTATCGCATGTGGGGATCATGGGAAAAAAGGGAAAAAAAATAAACACTCTAAATTGCCTCCTCTAGAATTAAGATGTACGGAATGTAATAAATGGAGCGTAAAAGATGAAGAATATTGCTGGACGCATAGCCCGTATAAATTAGAATTAAAAGAATTGAGAGAGAAAGCAGCAAAATTACGCATCAAAAAATAGAGTAGTTTTGCTCTATTAAGTTCAGAACTTTTGCACTACCTTTGATTTATCAATTTAAAATAACAAACATGAAAAATAAAATAACTCTTTTGGAAATTGAAGCCAACGCTGCTAATAGCCTATTAACAGAAGAAGAATATAGTTTAGCCCTTTGGATTTTCTTATTGAATAAAGAAAATAAGAAAAATGTTTTAAGCCTTGCCAAAAACCTAAACATATACCCAAAACCTGCAAATGTTCATTATTCAATAATGAAAGAATTAACGATCCACATTAGTAATAACAATTAAACAACAACAATTAAACAACAACAATTATGAAAACAACATTATTAGCATTTCAAGAATTTAGACAACAATTTTTAGACAAACTTAAAATTGTAAGCCCTAGCCAACCGAATAAATGGTATGAATTTCAAGCCGAATACGCTTATGAAGTTTATTTGAAAAGAGAAAACAGGATATAATTATAACAATAACAATTAAAACGTTTAAATCGTAACAACAATGAAACTATTAAATTTAAAAACAGATTTACCATACTTAGCTAGGAAAAGCAAAGATGTAAATGAATTTTTAGAACATTGGAACATTACCCGTGAAAAATTAAATATCTTAAAAAATAATACATTTTAAAAATAAAAAACATATATAAAATGAAAACAACAAAAGACTACACAATACGCCTTATTTGCGGAATGATTTTATTTGCAGCACTATTTAGCTGTAAGGGTAATGGAACTACGGATACCCCATTATCTGAGATAACTGGCGAAGATAATTTTCACACTAAAATTATAGACGGTTGTGAATATATATATAAATATTGTGGCTATCAGCGTGGTTATGTATTTACACACAAAGGAAATTGCAAAAACCATGACAATAAATACACACTTATACAATCAGATTCACCACACTTACCTAATTATCACCCTGAAATAGATTTAATCAGCAATGATACAATCTATGTTAATTGGTATAGTAATGATAAAGCGCCGTTTTATGATGGTGAAGGAAATGTAATACCTGACAAAATAGTTAGGCTATTCGTACAATCAATCACAATTCGTTAAAATGACTAAGCCTGATACTGATTCTGTTAATAAATACTTTTACTTTAATAAATAATAATATGAAAAATTGTGTAGATAATAGATTAATTAAATATATGGAAGACAAACACAAACAAGACCTAGAAAACAATAAAAAAACAGATGTTATAATTGTTGATTTTGAATGTGAAGAAAATGGATACTATAAATACAGATTTTTACTCACAAAAAAGATTGATTCAGGTGATAAAATGAGTGAGATTTATGATGCAATATTAAAAATAGTCAATTCGTAAATCGAGTAGAAATACTCTTGTTTAAATAAAAAGCAGATATTATTTTTGCTTAATCAAAATATTCTTTTTAGAAACACATAGGAATTAAGGTCAAAATATTTTCTTGTTGCCGAAAACTGGTAATTTTTAACAACAATCGAGAAAATAGTAGGAAGCCATCCACGTTAAAAAGCGTAGGTTTCACATTATTCTATCGGTTGTGGGTATACCAGTACCTCGGCATCTGTAGGATTTGTGGCCTGCGCTTTTTAATTTTTAAACCCTAATCCCATACTAAAATGAAATTATTACAAGAATTAAGAGAAGGCAAATCAGTCCCAAATTTAGATCAGTACATTTCTAATAATGTATTAAAGCAATTCGCTAAATCCAAATTCCACATACTTAATACTAGTCGAAGAGAACGTGTATTAGTATGGCAGGATTTGTATATAGATTACATTAACAAAAGAAATTCAAACTAATAAACCTTATTGTTATGAATTACTTTAATAAACTTAAAAATAAACTGGCATTTTCAACAATACAACTCACTTGTATTCTTATTATTATTTTAGCAATATTTATTTTTGTTTTAATTTTTTAGTTCAGAACTTTTGCGCTATATTTACAATATGAAAAAGAAAAAACAACTTTATGCTGGTACTTATATCTCAGTAAGGGAATTTGTCAATTCAGGTAAATTACTTAATAATAATCAACAACCAGTAACTGAAACTTATGTTTACAGGCTTATACGTAACTTCCAAGAAGGTAAAAGAGATAACCTGCCTTTTGAATATATAAGACTAGGGCAAATAATTAGGATTAAACAGTAATATTACTATTAATAAAATAGGGTAAACATACTCTTGTAAGTTCAGAACTTTTGCACTACCTTTGATTTATCAAACTGAAATAATAACAACAATTTTTAAACAACTAAAAATAACAAACAATGAAAACTTACGAAGGAACAATGACAATAAAATGGTATAAAAATCATAGTGGAGATTGCAGACCATTAACAATTGATTGCAAAGACAAAATAGAATTAAATAAAGAGTTAAAAAGAATTACAGAAGCATACAAAACTCTTGGCGATTCTCCCGAATATCATCTTGCTAAATCTTGCAACATTGGTACTCCTGCATTTAGTGTGAATTTTGATTTATCTCAAAGAAAATAACACCAATTTATTAAATAAAAACAACAATAATTTTAAACAACTAAAAAACAACAAACAATGAAAAAAGTAATCTTAACAATCGCAGTAGCTTTATTCTCAATCGTAGGAGTAAACGCTCAAAAAGTAACAACTGATGCTAATGGTAATTATGTAGCAGTTAAAAGTGAAAGAGTAAAAGCAGAGGCAAAAGAAACTGGCAAAACTTATACAGATGCAAAAGGTGTAGTGTATAATGTAATGCAATCAGCAAATGGTAAACTATTTGTTATCAAAACCAGCAAAAATACTGGTAATGAATATAAAATGTACTTAAAAACAGAGGAAGAACAAACAACGGCTAAAAACTAGTTTTCATAGAGCAATCCCCTCTTAAATGTTTCTACATTATGGGGGCTTATTTTAAATCATTAATCAAATTATTATGGAAAATAAAATAACAAAAATAACTTTAGAGGATTATAAAACATTTCAATCTTTACATATTTGTGGAGATGCCGAAACAATATCAAAAATATTGCAATATATAAGCGTGTTAAACAATATTAATAATACGCAAATAATTATGCCTAACATTAATGCTGCCATAACCAAAAATTAATAATCATGGATACCCTACAAAAAGCAATTAAAGAACTTAAAAAAGTAAAAAAAGAAAAACAATTAGGGGTATTTAATTACTTGGACACCGAATTTACTTTAAAATTTATAGCCCAACAGGCTTTGGATATTGATGCAAATGGGAATAGCTATGGCACTAAAACACAAAAAATAGCTTACCATAGTGCTATTAATCAATTTGGAGAACCTTTAGTTAATGCAGCTATTGAACTTTACAACTCTTAAAATTATAATAAAATGCAAGATCCAAGAGACAAAAGGATATATATAGATGACAATGGTAATGAATGGCTTACAAATGAAAATGGTGAGTTATTAAAAGACGAAAATGGGAATAATATACCACCATCTAAAACAAATAAAACATATTCCTCATCTGGTTGGACTTTTTATGATTCTAGTAAAGGTCATTGTCCTTTATGCGGCAATATATCTTGCAGAGGTACTTGTTTTAAATAATATTAATTTATGGAAACTTTAATAATAAAAGCAATATATAAAGGGGATCATTCCATGTTTGAAAAAGGCAAAGAATATTCTATTATAGTAACTAAAATAGAAAAAGGCTGGCAATTGATAACAATTGATAATGATAAAAAAACACATTACTACCATTCACTTAAAGAATTTATAGGAGAATGGGGGAATATTTCAAACCTTTAACGGCTGAGGGTTGGCGATAGTGCCGCTAACCGAAAACTCAATATTTAGCACCAAACTTGAAGCGGCATTTTGCCAACCCTATATTAGCTTTAGGTTTTAAAAATTTTAGGGAGGGCTTTCATTGAACAATTAAAATGAGTGTAATAAACAATTTAAAAGGACATATAGTAAAAGACGGAAAAGTAGTTTACTCAGAGCAAATAGAGAACGGTTTACATTTTGCTGTTATATTGATGTATGAACCATTTTATGATGGAAAGAATAGTACCAATCATCAAAACTCATCTCAATTAATATGCGAGGCAACAATGACAACTGGCAACAAGCATACTTGGGGAAACGGAGTAATGAGTTTAGATGAAGCAAGTTGGATTGAGAAAATAGAGGTAACAGAAAAATGGAAGCCATTAAGGGAAGAACTTGAAACCAAAGACGGATTTAGAGTATGGCAAAAAGATTACCAATACAATGAATACGAAGAAGAAAAAGACGGCAAAAAAGTGAAAATAAAAACGAGAAGGGTTAGTTGGTTAGTTGAAGTTCCGAAACTTGATTTGCTCCGATATTGTAAAATTGATTAATTGTGTGTCGGAAAAATTTTTAAAACTTGAAGCTAACATATTGGGGCTTTGCGTAGTAGCCCTTAGTAGAAACTTAAAATTAACCAGGACACTTGATAGGGCTATTACGCAAAACCCTTGCTATGTGCCGTTATTTCAAACGATATGGACATAATAGAAAAAAAATTATCAGAAAAGTTGAAGAAAACAGGTGAACTCGAAGGTGGTTTATTTGCTGAAATATCATTGCAATATTGTGGTAGGGATTTCGTAGCAAGAAAAGACTTGTACACAGTAAAAAATGGATTGGTTTACAGTATAAATAAAGACGGTAGCCTATATGCTACTGGTGATTGTTTATATAACGTTCAAAGAGATTGTCATAGAATTGGGAAGTATAACCATGACGATAACAATCAATTTAAAAGTAGTACATTTAGCTACTCTCAAATAAAGAAGTTGCTCAAACTATAACGTGATTGCTTGCTGAAGTGCAGGTATTTGAAAATATCTCGTTTGGTAGCTTAATATTCTAAAGATGAGTAAAGAAAAAAATGTTGATAGCGGTTCCGTCCAGCCTGCATTGCAGCAAGCAAATTGTTGTGTGCCGTTACGGGTACTAAATCTTTATGCTGGCATAGGGGGTAATCGCAAACTTTGGGAGAATGTCCAGGTAACAGCAATAGAGTACACCGATGAAATTGCAGAGGTTTATAAAAGCAACTTTAAAGATGATACTGTAATAGTTACCGATGCTCACCAGTACCTTTTAGAAAACTTTGAAAACTTTGATTTTGTTTGGAGTTCGCCGCCTTGCCAATCACATAGCAAAATGATAAGAAGCGGCAGGAATAGAAAACCACGTTACCCGGATTTGAAACTGTATGAAGAAATACTTTTTTTGAAGCACAACTTTAAAGGCAAGTGGTTGGTTGAAAATGTGATACCATACTATGAGCCTTTAATACCTGGAAAGAAAATAGGGCGGCATTTATTTTGGGCTAATTATCCATTGACTGAAATAGAAGTGCCGGAATTTAAAAACATGATGAACAGGCAAAATTTAACTGCAAAAAAGCAGTTGCAGGATTGGCTGGGGATTTATTACGAAAAGAATATTTACTATGAGGGAAACCATTGTGCAACACAGATTTTAAGAAATTGTGTTCACCCGGTATTAGGTAACCATGTTTTTAAATGTCAAAACAATGTCGTTACGCAGCCTGAATTATTTGGGTGGTAGTAATGGCACACAACGAACAGGGCTTGCTTGCAGTAGCGGCAATAGAATTACGTCTGCTGAGGCAAATGCCCAATAAAGAACCAAAGTTTAAATAATATTTAAAAGCTAAATTTATAACGTCCAGATGGAACAAAAGAACAACAACGAACCGCAGCCGATTGAAACCACGCCTGCCGCTATTGCAGCAAACCCCATGTTGGCAGCAGGTGTGGTCTTGTTTGATGGCAAAAAGGTTATAATTCAGGAAGCAAATTATATAGAGCATGGTTGGTACATAGAAATAATACACAACGAAATTACTCTATGGGAAATTCCTTATGGCGGTGGTGAACCGATAAGAATAAGTGACTTCTTAACTGTTGCTGGTGCTATTCACGCAGCAGGTCGTCTTACGTAACACTTGACGGCCAACGAACAGGGCTTTGTGCAGGTGGGGAACTTGAAAAACGTCTGCTGAAACCGCTGTTGGGCTTTGATTAAAAGATAAAAATAAATTCTCTGTTTGGCTTTGTTCGTCAAGCCCACGACTAAAGCTAAATAGAATTACCAATGCTCATTGTGAGTTGTGTCAGCCCCACTTGCACAAAACCCAATGTTGGCTGCATACCTTTCTTTTTATGTCAAACGAGATGTTAGAAAAATTAAAAAAGTTGCGTCCTTTGTCGCCCACAGTAAATCAAAAGTATGTTGATGTAAGTCTTAAAATATTGGATGCGTCCAAAGTCTTACACCCAACATATACATTAGAAGAATTACACGACTTTGTATTTTTTAAAGAAGTCCCACAAAGAAAAATTAGTCCCGAAAGATTAAATACTCACTTGTGGGAAATCGTTAAAGAGCATTGGTCAGCAACAAAGTCTGATGGTGAACTTGCTGAAATTTTGGTTAGTCCAATCTTTCAACAAAAACTCCAATCTGACAGTTAAAGTCTGTTGGGTCGGTAGGTGAAAGAAGATTAATTCCGTAACCACCACTCATATCGTTTAAGTGGTCGTCTAATTTGAAATTAATCTCAACAACTTTACATCTATAACCTTCAAGAGTTAGAATGTTTCCAACTTCAATAAATTGAGAATTGTCCCACTTTTGACGTTCAATATTTAATTCGTCTAAAGTTTCTCTGTTGTAGATATAGGCAATTTCTCTGCCTTCTCTGTCGCCTTGTGAAGCATACTTAAAAAGTATTCTTGCAAAAAACCTTTCTAGCTTTGGTTGTGTCATACTGTAAAAATTAAATTATAAAATAAAAGCTGTGTCCAAATAAGGTTGCAGCCAACGTCAAAGCATTGCCGAAGTTGGGGATTTTGAAAACCAAATGTTCAATTTAGCAATGAAGTTTAATAGTAGTACAAAAGTTCAATTAACCACGTCTGCCCCAATTTTGGCAATGCAATGTTAGCAGTAGCCTTTTTGGTCAGTCGTACAAAACAAATAAAAATGGATAAAATTCAAAAATTGACAGACTTAATAAAGTCAAACATTAAAGAACTTACTAAAATAGAAGTAGGACAAGTTTTTAACTCAAAATACTATGGGCATATAGTAGCAACAAAGGTTACTCATTTATCAGAAGGCAAATATTCAATTTACGGATTTGATATAAAAGAAGGTTTGCCAAGAGATAATTATTATCCGAGAGATTTAGATTTAGTTGGTAAAGAACCAATGCTTAATAATGTTTTACATTTTTTTGTTGAAAGTTTGTATTCAACTTCAAAAGAAGATAAGCACCTTTCTGTTTTGGATATGATTTTGTCAGAATGGGATTACTCAAAAACGTACCTTAAAGACCAAAGTGAAGCAACTATAAATTATCTTTTCGATTTAGCAGGGTGTTCGTAAGGTTACTGCTAACGATTGAGTATTGGCGAAGAAGCGGACTTTTACCACTAAAGTTGATACGAAGAACTAATGTTGATGTTACTACAAACGTTCATACGAAGCACTAAAACCGCTTTTTTGCCAATACTTTGTTATGCGTTCGCCTTATTTTTTCGTGTTGATTTTCAGTAAGTTAGAAAATATTTTGAAAATAAATCCAAAATACTTTGAAAAAAGTTTGCAGTTATCAAAATAGGTTGTATATTTGTATCAGCAATAAAGCAAAAAACAATCTTAAAAATAAATAAAATGACAACTTCAATTAAACTTCAAATTAAATCAGTTTACGGAAATGAAATGATTTATCCAGCTTGTGAAACTTCTAAAACTCTTGCAAATTTGACAAGAAAAAAAACGTTAGATGGCAGAGATTTAGAAATGATAAAATCTCTTGGATATACAATTGAATGGGTAAACGCATATCAAATGGCATAATGGCAAATAAAAAATTAAAAACGCAAGGCGGTAAACGTGTTGGCTCTGGTCGTAAAAAAGCAGATTACGAAACTAAAACGATTGCCTTTCGTGTTCGGGTAGAATTTGTCGAACCGATTAAAAAGATGGTTAAGGATTATGTTTCGGAGCGTCTTAAAGGTGACGCATAACGGGTATATGTAAGAAATATTTGTAATTAATTGATAAATAAGATATTATAATATGGAAATTCCTAAGTATATAGAAATGTATAGGAAAGATTTATTGCTTAAAAATTATGCTTTATCAAGTATAGATAATTATGTTTCGCAGGTTAAATTATTTTTGCATGACCATAATAGATTATTTACTGAACCTGCAAAAGTCAATGAAAAGACAATAAAAGAATGGTTATTAAAAGCTAAATCTATAAATAGCAGAAAACATAAGTTATCTGCTTTGAAACTCTTTTACCATTTAACAATTAAGCAGCCAATGAAATTCAAGTATATTGAATACCCTAAAGCTGATAAAAAACTGCCAATAGTTTTAAGTGTTGAAGAAATACAGAAAATGTTTTCAGTTTGCGAGAACTTAAAGCACAAGGTTATTTTATCACTTCTTTATTCCGCAGGATTAAGAGTATCTGAACTTATTAATTTAAAGTGGCAGCATATTGATAGAAGCAGACTGGTTATAAATATCATTGCTGCTAAAGGGAATAAAGATAGACAAGTTATGCTTACACCTTCAATTGTACCATTGCTGGAAAAGTATTGGAATGAATATAAAAGCAAGGAGTATGTTTTAAATGGATGGAAAAATGAATTGCAATATTCAGATAGAAGTGTAGGTGAAGTAATAAAACAATTGGCAGATAAAGCAGGAATAAATAAAAGAGTATATACGCATTTAATTAGGCATTGTTCATTTACTCATTTAGTTGAAGCAGGATGCGATATAAATTTGGTACAAAGATTAGCTGGACATTCAAGCATAAAAACTACTAACCTATATTTACATACTTCACATACTTTAATAAGCAAAATACAATCACCACTATCACAAATTAAAATGTAAAAACATAAATAAATGGTAGAAGAGATAAAACTAAATATTCATTTAACTTTAGAGATAGATTCTGGATTAAATATAAAAGACCTTAAAGAATATATTGAAAATAATTTAAAACTAAAACCACACCCATTTATAGATATAATTTCTAAACATATACAAATAAAAAATAATAAATAACCCTTTAATCCCTACTTTATGATTTGCGAAAAATTTAATCAATTAACCCCTTTTGAAAAAGTTATCTACATAGGTAAACTAGTACATGCTGTAGAAAATGATGATATTCTTTTTGATGCAGGAAATGAAATAATAGAACTTGCTAATAATAAAGGAATTTTTAAAGGAATAACAATTTTCCCAACAAAATAAATATAACTTTTATAAAAAGAAATATGAATATAAATGAAAAAGGCATTTCTCTTTTAAATAAACAGATTTGCGATATTATAGGCGAAGTTGAAGTTGATTATGAGCCAGGTGGTGGCTTATGGCTTGATTCAAGTAGTATATTAGATGCTGCAAATGAAGTTGAAAAATTGATATTTGAAGAAGTAAAAAGGGTATCTATCGAATACGCTCAATTTAGAGACACTTATCCAAGATATGAAAGCCAAAAGATGCACATTCATCATCAAAAACTTGGGGGGCTTACTACTTGGCGTGGCACGTCTGATGAAAGTATTTACGAAGCATATTTGAAAGGTGAGCAACATTACAACCCATTAATTAAAGAAATGGAAGATTTAAAGTTGAAGGGTGGTAGTGCTAACCAATAGTATAAAATATACTACACAATATTTAATATATAAACAATGGCAAAAATAACAACACTACAAAAGTTAAAATTAAAGGCAGATGGCTGCGCTAGGATGCCTTCTTTGAAGAGAATATCTAGGATGTTGCACGACTATAATATTCCACACACCCTTACAGAAAGTTTTAATACCGTAGAGCATAAAACAAAAGGGAGGAATTATGTAAACCATAGGCATATAGGCCGAGATGGTTATTTTCTTCATATTGACGGCACCAATATACGTCTAAATACATCTAGCAGTTACTACTCCTTTGATTCAAAGGGGTATGCTCAAGAAATTGTTGAATATTTAAACGAAAAACAAATAAAATGACAACAGAAGAAATTTTAAAACAACTTAACTTAAAATGCAAATAAGCATATTAATTATAAATCTTACACAATGGGACTACGATTAAATCAAATTTAAAAACTAAAAATATGGATATTAAAGAAATATTAGATACAATAAAGTCTGTAAAATTATGCCTAATGGCTCACCCTGATAATGAGGAAGGCTCAGAGTTTGCAGATAGAATAGATGATTTAACAGATATTGAGGTTAAACTTGATAGGCTAGAATCCTACGAATTGCAGGAATTTTTAGATGATAACATTGAAAGATCGAAATGCTTATCCAATATTAAAACCGATAATGGAGATAATCCTTTATTCATGGCTGGGTGGATAGCTGCCTTAATGCATGTAAAGTTAAATTACCTACAACAGTTGAATAATAAATAAAAGCCAGTAAATTAATAAAAATGCAAATAGAAACAAGATTAGCAGACGAAGATGTAAAAATAAAACTTAGCCTTTGCCAAAAATGCAATGGTATTATTAGAGCTGCTGTTGAACACGAAATGGATACTAAAAGTAAAAATGAGTTTTTAAAAGAAGTAATGAGATATGATTTGTCAGTAAAAACTATCCCGTTGCTTGAATATAAGGAAGTAAAAAATCGTTGGTGCAAATGTATATCATAGCGTTGAAGCCAACGTGTTGATGGATACTATGCCCCTCTCTTTAGGTATTGGTATTAAAAAATTTTTAAAATGGCTGAAATTGAAAAAAAATGTAATGATGCCAAAGCGTGGATAAGGTATTCGGGTGGCAGCGAAGGTGATATTTGCGTTTACCGCAGATGCCCAGAATGTGGCAAATATTTGAAATCTGGCGAAGTGCTTACTAATATGGCAGGTGAGGCAAAAGTAAAAGGATATACTTGTAAAAAACATGGCGAAGTAGAGCCTTTTTATTTAAGAGATTAGGTCGTTTAGCGGTTCGTTGCGGTTAATTAGTATAAACTTTTAAATAACAATAAAATGAAAATAGATACAAAAAAAATAGGAACATTCCTAAAATCAATTGATGATGCTGAATACATTTATATGCAGCATTGTATGGAAATGCGTAACGGAATAAACAACCTAATCAAAAGGCATAATTTGTCAAAGCAAGATGTTTGCGAAAGGTTTAAAATCAAGCCTGCTAAATACAATGATTATGTAAAAGGCAATTACAACTATTCCGTTATGGATATGGCTTGTTTAAATGCTGCATTTATGGAATTAGAAGCCGAAAAGCTAAAAGATAATGTTCCTGTTCAGGTCGCTGGTAGCAATGACCGCTAACGGTGTCCTAAAATAGCACACCACTTTAAGGAAAATGATTACTGTTCTAATAACACATAATCAACATCTTTCATTTTATATAAATCCATTTGTGAATATGTGTTAGTTATAAATTCATCCCATTGCGATTTGAAAATGGTTTGACATCCTAAACTAGATGGTGAATTTAAGCTGCCTTTATGTATGTTTATTGCTATTCCTGTACTGTCTTTTCCATCTCTGGTTACAGGTAGTTCCTCTTTTGGATTTGCAGGTCTTAATGCAGGGTAACCACCGCTAGGTTTACTTAAACCGTGCTTCCCTTTCTTATATTCATGAATACCTGCCTTTAGTACTGCTACACCTTTTTTAAAGGTAGAAGGGTCTGTATTGGCGTTGAATGCGGCAAAATAATCTTTACTACCTATCAAAAATATAGCATCGTCATAAATCATCCTGTCATTCTTTGTAGGGTCTCCCATTGTTTTTTTATAATATCCCCTTACTCCCACTATAAAAAAATCAGGTATTACAAATTCAGGATAAATACTTTTAACTAAAGACAATACTTCTTTTTTAGTCATTTTGGGCTTAGACGGTGGTACTATATTCATATTATAAAGATAATAAAAACCACCCACCACACAAAGCCTTAGCTTCTTATTATGTATTGCTGTTGAAGGCAATGAAAAAGTGCCTATAATTCGACGTTATGCTAAACAGGCAGCTACACAGCTAAGCTGCAAGTGCGATTTAATTGTTTTTGCCCTAGCCACTGGCGAAGATTTTAGCGAAGATTAAAATATATAAAAAATGGGTGATGATTACAGTTATTTAGAAGATTTAATTTCTGGATTAACAGGCAGGATTGAAGAACTTGAATCCGAAATATCTTCTTTAAAAGAAACCATAGCTAAAAGTGAAAAGAAAATAAATGAAAGGATTGATAGCACAAATAGTGAAATAGACGACATCAAAAGTTCTATTGATGATTTAGAGAACCCCTAAAATCCAACTCCCTATTAATAGTCCAAATTATTTTTTTTATATCAGATATAGTCGAGCCACTCAAAAATGAAATAATAGCATCAACTGTATTTTTTTGTTCTTGTGATAAACGATTGTATGTTTCACTATGTCCGTTTTCCATACTCAAATATACAAAATAATACCCTTAAAATATGAAAATAATATCTACAAACCAAGAAATTAAATGGTACATAATGTCAAAAATAATTTCACTAAAAAGTGAAATTGACATAGAAGAAATTGTAGGTGGTGATAAAGGTATTATAGTTGATCTTGAAAACAAATCTATCTACCCTAAAGGATATACAGAAAAACTTACTGAAAAAATAAATGAGTGTTTATTAATAGAAGAAACTAAACAAATTTTTGAAAACAAAAATTCCCTTTATGATACTATTTGATATAAATGAAGCCTTTAAAATTAAAAACCATTATAAAGATATAATAATAGGAACTCCCTTAACAATCGGGAAGGATGATGATATTTCAGGAATTTTGGTATGCCACAAAGGCAATGTAAATAAAGCAATAGAAATAATGCTATCTACTAATTTTGATGAGGAACAACATTTGATTGCTTCATTTAGTGAAAATGCTAAAGAATTTGAAATTTATGTATATCATTATGATGGAGCGGATATTTTATATCATGAATTAGATAAATTCATTACAGAAAGAAATTTGCAAAAAATATATTCTGTAAACTAAATACCCCAATCTATTACTCCAGTATTTTTAAATTTCTCAATAGTCATAGTATTTGTTATAATCTCACCCCTTTGATTAAAGAAAGTAACTTCTCGGCTATCGCCTCGATGCTCCGCAGCTTTAAAACAATTAAAACCGCACTTTGCCAACACACGCTTGCACACAAAGGCTAACCTGTTTAACATAACGCTTATAACATTATAGGACTTTTTCATTTTTCTTATTGATTTGAGCAACAGCAATATTGCGATTTTTTAATAATTATTTTTTTATTTGAATAAAAAATCGCAAACATCAACTTTTGTACATCAAATATACTTATTTAATTTTGTTATCCAAAAATTCTTTCCCCTTACTTTCTGCAATTCTTTCTATCAAATTTATAATACGCTGTACCCACCATTTTTTCCAAAAAGAACCTTTCTCTTTCTGTACTTTAAGTTCTTCTATTAGTTGATTTACTTGCATATATTATGATTTTTCAGTTTCGTTATAATCTTCTTTATCCGATAAAAGGGCTTCCATACTTTCCAAAAATCCTGATACTCCAGTTCTAACTATCAACATTACAAAACTATCTTGTAAATAACCTCTAGCAAGCAATATTATAGAAGCAGTATCAGCCAATAATGTTATTGCTCTTTTTAACCTCCTAAACCATTTTGGAGCAAGAGACTTTATGTTTTTAATTCCAAAAGTAGTTGTCATTTTTTTATTAAATTTAATAAATTTATTTTATAATTCCACTATAATACCTACTATTTGTACAAATTTATCATGCTTATTCTTTTCAACTACGGCTTTACAGCTTACTAAAAGCTGTTTATTATTAGAGGTAATAGTAAATTTCTCGTCAAAAAATATTTTTTTAGTAACCATCTCTTGCCATGAATAACGTATTTTATCAGCTTCTAGTATGTGTTTATACCAGCCTTGCGCCGCCTCTTGTGTTAAATCAAACATTTCACACCAAGCTGGATTAACATAGATAATGTTACCTGTTTCGTGGTCTGCCATGAATATAGCGAAAGGGGATAGTTTTATGAGAGAGCCTATTTTTAATTCGTGGGTGTGAACAACATTATCTAAAGTATTAAATTTTTTAGATAATCCTAATTGATTTTTACACCAAAGGTAAGCTGGTTTGATAAATTTTTGATAGCCCTTCCATGCTCCTATGATGGCAGTTCCAGCTACGCCGTAATTTACTATGAGTTGTTTTATATAACCCCAATCCATCTATTTAGTTTTCGGTACGATATTAAATTTTAGGATTTTATCCCATTTTTCTTGCTTTTACCTATATCCTTATATACTAATCCATAAAATAAAGCCCATCCTACTAATGTTAGGAAAGACCCTATGGTAATATTAGTAAATGATAAATCATATATTGATGTGCCGCAATACAAACCAAAAGCCGACCCTAGTACAAACCAAAATGATTCTTTTCTTGTCATAATTTTGATATTATGAAGTACATAAATAGTTTTATTGCTGCCCATAATTTAATTATTATATATCCTACTAAAAACCCAGATAAACTTAACTCTGCTTTTCTTTTGCATTTCACTTCTTTTTATTTGAACGGTAATATAAAACAATTATAGCTAATACTAATCCCCAAAATTCACTAATTTGATATTCTAAAGGATTTAAAATACATTGGGTAAACAATTTAGACCAGCTTAATGTTAAGAAAAAATCACTCACTAAATAAAATGAAAAAGATTTATTTTTAAAGTACTCTTTGCAAATTGTAATGAAACAAACAGTACCCAAAAATAAACCAAAAAAATAAAGCCATTCCCCTACATTTTTATTAGGGATCAGCTTCCAAAAAACATTTGTTGTCAAGTAAATTAATCCACCTAACAACATAATAACTCCAAAAAAATTATGATTAAGCTCTTTCTTATGATTCATCTTTATTAGTTTGTGGAGGATGTGGAGGATGTGGCCCTACAAAAGCAGAAGATTCATCTTCATTAATGACTGCCAATATTTGAGCAACTGCTTTTCTAATTTCTTTTTTTTGTTCTTCTGTCATAAATATTTAATTTTCTGGTTCTACTATCCACCATTTTAAAATGCTATTATCATTTTCATTTACTAAATTAAAAGGCTCTGGATAAGCCAGTTCACTTCTTATTATAAAAGAAACTCCATCAACAATATCTTCTTCACGTACTATTAAAACAAATGGTTCTAATGTTCCAAAATTAGGTTTTTTATACGAAAAAAACACTACACTTTTTTTAGTTATTTTTTTAGTAAAAACGTTTGCTAATCCTGCCACTAATGTAGCCTCTCCTAGTGATGAATTTAACCCATTTTTTACATATAACTTATCCCTAATTAACAAATCCCCATTTATATCTAAGGTTTTTTGGGGATTTGTTGTATTAATCCCTACCATTTTTTGGGCATAAATATTAAATGATACACAAAACAAGAGTGTATATAAAATGGCTATTCTCATATTAATTGGCAGGATAATATTTAACAATCATTAAATTCTGATTAATGTCATTATTTCCCACTCCTATTCCTGTCGCCTTTAAGGCTAAATTAGTGGTAAAATCTTCTGCACCTCCTGCATATTCGGATTGAGTTGAAAATAATGAACTACTACCAACAATTTGTTCTATAGTAATTAATTGTGTATTAGATGCTGTTCGGACAATAGTTCCTTTCAAAAGAATACTGCCATCATTTTGATTTTGCGCTCCAGTTGTATAAAAATCTGTTCCGCCAAGATATAATATAATTTGTTTGCTGTTAGCATTGGAAGCAAAGAAAAAATGCATATAAAATTCAATATAATCCCCATTAGAAGAAAGGGTATTGGCTGGGATTGTATCTACCATTAAATCATCTATTCCCCCTCCTACATTGCCTACCTGTGTAGTATTAGTATTTATATTTCGTCCAAATTTTTGATTTGCCCAGCTTGTCGTTGCTATTTGCCTACTGTTATCACTAGCTGATATACTCCCTTGATATACAGCACTGTCTTGTGCATTTAAATATAAACTTTGAACACCTGTAATTGTTAAATCATTGCCATCTCCTGTAATTACCCTATCTCCTGTTAATATGCCATTACTATTATAAATATTTTTTATCCCTACCCCCCATGTGCTTGTTTTGCGAACATTACCATCGGCATCCATTACCATTGGTTTAAAAGTAGTAGTATCTGTAGTAGTAGTAATGCCTGATGAAAATTTTGTAGCCCCATTACGTAGCATTTGAAAGGCATTTGCTCTAACTCCTACCCCAATACCATTACCAATGGTAAATATAGGATCGGTGGCTACTTGTGTTGATGTATTGTTAAGATAGTAATTTGTAGTATCATTATAAGCCCCAAAAACAACCCCATTTAAAGTATTCATATAAGTTCCTACGCCTGTAGAAAGCGAATTGTTTCCTACTGCTTTTGTGAAATTCCCTATCGCTGTAGATACTACACCACTTGCTGTATTTGTTGTGCCAAAAGAAGTTGAATTATTTCCACTTGCTGTAAGGGATTCTCCTGCTGCGAATGAAGATGCGCCACTAGCGGTAGAACCACTTCCTATAGCAGTAGCATAAAGACTACTAGCAATATTACCTGCACCAATAGTTGCGGAATAATTGCCACTTGATTCATTTACAGACCCTATAGAAAAAGAGCCTGTTCCACTAGCGATATTATTTTGCCCTCCCGAAAAAGAGTATTGTCCTATATTAGCCACATCCCATTGTGTTCCGCTTACCTCACCAGCCCTAAAAGCCGCCAAATCATATATCCATTGAAATTTAGTACCTGCTCCTTCTACTGTATCTGTTAAACGGATTACATCCCCTGTAATTATTTTAACTCCCCTATCTGCTGTATAAACTGGAGCGTTCCCATTAGAAAGTAATACCCATTTTTTGGGGCTATTTTGCCTATACCATATAGAGTTTACATCATAAGTATAAATAATTGCACCTGCTGTATCAATGCCTTTTTCTAAGTTAGCTGCCACAGTATCTACGTACCTAGGCATAAAAGCATTATATAACCACATACCCCTACCATCTTGTGTTGTGTTTGCCGAACCTGCCCTATTAATAATAGGTTGGGAAAATGAGCCATAAAACAGAAATATAATAAAAATACTTAGTAATAGTTTTTTCATTTGTTGTTTGTTGGGTTTTAATGTTTAATAAAAAGCAGAATACGGATTAAACATTTTTAACTATGTATATATTAAGTAAAACTTTGTTCGGATCAAAAACAGCCGCATCAAATCCGTCAATTGTTATATTTATACCATCTACGGTAGTAACATATTCATCAGGATTATCCAAATACTTAGGAATAAAATTTGCAAATATTTGTAAATTTTCCCCAGCAATATATGGATTATTATAAGCTGTAGCAGTTGCAAAATCCCCTGGATAAACTGGTATTAAATAAGGTGCATTATCATTATTAGGGTTATTAGGATCGACTACTACTCCTCCACCTCCTAAATTTAATATTTGTGCCGCTTTTTTAGCATTATTACAAAGTGATAACAAGTAATTTGAAGTTCCGAAAAGAGTGGAATCAGCAGGATTTTTATCAAATGCCCATTCTACTGATTTTCTTTCTATGTATAGTATTTCGGGTAAAATCGGGTTAAGAGTAGCACCAAATAAACTGCCATTCCTTACATCACTAGCAGTTAAGTATTGACATATTTTAGCGATATTTATTTTTTCTTCGGTTGTATATGCCATTAGAAAAATAAATTTTCGTTTAATCTAAAATAAGAGGCTGCATCATAATTTTCCTGTGCATTGGTTATATCATTTCCCCAAACAATTGCTTGATCGCCCGAATCTATTAAAACTCGTGTTTTACTTTTGTTGTTAAAGTAGTTAGTATCTTGTAATACATCAGGGTTATTTTGTTGGTATTGAGTTAAGGAGTACAGGAAATTTTCATTGTACCAAGTAAAGCCATACAAATCACTTTTACTATATAAAACAATATTCCCCACATTAAGCCATTGCACTAAAATCAGCAAGGCGTAATCTGTATTTAAAACATCAATATCAATACTAGCATCTAAATAATTCCACTCAATATAATCAGTAAGCGTTCCTGTTGGTACTAAATAACTTCCATCTGCTTGTTGTAAATAAGCCCTTCTTTGTGTTATGGCTGCATCTGCTCCTGTTGAAGTATCAGTAAGCCTAATAGTAGTTGCATTAGGTTGAGAAACAGTAAATAATGGAGTTAGTGGCATCTGTTATTTTGTTATATCAAAAATATAAAATTTATTTGGATATACAAGCATTATATTTTTTTACATTACTTTTTTAAAATAGAGTAAAAGTACTCTTGTTTCATTTGATTACGCACAGTAATTTTACCATATTAATTAATCTTTTAAAAATATTACATGCTTATTTTAGAATATACTTGTAGAATATTATTTATGTTAGCAGCACTTTCTATCGCACTAACTTTTATTGTATTAATACTTCAAAAAATATTTATCAAAAAAAATAAAAAACTTGATAAAATTAATGATAAAATAGCATATATGGGAGGTATTTGTATTGGATTATTAATATTAAATGGAATATTAGTTGTTGTATATATGGTTATCAGTAAATCTATTTAGACTTCTCTGGCCTATATCCAAGATATTCAATGAACCCTCCTTTAAATATCCCGTTCCACACACCTTGTGATGGGCTAAAATCTCCACTATAAGGGTCTTTCCCAGTTATTCCTTGATATAATACTTTCCCATCTTTTACTAATCGCCAAGGAAGCGGTAAATTAAACTTAGAACCTACCACTTCTCCTAATGACCCCCACATTTTACCTTTATCTCCTTTTTCAGCATAATCTATAGCTTTTATAGCTTTTGTAGTAGCATCAAAAGAATCATTTTTATTTAAAATATTTTTAAAATAATACCCTAATTCTTCATTTTCAGCAGCCATTTGTGTAAGTAAAAATTCTGGTGTAAATGTATCTAAATAACGCTTAGACCATTTATTTTTGTTTCTCCACTCTCTATAATCATCTGTACTTGCTACCCCCATAAAGGCAAGGTATGTTAATAATGAAGCCCCCCCACCTATTGCGCCACGCATATATTTATCTTTATAACGGGCTTGATTATACAATGCTCTTTCTAAATATTTCATACCTGATTCACTAGCTAAATCAATCCTAGACCTTTTGCCACCAGATGCCAATTGATAACCTAATCCTGTAAATAGCCCTAATCCTGTTTTTTCTAATTTAAGTACTAGCCAGTTCGTCCCACCACCAACAAATGGATTAATCATATTTCTCCATATAGAGGATTTATAAGTTAAATAAGCACCTCTATTCCAATCTTTTTCTTTAACTGCTTCTTGTATTTTCTTTTCTATAGAGCCTGTATATCCAGTTACCATTGCTGATAATGGATTATTAGCTTCATGCCCCAAGCCTTCACCTGCTGCTTTATATGCTGCTTTATATGCTGCTTCAATTTGTTCAGTAGTTAATTTTTCTCCCATCTCTAGTGCAGATTTAACTATATCATTTGCAAACCTGTCAATAGATGTTTGTGTAGTGGGGACTAATTCCTCTTTAGCATCTTTATTTATTTTTTCTATAACCTCTTTTGCTGTTACCTGTGCATCCTTAAAAGTTTGACCTGTTAATTTTTCTGAAACAAATTTAACAGCTTCATCCTTTGACATTCTATTTTTATTAGTTTCGTGTGTGAGTATTTTAATAAGATTATGAGCAAATTTCTTCTCTGTAATAGATTGCTTAAACATTGCATCCATCGCATCTAATGTTGCCTTCCCTGTTAATACAGAAGCTATACCTTGATATAATTGATTGTCGGATAATTTATTTACATAATCATCTAATTTAGCCCGATTTGTAAATTGGTGATTAACATCCCCATAACCAACCCCACCATTTACTAACATATCTTTATATATTGTCTTCATCATAGCATTTCTATGTTTAGCCATTTGCTTAGTACCAATACCTTCTTTACTTAATTCGCCTCCTATTTTTTCAAAGGCATTCTGTATTGCACCAGAAAAAGGATTTTCTACAGTTTGCTTTAAATTATTAAGTACCATTGTTTGGCTTATATCCATATAACTCCTAACTATATTTGCCATTTTAAAATTATTGTTCCCTTGCATTTTTGCCTCTTTAGATAATAATAACCTTAAATTGTTTTCTAATTGCTGCATAGCAGCCTTAGAACTAACATCATTTAATTTCACTCCTTTAAAACTACTAGAATATAAAGTTTGCATTGCATTGGCTATTTTTTTAGCTTGCTCAAACCCCTGTGGGCTTATACTTGACCCTATGGCTGTATTAATAAGTTTATCATACTCTGCCGTATCTTTATCAAATAATCCATAGTTGTATAATTCAGCTAATTTTTTAGCTGCTCCTTTTTGTTCAGGTGATACACTTTCTTTATTTCTTTTAGCCAATTCGTTCATTGATTTTTCAATAATTGAAGCACGCAGAGTATTGTATTCTTCAATTAATTCTCCCTGCATTTTTTGCACTTCCTCTTTACTCATACCTTTATCTAGTAAAGCCTTTTCTACATTAGATTTTATTTTATCAATACTTCCTTCTTCGCCAGCCAATTTCTTCCAATCTAATATTTTTCTTTTCTCCCCTTTTATAGTAGTAGTCCTATTAAAACCAGCATCAATTAAAGCCTCTTTTACTGTTTGTTGTATAGACTTATCATTTTCTTTTACATTGACTTTGTTTTCTTCAAACCCTTTTAAATAATCTTTTCTAAATTCATCTTCTTTTTCCCAGTTTTTACCATACTTCTCTTTTATTTTTTTAATACCTAATTCTATTGCATCAGCAACTTTAACACCTGCTTTAATGGCATTTTTTATTGTTGTTATACCTGCATCAATTATAGCCACAGGAACACCTAACCCAGCATCATACAATTTGCTCCTTAATTTCTTTTGTATAGATTCTAAAGCTGCAATTGCCTTGTCTGCTTTTTTTCTTCTTTCAGTAGGTAATTCTTTATAAATTTTATCAATCTCTTTTGCAACACCCTCCTCAACCATTTTTTCTATTTGAGCATTTTTATCTAAATTAACCTGCTCATTTTCTACCTCTTTAACTTCCGATTCTTTATTAATAATATCCGCATCAGCTTCTAATGCTTTTTCAATATCTGATTTTTTTTCTAATTCTTTACTTGAAAAAAAGCTATCAGTTATTTTTGAAGTATCATAACCAACTTCTGCTATTTTCCTTAACCTAGCCATATTTAAGGCTAATGAATTTTCCCTAGAAAATGCCTGCGATTTTTCATAAACCAATTTCTGTAATTTATTTATACGTTCAACATTTGGGCTTTCTAATTTTTCTTTTGCTAAAGCATTTTCCAAACTTATATAAATAAGTGCTTTATTTGGGATAGGTAAATTTTCTTTCCCTACATATTCTAATAATTTTTCTACATATTCATCACCAAAAACCTCTTTTGATTTTTCAATTACTTTTTCACCATGCAATAACGCTGGCAATAATTCTTGTTTGATTATTTCCTGATTATTTTGTGGAGTTTCATTGGTATATTTTTCAATCGTATCTTTACTCATATACTCCCTTATCACGCCTTGATTGGGAATATTTGCAGCCATTTTATCCAATCCTTTTTTATCTCCACCACCTTCACCATCACTCATAGGTTTATCACCGCCCTTTGGCGGTTCTACTGGCGGCTTTTGCCCTCCTTCTTTTGCTGGCGGCTCAACTTCACCAGCTTTTGCATTAACAGCACCTTCGCTCTCTGCTTGGATAGTATTTTTGGGAACTTCTGCTTTGGCTTCATTTTTTATCTCTGGTTTAGTAGATAGGTATTGTTCTTTGGGATTATTTAGTTCCGCTAAGTTTTCTGTATGATGAAAAATGTCGTCTAAAATAGTTGGGTCTTTTAATCCTAACATTTTTGCAACTGCATCTAAGAATTGCTTAAATACATTTGGTTTTTTGCCTTCGCTTTTAAACTTTGAAAGTATGTCTTGAAATTCAGGATTAGCCATTGCCTCTGCAACAAATTCATCCAAATTTTTAAATACGTTATAATTGGTGTCAATTCCATTCTTTTCAAATATGCCTTTAACCTTGTGGTAAATTCTGTTTAGATTATTTAATGCTTCTAAATCGGTATCTGTTAAGTGATGTAACTGGTCTTTATCAAAGAATGTAATCTTCATTGAAGTTAATTGGTGAATAGCTTCATGTAAAAATGTCTTTACCCTATCAGGGGCTTCTTTACTAAGCGTAATGCCATTTAATTTACTACTCTTACCAAATGCCTGTTTACCTTTTTCGTTTACCAACTTATCTACAAAATTTGTTTTAACCCCTTTTAGTTTATCCCTTATAAGTTTTGCTAATTCAGCAAATGCACCGCCTCTGTTTTCTGCTTCATTAAGTAAATTCTCTGTATGTTGTTCTGGAGTTGGTTCGGCTTTACTATTGGCTAACTCATGGTCTTTTTTAAGTGCTTCAAATTTATCAATAGCTTTTTGCGAATATGCTTTGGTATTAGCATCCTTACCTTTCATATTTTCTTGGTGATGCTCAATAAGTTTATTCAAAGCAACAATCGGATCTGTCAAAGCCAACTTATGCAATTCAGGATTAGTTTCAGCCAACCCACTAACAAAACTATCAACCCGTCCTTTTGCATCCTTCTGCTCCTGTGTCAATTCCACATTTTCCCCTACACCACTACCTTCTCCCCTACCATTTACTTCTATTGGTGGTGGCACATTATCACCTTCTGGTATTCCTGTGGCTTGGTCAATACCTTCAATCTTTTCTGATTGGCTGGTATCTTCTTCTTTTGGTTTGTTTTCTATAATATCATTAATAGCTTCCAGTTCTGCCTTGGATTCCTTAACCTCTTTTTCATTTGGTTCAATAGTTTTACCTTCAGCATCTTTTTTAGGCTCTAGCGATTTTTCCAACGAATTTTTTCTTGATTCTAATTGTTTATCGGTTTTAGGTTCAAGTATGTAATCATTTTTAAAATCAGCTACTAAGGCTGTATGTTCTGCTTTTTCTTTTTGACGTGGTGGGAGTTGTTTTTTTAGCGCTTCGTTTTTAACCGCTTCGTTATATAAATAATCACCTTTTTCTTTTTCAGACAAAGGTTGCCCTTTTGAATTTGTTGTAGGTAAATTTTTATAAGCGGCTGCGGAACTTTCAATGCTGTTTTTTACTTGCTCAAAATCAGTTGTAGATAAATTGCCATCCTTTACCATTTGTCTAGCCTGCTCAATAAATTCAGTAGGATTTTTACCTGTTTCTAAAAATGAACTTTTCTGTAATTCAGTTGGCGATTTATAACCAATATGCCCTAATCCTGCGCCTAAAATACCAAAATTCAAAACTCCTATTAATGATTGTTTGAAATTTTGCTCCCTGTCAATTGGTGTGCCTAATACTTGGTTTTTTAACTCATTACCAGCCGCCATAAAACCCTCAAATTTTGCACCTGCTTTTGCACCTTCTGCAAACATTTTAGGAGTAGCTTTTACCCTTTCTGCAATTCCACGCAATGCCTTTGGAGTTTTAGACATCATTGCTGATATTTCACTATCAGTCATTTTGTTGATTATCTTTCCTGCGGATGTTTCCATGCCAGCCATTTTCTTTATTGCCTCTGCTGTTCCTGCGCCTGCCATTGCAAAAGAACTTATAGCAGTTGAAGCCATAGCATATTTGTAGGCTTCGGATTGTGGCTTGCCATCCATTATTGCGGCGGCATATTCATCATGGAAACTTGTTGCGGCAGCAGCAGTAAATGTTGATATAAATTTTCTTGCTGCCCCTGCGCTTGCGCCGCCACCTGTTACTGATTCCAAAGCAATAAAAGGCACTAAAGTTGCTGCAATATCAGTAACTCCATATAATATTGAAGATGGGGAAACATCAAATTTTCCTCCCTTTATAGGAACTCTGCCAAATTTGTCTAAATTGTTTTTTAATAGGCTTGTTACCTGCTTTTCTTTTTGCTCATCACTTAATGATTTATTATTTTTTACAATATCTATTTGTGATTGCAATTCAGGCTGTATCAATAACTGGCTATCATTAATACTTTTATTTTTATCTGTTTTATGAAAGGTATATTGCTCTTTTAAATTTTCTCCCATGATAGCCAACTCACGCATATTATTACTTGCATCAGACATAAAAGGACTGCTAACAGCTTCCCAAACGCCTTCTGCTGTATGGGCTACAGAAGTAAATAACTTCCCTGCTAAATACCCACCAAAATTAGCACGTTGCCCTAAAACTTCTTGGAGGGCATCATCTACCTTATTATCTACTCTATCAGGATATTTGCTATCTAATTCATTATTATAAGTTGTTAATTCATTATATTTTTTTTCTAATTGTTCAGCTTTTGATAATTGTTCAGGGGATAAGCCACCACCATTATTTTTTGCCTCTTTGTTTAAACTATTTAAATCTTCATTGATGGCATTTAGTTGAAGATTAACTCCCGTTTCTTCTAAAGTTTGCATCAAATGATTGTATCCTTTTTGTTCATTTGGTTTATCCTTTAGTGATTTAGCATCAATAAAAAGCCTTTCATATTGCTTGGCTTTTTCGGGAGATAGGTCTTTTATATATTGATACCCCAATAAAGCGTTATTACTTAAATACTTACTTTCTTCTGAATCTTTAACTATATTATCAAACCCATTTTTATAAGCATCTCCATAAACTTTTGAACGCTCTGTGGCTAAAGCAGATTTTAACTTTTCTGCATCTTCCCCACCTACCTGATCGATTAAAGCTGCCTGCCCTTTAACTATTCCTCTTTGTTGGTTATAATCACCTACATTATAATTATTTGTATTGCTTTTTGATGAATTTATTAAATATTGGCGGGTTTCTTCATCAATATTACCATCTGCAAATTGCTGGTTGATTTTATCCCGTAACCCTACCTGCACTTTTGCAGTAGCAATACGCCTTTGGTAATTTTGTGGATTGTCTTTTTTTATTTGTATTAATTCCTCTGGTGTAAACCCTTTTTGAGTATAGGCTATTTCAGGCAACCCTTCTATTTCGCTAGAAAATTCATCAGCATCAATACCATACAATTCTTTAAATTGTTCTTTTTTCTTTTTGGCTTCACCAATAGAAACATCATCAGGTGCTTTCACAACAATATTTCCCCCCTTACCACTAGAGGGCATTGGAATATCTTTTGTCCTACTTTCTAAATCTTTTATTTGCGTTATTTCACCTAATATCGGATTTATGCTACCGCTTTCTTCCGAAGGTAATGGAGAAGGTGATTGTGATTGGGATAAATCGTTGCCAGATTGCAATGAGGATTTCTCGAAATTGATAGAACCGACTTTTTTTTTTACTCCACCTAAGCGTTTTTCATATTCATCAAAATCTCCCAAATCAAAACCTTTCTCTCCTACTGCATTATAGAAGTTTTTTCTATCATCAGGAGTTCGCATTTTTGATTTAAAAGTATCGTAATCCCCTATATCAAATTGTTGAGATAATGCCTTATACAAGGCTTCTAATTCTTTTTCGTCCATTACCAGCTAATTTTTGTTTTTGATTTTGGCAAATTAGGTCGATCAGATTTACTAGAACTAGCACTACTTTTCTTACCTTCTTTTGTTCCACCTGACTTAACCCCACCTCCAGATAACATATTTATTTTTGGTGTTGTATTAGCAGCACCATTAACATACGATACTAACCAACCATCTTTTTTAAACTTATTCCCCATATACCCATCTACTACAGGAGTGTACTCTTCCGTTTTCGTATTATAGAAAATATCTTTTGCTTTGCTTTTTGTCAATAAAGGCTTGCCATTTTTGTCTGTTTTTGGTTTACCATCTTCATCAACAACTGGAATTTCTACATCAAAATTATCTAGATCAGTTGGCGATACATTTAATTTAATGGTGTTATCAGTATCGATCCCAAGATTCCCAAACATAGACGGCAACTTGCTGCCATTTTTAATTTGATTAAGACGATAATCTTCAAGATTATTGTATGCTTCATTTTGTTTATATTCAGAATCGGCTCTTCTAATTTTAGAATATATATTTGCTAATGCTACTTGATGTGGGAATTTATGATTATCCTCAAAATCAACTTGATTAGCATATCTTTTTTCCATTTGGTATTTCCAATCAGTTTTAACTTCTTCTCCTCTTTTAGCATAACTAGCGGCTTTCATCATATAATCTGCTTTTGCAAGTTTTGCTGGTGTATCTACGACAGCATTTTTCCCTTCAACTCCTTGTAAAAACCCTGTGGCTTTTGCTACTAATTCTGGGTCGTTATGCAATAAATCATTATATGCTTTTCGCATTGATTTATCAGAAGACACCGCCCTTTCAGCATTATTTCCTATTTGTTCTATATTTTCTGTAGAATATGTTTCTACATATGGCATAATTACCTGCCCTGTTTTTTTATCATTTATTGCATTTTTTTCATCATAAGTTTTACCCCCTTTAATATTGCCAAATATTAACTTATCTGCTTTAGCCTGTCTTACTGTATCAAATTCAGGTGTATTAAATGAAATATTAGTTAAATCTACATCTCTGCCTAATTCATCATATCTTGAAGGATCATATATCGATTTCCCTTTTCTATCAATAAGTACCATATCATCATCATCTGGATTCCATTTACCAGATACCCTTTGCTCATTGAGCATATTTTCATCTTTCAATTCCTGCTTTGATCTTTCTGCATCACTTAATAATTTTGTATGCCGCCTGTTAAATTCGGTAACAGTTTTATGCCCATCTAAAGAAGGATTTAAAAGATACTTTTTGTTTTCAGGATTCATTCCGAAATTCTTAAACTCCTCTAGCTGTTGAGACCATCCCCCAACTATATCTTTGTTACGCATTCCTGCTGGGGTAACATCTTGCAACGATTTCCCATAATAAGCCTCCAAAGCATCTTCTTTAGCCTTTTTTTTAGCCATTAAATTTGCTTGAAACATCAACACAGGTCTGCTATCAAAAACTCCCTGCCCCCCTGAATATAAATTTGGTGGATTTTGTAGTGCCATTTTATAAATTAAAAAATGTATTTTATATTACTGATTTATTAAAACATATATGGTTGCATGGCTAATTCTTGCCCACCACCTCCACTACTTTTTGAACCTTGCCCTAATTGATAACCTCCTGCCATTGTCCCTAACCCATTAAAAATGTTTTTCAAACCATCGTTTGCTGTTCTTGCATTAGCCCCAGCTTTCATAGCAAGCAAATTGTATTTTCTTTCAAAAGGCTGCATTTTATTAATATTAAAAGCCTGTCTATCTTCACCAGCTTTCATTTGTGTTGCACCCCCTAATTGTGAAAATCTTTGGTCTTTTTGATTTTCTGCGGCAATACCTGCTTTTAATAATGAATCATTTTGCCCTTGTATCAAACTGGAAATACCAGCAAGACCGCTTCTTCTATTATTTAATGCACCAATACCTTGATTAACTCCTCTACCTATATTTTGTTGTTGAGTTTTGTAAAGGGTGCTATTGTAAGGATTTACATTATAACGTTGTAAAGCATTGTTATAATAGGATAATACATATTCATTAGGGTTATAGGTAGGGCTTTGTAAATTCTCTAATTCTTTTTGTGATTTTTTAGCTTTTCGCCCTCCAAAAAAACTTTGCAATAACCCTGCCCCTGCTGTTACCGCTCCAATTGTTACTGGCATATTAATTCAGTTATATTGTTATCAAAATAATTTATTCTCATATTTTTCTTTTGCAGCCATTTTATAGCCCTTGTATTTGTATTCCATAAACAGCATATAAATAAACCCAATTCTTTTTTTATGCTATCATATAAAAAATCTAGCCATTCCTTTACCCTATATTTAATATTTAAAGCAAAGCTGATTAAAGCATTATCTATGTACACAAAATATCCAATCAATTTATCCTCATCAAAAATACCTTTATATAAACTCCCTTCATATTCTAATATTTTACTGCCTATATCTTCAACAATATCGTCAATATTTTTAGGGTTCTCGTTTGGGTCATAAAACTTAAAAATATCCATATCATTTTCAAAAGCCACTTTTATAGCTTGTAATAATAAATTATATGAAATATTTTTTATTGTCAATCATCTGTTTGTTAGTGGACTATCCACAAATTTAACTGAAATTTCGCTTAGATACACTAAGGTATTGGCATTTGTTTTTTGAAAGGTTATGGTGATGTATTCCCCTTTTAAACTATCCCCATCAATAATTCCTCCTAAAGAATTAATATCTCTAAGAAAAGCTGCATGAAACTGGTTTTCCAACCTTTCAAAATCTTCTGTTATTAATTCGCTTTGCTGATTGGTTGTACCGTAGCTGGTAGTTTGTGTTTCTATTTGTGGACATTCAAACAAATCACTGGCTACTTCGGTTAAACTCAACCATGTTTTCTTTTCTAAAAGTGGGTTGGTAAAAACAAGCGTAATACTGCAATCATATTGCTTTCCAAAAAAATTACAATATGTGTTACTATTATGCACATACATTTGTCCATCTTTCCATGAATATAAAACGTCTTCTGCACTTAGCATCCATTCAGGATAAACGGTATAAAAACTGCAATACCCATTTCTTTTTTCATTGAAGGAAAAGGTGTAGTTGTCAATGGTAGTTTCTCCATTTATTCCTCCCTGTAAAATACAGATGTATTCTTCATCAAAGAAATTGTATGCCCCTAATATTTTTGCTGTGCCTCCTGTTGGACGTTCAAAAGTTTTATTATAAGGCGTGAGTAAGGAACGGATATAAAATTGCCCTTTGTACAATTCACTGATTGGTGTTAGCCCATCTTGTGCAAGCCTTACCTGATAACCACGTACAGGATCAGCAAAATAAAATTGATTTGCTCCAACTACTACACTTGTGTATTGATCTCCTACCCCATAATCGCCTTTAGCATAATCTATATTATTAGTCGTTATAATTTCATTGGTAGTTACTAATTGAGATTGCCCTGAATTGTTTTGAATAAACCTTGCATAAATTCCATACTTCCCTACTGCACGATTTTGAAAAACTACTAACAGCCTACCCCAAACCTTAAACATTTGTATATCCCCTTTCGCCCTGTCTATTTCATCAAAATTGGAAGAAAAAAATCGGTTGGTTTGATTGATATTGGTATTTTGCTGGTACTCTAAACTCCATCTGGATTGTGTAGAATAAAATGTTTTTTTAGCATACTCATCCACCAAAAACGGCCTGCCTATATTGGTAACTTTACTAAGATATTTATCGGATACCGATTCGTCAATAATCCATATTAATGCAGTGGTTTGCAGATTATCTGTTATAGGCTGGTTTCTTTGCCTAATATAATAATCCCCTCTGGCAAAGTTAAATATCGCTGGTTGTATAGCGGTTTGGTTTTGTACATTCCCTTCATGATACCTCTCTGCTGTTCCCCAATTAATTACATTATAGGATTCCCCAAATTCATAAAATACCAACTGGCTTTCTTCGGAATTTAAAACTGGTGTATATTGTTCACAATACCAATTATTATTTCCGCCTGTTCCAAAAACAGCCATATAAGCAGCATCATAAGGAACTTTTAACCATTGACCTGTTAAGGTTACTGCATTATTTTGTATTTTTTCATCAATTACCAAATCAATTAATGGCACATCTAAAACACTTACAGCAGCACCGTATTTACCTACCAATCTTATCCTGTCTCCTTTTGTAAATCCATAAGCAGGATAATTATTGGTATTGGTATTAAAAGCGGTAATATCTAAATAACCATACCCTGTTGTAGTATCTTTATTTGTTCCACTGGAAACAAAATAAAAAGAAGATTTTGCGGTAAGGTTTTCTGCCCTTACCCATGAAAAAGACTTTGCCCAAATGGGAGGTTGATGGTTGACATCAAAAGTGATTAAAGTATTTAGCGGCTGCGTACTTCCTGTGGTATCAATTTCCTCAGTTATTACATTCATCACATCGGTAGTCAATACCCCATTAGTTTTTCCAAATTCATCAAAGTACACTAAACCAAAAGCATACCTACTTTTTGGCCTCCAACAAGCAATAGAAATATCAAAAACATCTGGTGGAGTGCCATATACTATAGAGTAGCCCATACCAAAAACCATAGTCCAAGGATCGACTTGTATAGTAGTACCAAAAAGTGTTGTCGCATCAGACCCAGCTATTTCAGGAAGCCCTAATGATATATAGTAAGCAATAATATCTGCGATCGTGCCGCCAGGCAAAACAGTATATTCATAATCAGTAGTTATATCATTATAAGTTACCGATATAGTTACCTTATCGCCAGTTTTAGGGTCTCCTGCAAAAATAAAATCATAGGAATCTAAATCATATAAATATACATCATCATTATATACTTCTTCATGGTGGTATATTTTGGTAATAGTTAACCCTACCCCTGCATCCCCATTTAAAAAAGTAGAAATGGAAGATTCTACATCCAGTACCGTATCTTTATCATATCCCAAAGTAATCCCTCCATAAATAATAACATTCCCATTTAATAATTCTTGTGTATTGGCGATATCAGGCACATAATCAAATAACTGTAAAGATTCTTGTATATCTGTAGGAGGATAAGAACTGTCATTGTAAAAATAATAATCTACGGAGGAATTATCCCCTATGCTTTCTGCTACTTTATCAATCACTTTTATCAAAAGGTCATCACTAAAGACATCGTTGGCTACAAGTACCCTTCCTGCTATTTGTATTTTAGTTACATCTGCATTTCCTGAATCGGGAATGGTAAGCAGGATATTGTTATTTTTAGTAGGGTCAACATCGGAGGCTAAGTCGTCTGGATTGACAGGGCTTGGTATTTTAGAATAAGAAGACCATGTGCTTAATGTATTATCCTTGTTTTGAAACCTATACCTAAACTGGTAGAGGGAACTTCTAAGGTTATTGATATTTACCAGTGCATCATCTTGGTAAGACACCACAATTGGCGGTATAGATACCTGCCTTGCTACAGTAAGATAGCTGGTAAGCCATGTATTATTGTAAATATTATTTAAGGCATCTTTAATATTTAATTTCATAGGACGGTTATTTCTGGCGCACCAGTGAATAATATCCCCGTCATCTTCTGTAGTGTATAAAATATTGATAGAAGCTACAGGATAGTTCCTATCAAAATCAAAAATATCAGTAACGCTGTTTACAAATGATATGAGTAATGGAGTTACTACTCCTAATTTAATTTCATATTGATAAACCCCATTATAGCCATTACTATTCCAGTTAAACCAAATTATTCTTTGTTTTAACTGGTCATAAAAAGAGCCTATACATTCATTCTGCCCCTCTGGTAAATCCTCGTTTTGAATAAGTACATTGCCCGGTATATTCTGAAACCGTAACCCTTGTTGCGTACCATAAAACCTGCCATTTAAAGCGTGTTTATGATTAGGAGGTAGGATAAAATCCTGACCTGAATCGGTATCCATTACCCCATTAAATAACTTATTGATTATTGGCATCTTGCTCTTTTGTTAATTTGTATTCTTCACAACGATATTCACTTTCATTATCAAACCCATATTTTTTAGCACAGGCATCACAAACAGTTATTCTTGAACCTTTTTTATTAAAATAGGATTTTATTTTATCCATCAATCTGCCACATCTACAACTGTATTTACTCATATATTATACTTTTACAGTTAATCTTTGCATTTTTAAATTGGCATCGTATGCTTCGCTGATCGTTGTTGTTTTCCATCTAGCCAGTGCCAGCCTCCTATCATTAAAAAACTCTGCCCTTCTTTGTGCTTTATCGCCTAAAGTGCCACGCCTTGTGTTGGGTAAACTGATTATATCTTTCCAACGCAGGTAAGAAATAATTGCCTCTTTAAATTGTATAGGCACATAAAATTGCTCTCCTTCTTTTGGGCTTGCCAAATATTCTAAAATAATATAATCCCATTGATAATTTACATTTAAAACTATTACCCCATTATCATTATCAATTTTAAAACTTCCGATAAACGGTGCGCCACTTGGTACACCAAACAAATTATAACATCCTGCTCCATCCCAATAATTATAATAACAATTACCATTTACATTTCCCAAAGCACCCAATTGCCCTAAATATTCTCCTTGTACATCTTCTAACCTATTTGGCAATAAGTCTGCATAGGTAGTAAGGTTATTGTTATAAGTTAGCGTTGCTACTTCACCTGTGCTGTTTATTATTCCTACTTTACAGTAGTTTAAATAATCGGCAGGCAGGTTTACAGTATTGTTAGCATTAACAGGTAGCTTTACAGATTTTATTTGATAAAATGCATCGAGGCCAAGTTCGGCCATAACTCTAAAAGCCAATCTGTATAATTTAAAATATTTATGATTACTTTGCTCTGATTCATCTATGTAATCATAAATACATTCATCTAAATCTATATATTGCCTGTTTTGTGCTGACATTTTTTATTGTTTTATTCTACTGCTATAATTGCATCTGCATCCATTACATAAAATTTTTCTCCATTTTCTTCAAATGGCAAACCCCAATCCATTACCCTATAACCTATTTGTCCTGCTTTTAACTTCATGGGGCGTTTTTTTGTTCCTTTCCCTACTGCTACAATAGTAACACGGTTAGAATCTTTTTTTGCTGAATCGGGTACAAAAATTCCTCCTAAAGATATTTCATCAGGGAGGAAACATTTTACCATAATTTGATTTTTGATTGGGGCTGCCATAATTTATTTTTTATTTATTATCTACACCATCCGCAGTTATGTCTTGCGGTTGCGCTCTTTCTAACATTAGCATTTTTGATACATAATCTATTACAATATTTACAAAATCGTCTGGTATGTTTAACACACTTGTCAAATCCGAACTATCACCGCCTGACACCATTCCAACTGTTGCTGTATAATTACTTAATATTATTGTTGAAAGTGCATACAAAAATGTCCCTTCGGGATAAAACAAAATAACATTTGGTATTGGGCGCATTCTTTGATAATATCCCTTTTGATTTTCACTTAAAGGAATACATGGTAAAGAAACTTTATTATTGGCATCCTTAAATTGTAAAGTAGCAATACCTTCATTTCTTCCTATTCCAAAAGGTAATTGTGGTAATGTTATTTTCCACGTGAAACTCTCGTCTGGCTCAACTTCTAAACCTTTAAAGGTGGTATAAAAAGAGTTGTTTACATACCCTATCCCATCTAATTGTATGGCTTCTTTATAGTTTTGTTTTGCCGCTATCCCAATGCCTGTATTCATCCACTCATTAACCAAATTATAGGTAATGCTGGAATCATCACGAGGTTGGTCTCCGTAAACTTGCCTTAATATCCTTTCTATTAAATGTTGCCTTGTCATTATTGTTCAGTTATTTTTACACCTGCTATATCATTAAAAACAGATGATGCCATAAACTCTAAATCACTATCAGTAGAATTTAGATTTATATCAGTATTATTAGAAACAATAGCATCAGCAAAAATATTTGTCATATTTCCATTTAATACTTGTGTTCCCAACTTATGCCGCTTATCAAATAAACTCTCTTTATTTTTATCAAAAATTTCTCCAATTACATTTGTAGCTGTCTTTTTAATAGCTATTTTTATTCTTTTTAAAAAATCTTCATTATCTAATAATTGCGCTTGCTCTAAAAAAGTTCCCATTTTTATTAATTTTTATATATTTTTTATAACTGTTACCTTAAATGTTGCACCTAAAGGATTTATTGCCAAAGCAGAATAATTACTGAATCTTACTGTAACTGTATTTGCGGCACTTACCCATGCTGTATAACAACTATTTGCATTTACAGCACCATTTGGAACACCCAACGATACTGAATCCCCATTTACTGCTCCTGTAACTGTAATAGTTAAATCACTACTGGTTTGAGCCAATGTATTCGGAAAATTTAATGAAGCTGAACCAGTTAAAACTCTTGCGATTTCATACCTTGTAGTACCAACACAAGCGTAATAATTTGTCCCATCATAATCTACTGCACCATCTGATGCGGTACTTAATGTACCTGATGGTATTTTTAAGGAGGAATTATTTGCGCCTGATGTACAAGGTTGTAAGTGCAATTTAGCTGTTGGTGATTCATTAGCTAAACCAATGGAATTAGAACTATTAATAAATAATGCTGCTGTGCCTCCATAAGTAGAGACCCTCATATAAATACCATTCTTGCCATAAATTTCCATTGCATCACTATCTGTTCCCCCATTCTCTCCAATACAAACATAAGGAGTAGTACCACCAGCGAAAGAATCGCCAAAAAAAATAAATCCATTAGACCCATTAAACCCATCTCCGTAAATGTGTAATGTAGATTGTGGACTAGAATGATTTAATGCTATTCTTTTATTTGTTTGGGCATATATAGTAGGAATTGAATTTGTAATTAGGCTTAATGCATTATTATCGGTTGTGCCAATTGTTAATGTTGCCCCAATTGAATCGCCACCCTTAGTTACTTTAGTATCAATTTGCGTTTGAATAGGACTTATTACCCCATCTAAATATTGAAATTCTGTATTTGAAACAGACCCATCTGCTATTTTTGTTGCATCAATTGCGGCACTAGCATTTACATCAGCGTTTACAATTACACCTGCACTAATAGCCGTAACTCCTGTATTATTAATAGTTACATCCCCACTCATAGCAACATCTGTGGCTATGTTAGAACCATTACCTACAAAAATATGGCTATCAGTCAAACTGGAAGATGCCTTACTATCCAATTGAGTTTGGATAGCAGATGTAACGCCTTTAACATAACTCAATTCTGTTAAACTAGGATATGTAGCTGTATCTGCGGCTAATATAAATCCCGACCCATCTGTAATAACTATTCGGCTAGCAGTAAGAGCGGCTAATTTATTTACGGCTATTGCTGCTGCCGCTTTTATATCAGCATCTTCAATATTAGTAATAGTATTTAAATCTGCATCAATAGTTTTATTAGTAAGAATTTCTACCCCTGCAAGTGTGGCTAATGTCCCCGTTGTTGGAAGTGTAACATTTGTAGTATTTGTTAGTGTAAGTGTAAGGCTAAAAGCACCAGATGTAACTAAATTCCCACCTAGAGTTATTGTTCCCGTATTTGATACTCCTGTTCCACCCCTTGATGGTGCAAGTGTCCCTGTCCATCCTAAAGTTAATGAGGATGCTTTTAACAAAGCCGTTGCTGGCGTACCACCCAAAGTAAGGGTTACGTTGGTATCGTCTATTTTTGTCAAAGCCTCACCGCCCCCAACATCACCTGCTGTTACTACTTCCCAAACAGGGGCAGCAGATATTACACCTGTTCCTGTTTGGCTTAAAAACTGTTTTGCAACTGTAATTTGACCTGCAAGCCTTACATTGTTTGTTCCGTTATGGTATAGCAAATCCCCTAAAGTAGTAAGCGGGGAAAGTGCATTAAATCCTAAAATAGCCGTAGCCTGACCTGTTCCACCTCTTGTAATAGATAATTGCCCAGTCCACCCCAAAGTTAAACTTACGGCCTGTAATAATGCAGTTGCAGGTGTGCCACCTAATGTTGCAGTTACATTAGTATCATCAGACTTGGTTAATGCTGCTGGAGTTAATGCTGCTTGTTTATTATTAAATATATTCCAATCTGTTGCTGATAAATAACCATCATCAGTTGTATTGGATTGTTGTATTTGTACAATAGGATTGTTAGGGTCTGTATTATCAATAATAATAGGTGAATCTCCTGTAACAGAATTAACAGCACCGCCACCGCCTCCTTGGTTTACCCATTCTGTATCATAATCAGTATCACTAGCTTTTGCAAGTACTTGCCCTGTTGTTCCTCCTACGGGAATGCCATTAATAACAATACCACCCCCCCCCTCACTACCAGTATTTATTTTTAATACTAAAATATCTTGTGGCTTTATGGATAGCTTCAGCTTACTGCTTGGAAGAACAGTAAGTTTTAATAATTCAATATTTTTATTTATTATTAATTTCATTTAAAAGCCCATGTTCCTTTTAATATTTCATTGTTCACCCATTCATTATTTGGTTTGGTAACTAATAATGAAATATTATAATTCCCTACATTTACAGCTTCTACTTCTGCTTGTGTTTTTTCAAAATATATACTATATATTGTAGGTCGAGTAAATTCTGCATTAGTTACTTCCCAAACAATATCTCCTAAACTGGTTTTTAAAGTAAAATTAAATTCCCAGTCTGAAACATCTGTAGGAACATCGTTGTCATCCGAGAATTCCATGTCAAAAACATATATTTCATTCCGATCTACTTCATTAGTATATACTTCTGGTTTAGCCATTTTTATTAAGTTGATGCTATAAAATATTCAATATCTACATCTGCGGTATCAGCTTGTGCGCTGATGCTGTCAATATTCACAAAAGCCACAAATGCTGCTTCCGTTTCAGATACGCTTTCTTTATTATTTCCTAAAATGAAAATTTTACCTGCTTCTAGCTTTATATCAAAAGTTTGTCCTGTTGTTTTCGCTACTCTAATACGTACAAAATTTGCACTATCCTTATTTGTAATTTGAAAATATTTTACATTCGCTCCAATAAAAGTTCCTGCACCAACGCCTGTACTGAAATTAACTATTTCCACTTCGCTTGCAAAAGGGATAGAAAAAATACGTTTGTCTGCGTGATCAATATTGGTTATGGTTAATTTATTACTCGTATTAAAATTTTCAGTATTCAATACAAGTGTTGTATTTAACTCTACTACTAAAGTCCCTGTTGTAATTGTTGATGGCATATTATTGTCCTCCTTTTGTTATTTGATTCGCATATTGAATTACTGCTGCTGATTGAAGGTTTACTCCAACCATAGCCAAAGCCCTTGTTATAATTTCCAAACAATCCACATCATTCCATAAAGGATCAACACTATTTCCTGCATCATAAATAGCCCTACCTTTATCATCTAATATAAATGCCCATATAATTTCAGGTGGTGTTTTTACATAACTAATTTTGGCATTACCGAGTGTTATCGGATAAAACTGAAATCCATTATTTTGAATAGAATAAATAGGATTGGTTGCCACTGGATCAATTACACTATTTGCTAAAGAATATATTTTATCTTTCTCTGCGTACCTTATTCTTTGTAAGCCTGTATTGGTAAACATGGCTACTATTTGCTCGTAGTTTGGTGGATAAGGTGCTACCCCACTTCCATTAATGGTTAAGGTATATATAGGATCAACAAATGGAGCAAGCCTTTGCGCTAAAATTTCATTCATACCTAATTCAACACGGGCTATCGGTCTGCCTGGTGAATATTGTTGGGTTTGCCCGAATAGAAAACTCATGTAGCTGATGGAAGATTGATTAATATAATTATTAAAACCAGCAGGGGGTAAATATCCCTGCTGATTTTTGTTTATAATCTCAAGCATCAATTTATACATGAAATCTACTGTCATTCCTTAACTTGTTAAACTGCTTAATTGTGATTTAAAAGCCAACCCTTCTGCTGTTGTACTCATTGCTAATTCTAATAAAACATCATGTGGGTTTTTAGTTGCTGGCTTCCTGCATATAAAAGCACTTGTCCCAGCCCACGTAACATTACCATTTGAACCCCCTATGTCTATTTTAGCATCACTTATTGCTTTTTTAATTAAATAAGATACTTCAACAACTGGCGACCCAAAAGATTCGTCAAATAATTTAGGGTTACGTTTTGCTGCTACAATATATTCAGAACGTATTCCTGATTCTTGTTTTTGAAATCCTAAGTCATCAGCCATTTTAATACCTAAATAAATAGCATGTTTTTTCATTTGTTCCACTGGAGCATATCTGGCTTTATCTGCCATATCTAATTCATATAAATCTTTTTTAAGCCCTTCAGCTTGTATTCTAGCTGGATTGTATTCTTCAAACTCTATCCTAGTTTCTCCGATTAATCTTGTAGGATTATCTAGATTTGCTGGATGATGTGTAAGAAAATCAATAGCAAGCGTATCAGTTTTTCTTATTCTTGTTCTTTTTTTGTCAAACTTAATAATCCCCCTTTTGCTTACTACTGCTTTATCCTTTAACCTTTCAACTAACTCTGACTGCCAAATACTATCCTCTCCAGGTATATACCAAATGGCTTCTTTTCTTTTTGTCTTTGGATTAATGGCACTTGATTGTCCATTTAGATTATACTTCCCTTTACTATTGTAATTCTTCAATACAAATGTTACAAATTCGCTATTTGGATCAGTTGTATTAAAACTTACTTTTGGTGCTAAAAATAATTCAGCATTACCCACATCTTGTTTTAGAGTTAATTCTTCTTTTACTAACTCATCTGTTTTTTTTGCGCTCATTTTATTTGTTTATTTTGAGTGAATTAAGGCATTGCCACCAACATTGCGCTGGTTTATGAATAAGCACCCTTATATTTCAAAGGGTGCTATATTTTAATTATGGTTTTTGTACTAATATGAATTGATTAGCAGCAGAAACACGAGTACCTTTATAAGTGATAAACTCGACATTATCTACCATCTGACCATTAGTAGGATTTAAAGAACCACCACCATGTAACCATGTACGAATACCATTACCGTAAGTACCCCCTTTAGGTGCATCTTGATACATAATAGTGATATTTTTGATGTTGGTAACTTTATCTTCCCCCTTAGCTTGATATTTTGGAGATGTTCCCAAAGGGCATATCATACCAAAGTTTTCATAAGCAGGATTAGCAGGAGAAATACCCCATTCTACTTCTGGATTGAATCGCTTGTATTTTTTTGTGCTAAGCATATATCCATCAATCCTCATAGTTTGAGTACCATAAGTTACCATAGCTTCTTCCGAAGTTTCATTTTTACCCCACACATAAGCACCAGCAGGGAAAGCAGCAAATATTCCATCGTTAAAATCCTGATTTTGGTAAATATCTTGCAACCATAAGCATTCTTTTGCACAACCATTAACATCGGCTATACGTGTAATTTCATGCAATTTTGCAATATCTAAATTACCTGGATTGTAAGTAACGGTTTCGCCATCTTGTAATACTTTTGGCAAAATACCTTGCGAACCTAATGAATTGGTAGAAGCCAACCCTGTATTAGTAACTACATCACCAAACATTAATTTACCATCACAGTTATTAGCATAACGCTGTTCTGACCTAGTAAGGTTTTTGAAAGTATAGAAACTTGGCCCTGCTAATTGTGCGCCAGACATCCCAGCACCAGCACCACCTGCAATACCATCATAAAACACCTGTGTCATTTCACCTAAATCTGTTGCAGAGTAAGTTTCCCTCATCTCTGTAATGCTATTGGTGTATTTAACATCCAAATCTTGTTGTGCTATAATAGAGTTGGAAGCCTCACCAGCATCCATGTAACCAGCAAATTGCAAACCTTCACCAGCTAATAAATTAGCTGAATTGGCTGAAACAAATGCTTGTGTACTTTGTTTTGGACGAACGGTGTATTGGAAAGCAAAAGGGGTTTCATCTACAATAGCCAAAATTTGACCTTCAATTTGTGAAGAAGAAATCCTCACAGTTTCTAAAGGGCGTATTGGTGTTTGTGTACCATTGTTAAAGTGAAATTCAGCAGGCAATGTCAAAGTAACCGTTGCGCCTACTGCTGGTCCTACTATTTCGGTTTGGTTATAAACACCCTGCATTAATTTACCCCTGTTTTCAAACCAGAAGTATTCACGGTTTTTTACTTGCTCCATACCTGCGTATGTACTTAACCAGCCAGTAAAATCTTCCTGACCATATTTTAAAACATATTCTTTTTTGTATTGTGGAGTTAATAATTGTAGCCCAGATAGTAAAGCAATATTTGCTTGTGTTGCTATTGAACCTGGCTGCAATATATTCGATGTTGGTATCATTTTTTTTAATTAATTTGTTAATAATTAGTTTGTTTCTGCAAAGAAATGCTTGGCTAATTCATCTATTTGGGATTGTCCTCCTTGTGGATTAAACGTTCCTGATGAATTACCATTTACATTAATGTTGCTTTTCTCTTGTATATATTTCAATTTTATTTTTGAAGCAGCATCATTGGATAGTTTTTGGATTGCTTTATCCCCACTATTTAGTAATGCTAAATCTTTAGCGATTTGATTGACATTTACCACGCCATCTTTTGACCATCTTTTATCAAAAAATTTAGTAACATCAAAATCTAAATCAGCTATTTCTTTTAATTGAGAAGCAACAAGATTTTTTTCTTCAACTGAATAGGTATATGATAATGGCACATCGACATCTTCGTCTTTTACCGTTATGCTTAACTCATTCAGTTCTTTTATAACTGCATCGGCAGATTTAAAATAAGCATCTTTAACTTTAGCATAATTATCCAATTCTTCTTGGGTAGGTTGCTGTGTTTGAGATTCTTTTGGTTGTATATCTGGTAATACGAGTTCACTTTTTAATTTTTCCAGTTCAGGTTTTAAAATTTGGGCTTCTAAAAGCAAATCATTTTTTAAATCCGCTACATTTTCTTTCCATGCTGCATACCTTTCTTCAAATTCGGTTTCATCTTCTGTATCTCTTTGAACTGGCTCTTTAGGAATACCAAATTGTTTATTGAATTTATAATCAATCAACTCATCCGATAATCCTTTGTATTTTTGTTGGAATGACATTTTTATAATTTCTGCTGCTGTTTTTTCATTTACATCGGCAGCAATTAATTTATCCAATTTTTTCTTTTCAGCAAGTACAGCATATACATCATCCTCTTTCCCTTCTTTCAAAAGGTCAAATAGTTTTTTACTTTGCTCATTGGCAAATTTTATTTCCTCTTTTGTTGATGCTGTTTCCTTTAAATTTTTAAGTTCTTCAAATTGCTTTTTTGCATCATCCCATGTATCAAAACCTAAATTTGTTTTTAACTCACTATCTGGTAATGGGGCATCTACTGTAGCTGCCTTTTCCTCAGGTTTTGGATTAACATCAATAGGCGCAGCATTTGTTTCATCTGCTTTGACTTCATTTACAGGCGCATTTGCCCCACTTTCTTCTTTGAAGAAGCTACCTGCCAATCTATCAAAATCACTTTGAGGTTGTGCAGTAGTTGAAGTATCTGTTTGATTTAATTCTTGTTCCATATATAATTAATAATTGATTAACAAATTTTGCTGTAATTGATTAACAGTTTACCTACGGTTTGTCCAACACTTTCAAATTGAATGAATTTACCTACTACATTGAATTTGAACATAGAGGTCGCATTTGTATTTACCGCACTTGTATTGGCTGCTAAATTCAACCCTTGTATCACGTTCCAGTTGATAGCTGATTTAGCATCCCCCTGACTAGTTTTAGCTACCGCACCCCCGTCATTAGTCGCCTTAAATGTTACTGTTCCTGTAGGGCTTACAAATTGTGCTACAACATAATCCCATTCACCTATATCCAATTGCACTTTTGCATTGGCATTAAATTCGGTAGTAACATCTATTAATTTACTTATCATAATTTTTTAATTAAATGGTTACGGTTTGTGCAGCTACAAAATATTGTGGTGTACTTGCAAAATCAAGTGATTGGTTTACTGGTTTAATTTTAAAACTAATCCCCTGCGTATCTATTTCAGATATGTACCCTTTTTTAGAATTAGAATCAAGTGTACACAATTGCCCTATTGTTAAAGTGGACAAATAGGTAATTGCATCTGCACCATTAAAAGTAAATATTACATCTTGTCCCTTTTGGGCTTGCGATGTTTTTCTATTTGTAATTACTGCCATATTTTTAATTTTTACATTGGTGGTTGAATTTCATCTTCCTGCATTTGCATTTGTTGCTGCTCTTGTTCTTGTTGCATCATCATTTCTTCTTCGCTAGGCTGTTCTTGTTCCATACCTTCTTCACCTTCCATTTGCTCTTGTTGTGCAGCTTGCATTTGTTGAATGATAGCTTGTTGTTGTTGTTGGTTTTCTACAGCCAAAGGCAACATTAAGTTTTGCATTACAGTATCTACTAAAGGTTGAATATTAGGCGCAATTGGTAACCCTTTGCTTAATATTGAACTTACCATATTAATTACTGCACTTTTATTTTGCGCTTCTCCTTGCAACCTTATTTCTTCTGTTTTTGATTGTGCCTCAAATTGCTTCATTTCCATATCCATCTTGCCCTTAATCATTACGGATTCCTGCTGCCCTTTTGCGTTCATTTCTGCATTTTGTTGCGCCTGCTGCATTTTGGAAGCAAGCATTTTTTTCATGCAATTGTTGTAATACAAATCTGCCAGCTTCACATTCTCACGGGCTATCCGCAATACCTTGTAAGTATCCAAATACATTACAATATCTGGATTGGAAACAATAGCCTGATTCATCTTTTCATTAAGAATCGCTATATCCTGATCAGTAGGAAGCATTTCTATTTTAGTCCCAAAAATCCTGTTATCTACATCTTCCTCTTTTAATAATTTTCTATACGTTTTAGCCCCAAACAAAACAGATTTTTGAAGCAAACAAGCTATTTTTTTAGCCGTTTCTTCTAATAATATTTTATATGCTTGATACATATAATTAGTAGAATTGTCTGCTGCTTGTTGTGAGGCATCTACATTACCCGCTGTTACTCTAGGCTGTAAAGCCTGATTCATTAAGTCGGGATTTTCTCCTAATTCATCTTTTATTAATTGATACTGAAATCGATACATTTCCATAAGGGCCTGCATCTGCCCTACAAACCCTGTGTTTTGTAATTCAGTTATTGGAACTCCAATTGGCTTCCCCTCTGCATCATAGCCACGGTAATACATATCACCAGTCTGGTCAAATAATGTTTTAAAATCTACATTTTTGTTATTATCGCCAGTCCCATAATCTATATTTTGTATTGCATCCCAATTTATTGCACTACCAGTTGGGCGCATTTTTGCAACTACTTGTTGCATTTTCATATCAATAATTATCAACTGTTTTAGTGGTACTGATATTTTTTCAGGAATAGCCAGATTACGCATCTGGAAGTTTTGGTACATATAAAAACTGTAAGAAAACTCTGCATTCCCTATTTCTTTAGGGTCTTGCGGACGGATCATATTTTTCTTTATGCCCCACTCTAAAATTTTCTGATTTTTTCTTATATAAACTCCACGGTATATATTCCAATAAGTATCTTCAACTGATTTTTGGTTATCCCTTATTTTTTTAGGAGTACCTTTTTGAATGATGGTACTTTTGTTTTGTTTGGTTTCAGTAACCGTATATTTTTCACAATCAACTGATTTTACTTCAAATTCAAGTACATCCACATTCCATTCATCATAAGGACGTTGGATAGCCACTGACCATTCTGCGTTCCATCTTAATTTATCACTAAGCTGCCAGTCTTTTGATGTGGCAGCTATTTCATATAGTTCTTCTTCTGTAAGTTTGCCGCCAAATTCTACACCATACTTCCTGCGCATTTCACTTACCTTCATTGAACGGACTATGCCTCTCCAAGTAGTATCCCTAAAATCAGAAAATTCAGACCAAGAATAAATTGTATTTTCTGGTTTTTGATAATCCGCATGAATTACTCCATCTTCATCCATCCAAACATAGCTACCTACAAGACCTACCTCTGCGCTATCATGCAGTATTTTTTCTTTTATTACATCAAACCATCCGTTAGCAGCAAGAACATCATTTACCCCCTGCTCATATAAAATTTCTTCTGGTAATTTATTAAGGCTTTTAAATAAGGCTAGTTCATCAACATCATTAGGTATTTCTTTCCCTTGCGGCATTACCTGCACACCTGATGCTTGCTGTAATTCTTCCAGCATTGCACGGTTGTACATATAAAATTCCAATTCCTGAAATTCCTCTTCTCTTTGTTTGGTGGAAAGTGAATCAGTAGCCGTTATAACTATTTTTTCCCTTTTCTGCATACTCCTACCCACCCATCCTGAAATAATACGGTTAACTATTTTAAGGCTTTCCCAGTTAAGGTTTGCGTAGTTGAACTTGCCATTAAACCCCAACAAATCCATAAACTGCTTCATGGGTATTCTACCATTGGCAGCTAATCTATTGGAGAAAAATTGTGTATCCCGTGCAAAGTAATACCCACTATACCCTGACTGTACAGTTCCATCAATATACTTAGCCATAGCCAAGCCATTTTCAGGTTTGGATTTTTCAGCAATAGTTAGTTTTGAAAGTTGAAAGTCTTTTAGAATATTATTGCCGCTGCTTGCTATATCTTTGGTAGAATCTATGGTATAGTATATTTGGTAGTAAAAGTAAATTTAATACCAAGCATTTACTAGGTTGTTTAATAGAAAATGGTTACCTTTGGTAACCTAATAATTTGTACTTTTTATGCCAACACTACCATTAAAATCCATTCCTAAAGAAGTAAATGATTATGTTTTGAAAATACAAACTCAAATAAAGATAAAAAAAGGAGTTAGCCATTATTCAAAATGCTTAACAATTTACCACATAATAAAAGAACACAAGGAGATTAAGGAAAAGGAGATGAAAGAAAAAAAAGTTTAGTTTGTTTTTGCTACATAGGAGTTATTAGGATATAGCTTTATTAGGGGGGTAGTCATTGGGGTAGGTTTTGGTGTTGGCTCCATTAAACAAGAAATTAGCATTAAAAAAGAAACAATAACATCATAAGCTGTTCTGTCATAAGGATCAAATACTTTTGCTGTAGTAAGCACTTCTTCAAAATCAATTAAATCACAATGATTTTCAAAATAAGCAATGCCATTATCCAATTGTTTAGTTAAACTAAATGGAGTTATTGGAGTACCTCGATGCCTTTCTGCCTTTTCTCTTTTCGTAGGGTCAATTAAACTAATAGGGTATTTCCCCAAATAGCCAATCTTACCTCTTTCCCTAAAATAACCTTCATAATCATCTGCGGTATGCTCATACCAAGTTAAATAGCCATAAAATTCACTAGCTAACATTACTTGACTGTGAAGTTCATCTTTAACTTGTGGACGACCATATAAATGTCCAATAGCTTTGCCTGTATTATAAGGGTCATTAACATCAAATTTTCTACCAATCCATGCAGACGCTTTTGAGCCGTATTTTCTACCACCTTGTGAGTTAGAATAACTATCTACAGTAATACATCCATCTTCTATTCGATCTGGCATAGTAATTCTACCATCTCTTTTAAATTTATTATCTTGTCCACTAGGGGGGAAATAGGTTATTTTCCAATGAAAACTTTTTTCATTATTTGTAACATCACGCCATTTTACTTTTTGATCCATATCCCTATAAAATATAACTGACCTTTTATATATTTTATGCTCTTTTAAATATTCTTCCCTTCGAGAAATGTTATGCATGTTAAATACACAATCAGTATTTGCAGCCATAAACATCTCTACTTCATTAAAAGAGTATTTACGTATTTCTTCTTCTAAAGCTGCTCCTTTTAATTTACTTCGTCTTTTTTCTAAATATGCCTTTGCGCCAAATTTAAGTTGCCCATCATATTTTTTTTCACCATATTTTTCTATTAAATATTTTTTTTGTTCTTCTGTTGGTGGTTCAATTATTGATTCCCCATATTTACCAATAAACCCTGCAAGCCCATCATAAGCAGGGCAATAATAACGTACTAAAGTATTGGCTGTGGCTTCATTATCCATATCCAACACTTCATCAACTTCATCAATATCTATATCATCTTTTATCCAGTCGGCATCATCCCATACTTTTTTAAATTCAGCACCCCCCTTTTTTGTAAGTTCATTTACCGTACTTGGGAATTCTCCGAACCCTGTACGCTCTGCACCTTCGGTTAAAGTTTCTAAGATAATAGAAACAAATTGAGAGAAAGGAACATCTGTTGGGAACTTGCCCCCTTCATCAATGAAAGCCCATGTAAGCCTTTCCGAATCATAGCTATTTGTTGCTGTAGGCTGGTAATCTAATATAGAATTTAGCCCTTCTACTTCATCAATTAATTGCGCTTTTTTTGTTTTCTTTGTTTTTGCCAAAGGAACATTAAAAACAAGTTCACTTTTACTATCCTTATCATTAGCTAAAGTAGGCTGTAGAAAAAATGGCAAATGTCTAAACCCAAATTGCATCCTGTAAATAAACATTTTACGGGCATCCGCACTTGTTTTAGATACATGCCCACCCCTTGCATTTTTAGTTGTGGTTACATGACAAGTAGTATTAGATGAAGATTCAGAAGATGCACCAGAACGCCTTGATTTACCACGAATGATACCACGACACCAATAAACATTATACCAATGTTCTAAATACAAATAATATCTTCTGCTGGTATCTCTATATTCAGGATGCTTTCTATTTTCAAGTGTCCAGTATTGTAAGTAATAATAATGCCGCCCTGTTATATAAGTAGCAACCCCATTCAAAAAAAACCAAAACCCTTTTTTTATTCTTTCCAGTTCTCTATTACAAAATTTTTCTTGTTCATTTGTTAGAACCACATTACCATCTTCATCACGTTCTAATACCTTAAATATTTTTGGCAAAGGTTTCCTGCGCCAGTATTGTTCTTCTTTCGGAACTCCCCAATCTTCTATTTCTTCAATATGTGGTTGATTTGGTAGTGTGATTTTGGTATGATATATTTCTATTATTTCCCCCATTAAGCAATTACTTTATCTAAAAATGAACCTTTCTTTGCAACATCTTTCACTTCATCACCTGTTACCCCTGCCGCATCTCCCAATGCTTTAATTGCTGTAGCCAAAGAAGCTGCATCTTGCCATATTATTTTAAGCCTATCAAATTTCTTTGATTTAGGGTCATCCATTTCTATTGTTTTCAAATCAGTATCATTCATCAAATCTCCCATTTCCCACGCTTTACGGGAAAGAGAATAATATAATTTGGCTATACCATTTTCTTCATACTTTTTATTTATTTTTTCTAGCCTGCTATTTTCTTCTTTGAGTTTTTTATTCTCCTTTTGCAGTTCTTCTAGTGCATCCATAAAAATTTATTTTGGATTTTTTATTTTCAATCTCCACTGTTCAATAGTAAGAGGATGAAATTCTTTTTGCAAGTATCTTATTTCTACATTTCCAAATTGCTTATCTGGCTTTCCCCAACCTTTATGAGAATGTTTATCCCAAGGAATATTTGAAATCTCAATATCACTATCATGTTTAATCCACTCATAATTTAATGGGAATGGTATCTCTACATCATAAATTATTCTTAAATTCCATTTTGTTTGCCAAGCAATTTTATCTATATAATAATTAAGATATTCTACCGATTCATTAATTCTACTTTCTAAGTAAACACTCATTTTTAAACATCTTTGAGTAAACAATCAGATTCCCTCATCAGCAAATATTTTTCTTCATTAATTTCTATATATGTTCCAACACCTTGCCCAAACTTTACCCTATCTCCTTTTTTAATTTCCATTGATTCATTAAATTTTCCTTTGCCAGCAGAAATAACTAATCCCATTTGTATTTTTTCTTTTATCCCATCAGGAATTATTAAACCACCTTTTGATTTGGTTTTAGCATCATCTAATTTTACCAAAATCCTATCTTCTAATAAGATTACTTCATCCCCATCTAAAATAATTAAAACATCAGTCTCCTTTAAAATAAAATATTTTTTACCATTTTCTTCAAACTCAATTACATTACTATAATATATAGTGTTCCCAATTTTTACAGTCATTTTTCGTCCAGTAATACCACCACCAACTGCTATTACTTTACCACTAATATATTTTTTTTTTACTGAATCACGAATTATTATACCCCCCTTAGTTTCACTTGATACCTCAAAAGGCTCTACTATTATTCTATCTTGTAATGGCCTAATTCTCATTTGTTTTTATTTTTTCTAGTGAAATAATAGATTCTGTTGTTAAAAAAATTGCAGCAATAGATGATGAGTTTTCCAAAGCTGTTCTTACTACTTTTGTTGGATCAACAATACCAGATTTAAAAAAATTCTCTATTTCATTTGTTTTTACATTATACCCAATTCCATAATCACTTTTCATAATTTCATTTATATAAATATTAGGTTCTACATCTGCATTATATAAAATTTGTTTAAATGGAGATTCTAGTGATTTTTTAAGAATAGAAACTCCAATGCTTTCGTCTTCATTTTCACAAATAATATCAATATCTTTTAAAGCATGTAAGTATGTAACTCCACCACCAGCTACAAACCCTTCTTCTACTGCTGCTTTGGTAGCACATAAAGCATCATCTATTCTATCCTTTTTTTCCTTAATCTCTGTTTCCGTAAACCCTCCTATACTTAACACAGCCACGCCATTTTTTAATTTAGCTAATCTTGATTTAAGGTTTTCTTTTTCATAATTAGATTCAGCTTCTTCCATTTGATTTTTTATTTGATTACACCTGCTTTCAATATCTTCCTTAATACCATGCCCGCCAACTATTGTACAACTATCTTTAGTTATTGTTATTTTATCTGCACTACCCAACATATCAATAGTAGTATTGTCCAACCTAAACCCTTTTTCTTCTGAAATGCAAGTAGCATTTATTAATGTTGCAATATCATCCATAACAAAAAATCTATTACCCCCAAATTCAGGTAATTTTATTGCACAAACAGATAATAATCCCCTCAATTTATTCACTACCATTGTTGCCAATGCTTCACCATCAAGGTCTTCCGAAATAATTAATAACGGACGGCCAGTTTGAGAAACTTTTTCTAAAATATGTAAAATATCTTTAATGGCAGAAATCTTTTTATCATAAATTAGAATGTAAGGATTATTTAATTCTGCCTGCATTTTTTCACTGTTAGTTACAAAGTAGGGAGATAAATATCCCCTTTCTATTCTCATTCCTTCAACCAAATTTACAGTAGTTTCATGTCCTTGTGATTCTTCAACAGTAATCAAACCATCCCTACCAACTTTTTCCATAGCTTCTGCAATCAATTCCCCAATAAAAGAATCATTATTTGCAGAAATGGAAGCTATTTGTTTTAATAAATCATTATTATCAATAGGTTTAGAGATTTTATTAATGTTTTTTACTACTTCTTTAGTAGCCTTTTCGATACCTCTTTTTAAATCCATTGCATTTGCGCCTAATTCAATAGCCTTAATTCCTGCATTTATAATGGCTTGTGCCAAAACAGTTGCCGTAGTTGTGCCATCACCCGAAACATCAACAGTCTTAGATGCTACTTCTTTGATTAAAGATGCTCCCATATTTTCAACAGGATCAGACAATTTAATTGATTTTGCCACAGTTACCCCATCTTTGGTTATATGAGGATACCCAAATTCTCTTTCAATAATAACATTCTTCCCTTTTGCTCCTAATGTACTTTTTACAGCATCAGCAAGAATATTGATACCTTTTACTATTTTTTTTCTTCCATCTGACCCTGATGTTACGATTGTATTCATATTGATTTTTATATTTTATGATTAATTATTTGTACTTGATACCTCAAAAGGCTCTACTATTATTCTGTCTTGTAATGGTTTTACTTTCATACTGTAACTGTTTGTTTATTTAAATCTGTAATTGTTTCTCCCTCTTTTATATAAATTACTTTATCAATAATAATAAAGTGTTTATATGGAGTATTAGTATTGTATTCAATAACATTTGCAATTTCTCCAGTTGAATAAACTTGAATTTTTTTAATTGAATTTGCTGGTGATAATCTTCCCATATCAAAATGATCTTCTTTACTAAAATAAAGAATTGTAGTGTGATCTTTTTGTTCTGCTTGAATAATTGTAACAGAAATTGATAAATACCCCTTTATATCTTTATTATTTATAGTAAATAAATACCCATCAAAATATAATTGATAAAGAAAATCAGGTGTAATTTCGTTAGAAGGGGGATATTGTACTGCAATAACTTTTTTAATTTCTTCAAAATCATCCCCATCTAAAATTAGATATGACAACCCGTCTAATTTTGGGTAATTATAAAAATCTAAATATCTGGAATATTCGTGCAATAGTTTAATTGGTTTAATAATATCATCATTATTAAATTTGGATATTTTTTCTTCTTTATAAACATCAAGAAAAATTAATAGCCTTTTTAAATTGTCATAAATTGCTTTGTTCGTCATATATTTTATTTTATTGGTTTTGCATTTTGCGGAGTAGTACCTACCCATAATTTACCTTCATACAACTGCTCGGTTAAGTTTTCGTCTATCGCAATTATTTCCTCTCTGTCATGTGTTTCATTTTCAAAATGCCTGCACCTTACTATGTGTTCATCCACCCCTTTTTCATTTCTAAAAAGTATGTTGTAATCACATGCTTTCAATGTTTTAACTACTTTACCTTTGTATTCCCCTGTTTTTATAAATAAGGTGTCTTTGAATAGTTTTGGGGTTAAACCTACCAGCCTACCTTCGTAGGGCTTATATACCCTTTCAGCAATCGCAAATCCTTTGGTTGGCTTCCATTCTTCATCTCCCACCATCTTCCATAAAAAACACTCTGCTTCTACAAAGCTATAAATTTTTATTCCAGATGCAATTTCTTCGCCACTTAACCCACTATGATTGGTTATTAAGTTGGAATCATGTGCGCTGTTAAAATGGAACAACAACAAAGCATCTGTGGGGATATGCTCTGCTGATATTACTACTCCTAATATTTGTTGGGTGTAACTTCTATCCAGGTTATCATACTTACGCTCTACCCTTATAGTAGTTCCATCTGAAAAGGTATAGAAGTTCTTTTGCTCTGTATCTACCTTTACTATTACTCTGCCTTGTACGTGTTTTAGTTTGTTCATGGTCTGTTTTTAATCCAGTCTAACATAATTTTTGGATGTGGGTAATCAATAATACTTAAATCTGTTTTTGGGTCAAACCATAAATCAGGGTTAAATAATTCTTCCTGATCTAATTTTTTATCGTAATCCATTCCAAAAACATCCCTTTGCATATTGATAACCTTTGATTTCATTACTTCTTTTTTTCTTACAAATCCATAATGCCAAATATCAATATCATTTACATAATCCATTATACATTGTGCATCTATACTTTCAGCATCTCCTATTGATCGGTAACAAGTTTTTGCAAGCCTTATTATTTGAGTGCTACATGGTTTTCTTTCATGTGGAACATTCAAATAATGGTAAGGAGTTTTCCAAAGATTTATCCGTGTACACATAAATGCTTCCTTACCTGTTTTAACCGCTTTTATTATTGCATCATAACTTTTTTCATGGATTATTTCATCTGCTTGAAGATTGAGTTGGTACTCATATCCTGCTTTTTCTGCTGCTTCAATGGCTATGTTGGTAAAGTAATTTAGTTTTTCTTTACCATGTTGCTCATGCCATGATTCAGGTAAAAGCCTTATAAAGGTTGTTTTATCATCACATAAATTAAGTAGTATATCTTTATCTGTATCATCATCTGACCCTGCATCTAAAATAAACACATGATCGCAAAATTCTTTCAAACATTTGATTGATTCAGCATAACAATAATCAAATGTTTTTCCATTTCGCACAAATAAAGTTCCAGCTAATTTTTTACTCATACTATAAATTTACCTTTTAAATCAATATCATCATAATCCTTTAAACGCTCCCTTATATAATCCATACGCATATTTATTTCCCATTCCCTATCCATGTGGTTAGCTACATTCCAAGATAGTTTACCAAAGTGAATATGCGAGCCATAATCCATTCCTAATACATCTTTATCAATATTACCTTTCTTTCTATCAATTTGATGATGCGTAAACCCGTGTTCAAATATCTTTTCTGTCATCCAGCTTCCAACATCGTAACTCCAATCTGTTGTATCTCTAAATGTATGTACCCCTTTTTCTTTCATCGCTTCAATATCAAACATAAAAAACCATGCTCCTATACGTGGTTTAACTGGTGCATTTAATTGATCGCCTGTAATTAATTCCCCCGCTACCTTACATTTTTCGTTTAATAATGGCAAATACTTATCATATACATTTTCTAAAAACTCTACATCGGTATCGCACAGTAAAACATATTTTGTTTCTATATTAGTATATACAATATTAACAGATTGTTCATGCCCGTGATTAATGATAAAATCATAAAATGGTATTTTATTTTCTTTTAACCATTCTTTAGAACCGTCATCGCTCCCATTATCCACCAGTAATAATTTTAAAGGCTCTCCTTTATAGTGATGCTTAACAAAACTTTTTAACATCAATTCCATTACCGTTTTGTTATTCCAGCTTACTGAAACTAAGGTTATATCTTGCATTTACATTTTTTTAATGATAACTAATCCGCAACTTGTAAAAATCCATTCGATGTTTTTTTCAAAATAAGTGGCATCGTATTTTTTTACGGCTTCCTGCTTGTTGGCACAAATAAAACTATTGGGTATTTTGCCATTCATTTGTACCTCTCCTACCATATCCTTTATCCTGTCTATTATTTTCACTTTTTCATTCCAGCGAGAATCATATCCGCACAAAACATCCTCGATGCAATACAAGCCTCCACTCTTTAAAAGAGGAAATAAAGTGTTAAATGAAATTAATTGATGCTCTCCTATATGTGATCCATCGTCAATAATAATATCAAATGAAGGATGTAAATCAAATAAATTCATTAATTGAGAATGAGAACTTTGGTCGCATATTATTGTTCTTATTCTTTCTGAATTAAATTGTTTTTTATCTTCAATATCAATACCTACTACATCTGCATTTACAAAGTATTCTTTCCACATTTTTAGTGATGCCCCTTCCCAAACTCCTATTTCTAATAAATTTTTAACCTTATCTTTTAACGGGCTAAAAAACATCTCATAATATTGTAAATAATTATGACAAGTAGATGCTTTATCTGTTTGATATTTTAAACCCAATTCATCTAAACTCATATTTGTTTTATTAAATGTGAAAATTGTTCTTTATTTTTTTGTACATATTCAGGAAAACTATCATCAATCTCCACAAATGGCCATAAATCATGTGGCTCATTTGACCATAAAGACTGCCCTATTTCTAATTTATGTTTCAGCACTTCTTCATTATTAAGTTTTGGCGTGTTACATTCCTGATGTGAAAAACTATCCAACTTATTTCTTATAGCTTCCACACCACCCAAATACGACCAATGCCAGCCAGCGTGTTCTATTTGGTTATCAAAGCCACTATTTCGGACTTCATTTGGTGTTTTATCTTTCAGGTAACTATAAGGCATAATCCTTGAAGACTTCCAACTTTGTTTCCCTTCTATACAATTTAAAAAGTAACCAAACTTATCCATTACTAATGCCGTCTGCCCCATCCCTATATGGTAATTTTTTATGGCTTGCGCTCTAGGTATTTCGTCCGCATCGCCTATAATAACTATATCACTATCATTACAATTTTCTAATCCCAATATAATATTATTTCTTTGGAATTTTTCATTATCCCATGCATTCCCATTGTTAGGTGGATTATTAATTATCCCATGAATAATATTGTATCCCCTAAATTCATCATAATTTTCTTTAAAAAATAGTGGTTTAGGTTTTCCCGTAAAGGAGTGAGTACATTCTACCAATACATGATTTACATTTAGTGGTTTTAATTCTTCGCACCTTATTTTTAATAAATCAAATTCCTTAAAAAAGGTAAAGCAGTCGTATATCATTGTTGGTGAAATTTATTAATAGTATCAATTACAGTTTCGTAATCAGTTTTGCAACATTGCAAATGTTTTTCATCTCCAAAGTAAGCGCAGTCTTGTCCTTTTGTTCCTCCTACAATATGCCAGCATCCAGCTTTATCACAATTACTTTGTATAATTTCTACATTGGTTAAATCAGGATGGATGTAATCAGGATTTACCGAGCCGAAAAACAATATGCAAGGTTTATTATAGGCTACGGCAATTCCCGCTGGTGCGCTATCTTCTCCAATAAAAAAATCACATCCTGCAATTAACCATTTTAACACCCCTACTTTACCAAAGGTATTGTAATGTTGCCCACATTTATTATTTCCACTACCTATTTGTAAAACAAAATACCCTAATGCTTCCAAATGTTTTTGCACTTTCTTCCAATCAACTCCTAAAATATTTCTATGAGGTGTTGAACGATCGTCATTATGAATGACAACATATTTTTTAAAAGGTTTTGTTACTTCATCTACCAAAGGCCAAAGGATAGGGCGTGTAAGTGTGTAATCTTTAATACCACAAAATTCAAAGTAGCTTTTTTGATAGTTTTGGCATGGCTTAACTTCGTATGCCATATCAAGATTAATTTCTTTTTCTGGCTTAATCCTGCCAATATCAAACTGTGAAATATGTTTTATAGGGAAATAATGTTGCTCAAATAACGCAAAGCAATCTGCTGGAATATCCAGCACTACATTATATCCTTGCATGTAAAAATGCCGCATAATAGGCTCTAAAATAACAATATCTCCTATTGCACCCGAACGTTTTAAAATAACCGTAGGTTTATACGGCTCATGAAAATATCCATGAAAACCAAATGTTTTACTTGCTGGCTCTCTTAATTCATAAGCAAACCTATCAGCAACATGCTCTGGTGCAAATTTAATCCCGTGCTTACCTTTTAAATAATCACCGTATAAAATACAAATAGACTGATCTTCGGGATGGCAAATGTCAATTAAATCATCTGTTCCTAATATTGTTTGCAGTTTTTTTGAGCGCAAAGAAAACCCACCATTCCCTACATTTCTTCCATGCTGGTACAACCACGGTGCGCCAATGTAATCATAATTTAAAAAGTAATTACCCCATACACTACCATCCAATACCCAAGCATCATGTTGTGTTACTAATACATAATCTGTATCAAAATATTTATATAACTCCTTCACCACGAAATCACTATAATCTTCTTTACTTTTTATGGATGGTATTTGCACAACTTCAATACCTTCTATTTCTAAAGGTATATCCGTTAAAAACTTAACGGCTGCAAACTCACATTGCTTCATAGATTTTTGTAAAGAATCTACTGCTTTCCCGTAATTATAACAGTCTGCTAACACTAAACAAACATTTGGTAATTTTATTCTATTCATACAATCATATTGTAAATAAGTTTACTTAATAAAAAAATAATAGCAAAAGAATTTAGAAAAATTAATGTCAAAATTGGTGAATTTATAAACATAAAATAATCATCATCAAAAAAAAAGGTTTTTAAATAAGAATCATCTGCCTTTTTAGTAAAAAATAAATAAAAAAACCTTATTATTAAATATAATAATAATAATATATTTAATGTTATATAAATTGTTATTAAATATTTAATTTTTTGTGAGTCAAATTCATTATTATTATTTGTAATAATTGGTATAGGCAGTACTCTTACTTGTGATTGGCAAATAAAAAAACTAAAAATCATTACTACAAATAATCCAATTTTTGTTTTCATCATTTTATTTTTGTCTTGCTCTAGCATAGCTGTTTTCTTTTATTTTCCAAATTATATCTCCGATTCTATTAATTCACCATTTTCAATAATACTTATTACTTTATGTTATTTAGTATTAGGTGACCTGCCACCATAATCTATAAAACATATCATATCATCTAATTTTATATTAGATGCTTTTCTTTTAATAAAAAAAGGAAAATTCATATATTAATTTATTAGTTTATCAAAATAATACTCCAAAGATTTTTGTTTATAAAAAGCATGTCCATTTGCCCCTGTAGGAAAGGTATTAGGAAATTGGGTACATAGTTCTAAAATGCGTGGCACTTTTTGGGCATCTGCCAAATGCCAGCAAAAACTCTGGTTACCCAAAAAGCCTGCACTTGAATTAATTACCCTTGCGAGTTCATTAAAATCATTTACAATTAATCGTGGAACATCTAATTTCCACGCAGAGCAAAATTTTTCATGCTCATTTTCTGTTCCTGCAAATATTATTTTATGTTGGAAATTTTTCAAAAAGTAATAGGATATATAAACGTTTTGGTAACGCTCGGTACGGTTAATAATTATTTTATCACTTAAATTTATTTTGCCTTTTGTTGTTTCAGCTTCTCCCAAAGGATAACAATTTAACCATTTTTCTGATAAATCACAACTCATTTCAGGGTAAATTGTCCAAGAATAATGATGCAACAACCCTGCTGGCATCGGAATTACCTTACTATCTCTTATTAAATCAATATTATAATCAACTTCTTGCCCTTCCCAAATTTCAAATTTTTCAATATAATCTTGGCTTTCCAATAAAGGTTTTAACATCTCCCACATCCCTCTATTCATACAAACAATATTGTTTTGTAGGTCTTTAACAGGGTGAATGTCATTTATAATGTTATTTTTCTCATCATAAAAATAAGCAGGGAAGTCTAAATTTTGATAAACTATAGCTTTTTTACCCGTTTTTTTATATAAATGTTTAAGCCCAGATAGTAAAACAATCAAATCCCCACTATTAAATGAGTGTTTTACAATAATAAATTCTGACATTTTCTAAATTATATGAAAAATATTGTATTTTTACTTTGCCAATAACACACAATATTTAAAAACAATTTAAAAAAACAAAAAAAATGGCACAAATAATAACTGTATCTACCTATGCTACTGGTCCATATGATTCAGGTAGCGCAATGGGATTTTCAAAGGGCTTCCCTGTTCAAAACATTTTTCCTGAACAAATAACCCCTGAAACTCGTTCAGGAGTAGTATGTAATGCAACCATTACACTTTTACCTACTGGTTTAAATGTAAACGGAAAGAAATTTTATACTGCAATGACATTGGCTCAAATAATTACAGCCAGTAATGCTTAGAATTTTAAACTAACTTAATCCGTAAGCCTCATTGTGAGGCTTTTTTTATTCCAAAAGTATTGTTAGAATGTACAACTACCTGTTGAGTTGAATAATGCCTAACAATACCTCCTTCACAATGTACACAAGTCCAAATATCATTTTCAAATTGTTCGCCCGATTGAACATACAATAGATAAGCTTCTTTATTATCTTCTACGACTACTGGTATTGGATATGGTGCAAATTCAATCAATCTTTTATTTTAATAGTAAATATATACCCATCTTTTTCAAAACATGGTTTATTAGATGTCAATAAATGTATTTGCTTGTATAAGCTAGCGTAAAAATTAAAATCATTTACATCTTTATTTTTAGCAAACCCATCATTTCGAGATTGTAAAATGAACTCATTACCCAACATTATTAACTTATTTATTGATTTTCTAGTTAAAGCAATGTTTTGATATGGACTACTCCCTAGTACATTTAACTTTTTAATATAATAATCAAACCTATGCAACAACATTTGAAACTTCATATAATATTATTTTGGCAGTTCTATCTTCATGTAATGTGTAACAGTCATAATATCTTCTCCATTTTCAACATTCCTAAACAAATATTGTTTCCCTTCAATTTTTTCATTTTTTTCTTTTAAAAAACCAGAAAACCAAGATTTATTTTCATCCAAAAGAACATAATGATCTTCAAACTTAGGCTCTTTATCAGTTAGTTTTATCCACTTCATTTGTTTCAATTTTTATATTACGCATTTCATTAATTATTGTTTGTTCACAAAAATTCAAAATCCCATTTAAAGAATCTAATGGCTCTTTCGCTTTAACCCATTTCTCATTAAGTTGATTTAATTTTACTTTAGCTAAGATATATTGTTCCAATATTGGCAAAATTGCCTCTGTGAATGATTTAGCTTTAAATTTAGTATTTTCAATTACATTATCTACATTCATTTATTTTCTATTTTTGATTTTGCTAATTCTTTTATAAAAGACATTATCTCCCAATCTTTTTGTATAGTATTTTGTTGTTTTGATTTTTTGAAATTTTTTAGGGTATCATATCCAGTTATTCCATTTGACAACCCCCTACCTATTTGTTCCAGTGGAGAAATAAGAGAATTTGTATATTCTCTTACCAATTCATCAGTCCATTCAAATTTGTTTTCTATATTCATAATTTATTCCATTTACAAAATCCTATACATTCTCCATCTTTTATATAACAATATCCAGCACTAACAAATGGTTTTTCTTCATAATCTCTATTACCACTTGAATAAATAATTTTAAAATCATATTCTTCAAATTCATCCATTTTAGTAATAAAAACTATTTCATTTTTATCCCAAACACCTGAACCAACTACTTTATAATTATAATAATCTTCCATTATTGATGTAAAAATATAAAGTATTTTTGTAACAACCAAATATTTTAGACAAAAAAATTTGTACAATTAAAAATAATGTTTATATTTGTTAAATGATTTTTGAAGGATATAGAGAAATAGAATATTTTGAATTGATTAATCAATTAAAAGAATTTAGGCGTTACAATAAAAAAAGTAATGCCCATTTAGCTGTTGAATTAGGTCTTAGGGCTTCGCAAACAATAGTAAATGCACAAAATTATAATGAACAAAAAGTAAAGGATGCTAACTTAACTAAACTAATGGAATATCTAGGATTAGATGGTTTTATTGTTTGGAAAAAAGGAGTAAAGCATTACTATATTAATGATAATATAAAATAATTTTTTTTCATACGTTTTATGTTTTTTTTATAAAATAACGGGGTGATATTTCTATATCAGCCTCTTTTTTAAACTTATTTTTCTATTAAAAACCAAGGCAAGTAAGGCATAGTGAAGATGGTGTTTTATGAGTTTTTACGCAAAAACTCCCCTCAAAGGTTTTTACCTATATGAGGGTAAATTTACAAAAAAGTTCTTTTAAATAATTAGTGTTTGGTAGTGCTTGCAAAGGCTGCGAAAAATGATATGCAAGCAAGGAACGCAGCATCCGACTTTGGATAAGGTGATATAACAATATCGAATCTCTCATGCTATCAAACACTATACTTAATTAAGTAGGAATATGGAATAAACCTTTGTATCAGGTCGCACTTTTACAAATGGTATCTAAACTATATCCTACTTATGTTTTAATTGTGATGTTCTCCTCTTGTGTATATGGCGGAATTAGACGCTAAAGGACAGAAATAGACAAAGTTGCTATTGTAGGAGTAAGTGGGCATTAAATCATGTATATTAATACGCAATAGTAAAAAGTTGGTTTCCTAAGATACTCCCTGAATTGAATAAAATCTAAGTAGGGTATTGCTAAAGGTTACGGAAAAAATCAGGTTGTGCAGGTAATACAGGCGTTCTTGTCGCCCGCAAAGCGGCAAGTATCTTCCTTAAATCCTGCTATACACATGGAGACATCATAATATTGAAAAACACCCAATTAAAGTTCAAACTCCTTAGTAAAAATACCGTAATATAACGCATTAACACTCAATCTTTTAAGATATTTTCACAAATGCTTTGAAGTCTCAAATATTTTCACAAAATTTACACCACAAATTCATAATTTGCTTTTATAGGGTGTAAGATATACAAGCAATCAAAATATAATTCTTTTTATATTTTTAATCCCCCAACTTTTCCTTACACAATTGTTGGGATTTTTATTTTCGTACCAATATGCCTACAATATACAAGCGTATTAAGCACTACTGCAACAGCACAAAAAATAGAATACTTACTCAAGAACAAAGAATAGAGTTGGGTAAAATTATAGCCGACCACTACGTTAATCATTCAGGAATAAAAAAAAACTTATACAGGACATCCTCTTTAGAGCCAGAAGGAGAATTTAAAGTAGTTTCCTACCCTAAAATTTACAACCCTGAAATTGACCGTCAAATAGCTGAATACTACCTACAAAATGCACCTAAAAAAAGAAAACGTATCCCTTTAAAACAAATAAAATACATAAAATAATGGCGAAGTTTAGGAAAGTACACACTGCATTTTGGGATGATTTATATATAGAAAAATTGTCCCCAGAAGATAGATACTTTTACCTTTTTTTACTAACAAATCCCTTGTGTACTGAATGTGGGATTTATGAGATTTCATTATCTAAAATTTGTGCTTATACAGGGTATAATTTAGATAGTGTAAGATTGATAATAAAACGGTTTATTTCTTCAAGAAAAATACTCTATAATGAAGATACTTATGAGTTAGCAATAATTAATAAAATGCGGTATATTGATAGACTTGGTAAGCCTGTTTTGGATTGCTTAAAATCAGAATTAAGAAAAATTAAGGATATTGAAATGATAAAACAAGTAGGACAAAACTCTCATAATGAGCAAATTACGTCATTATTTGAGGAAGAATACACGATACGTGCAAAGAAAAACACGATACGTCCGCAAGAAAAACACGATACGTCCGCAGAAAAGAGACAAGAAGAAGAAGAAGAAAAAGAAGAAGAAGAAGAAAGAAGCAAAAATTCTCCCAAAAATATTTTTATAAATTCTAACCTAACCCGACAACCTAATATCCCTACAAAAGAAAAAGTTTGGGAAGTATTTAAATCTGTAAACGCCACAAAAGAAATGGCTAAATCTTTTTACGAAAAATATGACAGTACAGGTTGGTTTATAAATGGGTCGCCGATAATTAATTTTAGATCCCTTGCAAATAAATTTGTTGATAACTGGAATCGAAACGAAATAAAAAAAGAAAAACCTAAAGAAAAATCAGAAATGTTGCAAAATGGGTATGAACTAGCAAAAAAATTTGATAAACATAAATAATGTTCAAAAAAGATATACATTACTGTAAAGATTTGGAATATGCTATTTTAGGAGCATGTATGATTGAAAAAGATGCTTTTGGAAGGATATACAAATTGCTTGACGAAGATACTTTTTACTTTGATGGACACAAAATCGTATTTAAGGCTATTCTAGGCATGTGGAGTAAGGGGATACCTATAGACCTAATAACCGTTCATTTAAGTCTCCTAAAGTCTTCTATTTGCGAAATAGAAGGATATAACACGGCTTGGTATATATCACACATGACTAATCATGTAGTTTCATCTGCTCATATAGAATATCATGCTGCAATTTTAAAAAGTATGTACATCGAAAGAGAAATGATTAATATAACCCATAGTGGTATTGGTGAAGAAGATGGTTTTTCAGCTATAAAAACTATGGACAAAAAGTTGGCTAAACTTAGAGAAAAAGTAGTAATTGATGATTTTAAGGGGATTGATGAAGTTTTAGTGAATTTGTATAACCACATGGATAGCGTGCAACACAAAGAACTTTCGGGAATAACAACAGGATTTCCAACTTTAGACAAAATTACAGGAGGGTTGCAAGCTGGGGGTATGTACATAGTAGCTGCAAGACCTTCCGTAGGGAAATCTGCTTTTATGGGGAAAATGGTTTTTAATGCCGCAAAAAAAGGATTTAATGTAGGAGTTATTAGTTTAGAAATGACTGATAACCAAATTGCAGCCCGTATTTCTTCTTTAGCTACTGAAATTGAATATTGGAGAATTTACCGTAATCGAATGATTGATGAAACACAAGCTGAATATTTTTATAAAAAAACAGCAGAAATTTCAGAATTACCAATAGTTATAAGCGATAAAACAGGTGTTGATATTGGAGATATAAAATCAAAAATTGCACGATTGAGAGTTAAGTCAAAAATAGATATTTTATTTATTGACTACTTACAGCTTTTAGATACAGATGATAAAGCTAAAAATGTTAATAGGGAACAACAGGTAAGCCAAATAAGCCGTGGTTTAAAATTGCTTGCGAAGGATTATAACATTCCTATTGTGGTATTGGCACAATTAAATCGGGTTAGTGAAACTACTGGTGATAAAAAGCCAAAATTACATAACCTTAGAGAATCAGGAAGTTTAGAACAAGATGCTGATGGCGTAATTTTTATTCATAGGGATTACATGAGTGGGAATAAAGAAGATGCTGATGGTAATTCTACACAAGACCAAGCCGATGTTATTATAGCCAAATGGCGAGATGGAGAAGTGATGGAGTACAAAATTGGTTTTGATGGAGCGAAAATGAAATTTTACGAATTAGAAACCCCAATTTCTTTTTAAAATTAAAAAACATGAAAATAAAGTGGCTACAAATTACGGAAGAATGTTTTGCAGGAGTTACGCAAGAGTATAAAATTTTTATTGATAGGCAAAACCACGGAGGATGGGCGTATAAACTTTTTTTTGAAAGAGGATATACAAAATTAATTCTTGCACAACAAGGATATGTGGCTAATTACATTGAAAGCCTACATGCTGCCAAATACATTTCTCTTAAAAAATTAAACTTCTTTTATGCACAACAGCACAATTAAGCGGAAACCGTGTAAATGCGGATGTGGGAAGCTACCAAAATTAGGGTATAAGGGATATGCTGGATTGGGGTGTATTCCGCAGGAAATCAAAGATGCCAATCCTGAAAAGTTTAAAATACGCTCTATTTCGCACAGAAACCGTGCTAAAATCAACGATATTTCCAGAAAGATACATTCATACCAGCTGGAGAAAAATAAGCCAAATAACGGGCTAAAAAGCGATTTGTTAAAAAAGGCAGATAATTTGTTTTCAAAATTCATCAAAAAAAGGGATTCTGATGAAAAGGGTAACGTTACCTGTAAATTTTGTCAAAACACCTACAATTTGAAGGATAAAGACAGTAGTGGTGATTACATTATTCAAGCTATGCACTTTGTTTCCCGTAGCGTTTACTCACTAAGATATTCTGAAAATAACGTACATGCAGGATGTTGTTTTTGCAATAAAAGTCAATATGATAACCCAAATGGTGAAGTATATGAAACATTTAAACGTTTTTTATACCATAAAATAGGAGTTGAAGCAGTTTGGGCAATGGAAGCCGAAAAAAGAAACATAAACAAACTATCACATGCTGATTTAGAAGATGTTATAAAAAAATACACCTAAAGTTACATTTTTATATGGGTTACTACAACGATAAAAAAAATATTAAAGAAACAACTCAAAATAAAATTGTTGCAGTTGCTACTTATGAAGTTGGGGCTGAAATAATTGCTAAAGCGTTGAATTACTATTTTGGGGATACCTATACAAGAAATGAGGCTGTTGAAATGATGCACCAAAACACAGCAAATGGTTTAAAAAGAATAGCTGACTTTGTAGAAAAAGAAGAATATGATAGTGAAGATATTATTGATTATTTAAGAGAAGTGAAGGAAGAAATGGAAGCACAGGCATTGGTAGTATCAATGAGGGATGAATTAAAGTTTGAAAAATTGAATGATTAAATATTTTAGAAGATATTATTGAAAAATATAAATAACAAAATTATGAATTTAATAGAACTACGAAAATGGGTTGATAATGACCTTAAATTAGAAGGGTATGAGCATAAACAGATTTTAGATAAAATTGATTTGGTAATAAGTAATACCGACCATCAATTCAAGTGCTTACGTGATTTACGATATGGCATTTTTAAAGATGCTGATGCTGTAAACGGACTTATTGATAAAACCATTTCTGATTATGAAACTTCTTTGGTGGAGCACACAGACAAAACAATTTGAAAAGCGTATGGAACTTAAATATTTTAGAAACGGTAAAATTGAACAGAACGTAGCATTGATTTCTAAGTACAAAATACTTAGAGTTAAAATGAAGATTGCTAATAAACTTGGGTTTAATGATAGTGATAGGTATTTAATAGGAACTGATAAAGCGGAAAACCCAATTAAATATATCTATGTTGTTAAATCAAAAATGGCAGTTACGGAGCAGGATAAAGATTTAGGATGGCAAACAAAATACAACAAACACTCATGGAGTATGTCGTTTAAAACCATAGTTAATGAATTAAATCTTGAATCAAGATTACCAATGTGGTTAAGAGTAGAAATTTTTGAGGACAACGATTTTACAGGATTTCGGCTATTATTACCTGAAATTGAAAATAAAAGCAATATAGTATCACTTCCAAAAGACAAGTGAGTGATTAGTAAGGGTGTAAACACATAAAAGCGTAAAAAAGATTATGCCAAAAGATAAATACCAAGTATATATAAACAACATATTACGTTATACTTGTGTAACTACTAGTAGAAGTGAAGAAGATATAATTGATATACTTAAAAGTAGGTATGCTTTGTATTATAATGGGTATGTGGATATATATAAAATTGAAGGAGAAAATAAAATACTACTTTATTCATCAGGTAAAAGATGGGAGGGTAAATACTAAACTTTAAAAACAAAAAATATGATTGATGGATTAAACAATTTTGAGTTATCAAAAAAATTAATGGAAAGATTGAATGAAACAAAAAAGTCAGAATGGCTTAGGATTGCTAATACATTTAATAGCTGGGAGTTTCCTATATCATTTTATGATTTAATTCCAAAGTGGTGGGGTAAACCTGGAATGAACAAAGCATCAGAAGTTATAACTCCAATTATTGATAGAGTAAAAAGAGAATTTGGTGAAAAAGAAATGCTTAGATTTCATAATGTTACTACTGGTAGAATGTCAAATGATGAATTTGAATATTGGTTTGATAATATATCTACATTAATGGGAAGTGGGAAAGAATTTGATAAATATTATGAAAGATTATATTTCATGCAATCAATTCATTGGTGGGAAGATGAAGTTTTTGAAAAATTACAAAAATTAGTTAAAACAGAAAAATGATAAAACCAGAAACAGCCAAAGCCTACCGTAAACTTCTTGTAGGAATACTAACAGTAGAGTATGCAATGCTAGAAATTAAGGATGATTCTTTTTATGAGTTAAGACAAAGAGTAAATAAGGTTTTACGAGCCTGCAAGGATGTGCAAGACCATTTTACCCATCACCCTAACGTAAAAGCAGAGCATAGGGAAATATTTAAAAAGGAATTTGTAAAGTCCGAAATGTTTATGCTATCAGAACTTTTAGAAACAGTATATGGTATAGATGATGAAGGATTAGAAATTATTATTAATGCTATTAAAAGCCAATTACAAAATGAAATTCCCCAAAAACATCCCTAATTGCCCTTCTTGTAAAAAGAACACACAGAAGCACCTTTTAGGTGCTGGAGGTGTTAAAACAACAAACAATATAAATTTTGTATATAAATGTTTGAAATGCGAAAATTTATATGCAATTAAAACACAAACAAATGAAGTTACAAAATAAATGTTATAGGATTATAACAGATAAATTTAGGGGATATGAAGTTCAAGAACGCAAGAAAATACTTTTCCTTTCGTATTGGAAACAATCAAGGTGTTATGGGTCTATTAATACATTTCCTTCAATACGAGAAGCCCAATCATGGATTGAAGAAGGTTGCCCATCATATAATATCCCAAAAAGGAAAACTGTTTGGGTATCTGAAAAATGTAAACAATAATTTATGAAACAAAGACTAGAAGCTACTCATTTTATTGATGTAGCTAAGCATCCTGAATATTATAAAAGTATATAAGATTACGTCTTTAAATTCTTTTTTTGATTTCAATAAACAATTAGGGTTTAAAACAATAGCAGTATGGAATATAAAATACAAGTAAAGCTACTCGAAGATGTAGTAAGTGGCAACAAGAAATTGTACGCTAAAAAAGGAGATACATTAACCCTAATAAGTATTTTTTCAAATGTATTAATATTGCAAAATGAAGATGACAATAAATTCCCTGTAAAAAAAGAAATAACTGATTATATACCCATAAAAACTTAACAATTTAAACCGTACTAAAATGAAACTACAAAAACCCAACTCCGACAAAGCAACAATTTTATACCATTTAATTAAGCATGGCTCTGTATCCATGAAAACCTTTAGTTGGATGGAAGGATACCGTACTAGAGTATCTGAATTAAGAAGGAAGTATCAAATTGCCCTTAATGATAAACTTGAAAAAACCACAAATAGATTTGGAAGAGAAATGCACTATTACGAACACCATCTTGTAAATAAAGACCACGCTATTAAGGTTTACGAAAAGATAAACCATAAAGAAAAATGCGTAAAATAATAGAAGTATTGTACTTTTTTTTAATATGCGTTCCTTTGGGGCTTATTTTGTATGCTTTGGTGTGGGTGTACTGGTTGTTTAAAAAAAGTAATTATACAAAACAATAGTCAGCCCAATTAAAGAAAACAATAGGAAAATAATTGACAGCACTAACGACCAATACCAAAGTTTTATTTCTTGATCCACCGCCTTAGAAAATAAAGTATATTTGAAAACACGGATAATTAAAAGTAATTTTTTCATATACTCATATTTTAGTTTTTAAGTTGATGCCTTAGTGCTTTGTTCATATATCCAAATCACTTATTTCTTTAAATAAATTGTTTTGCCACCCCCTCATGGTAGATATTACATTCTTAAAATCTTCTTCTTTAATTACTGTTGAATTTTCTGGACATATATCCGAAAGTATTTTTAATGCTGATATTACAATGTGCAAATCACTAACAGCTATGTATTCATTTTCTGTCATATTCCTAATTTTTTATTTCTTAGTTTAAGTTGCCATTTAGATAATCCAGAGTTATTAACCTTCAATTCTATTTTAGAAGGCTCATCAATTTTCACATCATTGACAATGGGAATAAAATCAGGGTGATTTTTTGATGTTTTGTATTTAAGATTATTTGGCTTATCCTTCATTTCCTTCCACTCCCTAACCATATCTTCTGGTAGTATTCCTTGCTCATTGCAGATGGCTTCTATTTCAGTTACCCATGCAGAAGATTTCCCTAAATTCATCATTTCTTCGGCTGATGGCATATTCAATTGCTTTTGAATAATTTTGCCAATTTCTCCATTGGTAACCATATCTTGTAAAGAATTGATTGTTGTTTTTTCTTTTTTAGCTTCCATTGAGTTTGTTTTTTAATTTATCTTTTATAAATATCATTAAAAATGAAATTATAAACATAAATACGCCAATCATCATTAATGGTATATTGTTATTGGCAACTGAGCCACCTATGATACCCCCGCCAATACCTGAAATTGGTATATATAAAATATTAAGTGCTTTTATAATGTTTTTATTGGTCATTGAGTTTGTTTTTAAAATTGATACCATTTCTTTTTTATAGTAGTGGTTGGAGGGTCTTTTTTATGATTTTTTGATTCGACTGTTATTTTAAAATAAGTATCACCCCCAAAATCTAAATTAAACTCTTGGATTGGCAACTTACCATCTTCTACACATTGGCTAACTATAAAATGTTTAAAAAATCCTGGATACAAATATTTTATAACCCCAAGATGTTTAAGAAGTTTATCTAATGCTTTTGAAGGTAAGACATCTTGCATTATTTCAGCTTGTAACATAGCCTTTTCAACAGCATTCATTAACTGTTCTTTTTGGTCTTTAAAGTAATCTACATTTTCATTCATAGTTTGTTTTTTCTGATTTTATGGTAATAAATTCTATCGTTTACCCTTTTAATATCTTTATTTTTTGAAAACCAGCTAATGTAATTCTCTTTTAATTTTTGTTTATTTTTTTCTTGATACTCTTTTACTTTTTTATTTCTACAATCATTGCATTGGTTAATCATTCTAAAATGCCCATATTTTTCTTTTCTCATATAAAACATAGTTACAGGTAGCAATTGCTTACAACATTTGCAAACATTTTCACGAATTACATTTTTCTCTGCTTTATTGTCTAAATGAGTAAAATTTACCTGTGATTCTCTTTGTTCAAAAGCAAGTCTTGCAATTATTTTAAGAATATTTGGTTTATCATATTTATTGTTATTTTCAATAAATTTAATATAGGCATCATTAATAAGATCGCCTGCTTGGATATTCAGGCTTTTATCTTTTATAACACTACCTGCATACGCTAATAAATTTTTGTAATCCTTTTCAAAACTCATTGGGTTTATTTTGTAGTTTTTTCATGCTCCCAACTAATACTCCACATCTTATTTGGGATTAAATTGCTTACTTGGTATCCACATTTTTCTAATTCTTTCTGGGTAGCATCTCCCATTCTGCTAACTTTTGTAGAGTAACATCCTCGTTTAGCATCTTCATGTATTAATGAAAAACACTCACTTAATAACCCATCTATAGATTTTAAGTAACTTTCTGTCATTTGTCTTGCTTCTGTTGATTGCATATTATATTTTTTAAAGTTTAAAAATCAAATGTTTTACTTTTTTCTATTGCTATTTTTTCTAATTTATTTTTCTGCCAGTCAGGAATAGTATCTTTTTTAATTTCCCGAACAATGTTTTCTATCTCTAAAACTGAATTAGCCTCCGATATTTCGGTTTGATATGCTGCATATTGGTCAATTTTTGGTTTTGGCTCTTGCCATAAAGCAATTTCGTCATAGGTTATTATGCTCGCTTTAACACCATTATAAGCAGCTTGTGAATTGGGTGTGTAATTTATTTCACTATTAAGTCCTTCATTTTCACCAAAACTATCAATAAAACCATAAACCTTTTCTTTTAATTTTTCTTCGTTGCCGAACCTTAAAATTTTACCACCTTCCACATAAAGACTAATTTGTTTCTTTTTGCTTTGAACAGGTTTTCTTCCTGCTCCACGCCTTTTTCCTCCTTGTTTTTTTTCTTCCATTTCACAAATATAATACACTTACTTGATTTTACAAATTTTATTTCTATTTTATTTCTATTTTATTTCTATTTTTTGATTTTAAATAGAATTTTTCCAAAAAGCTATGTACCCCTTGATAAGATTTGGCTTTACCTTCTTTTTTAAGGATGGCTACCAAATCTTCATTATACCTTGTTCCCATTGGTTTTGATTTCATATTGATTGATTTTTAATTAGTTATAATATTCTTCATCTTTTACGCTCCATTTATTACATTCCGTACATCTTAATTCCAGAGGCGGCAATTTAGAGTGTTTATTTTTTTTCCCTTTTTTCCCATGATCCCCACATGCGATAGATTGTAAGCTAACCAATAGAGCGATAATAATTAGTACTGTTTTCATTTTGCGTTGTTGTTTAGTTGTTAATGATAGAGCAAAGATAAGGCGAAATGTAGCTACAAACAAGAGTAGAAATACCCTATTTTCTCGATCGTAAAATTCCCATCAACATAGAATCACCCAATATCCCCTAGATTAGGAGATACCAATCCAAGACCCCGAACAGTCTGGAAATTCCACACAGTTGCCCCAACTATCAATTAATGTTTACCAGTTCACGCTATACCACAGGCTATCACCATGCCCATTACCCAACCTAATGACCAACAACGCAATTGCAGCCACACCACGCCCCGATAATTCACTCCCCCTGCCTACCCTACTACACCCACCATTACCCTGCCTTAAATCAAACCCTATTACCCCACACCGCTATTAAGTAGTAGTATGATACCCCAACCAATGCCAATACCCAGCCCCAGCACATCAACATAACTAACTACTCATGCCCTTATCCCATCACCCATAAGCAGCGCAACTAATTGACTAACAGGCTAATACAAACAAAAAAAAGCGACCCACCCCCTTTTCTAAAAACGAAACCCCAACAACGTAGGCCTCGCATAAACACGGGGGGTGGCTTGAAAGAATGTTTAAATGGCTTTTTTTTGTAAAAGCTATATAATATGGAAGTAAGCGTGTGGCTGATTAAGGTGGTTTTTTATTTACACTCACTCATATAAAATTGTGAATACACAACATTTTGTGTAAAAGGTATAGTATCTTTAAGGTTAAATACTTTTTTTATGTATTGCCAAATCTAAGAGTAGTTAAGAATTTGTCCGTGATATAGGGGTTAGTTTAAGGAAGCAGCAGGTCTCCAAAACCTTGCATGGAAAAGGTTCGATTCCTTTAACCTTTGCAAAATAATCTTATATTTGTTTTATTAGTTTTAGGTTAAAATAATAATTACATCCCCTGCAAGTTTCTACTTAGCGGGGCTTTTTATTTTAAAAATATTTGAGAAATAATTTGGAAATGTAGAAATAAGTGTTAATCTTTACACCATGAAGAAAGAAACAGTTTGTTTAGAAACAATTAAGGTTTATCAATCCACCGCAAAAATTCTACGGGAACGAAAAGAAAAAACAGGAATACCAATGTTAAAATTGGTAGAAAAAGCTGTACTAAAAACATATAAAACCAACTTTTAAATGAAAAATAATGATATATGCTGCATACCATGTGGGGTTGCTTCATTAACCGAAAAACAAAAGAAAAAACTTGGTGGTGCGATAACCTCAAATTTGGGTATTTGTTGTGTATGTGGTAAAGAAACTGATGTTGTTCCAGTACGACATTATAATTACTTAAATAAAAATACTAATGAAAGTAAAGATTAAGAAAGTACCCTATATAGAAATGATTGGGGATTGGATTAGGGTTACTTATAAAGAAGAAACTGTTATTGAGGAAAGTAAGTTAAATAAAATATGGGGGGCTGTAAAAAATTACAAGTTTATTTTTTGCCTTGGGTTTTTCTTTTTAAATATATATTGTGGGATAATGCCATTTAATAAAATATTTACTTTTATACATGGATTTTTTGCATGTTATTTTCTTATTGGATCAATTTATTTTTTTGCAGAAAAATATAATTAACAACCATGAAACCAAAGACTTACATACTACAAAAAGATATATTTTTCGCTAAAGCTGGAGATGAATTTATAGAAACTGGTACTAACTCAATGAGTTATCTTCATAAACAAACATGGTGTCAATTATCCGTTGATGTAATTGAAAACAATCCTGAATGGTTTAAACTAAAGGAAGAAGAAAGAGAGAAAATACAAATTTCTTCATCTATATATAAGTGTGGAATGACAGGAAAAACAATATTTAATTATCAAATTAATTTAAGTAAATGTTTACGAGATGATACTGTGAGTAAAATCCAAGAAGCCATACAAAAAATAGTTAATGATGACTAAAGAAGAAATTATTGCCACGATTATTCCTCCTATATATACAGAGACTTTTCAAAAAATAGGTAAAGAAAGTATAGTAGTTGATGGTATTACATATCATGCAAAAAAAGTAAAAGAAAGTTATTATATGGGTTTGGTAGGATATGTAAGAGGTGTTCGTTTAGAGACATCTTCGGAAGGAGTAACAGATGAAACATTTAATAAAATTTATACAAAAGATGTATTACATAAAGATTATTATGATAAAGAGAAAATAATGGTTAATTTTTTAATGGATGATGAAAAATATAATGAATTTCAAAAAATTAAATACAATCTATGATGAAAACTAAACTAAAAGTATTATCCAATAATAGTTTGTATAGTGATTCAGATGATGCATTGAATGGGAGGTTTGGTGAAATAAAATCAGCAATGGATGAATACGCCAAAGAGGTAGCTATTGATTTTTTACATTGGTTTCAGCAAACCGATTTTTCAACTTTTGTTGATGATATAGAAGGCAAGGTTTTTTTTATTAGATGTGAAAATGAAGATGATAATAAACATTATTCAAATGATGATGTGTTTGAAGAATACTTAAAAAGTAAATCCAATGAACAACAACATTAACTACACAACTGAATTAGAAAAGGTTATAGGAGTATTCAATTATAAAGGATGTCAGGTAACAAAGTGGGGTGAAGGTTATTTTGTTTTGGATAATTTTTGTCCAAATTTGGAAACGGTTGATATTTTGATTAATTCAGCATTACAATCATTAGGTAAAAGTATTTTAAAATAAGTTGTTTTTCAGTTGTTAATACTTAGGAGGTGGTTAGTTGTTTGGCTGCCTCCTTATTTAAAATTAAAAATTAAGGTAAATTCTATAATTACGTTACGGGATGCTACGATATTTACGATATTTCTAATGGCCAACTAACAGAATATAAGTATCCAGAATCCGTAGATTATGGCACGGTATCAAATTAAATAAAAAACGATGACAAATAAGGAGTACATAGACTTAAAACCACCAATAGGGATATTACCTGAATATTTTTGGAAAGATCAAAGGTTTAAAGATTTATGTGAAGCAATAAAGAGATATTGGGATGGAGGGTATAAAATTCCTGTGGAATGGATAGAAGAGTATAATAGATTAATTATTGAATTAAAAACTCCACAGCCTAAATAATTTGTTTTATGACAAACCAAAAATACATAGACTTAATAAGCAGATAATATGAAATATGACACAATGTTTACAGTAACCATTTATGTAGAAGATAATGGGGAACTGGAGTTACTTGAAAATAATCTTAATATAATTGATGGGTCAGTTATATTAAAAGTTGAACATAGAAAAATAGGGATTTATGTAGATATTTTAATTCCAAGTATGGATTTATTGTATATGTTAGGTAAATATGTGGGTTGTGATAAAAAAAGGGTTTTTAATAAAGATTTATAATATGGATAACCAAGAATATATTGCTTTGATAAGCAGAGAGCCTACACCCGATATGATAAGTGAAAAACGGGATAAGGATGGTAATTTGCTGTATAAGTATATCAAAAAATCAATTTTACAAAGAGAATTGTTGAACCTTTATCAAGGTTGTTCAAAGTGGGAAATGCTTCGGGAGAGTGTTATAAAGGGGGGTATGTGGGGTACAGGAATTTTACATGTAAAATTACCTTTTAATGGGGAATGGGTTTATTATACAGGTACTGCATCTTTGCCCCATGAAAAGAAATTAAGACTTGGATTCCCTTCACTTGAAGCCCATTGTATGATAAACGCATGTAAAAAGATAGGCCCATATTTCGGACAAAATCTTAACATTGACGAAGAAGATGCAATACTTGATGATGAAGTTCCTGAAACTAATATTGAGCATGAGAGGTGGGAGAAATTGATTGACGATTGTAATTCACCCGAAGAATTAGCTGTATATAAGCCACAAATACCAAAAGAATTGACAAAATTTTACATGGATAAGTTAAAGTCATTCACTAAAAATGTAAAAAGTAATGGACTTCTCCAAAACACTCATTAGATGTTCGGCTATTGGTCAAATAATGACTGAGCCAAAGGATGCAACTGCAAAAAAAAATGGTGATTTGTCAAAAACAGCACAATCCTACCTAATAAATACCTACATCAAGGAAAAATATGGTAGGGAACGAGATATTACCACAAAACAAATGGCTAAGGGTAAGCAAGGGGAGGAAGACGGTATTACCATGTTGAGCAAATACAAAAAAAAGTTCCTTAAAAAGAATGATGTACGTTTAAATAATGAATTTTTAACTGGTGAGCCGGATATTTTTGAAGGAGAAAGCATTTATAACGCAGATTACATTACAGATATAAAATTATCTTGGGATATTTGGACATTTTTGCCAAATGTAATATCAACACTTGATAAAAACTATTGGTGGCAATTACAGGGCTATTTTAGCCTCACAAATGCACATGCTGGGGAAATAGCCTATATACTTTTAGATACGCCAGAAAACATCATCCAAAATGAGAAATACAAGCTATTAAGACAGATGAATGTTATATCCGAAGAAAGCCCTGAATACATTTACGCCTCCGCAGCTTTGGAAATTAACATGATTTACCCTGACATTCCATTAGATGAAAAGATTTTAATATTCTCTGTACAGAGAGATGATGAAGCAATTGAAAGGATAAACCCAAAAGTAGAAAAGTGCAGGGAGTTTTTGCATGATTTCGAAAAAATGCACAAAAGATTTCCTTATTTTGATAAAGTGATGTAACTTGCATCAAAAATATACAAATGCCTCGAATTACATCAGATATTTCCGCTGAATTGAGAGATTTTATTAAAGATTTTTCAGAAAAGGACAACCGCTCATTTAGTAAAACAGTTTGCATACTTTTGCAACAAGCCGTTAAAGAAAGAACACGGAAACGCAAAAATGCAAAAGAAGATAATACTTAATATTACACCTGCCACTTGGGTCAGAGTAACCGCTAATGACAAGATTTTCTTTAGGATTCCCAGAGACAAACTATATCCGTCTGGATTAAAAAGGCTTCTCCGAATAGAAAAGTATAATGATTACAAAGCAACACTTCTTGGCATAGCCAAATCAAAAAAATTTACAATTCCTGCACAGGGAGCAGGCGTAACATTTTTTATCCCATGCCCGAAAAGCTGGTCAAATAAAAAGAAAAAACGCTACCATGGAACACTTCACCAATCACGCCCCGATCTTAAAAATTTACTTTCGCCTGGGAAGATGCACTTTGTATAGAGGATAAATACATAGGCCATTATTCTTATTTATGTAAAAGATGGGTGGACTTCCCTACTGGCTGGATCGAAATTACCTTTAATGATTTACCGTTTGAAGCAATAGAAATGCCCTCCATCGAAGGAGAAAGTACGACTTTGTGAGTATTGTATATTCTATTTAACATAATGTTTTCAGTCTCTAAAATTAGAAAAAATCTATATATTAATATTAATATATA
>JADJOC010000006.1 GCA_016713965.1 Chitinophagaceae bacterium
TACTTCACTTGAATCAATATTGTCTTTAAGTATATATAAATCTTCAATTAACATATCTATTATTCAGTGATTTTATTTTTTCCTTTAGTAAATTGACTACTCCAGCCAACTTTTTTTATTTTACTATCAAAAAATGCCCCTGTTTTTTTATGTAAGAAATAATGTACTTCAACTTTTGCATTTTTTAAATAAGCAGCTTCATATACTTTTATCCAAGTTCCAGATTGTTGATTATGCAAATACTTAAGAACTTCAACATTTTTAATTTCGGTTTGGATTGTAGCTATAGGTTTATAAGATTTGGATCGAATGTTAACTAAATTATTAGGACTAAAAGTAGCAGCATACCCTGATAATGCACCTAAAATAAAGGTAGGATTGCTATATGCTTCTTTATTTTGTTCAACTACACTCTTTCCATATAATTTCATCCCTTCCCCAAAATTTCCGTTAAGTATTTTTTCAAAGCCTGCAGCGAACAATTTTTGGCCTTCGCTTGGTTCTCCGAACTGGTAATACTGCCGAAGGCTGTTGATATATTTAGTTTGATTATTCTGGAATTCACCTAAATCTCCAGCTTCAATTTGTCCAATCGGCTTTTCGGATTTATTTATATTATCCCAAACATGATATCCAATTATCTTTCCACTAGATGTGGTTGCAGGAACAAGGTTACTTCTTTGCCTTTAATACGTTTGCTTGCAAATCACTGTACCGCCTTTATCAGTTAATCGGTATGAGTAACTTCTTGCATTTCCGTAAGGCCGTATTGTATCACCCAAAGGATCTATATTCCAAATGGGATTATTTTCAAACGTAGCATAAGGACTAACGGAGGATTACTCTTTAGGATCCAAGGTTCCAACGGCGGCCGGTCTCTCCCGAGTATTCCCAGTACAAGGCCGTGTAGTGATCCCCGTTAGCATCAATATCATGATCTTTCATTTGTCCATTAAATCCGAACCTGCCTTGAGTTCCAAACTTCCTACCAACCAAACCCATCCCAAAAGGCGCATAATCGGTAGCACTTACCACATCAGCGGTATAATAATCTATTATTCCATCTGCGTTTTCATCAACCCCTATCTTCTTATCACTCACCGTTACCAACACATTCCCTAAGTGTTCCATCAGTTCATACCGCACATTACCTACTACAAATGTATTGAGTTTATTTAAATAATCGGCTTTGCCAATTTTTTGTACATCCCTGTTTATTTCATCTATCCCCAGCCTGCTGCTGCCATACAAATGCACTTCATTTTGGGTAAGGTTGCCGTTGTTAATATTAGCATCTACAGTGTACGTGCTCATTACATTACCCCAGGCATCTCGTGAGTAAATGGTTTGTAGTTTATTGTTTAGGGTTTGTAGTTCTTTAAGATCCTGTTTCCACTGGCATCATAACGGTAAGTGATCGTGTTATTTTGCTTTTCTATGCTCTCAATCTTACCATACACGTTCCAGTTTATTTTATTGATGCCTTCTTTTTTATCTTCAATTAAATTTCCTATGGCATCGTATATGTAATTATCTGTTTGCTGTTCAGGCAATTTTTCTGCTTTTACCTGTGCTAAAGTTAATGGGGTTTGGCTGTCTATATCTTCTGCATAATTACCGGCATTCACCTCATCATGCACATAGCGCAGGCGGTTGTTCAATATCTTACCGTTTATGTCTTTTGGATACTGGTAAGTCATTTTATCCATATCTAATTTTCCTGCACTGCCATTTCTTTTATACGTCTGTATATTCCCGTTAGCATCATCGCTAATCTCTTCTCCATAATCATCTATGGCGATGGCATTCCAGTTATTTGTCTGTGCATTGAGCCCTTTGTAAGTATTTACCTTTGTAAGCCTGTTGAGTTGATCATATTTATAGGAACATACGCCTGCACCTGGTTTTTCTCAAAGAACTTTTTTGCATTATACAGTTTTAAAGGTATCAATTTTTTTCTTTTCAATTGAAAGAAAAAAATCATTCATGCAGCTATGAGTTAAGCCATCAGCGCAAAAAAGATAAATGATAGGTTGGTTTACTGATGAGTAAAAATAAAATGTTGATGATTGATTTATTGCTGAATAAAGTTTTACTGCTGAACCTATCATTTGTCTTTTTTGAGCAAGCCAAACCCCGCCAGGATGCACTTTAAATTATAACGCCTGTTTCGGCGGGGGCGGCAGCTTCGCTTCGGGTTTCATTGCTACTTAAAAAACTGCTTTTGTACTTTCTTGCACCCACCGTTTGAGGAGATTACTTACTGACTGCCTTCTAAAAGCGCCACCACTGCGCCATGCCGTTTGGGGCGCTGCTGACGGGAGTGTGGAGCGATAGCGTAACACGAAGGCAGCAGCAGACTGCGTAACAACAAAAATATATGCAGAGCGCCAGCGGAGCAAAAATAATTAGCCAAGCCCCAACGGCTGAGCAGGTGGCGCACAAAATGGTGGAGGAGCCTTTTTATGGCATACAAAAAAATAATTATTCATGCCATAAAAAATAGGCGACGGAGTGAAGGCGAACGAAGCGTAAGCAAAGGCATGACAGTTTTTTTACCATTAAAAAATAATTATTAAAAAAAACTGGCGTGGCTTTTTCTGCCAGGCTGTGAGACCGAACACCTTATACCCTGTCGTTTGGCTTTGCAATTAGTTCACCCATGACTACTGATGCCTGGCTTTATTCTGTCGCCAAAGAAGCAAAGCAAAAGCATGACTGCGAAGCGTGGGCACTGTGTGTATGGGCAGTGATGCTTGTGCGTTGGCTGTATTTGTGTCAGGCAAAAAAACATGGCTGCGAAGCATTGGTTATGTGTGTGAGGTGCAGCGATGCTTTTGTGCGGTGGGTTGTTATTGTAATGGGTGATATTTGTCTATGGCTGCCTGTAAAGAACTTACCTGTTTTGTACTGTATAATTTTATGGTGTCTGCACTTTTATAGCCTCCAAAAGCCTGTACCATGCTTATATCATGTCCCTGCTTTAATAAATTGGCGATTACACTTTGCCGTATGGTTTGAGTACTCATTACTCTTCCTGCATATAAATTTCTGTAGCCTTGTAATACCTGCATAATCACATCATTTTTTTTAATCGCCCCGCCTGACCTGCTAATGAGTAATATATCGGTATCTGTATTTTTTTTCTGTAATAATTTTTGTCTAGAGTGATGTATGTAATGATGGAAGAGTAATATTTGATTAGGTTTTAATGCAAGTGTCCTGCTGTTGGTTTTAGGTGTGGATTTAATATAAATAGTTCCGGTAACCAGATTAATATCGCTTATTTGTAAAGCCGCTATTTCTATGGGACGTAACCCCTGGTAGATCAGCAGGCTCATTAATACTTTATTTCGCTCACTGCAGCTTTCATAACGTTGCTTTTGATGTAGTAATGCTTCCAATTCTTCTGTGGTAAATAAATCCTGTAGTTGTATGCCCTTGTGTGAACGACTTTTTAACTGTACTGCTTTTGCCGGGTTATCAGTTCTTATTTGTTCATGACATAAATAGTTGTAATAAGCTTTGATGCTGAACAGGATTTTTCGGATCGTGTGTGGATTAGTATACCGATTTCTCAATAAACCGATATAATGTAAAATGTCTTTATAGGCTGCCTGTGAAGCCCCGGGATAATTGGATAAAAAAATATTTATCTCCCTAAAATATTCTTTGGCTGTACGTGGGGCATACTGTTGTTGCAGGTAATTTAATAATGTTGTTGTATTCATAATAATTGTACATCTGATGGCCGTGGTTTTGCATAAATATGGGTAGTTACTAAACAGCTATGCCCTAAAAAATCTTTTACATATTCCACTGCCATGCCTCCCTGTAATAAATGGGTAGCGATACTGTGCCTTAAATGATGCAGGCTGATTTCTTTTGGTAAGGATGCTTTACAGGTTAATTGTTGTAATAGTTTCATAAAATTATATGCTTTCATTCTTGTTCCCCTGTTATTAAGCATAAACGCTTCAACATCTTTTACCTGCATTAGATGGCCGCACCTGTCCTGTAAATAATATTGTTCTAAGTCTTCAGCAACTTTTTTGGTTAATGGTATTACCCTTCGCTTATTTCCTTTGCCTGCCCTTACATACAATAGCTGGTCTTTAAAATGTATATCGGCTATATTTAAATCTTCCCCTTCGCCTCTCCTTAACCCACAACTGTAAAAAAGATGTAAAACAGCCTGTTGCTGTAATGTGGTGGCCGCCATAAAGAGTTGTTGTATTTCGGGTGTGGAGAGTGGCTGTCTTGCATTCTTTTTTGGCTGTTTAAAACGCATACCGCTGATAGGATTATAATTTATTTGCTCTGTACGTTCCATCCAACTGAAAAAAACTTTTAATGCAAAAATGTATCGGTGTATCGTTGCTTCACTTAATGCTCCGCTTCGCCTTTGCAATGGCCGTGTAGGTAAATATTCAAAAAATGATCGCAGCTCCTGTTGTTCGATATAGCTAATGTCTGTGATATTCTGATGTTCTAAAAATTCCTGTACCAATACTGATACTGACTTTTGCGTTTTTGTACAATAGCCCAGCTGGTATAAATAATTTTTGAAGTTTTGTATAATTGCTGTCATCATACTTTATAGTTTATAAGTGTGCCTTGTACATATTTTTGGAACAGGGAACAATACATCTTAAACCCTTTACTGCACCTGTTTTAATTGTTCCACTATTGTTCCGTATTGTTCCCTTTAGCCAGTCCAGCTGCTTTTTTTTTTTAAATTGCATTTTTTTTTATCCCTATCCCTAATGCCGTGTAGCTATCCCAGTAATCTATCTTGTAATGTACTTTTCGTAAGTTGCTTTCATTTTTTATTACGATATATTCCAATACTGCCAGCTGTGTAAAGTACCTGCTGCATTGGGCTTTGCTGAGGTGAAGGGCTTGCCTTATTTCTCTTTGGGTAAATTCTATCTTGCTGTAATTCTCTTTGTATTGGGCTTGTAAATATGATTTTAATTTTTCATAGAACTGCCTTAAGCTGCCGTCCAGCTCGTCTACTTTTAATACTATACTCTCAAACATGATCTCTATGGCTGTTGCTATATCTGCTATATCTACCATTAGCTGGCCTTGTGTATTTTTGTTTCTTTGATGCTGGTTGACCAGGGTAACCATTTTTATAAAATTTTGAAACAAATCGTTTAGCCTTCTTATTTTATGGGCTTCCGGGGGTAATTGTATTTTTTCTGCAAAGGGGTTTATTACTTCTTTTGATTCTATCAGCCGGATTAAATTTTGTATAAATATTTTTGTTTGCCCTTCTTCTTTGCTGTTTATTTTTCCTGATGCTTTTTGATTTTGATAAGCTATTATCCTCCGGGTTTGTTCGTTGCTTTCGTCTACCGCTATTAAAAATACCCGGCTCATATTGTCTTCGTATAATTCCCCCTTGGTGGTGCAGCTCATCGAGGCTATAGGGCCGGTTACTATTTTTTCACCGCCTGTTATTTGCCCGTTTTCCAGTTTTATGCTCACACTGCTTCTCAACTCCCCGCTGCTTTGCAGTTCCCTGAACGCCATCTCTGCATCTTCGCTTAAGCCGTCCATATCTTCAATGATGAGCAGCCGATTGGTAAAATATTTTTGCGGATAATTGTACAGGGCTTTGTCGCTTATACGGGTAAACCGGGTTACGCTTTCGGGTGGTATGCAATCGCTTACCTGCCGTACTATTTTTGTTTTTCCGCTGCCACTGCTTCCCTGCACCAGGCTGTGTAAGGTGTCTTTCATTTTATAACTAATGGCTATTAATAATAAAAATATCCGGTTTCTTTCTTCGCCTACAATACCTGTCTTTCCCAATAATTCATTGAGTCGTTTAATCAGCTTGGGTTGTTTTAAAAATGTTTCTAACTGCTGTCTTTCTTTGTTGGTGAGTACTACGGTGGCCGGTTGCCCATCGCCAGTATGCTGTAGTTTTGTTTCAATATGGCTTTCCAATAAATCCGTGAGCCGGTATACATCTGCTTCCAATAAGTCTTTTCGCAATTGTAATTTTTCCGCTACTTCCTTGCATAATTTTTCTACCTGTTTATCTTCATACAAATCAATTTTATTCCTGGCTTTAAAATTTGTTTGTGGGTTCTCTATGACCAACATTATTTTTAAATGGTCTGTTGTTTTAGGCAGGCCGCCCTGTATATAGTAAACCGCTGTATCACTTGTATAAACTAATTTGTATGGGTTTGCTGTATTTAATTCATGTGTGGGATGTTGTTGTATTATTGCCGCTGTCTTTTCTCTTTCAACTGATTTTTCTATTAATAATTTCGCTCCTGGTTGATTTGTATTTTCAGTTGAAAGAAAAAAATCTGTTGTACGTCCATTTAATAAATCAATAAAAATATTTTCATCACAGTGCACTTGCAGGGTTTCGTTTACATCTTTACAGGGCAATACTATTTTTGACAGGGTGATGCCGGGTAATAACTGTTTTAATTCTTCTGCATACTTTTTTACTGCTTTATTTCCGGCTTCATCATTATCAAAAGTAAAAATGATTTCGGTCAGTTGTTTTAACCCGGTTATAGCTGCTTTCATTTCTTCATTCAAGCGGTTTGTTCCATAGGCTGCTATTATGCTGTACTGGTCTGTAATGGCTTTTATCTGCAATAAACTTGCTGCATCAATAATGCTTTCCGTAATAATTAATTTGGGGGTTGCTGCTTTTGGATAGCCAGGATAAAGCCCTGTGCTTTCTTTTAAATAAAAATGTTTTTGGTCTTTGTCATTAATAGTGCTTCTAAAATATAAACCTGTTAACTGGCCGCTTTGATTACGCAAGGCAAACACAATACAAAACTTTGCAAAAGATTTATAACAGGTTTCGCCTGTCTTGCTCAACCGGTCATGTGTTGCCAGTAATCCATATTGTAAGCATTGGTTGATTAAGGTTTCTTCTTTCCTTGTACCATGATGGAACTGCCCTGTATTGTAACCGATTTCCAGTTTTGTAAAATCTAAATTCCTGCTGCGGATATATTCCTGGGCAGGCTTACTATTATGTACCCCATTTTTAAAATAGGTAAATATGTTTTGTAAAAATTGTTCTTTGCTGATTGATGGTTTTATTAGTGGATAATCTTTTTCATTATTGTTTACCAGTTTCTTCCTGATATTTCAATGGCTTTTTTTATCGCTTCATGTTTGGTGCAGCTTTCTTTATGTAAAATAAAATCAATCACATCCATGCTTTTGCCATGCGTTTTACAATTGCTGCTAAAACAATAGGCTGTATGGGTTTTGTAATACACCTGCAGGCTTGGGGTTTTGTCTTCGTGGAAGGGGCAGTTTAATCGAAGGCTTTTATCGGGCTTTAAACCATAATAATTTAATACCATCGACCAAGGCGTTGTTTAATGTCTTGTATTTCCATCGGCTGCCGTATTTTTTATAGTGAGGGTTTTATTTTCTATGGTGATTTACCGTCCGCTCACATTAAAGCCTGCCGCTTCCAGCCATATCCCGCTTACCGTAGTAGGGAACTTGTTTGCCTGTACCTCATGCAGCAGTGAAGCTGCCATGCCTGCGGTATTTGCTGTGCAGCTTGATGCGTTTGATCTGTTTTTTGTACCATGTGGATAATTTTTAAGTTGTCGTTTGGGGTACAAAAATATTCTTTATGACACTTAACAAAAATATCAATCCTGCAAATTATCCACATTATGACACCTGATAGCCTAAAATAAGTGTTCTATGTGGTTATTTTGTGTGGAAAAATAATCTAAAATGAACCAATCGCTGGCAGATAGAATACAGCTTTTAAGGAAGCAATTAGGATTAACTCAGATTGAGCTGGCCGATAAAATCG
>JADJOC010000007.1 GCA_016713965.1 Chitinophagaceae bacterium
TTTTAGCCTTGCGGCTTACATGAAAACCTTCTGTGCTTATCCATTTCCAGTTGACACCATCATCAGTGCTGTAGTCCACACCATTCAGGCCTGTACATACCCAGTTTGTTTTATTGATATATTCCACACAGCTCCTGTATCCATGCGGTGCTGTAATTGGCGCTACCCAGGATTTACCGGCATCTTTGGTAATAAAACAATTCTTAGCAGTAGAATCCTTAGTCATAAAATCCCCGCCAACTACTACAAATACATTTTTATTTTTTACTGCTATTGAGTTGGCACCTGTTGTTTCCGTTCCCTGTACAATAGGTAAATGAATCTTTTTATCTCTCAAAAATAAATTAGATTTTAGGCCGCCGGAAATAAAAACAGCTTCCTGCTTATTCAATGCCCTTACATTGGTGCCGCTGCTGGCAAAGCATGCCTCACCACTGTCAGCAGCAGGCTTGTATTGCTCAGGAATACTTTTCCATGTATTTCCCCCGTCAAAAGTACGGGCAATAAAAACTTTATTATTGATGGGGTCGCCCAATACAATTCCACTTTGCTCATTCCAAAATTCCATCGCATCCAGGAACATGCCTTTGTCTTTATTCTCAAACACAACTTTCCAGCTCTCACCACCATCAACCGTTTTTAAAATATATGCCGGCTCGGCTATCCCCATTATCACAGCCGTTACAGCATCAAACGCTTCAATATCCCTGAAATCTGTTTGCTCAAAACCTTTAACAGTCAGCCATTTCCAGGTAGCGCCGCCATCCATCGATTTTCCAACCATTCCATTGCTGCCGCTTACCCACACTATCTTATCATTTACTACGCTTAATCCACGTATGGAAGTTTTGGTGCCCGAGGTTAATAATTCTATTGTTTGTGCTTTTACAGAAAGTCAACAAATACAATTAATCACAACCAATAATAATATTTTGAAATTCAATTTCATGTAATGATTTTTGTAGTTAACAAATCTACAGATTTTATAAACAATTTTTATGATACCATATTGGATGAGCAGAACACAATTACTGCTGGGCGACGAAAAGTTAGAGCAATTAATGCATAAAAATGTTTTAGTGGTAGGACTGGGTGGGGTTGGAGGCATTTGTGCTGAAATGATAGCCCGGACAGGAATAGGCAAAATGACAATTATTGATGGAGATAAGGTTGACTTAAGCAATGCTAACCGGCAAATAGCAGCTTTGCACAGCACCGAAACACAAACAAAAACTGAAGTTATGGCCCGGCGGATAAAAGATATTAATCCTGCTATCGAATTAGTGACTGTCTTGTCCTAAAATAGGTTTACGCAAATTTGATTAAGATGGGTCATAATATTATTCGTCAGTATAAGTCAAATGAGTTGTACTATTTTAGTGATGCAGAGAAAGAATTAATTATTAAGGAGTATTTATCCTATCCAACGACGAAGCAAGCTATAGGGGAAAAATACACAGGCCGAAAGAAAGAAAATGGTTTGATAGTAAAATGGATGCGCCGTTTAGGTTATGATGTTAATGGATGTCAGCGAAGAGTGATTAGTTTTGCAGAAAGGTTATCTATGTCAAAACGTAGCATTCATAGCTTGGAAGGTGGCGATGCCCAAATTAAAGAATTGGAGGTTCGGATAAAACAATTGGAACAACAACTTAGGAAGCAGAGCAAAAAGCTGTTGCTTTTTCTACGATGATAGATGTAGCAGAACAGCAACTAAAAGTTCCTATTAGAAAAAGTTCAACACCAAACCATAATGGTTATGAAAAGGGAATTTCCCCATATAGGCCTTGCCAGGCTATGTGGATGGTTTGGTATTACCCGGCAGGCTCATTATCAGTATAGCTGGTTTTGTTATAGTAGTGATATAGAAACAAAGCTGGTGATAGAAGAGGTGAAGCGCATCCGTTTGTTGCATAGGCGTATGGGCACCCGTAAGCTTTATGAGATGTTACAAAGCTTCATGATTGATAACCAAATAAAAATGGGCAGGGATGCTTTATTTGATCGTAAGATTGTAGGGTATTCTGTAGCAGAGAATATGGAAAGTGTACACTGTATACAAGCGCTTAAAATAGCCCTTTGCGGCTTGAGGCCGCAGGGCCATTTTAAGCTTACACACCACAGTGACAGGGGCTTACAGTATTGTAGTAATAGCTATGTACAATTATTAAATGAAAATAATATTACAATCAGTATGACTGAAAATGGCGACCCTTTAGAAAATGCCCTTGCTGAAAGAATTAATGGGATTATAAAGGATGAGTATTTGCAGTTCTGCAAACCTGCAAATATTATAGAAGCTAAAGCTATACTTAAGCGGACAGTAAAACTTTATAACCAACAAAGGCCACATATGAGCATAGGTAACCTTACACCAGAGCAAATACATTGTAACATTAACTTAAAAACAGAAAAATTATGGAAAAACTATTATCATTCAAAGCCTAACTTTGAACATCCAAAAAATTACAGTAAATAAAAAACACATTTATATAACCTGTAAACTTATTTTAGGACGAGTCAGACCTGTTACAGAATTCATCAAAGAGGAAAGAACAATAAAAATTTTAGAAAATGGCCATTTTGATTATGTAGTGGATTGTATTGACACATTATCTCCAAAAGTGGAATTGATAAAAGCGTGTGTGGATAGGCAAATCCCGGTAGTAAGCTCATTAGGGGCAGGAGGAAAAACAGATCCATCTCAAATACAAATAGCGGATATTTCCAAAAGCTACCAGTGCAAGCTGGCCAGGTATGTGCGCAAACGCCTGCATGAATCAGGTATAAGAACAGGCGTAACTGTAGTCTTTTCACCCGAACTTGTAGACCAGGATAAAGTTATTGTCACAGAAAAGGCATACCCTAAAAATCAATTATTGGTACTGTTTCATACATGCCCGCTATTTTGGCTGTATGGCTGCAAGCGCAGTGATACGTAATCTTATCAACTCAAATTAAGCGTATTCATTTGAATATTCTTTGCACCTTTGCCTGCTCATTGCGTCTTTATATGCAACTTTTTTACCTTACTTTTGGACAGTTCAACATCATCCAATCAATCTTTTATGAGTTATAATTATTTGCCGTTAGATAAAAGTCACACTAATTTCCAACAAATAAAGAACCTGCTGGAATATAACCAGTTAGTTTCAATTACTTTTGATGCCCATGAAAAAATAACCAACTGCAGAGATTATTTAGATAAAAAGTTAAATAATAATGATGACTTATTTTATGGTATCAATACCGGGTTCGGTTATCTTCAAAATGTAAAAATAGATAAAGCACAATTACAGGAACTGCAAAAAAATTTATTACAGTCTCATGCCTGTGGATTAGGAGAAGAAGTGCCAAAAGATATTGTAAAGCTGATGATCATGCTAAAAATAAAATCGCTTAGTTATGGCCATAGCGGTGTGCAGATCGATACAGTAAAACGTCTGATGGAAATGTATAATAACGATGTATGGCCGGTAGTATATACACAAGGATCCTTGGGAGCTTCAGGGGATTTAGCTCCGCTCAGCCATTTGAGCCTGCCATTAATAGGATTAGGTGAAGTATATTGTGGGGGGGAAAAAATGCAAGCTGCCGAAGCATTAAAAAAATTCAATTGGCAGCCCGTATCATTGCAAAGTAAAGAAGGTTTGGCATTGATCAATGGCACCCAGTTTATTAGTGCTTATGGCTTATACAATTTAGTACATGCGGACAGGTTATTGAAGTGGGCTAACATAATAGCTGCCATAAGCTTTGATGCATTTGACTGTATTCCTGATCCTCTACATGAAAAAATACATTCCATTCGTGCCCATAAAGGTCAGCAAGAGACAGCAGCGCATCTAAGAGAAATATTAAAGGGCAGCCCCATAGCTGTACAAAAAAAATCCCAGGTGCAGGATCCTTATTCTTTCCGTTGCATACCGCAAGTGCATGGTGCTACAAAAGATACCTTTGATTATGTGTTAAGTGTTTTTATTAAAGAAATTAATTCCGTAACCGATAATCCCAATATTTTTCCTGGTGATGACCTGATCCTTAGCGGTGGTAATTTCCACGGACAGCCGTTAGCGTTAGCGCTGGACTTTTTTGCCATTGCCATGAGTGAAATTGCCAGCATTTCAGAGAGAAGGATTTTTCAATTAGTCAGCGGACAAAGACATCTGCCACCATTTTTAGTAAAAAATCCAGGGCTGCATTCAGGATTAATGATACCACAATATACCGCTGCCGGTATTGTGAGCGAAAATAAGCAACTGTGTACGCCTTCAAGTGTAGATTCCATTCCCAGTAGCAACAACCAGGAAGATCATGTAAGTATGGGGGCAAACGGCGCTACCAAATGTAAAAGGGTAATTGATAATGTAGAGAAGGTTTTAGCCATTGAATTGCTGACAGCCATACAAGCATTGGAATTTCGCAGACCATTAAAAAGCTCTCCACAGATTGAAGAAATCGTAACAGCTTTTAGAAAACAAATATCTTTTAATGATGCAGACAGGGTATTGCATGATGATATGATAAAAGCAATAGAATTTATACAGAATTATTCGTTCGGGAAATAAACTCCTTTCATTGTGTCTTTGCAAAAAAAAAGTAAATTTGAGAAACATTTGTTATGAAATCAAAAGAAGAACTTAAAAAGAATTACACCAGTTAATTGATAGCATTGATGATGAGCATATATTAAATGTTTTGAATGAGGACGTTATGCCATACGTAATAGATAACCGTACAGAGAGCTGGATGAAGATGATTTAACAGAAGAGCAGGAAAAGGAATTAGAAAAAGCCATTAAAGAAGCTGATGCTGGAGAAACAGTTTCTTTTGAAGAGTTCAAAAAAACAATGTCCAGATGGCTTTCAAAATAAAAATCAACAAAAGGTTCAATAAAAACGCAGAGAAAGTTGCAAGCTGGCTGGAAAAAGAATGGTCTAAGAAAGTAGCAGATGATTTTGCCAGGAAATTAGTTTCTACAATTTCAGCCATTAGCAAAAATCCTTTCATTGGTTCTTCAACTCCAAAGATAATAGCTGTAAGAAAATTTAATGTTACTAAGCATAACAAAATTTATTACAGGATAAAAAACAATACCATTACATTTATTACCATTTTTGATAATAGACAGAATCCTAAAAAGAACAGATATAAATAATAAAGTTAACAATGCTACATACAACATACGATCCCATAAAATATAAAACTCCCACCGGCAATCAACTCAATTGCAAAGGCTGGGTACAGGAAGCCGCATTAAGAATGCTTTTAAATAATTTAGATCCGGAAGTAGCTGAACGTCCGGATGATTTAATTGTGTATGGCGGCCGCGGCAAAGCAGCCCGGAATTTTGAAAGCCTTGACCTTATCATCAAAGCATTGAAAGATTTGAATGAGGATGAAACCTTATTGGTGCAAAGTGGCAAGCCCGTTGCCATGCTTAAAACACATAAAGATGCGCCACGGGTGCTTATCAGTAATTCCCAATTGGTACCCAACTGGGCCAATTGGAAACATTTTGACGAGCTCGAAAAAAAAGGTTTGATGATGTACGGCCAAATGACTGCCGGCAGCTGGATTTATATCGGCTCACAAGGGATTGTGCAAGGCACATATGAAACTTATTCAGCCGCAGCTAATAAAGATTTTAACGGCACTTTAAAAGGAACACTGAATGTTACAGCAGGGCTTGGCGGTATGGGTGGCGCACAGCCTTTGGCCATTACTATGAACGAAGGCGTGGCACTTATTGCCGAAGTGGAAGAGTGGCGCATCGATAAACGCATCGAAACAAAATATCTGGATGAAAAAATTATAAATATTGATGAGGCTATTGACAGGGCTGTATCAGCTAAAGAAAATGGAGAGGTATTATCCATTGGTGTTTTATGTAATGCAGTTCACTTACTGGAACGCCTACTCGAAAGAGACATTATCCCGGATACATTAACCGACCAAACCTCAGCACATGATCCTTTAATCGGCTATATCCCACACACGTTAACCAACGAACAGGCCAATGTGCTGCGTAAAAAAAATCCGGAGCAATATATTGACCTCAGTTATGATAGCATGAAGCTGCATGTAGAATTAATGTTGCAGTTACAAGAACGCGGTGCCATTACTTTTGATTATGGAAATAATATCAGGGCGAGGGCAAAAGAAAGGGGGCTGGAAAATGCTTTTGGTTTTCCGGGTTTTGTACCGGCTTATATCCGTCCGCTGTTCTGCGAGGGTAAAGGCCCGTTCCGCTGGGTAGCGCTTAGTGGTGACCCGGAAGATATTCGCATAACCGACAACGTTATGATGGAGCTTTTTCCTGAAAATAAAAGCATGCACCGCTGGATAAAAATGGCGCAGGAACGCATTGCTTTCCAGGGGTTGCCTGCACGTATTTGCTGGATTGGACAGGGCGACAGGGAAAAAGCAGGCCTGGCTTTTAATGAACTTGTCCGTACTGGTAAAGTAAAAGCGCCAATCGTTATAGGCCGCGATCATTTGGATACCGGCTCTGTGGCTTCGCCCAACCGGGAAACCGAGGCTATGCTGGATGGCAGCGATGCCGTGGCAGACTGGCCAGTTTTAAATGCATTAGTTAACACTGCAGGTGGCGCCAGCTGGGTAAGCCTGCACCATGGTGGCGGCGTAGGCATGGGTTACAGCATTCACGCAGGCATGGTGATTGTTGCCGATGGTACTGCCGAAGCAGCTGCACGCCTCAGCCGTGTATTACGAAATGACCCGGGAATGGGCGTAATTCGCCATGCAGATGCCGGTTATGATGTGGCCAAAGATTATGCAAGAAAGTTTGATCTGGATATTAAAGAACGGTTAAAGTAATGATTGAAAATGTGCCTTGCACATTTTTTTATTTGGTGACCAGCTGTAGTGCTGCTATTAAGCGACAGTGGCGGCCTGCCCCGTCCGAAGGCGGGGTCGCACTCTTGTACGGAATATCTTTATTGAACTTATCATCTTATCATTTTAAAAATAATTATGAATGATTCTATTTCTATGTATTGATATTCAATTTTTCAGCATTTCGTTATGGCAAGATCTCTTAACTGGAACAATTGGAGCTTTCTTAGGATTTCTTGGAGCATATTTTATTTTTATTCGAGGTATAAAAAATGATAGAAAAAAAGAAAGACAAAGGTTTAAAGACGAACAACTTGATAAATTAAAGTATTTTTCTATTCTTACAGAAAACATAATTAAAATTTCAAAAAAGCAATCTGAAAACTACATTTTATATGTAAATAAAATAAAATTAAAACCTTTTGAACATCATCTTTTAGGAAACATAACTAATAATGATATCAAAAGAGCTACTAACAAATTAAATTTAGAAGAATATTATTTAGCATATATTTCTCGATTTGGAAATGACAAAAATACCATAAAAGAATATAAAGATATCATTTCTTCATTTGATTATATTGACACTATTTATGATGAAGCAGTAAGGATTTTAAAAGAAAAACTTGAAAAAATTTACCAGATGAAAGTAAATTTAAATTCTGCTTTCGTAAAAGTATGCGATGCCTGTGGACAAACAATATATATTGAAAATGTAAAAGACCAAGAAGAGGTATTAGAATTTTTCAATACAACATTTAAAATATTTTTTGAATGTAAAACAGTAAGTGACGGATTTATTACGCAAAAAGAAAAATTTATTGAACCTATAATGCAATTTTTAATCGAAAAAAATTATTTGGGAATACCATATTTAAATAAAATATTCTTTCAACTAAAAGAATGTACTATAATTTATGATGATATAATTTTTGATGTTAATGATCTTTGTGAAGCTTTTAGAGTATTTGCAGACCAAATGAAGGATGCCAATAACACACTTATTGAATCTTCAAAACGTTTGATTAAAATTGAGTTTTAATATTTAGGACATAAATTACTTTCTTTTAAATCTTTTCCTACGCTAGGAAAAAAGCCTGTACTGCTTTTCAATACAGGCTTTTTCTTTTTTACTCTTCCTCCACCTTAAACAACGGTATCAATTCTTTATCAATTATAACCAAAGCTTCAAAGAGCTTGTTGATTTGTTCGCAAAAGAAAAGGTAATTGCTTCGTTCAAGGTGGGAGATGCCGTCCATTTCTTCATTACTGAAGGCATACATAATTAAATCCCAGCTTCGCTTTTTAATGTGTTCCAGGGAATAACAATCAAAGAAGCGATGAATTGTTTGCAGAGTTAGCTACGTCTGACTTTTTGGTGGTGTTTTCACATCCATTTGAATTTTTGTGTTTTTGCATTTAACAAAATATTTAATTGTAAATGCTCCGGCAACTGTGGCTGAATTCTTGCACTTCAACAATAATTATTTCTTTTTAATACACAATAATATTTTTACCGCAGAGGCGCCAAGCCGCAAAGATGCTCCAGAAGAACTTTCCGGAACTTTGCGTCTCTGCGCCTTAGCGGTTAATAAAAAATTCGCTTCGATAAAAGCCCAATATTGGTATGCTGTTGCAGTGAGTGACCCCGCCTTCGGACCTATCGTGTGGACACATTTCTTCTTATTTCCCAGCCCACCATAGCTGCCTTAAAATACTTTAGTCCTATCCATAGCGTTGTAATCCCTGGATGTCTTTTGCTTTCATATCCTTTCCATCCACCTAATCTGGCTATAACCCATACATATCGTTTCAGGTCTTTACTTTTGTAAGGGTTCTTTTGTTTTCAGTTTTCCCTCCAGCTGTATTATTTGATGTTCTAAAAAATCCTGTTCCTCTTTGAGAAGCAAGTATCAGTATTTATAACTATTTCCGGTTCTGCATATGCTAGTCTCATGAGGAAGAGTTTAATGATTACTTCCATTATCATTAAACTCATTTTTCTTACTGATGAGCCATATTCAAGTTCAGAGGCTTCTATGTTATAACCTTCTTTTTTAATATTTTAAACACCTCCTCGATTGTCCACCTCCAGCTATACCACTCAATACACATCTTTGCTATTTCAACTGTTTGTACAGCTATTGTCGTCAATAATCTCCAGCATATCTTATCTTCCCCACTATAATTAAGTTCTTTTTGCTTCTATTAAATAAAGACTGGTAATGGGCGGCACGCCTTTACTTGTCCCGCTGTTTTTTTTTATTTCTACCTGCTTATACCTTATTTTTATTGTAGCCCTTCTTTTCCTGTTCTTCTTTCACTTCTACAGGTATTTCATAACAGCCTTGCGCTTGCTGAGCAGATAAACAGTCGAATAATTTTGTATTATCTGCTAATGTCCTATTAGCCCTGGCACGTATTAATAAATCTGTTTTCTCATCTGCAATCACAGCAAACTGCTCATAAATATCTCCTTCCTATCCTGAACAATCACCATCCCTTCTACTATATCAGCCAAGGCAGTCTTTGTATTATTGATACCTAATCCATTCATATGACTCTTTGTGTTCTATGGACAACTTATTATATTCCCGTTCAAATTTGGACTTCAACTCCAACGAACGGTTCCATATCTTAATATCCGAATAACCATAGGATGCATTGGTAAGCATCTACAACCAAACTCGGGTGCAACAAAAAAGCCTAAACCCTTTTCATTATTGGCATTGGTAGTATCGATGTGGCTATCTTTTTATACGATTGCTATGGCTGCTTAAATTTATTTCTGTACTGTCTTTGTATGCATACTTATATTTACCTCCGGCAGGCTGCCTGGCAATTTGCTTACCAGATTGCTAACTATGTCTTCCTCACTAACCCTTTCATTATTAAGAAAACGATAAAAACCTTTGGCTTCTTGATTCGTTTTTTGTTAGTTGACGAATCGAACTAACGCTCTTGCTAAACAAATCTCCTAAAATCTTATTCCCCTATACAATAAACGCATGTCTTCAAATCACTGAATTCTCTTTTCTCCATCTTTTTTGTACTCAAAGCTATGCAAAAATGTGTCCACACGATAGCCTTCGGACGGGGCAGGCTACAACGATGCCGCACAAGTTTCCAAATGGCCGCCACAAAAAAATAAATATCTAACTTTAATAGCTGGGGATAAAATATAAATATGCCAATGAAACTTTATATCAAAAATATGGTATGCAGCCGCTGCAAAATGGTAGTGCAATCCGAATTGGAAAAAGCAGGATTGCATCCTGTAACAGTAGAGTTGGGAGAAGTTGTTATTGAAGAAAAACTTACAACAGCAACTTTAAAAAATCTTAACACTTCACTTAAAAAATTAGGCTTTGAAAGTATTGACGACAAGAGAAGCCGCATGATTGAAAAAATTAAAAATATTGTAGTAGAACTTATCCATCACAGCGATAAAAATATTTCCGTTAACCTTTCTGAATATATCTCTCAACAGCTTAATTATGATTACAATTATTTAAGCAACCTTTTTTCTGAAATAGAAAGTACTACCATAGAAAAATATTTCATCGGACAAAAGATAGAAAAAATAAAAGAATTGTTAATGTATGATGAGCTTACCCTTTCGGAAATTGCAGATCAACTGGGATACAGCAGTGTTGCTTACCTCTCTAACCAATTCAAAAAAATTACAGGTTTAACTCCATCTTTTTATAAATCGTTAAAACAAAACAGCCGCAAAAATATTGACGATCTGTAAATGTTACAACTTAATTCCTGAATTCCATAACAGCCGCTCATTATTTGATTTTTACCTTTGTGTTATAAAATTTTTATTATGACACATACTTATCATATCAGCGGCATGACCTGCAATAACTGCGTTGCAAAGGTGAAAAGCGAATTGCTAAAAATCAGTGATATCACACAAGCAGATGTGCAGTTAACTTCGCCACAGGCAACCATCACTATGCAAAAACATATTCCTGTAAATATTCTGCAATCTGCTTTACAAAAAGCAGGAAATTATACCATAAAAGAAGCAGATGCAATGCATCATGCCTTAGCTGAGGAAGAAACAAAATCATGGTTTGCTACTTACAAACCAATTTTACTGATTTTCTTTTACATATCAGTGGTAACAATTATTGCTGCAAACAGCGCTAAGGGGTTTAACTGGATGCAGGCCATGAGTGTTTTCATGAGCGGATTTTTTTTAACGTTCTCATTCTTTAAACTGCTTGATCTCAAAGGTTTTGCAGAAAGCTATGCTACTTATGATATTATTGCAAAAAAACTACCGGCATGGGGATTTATCTACCCATTTATAGAATTTTTGCTGGGCATTGCTTATGCCGTTAATTTTCAACCCTTAATTACCAATTTGGTAACGCTTATTGTAATGTCTGTTAGTATAATTGGCGTTTTACAAAGCCTGTTGAATAAAAGAAAAATACGGTGTGCATGCCTGGGTGCGGTTTTTAATTTACCTATGAGCACCGTTACAGTTATCGAGGATGCTTTAATGATTGCAATGAGTGGTATAATGGTTGCAGTTCATATTATATAATTACAAAAAACACGTACATGAAAAATATTATTTTATTAATAATGAGTTTCTTATTTGCTTCATCCGCACATGCGCAGCATGAACACCATATGCCAAAAAAAGATACAGCGCTATCAAAACCAAAGGATAGCATACAAATGGAGAAGCATCATAACCACGATACAGTGAATCTTGATATGGGCAATATGAGCCATGCGTTTTCTTTAAACCTGCCCATGAACCGCAACGGATCAGGTACTGCATGGTTACCAGATGCATCACCGATGTATGGCAATATGTACCACTCAAAAAAGTGGATGTACATGCTGCATTATAATCTTTTTCTCCGCTATGTTAACCAGGATTTTACTAATAAAGGATCAAGAGGGGGTACTAAAATTGATGCGCCCAACTGGTTGATGTTTATGGGGCAAAGAAAAACAGGTAAAAACGGTTTGCTTCATTTTAGTACCATGCTATCTTTAGATGCTATAACAATGGGTGGCAATGGTTACCCGCTATTATTTCAAAGCGGAGAAACGTACAAAGGAAAACCTTTGGTAGACAGGCAGCACCCACATGATTTATTCTCTGAATTATCAGTGAGCTATGCACATGCATTTTCAAAAAATACAGATGTATTTGCTTATGTATCTTATCCCGGTGAACCGGCTTTAGGGCCGGTAGCTTTTATGCACCGGCCTTCGGCTTTATACAATCCTGATGCACCGCTTTCACACCATTGGGTAGACGCTACGCATATTACTTTTGGTGTGGCAACACTTGGCATACGGCTGGGAAAATTTAAAATTGAAGGTTCTTCTTTTACCGGAAAAGAGCCTAATGAAAAACGATTTGATTTTGATAAGCCCCGGTTCAACAGCAGGAGCGGCAGGCTTTCTTATAATCCTTCTAAAAACTGGGCATTGCAGCTATCCCACGGATTTATAAAAAGCCCTGAAGAATTGCATCCCGGGGAAGATATAAACAGGACTACGGCATCTGCAACATACAGCCTGCCATTGCGTGATGGGTCATTTAATGCGATAGCACTTTGGGGTATGAATAAAGTAAAAGACCATGATGGTGAAAATGCTTTTTTGTTAGAAAGTTCATGGAGAAAAAATAAATTAGCGCTTCACGGACGGTATGAGCATGTTCAAAAATCAGTGGAGGAATTGTTCCTGGATGAAGCAATTTACGGGCATGATGCAATATTTCCGGTAAATGCTTTTACTGTTGGATTTAATTATGACCTGTTAAATATCGGTAAGGCCAAAGTAGCAGGCGGAAGCCAGTTTACGTTGTATGGTGCAGACAAAAAATTGAATAATTTGTATGGTAAAAACCCAATGGCATTTGAAGTATATGTAAGACTGTATCCCAGTTTAATGAGGATGTAGGGTGCATAAGCATTAACACCATAGTGTTAATTTAACAAAAACTCAATACAATAGCATTTCACTAAATGTATATTGGATAACTTGTAATTTTGTGTAAATCTGACAGGTATGCTATACGATTGCAGATAAATAATTTTTTTACAAAATCTGTTTCAAATGGATGAATTATTGAAAAAAGTTTATTTCGGAAATACAGTGCTGCAATATCTTATTGCTACAGGTATTATTTTGCTGGGAATGTTAATAGTATTCTTTCTTAAACATGTTGTTTTAAAAAAAATCAAGCGGTGGTCAGAACATACAAAAACACATTTTGATGATTTCCTGGTGGAAGGGATTAGAAGATTTATAATCCCGATTTTATATTTTACTGCTATCTATTTAGGCCTGCTTTCCCTTACGCTTTCTCAAAAAATGGCTAATATTTTAAAAGTTGCCACTACCATATTTATTACTTATTTTATTTTACGTTTAATTTCTGCTGCTGTATCAGGATTGCTGCAAAATTATTTAAGGAGGCAGGTACATGGCGAAGAAAAAGTAAAACAGTTGGGCGGTATCATGCTCCTCATCAATATTGTGATTTGGATTATGGGATTTTTATTCCTGTTTGACAATATGGGTTACAATATCACCACTATTTTAACTGGTTTGGGTATAGGTGGTATTGCCATTGCTTTAGCGGCACAAAATATTTTGGGTGATTTATTTAATTATTTCGTCATCTTTTTCGATAAGCCATTTGAAATAGGCGATTATATTGTTATAGACGACAAGCAGGGAAATGTAGATTATATTGGCATCAAAACCACCCGGATAAAAAGCCTTACCGGTGAGCAGTTGGTGATATCCAACAGCGATCTTACCAGCTCACGCATACATAACTATAAACGTATGGAGAAGCGGAGGATTTCTTTTAAAATCGGAGTAACATATTCTACCTCTTTAGAATTGCTGAAGCAGATACCAGCAATTATACGGTCCATTATTGAGATACAGGAAACTGCCGATTTCGACCGTGCACATTTTACTTCCTATAATGAATCAAGCCTGGATTATGAAATAGTGTACCATGTGCTGGATGGAGATTATACAAAGTATATGGATATCCAGCAGGCCATCAACCTGCGTATATTTGAAGAATTTCAAAATCTGGGTATTGAATTTGCATTTCCTACAAGAACATTATTTATTGAAAAAGAACCTAAAGAAAAATCGCTGTAATTTTTTTAAATAGAGAAATATTAAAAGCTGTTGCGTCAGTTACGGTCTCATAGAAAGGAACACTACAATCAATAAAAACAGTTATTTTTATAGCCAATAAAATTAACTGTTTATCATGAAAAAATTCCTGTCAGCATCAGCGCTTTTAATTTTCAATTTTTATATTACAGCAGCACAAATTACCCCTGTACAAATAGATACGCTGGTAGAACGCACTTTAAAAGTCTTTGACGTTCCCGGTATTGCCGTAGCCATTGTAAAAGATGGTAAAGTGATCCATGCCAAAGGATATGGCGTACGGTCTTTAGCCAATAATAAAAAGTAGATGAAAATACATTATTTGGCATAGCCTCCAACAGCAAGGCCTTTACTGCCGCAGCGCTCGGCATGCTGGTAGATGAAAAGAAAATAAGCTGGGATGATAAAGTGACTGATTACATCCCTGAATTTAAATTGTACGATCCATATGTAACTGCAGAATTTACCATTAAAGATTTACTCACACACCGCAGCGGCCTTGGCCTTGGTGCAGGCGATTTAATGATGTTTCCCGACAGCAATACATTTACCAAAAAAGACATCATCCATAATTTAAGGTTTTTAAAACCGGTATCCAGCTTTCGTACCAAATTTGATTACGACAACAATTTGTATATCGTAGCAGGAGAGGTAGTGGCAAGGGTTTCCGGAAAAAGTTGGGAAGATTTTATTGAGCAGCGCATCATGCAGCCGCTGGGCATGACGATGAGCGCCGCTTCAATCACAAGGTTGAAAAACAAAACCAACATCATCAGTGCACATGCGCCGGTAAATGGAAAAGTGCAACCGATACAAATGGACTGGAGCGAAACCGCGAATGCAGCAGGCGGCATTTACAGCAACCTAACGGACATGGGTAAGTGGGCAATCATGCAAATGAACAACGGCAAATATGGCGACAGTTTAAAAAAACAATTGTTTAGCGAAGCGGTGCATGAAGACATGTGGGCACCACAAACCATCATTGATGTACGTGGGCTCTCGCCGTACAACACACATTTTGCCGCTTATGGCCTCGGTTGGTTTTTGGCAGATGTAAAAGGGTACAAGCAAGCCTCACACACCGGCGGGCTGGCGGGCATTGTAACGCAGGTTACGTTGCTACCCGAACTAAAGCTTGGTATTATTGTACTCACCAACCAGCAATCCGGCGCTGCATTTACCGCCATTACCAATACCATAAAAGACAGTTACCTCGGCATTACCGGCACAGACCGTGTTAAGCAAATGCACGACCGTGTTGTAAAAGGACAGGCCGAAGCCAAAGCCATCACAGATAAAATATGGACAGCTATTGAAGCACAGCAAAAGAAAAATACCCCTCCTGATTTTAAATTATTTACCGGCACGTACACCGACAAATGGTTTGGAGATGTTGTAATTTCCCAAAAAAACAACAAACCATGGTTCGATTCCAAACGCTCACCACGGCTTACCGGTGAGCTGCTGCCCTACAAAGCAAATACGTTTATTGTAAAATGGGATGACCGCAGCATGGATGCCGATGCGTATGTGGTTTTTAGCATGGACAAAACCGGCAAAGCTACCGGCATTACCATGGAAGCCATTTCACCGCTAACGGATTTTAGTTTTGATTTCCAGGACCTGGATTTGAAAAGGGTGGAGTAGGGCATGCTTCGCATAGGGGATTTTTGGTGACGGGCTTCGGTAATGCTATTGAGCTGCGGTGGCTGCCTGCCCCGTCCGAAGGCGGGGTCGCACTCTTGTACGGTGGAGCTTTATTGAGCGATTAAATTAGTTTATTGACTTTCTTTGAAAATTTTTACTTTCTCAAGCTCAACTCTTATTTCAGTTTCTGCTCTATAATCACCCGCAAACTGAAAATGTGTTGGTAAAACATTAAATTTTTGACTATAATTTATTAAATCATCATATTTATATTTAGAAAAATCTGTTATTTCCACAAGCCTTTCATCTGGGGAATCAGAATCTATAGTCATAACAAATTAAAGGTGGAAATGTAATTTCCGATAAATGAATAGTTTTTTTAGTACTAAAATTTCCTAAAACCATATTACTTGTATACCTACGTTTCCCTTCTGTTGTAAGCTCCCCTGAAAATAGTACGTTTTAAAAGTAGACAAAATTTGTAACTTTAAAAACGTAAAACAATGAAAAAAAGTCAATTTAGTCCTGCCCAGATAGCAGGCATCCTCAAAGATTTTGATAACGGTAAAAGCGCCGAAGAGATCACCCGTGATCATGGTGTAAGCAAAGCATCGTTGTATAAATGGCGGCAGCGTTATGGCGGCATGGAAGCAACTGAGCTGAAGCGGATTAAGGAACTGGAAGAAGAAAATGCCCGGTTAAAAAAAATGTATGCCAACCTTGCGATGGAGCTTGACACTGCCAAATACGTCATCGAAAAAAGCTTTAAAGCCTTGCGATAAAAGAATGATTATTGTTGATATGCGCAAAGAGCGGCCAAAAGACATCAGCAAGGCGTGTCGTTTATTAAAGCTAAGCCGCAGCAGTCTGTGTTATACAAGTATAAAAGATGATGTAACGGTTATGGTACAACTGGAAAACCTTGCAAAACAGAACCCGGTAGAAGGTTTTGGAAATGTTACTACCGCATCAGGAATACAGGGACGGTTATTAACCATAAGAGGTTGCACAGGGTGTATAAAAGATGGGCCTGCCCTTGCGCCGTAAGGTAAAGAAACGTCTTGCTGCAAGAGTAAAGGAACCATTAAGCAAGCCTGATTATTTTACTCAAACCTGGAGCATAGATTTTATGAGTGATGCCCTTAGCAATGGTACCAAGTTCCGCTCTTTTAATGTAATAGATGACTATAATAGGAAATATTATTTATTGAAACTGATTATTCTTTAAAGAGTAGCCGGGTGATCTGGGTGCTTAAACATCTAATCAACCGTTATGGCAAACCTCAAAAAATACGCATGGACAATGGGCCTGAGTTCGTAGCTAAGTTGTCCAGGCAATGGAGCGTGGCTAATGAGATCGAATTTAAATACATACAACCTGGCAAGCCTACTCAAAATGCCTATGTAGAACGTTTTAATAAAACATACAGGGAATCTGTATTAGATGCTTATCTGTTTGACAGCATTGATGAGATAAGGGAGGTAACACAAACGTGGGTAGATGATTATAATTGTACCAGACCCCATGATGCCCTTAATGGCCTGTCACCAAAAATATATAGAGAAAAAAACAATCAACCTATTGGGCTGCGTTACGCTACGGCTACGCCTCCGCTTACTACGCCCAATAGGTTGAACGAAAACAACTATAATGATAAATTATTCTACTTTTGAACCGTACTAAAAATGGGAAGCCTACACTTTAGTCAGGCAAAGGATTTTATTTTCAAGCTCTTGTTTATCTATAAGTTTATAAGAATGGGATTCATTTTCCGATTCTTCTATAATAAAAAATGGAAAATTTATATTTTTTTCTCCAACAATAATTATCGGTTTATTTATAGCGATACCAAATTTTGCATTCCAGTTGTCCAAATCAATTTGTTTGTTAAATACCGCATATACTGAGCTAAATGAATTATTTCCTGTTAATGTCCCCACTATATACATAGCTTTTAAATTTATTTTGATTTATAAATCAAAGGATAAGCCCAGTTGCAAAAAATCCCGGCCGGTTTCATCATTTATTTTATAATCAAACTGGTGCAGGTACCCGATTTGTAATGATGTGGCTGCCGAAGTTTTGTAGTTGAATGATAATGATAACCTGTTCCGCTCAAAGTAAGGCTCTTTGGTTGTAAAAAATATTTCATTATTAGCTGTGAGTTGGTAAGGTTTATACCCTTTTTTATCATCCCCGAAAGGGTAGGAAAGGCCCAGCCGGTATCTGAACCGGTTGCGATAGCCATTACTGGTAAACCTGAACTCCGCCCGGTATCGCTGTTCTATTTTTAAATTCCATACCGGTTGCGATAAAGCTACCTGCGACCATAGCCTGAACTCATCATTATTTTTTGGTATAATAAAATTACCCCCTTCTTTATAAGTATCATAATCCCCGGCAGCGGCTGTTAAGGTTATATTGGAATGGGCTTTGTAATTAATACCTGCTTTATATTCATAATAATGAAAATGATTGTAAAATTTCAGCGAGCGGATTTGTGCTTCACCAAAAAGGCTCCATTTTTGTTAATGCTGTATTTAACGTTGAGTATATTCCAGCTGCCCAGGCCGGTCCCTTGGCTGCGGCAGGTATTTGTGATTAGGATGAGTATTATCAATTGGCTGCAAATTAACCGGCTTAACCTGCTTACCTGTTGTTTCATAAAATATAACCTTTAAGCCGTTAAATCATTTATTGAATGTTGCAATATTAATACAGAAATCCATTTTAAGGATATTATAGTAGTGTTTTTATTTCAAGGTGCAATTTCTTGCTTTTTTTCACATTTTTTGTTTACAATTTTTACCTCCCGAATATTAGTTATATCTTTACACGACCTCTCGGAGTTTTTTGCTATTTCCGCTGGTCGCTGATAACTAAAGTAACACATCACATTCTATTTTGTAAGTATTTCTAATCACATTCCCAGCAACGGTATGCCGTACAGGGAGTGACCCCGCCTTCGGACGGGGCGGGCTACAACGATATTGATGTATTGCTGAAGCTCGTTCCAAAAATAACTATATAATTATAAAGTATAAATCCAATGGCCAAGTATATTTTTGTTACAGGTGGTGTAACATCTTCATTAGGTAAAGGAATAATAGCTGCGTCGCTGGCTAAACTATTGCAAAGCCGTGGACTTACCGTAACTATCCAGAAGTTTGACCCGTATATTAATGTTGACCCGGGCACATTAAACCCTTACGAACATGGCGAATGTTTTGTAACGGATGATGGTGCGGAAACAGACCTGGACCTGGGGCATTACGAACGTTTTTTAAATACACCCACTTCGCAGGCCAACAATGTAACTACCGGGCGTATTTACCAGACTGTTATCAACAAAGAAAGGGAAGGCGCATATTTGGGTAAAACAGTGCAGGTGGTACCGCATATAACAGATGAAATTAAAAGAAGGATGCTGCTATTGGGTGAAGAAGGGAAATTTGATATTATTATTACAGAACTCGGTGGCACTGTTGGCGATATTGAAAGCCTGCCTTTTATAGAGGCCGCGCCAGATCCAATGGGAAATGTCTGAAGAAGACTGTATAGTGGTGCACCTTACGCTGATACCTTACCTGAGGGCTGCTAAAGAATTAAAAACTAAACCCACACAGCATAGTGTTAGAATGCTAAGCCAGGAAGGGGTACACCCGGATATTATTGTATGCCGTACGGAAGAGCCACTAAATAAGGAACTGAAGAAAAAAGTGGCTTTGTTTTGCAATGTAAAGCCTGATGCAGTAATTGAAGCCATTGATGCAGCAACCATTTATGAAGTGCCCTAAAAAAATGCAGGAAAAACTGGATGTGATTGTACTGAAAAAATTACACATTAATGGTTATGCTGCACCGGAGCTGACCAAGTGGCGGGTCTTTTTAGATAAGCTGAAATATCCAAAAAGCAAGGTTACCATTGGGCTTATTGGAAAATATATTGAATTGCAGGATGCGTATAAATCAATTTTAGAAGCTTTTGTACATGCAGGTGCAATGAATGAATGCAAAGTACAAGTTCAAAATGTGCACAGTGAATTTATTACTGATGAAAATGTAGCAGAAAAATTAAAAGACCTGGATGGTTTGCTCGTAGCGCCTGGTTTTGGCCACAGGGGGGTCAGCGGTAAAATTATTGCGGTGAAATATGCCCGTGAAAATCAATTGCCTTTTTTTGGCATTTGCCTGGGCATGCAAATGGCAGTAATTGAATTTGCAAGAAATGTGCTGGGATATAAAAATGCCGATTCTACAGAAATGGATGCTAATACCCCGTATCCGGTAATTGATTTGATGGAAGAGCAAAAGAAAATAAAGACTAAGGGCGGTACCATGCGTCTGGGATCTTACCCATGTGTAATAAAGCCGGGAACTTTGGCCCACCAGATATATGATGCTACAACTATTGCTGAAAGGCACAGGCATCGCTGGGAATTCAATAATAAATACCTGGATGATTTTGAAAAAGCAGGTCTGGTGCCCAGCGGTAAAAATCCTGACAATGGCCTTGTAGAGATTATTGAATTGGCGAACCATCCTTTTTTTATTGGCGTGCAATACCACCCGGAATTAAAAAGTACGGTAGAAAGTCCTAGCCTGTATTTGTGCATTTTATAAAAGCTGCTAAAGAATTTGCCGAAAGAAAAGAAAGTACTAAAATTAGTAACAAAAAATCCGAAATGATTTAGACGATTTTTAAATAAAAAACCGGGTCACTACCCGGTTTTTATTTAAAACTTTATATAATTAATTACTCATTTTTGGAGTTTCACGAATCTCTTTTTCGAATCATCATATTCTCCGGGCAACTCTACAGGTACTTCGTCTGGTACTTCTTTATCTATATTCCTTGTTTTATTTTCTTCGTTCCTATCATATTCCTTATCTCCTGGATTAATACCTGGTTTATCGTTTTCACCGTTTACAATTTTTTGATCTTCACCTGGCTTCTTATTATTGGTAAAATTTTCATTTGAATTAGTAGAAGCCTGGTTTCCAGGCTGCGTATTATTTTTCATAATAAAAAATTTATGTTATAAATAAATATTACAGGTTATCATCAAACTGCTTATTCTTTTTTTTTAATATCTGCCTTCCTATTGCAATACTAACTGCTTTAATTTTACTTGCGTTTTTGGCTACTATATTTGTTATGCCTAATTGAACTAATCTACCTGCTATTCTTTTTAAAATAGGGCTTCTCTTATTAGTAATCAGTTTATTCGAAATTATGCCAGTGCCAATTCCTAAAGAAGCACTAAATATTTTATGCTGGAAAACAGGAGAATAAATTTTAGCGATTGCACTTTTTAAGATATTTACCGGTTGTATGGCAGCATATAACGATTTTATATTCTCCTTTATATTCTCTTTACCAATACCTTTTTTCCATTCTAAATAATGTATTCTTTCTTGTAACTGTTTAGAATTATTTATTTGCATAAAATGAAAATTATATATTGGATAAGAGAAATAAGGGTAGTAATACCTTATGCTGAATGATTCGCTTTAGCTGTTTCTTTTACATTATTTACAGTGTCTTTTACACTATTGATTTTTTCTTTACCCTTATCTATTAATTCTACTGCATCTTCCTTAATAGTTTCATACTTACTTTTGATTGCATTTCCTAATTCACAAAAACCGTTTTTTATAGCATCAGTTACATCAGTTCCTTTTTGTGATAATTTTTCCCTTGTATTTGAACCTTTATCAGGGGCAAATAAAATTCCTAATACTGCTCCTGCTGCAATTCCTGCAACTAGGCTTGTTAATACTTTACCTGTACTCATGATTTTTTGTTTTATAAATTAATAATTAATTATTGATATGGTAATAGCATATCTTCCAAAATATTGCCAAACTTTATTATAAATATATGATATTTCTGTATTCCTCCCTGTAAAGGATTAAAATTTGTAAATACTTGGCAATTTTGCAGACTTATCTGGAAAGCAGTTGTGCATTATTTTCCCCATTTGAGCAAATTAAGAAACATTATAATTAAAATTTGTAAATCTTTTTTAATAAAAAATTTAGATAAATCGAATATTAACTGATGGAGCTTCTGTATGGCATGATTATTCAGTATTAGTAAATATTATTTTTAAAAAATTATATAACCATTAACCATTAAATTTTACTACATGAAAAAATCTATTATTTTAACAACTGCATTATTTTATATGTCATTTATATTGTCAGGTTGCGAAGCTATTGGTACAATTTTTAAAGCTGGTATGTGGAGCGGTATCATTATAGTTGTAGTAATAATATTTTTAATAGTTTTTTTAATAGGCCGGTCAAGGAAAAAATAAAAAGCAGTATTTTTAAAATCATTAGCTAAATACCTAATGACTTAATAATTTAATTCAGGAATATGAAGTTTTATATTGACAGAAAAATAAAAATAGGATATTTTTCTGCTTATTTCCTTTTGATAGTATGTTACCTCTTATTTTTTACTACTAATAATCAAATGCTCGAGGAAGCTGAACGAAACGACAATACTAAGGAAAGTGTTACAAAGCTTGAGCTTTTATTATCGCAGCTAAAAGATGTTGAAATAGGATTTAGAGAGTATTTGCTGGTGGGAGATGAACAATTTCTGGACCCATATTGCCTGGCCGGGCCTGAATTAGAAAATAGTGTAAAAAATATTCGTAATCTTATTGATAATAACCCCGAGCAACAATACAACCTTGATGTTTTGCAAGGGTTAATTAACCAGCGCTTAGATATTATAAGCCAGGAAATTAACATGTTCAAACAATCAAATAATATAGTAAATGATGCTATAAAAAAATTATCCTACAATGGCAAACTAACTGTTGATAGCATCAGGCAAACTGTATTATCCCTGCAAACTTCTCAAAAAGCCTTAATAAATATAAAAAAGCCTCAATTAATAGGCTTTTCCAAAACAATACGGATAATTAATTTGGGATCGTTAATTATAGCTACGCTTATAGCCATCTATTCTCTATTTACATATACGCAAGAGTATAAAGCCCGCCGAAAGTCAGATGAACAGACATTATTGTACCGTAAACAATTGGAACAAAGAATAGAACAGTTAAATATTGTTAATGAAGAGCTTACCCATTTAAAAGGAATAGAAAAGTTTGCAGCGACGGGAAGAATGGCAAGAATGATTGCTCATGAAGTTCGTAATCCTTTAACAAATATTGGGCTGGCTAATGATCAATTGCGTGAGATTATCAATGCTAATGAAGAAATAAATATGTTAGTAGATATGATTAAAAGAAATAGCGAACGGATAGGAGATTTAGTAAGTAAACTTTTAAATTCCACAAAATTTGTAGAGTTAAAGCTTTCAAGCATTAGTGTTAACGACCTAATTGACGATACGCTTGAAATGGACAAAGACAGGATAGAGCTTAATGGAATAAAAGTAGAAAAAAAATATTTAGCCAATTCCTGCGGACTATTAGTGGATGTAGATAAAGTAAAAATTGCTTTACTAAATATTATTGTTAATGCAATAGAGGCTATGGAACCACAAAAAGGTATTTTAGAAATTACTATAAGCAGGCTTAGTAATATTTGTATTATCATTTTAAAAGATAATGGTACAGGTATGGATACAGAATTTTTATCGAAATTATTTGAGCCTTTTTTTACAAGTAAAGAAAAAGGTAATGGCCTAGGCCTTACAAACACACAAAATATAATTTTACACCATAAAGGAAATATAACAGTTAAGAGCGAAGTAGGAAAAGGAACTTCATTTACCGTAAGCTTACCTGTCAGTTATGGATATTGAGAAAAAAAATCTACAGTTTGAAAAAAGTCTAACTGCCAGATGTTTCTATAATTTCAAAAATTGTTTCTTTTGAAAAAGGCTTTCCTATAAAATAATCTACCCCTTCTTTAAAAGCTTTGTCCCTGTCTAAAGTAGTATCATGGGCAGTAATCATAATTACCTTGCAGTGTGGAAGCTGTATTTTAATTTCATGTATAAAATCAACGCCCAGCCCATCAGGCAGATGATTATCTAAAAAAATAATCATTGGTTTATTTAATGTTATATAGCTTTTAGCTTCTGTTAAACTACATACACATTCTGCATGTATATCTTTTTGCTTCAAAAGTCTGCTTAATAAATAGCAGATATCTTTTTCGTCATCAATAATTAATACTTTAGAGGTTTCTTCCATTAATAAGATTTTAACTCATTAGCATATAGTAAAGTACAATTTTATTGCCAGAATTAGCCTGGTTAACTATAATAAATGTTTAAACATTTTAAACAGGCATAATTTTTGAATTTTAAATAGTATTATTCACACTTTTACTTTCATTCCTTATCATTATAATCATTCAGTTCAGTATGCATAATAACTATGCAGGCATAAGCTATAAACATTTTGTGACATGAAAAAAAGAATTTTAATTATTGATGATGATTTGGATATGTGTACACTCTTATCCAGGTTTTTGATACAGAACGGTTTTGAAACTGAAATTGCATATTCAGGGAAATCAGGTGTGGCAAAATTTCAACAATCCAAATTCGATATAGTTTTATGCGATTACAGGCTGGGTGATAAAGATGGCAAAAATGTGTTATTAGATATAAAAAAGCATGATCCTACTGCTATAGTACTAATAATTACCGGTTATTCTGATATAAATTCTGCAGTAGAAGTTATAAAATTGGGGGCTTATGATTATATCACCAAACCTCTCATACCTGATGAAGTACTAAGCATTTTAAATACTATAAATAATCAGTTAGGGCAAGATCAGGATAATACAACAAGCACAGTACAAAAAAGTATAAAAGCAGAAATAAATTCCGGGCAATTTCTCCAAGGTAAAGGTACGGCTGCTAAAGAGCTATACCGGCAGGTAGAAATGGTAGCAGTTACTGATTATAGCGTAATACTCTATGGCGAAAGTGGAACCGGTAAAGAAGTTATTGCCAGAATGATACATAATATGAGCAAAAGAAAGGATAAGCCTTTTGTTGCTATGGATTGCGGGATCTTGTCGAAAGAATTATCCGGGAGTGAATTGTTCGGACATGTAAAAGGCGCTTTTACAGGGGCACAGAATGATAAAGAAGGCCATTTTGAATTAGCTAATGGAGGAACCTTGTTTTTAGATGAGGTTGCAAATTTATCCTACGACATCCAGGCTTCTTTTTTAAGAGTGGTTGAAGAAAGAAAATTTAAAAGAGTAGGGGGTACTAAAGAAATGCCGCTTGATATAAGGATAATTGTTGCTTCAAATGAAAGCCTCCAGGAGGCTTATAAAACAGGTAAATTTCGTGAGGATTTATACCACAGGTTTAATGAATTTTTTATCAATTTGCCCCCGCTACGACATCGTAAAGACGACATCCCCTTATTTGCGGATTTTTTTTTAAAAAAAACTTGTAAAGAGCTCGATAAAAATTTAACAGGATTCGATGAACAGATAATGGAATTATTTATCAACTACTCCTGGCCGGGTAATTTAAGGGAATTTAAAAATGTTATCCGGCGTGCTGCCTTATTATCCGTTACCGATACAGTATCGATTGATAATTTACCCGCAGAATTAATAGATAATATCAATATCGTAACAAATAATTTTTATCCCTTGCATATAGCCGGAGTCGGCCAGGTAAATACTATAGCACCTGTAAAAAAAGAATTTAATTTAAAAGATGCTGCTTTTAAAGCTGAATATGAAACTATAATGAGGGTTTTAAAAGAAGTGAATTTTAATAAAACAAAAGCAGCCCAGATACTTAATGTAGATCGTAAAACTTTATATAATAAAATAAGGAATTATGAAGTTTTAGTGCTTGGGCCATCAGAATAAAATACCTGTAAATTTTAAAACTGCCAATTAAAAACTAATAATTTAACCCAGAATAAATAGCGGTATTTTTTGAAGCTGTTTAAACTTTTATTAATAAGACTACTATAGGTGCGAAGAATATTTGCCGCCTGCCAGGGTGTATACCCAAGTTGACCATAAAAATAAATACCGTAACCCTATTTGGCTCTCAAATGATTTGCGCCCTAAAAAAATCAGTACATCTGAATAACTCGGGCTTAACAATAAGGCTTTTTAGAAAAATATGTAGCATCAGTATATTTTTTATATTTAAATGCAGCGTTTCTTGCTGCTTCAAAAAAGTCCATCTGATGGGTTGGTACCTGATTGTCCAAAAGAATATGTTAGGGTAAAATATTTATCAGGAATATGGAAATGCTATTTTTATACATCTGCAGGACGGATACTGTAAGAAGTGGTAATGATTAGTTTAATAGTATAACGTTACTTGGTTTTGTTTATTGTATCATACTATATATTATCAATACATTAATGATTAAGATAGTTAAATATTCTTGAAATAATTAGTAATAGAGAAGGCTTAATCAGCAGGATATTTATTTATCAGGATATGAAAATAATCCCCGCTACGTTGAAAACCAATGTGAGCGGGGATTTAAGTGGAGCTGCAGGGAATCGAACCCTGGTCCAAACATATTCGCCGTAAGCTTTCTACATGTTTATTTATGCATTAATTGTAGGGTGAGGGCAGGAGCATAACAAACCAATCCACACCTTAGAAGAATCGTCTTAAGCAATCGTCACGACATTCAATTGCAGCATCTTGTTTTGTTTTTGAGTCGGCGGCGGAGCATGGGAACAAGCGAACCTGCTCGGCGGCCCTAATGGTTGCTAATCTATCGATTAAGCAGCCATGGCATACTGAGTATTGCCATTTAAAAGTTTCGTATTCAGATTGAAGTGCTAATTACGCAACGCACTACATGCTTACACTTACAAAGATCTATGCTGTCAAAACCGGTCAGCCCCGTAATTAATTGATAATTGATTAATTAATAATGCAAAATTACGACTTAAAATATAAAATCAGTTATTTGTAAAAATTATCCGTTAATTCATTATCAATTATCAACTAACACTACTGTTTCATCTTTTTATAAAAATTTATCAACGCATTGGTTGAGCAATCGTGAGAATTAATTTCTTCTTTACTTTGCAACTCCGGTAAAATTTTATTCGCTAACACTTTCCCCAGCTCTACTCCCCATTGATCAAAACTGTATATGTTCCAAATTATTCCCTGTACAAAAATTTTATGCTCATACAACGCAATCAGTTCGCCTAAAGTAAAAGGGGTGATTTGTCGCACCAAAATAGAATTGGTAGGGCGGTTGCCTTTAAAAACACGGTAAGGGTTTTCATTTAGTGCGCCATTCATCAATGCTTCTGTTTGTGCAAAAAAATTGCTTAATAACTTGTGATGATGGTCACCCATAGGATTATGGCTCACTGCAGGCGCAATAAAATCGCAGGGAATAATTTGCGTACCCTGGTGGATAAGCTGGTAAAAAGCATGTTGCCCGTTAGTGCCAGGTTCACCCCAGATAACCGGCCCCGTGCTGTAAGTTACTTTATCTCCATTTCTGTCAATATATTTTCCATTACTTTCCATATTGCCTTGCTGAAAATAAGCTGCAAAGCGATGTAGATACTGGTCGTAAGGTAAAATTGCTTCGAAGTAGTCCAAAAAAAATTACCATACCATATGCCCAGTAAAGCCATAATTACCGGTATGTTTTTTTCAAAAGGCATGCTGACAAAATGTTCATCAATATGGTGGGCACCTTTTAATAAATTTTCAAAATTATCATAGCCGATAGTTAATGCAATGGATAAACCAATTGCACTCCACAAACTGTACCTGCCACCAACCCAATCCCAAAACACAAACATATTTTCAGCAGCAATACCAAACTTTACCACTTCGTCTGTATTGGTACTCACGGCTACAAAATGTTTAGCAATATGTACCTCATCTTTGGCATTTAACAAAAACCAGTTTCTTGCAGTATGTGCATTGGTCATTGTTTCCTGTGTAGTGAAAGTTTTGGAAGCAATTAAAAAAAGTGTTTCTTCTACTTCCACCTGTTTAAGTGTTTCTGCAATATGTGTGGCATCAACATTACTTACAAAATAAGTTTGTATGCCACTTATCCAATAAGGTTTTAACGCCTCGGTAACCATTACCGGCCCCAGGTCACTGCCACCAATGCCGATGTTTACAATATATTTGATTTTCTTGCCTGTATAACCTTTCCATTCACCGGTGTGTATTTTTATGCAAAAATCCTCCATTTGCTCCTTACTGCTTTAATATCTTCCATTACATTTTTGCCATCCAGCATTACAGGATTATCAGAAAAATTACGCAAGGCAGTATGCAGTACTGCCCGGTCTTCCGTTTCATTAATTTTTTCACCGCTAAACATTGCAGTAATGGCTGTTTTTAACTGGCAATCTTCAGCAAGCTGCAGCAATAACTCCATTGTTTTTTCTGTAATAATATTCTTTGAATAATCAAATAAAATATCATCAGTAAACAAGGAAAATTTATCAAACCTGGTTTTATCATTTTCAAACCAGTCTGCCATGTGGGCATTTTCCATTTCAGCAAAATGCTGCTGCAAGGCCAGCCAGGAGGGGGTAGAAGTAGGATTTATTTTTGGAAGCATATATATATTAAATTTATGAGTAAATATTATTAGGCGTATTCGCACCTTACCGACAATTAATGATAAAGCCGGGAACACAAAAAAATTATAATGATAAATTACAAAGTTTTGATTAACTCAACAAGCCTGTATACCATTTCTCCGCTGACATCCAGGTGTGTTACCATCCGTACCTGCGTAGCTGAGATAGAAAGGCATAAAATATCATGCCGCCTAAGCATTTCACAAAATTCTTTTGCTGTATAGGCATTAACAACTTCAAAAATTACAATATTAGTTTCTACAGGCATTATTTTACCAATAAATTCTTTTTTCATTAATGCTTCGGCTATTAGCTTAGCATGATAATGATCTTCGGCTAACCTGGTTATATTATTTTCCAAAGCAAATATACCCGCTGCTGCAAGATAGCCTGCCTGCCGCATACCACCTCCCAATACTTTTCTTATTCTTCTTGCTTTTTTAATAAATTCATTATTACCCAGCAGCACGCTTCCTACCGGGGCACCTAATCCTTTGCTAAGGCAAATAGAAATACTATCAAATATTTCGCCATATTGTTTTGGCGTTTCATCCCTGGCCACTAAGGCATTCCACAACCTTGCACCATCTAAATGATATTTAAGATTATTATTCAGGCAAACTTCTTTAATTTGTTGAATATCATTGAAATTATAGCAGCTACCTCCTCCGCGATTGGCCGTATTTTCCAGACTTATTAAACTGGTTTTTGCCTTATGCACATCATCATTATTAATAGCTTCTGTGGCTTGTCCGGCATTAATTTTTCCTTGTAGCCCTTCTATCGGTTTTACCTGGCATCCGCTGTTGAATGCAATTCCTCCGCCTTCATATATATATACATGGCTCATTTTTCGCAAATTACTTCTTCGCCGGGTTGGGTATGGCATTTTATGGCTATTTGATTAGTCATGGTTCCACTTGGGCAAAAAACAGCAGCCTGCATGCCAAATAGTTGTGCTGACATTTCTTCTAATAAGTTAATGGAAGGGTCTTCTCCAAATACATCATCCCCGACTTGCGCTAAAAACATTGCTTCCAACATTGCAGTAGATGGTTTTGTAAAAGTATCCGAACGTAAGTCTGTCATCATGTTGCAAAAGTAGGATGATATAAGCCTGATAGTTGATAAAACAAATTTTTAAATTAATTTTAATCAATTCTTAATTATATGATAAAAATACATAATCTGTTAACTGTTTACTATGTTTTATAAATTTAGTTATGAAATACGAGCTTTGGATTGTACCTTTGCAAACGAGTTTGGTCTAATTTTTTAGGTAATTTGATTTGTTAAAGAACATTTTTACATAAAAAATTGTCATATAATCGTTATAAATCTAACCAATACAATAAAATGAGGCAATTAAAGATCGCAACGCAGATTACCAACCGTGATTCGCAAGCCGTTGAAAAGTATTTACAGGAAATTTCTAAAATTTCAATGATTACTCCTGAAGAGGAAACCATCTTAGCCCAAAAGATTAAGATGGGAGATCAGCGTGCTTTGGATAAACTGGTTCAGGCCAATCTTCGCTTTGTGGTATCGGTAGCTAAGCAGTACCAGCACCAGGGGCTGTCGCTTAGTGATCTTATTAATGAGGGCAACCTCGGCTTAATTAAAGCGGCACAACGCTTCGACGAAACAAAAGGGTTCAAATTTATTTCTTACGCTGTGTGGTGGATTCGCCAATCTATATTGCAGGCGTTGGCAGAGCAGGGCAGATTAGTCCGCCTGCCTCAAAACAAAATTGGCACATACAACAAAGCTAATAAAGCATACATGGCTTTTGAACAGGAACATGAGAGAGAGCCATCAACTGAAGAGTTAGCAGAATTATTGGAAATGAGCGAAACGGAAATCAATAACATTTTTCAAAGTAATACCCGTCATACTTCCCTTGATGCACCCGTGCATGAAGCAGAAGATGTAGCCATGGGTGATTTGCTGGAAGGTGGAAGCGATACCGATGATGATGTAATGCAGGATTCATTAAGAAATGAAATACGTAGGGTTTTAAAATCATTAAGCCCCAGGGAAGCAGAAATAGTAAATGCTTACTTTGGTTTGGATGGCGAAAATGGTGTTACCATTGAGCAGATTGGTCAAAAATATGACCTTACCAAAGAACGTATTCGTCAAATAAAAGAAAGGGCTATCAAACGTTTGCAAAAAGCGAGGTATAGCGGCGCATTAAAAGCTTATTTAGGATAATTTTAAAAGCGGGTACTCAAAGCACAATCCCTGGTGATTTTTCACTGGGGATTTTTTTTGACAGGAATATGAATGAAATGGTTGTAACGGACTTCACAGAAAATTAATCTGGTAAGTAATCCATAGAATAATTACTCTTCGAAAGATATTTTTTGAAAATCATGTATTCGTCTTATTTACACATAATCAATTCAAAGCTGAACGATAATTATTTTGATAAATGGCTGCAGGATAGAAGTGATAACCCGCTGAGTATTTGCAATGGTTTTGTGGCGGAGTAGGAAACCTCATCCGTCCGCCTGAGGCGGACACCGTCTCCTACAGAGAAGGAAAATGGATGCAATCTTTTTAGCCGGAACTGGTGTTGAATAGTGAGATAAAGTTGACAGCCCCAAAATTTATACTTTAATTTCTAATACTTAATACTATAATTTTGTACTTATGAAAAAATGCTTGTGGCCCATACTGATATTTTTTATCTTCTCCGGCTGTGAAAAGGATATTAATTTTAATTTAAAAAATGCCGATAATGTTTTAGTGGTAGATGCTGAAATTGAAAATGATAAATATCCTACAGTTGTATTGACCAAAAGTCTGGACTTTTTCTCTACTATTAACCCTCAATTGCTGGAAGGGTCATTTGTACATAATGCTGATGTAAAAATATCTGATGGCATACTTACGCATACGTTAAAAGAGGTTGCTGTGGCGCTGCCCGGAGGTTATACAGCCTATATATACACCATTGATGAGAACAATATGCAAACGGCATTTATGGGTGAACTTAATAAATTATATAATTTAAAAATTACCAGTGAAGGAAAAGAGTATACATCCACAACACAAATACCAGCATTGGCCGTTGTACCTGATTCTATCTGGTTTAAGCCTGCACCGCAAAATCCTGATACCAATACAAGGGTAATGATGGGCAAAGTGACCGACCCCGTTGGCCTGGGCAACTATGGCCGTTATTTTACCAAAAAAAACAATGAACCTTATTTGCCGGGAGAAAGCTCTGTTTTTGATGATGCTGTAGTTGACGGCAAAACTTACACAGTACAGGTAACACCAGGGATAGACAGGAACAACCCACCTGAAGCTGACAGCAATTTTTTTAAAAAAGGAGATGTGGTTACGGTAAAATTCTGCAATATTAATAAGGCTACTTACACTTTTTGGAGTACCTGGGAATTTGCTTATGAAAGCATCGGAAACCCATTTTCCCAACCTAATAAAGTTATTGGCAATATTAGTAATGGTGCTTTAGGTGCATTTAGTGGATATGCGGCCTGGTATAAAACCATTGTTGCAGAATAAAGATGTTTTTGTTATGTAAATATAAGTGCAGGAGCATCTTAAAATAAACTAAAAATAAAGCATCATAAATATTAAATGTTAACAATGAAAAAATCTTCGCAATTGCCTTGTTGGTAAGCAGTATAGCTGTATCTGCAAAAGAAACTATAAACTATAGTGATAAAATTCAGTATAAATCTTCGGAAATTGTAGCAGCAGATAGTACCAAACCTGATTTTCCTATACCAAAATTTACGAACCCTGAAGTGCAGAAATTTGCCAGGCAATATATTTCATATATCAGAACAGCAGTTGCTGTAGAGAAAAGTAAAGATCCGGCCAGGATCAAAAATTTTCAACCAAAGGCTGCAGATTTTCAAAAAAGAGTATTGAAAATATATGAAAAATTAAAAACGTTACCTCCAAGTGAGGTGAAAAAATTTAGTGATTTCCTGCAACAATCAGCATATTATTATATGGGGCGTAAATAGTAATGATATTATCTAAAAAGGAGTTTTATTGTTATAAAATGAAGAAATTACTTGTAATTGCTTTGCTGTTTTTTAATACGTTTTTATTTGCACAGGATATTCCTGATCCTGCAAAGTTTGAGCAAAAAATCTGGCAATGTATAAAACAGAAAGATACTGGTTGCCTTTTTAATAATTTTATGGCGGTGGATGATCTTACTATAATATATGAATCCCAAAAAAGTAATCCGGATGAAATATATAGAGAAAAGCTTAAAGATAATATCAAAGAATGGAAAGAGGACTATGAAGAGGGGCATCAACAAATGCAAATGAAATCTTATGCTTTATTAGTAAGGTTACAGAGGTTGATTCCGGACTTTAGCAAAATTAAATATGTAAATGGCGGATATAAAATATTAAACAGTGAAGGCATTAAAGAATTGCTTCCGTCCATAGCGCTTGTTAACGAAATAAGATTTTCAACAGGGGATGAGAAAATTTATAAAATTAGTTTTTCATCTTTTAAAGTAGCTGATAACTGGCGCCTGATTGAAATTGATGATTTTATAACCGTTATTAATAGCAAAGGTGTGGAAGTTGGGGAGATAAGAGACATATACCGTGAATTTGAAAATTAGAACTCTTAAACCAGAATAGCACTTAACTATGAAAAAGATAATTTTTTTTATTTCTATAATATTTTACTACCCTGTAACTTCATTCTCACAGGATATTCCTGATCCTGCAAAGTTTGAGCAAAAAATCTGGCAATGTATAAAACAAAAAGATATTGCTTGTTTTGTAAAAAATCTTATTACAAAAGAGGAATTAAATATTTTATATAAAACCCTGCCTGACACGTCGGCTCAAAAAGGCGGTAAAAATTTTAGTGAATATGTCAATTATTTCCAGCTCCAGGATCATAAGAAAAATTTCCGCACTTTATTAGATGAACTTAAAGAAATAAAGGCCGATTTAGATCATGTTAAAGATTTAAATTATTCTTACGAAATTTATAATAATATGGAAAAGAATGAATATCCTGTTACAATGCTTAAGGATAAAATAAACTTTACAGCAGGGGATCATGGTTTTGAAATTGAATTCACTGCCATTAACGTATCAGGTAATTGGCGCTTAATTTATATTTATGGTTCAACCACTTCAATTTTTATAAAATGAAAAAAATATTATCTCTTGCAATAGTATTTTGCAATACAATTTTATTTGCACAAACGCCTACCGGCCCGGCTGATTTTACCAAACAAATAGGGAGTATATTCAAAAGAAAGATAAGGCTTCATTACAAAAGCACATTTTGGTAGCGGCATACGAAAAGACATTAGTTGACAAACTGGTTTGGAATGGTATTATATACGAAGATTATGATGTGCCAAAGGAAGATAGGGAAAGAAAACTAACAGAAAAAGTATTTAATCATTCAGATTCTTTATTCGCTTCCCTGGAAAGAATAAGTGTAAAATTAGATAAGGCTGTTGTTACTAACGAAGGGATGAAGCTAATAGATGAATACAATTTGCCGGAAGGTTATTATGGGGCAAAAGGCAAAATTAAATTCTCATTGCCGGATTCTGTATTTGAAATTAAATACACATACTTTTTTTCTAAAAATGCCTGGAAATTATTTGAAATCAGTGATCGGTTTGATATATACAGTAAAGATGAATATTATTATGAGCCCTCTGATATTGAACTTGAGGAAGACGATAGGGTTTCTGTTGGTTCAATAGAAGTTCCAAAATTTAAAGATCCGGAAGTACAAAAACTGGCTGAAGAGTATGCTATATTTTTTATGGAAAGTTACACCCTTGCTAATGATGCCTCAAAAGCTGAGGCTTATACTAAAAAAGCCCAGGACTGGGGTGAAAGGATGCAACAAATAATACCTAAATTATCTGAGTCGCCTGAAGAAATGAAAAAATTTACAGATTTTATACAAAAGTTGGCTATGAGTTACCAGGACAGCTATGATAAAACTGATAAAATAGCGGAAGAAGATTCAGTTCGTAAATCTACGAAAAGAGCTACTACATCTTCTGGCACTAAAAAGAAACCTATAAAAAATAAACCGGTAAAAAAATCATCAGCAAAGTGATCATAATTTATTAAAATAAAAGCTTTGCCCGATTTTAAATAAACCAATTTATAGCTTTTAAAAGAATCTCCCAAAAAATAAATAACAAAAAAGTTTTGGAGAAATAATCACACCCGATAAAAATACTGGCTTTTCCTAAAGTAATAAATAGCGATTAATTTATGTAATTTTGCATTTTTCTTATGATATAAATTATGCAAAGCAATACAACTGAAAAAATTCACTGTTTAATTATTGGTTCCGGCCCGGCTGGTTATACCGCTGCTATTTATGCAGCAAGGGCAGGGCTTAAGCCCGTTTTATACCAGGGCATACAGCCAGGAGGTCAATTAACCATCACTACCGAAGTAGAAAATTACCCGGGGTATCCCGATGGGATCCAGGGCCCGGATATGATGGTTAATTTTGAAAACCAGGCGAAACGAATGGGTACCGATGTCCGTTATGGATTAGCTACAAAAGTTGATTTTTCAGCCCAACCTTATAAAGTACAGATTGATGAAGAGAAGTGGATAGAAGCTGATGCGGTAATTATCTCTACCGGTGCATCTGCCAAATGGCTGGGCCTGGAAAGTGAACAGCGCTTAAATGGATATGGCGTAAGCGCTTGCGCTGTATGCGATGGTTTTTCTTTAAAGGTAAAGAAGTGGCTATTGTGGGTGCAGGGGATACTGCTGCTGAAGAGGCGTTATATTTATCAAAGCTATGTTCGCAGGTGCACATGATCGTTAGGCGTGGAGAAATGCGGGCTAGTAAAGTGATGCAGGAAAGGGTAATCAAAACACCCAATATTAAAATATTCTGGCACAGTGAAACTGATGAAATTTTAGGAGAGAAAAAAGTAGAGGCTGTGCGTATAAAAAATAATCAAACCAATCAAACACAGGATATTCCTGTTAGCGCCTTTTTTGTAGCAATAGGTCATGAGCCTAACTCATTAATTTTTAAAGATTGGCTGGATATGGATGAAGCCGGTTACATTAAAACTATTCCTGGTACGTCGAAAACTAATGTAGAAGGAGTTTTTGCTGCAGGAGATGTGCAGGATAAAATTTACAGGCAGGCAGTAACGGCTGCCGGAAGTGGCTGTATGGCTGCATTAGATGCAGAAAGATATTTAAGCGCCAAAGGATTGTAAAGAAAGATGATAGATGGGAGGGAACAGATGATAGTAAATGCTTTCTCTTCATCTTATTATTTCTATCAACTATTATCTTATAACTATCAACTGATCTCCATGCATACTATTCATTTACATAAATTAATGTTTTTTGCTTTTCATGGTCTACACGAAGAAGAGAAAATTATCGGTAATGATTTTGAACTAAATGTTGATGTAGCCTTTAATACTGAGGAGCCTGTAGCTGACTTGAAGCAGACTATAAATTATGTAACAGTTTATGAAATTATAAAAAAAAGAATGGCCATTGCAACCCCGCTGTTAGAAACAATTGCAGAAGATATGGCAGCGCTTATTTATCAGTTAGATGCCAGGGTGCAATTTATCTCTATAAATATTATAAAAATAAATGTACCAATAAATAATTTTTCAGGAACGGTTGGCATTACTTATAAAAAGAAATATTAATAATTTTTAGGAGTAATTATTATGTTAAAAATGGCGGACAGCCGCAGATGGTGTACACATTAGCCGAAAAATTGGTAATAAAAGTTTTATTTCTAAACAAGCCGCCCTTAGGGTTTAAAAATAAATATTATACAAAAAAAACAATTACTATTTTGCCGTGGCTGAATTAAAATTATCTTACTTAATAAATTTCTAACTATGATTATACGTATAATGATAAGCGTGTATTTTTCTTTATGCTTACTAATAATAAAAGCTCAAGCCCCTGTGATTGAATCTAAGTATGACCCGCAGGCTTTATTTTCTCCATCATTTTATACTTACCCCGGCACTATTTCCCGGGCTGCAACAGGTGAACCAAACGTTGGTTACTGGCAAAATAAAGCAGATTACCAGATAAGCGCCACTTTAAATGATAATTCCCATGAAGTAAAGGGTCAGGTTACCATCACTTATAAAAATAACAGCCCACATTTTTTACCATTCGTATGGCTTCAGCTGGATCAGAATTTATTTAATAAAGAGAGCAGGGGGCAGGCCCGTATGCCCGTTGGCAACCGTAGCCGCTATGGAGATGCCACAAGTAATTTTAACGGAGGCTATAGTATAAACAGCGTGCAGTTAAATGAGAACAGCACCACAAATTATTTAATAACCGATACCCGTATGCAAATACGGTTGCCTAAAGCAATGACGCCTGGAGGCACAATGAAAATTAAAATCAATTATTCTTTTGTATTGCCGGAATATGGAGCAGACAGGTGTGGTATTTTGCCTACTAAAAATGGAGATATTTTTGCTGTGGCCCAATGGTATCCCAGAATGTGTGTGTATGATGATATTGAAGGGTGGAATACAGCGCCTTATTTAGGTCCTGGCGAATTTTATTTAGAGTATGGAAATTTTGATGTAAATATTACCGTACCGCCAGGACATGTTGTAGTATCAAGCGGAGAACTGCAAAATCCAAAAGAAATACTGTCAGGCACCCAGTTAGCCAGGCTGGAGCAAGCAAAAAAAAGCGATAAGACTGTTATTATACGGTCAGAACAAGATGTGGCAGAGGGAAAAGGATGGCTGGCAACAGATAAACCGCTTACCTGGAAATTTAAGATAAGTAATGCAAGGGATTTTTCCTGGGCCAGTTCCAAAGCTTTTATCTGGGATGCTGCTAAAATAAACCTGCCCGGTAAAAAGCCTTGCCTGGCCATGAGCGTGTATCCTGCAGAAAGCAATACAGAAAAGGGGTGGAGCAGGGCTACGGAATATACAAAGGCCAGTATTGAAAATTATAGCAAACGGTGGTTCGAATACCCGTACCCGATAGCAACTAATGTAGCCAGCAATATTGGTGGCATGGAGTATCCGGGGATTGTATTTTGCGGTTCAAATGCAGAAGAAGCTGATTTGTTTGGAGTAACTGATCATGAATTTGGTCATACCTGGTTTCCTATGATTGTAGGCAGCAATGAACGTAAATACGGCTGGATGGATGAAGGGTTTAATACTTTCATCAATTCTTTAGCAGATGATGATTTTAATAATGGAGAATATAAAAGCAATCCAAAAATCAATGCAAAATATATGTTTGGTGAGCAGTCTGAGCCAATATGGTCAACTCCGGATGCATTAAAAGAATCAAATATTGGAACCGCCTTGTATTTTAAACCCGGATACGGATTACAATTGTTAAGAAATGAAATTCTGGGTCCTGAAAGATTTGATTATGCTTTTAAAGAATACATCAAACGGTGGGCATACAAACACCCTACACCCTGGGATTTTTTTAGGACAATGGATAATGTGAGTGGTGAAAACCTTAGTTGGTTTTGGAAGGGCTGGTTTATAGAAAATTACAAGCTAGACCAAGCCATTGAATCTGTAAAGTATGAAAAAGATAAACCTGAGAATGGAGCAATTGCTACTATTGCGAATTTAGACCAGATGGCCATGCCGGTAAATCTGACTTACGAAACTGTAAGTGGTGAAAAAGGCAAATTAAACTTGCCGGTGGAAGTGTGGAATAATGTTGCAGTATGGAAAGTAAAGCTACCTACTACCGAAAGTTTAAAAAGAGTAGAGATTGATGCAGAAAAAGTTTTTCCTGATATGAATTTTAAGAATAATGTTTGGAACGGGAATTAATTTTTAACAACAGATAGAAATAATAATCAAGCAGTTCATTGGTAGTAAATATTATTTGGCTTTAAATAAGGTGTAATTTATAAAATGATCATAGCTGAATATCTCAAATTTTGAAATACAGTCATATTTTTTCTATATGGGTTTTAACAAATGCAGTTTTTTCAGCTGTTTTTCTGTTATATGCTATCGCATTGATTTTTATAACCGGGGTCATTTTCCGCAGCATATGGGGCTCATAATAGCAGTCTTTTTTATGGTTTACTTATTTCACTGCCTGCACTGTTAATTTTGTTAGCTGCCCATTATTACTATTTAAATAAGATTAAGTATATAAAGTTTAATCAGTATTATATTTTTTTAATTGTATTGATTAATATAATGTATTTTTTTATAGCACTTACTATCCACCTTAGTCTTAAGGATGCAGCGATGTTCTTTGGCGGCACCACAATTTCCGGGCTAATAGCATTTTTTTATTGTAGATAAAAATATAAAAAAGAAAGCTCCAAATATATAATTAGCATTACTTACAAAATAGGTACGCAGGCATGAAAAACCCACTTCGATAAAAGCTAAATAGAATTCCACTAATGCACGGAATGATTACTTATCTATTAGAAATATCAAAAAAACTTGAGGTGTTTTTTCATTTGTGTGATTGGCCTAATCCATCTTTAGAAAAGATATTAAGCTTCGCAATGCATAGCTTGCCCCGAGCCAATGCTATAGTAGAGGGCATCATAATAGTGATAGATAAAATATATTTTATTTTCACTTTCAAGATTTATAAAAATTAAAAGTAAAGAATTATTTACCTTTTGGATACCCTAATAAGTATAAAACATATCCCGGCCCGGATTTAACCCTGCCTGTTTCCCATTCAAAACTGTTTGTATCCTCCAGCTCGCTGACTAATCCATTCATTTCTTCTATTGAATAAGTTCTTAAAGATGAAACTATCCCATCCCACAAAACAATAAATGGAACTATTGGAATTACGTAAGTAAAAATAAGCCGCTTTAATTTAAATGGCTTTATAAATGGTGTAAATGCTAATACAGATATAGGAGAAAATAACATGGACATTATGCTTGTAAAACTCCTTTCCTGCGCCTCAAATATGGCAATAGGGCTTTTATCATCCACTGCATTCTGAAGAATTTTTTTTGCATCTGCAGGTTTAAAATGATGGAATGACAAAAATTGTGTCCTTAAACCTTTGAGCGTTTTAGGTACATTCATCGCATTCACAGGATAGTCTATGTAATTAAAATGTTCAGATTTTTCTTTTATATCTTTAAATGCCGCAATATTTGGGTAAAAATCAGTTAATAAAATAGAAATTTCAATATTTTTCTTTTTTAATTCTTTTTCTATTCCAATCCAACCGCCGCCACTGCCTGATGCTAAATCAATAATATAATTATTGGAGCTTTTTGATATGCCTTTTTCAATAATTGTAATAATATTTTTAAATATATTAAGCTTGTTAGACATGAATTGAAGAAAATCTGTTACATAGTGCCTTAAGAATGCCGGTAACCAATTTAAATCTTCAAATTCGAAAAGATGAATTCGTTTCATAAAAAAATTTAGTCTTGCAAATTAATAAACTTGCAAGACTTAATTTACCGGCATGAAGATTTTACAATTTGCTTTTAGTGAAGATCTGCCGGTTAATCGATACATACCACATAATTATGCTCAAAATTTTATTACATACACTGGTACACATGACAACAACACTGTACGGGGCTGGTACAGGCATGACACTGATGATGACATGCGCCGCCGGATAGAAGAATATACAGGCAGGGCTTTAACAGAAGATGATATGCCCTGGATGATGTGTAAGCTGGTGTATTCTTCTGTAGCTAAAACAGTGATTATACCTTTGCAGGATTTGTTGGGGTTGGATGAAATGGCCCGGATGAACACACCTGCATCCGGGGATAATAATTGGCAGTGGCGTTTGCTTCCCGGACAGTTAACACAACAGGCACAACAACAATTAAGAGAATGGACCAAAATGTATAACAGGAGATAAACATTGTATCTGTGAGGGGCATCGTTCTAGCCTGCCCCACAAAATGCGGGGTCACTCTTATACAATTGTATTTAATTCAGCCAATTTTATAGATTATTTTTTAGCAATTATTAATTTGCCGTGATAAATTCATATTTTTTTTGTTTATTTGATAATTATTAACAAAAAAACTAACTGACTTATGGGAGCGATTATCTCAATTATTTACCTTGCTTTTGTAGTATTTATTACTGCTGGTGTATGGAAAACTTTTGTAAAAGCAGGTCAGCCTGGGTGGGCTTGTTTAGTACCTATTTACAACGTTTATGTTATGGGGCAAATCGGCGGCGTAAAAAACTAGTGGTTGATATTTATTCCTATTGCAAATATTTATATCATTTTTGTTTTAATGATTGCTATTGCTAAGTCATTCGGTAAGGATGCCGGTTTCGGTATTGGTCTGGTATTTCTAGGATTCATATTTTGGCCTATTTTAGGCTTCGGCGATGCAAAGTATATCGGCCCCAATGGAATTAGCGAAATGAGAAATGATATTGATGCTATCGGAAATAATTAATAATTAATTCTATATTTATTAATGCCCTTTGCAAAGCAAAGGGCATTAATATTTAATCTTCTTATATTATCTCTCCATAATCAATTACTAACTCTTCTCCTTCCTGGATATCTTTTGTAGCTTCAAAGTATTCCCCCTCATTAATCGAAATAATATTTGGTGTATCAGAATGGTTAATAAAATTTACAAGGTCCATTTTTTTAAATCCGTCTGCTGGTACAAAATAATTATCAGCATCAAACAAACAGTAAGTCTCTATTAAATTTTTTGAATATTGCGGTAAAAGGCTTACCTCATCTTTCGATAAAGATAAATAATCGTTTGGATTCCCTGGTTTAGAAAACATATCCCTGCAGCCTTTGGCAATATGCCGTATGGCAAATACCCCAATCCCCTCTATTGGCGAAGGTTTTATCATCACATAAGTATATTGGGCCAGTTCACAAAGCAATTGCTTTTTCTTGTTCATAATAACAATTTATAGACTGTAATGTGTAATTATTACTGCTTGTAAAAAAGGTTGGTTTCTGCTATTTTAGTAAATCCTTTTATTATAAAATATTGCCCTATAGCATAAGTAAGTAATATATATGCCCCACAATAAGGTATAATATGGCAAAATTTATTTATTGTAACCAATGAGACTGATATTAAAAAAAATAAAGCGCTTAATATATATATAAATCCTGATGGTTTATTTATCCTGTTGCAAACATATAAAGCAGAAATTAACATAGTGCAAATAATAACAGTATATATTGTTATTAAAATTTTTATTCCCGTAAAGTCAGGAAAAAGTAGGGCTGTTAAAAAAAAGGCGTAAATAATAATTATTGAAACCCACCAGGGTTGTTTATGAATAAATGAAATGGCATAAGGAGAAGTTTGATTAATAAATAATAAATAGTAAGTATAACTAATAGTAGCGCTTAAATAAAATATTAAACCCAGTACAAAAAATATTGAATTAAAGCTTTCAAAAATTAATAATATGTCGCCAATCCATGAAAATAATAAACCCAGTACAATTATTTTTTTTCCATCCTTAACATTTAGCGGGTAAAAATATAAAAATACCATAAGGATTGGTATTAGCAAAGGTTGTACAACCAGATGAAAGAAAAGCAAATCTCCAATATTGGCGGCCATACCTATTACAACAAATACACAGAAAAATGCCATCAGCCCTGTAGGCTTTGGTGGAGCCGGTGTCTCAAATCTTCTTTCAGTATCTAAACCTGATAATAATATACCCCGGTTAGGCATTTTTTTATTTTATAAATTAGATTTCAATATAAGGATTACCGCCAAATAAAAATCTTTTTAGAGAGTCTTTTATTACAATTGTATCATTTAAAGAATTTGTAAACGGCATCGCCACTTTATAAACAGCAGAATCTTTGGTATATAAAATAAGGTTGTGCCCATAACTGCTAAGCTTATTAAAATATTTGGAGGCTGATGAATAATCAGGATATTCTTTAAGGACAACTTTAAATGTAAATTTTGCTGAAGTGTCTTTTCTACTAGTTGCTGCAAAATCTTTAGCTAGCGTATTAGTTACGTTTTGTGTAGTTGTCGAATTATTATCAACAGGAGTATTCTTTTGTAAAAAGAAACCATAACACTAGAGCAAGAATCAGGATACCAATAAAAACTATTACATACAATATATTTTTTATTTTTTTACAGGCTGTGGCTGGGTGGAAAAGAAATTTCTTCCTCTGACTTTTCTTTTAAGCGGCGTATTGTCTCCTTCCATTTTAGGGCTGATAAATCCTGCAGGCATAAACTCATAATTTCCTTGCTGGGTTTTTAATAATGTGCCTAAACCTTCTACCCATAAAGGTTTTCCGATATTTAGAAATTGTTTTGATAATATTATATAGCTGTCTAAATCAAAGTGGCTAGCGGTTTAATTTTCCGGGTTTGTTGTACGATATAATCAATCAGGCCGGTATCTTCAATAGATTTAATATTGTATTCAAATAATATTGCGTTTTGCGGCATTGCAAATTCCTTTTCATTATCTTCAGGGATGGCTACATCAGGCGATAGCTTAAATTTTCCTATACCTTGCAGGGTAACTTCTTTATTTTTATAAAGATATTGAACGATTAGTTGTTCTATTTTCATTTATGTTTCTTGATCGCAGCAAACCTACAAGATATTAACAATATATCAAAGTGATATATTTCTATTTAGAGTATTTTTGTAATATGATTACCAAAAAGGAGAAAGAGTTTATTCATTATTGGGAGCAGATGCGGATAGTAAGAAGCAGGTTTGGGAATAAAATGTTGAGTGGTTTACCTGTTGCAGTCATGTTTGGCCTGCCTATAATATTATCAGTAGTAGTTATACGCTTATTCTTTCCCGAATGGTATACTAAAATATCAAATACAACTTCTGGCATGTTTATGGTAATAGTTATTGCTGTATTAATAGCCATATTTTTTTACAGTTATTTCCGCATGCATTTTAAATGGGAAATGAATGAGCAGCTTTACAAAGAACTTAAAATTAAGGAGAAGGTACAGATATCTAGTGATACCATAGATAATAGTTAACTTTACAAAAAAATACAACATGATGAAATTGTTTTTTGCTATTTGTATAGCCGGTATATTTTTATCCTGCAAAAAGTCAGATGATAGGTGTCTTGAAACGAATTACAGTGCGCCATCATCAGAAGTAGCGGAACTGGCAAGTTATGTACCTAATGATGCCATTCAGCATCCAAATGGATTTTATTATAGAATTTTGGGATCAGGGTTCGGGATAAAACCAACTATATGCTCTACTGTAACCGTAAAATATATTGGTTATTCTTTGCCTGATAATAAAATATTTGACGTAGCAACAAATGCTGTTTCATTTTCACTGGGGCAATTAATTATTGGTTGGCAAAAAGGCTTGCCGCTTATTGGCGAAGGTGCAGAAATTGAACTTTATCTTCCTCCATCACTGGCATATGGGCCTACCGGCTCCGGAAATATAGCTCCTAATGCCTACCTGAGATTTAATATTCAATTAATAGATGTTCAATAATATCATAAATTGGCTTTGAAAATCAAAGCCTTTTTAATATTAAAAAATTATTCAGTTTGAGCCACGAATCAATTTCGGTTTTTGATATGTTTAAAATCGGGGTAGGGCCAAGTAGCAGCCACACCTTAGGGCCATGGCGTGCTGCACAGCGGTTTACCGCATCATTGCAACAGCAAAATTTATTACAACATGTCAGTAAATTGGAAGTATTGCTTTATGGGTCTCTGGCAAAAACAGGAATAGGGCACGGAACAGATATTGCAGTGCAGCTTGGGCTAAGCGGAGATGACCCTGTTACTTTTGATGTCAGTAATATTAGTCAGAAAATCAGTCATATTTCGGCAAATCAAAAATTGCTTCTTGCCGGAGAAATTGAAATAGCATTTAATCCTGCAGCAGATATTCATTTTTTATTTACAGAAACATTGCCTTTTCACCCTAATGCATTAACATTTTTAGTTACACTGAATGATTCCAACACCATTGCTGAAACTTATTATTCTATTGGAGGCGGGTTCGTAAAAAAAGAAGGAGAAACAGAAAGCTCCCAATCATCTGTAATACTGCCTTTTCCGGTTAACACGGCAAATGAACTGTTGCATTGGTGTATGAAAACTGGTATGAGCATCAGCGAAATTGTAATGGAAAATGAAAATGCATGGCGTAATGAACAAGTAACAAAACTTGGCCTGCTGAATATATGGAAAATAATGCAGGAATGTATATTCCGGGGTTGTCACAGGGAAGGTATTCTTCCGGGAGGGTTGCAGGTAAAGCGGAGGGCAGCTTTGTTAAATAAAAAATTGCTTAAAGAAAAGCAGTATTCTGATTATAATACCTGGGTACAAGCTCTAAAACAAGGCGGCATGGGATTTAATTATATTTTAGATTGTGTTAGCTGCTTTGCACTTGCCGTTAATGAAGAAAATGCGTCATTTGGCAGGGTAGTAACTGCGCCTACTAATGGTGCTGCAGGGGTAATTCCTGCCGTACTTCAATATTATGTAGCTTTTGCGATGGTAACCATGATGAAAAATTATACAATTTTTATTAACCGCAGCGGAAGTTGGCAGCATTTTTAAAAAAGGGGCAACCATATCAGCCGCAATGGGCGGGTGCCAGGCAGAAATTGGCGTAAGCAGTGCTATGGCCGCTGCCGCACTTACCGAATGTATGGGCGGTACACAAAAGCAAACATTAATGGCTGCCGAAATTGCAATGGAACATCACCTTGGGCTTACTTGTGACCCTATCGGGGGGTTAGTACAAATTCCGTGTATAGAACGCAATACCATGGGCGCTATTAAGGCAATAACCGCCAGCCAGTTAGCATTGCAAAGTACTCCTGATTTTGCCAAAGTAAGTCTTGATGGTGTAATTAAAACCATGTGGGATACCGCCCTGGATATGAACAGCAAATACAAAGAAACTGCTGATGGCGGGTTAGCCATTCATATTCCTATCAGCTTAAGTGAATGCTAAAGCATTAATTATTTGGTAACAAGCTTTGGTTTTTCATAGCAGCGGCATTGGCGCTATGCCTAAGAGACTGTTTAAGAATTTACATCAATTATTGTTATGTGGAAAAGTGGAAAAAAAGGCTGTAGTTAATTGTAGGATTTATCACTAATTGAGAATTACAACAAACGCAATTAGTATGATAAGCTACCCTACCTGTTTAAACGACAGCCAATGGCAAGTTATGAAAAGCTTTTTGAATATAAAAAGGAAACGTAAGCATGATTTGCGACAAATTCTGAATGCCATTTTTTATTTGGTTAAAACAGGCTGCCAATGGCGTATGCTTCCTGGTGAATTTCCAAAGTGGCAGATAGTATATTACTATTTTAACCGGTGGAAAACCCTGGGTGTTATCGAAAGGTCCGATGCTTTTTAGTAAAATTGTTAAGGATGAAACAAGGTAAAAGCACCGAACCTTCTAGGGGCATCTTGGATGCCCAGTCGGTTAAAAGTACATTGGTAAGCAAGAGCAGCAATACCGGTTATGATGGAGGTAAAAATCAAAGGGATAAAACGGCATATTGTAGTAGATGCTTCAGGGTTGTTACTTTGTATAGTGGTTCACCCTGCAAGCATGGCCGATAGAAAAGGGGGGAAAAGTTGTATTAGAAAAACTTAGTAACCGTTGGCATGGGATTAAAAAAATATTTGCTGATGGAGCTTACCCATTACCAGGCAAAGCAGCAGAAAAAAAACCAGGTGCTGGGGGGATATGAAATGGAGGTGGTAAAGCGTTCTGAATTAAAAGGGTTTAAAGTAGTTCCCAAAAGATGGGTGGTGGAAAGAACTTTTGCATGGAACGAGACAAACAGGAGGAATGCTAAGAGTTATGAGAGACTTTCTAATACTGCTGAAACAGTTACTGAAATCTCTGCTATCCGATTAATGTTAAAACAATTTGACACTTAAATTCTTAAACAGTCTCTCAGGCGGATCAGCAGTAGTTAAAATGGCATCATTTATCATTAATATTCGTAAAAATTGCTTATAATTTCCCAAAAATATAGTAGGGTAATAAATTATAGTTATAATATCTTTGCATAAAATTATTTATTATGACATTAGTAGGAAAAAAAACTCCTTATTTTACTGCAGATGCAGTTATTAACGGAGAAGAAATCGTTGAAAACTTTAGTTTTGATCAATATCTCGGCAAGAAGAACATCATATTTTTCTTTTATCCAAAGGATTTTACTTTTGTTTGCCCTACAGAAATCCATGCCTTTCAGGAAAAATTAGCAGATTTTGAAAAAAGAGATACTATAGTAGTAGGTTGTTCTACCGATACCGCAGAAACACATATTGCCTGGTTAAATGCGCCTAAAGAAAACGGCGGCATCCAGGGAGTAACTTTTCCTATAGTAGCCGATGTGGCAAAAACCGTTTCATTAAATTATGGCGTGCTGGGTGGTGAATATGTTTTTGATAGCGAAACAGAGCTATGGGCTTTTAAAGGATCTCCTATTGCATACAGGGGAACTTTTCTTATCGATAAAGAAGGTATAGTAAGGCATGCATCTGTAAATGATTTTCCACTGGGTAGAAATATTGATGAATATATCCGTTTGATTGATGCTCAATTGCATATAGAAAAATTTGGAGAAGTTTGCCCTGCTAACTGGGAAGAAGGCAAGGAAGCAATGACTGCAACAACCAAAGGTGTAACAGACTACTTTACTAATAACTAACAGGTTTAAGAGACTGTTTAATTTTAATTTGGATTAAAAAGTGGCCGGTGAGCACACCAGCTACGGTGGCCAGCAGTAGTTGGTGTTCCCACCAACTGCAAAACAGGCAATAAAAGTTTTATTTTTAAGCAGGCTGATTATTTAAAAAATATAATTATGTTGATTGAATTACAGGAAGATAACCTCGAACATATTGTTGCGGAAAATGACCGGGTAGTGGTGCAATATTCTGCATCCTGGTGTGGTAATTGCCGCCTGATGAAGCCTAAGTTTAAAAGGCTTTCTACGGAAAATGAATCGGTGACATTTGTAATTGTAGATGCAGAAAAATTACCTAATTCACGCAAACTGGCTAACGTAAACAACCTGCCTACTTTTGCAGCTTTCAAAGGTGGGGAATTGGTAAACCAGCTGCAAACCAATAAAGAAGAAATACTAAAAAATTTGATTAATGAAATTACCAGTAATTAGGCATATCCACAGAACTACTTCCGTTGAAGCAATTCAACATGCTATACAGGTGCTGGAGAATATTTCTGAAGCACCTTCTTTAAAAGATGAAGAGCACAATGTAATCGGGGAACTGATATCAAACCTTTGCGGTGCTTTGGAAGTACATCAAATGGTTGCAGATGGCATGCAAGAAAAAGATGCCTGTAATGCTTTTATGAAAAAAGTGATGGGCTCAATAGATGTAAAGTAATAATTAAGGCATTTTTATTATTGCCGAAAGACATCAGCCTCGGATTTCTATGATATAAAAAATAAATTTACAATTATTTTATGCTACTTTATTCACATATTCTTTTTGCTTATTAACACAGGATACTACCCTTGCTATTAATTTATTTTTTACCGCATTTAACACACTCATTTTATTTTTTCCTTCGGCTACTTTTCGTTCATAATATTGCTTTAAATCAACATCTAATTTTACTGCAGTAAGGGATGCCATATGTAGATTGCATTTCAATTTTTTATTTGCCATACTATGTACTTTAGTTTTCCCCCTTACACTGGTACCGGATGAATATTCAAATGGGGCTACACCACAATAGCATGCCAATTTTCTGCAATCATTCATCACAGAAAAACCGTTGGTATAAATGATAAAATTGATACCTGTAACAAACCCAATTCCTACTACAGAGGTGATAAATTTATAAAGCTGTTTTAAATTGTCATCGGCATTTACAATTTCAATGATTTTTGCTTCTACAGATTTCAAATCTTTATCAACTGCTTCAATTGATTTTTTTATAGTTTTTCGAATCAATGTTGCCATTTCTTTATTACCCACATCTTCAAACTCACCAATTGGAGTAAGTAATCTTTTTGTGTTTCCACTAATCTTTCTCTTAAAGATGCTAAGTGCTTAATCTTATCAACTGTAGCATCCATTGGCTTCCAAAGGCGTATTCGGTCTAAATTTTTAGAGCAATAAATAGCAATTCGTTTTGAATCTATCTTGTCATTTTTGCCTCTTTCTAATGCTGTTGATTTTTTAATTCTGGAAGCATGCTCTACCCAAATATCTATGGTATTAATAGCTAAAAAATTGGTGAGTGTAAAACAATAAAGTCCTGTGGCTTCCATGCAAAAAATTGTCTCATTAACTACAATATTTAAGTTCTTTAGCCACTGTGAAAGCTCTTTCATGCCTACATTGTCGTTGGCAAATTTTTGATGTGTAATTTGTTGCAAATGAAGCAAAGCGATGTCTACTGTCTTTTTTGAAATGTCTACTCCAAAAAAATAATTGTACTGTTTCATAATTTTTATTTTTTTAACAATCAGTGATATAAGTTTCTTTGAAACCTTAATAATAGTCCCTGTCGACTAAATTTCTATCCGAAGCATCTTATATCAAAAAGAGCCTGTCTTAATCCAAGGATATACCATTATGTATGCTCGTGTCCATAGTGCACAGGCTCTTTAGGATTGTAATTATCCACAAATTTAAGTTGTCAACAAAGAAAAAAAGAAGCAAAAAAAGAAAGTAGTAATAGTAATTAAACTTATAATAATATTCATAAGGCAAATCTAAAGGCCGGTGTCCCAACCGCCAGGGGTAAAAGGTAGATAAACGTTTCATTCTTGAATTATTTTTTTATGTTTTCACATATTCAAGAATATCAGCAGGTTGACAATTTAGTACCTTACAAATAGCTTCCAAAGTACTAAAGCGTATGGCTTTTGCTTTTCCAGTTTTCAGGATGGAAAGGTTGGAAAGTGTTAAATCAACTTTTTCTGATAGCTCATTAAGCGACATCTTTCGCTTTGCCATCATTACATCTAAGTTTACAATAATTGGCATAGCTTAAACAGTTAAATCGCTTTCGTTTTGTAATTCAATGCCTCTTTTGAAAGTAAAGCCAATTATCAGCAGGCTAACGCCCATAAATAACCATACATCAGCACCGGCTATTTTTAGATTGTTCAGGCCTGGTATTTTGATCCCTTGCCCAGCCAGGTTATCAACTATTGTAGTTCCCCAGGAAGCAAAAAAACCTATGCCCAGTGCCAAATAAGCCATGCCTAGTATAAAACGTTTTATTGTTTCATTGAATGGTTTTAACAGGTCAAGTTTTTTGTCATGAAAAATCTTTAAAATAAAATAAAACAATATGACTTTCAGTATAGTTACAATAACCAGGAGGACCGATAACATTACGAAATAGCTCTGATTATGATTATAAACTGCAGATAAGTCCACTTCTTTCCAAAATTTTGTAGCACCGCTGGGCGTTAGTATCAGGGTTGCAACCGTGTTGGTAATAAGTCCGCCTGCCTGAATACAAAGGCCTACAAAAATTATCCAGGAGATAACATTTAGCCCTATCCAGATAAAATTATTTCTTTTTGACATACAATAATAAGTTAGTTGATGTCGCAAAGTTAATAAATATTTATTGATAAACAATAAATATTAGTTCTTTTTCAGAAAATAATTTTTCAGATTTTTTTTGTAGTAATTAATTTAAAGATCAAATAATTATAGTAAGTTAAAAATTGTTTTAAGAAATAGGCTAAGGTGAGGATATTCAGCACTTTTTTCTAGCGGGGTCTTCATGGACATGCTTTGCGGCGTAAGCATGAGACCCTGATGTTCTAATGTTCTGTAAATCTATAGTAATTCACTTTATTCTGTCTAGGGTCGTGTCCCCCACAAACCATAGTTTTTGACACGTGCTAATAAATAGGCGCAACTTATTCCCTATTTAAAAATTAAGTTTTTTTAAAATAAATTGGTTATAAAAAATACATAAAATTAGCCATAAAATTATTTTAAAAAATACATTATTCTATTTTATTAATTTGTCTATTAGCCAGCGATTTAAGTTAGCAGCAATGTATCCGGTACGGGGCTCCGTTACGGGACATTGCGATGAATTGTAAAAGAAGTTTTGATAAAATAATAATACTTTACCGCAACGTTCCGTACCGGAAACGTTGCTGGGAAAAAGGGAGAAAAGAAATATTTTGGTACGGGCAAATACAAACTTGAAATTAAAATCAGGATATTAAGTAATTACATTTTTATATTAATTTTAGCGATACAGCCGCTATGAAAAAACATAGTGTCAGTAGCAATAGGGAGGGTATATGTTTTTGCCAGGGATTGCTCACTTTAAAGTGAAAATATTGTGCTGATAACATAAGAAATGCAATAAGTAATGCAGGAATAAGTACCAAATTCAAATACCAAATACCTACAACCAGCAATGTTGACAAAGCTATTTTAGCAGACCCTACTATGCTACGGGTTAAATCACTTAAGCCATATTGGCTAAATTCTTTCACGATATTATCAAAACGAAATATCCAAACATATACTATTGACAAAGCAACTATAACTTGAGCGATGATAGAGTATTTAGTCATTTGTTTTTATTTTAATTTTATTTCCTTAAATACTACGACTTTGCATATCTTTTTAGCATTGTGTTTATTTGTGTTATTTGTTAACCTTGTCATCAAAATTGGTTTCTATTTTTAAGTGACAATTATTTTCGTATTTCGATTTAAATTAATTTTTCAAGAAAGAAGAATACATCCAAACAAATTTCTCTTGTTCACGTATGTAGTCACTCATAAGTGCATTTGTGCCTTCATCACCTGCGTCCGCAGAAAGATTGAGCAGTTCTCTTTGTTTGACTATAAAATTTCAAACGCATCTAAAATTATTTGCACGCCTTTCTTACCATCTGAGATATTTTTTATGCTTCTAATTTTAGCAGTGCTTTTGTAATCGTCAAACGTATGAAGCGGTGTTGCCCCGAGCGTTAAAATTCGTTCTGCCACTTCATCGACTTTCAGAAGCAGATTGGTGTAAAGTTCTTCAAACTTTAAGTGCAGTTCAAAAAACTTTTCACCTTTTATGTTCCAGTGCAACCCTCTGGTGTTTTGGTAGAACATCATGTAGTCTGCGAGTAAGTTATTTAAGGAGTTGGAAAGGATTTTACTTTTTGCTTTGTCCAGTCCGATTTGATTTTTAGTCGCCATATTTTTTTTATTTATGATCTTCAATATTAAAATTTAGTTTGTTCAATTCAAAGTTTTAGTGTCGTCATAGGGTTGCACAAAACCTTTTGTTGGGCGTTCGTTGAACCTTGAATCCGTTTATAATGAATACAAATTCATAAATATACGAAAATTATTTCCTATTTAAAAATTAAGTTTTATAAAAATAAATTTGTTATGAAAATAATTACGAAAATTAGCAATAAATTATTTTAAAAAAGCATTATTTTATTTTTTATTTAATTTGTCTCTTGGCCAGCGGTTTATTTTATCTGGTTGGCTTTCCTCTCATCAACATCCTACGGCCCACTGGCTGCCGGAAGTATCGTTGTACATAATACTTGCAGTTTGTAATGAAAATATTAAACACAGATTTATTATAACTGACTATGTCGTTAAAAAATTCCTCCTTTTTTGTAGAAGTATCACACCCTAAAAGCAACAATATAATAAAAACCATAGTGAATATTTCATTGGATCGTGAGGTGTAAAGGTTCGTGGAAGCACGAACCTGGGCCGAGGATGGATTTGGTAGGTATATTAACTAATTGCATTGAAGTATTTTAACCGGATAGTCTGCATTTCATACAAGTATTCCGGTCGGTGGGGCACCGGCCAGAAAAACCAAAGCTGAACACCTAGTGTTCAGCTTTGGTTTTTAATTTATTACTTATTCTATCGAAGCACTAGTTTATTATTTGGCCGTTTAATTTTTTCAATATTTCCTGCATTTGGGTTTTTAGTTGTTCAACTTCCTTTTCCAAAGTAGCATTTTTATTATCCAGTTGCTCAATTTTTTGTTGCTGTTTATTGATAGTTTGTTGCTGTTCTTTAATAGCCTGAATGGCCACTGCTGACATTTTGGAATAACTTACTGATAAATATTCTTTTTCATTTTTATTTACCAGTTCCGGGAATGCTTTTTCTATTTCCTGCGCATTAAACCCTATTTGATGTGTTGCAGGATGTGATGCTTTATCTTTAAAATAATAAGTAATGGGTTGTATATTATCAATCTTATTTAAAACATTTTTTAACGGGCTTATATTTTCTTTCAAACGTATATCGGAATTTTCTGTCAAAGTTCCTGTAATAACCATATTACCTGCATTGCTTAAAGTCATAGTATTAACCTGGGCAGAGTTGCGGAAAGCAAATATATCATCAACTTCCGAATTTTTAAATTGCATTCCTGTTACGCCATAGTTTATAGCACCATAAACGGTTGAAGCAGGAGATTCCAAGCGGATATGTGATCCATCATTAGCAAAATTCCTTGCTTTTATATGTAGAGATGCAGTGGGATTAGCAACATTAATACCCGTTCTACCATCGCGTCTTACTGAGAAAATAGTGTTTCTTAAATTATTAGTTCCTCCTCCTATTTGAAATAATCTATCATTAGGTTGTGGATTATCCTTAACAGCAACATCCGTTGCAATTTCATTATATGCACCAATTGCTAATGCCCCTTGGGCTTTAGCAATTGTTAGTAAACCCAAAGCAGCAGACGCATCCCCACTAGCTGTAGTACCATTACCAGCACTTAAAGAACCATAGCCAGATGCATTTGTAGATACGCCCATTGCTATAGCACCCAGCTCTGAAGCTGTAGTACTAACACCCAGGGCTGTAGAACTTTCCACGTTGGCTGTATTGTTTGCACCAATTGCAACGCTATTTAAAGCCTTAGCTTTTACATTAAAGCCTATTGCAACGGCATTTTCGCCTGTAGTATTAGCCTGATTGCCTATTGCCAAAGAATTTAGAGCAAGAATAGAAGCAGTAGATTTAAAACCTCCTACTATTGATCCGGCTCCTGCAGCTGATGTTTCAACACCAACGGCAATTGAGTTATCACCAGAAGCATATACTGTATTACCTATTCCAATAGAATTAGCGCCGCTTGCACTAGATTTGAAACCTCCCGCTAAAGAGTTTGCTCCTATTGTATTTGAATTATCACCAAAAGCCAATGAATAACTGGCAGAATTAAAAGAGCTTGTATTATTACCTGTAACAAAAGAACCTTCACCATAAGCTTTGGTTGTTACACCAAAAGCAGCTGAGGTCATAGCAATAGCCTCAGTACCCATACCCGCTGCAAAAGAAGCTACACCTGATGCAGTTGTTGAGGAATTAAATGAAGCTGAATAATCACCTGATGCAGTTGTATTATTACCTGTAGCAAAACTAGCTGTTTTAATGGCTTCCGATGAAAAGCCGGAAGCAGTACTATAATTGCCCAAAGCTTTAGATTCCAAACCAGCAACGATTGAGCCTAAACCTGTAGCTTGTGTTTTTACACCAGTTGCAAATGAGCCTGTACCGGTAGAAATTGTTCTATTTCCAAAAGCTGCAGCATATTTACCAGATGCAGTATCTCTTTCACCTGCAACAAAACTTGCCTCTCCCGAAGCAAGGTTTACACTTCCGGTAGCAAATGAAACTAAATTAGTAGCTTTTGAAGCATGCCCTGAAGCAAATGAGGCCTGGTCCGGATGCCTCTGTGCTATCCCCAATAGCCATTGAATGTATTCCAGAAGCCCAGGTGCCATTATTTAATGCTACGGCAGTTGATGCGCTTGCTTTAATATTTATACCTACACCAAGCGATGCTGAACCTACATTGTCATTATCCCATTGACTGGCGTCTACATAACCTGACCTGATAGCATATTTTCTGCCCGCCCACATAAATCTTGCACCCGGGCCACTAACAGGAACGGCTCCATTTGAACTTCCAAAAGCAACAAGCGAACCATCAGCTTTAATCGACATCCTCGCAGTATTATTGGTTCTCAACACAAGGTCCACACTATCAATATGCCCTAAAAAAATTAGTGTTATTTAAACCGGAATTGCCAGTTATAGACCAATCATTGCCTACACCATTGCCGGTTGATAATTTCACCCAGACAGGCAAATCAGGGGTACCACTATTGTAATAATAACCCGGATTTAAATTATTAATTCTGGTATAAATCAATAAACTGTTTGCCGGATTAGTAATAGTAACAGCATCGTTTATGCCAGTTAATGTTTGAATTCTTGGTATGAGAAGGCCCTTGTTAAGCGATGTTACATCTAGCATTGCAGAGCCATCTGGAGTTTTAGTTCCAACTCCTACACTCTGCGCTTGAATTAGTGTAAATGATAGTAGCAAGTATAAACAGAATAATATTTGCTTATACATTGTAGTTTGCCTTGGGTTCATATAAACTGTAGTTTTTATTTATAAATTCAAAAAATTCGATAGAATAGTTAGACTTACGATATTTTATTAATAAAATTACAATTAATTAATTTAATATTTGCATATTATACTTAAAATAAAGTAAAAATACTGCATATTTTTTTAAGTACTTTTTCTTAATTGTCTATTTGATGTTACTGACCAGCATTTTGGTTGTTGCATCTTTTTATTAAACTCATTGCTGACTAATATTTTCTTGAAGGATAATGGCGAATAGTTCGTGAGGCATGAATTTTGGGGGAGAAAACTAAAAGTTAGGGTTTTGATATTTAAAACAGTCTTTAGGATTACATCACAGTCATCGTCCGTAAGCCAGCTTTTTTTGTATGAGGAACTACTTCCCATGTTCGTTTAGGAGTCATTAAAACTTGTGCTTCAAGTACATCATCAATTATGACATTATAAATACCTGAAAATTCATGCACCTTTTGCAGTAAAATTTGCTTTTCCTGATGGTTAAGTGTGGCAATTAGCATAGTTTATATTGGCCTCATAAACAGTACTTATTTTATGTATTTACAAATAAAGAGCCAATGGGATTTATACGCCAAAATGTTAATTCACTCATGTGGTCTACAGGTATATAGTTACCTGGGGCACGAACCTAGACGGATACCCAATAAAAAAAGCGGATAAATTTTTTTATCCGCTTTTTAGTAATTTTTTATTATAACAATTTTACAAAGACAAATTTAACCTGGCAAAAATAAACCTGCCGTTAAACCCGAATTGTGAAACGTTTCTTGAATACTCAAACTGGTTGGCATTGCTTAAATCAATAGTGCCAGGAGCGCCATAACCACCAGCAGGCAAAGGATTGGCAGCGGTTTGTATTTTTAAATTTTTATCAGGGTACAAATCAAATACATTGTTGGCACCAATAGTTAAACGGAATTTTTTATTAAAATCATACCCAAGCGAAAGATCGGTAATAGTCCGGCCATCATATTTAGGATGTTCCACTGCAATGAACTGGCCGTTTATTGTTGCACCTTCTACAAAGCCATCGCTGTTTACATCAGCCGTGTTTGGGTCGTTCACTGTTCCAAAATAGGTTTGACGAACAAAAATTTCCAGCTTGCCTACGGTAAGTGTATTGATCAAAGAAAGTTTTGAACGCGGCACGGCAGATTCAAGATAAATGCGGCTGGCTTCGTTAAAATAATTGTTCAGGTTACCGGTTTTTTCTAAAATTTCAGAAGCTTGTATGCCACCTGTTTTGTTGGTTTTTGAAAAGGTAGCAGCAAGGTCTGTTTTTAAAGAAAAGTTGTCGAACTTAAACCGGTTGGATGCAATAAAATCCAAACCTTTTGATTCTGTATTAATAGCATTGGTAAAAAACGTAGCTGATGTAGCATTGGCCTGATCGAATAATTGTTGTAAAGTAAGCAAGTCACCAATAGGAGCACCGCCCGGCCTTGCAAACTGGCCGGTAAGAATGATGCGGTTTTTAATTTTTACATAATAACCATCTACAGTAAAAGTTAAACTGGAGTTGGGAACTTTGTAAGTAAAACCTGCACTATAACTATAAGAATCTTCCTGCTTTAAATCCGGTATGCCCAATAGTTTTGCAGCTTTAGATTCATTGGTAAATGTGCCTATTTCAAAAGGAACACCATTTAAAAATTGTGTAGCCGTGGCATTAAAATATTTTTGCTGTAAAGATGGCGCCCTGAAACCTGTAGCAATTGCGCCACGGAAATTTAAACCTTCAGTTAATTTTATTCTTGTGGCCAATTTGTAATTAAACGTGCTGCCAAAATCGGAATAATTTTCATAACGTACGGCGGCATTTAGCAACCATGCTTTAACAGGGTTTATTTCCACGTCTACATATCCGGCCACATTGCTCCTGCTTTCGCTCAACGCATTTTCGGGCCTGAAACCAGGAAATACCTGTGCACCTCCAGGCCTTGCTGCACCAAAAAAATCGGTAGGCAGCATATTTGCCGGAGTAGTAGGAGTGGCGGGTGTTCCGTCGATATCAAACCTTTCATAAGAGTTTTCATCACCTGCTGTAATTTTATAATTCTCCATCCTGTATTCTGCGCCAAAAGCAATGTTCAAACCTTCCCATACATCAAAGCCTTTGGACAAATCCAGGTTGGCGGTGTTTTGTGTAAAGCCTAATTTGCCTGCATTAAATGTTGTAGCAGAGTTGATGCCTTGCGTGGCATTGGCAGTATTTTCAACACCATATTTAAACTGGTTGTTGCCAAAAGTATTGCTCAGGTCATAATTCCAGCTGCCGAGTTTTCCTCTTATGCCTGCAGCTATCGAAGCATCAGTAATGTCTGAAGCTATTTCAGGTAAAAATCCATTTGGATAAATTTCTGTACTCGTTCTGTTTTGATTTGGCCTTCTGTAAAAACCGGTAGAATTTCCTTTGCGGATACCATACCCGCCAAAGCTGTAAAAAATATGATTACCATTGATGGGTATCTGCGTGTTCATAAAAGCCTGGCCGCTTTGCAATTCTGATTGGCCGATACGCATGTTGAAATCCCTGCGTTCCAATCCGCGGAACAGCAATTCATTATTGGTAACATCTTTATTTAACAAACCCTGCAACGTGGGAATATCAGCCGCTGCTTGTATATCAGTTTGCTGCTGCTGGGTTAAGTATGCCACATCCGGTGCATATTGTTTTATGGTATTGATGATTTGATTGGTGTTAGGAGTATTGTTGATGTTCCTGAAAAGCGATGATAAATTTGTACCGCCTTGCAAAGCCCTTTGCTCAATGGCATTGTAAATATTGTACAACGTGCCGTTAAAATTAGTTGCCCTGCTGGCACGCTGGCGGGTAAGCAAACTTCCTGTCAAATTAATAACGCCGCCTTGTTTGCCAACACCAATTCCATAATTCATATCCAGTTGATATTGTTCACCGTCAATGCCGCCCCTGAAATCGTTGGCGCCCCTTGTAGCATTGGCACCGCCATATAAAGAAGCAGTAAATTTGTTTACATTTTTTTTCATCACTACATTGATAACGCCTGCAATGGCATCAGAGCCGTATTGTGCAGATGCACCATCCCTCAATACTTCAATCCTTTCAATGGCAAACGCAGGGATTGCATTTAAATCTGTACCAACAGAACCTCTCCCCGGTGTGCCATTTACATTTACCAGCGAAGAAGTGTGCCTTCTTTTTCCATTCAATAAAACCAGCACCTGGTCTGGCCCAAGGCCACGGAGTTGTGCAGGATCAATATGATCGGTACCATCTGCCACCGTAGCGGTGTTGGAAGTAAAAGACGGTGCAACAAAATTTAAAATCTGGTTTAAGTTGGCTTGTGGTGTAGAGCGTGCCAGGTCGCTGATGTTTAACACATCTACCGGTACAGGAGTTTCGGTAGAGACCCTTCTTAAATTGCGGGTACCGATTACCTGCACCACCCCCAAGTCGCTTGTGGCATTCAGTGTAACATCATTGGTGGTGATAGCACCATCTGTTACAATAACGGTATTGGTTTGCGTGGTTTGCCCAACATAACTTATGCTGATGGTATAAGTGCCGGGGGTGATTTGTAAAGTATAATATCCTTTGGCATCTGTAGAAGTGCCTTTTGCATTACCTTGTATGGTAACGGAAGCGCCTGATAAAAGATTTCCGGTTGCATCTTTAACAGTTCCCTGAATGGTACCTGTTTGTGCCTGCACAATGGCAATAAAAAACAGTGAGAAAAATAATGTGAGAGAAAATCTCTTTACGTGTAAAAAAAAATGCATGTGTTTAAGTTTTTTTGTGTGGCAATATTAATGAAAAGTAAGCAGCAAAAATGTATTGGTGTAAAAAATAAACCGGCTTGAAATGCAATTGTTTGCTTGTGAAATATTGTACATATTTAAGGTGGTATGAATCAGGTTGGAAAATATTTCTGGTACGGGTATTTGTTCTCTGATTAAGCTTCAGTGGTTGCCTGCCCCGTCCGAAGGCGGGGTCGCATTTCGTTCATCGGCAGTGGTGCTATTGGGCTTTTATTGGAGCGTATTATTTGAATTTATTTTTATGGTAAAGGCCTTCCTTATTATTTTCCCTTTTATATGGCACAAGTACGCCAACACACCTGCTACGATGCATACTCCGCCATAGTGGGGTCTGCTTAGTTTTTATAGGATATAATGAAACTACCTGAACATTTTTCAAGAAGTCATAAATCGGGCAATTAAAACATTCTTGGATTCTTTTTTTATGGTGTCACTTATTGTAATTATAAACTCAAGACGGCCGTTGCTTTTTACTTTATCAAAACAATTCATTGTTAATTTTCTGCCCCCAAACCGAAAAATGTTTTTGATTAAAACCTCTGCTGTGCAGGACACTGATAATCGTAGCGTCTCTCATTATTCTGATAGCAAAAGGCATTGAAATAAAATCAACACCTGATGATGTCGAGATGATAAAATTATAGGTATTTTTAGTTTGTTTATCTACACTTACATACTCAAAACAGTCATCCTTATTTGTCTGCTTAAGATATTCACTAGAAAGTTTATTTACCATATCTTTATCAAGTAACTTCGGCCTGCCTTCTTTAACTGATGTATTCCAATCATATCTTGAATGCTGTAATTCATCATAAATGGATTCTTTCAGATTCCCAGCAATGTCTCCGGTTACGGGCTACTGTGTACCCACATCTATATATACATTTTTAGCTAGTTGCCATCCTGCAAATATTTGCATAAAATTATCCAATCCTCTTTTTAATGTTATTGGTCCAGGCGGCCTTTGAGAACTATAACCTTTCCATCCACCTATTCTTGCTATTATCCATTTGCTCCATAATAAAGACTTAGGTTTATGAGGATTTTTTAATTTATCAGTAGCACCCTCATACTTAGTATTTAAATGTTGCAGACATTGTTGTTCTTCATTTGTAAATACAACAAACGCATTCTCTTCTTCTGTTGCCTGCATCAATTGCATTACACGGATTACTGTGTTTAACCTAATACACATAACTTTCTAATAGCCCAACCTGTTTCCAACTGTGTTTCCTCCATTGCAAAACCTTGCTTTTTTAATAGACGGAACAACTGTTCTATATACCACCTTTTTCTATAAATATTGATTATATGCAAAGCATCTTCAAAGCTATTAACTTCATGGGAGGTAATGAGTCTCCAGCATATTTTATCCTTACCATCATACTGTTTTTCTACTGCCTCTACAACATACATCTGAACTTCAGCAGCCATTGTTTTATTATAATTATCTGCCGGTCTTTTTAAAAGTACTCTCTTATAACGTACCTCTACTGTAGCTTTCCTGCTACTTCTCTTCTTACGCCGTTCAGCTCCAATATCAATAACATATCTGCCACAACAGGGTTGCTCATCCAGGCTTGAAAACAGTTTTCCCCCATCTGCCAGCTTTCTATCTTTACCAATCCTGATTACTAAATGGCTCTTAGTATTAAGGACACTAACAAACTGTTCATAAATATCGCCATCTCTGTCCTCAACAAAAGTTATACTACGGGCTTGTTGAAATTTTAGTTGTATGTTCTGACATGCCTTGATCCATTTGTAACTTTCTTTTTGCTCAATAGGCATTTTTCGGGTCTTTGATGCCCGCTTGGGATCATCATAAACCCGGTGCCATAGCTGGGCATCCCCACATCCCAGAACAGTATCGCTGAAAGCATCTATAACTAAGCTTGCATGAAGAAAAAAACCTAAATTGAAGTTGTCTTCAATAGTGCCAAGCCCTGTACCTTTTTTTAAGCCGATGGTAGTGATTATTTAAATTAAAGCTGCTCGTATCTTGAATAACTATTAAATCACGATCATCACTTATGTTCCTGCATCTGTTTATTAACTCGGTAATCAAAGATTGTTCGGTAACTTTTTTATTATTTAAAAATCGGTAACAGCCTTTTTGTTCACAACGACTCTGTAATGAATAACGAATACTGCTGTTCCTTGCCAAAACCAATTGCTTTACTATTAAAGCCCCATTTTTCAAGTCTTCTATCATTAAAAAGACCTGTGAAATCTGGTGAATGTGGTATCAGTTCCATATACTTTTTTTGCTAATTTAATAAATATTTGTGGGTACACAGTAGCCGGCTACGGGACATTGCGTTGAGTATAAAAGAGGTTTTGATAAAATAATAATTGTTACCGCAACGTTCCTTTCAGGAGCTACCGTGTACCCAGATGTTTTATTTATTTAATATTAAGGCTTTAAGGATAATCATTTTGTCAAAAAAAATTATAAAAAGTAATTTTTTAATACTCAAACATAAAAATAATTATACTTTAAAAATAATTTTTGCGATAAGTATTATTATTAAATAACATGTGGGTACACGGTAGCCCTTACAGGAGACGTTGCTAGGAAATGAATTTATGATTTTCTATAAAATTTTGCTTCGTTCAAGGTGGGAGATGCCGTCCATTTCTTCATTGCCAAAGGCATACATAATTAAATTCCAGCTTTTTTCTTTAATGTGTTTCATGGAATAACAATTGATGAACTGGTTACTCTTTAATATAATCACAATTATTTTATACTTTTCGATAAATTTTGTATTTTACATATAAACAATTAGAAATGCCAGTATCAACAATTCAGAAGAAAAAGAAAACCCAGCCAAAAGGCGTGGCTGTTTTCAAAAAAATGCTGGAAGACAAAAAAATAATCAGTAAGCATTTACAGGCCGGGGGCACATTTGCAGCATTAAAAGAAAAAGGATACCGCTTTGCAACCGTATAAATTTAGTATTGTAAAAAATAATTATTACGAATTTACAACACAGGCAGGCACTAAATATGCCTGTTATTTTTTGTCATATGCCAATTACTTTACTGAATACAAAGAAATAGCCAATAAAATTTATGCATTTAATATTGATATACTTGTAAAGGTTAGCAAAGCTGTTATTGATCCAAGGATTGGCTATACTATCGTTAAGATCATAAGAACTTTTTTGGAAGGATTGCAAAATGCTGTGGTATATGTTTGTGATACAAGCGATAGCCAGGAATTAATGCGAAAAAGGAAATTTGATGCATGGTTCCGGCAGCATGATGATGGTACTATTAATCGTTTAGTCATTTAGTATGTATAAAACCACTATGCTGCATACTGTACATGGCTTACATGAAAGTATTTTTGCACCTGCTTTCTGTCATTTTTTCGATTGTTCATAAATTCTTCTACGTTCATTTTCATCTGAGCCTTATTAATAGGGCGTTTCTTCCCAATTACATTAGTTTTTAAATCTTGATTTACATACTCTTGGGCATTTAATTCAGGGCTATAGGGTGGTAGAAAAATAATTCTATTCTTTCTTTGTTTTCTTCTAACCATGCTTTTACCGCTTTGGTTTTGTGTGCTGAATGTCCATCTACCACCAAAAATATCTTTTGTTGTTTATACTTTACCAGTTGCACTAAAAATTCTAAAATACGCCTCCGTTGAATGTGCCATCCAGTATCATAAACTCTACATGGCCTTTATTACTAATGGCTGATACCATGTTTAAAGAAAATCGTTGTCCTGTTTTTTTTTATCACAGGGGTTTCTCCTTTGGGTGCATAGCTTTTACCTGCCTGATGGTCGCTACGCATACCTACCTCATCTTCAAAATAAATAACTGCATTTTCTTTGAACGCCCTTTTCTTAATGGCTGGGTATTGTTGCTCTAACCATTCTTTTACCCGTTCAGGATTTTGTTCAAAGGCTTTGGTAATAGGCTTTTAGGGGTATAACCCCAACTCTTTAAATATCTGCCTACTTGCCAACGGCTTAACTCTATACCATATCTTTCCAGTATCAATTGCTGTACTGCTTCTCTTGTCCATAACCCAAAAGATAGCTTTAATTGTTCTGGTAATTTCTCTTTCACCAACTGCCTTACTTCGGCAGCCTGCTTGCCATTTATTTTTTTACCGCCTTGAACTCCTCGTTTTTTTGATGCCAAACCTCTACTGCCTTTTTGCCTATAGCGATACCAAATTTTTTGAACCCCATTTAAGGTTAAACCATAAAGCAATGAGCATTCTTGCTGGCTACCTTTTTTCTTTTTAAGAAAATCAACCACCAATAACCGTACTTTTTCTTGGGCATCTTTACTGCCACGGCGTTTATCTTTTTGCATACGCAAAAATACAAAATAAAATTGATATTACATACTAAATTATGCTCTTATTAATATTATCAAAATAGACGGACATATTGCCATAGAGGATTTTGATATGCACAACGCTATTTTAATCCATAAAGACAATCCAAAAAAAAATAAGTTTATTGAAGCTTTTACAGATTTAAATAATTCTGCTCAAAAATAATATTAAAAAAGCCTGTACCATCTAGTACAGGCTTCTCATTCTTACTCTCCCTCCACCTTAAACAACGGTACCAGTTCCTTATCAATTACTACCAAAGCTTCACACAGCTTATTGATTTGTTCGTAAAAGAAAAGCAGGTTGCTTCGTTCAAGGTGGGAGATGCCTTCCATTTCTTCATTGCCAAAGGCATACATGATTAAATTCCAGCTTTTTTCTTTAATGTGTTCCATGGAATAACAATCGAAAAAACGATGGATTGTTTGCAGGCTTTGGGCTACGCTTACTGTAGCGGTGTTTTTAGATCGTCCTTTTGGTTCGAGCATAACTAAAGGGTTTTTAAAGGTTATTAAAATGAGAACAGGTCACCGCTCGAACCATTCTTGCAAGCAAGGTGGACTAAGGGACTTACACCCTCTTGCCTGTTCTTTAAGTTGATTTTTTTAGTCTTACTAAGATTGCGTATTTTAAAAATGAATAGTTCGAGCACTTCAAAATAAATATTTCTTTCAAATCAGCACAAAATATTTACAAAAATTAGTAAATTGTTAGCAACAACTCATGGATAATACACTTTTATATAGCAAGCTTACTTCACTTCCGGAAAATATGAAATCTGAAGTTTCAGATTTTATTGATTTTCATTTGTCAAAATCCAAAAAGATAACATCGAAAAAAAAGCCAAAATTTGGCAGCGGCAAAGGAATGTTTACAATGAAAAAAACCTTTGACAAACCTATTGAAGATTTTAAAGATTATATCTGATCATACGCCATTTACGGATACCTACACTTTGATTTGGTTTATTAATGGCGACAAAGAACTATCCGTCAAAGCAAGAAAGGCTATTGAAGCTGATAAAGCAGAGAATTTTATAAGTGTTGCAAGTTAGTGGGAGATGGCAATAAAAATAAGCCTTAACCGGCTGGATTTAAAATCTTCATTCGAAGCAATCAGCGAACAAATTATCAATAATAATTTTCAAGTCTTACCTGTTACTTTTGAGGATACACTAATACTTTCAACATTACCATTTCACCACCGTGATCCTTTTGACAGGATGATAATATCCCAAAGCTTAAATAATAACTTTACAATCATTTCAAAAGACAAACTTTTTTAGTGCTTATAAAGTAAAATCAATTTGGTAATCAATAATTGTTTACGCTTCGATAAAAGCTAAATAGCAGTACTGCCGATGAACGTAATGATTATTATTTTCCTTTCCCAAAAAGGAAAATAATAACAGAACAAATTCGTAACGATGATGCCATGAAAAACAAATGTTCGTAACCAAATTCTTCACCTACACTACCACTTTACTCCTCAGAAAGATAAAACGTATCTTCACCAGCATCGCTTATAAAAATCATTTATGAAAACAGCCGTTTTTAGTACCAAGCAATATGACCGGGAATTTTTTGACCGCTTTAATACATCTGGCAAAAATCCATTGACTTATTTTGATGTTTCTTTAAATTCAGACACGGCAAACCTTTGCACCGGGTTTGAAGCTGTTTGCGTTTTTGTAAATGATACCATTGATAAAGCCGTAATAGAAAAATTACACGAAGCTGGTATCAAACTAATTGCATTGCGTTGCGCAGGGTTTAACAATATCGATATAGCTGCTGCAAAAGAAATGAATATAAAAGTGCTGCGGGTGCCTGCGTATGCGCCACAGGCTATTGCAGAACATGCAGTTGCACTTATTTTAACCCTTAACCGGAAAACACACAAAGCGTACAACAGGATCAGGGAAAATAATTTTTCCCTCGAAAAATTGGTAGGAATTAACCTGTATGGAAAAACAGTAGGAGTAATTGGCACCGGTAAAACAGGCGCTGCCTTTTGTACAATCATGCAGGGCTTTGGCTGCAAAGTAATTGCCAATGACATTAAAGAATCAGAAGAGCTAAAAAGCAAAGGTGTGCGCTATGTATCTTTTAATGAACTGTTGCAGGCATCGGATATTATTTCTTTGCATTGTCCGCTTACTCCGCAAACACGCCATCTTATTAATGCGACTGCATTTTCAACAATGAAAGATGGCGTGATGCTGATCAATACGAGCAGGGGGGCCGTAGTGGATACACAACAGGCCATACAGGTTTTGAAAACCGGCAAGCTGGGTTACCTGGGCATTGATGTGTACGAACAGGAAGAAAATCTTTTTCAAAGATTTATCTGAGAGCATCATCCAGGATGATGTGATTGCACGGTTGATGTCGTTTCCGAATGTGCTGGTTACTGCCCACCAGGGATTTTTTACAAAGGAAGCATTGCAACAAATTGTTACGACTACTTTGCAAAATATTACAGACTTTGAAAATAATACTATACAAGTAGGGAATGAGAATAGATTAAGGGCAGGCCGCAAAATGTCATTTTTTCTGAAAAAGAAGTAATAGCAAAAACAATTTCACAACGATGTGCTTAGTTGCAAAAGTCTGTAGCAAAAAATGAATTCTACCTCACCTGGAACCTGTCCCTATATTCCGAAGGTGTCATTCCTACATTTTTTCTGAATACCTTTCTAAAAGCTTTGGGATCATTGTAACCGGTATTAAAAATCACTTCTGACATTTGTTTGTTCGTTTCCTCCAGTAATTTCTTCGCAGCTTCTACACGGGTCAGCTGCAAATACTCAATAGGAGTGATACCGGTTACCTGTTTAAACCGTCTTACTATATTTCTTCTGCTGGATGGGATGTCTTTTATTATTTCTTCAATAGTAGCACTATCTTGATAGTTTGTTTCTATTTTTTCTTGTGCAGTAGCCACCAGGTCATCGTTGTGGTTTCGGTCAGGCGAAAAAGTGCTGAAATATGACTGGCTCTCCCGGTTCATATCTATCGCAAATATTTTTGCTATCCGCACGGCGATATCTTTTCCGCAATATTTTTGCACCAGGTGCAATAGCAGGTGAAAAGAAGAAGTGGAACCTCCGCTTGTGCAAATGCGTCCATCACGGGTTACTGTTTTATCAGCTTTAAGCGTAACTGCAGGAAAAGCCGCTGCAAATGTAGTACAGGCATCTACATGTGTGGTAGCTACTTTTTCATTAAGCAAACCACTGGCTCCCAGCAAAAATGCACCGGTGCAAAAACTTGCAATTTCTGCACCAGCTTTATACTGTTTATTTAACCAGGGAAGATATTCCTGGTTTTTAACAATTCCTTGTTTAATATCATTTGATGTAAAGGATGGAATTAAAATAAGATCCGGTGCAGTGCTGCTGCTGATAGACTGGATGGGGTAACCATAAAAAGTTTTCTCATCATTTTGATTATCACTTTCCTGGTTCAGTAAAGTAATGTTGAATGGAAGTTCTCGGCCACTTTTTTTGTGCAAATTATTGGCAGTGTCCAACACATCCAATATAGCTGCAACACTTAGCAGCCTGTATTGATAGATGAATAAGATCCCTACTTGTACCATAAACTTATAATTTACTGTAAACATAATAATTTTTGTCTTAAATACCCCTTAAACTGGCGTTTACGGCAACCATTCAACTTGCACTTATGGTTTAATTTTGATTTCAATAACGGTAACTTAATTAACACCCATAAGTGTATCAATAAATTCAAACAACATGGAAATAAAAACTGCCAGCAATAGAATGTACCCGCTTATTTTTTATATAATATGCATACTTCATTTTTCCCGAATGCCATTGATGGTATTTCCGATATTGATGCACATAACAGGCTTCATACAAAAGCCAATCATGTGGCATGGCTTGCTGGCAGCCTGGTGCAGCAACGATATGAACTTGCCAAATGGCTGGGCATAGAACGCAAACAAACCGCTCATGAACTTTTTGAAAATAATAAAGGGATACAGGATAATGTTACTTATCCATCTCTGGCTACATTTAAAAAAGACTGGGATACCATTGCCCCGGTTTTACATGAAGCGCTGCAAAAAGTAACTGATGAAAGGCTGGACAAAAATTTTTGAAATGCCCGGGATGAGCATGCCTTTTTTGACATGGTTACGTTTATCATTTACCGTGAGGCTAACTGTATTGGCCAGGTTGCTTTATGGCGCAGGTTGTTAGGGCATGAAGCTTTAAAGTATATGTGATAATTACGTATACCATTAAATTGAATATACAATGATAGAAGTTTTTTCAACAGATGTCCAGCAAGCTTTTCATGCAAAAGCATTGATATCCTGGCTGCTTAAACATTTTCCAGGAAGTAAAATAAATTTTGATTTAGATGACTGTGATAAAATATTACGGATAGATGGGACAAACTTTATCCCGGAAAATGTAATAATGCTGGTTAAAGAAAAAGGTTTTGATTGTAAGATTTTAGAATAAAATAAAAATTAATTAACAAAGTAAAAACAATAAAAAATGGTAGCGATTAACCCGTATTTAAATTTTAATGGCAATACTTCGTTATCCTGATTTTTTCCGTACAAATTAGACAGGATGCAGTTATAGTTAACGTATAGTATCTTTTGGAATAATACGATAATCATCATCGCTGATGCCTGTTACACCTTTAGGTTTTTTTTGAGTTTGTATACTGTCCAACACAGCTGGTTTATCGGCTATCGGTTTATTATTAACATTTTCTTTTTATCAATAATGATTGGCAGGGGAGTGATTTTTTGCAATTTAGCAGTATCAACAGGTGCTGATATAACAACTACTTTTCCGGCTACAGGAGCAGAAGGCTGTACCTGTTGAGGGATAATAATTTTATTAGTGTCATATATTTTTTGAGGAACTGGTGGTATTGGTATAGATTTTTCAGTTGGGGTTGGTAAAATATTTTTACTATTAAATTTATCAGCTATGAAAAGGGCCACAATAATAACAACAACTGCAGCAGCAATAATAATACCTTGCTGTCCGGCATTTTTAAATACAGTTGAAGATGCCGGTGTGCCCGTTGGGGCATTTACCGGCATCACAACATCTAACTGTTGCTCAATAGACGCCCAGATAGCATCAGCACTATCGGGTACTGCTAGCTGCTCCAGCTTTTGTGCAATCAATTGTTCATATGTGGTATTTTTATTCATTTATTGTTTTAAAAGCATAATTTTTTGTTGTAATGATTTTTTTGCTTCGCTTACATGCCACTTACTGGTGCCCTCGCTTATTTTTAATTCAGTTGCAATTTCTTTGTGCGTATATCCTTCCACAGCATACAAAACAAATACCGCATGCGTAGCAGGTGGCAGTTGCTGAATAATAGTCATTAATTCGGTAGTATTAATTTTGCTGATAACAGTATTATCATTGCAGGTTCGGCAGCATGTTCAATGGCGATATCATAGCTGAATTTATGCCTGGCTTTAATATGGCTAAGGCTTTCATTAATTACAATTGCTTTTATCCAGCCATAAAAATTGCCTTTGGAGGGGTTGTAAGTATGGATGCTTTTAAAAACTTTTACAAATGCATGGCTCAAAATATCTGCAGCATCCATATCATCACGGGAATAACGCATGGCTATAGCCATGGAGAAAGCGTAAAACTGCTTGTATAACAGTTGCTGCGATTTCCTATCATTAGCTTTACAGCCTTCTATCAGAAATAATATATCGTCCTTTTGTACTTGCACCAGGATATAGCCTCAGATTTATGAATTTATTATTGTTTATGGCGTTAACATCAATGCCGAGGCAATGCTTGCCAGGATAAATGTAGTGTTTTCGTCTAAATCATTATACATCCATAATTCATTATCATAAGTATTGATGATGCAAACCACACCATCGTCCATTCTTAGTTCATATCCGGAGCGGATTTTGAAAGGTAATTTTGATTCTTTACCATTTTTTTTGGTAATCTTATTTATTCGTATCGGCCTAATAGTGATGCTTTCTTTTCCATTGGTAGCCACACCTTCCTCTATCGCCACAGGAATATTAAATATTTTAACTTTCCTGGTAGTATCTTTTGATGCATCATAATTTTTAGTAACCAGCAACTGCCACGATTCCTGGTCAGTGCTGGTTAATGGTACAATAGTAGCTGAAAATGCATAATCTACTTTTTCTATATTTGAAATGGTTGTTGCCCACTTCCTTTTTATAATAAAATCAGTTTGCTCAGATGACAAGTTTGTCTGGCAAAAAATTTCTGCAGCCTTAGCCCCGTTATTTAAAATAAAGCTATATCTCCCATCTGTATTTTCTGTTGATTGCCTCATTCCAATATTTAACAATTCTGAATAAACCTGGTTTAAAATTCTGGAAGAACCAGTTGTCCAGCCTTTATTGATAGCAGAAGTTTTATAACTTCCAAAGCTTATCTTTTGGTTAATCATCCAGCCTGTCAATCCTTTAATAGATGTTCGGGTAGCGGCTTCAGCAAACCTTGATGGAATAGCCATTTTAGAAGTATTGCATGAAACTATTGACAATAGCATTATTATGATTACGGTTAATTTCATATTAAGCGGATAAATAATTATAAAGCGGGTGTAAAAATATACAATGAGTATTCATTATCTGCAATTTTTTCTTTAACAGAGAACTGGTTAGCAGTTATAGCCAGGTTTTCAAATGTAATAGGAAAGCCATCCACTGTAATTTTTAAATTCTTATTATCATTTAAAAGCACGTATGATGCATTATTCAGCTGATCGCCCAATTCATCTATAAAAATCATTGAACCATCAGGTTTGAAAGTAAGTCTCATTTTAGAATAGTCATTCAGGTTATTTTGTGCCCCTCTTTTGAATTCGATGGTAGAAATACCATTTTCTACTGTTGTAACTTGCTGCATTTGCCAGGTTTTAGCTGTTAAGAGGCCTTTTGCATCAGTCCCTGCATCTTCCTTCGAAATTTCTTTTTGGCAGGATGAACTGGTGAATGTTAAAACTACTAATAATGTTGTTGCATTTAGAAAGTTAATGATCTTTTTCATTTTTTGTTTTTTTTAATTTTATAAAATATTGTTATTTAGTAGTAATACCTGTGTTTATTCAAAAGGGTTGGGTAGGATGTAAATATTTATTTTAACAATATTTAGTATCGGTTTATTTAGGCGATGGATAAACCCCTGGTAATGGTATGTACACAGTGCGATCATTATTGTCTTAATCAAAAAAAATACCGTGCAGCTTTTCAGCTATGGAAACTATCGTTGTAAAGCTGATTGCAAAATTTAGCATATGCCATTAATAGAATAGAAAAAGCAATAATAAATTTTTTAATTTTTCTTCCATAGCCAGATGCTGTGTGCATAAGTATGTGTTACTCATAGCTTTTACAGATCCTGGCAATATCTGCAGCCAGGCTAAAAATGTAGTTAAATTGGTCAATTACAGATTTTACTTCAATCAATAATTTTTTTGTTCCGGTTTCCAGCTGTCCTTTCAATATTTCCTGTTTTCGCAAATCTAAAAGTGATGCTGCATATTCATTAAGGGAGTTTAAAACCTGCGCTGATGGTTTAGCTAATATGCCATCGCCGGATTGCAGGCAATGTATTGCCTGGTCAAAATAGAGGGATGTGTTTTCAATAACAGGCAACAGTTCTTTAGAGCGATAATTGTTTAAACTTATATTCAGGTAATAGGCAAGTGTTGCCAGGTGCGAAGTAAGCATATAATTTAATACCACAAATTTATGTATGGTTTTAATTCCTTTTTGAAAGCGCTTAGGTTCAGAAAGCATGCGTGAAAAAGCATCAGAAAGATTCGCTAAAGATATTAGCACATTCCGCCGGTTTTTCAGTGCCTGTAAATTTATCTTAGTATCGCCTGTAAAAGAATTGGCTACAATTGTATAATATTTTTGATTCGATTCCAACATTTTTATCATAAAAGATTTAATGGCAGCATGCTCCCAGGCAGGCACCACAAAAATGCTAGCCAGAAAAGCTATTACAGAGCCAATGGTAGTATCCAGTATCCTGTCTGTTAATACTATTTTTATACTGCCGGGATAAATAAGGTGAAAAAAATATTACCAGGTACGGGGTCATTAATAACACGCTGATGAAATAATTTGTACGCATGAATACATATCCCGCTGCCATAAAAAAAATCATTACGATTAATAAAGCAGTATTATTTTTTATCCCATATAAAATAATAATTCCTATTAAAATGCCTAAAAAAGTACCAATTAACCTGTCTGTATTTCTTTTTTTTGTAAGGCTATAAGCAGGTTTAAGTATGACTACAATAGTTAACAAAATCCAATAGCTATGCCCAATCTTAAAATACAAAGCAATCAGGTACCCAAGCAATAATGCCAGTGCAACTCTTAAAGAATGACGGAAAATATTAGATTTAAGATTAAGGTTATTAAAAAATAATGACAATCTTATATCTTGCGATTGTGTGTAATTAACCGGGTTAGTAGCTTCAGGATCAGATTTTTTAATTTTTTTATCATAGCGTGTATAATGATGCAGGCTATCGATCTTTTCTGCCATCCCCTCAAGATTAATTAAAATACGGCCAATACTTATAAAATCATCCACAGTAGAGTTAGTCATGTAGTTTTGACGCAACGTTTCAAAGTGCGCTCTTGTATTTTGAATGTTTTTTATATTATTGCGTGTACTTACTGATGGCAACCCGCTTTTAGCAGCCAGGCCGATTGCTTCCAATTCATATGCCAGTGCTATTATATGCTGGTGGTATTCTTCCAATATTCCTGTATCATCAAACTGGTTATGCAATACTTTATATTCACTGTACGTGGTCATGATTGTTTCAAACAAATCCGTTGCATCAAGGTATAATTTAAGCAATGCTCTTGCCGTGTGTGTGGACTCCTTTATAATTGCCCTTGTTTTGAATAATAATTCACTTAATAAATCCTGTTGGGCTTGCACATGTATCTGCTGCTGCAAAAGTAGTTGATAGGTTTTATCATAATCCGGATCTTTAGCATAAAATGAGCCTCTTGTTTTAAGATATGATGCTATACTATCAATAAAATCTCCTAAAATTTGCTGAATTATTTTATAAGGTCTGATCCTGTACAGTAATATACTAAATAATAAATACCACATCCCCCCGGCCATAATATATAAGGCATTCGTCCATATGGCTATGCCATGGATTGGATTTTGCATGTTAAGAATCATAATAAGCAATGCAGCAATTCCCACTGAAGAACTTCGTATACCATATACCGTTAGCATAGAAAATACAAACCCGGAAATAAAAATTATTAATCCCAAAAATATTGTTGAATGCGATGCATAGTTAACTAAAACAGTTACAATACCAATAAGTAAAATACAAATGAGCATGGCATTTATGCGATGCTTTACCGGGCCGGGGCTATCAGTTACACTTACACATAAAGCACCTATAGATAATGTAATGCCTGTTGGCAAATTATTAAAATAAAGCATTATAAAGGAGGGTAATAAAATCCGGTTGTGATGCGAATAGCCTCACTAAGATAACGTCCGTTTACAAAATTTTTATATGATTTGATGTAGTCCAACGTAACAAAGGTACAATTATCAATTATTTACCCCTGTGCTGGCTAGAAGAAATAAATTTAAAAGTGTTTCAAAAAATTAATTTATCTTTCTTATATGAAACCAATTTCTATTAATGAAATAAAACAAGAGCTGTATGATTTGCCGTATGGTAAGCTTGTTGAACTTTGCTTACGATTGGCTAAGTAAAAAAGAAAATAAGGAGTTACTGTCATATTTGCTTTTTATCAATAATGAAGAAGATTATATTGATGCCATTAAAACCGATATAAGCGCTCAATTTCAAAGTATAAATACCAGCAATATTTATTTTATTAAAAAAAGCTTACGCAAAATTTTAAGAACTACTAATAAACATATAAAGTTCGCAGCTTCTAAACAGACTGAAGCAGCCTTGCTGATTCACTTTTGTATTTCCGTTAAATCTTTTAAAATTCATCTCGAAAAAAGTACAGCACTTTTAAATTTGTATAATTCGCAGTTAAAAAAAAAATTAATGCAGCAGTAGGAGCAATGCACGAAGATTTGCAATATGATTATAAAAAAATTTTAGACAGTTTATAAAATTGACTTTAATTTTTACAATAAATCTTCCTAATTGGAAAAACATTACAATCAAAAGTTTTCTTATGTATGAATAATTATATATAAGCCCATCAATTTATTAATTGAAATAAATTTTATCTTTGCATGCTATGAAACTTTTTATTACCCTATTTCTTTTTATTATCAGTACTACAGCCTGCATGCGAAAGCAAGTACTTACCGAAGAAGAAGTTATTGAAGTTATTAAGCGTTTTGATGAAGGTTGGAGAAATCAACATCTTACTGCTGTAGATGCTGTTTTAGCGCCTGTATATGTCTACTTTACACAATCTGGTGGCACCTTTAGCAGGGATAGCGTTGTACAAACTGCCGGGTCACCATCCTATATTTTGCAAAGCATGAACCGATCGGAATTTAAAGTAAAATTGTATGAAAATACGGCTGTTGTAAGCACACGCTGGCAGGGTAAGGGAACTTATAAAGGCGTTGCTTTTAATGAAGACCAGCGTTGCAGCATTACTATTGTTAAACGTAATAATAAAGCTGAAATATTAACAGAGCATTGTACACCTATAAAAGGAAACAGAATATTCCATTAATTATTTACCGGGCCTAAGTCTGGTATTTAGCCTGATTAGGAAAATATAATTTTATTATTTTAGTTTTAGTAAAGCTGAAATATACTTTTGTAGTTTAATAATTCAGCGATCAAATTATTTTTTCCAAATTATCCTTTTGCAGTTTTAATAAAGCCGCTTTCTTTTTGTTTTTTCTTCTCCAATTAAAAAACCGTAAGGTTTAAGTGGTGCTACATGATCACAAATAATTTTTATAATGCTAATTACGGGTATGGCCAAAACCATTCCTGGTATACCCCAAATGGTTTCTGCAAGTACCAAAGCAATAATAGTAAAAAGCGGGTTAATTTTAACTTGAGCGCCTAAAAAAGAACAATAAAATGGCCATACCTCTATGTAATTAAGTGAATTTCATTTAGGCTGTTTATATTGTAAAGAAAAGATAGTATAAACAGCACAATAAAAATTTAATTAAGGAATATATGCCACGCTAAAATTGATATAGATAATTTTATAAAATATCTTTGTATCTTCATTAAAACATTTATATATGACTTTATTTGTAACGGGCTTACCATATGATCTTGATGATGCAGAATTAGAGGAGATATTTGAAAAATTTGGTACTATCAGTTCTGCAAAAGTAGCCATGGATAAAGAAACAGGAAAAAGCCGGGGTTTTGGGTTTGTAGAAATGCCTAACACTTCAGAAGCAAAAAGATGCCATTGAGCATCTTAATGATATATCATTAGGCAAGAAGCCCTTGTGGTTAAGGCTGCTGAAGATAGAAGTTCAGCACCTAAAAGTGGCGGTTATCGGGGAGGTGGAAATAATGATTATAAAAAAAGGTATTAATATTTAGCCTTTTAATTAATTCCATTTTAGCATATTAAATTACTACAGCATTTGATAATATTTCAAATGCTTTTTTTATGTAGAAGCTATTTAAAATTTGATTTATAAGATTTTCAAAAAGTGTCCGGTGGGGACACCGGCCACGGCGGTCAGCCGTTGATGTCCCCACCAACCGCAAATGGGAAATCTTTAAAATCATTAAAAGTTTAAAACAGCTTCGTAAAGTAATTTGGCATAAAATTATATTGATATTCAATTAAATAATGTTAAATTTTTTATGAGAAAAATATTTTTATTCTTAAATATTATGATAGGCAGCTTATTGTTAATCCAATGCAATACGCCTGAAAATAAAGACAGCAAAAGCAAATCAACTGAAAAACAACGTAAACAAATTAGCTACCACATAGATTTTGCAAAAAAATGGATTAAAAATGCAGGCAATGATTCTCAGCATTATCAAATAGTTTTAGCAATAAATAGAACAGATAGGGCAAATTTATCTACAATGGATAGTATTATTGTGCCGGATGACATGGGTAATAGTATTGAACATTATTTTCCTTTCCCATTTGTTATACCATCTTTAGAAAGTATATCCAAGATTATTTTTTTCTCGTATCCTTCCCAGTCATTTGGGGCATATGAAAAAGGACAATTAGTTTACACCGGCCCAACCAATATGGGAAGAAAAAAAGATCCTACACCAACCGGTTTATTTTATACTAACTGGAAAGCTGAAGAATCCACCAGCACTTTTAATGATGAATGGGAGTTGCGCTGGAATTTTAATATTGAAAATAAGTTGGGTGTAGGTTGGCACCAGTATGCACTTCCTGGCTATCCAGCATCTCACTCATGTTTACGTTTAACAGAAAAGATGCCCGTTACTTATACAACTGGGCAGATCAATGGAAATTAGATGAAAAAAATAAGGATAGTGTCATTGTAAAAGGAACTCCGGTAATTGTTTTTGGCAGTTACAGTTTTGGCGGCTCTAAACCATGGCTGCAATTGGCAACAAACCCCAATGCTTTAGATATTGATGCAAAAACTATAGAACAGCTTGTATCTCCGCAATTAGAGAATATTTTGGCTGAGCAGGAGAAAAGAAATAATTTAGAAAATATCCAGGATACAACTAACTAGTTAAACTATTTTTGCTGCATAAGGCTGAAATAGTACAAGAGTGCGACGCAAGAATGCTAAATAGTAATTCTATAGCTTGGTACAAAAAAATTTCTTACTTTCGCAGCTATGACAACAGAACAACTTAAGGGTATGAGAGACCGTGTGGTGGTCTTGAGGAGGTTTCTTTGACGTTGCTAACAGGGAAGCAAAAATAACTAATGATAAGCAACTTTCACTTTCTGCGGGATTTTGGGAGGATAATGCCCGTGCTACTTCTATTTTAAAAGATACCAAGGTAAATGAATATTGGGTAAATATGTACTACAATGTGGAAACATTGGTAGAAGACTTCGCCGTGCTTTTTGAATTTTGGAAAGCCGGGGAAGCTACGGAAGACGAAGTTAAAAAAGCTTATGGCGAAGCATTAGCAGCTATAGAAGAAGCTGAATTTAAAAGCACATTAAATGAACCAACTGATGCTCTGCCCGGCATTTTGCAAATTAATAGCGGGGCAGGTGGTACAGAAAGCCAGGACTGGGCTGAAATGCTTGCCCGTATGTACCGTATGTATGGAGAAAAACAGGGGTGGAGCGTAACCGAGCTGGATTGGCAATGGGGCGACGGTGCCGGTATAAAAACCTGTACTTTGCAATTTGACGGTCCATTTGCATATGGTTTTTTAAAAGCCGAAAGTGGTGTACACCGTTTAGTACGTATCAGTCCTTTTGATAGCAATGCAAGAAGGCATACCTCTTTTGTAAGCGTATATGCATACCCGTTAATTGATGATACTATTGAAATAGAAGTAAACCCGGCTGATGTGGAATGGGCATTTTTCAGAAGTGGTGGTAGTGGCGGACAAAATGTAAATAAAGTTGAAACTGCCGTAAGGTTAACCCATAAACCGAGTGGCATTATTGTAGAGTGCCAGCAGGCACGTACACAGGGAGAAAACAGGGAGAAAGCGATGGCAATGTTAAAGAGCCGTTTGTATGAAGAAGAAATGCGCAAGCGCCAGGAAGTGATTGATGCTACCAACAGCACCAAGAAAAAAATAGAGTGGGGCAGCCAGATACGCAGTTATGTTTTTCATCCTTATAAAATGATTAAAGACGACCGTACCAACTATGAAGTAGGCAATATTGGGCCTGTAATGGATGGTGAGCTGGATGGATTTATAAAAGCTTACCTTATGAATGAAAAGGAAGTTTAGCTTCAAAATAGTAATATCCTAGTATTATAACAGGACATAAGGAAAAAGATTCCGCTATTGTAGAGCCTTTCATTTTACTTACTAAAATATATCTTTTTCTTCTTTATCTAATGGTTCCGGTACAGGCTCCTGGTGCAAAGGAGTAATTTGATCAAATACCTTTTCGATATGTACCCATTTGCCATTTTTCCATTTAAAGCCTTCATAATCACCATCACCTACTAATGTCCATTTTTTATCCGGCTCGTTAGATTCAGAAATCAAATGCTCATATAAAATTAAATCAAGTTCTTCATCATAATTTAACCGTGCACTTGCAGCTTTTTTATATTCAATAATAATCCTGTTTTTTGATGATTTAAATATACTGTCTTCTTCAAAACTAAAGTATCTTCCGCCAAAACCGGCTCATCATTTGAAAAGGTTAAAACTTCAATTATTTTTTTATTGCTACGGATATTATTTTCGTCATACCCTAGTAAAGTATAATAATCCTGATTGCCATTTTTTTTCTGGATAATTTTATAATATATCGCACCAATCCATCCTTTGTTATTTCCCACGGTATCTTCCGGCTTGATAGTAATATCTGATTTATCTATTAATGGAAATAGTTTTAACGATCCATCAAAAGTTTTCATTTGTATAGCCCCATGCTGGCGAACGATATTTTCATTGATCATCATTTGCCAGGTAAAAATTCTGAAAGAACTATCTGCAGGATATAATTTAGAAATTGTTTGTAATGAATCGAAAGGATAATAAAAAGAGTTATTTGCCTTTAGTGCCCTGACTAATATTTTAGTAAATAAACTATCAGCATTAAACCTGTCTGCAATATTTCTGCCCTGGATTATTTTTATTGAAAGACTTTTTAAGGAGTCTTCTTTCTTTATTAACTGTTTCTTATTTTCAATGGAAATTTTTTGTGCAGATAATTTTGCATAGCTCAAAAATGGTAGTAAAATATATATTATACATTTCTTCATAAGCTAAATTTAAATCATTAACATCACTAAAAGCTGTACAAGTTTACCTGTGAACTAACATTAACGAAGTTTATACATTTTCTTATTGAATGGCCAGGGTTTGTGCAAGTGTGATTAAAGAAGGATAGACCCCATCTATACAAGCATCATTTATATTAACTTCCGGCCTGGTGGTGGGTAAAAAAATAGTTTTTGCACCAATACCTCTACCAAATTGCATATCACTTAATGTGTTACCTACCATAATGGTTTTTAAGATCCATACCCGGAAAGTCATTTTTTGCCTGTAGGGCCATTCCAATATTAGGTTTACGGTTAAGACTATCATTATTAAGGTCTGGACAATAGTATATCGCATCAATACGGCCGCCTGACTGTACGATATGAGTTGTCATATTATCATGAATTTCCTTTAAATCTACAAGTTTTGTAAGCCCCTTGCCAATACCTCGTTGATTGGTAACTACAATTATATATTTGAATATTTTTGCAAAAATTTTTATTGCTTCTTTTACACCGTCATAAAACTTAAATTCACTCCAGGTATGAATATAATCCTGATGTTTTTCATGATTAATTACACCATCCCTGTCGAGAAATAATGTCCAGCTACTATCTACGTGTTTTAAATCTATCATTTTTATTAGTGCAGATACCACAAATAAATCGTGTTATATCTTATTATTTAATATTTTCAACTTCGTTTTGTATTCTTTCATAATCTTCAGGAATGCCAATATCAATAAAATATTTATCCTGCACAAGACCGTACATTTTTTTAAAGGTGCAATATTTTTCCAGGTATTCTTTTTCAAATGAAAATTTTTCCGGGAGATGCAATTGTAAAAATGATTCAATATTCAGCAAATAAATACCGCCATTAATCAAACCTTCAGTAAAGTATTGCTTTTCCTTAAAAGATTTTATTTTATTATTTGTGTCTGTCATTATTATTCCATACCGGCTGAAATCCTGCATTGGTTTTAAACACAGGGTACAATCAGATTGATTATTTATATGAGTATTGAATACTGATTTTAAATCTACAGCAAAAAAAGTATCTCCATTCACAATTAACACATTAGTTGATGTTGCTTTACTACAAGCCAATTTTATTGCGCCGCCTGTACCCAGCGGTTCTTTTTCAATTGAACATTTAAAATCAAGCTTTGAAAATTCTGTATTTAAATAAGTTTCAATTATTTCATGTTTGTAGCCTAAAGAAAAAATAAATTTTTCTATCCCATGGTTTTTGAAGTATTTAATAATGTAGTACAAAAACGGACGGCCCGCCACAGGAGCCATGCATTTTGGTAAATCCGGCACTGCAGACCGCAACCGTGTACCCAAGCCTCCGGCCAATATAATTATTTCTTTAATCATTGGCCAAAATATTGTTCTTCCACTAGCTGGCAGATAATATGCCCAAGCATAATATGGCTTTCCTGGATACGTGGCGTATCAAATGACGGTACATTTATCAAGTAATCTGAAACAGCTTTCAGAGCACCTCCAGTTGCTCCTGTAAATCCGACAGTAATCATTTGTTTTTCTTTCGCCATTTCAAATGCATTAACAATGTTTTTACTATTGCCGGAAGTACTAAGACCTATTAATACATCCCCTTTGTTGCCAATGCCCTTTATCATCCTGGAGTAAATTACATCATAACTGTAATCATTGGCTACAGCAGTCATATAAGAAGTATTACAGTGCAACGCTTCTGCAGGTAAGGCATCCCGGTCGGTATAAAATCTTCCACTAAACTCTGCAGCCAAATGTTGAGCATCTGCGGCACTTCCGCCATTGCCACAAAATAAAACCTTATTGCCATTTTTAAAGGCCTGTACAATTTGTGATACACATTTGTCAACAGTTTCAATTAATTTTTCATTTTGAAGCAGTTCCTTTTTTACATTAATTGATGCAAGAATAATATCTAAAATTTTTTCATTCATCATAATTAGCATATTTGAAAAGTAATAAATAAGTAATTGTTTGCGGCAGCTATTGGTTTATAATTTATATAAAATGATTCTGTAAAATTTTTAAACGCAAGGTATTCATGCGTAGGCACAAAAAATTCATCAAACAATATTATATCTCCTTTTTTTAAAATCGGGGCAAGGGTAGCTAGTGTGTAAAGCGTAGAAGAATAAAGGTCAGCATCCATATGTATCACTAATCTTTTTGTTGTAGAATAGCCAGCTAAAAATGATGGCAATGTTTGTTGAAACAGGCCTTGATAAAAATTAGCCCTGGTATCATTATTGGTATCAGGAAATTGGTTATCAGCACTCATATCTCCCTTTTAAAAGGCCCCCAATCTTCAGGCAATCCGGTAAAGGTATCAAAGCCATTAAAATCCGATGCCGGATTTGAATGATGCTTTAACCACCACAAGAATGAACTGCCGTGCGCTACACCAAATTCTAAATAAGTTATAGCATTATTTTTAATATAGTTATCATTCAGGTAAGTATATAATCCAAACCGCTTTTGATAATCCCATTTTGAACTATAGAAATCATTAAATTCAATTTTTTGTTTTCTTACCCATTTTGACAATTTAGACATATAGGCCAAATGAAGCATTGCATTGCTAAAAGGCTCCACTATTACATGCAATCTCAGTTTAGTGAAAATTGATTTAAATTTCCGAATAAAAAATAATTTTGTCTGCATTTTTTATCTACTGCTTAAATTGTCCACGTAGTTAAACCATATTTTATAAAAGAATATTTTTTTACTTCACCTCCAAATGTGTTTAATGCATTTATTACCCGGTGGCGTGTATTGCCCGGGCAATAAAATATCATAAACCCACCGCCACCAGCACCACTTATTTTACCACCTGTAGCCCCGGCTGCTTTTGCAGCGTCGTATATTGCTTCTATATTATTATTGCTGATATTGGCTGCCATCATCCTTTTTTGCTGGAATCCATAATCCAGTATCTGGCCTATTGTATCAAGCTTCCCTTTTAGCAAGGCTTCCTTCATCATTTTTGCCTGTTCCTTTAACTGGTGCATAGCATCGATGCTTTTTTCATTTTTATTATGCACATTTTTTACCTGTTCCTTAATAATAGTGGCACTTTCACGGGAGGTAGCCGTAAAATAAAGCACCAGGTTATTTTCCAATTCATGCATATATTCCGGCCGTATGCGTAAAGGGTTTACAATCACTTTATCCTGTTCGTAAAACTCCATGAAATTAACTCCGCCAAATGTAGCAGCATATTGATCCTGCCTGCCACCTGCAAGCTGCAAGTCATTACGTTCAATATCAAATGCATAATGTGCAATATCATAATCGCCCAAAGGTAATTTGAGCATTTCTACAAAAGCTCCTAAAATAGCTACTACCAGGGTAGAAGAAGTTCCTAATCCCGAGCCGGCCGGTGCATCTACAAAAGTAGAAAGCTTAAAGCCTTGCGCAGGGATGCCATAATCTTTATTAATTCTATTAAACACACCTTTTAGCAAGTCTAACTTTCCATCTATAGGTAATTGGTGAGCATAATCAAATTGTTGTTCTTCATTTCTATCCAGTGCCTGCACAATAATTTTGTTGCTTTCTGCCAGTTCTATACTTGCGTAGGCAGATAAAGAAATAGTTGCATTTAAAATAGCTCCTCCATATTCATCACTATACGGGCTTACATCAGTACCACCGCCTGCTAGGCCTATTCTTAAAGGGGCTTTACTTCTATATATCATTATTTGTATTTGAAAAATGCAATTTACTTATTATTAGCCATGTGCTGAATAGTTTCTGTCATTTTTAGCCAGCTGTACTTTTTCTTTTCCTCAATTAAGCCAGGCAAAAAATGAGTTTCTCCTAAGGTAAAAAATTCTATTATTTTTTCTGTGATAGAAGCTGCATCAGGTTCTGCAATCAATCCTGCTTTTCCATCCGGGACCAGGGCAGGTAACCCTCCCACATTAGTAACTATCATTGGTTTTTCAAAATGATAGGCGAGGGGAGTTACGCCGCTTTGCGTAGCATTTTTATAAGGTTGTACTACTACGTCTGCAGCACATAGGTAATATTTAACTTTACTGTCAGGAATAAAATCTGTATGCAAAATCAAATTATCTTGTAACCCTAAACGATGTATCTGATCTTCGTAAGGTTTTTTATCTTCATAAAATTCTCCCGCTATTAATAGTTTACAATTCGCAATTGGAGAGTGAGAATCTTTTAAAATTTTCATAGCATCTAACAAAATATCCAAACCCTTGTATTTCCTGATAAAGCCGAAAAATAAAATTACCAATTCTTCATTTTTTATTTTTAATTCCTGCCTTGCTTCTGATTTAGAAATTTTTTCACCAAAATTATCATATAACGGGTGGAGTATAGAAGCAGCTTTTTTATTTTTATCAAATAATCTAAGATCAGCCAGTACTTTTTCGCTCATTGTAATAAAAGCATCTACAGGTTTAATAAAATATTTGGTAAAGGCTTTATCTCCGATACGTTTTTCGTGAGGAATAATGTTATCAGCAATGCAAACTACTTTTGTGTGCTTATTTTTTTTAGCTATCCTTAAAATTGTACCAAGGCATGGCCCCATAAAACGCAGCCAGTATCTTACTATTATAATATCAGCTTTATATTTTTTAATCGCTGTCCAGTTTTTATCCAGTTTAATGGATTTATTGAATTAATGCACACTTTTATATGTAAGCTGGCAGGTGCTTGTTCAGATGAATATTGGGTAGTGCCGGGAAATAAAAAAGAAGGGTATTGTAAAGAAAATGTGTAGATGGTAACCTCATTTCCTGGTCTTGAAATTCTTTGGCCAGCCTTTCATTAAAAGAGGCTAATCCACCTCTTAAAGGATGGGCAGGGCCGATAATTACTATTTTTTTTTTATAGGATGGAATCACTGATAAAACGGATTTTACTGATATTGACGGATTTTTTTATTATCGTTAGTAAGTATTTTTCTTTTAAATGAAGGCTTCTGCCCAAAAAAAAGAATTAATCCAACCTCATATTCAGTGGCTTTTAAATAATTAAGTAATTGCAGCTCATGTTCAACAACTATTCCACCTTCGCCAGCTTTTAACTCAATTATTATTTTCTCTTCAACCAAAATATCTGCAAAGTAATTTCCTACTGGCATTTCTTCATAAAATACTTTAATAGGAGTTTGTTGTGTACAGATAACATTTTGATTATACAATTCAATTACCAATGCATTTTCGTATACTTTTTCTAGAAAACCATACCCTAAAGTGTTATACACTTTATAAAAGCACTTAATTATATTTTCAGTAATTTCCTGATGTAAAAGCATAAATCTGTTTTAATCCGTTTAATCAGCGTCATCCGTGTTTCTATCCTATCCCGATTTTTTCTTCGATCAGGTAACTGTTTCTTTCAGCAGAATTTCTTGCAATTAATTCTCCGATAAATCCAGCCAGGAAAAGCTGTGTTCCTATTACAAGCGAAATTATGCCTACATAAAATAATGGCCTGTCTGTCATATTGTATTGCTCAAAAGCAAATTTTCCTATACCCAGGTAAATCCAAATACATAAACCTATAAAAAAAACGATGCTGCCCCAAAGGCCAAAAAAGTGCATGGGCCTTTTACCAAACTTGCCTACAAATGTTATTGAAGCCAGATCTAAAAACACGTTTACAAACCGCTCCCAGCCAAATTTTGTAACGCCATATTTTCTTGGACGGTGCTCCACTATTTTTTCTCCGATTTTCCTAAACCCGGCCCATTTGGCCAACACCGGTATGTACCGGTGCATTTCACCGTATACTTCAATACTTTTTACCAATTTTTTTTTATAGGCTTTTAACCCGCAATTAAAATCATGCAGTTTGATGCCGCTGCTGCTGCGTGCAGCAGCATTAAAAAGTTTTGAAGGTAAATTTTTAGTTAAGGTATTATCAAATCTTTTTTTCTTCCATCCGCTAACCATGTCAAATCCATCTTCTATAATCATTTTTCTCAGTTCAGGAATTTCGTCGGGGCTATCCTGCATATCGGCATCCATGGTAATAATCACATTACCCTGGGCGGCTTTAAAACCTTCATTTAATGCAGCACTTTTACCATAATTCCGCTGAAATTTTATGCCTTTGATACATGTGTTTTTTTTACGCAATGTTTCAATCACATTCCATGAATTATCGGTACTGCCATCATCAATCATAAGCACTTCATAGCTGTAATTATTGGTCACCATTACTCTTTCTATCCATGCACAAAGTTCCGGAAGCGATTCATCTTCATTAAAAAGTGGTATTACTATTGATACATCCATTTTTACTTTTTTATTGTCCGGGCATTTATAATTTATCCAGCTTTATTGTAAATATGATTTAGTTATTTAAGCTTTTAATAAAGGTTTGAATAATCACTCTTGTATAATATTCTGTATTGATCTTTTACATATTTTGTTCCTAAACATGCTGCTATTAACAATTGGGAAACGTTTTTTATTTTATTATTCTCAGGCCCACATCATTTTTCTTTTGCCATAAAAAACCGGCCGTGATAACAGTAAACACAACCCCGATAAGCAAATAACCAAATACCGCCCCCATTATTGACCCTGGTATAAAAAATTTTCTTTCCATATCAATCCTGCTGTCAATTTCACCAGGTGTGAGCATTTTCGTCTTTACCATTTCTTCCTTTATAAATGCCAGCCTTTCTACTTTTATTTGCGGATTTAATAATAAAAAGGCAAAAGTAAACACTACCATCAATAAAGTAACTACTACAAAACATTTGAACCCTTCTGAAAAAAAATCTTTAAACTTTATAAAATCATTTTTTCTTTTTTTGAAATCTATTAATGTCCATAAAATGCCGGCTATGTATAAGCAATAGGTAATATACTGCAAACTGTTTTGAAAATTACCTTTAACAAAAAAAATTCCTATAGAACTTGCAATCATCAAAATTCCTGTAATCAATCCTTTTTTTGTGGGGCTCAAATTACTCATATTTGTTTAATACAATTTTATTGTTATTGATTATACCTATTACCTTTCCTTGTAATTTTTTTCCAATAAAAGGGCTGTTTTTAGATTTTGACTTTATGTTTTTTTCAGTAAAAATATATTGAGCCTCCGGATCAAATATAGTAAGACAAGCCGGTTGGCCTTCTTCCAGCAAAGGTATCTGCCGGTCAAATATCTTTCTAGGAGCAACGGTTAAATATTTAATAAGCTTTTCTAAAGGCATACCTGTGCCAGCCATTACTCCAAACAAACTCTCCAAACCAATCATTCCATTTTTAGCATACTCAAATTCGCAGTTTTTTGCATCCCGGTTTTGAGGATTGTGATGAGATGCTATACAATCTATTATACCATTTCGGAAAGCTTCCTGTAACGCCAGTTTATCATTATTATTTCTTAGAGGAGGATCTACCTTTAAATTTGTATCATAATCATTTAAATCGTCATCGCTAAAATACAAATGATATGGAGTCACTGAACAACTTACTTTTACCCCTTCTTCCCTGGCTTTTTCAATCAATTGTACACTTTTTAGGGTAGATATACCCGTAAAATGTATTTTACTATCAGTATAAGCAGCCAATTTTATATCCCTGGCTATAATTAATTCTTCAGCAATAGCAGGCATACCGGGTAAACCAAGCCTGGTAGAAATAATTCCTTCGTTTATTAATCCGTAGTTACTAATATTTTTATCTACAGGTATTTGTATGATAGTTCCGTCAAAAGCTTTGATATATTGCAGGGCTTTTAATACAACCGCTGTATTTTGCACCGGGTTCCAACCATCACTAAAAGCAATGGCGCCTGAATGCTTCATGTCATACATTTCAGCCAGGTCGTGTCCTTCGGTATTTTTTGTAATAGCACCAATAGGATGAATAGTGGTAGCGAAAGTTTTTGATTTTTGGATGATATATTCTACCCCGGATTTACTATGTATGGCAGGCCGGGTATTAGGGGCTATCATTACATCTGTAAATCCTCCGGCAGCGGCTGAGCCAGCGCCTGTTTCCAAAGTTTCATTGTGTTCTAGTCCAGGATCGCAAAAATGTGCAAGGTATCCATCCAGCCAATGCTGATGCATAAGCCAGGATGTTGTATAACTATATCCCCTGTGGATCAATAGTATCTGCAATGCATGAAATAATTCCATCAGCAATTAAAATATCTTTCGTTTTACCATTGAATGGCGAAGACGAATTGATAATTTGTGCTTGTTTTATTAAAATTTGCATTAAATGTAAGTTGTGCAAAGTTACAATAAGTTCAACTAGCTGGAATTGAAAATTTCAATTACTTTTGCAATCCCTGGATTTATACTATAAAAAATAGTACGGGATGTAGTCCCGCAGATTGCGGGACACACGTCTAAACAGTTTAAAATTGAGTTCGGGATGTAGCGCAGCCCGGTAGCGCACACGTCTGGGGGGCGTGGGGTCGCAAGTTCGAATCTTGTCATCCCGACAATTATGGCAGCTTTTAAAGCTGCCTTTCTTATGATGAGTTATTTTGTATACATATTAAAGTCACTAAAAGATAATAAATATTATATTGGATCAACCTCTGATGTTTCCAGCAGATTGATTTACCATAATAAAGGCTTACAGCGTTCTACTAAGCACCGTATACCATTTGTATTAGTATTATTTGAAGAATTTAGTGATAAAGCTTCAGCTTTAAAAAGAGAAAAACAGATTAAATCATGGAAAGGAGGAATTGCTTTTCATCAACTTATTACCGGGATGTAGCCCCGCATGCTGCGGGGCACACGTCTGGGGGCGTGGGGTCGCAAGTTCGAATCTTGTCATCCCGACAATTATGGCAGCTTTTAAAGCTGCCTTTCTTATAGGAATTATATTATATAAAATACTGAAATAAAATTATTATATTAACTACATAATATAATTATAGTAACATGCTATGTTAACTAAAACATTTTATATATTAACCAGGACAACAGGCTTGTTAATCAATAAGAAATAATCAAATCGTGCCAGTTATCTTTATTGTATTGCTGCCAGTGAAAAATTGTATAATTTATATAATTAGTCGTTCCTCAAAAAGCCCTACAATCCTTTACCATTCATAATTTATACACACTTATGGATAAATAAATCTGCAAGAAAAGTAGAAATGAGCTTAAAAATCCTGCAAATTTGTATCATGTTATCCAAGCAAAAAAACAGTGCACAAATTGGTTTTTACAGCAGTTTTGAAGAGCAGTTGAATCATTCTCATCCGCTTTATATTCTGGCAAACAGGATTGATTGGAATGTGTTTGAAGAAGCTTTTAAAAAACATTACAGTGCAACCCAGGGCAAACCAGCCAAGCCTATCCGCTTAATGGTATCGTTGCTGATTTTAAAGCAGCTTCGCAATTTAAGTGATGAAAGTGTAGTAGGGCAATGGGCAGAAAATGCCTATTATCAGTACTTTGGCGGAGAAAAATTATTTTCTGTAAAACCACCTTGTGTGCCTACAGAGTTAGTAGAGTTTAGAAAACGAATTGGAGAAGCGGGGTCAGAATTGATTTTTAAAGAAAGTATCCGTATCAATGGTAAAGATGCCGATGATGATAATTTGAGTGGGGATACTACTGTACAGGAAAAAAATATCACCTATCCAACCGATGATAAGCTGTACAAAAAGATAATTAGAAATGTCAGGCCATAGGCCTAAAAGAAAGGGTGGAACTAAGACAGAGTTATAAGTTTACGGTAAAAAACTAAGCGCTGTTCAGCGTTTTAAGAAAAACAAAGCCGGCGCAGGCAAAGCAAGAAAAGCTGGTAAAAAAATTAAAACAATAGCAGGCAGGTTAGTACGGGAGCTTGAACGCAAACTTACTGCCGATAGTTTAAACAGGTATGCAACCGATTTATCATTGTTTAAAACAGTATTAGCACAAAAAAGAAGCGATAGCGGTAAAGTTTACAGCCTTCATGAACCCGATGTAAAATGCTACACTAAAGGCAAAGGGCATAAAAAATTTGAGTTTGGAAGCAAAGCCTCTTTTTAGTAACACAAAGTACCGGCGTAATTGTTGGGGCATTAAATTTTACAGAATCCCTGCATGACTCAAAAACACTACCCTCAGTATTAGAACAATATGAAAGGCTGATGGACAAAGAGGCTAAAAAATGTTTTTTTAGACAGGGGGTACCAGGGGGCCTAAAATGATTAACAATACTGCATTACACACACCAAAACCAGATAAGGACATTACTCAAACCAAACGCAAAAGACATAAACGCAGAGCGGCAATAGAGCCTGTAATAGGGCATTTAAAACACGATTATAGAATGAGCAGAAATTACCTCAAAGGTACAGTTGGAGATGCAATCAATGTAATATTAGCGGCTGCAACAATGAATTTTAAAAGAATGATGAATAAATGGAAAGTAGAATTTATTTTTGGGCCTTAAAATTGCTTCGCTTCTTTAACTTTTATACTCAACTGATTTTTGTCCCCAAAGTAAAAATGACTTTTTGAGGATCGACTAATTAATTTATGTGTAAGTTTTGTGTAATCATTTTATTGTATGCATCATTATAATGTAGCATTTTATTAAACATTTAACCAGGTAGTTTATAAGAATTATTTTACAAGCTTTGTATTATTGAAAATTGTGTACTTTTGTAGTGTTTTCAGCACTAAATTAAAAAACACCATAAAACCGATAAAATTTATATTTCTTGTAAATTATTCTACGACTATTTAACCAAGCTAACAATAAGTTTATTAATATTTTATACAAATCATGTATTACAACGCTAAATTATGGATTCTTGCAGCCTGTACTTTTGGGCTGATCCTATGCTCATGTAACAACAGCACTAAAAAAACTAACAATAAAGATGTAGTTGCTGATCCGGAGGATATGGATGAGAGTGCAGGAGAAAAAATAGAGACTATATTATTACTTGCAGATAAAAATAATGGAAAAATTGAAGATAGCATCCAGTTGATGGCTTATAAGCCTGTAAATGACTTTTACAATCAAAATAAATTTGCACCGGTATGGAGCAAAGAGGCAAAATGGTCTCTTGTAGCAGATAGCTTATTTGATTTCATTAAAAATGCGCAGCTTTACGGTTTGTTCTCACAGGATTATCATTTCAATAATTTAGTTTCAGTTAAAAATAAATTAGATAAAGATTCCCTTTTGCAAATGGATGCCAGCCTTTGGGGCAAGGCAGACATAATGCTTACTGATGCATTAGTAAAAATTATGAAAGACCTTAAGTATGGAAGACTACAAAAGGATAGTATTATTTTAAGTAAGGATTCTCTATTAGGGAAAGATTTCTATGTTAAAAATTTAAAGGAAATTATAGAAGAAAATCAATTTACAGCTGTATTAAATTCAGTTCAACCCCAGCATACAGCATATTGGGAATTAAAGAAAGGAATTAAAGGATTTTTAGACAGCATGGATACGAGGAAATATACATATATCAGCTATCCTTATAAAAAAAATAACAAGCAGGATTCCATACGTTTTATTACAAGTTTACAAAAAGGTTAAAGGAAAGCAATTGTTTAGATAATAATGCCAATCCTGATAATACAGAGCTGGCAACAGCTATAAAAAAGTTTCAACAGTTAAAAGGCTTGAAAGTAGATGGTAAAATTTCTACATCATTAATTAAAGCAATGAATGTAAATGACACAGAAAGATTTATGCGGATTGCAATAACCTTGGATAAATACAAACAACTACCGGACAAAATGCCTGAAAAATATATTTGGGTAAATTTACCCGGATATTATTTGAAAGTTTGGGATAATAACTCTTTAGTCTTATACAGTAATATCATATGTGGCAGGCCAGAAACGAGGACTCCTTTATTGAATAGTAATATCTCAGATTTGGTTACTTATCCAACCTGGACAGTGCCCACCAGTATTATTGTAAAACAGTACCTGCCAAAATTGCGTAATAATCCTAATTATTTATCCCGTATTGGATTACGATTAACTAATAATAAAGGTGAAAAAATTGATCCGTCAAGTGTAAACTGGAGTAAATACACAAGGGGTATACCATATAGCGTTATGCAAAACAGTGGGGATAATAATGCCCTGGGAATAATGAAATTCAATTTTGAAAATCCTTTTTCAGTTTATTTACATGATACCAACCAGCGATATCTTTTTAAAAACGATTACAGGGCATTAAGCCATGGATGCGTACGGGTACAAGAATGGGAAAAACTGGCTTATTATATTGCAAAAAATGACAGTATAAATAAAAGGCCAGGAGATACATTGCGATATACAGCTGATTCTATTAAAACCTGGATAAGCCGTAAATCCCATAAAAGAATCCCGGTTAAAAATAAGATTCCTTTATTTATCAGGTATTTTACCTGCGAAAGTCAAAATGGTAAAATAGAATTTTATGATGATATCTATGGAGAAGATAAAGTATTAAGAGAAACATATTTCGCTAATAAATAAATTTTCTTTACCAGTTTTAATATTAAATTTCAAATTAAAGTGGTGTACTTGTTAACGCAGTAATTAAAATTGTTGCCTGCTTTATCGTGCAGTTAATGATTAGGTGGGCAGTATGTTAGTAAATAATTTCCTGATTTGCAACTAAGCACCTATTTTTGTTGCGTTTACAAAATACAACACATATGAAGAAAAGTCTATTTTTATTATTATCCATGGGAGCATTTGCAACCTCTTTTGCTCAAAATGATTACAAAAAACAGCCTGCGCTTGCTGTTAGTTTTATATTAAATGATTTTCAAACTGCTGCCGACTTAAGAGCTAGTGGATTTGCCAATGTTATTATTGACAAACAATGGCACAAAACAAAACGAATGAGCCCGGGTTTTGCAATAAGCTACCTGGAAGGATTAGGAAATCATGTCGATTTTTCGGGAACACTGTCAGGATCATTTCTAAATTACCCGGTACCTAACAAAACTTCTAATGGAAATGATGCATTATTGCTGGAAGCTTCAGCTACAGCTAATTTAAAATTATTAACTGATGAATATTTTACCACGCCTTTTCTTACGTTAGGAGTGGGGGCATCAAAATACAGAGGTTACTTTGGCGCTTTCATCCCGGCCGGTATAGGTATGCAAATCAATTTTTTTGATGATGCTTTTATATTATTAAATTCCCAGTATAGAATTCCTGTTACTGAAAATGTTGGCTATCATTTTTTTCATAGTGTCGGGTTTGCCGGTACAGTAAAAAAGAAAAAAGTAGCAGAACCTGCAAAAGTTGATGTGCCGGTTATAAATGAAGCACCTGTAGCTAATTAATATAAAAAATATTTATATGGGTTTGCCGCAAATTATAATTTGCGGCATTTTTGTGTATTTCGATATAATCACATAATTAGGTAATGTACTGAAAAATGGTTGGTGGATTTTTCCAAGAAAATTCTTATAATGCGTCATCTAATCTGAAGAGGAAATAAGCTCTGGTGGAGACCAACTTATCAGCAATAAGATTAGAGCTTATACTGAAAAAAGAGCAGCGTTTTGCTGCTCTTTTTATGCATTTTCTGGTAAGCCCAATGGCTTTAAAAAACTCATTTTTTGTTAGAAAAATATACATACCACTTAATAAAGTTGATTCTGTTTTTTGGAGTAAGACCCCTGTGTAAATCTAAATGATTTTTTAAATGGCTAAAGTAACCTTCTATGCCATTTGTTGTATGAGGTATTTTGGGTTAGATAAGTAATGAAACATATTAGGTAAAGCTCTTTTTATGGTAAAATAGGATCGCCTTAATAATTTGTGAGTGTACCAATATCTTTTAGAATTTTCCTTAAATGTTTTCTCATTAATATATACCTTATGTATTACATACCAGTTATCAAGTTGTTTAATCCAAAACAACTTATCATTGTGTGTTTTTATTCTCAGCAGCATTAAAATTAAACCTCGAAGTTGCTGGCCTGATTCATGCTTGGGATAGCGTGTAGCCACAACAGGCACATACGCTGGATATGGACAAGGCAACGCTGCACTTTAACATCAGATATAGATTTTTTGATTGCTTTTAATATGCTTTTATGGCCATCGGTGGTAATACTTTCTAATTGTAATCCTAAGCGAATAAGGTTATCTAAATCCTCTTTAATTTCTACATAATGTTCTCCATCAGAAAATCTGATAAGCTGTGTATATCCATCTAAATCATCCTGGTAAGCCAATAAACAAAACTTTTTAAAATAAGTAGCATCTATTCTAAGATTTACCTGGCCTCTTTTAATAATTTTTATCTGAGGCGCTTGCTCAAGTAGCGTATAAAATGTTCGTTGAAGTGTATCTATTGAATAACCACTGTCCCTTGATAATGTCTTATAAGTTTGTCGTTCCAATACCCATTTTTTAAACCAGGTAAACCGATTTTTTATACGCTGTTCTTTCCTGTTAGAGGTAAATAAAATCCCGCAATTTTTGCACTTAAATCTTTGTTTACAATGGCGTTTTCCCCAGCCAATTACCTTCATCTGCCCACATGACCAGCATCACTTTTTTTTTGAAATGTTCATAAAAAAAAAGTTTGATGAAACACGTTTCATCAAACTTCGTCAAATCTTTACTATAATACTTCTTAGCAGTTTTTAACAACCATTTTTCAGTATTATACCTGAAAAAACTACTACACATTGTAACAATCGTTACTTTATTAATTTCCCCGTATATAATGTATGCACAGCCAACACTTGGTACTGCAGGTAATTTTGTACTTTTTACTTCTGCCGGGGCAGTAGGTAATATGTGTAAGCTCCCCTGAAAATAGTACGTTTTAAAAGTAGACAAAATTTGTAACTTTAAAAACGTAAAACAATGAAAAAAAGTCAATTTAGTCCTGCCCAGATAGCAGGCATCCTCAAAGATTTTGATAACGGTAAAAGCGCCGAAGAGATCACCCGTGATCATGGTGTAAGCAAAGCATCGTTGTATAAATGGCGGCAGCGTTATGGCGGCATGGAAGCAATCTGAGCTGAAGCGGATTAAGGAACTGGAAGAAGAAAATGCCCGGTTAAAAAAAATGTATGCCAACCTTGCGATGGAGCTTGACACTGCCAAATACGTCATCGAAAAAAAAGCTTTAAAGCCTTGCGATAAAAGAATGATTATTGTTGATATGCGCAAAGAGCGGCCAAAAGACATCAGCAAGGCGTGTCGTTTATTAAAGCTAAGCCGCAGCAGTCTGTGTTATACAAGTATAAAAGATGATGTAACGGTTATGGTACAACTGGAAAACCTTGCAAAACAGAACCCGGTAGAAGGTTTTTGGAAATGTTACTACCGCATCAGGAATACAGGACGGTTATTAACCATAAGAGGTTGCACAGGGTGTATAAAAAGATGGGCCTGCCCTTGCGCCGTAAGGTAAAGAAACGTCTTGCTGCAAGAGTAAAGGAACCATTAAGCAAGCCTGATTATTTTACTCAAACCTGGAGCATAGATTTTATGAGTGATGCCTTAGCAATGGTACCAAGTTCCGCTCTTTTAATGTAATAGATGACTATAATAGGGAAATATTATTTATTGAAACTGATTATTCTTTAAAGAGTAGCCGGGTGATCTGGGTGCTTAAACATCTAATCAACCGTTATGGCAAACCTCAAAAAATACGCATGGACAATGGGCCTGAGTTCGTAGCTAAGTTGTCCAGGCAATGGAGCGTGGCTAATGAGATCGAATTTAAATACATACAACCTGGCAAGCCTACTCAAAATGCCTATGCAGAACGTTTTAATAAAACATACAGGAATCTGTATTAGATGCTTATCTGTTTGACAGCATTGATGAGATAAGGGGAGGTAACACAAACGTGGGTAGATGATTATAATTGTACCAGACCCCATGATGCCCTTAATGGCCTGTCACCAAAAATATATAGAGAAAAAAACAATCAACCTATTGGGCTGCGTTACGCTACGGCTACGCCTCCGCTTACTACGCCCAATAGGTTGAACGAAAACAACTATAATGATAAATTATTCTACTTTTGAACCGTACTAAAAATGGGAAGCCTACACATTTGCTTATTGGATCTGTTAAAGACCCTATGCAAAATATTATGAGAGATTTAAAGCGGCACACCTCTGAAGAATTACACAAAGCCATACAAAAGAATAATATAGAAAGCAGGAAAGAATGGATGTTATGGATGATGGAACGAGCTGGAAAGAAAAACAGCAATAACATAAATTTTCAATTGTTTCGTCCAAGGGGGGTTTTCATCGCATAGCCAGCAGCGTTAGCATGAAACCCCGCTGCCTAAGGTAACTATAAACCAAAAACAACCTACTCTGCAAAAATTAAAAGTGGCAGTAATAAAAATTAAAGAGCATTCAGCATCGGGGTTTCTAACGAAAACCCCGATGGGACGAAAAAAATTAATATAATTACACAGATTCTTTATCAGCATTATCTACACTATCCTTAGCAGCCCGAAAAGCTTTTATAAAAAGCAAGTACTGAACAATAAAGATTATATTAGGTACTATCAATATTATGGTGGCAGTCTGCGTACCAAACTTTAATATAAAATAATCTTTAAGGGCATAAATTGGTAAACTTATAGTTGAATAAAAAAATAATCCTGTCACCATCCAAAAAGTAGGATCTGTCCACAATTTTAAAGTAGGCTCTGCATTATTAAGAAGTTTGTAATAATAATGCAGGAAAAATATAAATACGGAAAAATTATAAATCGAATATATTTGAGTTTGCCCATAGTATAAATCATTAGTAGATAAAAGGAATATGATTACTGCTAATATCAAAAGAAAAAAAATCTTAATAAAAATATTCAGTCTATTTTTTTTAAATAACCTATAAAAAAACAGGCTCAATAACAAAAAATCAACTAAAGCCAGGCAGTTCTGAAAAAGAAAAAATTTTCTCGGGTTTGCATTTTGAAAACAGGACCTACAAAACTATTTAAGGAAATAAGTAAACGGTTAAAAGGTATCCAGTAAAAAAACTGAAATATATTGGTAAACTTTTTCTATTCTAAGTTTAAATGATAATATAAATGCTATTAGCAGCACTAGCGTACCTATTATAGTTATTATATTTCCTATAGTTGCAACAGTCATAAATAAATGTGAATATTTTATCCTGTTAATCCAGTAATGTGCAGGCGAATTAAAATTAACATTGTTTCATTTTAAAATACAAATCGTATTAATACGGTTGCAAAATGGTTAGCATTGCAGGTATACTGTTACAAAAAATCCCCCTACTCAATCAATTTATTACGCATGCCATACATTATCAAACCGGCTATGGTTTTGGCATCCACTTTGTTCTTCATATTCTGGCGGATCGTTTCAATAGTACGTGGGCTTAAAAAAATTATTTTGGATATTTCTTCGGTAGTTTTATCCTCTGCCAGTAATTGCAAAATTTTTATTTCCTTTTCAGTAAAAGTTACAGGCAGGTGCTTGCTGAATTGCTGGCGCCCCCATTCCGGTGCAAGTATGCAGCTTAGCTTAGTAGCCAAGCGTACTTGTGCTAGTGTATACTCTAAAAAAATAGTCAGAGTTGCAGTTCTTATCTTAAATAACTTTTACAGGCACAAGTACCCTTTCGCACTTGCTTGCCCTGCATACTTGAGCCGGAATGGGTAACATATTGCTAGTTTTAATAATGAAATTTAATTCCTGTAACATTCGGATTTTTCAATAAGGTTGGATATTCATACAACCTCCATATACTTTGCATGCCAACTCCTTGTTGTGCGTTTTGAAAAACATTAATAGTCCCTGAAGCTCCTTTAGCATATTGAGAACAAGTACCCTTTCGCACTTGCTTGCCCTGCATACTTGCCGCCGGAACGGGGCCAAGCGTACTTGTGCTATTGTATACTCTAAAAATAGTTCAGAGTTGCAGTTCTTACTTTAAATAATTTTTACAAGGAACAAGTACCCTTCCGCACTTGCCTGCTCTGCATACTTGAGCCGGAATGGGGGTTAAGACTTTATCTGTATAGACTTCACTATTTCATCGATAACAAATACTTCAGATCTTTTAAAAATTGCTTCACAATTATAACTTATAAAAATTGCTATGCCATATTCATAAAAAATCCAAATTTTCCAAAATATTTTTTTTAAAGTAACAAACTCGGTACAGAATCTATTTTTATTAATTTGTTTATCAATACGTTTTAAATTCTCAGAGTAATTTTCAATTGTAATTAAAAAGTCATTTAATTCATTCTGAATTATAAACTCATAATTAGTAGGTATTTCATATCTGGAAATTGTTATGGCTCCAACACCTATCAATTTATTTGTAATTGTAATATTACCATTATATGCTTCATTTATTTCATATCCCATTGGTAAATTGAAAATAAGATTCTGATATTTCATATATAATTAATTATAAAGTAATTTTAGAAGGATCGTAAGTTATAACTCTTCCCTTTTGTCCAGTCGCTCTTTCATATTTTGGTAATTGACGAGCACCTTTAGTTTTACCTGAACGAGTATTCGGTTTCAGTTCAATTGGCTTACCATCTTTAGTAACAGCATCAGGTTTTACTGTCTTACCTGTTTTTGGATCTTTTAAAGTTGGAGTAGTCCATCCTTTTGCCTTAGCCTTTTCGGTGAATTCTTTATGTGCCTTATTTCCTTTTTCTAAAGCTTCCTTTACTTTTGAATTCTGTGTTCCTTTTGACTGTACAAGATAAAAACCAAGTGAATTTTCAAGTACAGATTTGTGATAAGCTTCATTTGCGAGTTCTGCTATTTTCTGAGTTTCTGCACTAATAGATTTTAGTAAAGTCGCTTGCCTTTCGTCTGCATATAGCTTATTCAAATAATCTACCTTATCTCCTCCTTGTCCAAAAGGTTGTAAGTTTTCTAAGATTTTACCAAAGCTTATATCTCTTAAGGAACCGGATAAACTTTCTCCTGATCTGTATAGTTTATAAGCATTATAAAATTCTCTGCTCAATTTAACCGTAGCAGGACCTGGGCCCTCTACTTCCTCTGGCTCGTCCCCCAGATAATCTTTAAATGTAATTGGATTATTAAAATTCGATACATAAGGCGACCAGGTTTCCATATCTTCAATCTTCGGATCAATCTGCCACCATCTCCCTATTTGCGGATCAAGTGTTCTGTAAAAGGCATCATACTGATTAAGATCTAATTCCTTCGTCTCTTCTATACCGTTATACTTCAATTTATTCTGCAATTTCCCTGCACTCTTCGAACTAATTCCTGCCATTTGCAACCCAAATGGATAATAATGACTTTCTTCGAGTAATGCCCCCCTCACATGCGTAACCTGCAAGTTATCAAAGAACACATCGATGTTTGGCGTAGCATTCGACACATAAATATACAAATATCCGTTTTTATTTACAGGAAGATTTGATTTGATGTGAGAAGTAAAAACATTATCCGCACCCACCAGCTCACTGCCACTGCTGCTTTGAACAAAATTAAACTGCTCATCAAACAACACCCAGTTCAAATAAGCCTTAGGTTTAACACCTTGAGCAGGCTGGTTGTTTAAAAAGCTGGTAGCTCCAGGTGTAAATACAGCTGACTGCTGCAATTGCAAAGGAGAACTTTTAGCACCCGGCAGGTTACCCACACCGTTAGTTAAGGCGGTAAGCAGATCATTCAGCGGGTTGGTAGCAGCCTGGGGCTGTGCACCATTAGTTTTGTACCAGCTGTTTACTTTAATGCTAAACTTATCACCTGCCATAACTTTTAAAGTGATGCCTGGGCCGATTTTATTGCCATCTCCTCTTACCTTAGCTGCATAAGCATTGGGGTTAGTCGTAGCATCCGCAGGATAACCTGCTGGTTTTATTGTTCTTGTTTCCGGGATTTTAGAATAAAACGAACTTTCCGTTACATTTTGAGCCAGCTCCATGCTAGCTAACGGGTATTGGTCTGTCTGCTGTTCTTCGGTAAGCACCATCCTTGTATTGCCAAGATGATCTTTGATAAAATAATCGTAAAAAAACGTTGTCAGTTGACCGTTGGTCGTTGACCGTATCCTTCCTTCTTCATGTACAACTTGCTGGAGCGTATCGTTTTTATATTCAAAGCCCCCCATTCCGGTGCAAGTATGCAGCTTAGCTTAGTAGCCAAGCGTACTTGTGCTAGTGTATACTCTAAAAAAATAGTCAGAGTTGCAGTTCTTATCTTAAATAACTTTTACAGGCACAAGTACCCTTTCGCACTTGCTTGCCCTGCATACTTGAGCCGGAATGGGTAATAAGGATGAATTAATTATAAATTGTCTAATCAGGATCACCTGCTTTCTTGAAACGATTTTTACTGCAATTAAAAGTCAAAAATTGAGGATGTTTTATACTAAATAAATTTTTACGATTTCTCTTGTATGTATCAACATCTTGCTCTTCACATTGCCAGTCAGGTATAAATTTTAATTGCTTAGGAGATAGCATTACTACTTGTAGTATTGTATCCTGTGCATTATCTTTAATAAACCAATAGGTTCTATAAAATTTATTATAATAATTAGAATAGTCAGTTTTTATAATATTCTCAAACCAAGTGATATAATCTTCTTTTTTTTCTACTTCAATTACAAAAGGTTTAACGACATATCCCATTAGTTCTCCATTATTTTTTACTTCATAACTTCCACACTGCTCTTTTGTAAGAGTAATAGTTAATTTTTCTGTATTTAAGATTGGTTTTATTGTTGTACATGAAAAGAGACTTAGCAAATATATTTTTATCATTAGTTTCATAGCTTATAAATATTAAAATCCAAAAAATGTTTGTAATGTATGAAATACTGGTAAGTTAATTGGCTGTATTGAAAGAGCCGATGGTAGTGGGCTTAATTTACCAGAGGCATCAAGTATATTTCCTTGAGTGACACCATTATTCTCCTCGTAATTTACTCTTCTTGGTAAACCATTAGCTTGCCTTAGAACATTTTCATAATACATAGCATTATATTCATCAACTCCTCTTTCATCTGGTGGATTACCAAACCATTTATAGTTTTTAATTCCTAGATTTATATCAAACTTATGAGCCATCTCATGACCTAAAGTTACATAGCTAGGTGAGATAATAGCCTGTCCTCCTTCCAATATTTTTTGATTATCTTTATGAGTACCATTATAATAGATATTTGCGTTATCAATTCTATTACTACTTGGATCTCCTTTTTGATATTATGTTCTAATCTGTCAGTTGCCAAATTAGTAACTATTGCATTACCCAGATTATTCCTTTGATTCATCCTTAAATCATTAAGAACCATATTAGAAAAATTGTTTGTTTTTCCAGTATATGCGCTTCCATCTTTATTATTCCAGCGTTGATTATTTGCATCATAAGTAACACTAACTTTCTTTCCAAAAAGACCTAAAAATCCCGTTCTGAAACTATGACGAATCGTATCTCCAAATGGATCATTATACAAAATTGGATTATTACTCATTGATGAATATAAACTCTGCGTATAATTTGGTTTAGGGTCAATTTGCCAGAACCTTCCAAGCTGGGGGTCAAGACTTCTAAATTGAGTTGCATATAACTCTAAACCACTTCCATCACTGAATTCATTGTTTTGTAATTCAGAACCTTTATTCCACTTGCGCTTATTTTGTAACTTCCCTGCACTCTTATTACTAATCCCAGCCATTTGCAATCCAAATGGATAATAATGACTCTCCTCCAAAATAGCCCCCCTGTTATGCGTAACCTGTAAATTATCAAAATATACATCCACATTCGGCGTAGCATTCGATACATAAATATACAAATATCCGTTTTTATTTACCGGAAGATTTGATTTGATGTGAGAAGTAAAAACATTATCCGCACCCACCAGCTCACTGCCGCTGCTGCTTTGAACAAAATTAAACTGCTCATCAAACAATACCCAGTTCAAATAAGCTTTGGGTTTAACACCTTGCGCAGGCTGGTTGTTTAAAAAACTAGTTGCCCCGGAGTAAATACAGCAGACTGCTGCAATTGCAAAGGTGAGCTTTTAGCACCCGGCAGGTTGCCCACACCGTTAGTTAAGGCAGTGAGCAGGTCATTTAGGGGATTGGTAGCCGCTTGTGGTACAACACCATTTGTTTTGTACCAACTATTTGTCTTAATGCTGAACTTATCACCAGCCATTACTTTTAAGGTGATGCCTGGTCCTATTTTATTGCCATCTCCTCTAACTTTTGCTGCATATGCATTGGGATTGGTCGTAGCATCCGCAGGATAACCTGCTGGTTTTATTGTTCTTGTTTCCGGGATTTTAGAATAAAACGAACTTTCCGTTACATTTTGAGCCAACTCCATGCTAGCTAACGGATACTGATCAGTCTGCTGCTCTTCGGTCAATACCATCCTTGTATTCCCTAAATGATCTTTGATGAAGTAATCGTAGAAAAACGACGACAGTTGACCGTTGGTCGTTGCCCGGATGCGGCCTTCTTCATGTGCAACTTGCTGGAGCGTATCGTTTTTATATTCAAAGCCACTGATGTACAGGGTAGTGGTAATCTTTGGAGGATTGATGGTATTATCAGTAACAGTTTTCTTTAGCTTATTGCCTGCTGCATCATACGTGTAGGCTATCGTTCCTTTCAAACTCACGCCATCATCTTTTTAGCGGTAATGGTTTGTGGAAGGTTTAAATGATTGTAAGCAATAGCCCGCCGGTTACCTTATCGAGCCCAATGCTGCCTACCAGCTTTTTATTTAAATCCGTAATCAGGTTACCATTTTTATCATAGCCATAATCATCAACAGAGGTATTTTTGTTAGTGAAGTCCCCCAGCTTGTTGTCGATAGCAATGGCATCATTAACTGCTTTTAATTTATTACTGTTAGCATGATAAGTATAAGAAAGCTGATCTATTACCGGTGAAGTATTGAGCTGTAATCCCCACTGTTTCATGGCGAGGATATTTCCATTGGCATCATATGCTGTTTGTGGATTAACACCATCTCCCATGACACTTGTAAAATCAACTTTTGCTGTTTTATTAAAGCTGTTATTCGTGTACTGGTTAAAGTCTGCTTTTAAAATCCTGTTAGCTGCATCATAAGAAAAATCATATTTTCTTTTTCAAGGTCACCTTTGCTTTTCCAGATCGTTCCGGATATGTTACCGTTATACTGGGGAATTTGGTATTGGGAATTTGGAATTAGGGTATTGGGTTTGTCGTATCCGAGCTCAAAACCAAAATAATTGGTGCTGTTCAGGTCTTTTATATAATCCCTGTTTACCCCCAACAGCCAGCTCCTGATGTTATAATCATATACCAGAGATTCTATCGGCAATGCAGGATTGCTGATCTGCTGGCCGAGTTTTTTGGTTTTGAATTGCCCGAGCTCATCATAAGTGTTTTGTACGATTGTTTTTTCAGGGCCTGCTATCCCGCCTGCGGTAAATACTTTTTTAATGTTCAACAGCCTTCCTGCATGGTCATAGCTGTATTTGTTTAAGACTATATATTCTTTGGGATTTGTTCCTGCTTTTTTTTGATGCTGGTGAGAACGCAACACTTTACCTGACCAGTCAAACTGCGTGGTTAAAACATCTACCGCCCCGGTAATGTTATTCGTCTGCTGCTGTATCAGCCTTCCTTTTTCATCATAGAGGTTTACGCTGCCCAGGTAAGTGGCTGTTCTCAATACCTTTGTTTTTGTCCAGGTAACTTTATTGATGGTAGCATTACTAATTTATTAATTGTTGAGCGTACAAAGGTGCTACATTATAATTTGTAATAAAATTGGTAGCATTGATATAAGTATTGATTAACACACTGCTGAGTCCTGCAGGCAGATTCTCATAATCATCATAATGTGTTTCAGTGAGCATTTCCCAGAACTGTGCTGCTGGCGGGGTCGTAAAGCAAAGGGATAAGCTGAGCTTAAACTTCCTGCTGTTTGGTGCTGAGTAAAGGTTTTGTTGTTAAAAGTATTGAGCAACAATCCTGTTTGCACAGGACGGTTTAACCCGTCATAGAGCATAATCATCCATTTGTTTTGTTGTCTGAGGTTACCATCCTGGGTCATCACCAGCCTGTCGCGGTTATCATACACCATAAAAACCTCTGCTGCGCCGGGTACTTTTTTTATAATCATCCGGTTATTGCCATCATAAGCGTATTGGAAACAAAGTTCATTGGCGATGGTTGTTGTTAGTTGCCAGTTGGCTGCAATTTGTTCTGTTGCTTTTGGTGAAACCACAAACCTTACATTATTATAATCATCGTACACATAATAAGTGCAGAGCCAGCCGGTGTGGCTTGTGATCACTGCATTCGCAGCAAGCTCTGTTTTTTTTAACACTACTTGTCCGGATTTATCTTTATACTCTACGGTGCGTTTATTGTGTTCATCGATAGTTACGGTTCTGAACAGTTGTCCGGATTCATAAAATTTTGTGCTGGTGGGTAAAACCAAAGCATTGCCATTAGCTATATTCCAGATCCGCACTTCACTGGCGCCTGCTATCTCGTAAGCAGTAGCAATTCCTTTATCATTACCCGACCAGCTGTTGCCTGCTGCCATTTGCTTGGCTATCCTGTTCAATGGTGAAGGTTCGTAATTGGTTTTGCCATAATAGAAAGTCTCCCCGGGGTATTGGGCTTGGCTAAAAGCCTTTTGCTGTTGGAAAGGATCGGTTTTAAATTTACCATCAACCCCTGTGGATACAAAGGGCAGGTAGCTGTACTGTTCCCTTCCCAGCTCATCATAGGTTATTGCTGTCACCATATCTTTTTGCAAGGGGCTTTGCTGTTTGGCTACTGTCTGTATGGGCCTGCCCAGGCCATCCAGGTACTGCGTAGTCTGTTTTACTTCTGCTGCTGTTTTATTTACCACTTGTGCAGGGTCTGAAATGGGTATCTGCGGCTCCCACACCCGGATATAGTTTACCTTCATATCTACAGGGTAAGGCGAAGGTGGTGTGACTTGCGTGAAAGCATGTAAAGAATAAATAATAAAAATTAAGCAGGCCGGAATACGGTACATAGGTTAAAAATTTATTGCTGTTATTTATTAAAAACAAAAATCTATCCTTTATTTTTAACAGCAATGGGAAAAACAACATAATTTTTGGGTGTTTTTCTTCCCGGGAATATTTTTTTGTTGAAAAATATTTTCTTATTGCAAATATTTTTTTATCATATCTACATCTTTACCTGCCCAATAAATAGCTATGGCAAATAATATATTTTTTATGATATTATTAATATTATGAAAACCCCAGAATATTTCACGAAAATCTTGTGATTGGGTTTTAACAATATAGTTGGTACAAAAAAATATTAAAAAGCAAGCGCCAAAATAATAAAATACTGCTGTATTTAACCAAAAAGGATAGAAACGAAATATACTAAACCTTGGCAAATTATCTAATAGCTGAAAATAATATTTGATGGAATAAATAATAAAAATCATAGCTTCCAAAGCACTGGGCCAACTCTGAAATTTATCAAAAGGTTCAATAAATAAAGTATCAATGATGAAAAAAAGTATAAAAATTGCTGAAAGAATATTAGTTATTTTTTTATTTTTAAAGAGCAAGAAATACATATAATTAAGCAAGAAAAACTCTAATAAAGTGTAGATATTATTAACTATATTACCAGAATTTTCTATCTGATATTTTTCTTTTAAAACGTAAAACGTAAAATCTGATAGGACGGACACAAAGAGCAGAATGCACAATATTTTTATTGGAGCAATTTCTAAATTTCTCTTTTTTTGTAAAATAAAAAATATCGGTAGCAAAGTGGCAAACCTGGAAATATCCATTAAAACATGTGCAGCTTGTAGCATATAGTTTAGTATTTATAGAATACATCAAACAGTATATCTACAAATATCTAAAAATAAATTGGTTAGTAGAAGTTTACCCGATTTATAGGTTTAATCAAAATACTTTCATGGAAAAAAGCTATTTACTATATTCTTTTTCTTGTTGAGCATTTACAAAATAAATCCCTATGGCGAAAAGTATATTTTTTATGGCATTAATAAAATTATGGAAACCCCAAACCGTATCACGCATTTCTTGGGACATATTTTTAAACATAAAGCTAATAATAATGAACAAAAATAAATCGAGGGCAAAATAGAGATAAATACCTGTATTAATCCAAAAAGAGGGCAAAAGAAGTAAATCAGAGGTAGTATTAAGTAGCTGACGATAAAGTTTTATTGAAAATATTATAAAAATAACACCTTCCAAAACAATAGGCCAACTTTGGTATTGGCTAAATGGCTGGATAGACAAAATATTAATAATAAAAAAGGCAATAAAAGTAAAAGCTGTAGCATAAGCTAATGTTTTATTCTAAAAAGAAGGTAATAAATAAAGTTTATTATAGAAAATTCAAATAGAGTATAAACATTGCTAACGAGAACTTCTGATTTTTTTCCTAGAATATATGAAGTAAAATCTGCGAAACCAGATACAAAAAGTAATATGCCCAAAACGCTTATGAAACCTATTGTAAAATTCTGCTTCTTTTTTAATAGAAACATAATCGGTATGAGAACCGAAAAGCAGGAGATATAATATAAAATTATTGGGATATTTGGCATATTTAAACTAAAAATTAAGGTGCAGGAAAACTTGATGCGGGGGGAGTTACACTTCTATCTTCAAATTGTCGTGCGGCGTTCAATCCATAAGGGTTGCTCAATAAGTACTGTTGTACATTCTGCTCATTTATTCCATAATCTACCTGGGTAATTTTACAGGTATAGCAACTAAAAATTTTAAGCCTTACAAAAGTATTTTTGCCCAAAAAACGACCTTTATTTAGCCCTTGTGCTTTTACAATCCACGCATATGCAGTCTTCCAGGTAATATTTCCACTCATAGTATTTACTGTTGGCATTGGTATCACTTTTCCATATTTATCTACCCCTATTGGTAGCACATGGTCTTTATAACTATTGTCTTTTGCAGGGTACAAGCAAATGCCCACACAATTAGGCTTGTTTAAAATAGCCCTCAGCCCTGCATTATTCAATGTATATGTTTTTCCAACTCCGCCATTCGCTGCTTTGTATTTATTAATCCAGCTTTGGCCGGTATTACCATCTACAGTGCTACCCACATTTGTATTAAACTGGCCGAAAGCCACAAGAACAAGTTTAGCATCATTATTTGTATTTTCTGTAATAACGTTTTCTGTGTAGGGCAGGGGCGTTTTATTACAGGATTGTACCATAAAAATCATTACCACAGCAGATAACTGCATGGTCTTTGAAACCAACTTTTTCATAATTTTTTTTTTATCTAATGAAATTGTGTTTGTAGTTTAACACGGGTTGGATGAAGCAAAAGTATACGGGCTTGTATAAACCACCAGCAGGATTTTACGTTTTTTAACCGTATTTTCCCATAATGCTTTTTGGAAAAATACTTATGTGAAAATAGTTTATTTATAAGTGGCAAACTATCAAGGCTAATGGCAAGTGCATTTTTAAAAATGCCTCATTTTTTAGCAGAAATATTTTTTTAATTTAGCTTAAAATTGTTTATATTAAGTTAATAACTTTTTATTTATTGAATTATTTTTTGTCAATACTTGTAATAAATAGTTAGGCTTTTATATCATTATTAACCGAATTTGGAGCCTGGATTTATTGCTATTATATCAAACAGCCATGCAATTAATTTTTATATATTTCTGTGTATCAATATTATCTATTAATTTTGCTTTTTAATGCAACTATCTACCAAACATTTACTCGGCATTAAAAACCTTTTAAAAGAAGATATTTCCACTATTCTTTCTACCGCCCGTCAATTTAAAGAAGTTTTGCAACGTCCCATAAAAAAAGTGCCCTCTTTACGGGATGTGACTATTGTGAATCTTTTTTATGAAAATTCTACCCGTACCAGGATATCATTTGAGCTGGCGGAAAAACGGTTAAGTGCGGATGCAATTAATTTTGCAGCATCAGCTTCTTCCGTATCAAAAGGCGAAACACTTTTGGATACGGTAAATAATATTTTGAGCATGAAAGTGGATATGGTGGTCATGCGGCACAGTGCAAGCGGTGCCCCTCATTTTCTAGCCAGGCATGTTCCTGCTGCAATTATAAATGCAGGCGATGGCATTAATGAGCATCCTACACAGGCATTGCTGGATGCATTTTCCATAACAGAGCGGTTAGGCGTACTCGAAGGAAAAAAAATTTTGCTGGTGGGGGATATCACCCATTCCAGGGTGGCATTGAGCAATATTCATTTACTTAAAAAAATGGGGGCAGAAGTAATGGTAGCCGGCCCGCCTACATTAATACCCAAGTACATCGAAGAAGCATTGCAGGTAAAGGTGGAGTATAATTTAAAAAAAGCGCTGGCATGGTGTGACGTGGCTAATATTTTGCGCATCCAGCTTGAACGTCAAAACCAGGTGTTGTTTTCTTCCCTGCGGGAATATAACCTGGCATATGGTGTTACAAAAAAAATTTTGGATGAGATTAATAAAGAGATAATTATTATGCACCCCGGGCCCATCAACAGGGGTGTGGAGATTGACAGTGATGTGGCGGACAGCAACCAATCCATTATTTTGCAGCAGGTGGAAAATGGTGTAGCAGTAAGGATGGCGGTGTTGTATTTGCTGTCAGGCGTAAAGAATTAAAAATTAAGAATTAAGAATGAGAATAAATTATTTATATAACTGCTATAATGCTAATTTCATAACCCGGAAGAATTTTTAATTTTTCATTCTTCATTTTTAATTAATCAATTATTTCACATGCGAATTTGTTTATTTCCCGGCACCTTTGACCCGGTAACATTAGGCCACACAGATATTATTGACCGGGCATTGCCCCTGTTTGATAAATTAGTAATCGGGATAGGACGGAACAGTAACAAGCAGCCTATGTTTACCGAAGAGCAGCGGTTGCAATGGTTAAGGGATATTTATAAAGATAACAACAGGGTAGAAGCTATTGTGTATGACGGGCTTACGGTAGATTGCTGTAAAAAGATAGGAGCTAATTTTATTTTACGTGGCATACGCTATGTAAATGATTTTGAATATGAGAAAGCGATTGCTGATATGAACAGGAGCATTGATGAAAAAGTAGAAACTGTTTTTTTAACCTGCCTGCCTAAATTTACTTCAGTTGCTTCTACATTGGTAAGAGATGTATTGCGTAATAATGGCAATGTTTCGCAGTTTCTTCCGGCTGTAGTAAACCAATCCATTAGTGAACAAGGTTATAATTTTAAACGATAATTATATACTTTTTTAAGGCACGGTTATAAAAGTTAAACGGTTGGGCATATTTTGATGTGGAAAATTTGTGAGTCCTTGTATTAGGTTGTATTAAATTGATTAGCAATTTGTTGCTACATTGCAATAATTAATTCCTGCATTTTATACTTTTTATGCAGTAATTATAACATGTAAATAATTTAGGAATTTTAATTACAATATGTTTTAAGCAGTAAAATTTTACTGATTAGCGTCGTAATTCTTTATTCCTTAATTAAAAATAAAGTAACTAACTGCATTCTATTGAGATATAAGGCAGGATCAGCACCTGCACAAAAAATATTATGATATGAGTAAAGATAGAACAAAGAAAAAATCTTCGCAAACACAAACTGTAAAAGGTACGCTTGATATTGCAAAAAGCGGCATGGGGTATGTAATTGCAGAAGGATTCGAAAAAGACATTTTGATAAGGCCCAATGATTTTGGAAGGGCATTTCATGGAGATACGGTAAGGGTACAGGTAAATAAAGATATAGTAAGGGGCAGGCGCATAGAAGGAAAAATAACCGATGTAGCAGAGCGTAAGCAAACTGAATTCATTGGAAATATCCAGCTAAGTAAAAGCTTCGCTTTTTTTATCCCGGATGGAAGTAAAGAAATGCCTGATTTTTTTATTCCACCGCATAAATTGAATGAAGCTGTAGATGGCGACAGGGTTTTAGTAAAATTGGTAAAATGGGATAAAGGTGACAGGAAGCCTGAAGGTGAAGTAGTATCTGTAATTAAAGCAGAAGATATTAATGATTTTGCGATGAAGGAAATCATCATTAACAGCGGTTTTTCTTTGCAGTTTAGCGAAGCTGCGATAAATGACGCAAACCACCTTATGCCAACCATTACCCGTGAGGAAACTAAAAAAAGAAGAGACTGCAGGGATATTTTAACTTTTACCATAGATCCCGTGGATGCAAAAGACTTTGATGATGCTATTTCTATCAGGAATTTAGATAATGGTAATTATGAAATAGGCGTGCACATCGCAGATGTAAGTCATTTTGTAAAACCAGGAACAGAATTGGATAAAGCAGCATACGAAAGAGCCACCAGTGTATATTTGCCGGACAGGGTAAACCCGATGTTGCCGGAAAAAATCAGTAATGAGTTATGTTCACTAAGGCCTCATGAGGACAAATATACTTTTTCCGTTATTTACCAGATATCCAACCGGGCTGAGATTAAGCATACCTGGATTGGCCGGACATTGATTCACAGCAACCACCGTTTTTCTTACGAAGAAGTGCAGGAAATTATTGAAAATAAAGAAGGGCTTCATCACAAGCCTATTTTATTATTAAATGATTTAGCACAAAAATTCAGGAAAGAACGGTTTAAAAAAGGTGCTATTAATTTCTCCTCCACAGAAGTACGTTTTCAGCTGGATGAAACCGGTAAACCGGTGGGTATCATAGTTAAAGAAAGTAAAGAAGCACATAAGCTGATAGAAGAGTTTATGTTGCTTGCCAATAAAAGCGTAGCAGAGTATGTTTCTAAAATAAAAGTTAACAAGGAGCCGATACCTTTTCCTTACCGCATACATGATACACCTGATGAAGAAAAATTAAAACCTTTTGTAGCTTTTGCAAAAAAGTTCGGTTATACTTTTGATATGCAGGACCAGGCAGCCATCGCTTCCTCTTTTAATAAAATGCTAAAAGAAGTGCAAGGCAAACCTGAGCAGCATGTTTTAGAACAATTAGGCATCCGCACAATGGCCAAAGCTATCTACACGCCAGAAAATATTGGTCACTACGGGCTCGGGTTCGAGAATTATTGTCATTTTACATCACCGATACGCAGGTACCCGGATATTTTAGCGCATAGAATTTTGCAGGAATGCTTAGATAAGAATCTTAAGCTGGATAAAAAATGGAAGAGAAATGCAAACATTGCAGTGAACGGGAACGTAAAGCAATGGAAGCTGAGCGTGCAGGTAATAAATACAAACAGGTAGAATTTATGCAGGATTATATTGGGGAAGAATTTGACGGGGTGGTAAGCGGCGTAGCCTCATTCGGTTTTTTGTAGAAACGGTTTTGCATAAATGCGAAGGCATGGTAACAATAAAGGGACTTAAGTGATCATGATGATTTTAGAGTAGATGATGCTGATTATGCATTGGTAGGATTGCGGACCGGAAAAAAATTCAGGATAGGTGATTTAGTTAAAGTAAAAGTCATCAGTGCAAATTTAACTAAGCGGCAGCTTGATTATGAATGGATACCTGATAGTAAAGGAATTGGGAATTCGGACTTGGGCAAAAAAGGTAAAGCTGCTAAAGCAAAAAAAGAGGCGGAGCCAAAAAATGCTAAAGGCAAAGCAAAAAAATAATATACGATTATATGATATGTTAATGAGCTTTTAAATGTTTTGCGTTAATTTTTTAAATATATTTTTATTTTTCGCAATAATCTCCTTATCAATCTTCGCAACACCCTTCTCTTTTGGAGAAGGGATGGGGATGAGGTTTAATGTGATTCATGCAATCAACATAATCTATTACATTTATAGGATTAGGTAGAATAAGCTCAAATTCAGAAGTGACATTAATGACTACTGTTTTTTATTAGGATATTTTACACGGCCTCGAAAAAATAGCGTTAAGAAATTTGCGAAGTAAAGCGTAAAGCAGCGAAAATGATGATACAAAGTACAAAAGCTGATATGGTATTAGTTCATTAGTGTACAAAAGTTCAAGTGTAGCTTTTTCGCTGTAGCGGAACGAAGCAAATTTTAGCTATTTTTTCGCAGCCTTGATTTTTTTTGTTACTTTTTTTTATCAAGAAAAAAAAGTAAGTAGGGAGCAATTCAATACTGTAGTAAGTTTGAGATCAAAATACCTAATCCTATACATTTAATTTAATCCCAGTTTTAAACATATGTATTCTTATACAGAACTCTCAAGGCAATTTGAAGAAAAATTTACCAAAAGGCATTTTCCAGATTACACACCGGGGCTATACGATCCTGCACAGTATATTTTAGAATTAGGAGGAAAGAGAATAAGACCGGTTTGTGTGTTAATGAGCAATGAATTATTTGGTGATATTAATCCTGATGCATTTCACGTAGCTGCAGCCCTTGAGCTTTTTCATAATTTTAGCCTGATACATGATGATATAATGGATAAAGCACCTTTGCGAAGAGGTGTGGAAACTGTTCATATCAAATACGGGGAATCAACTGCTTTATTAGCCGGAGATGTAATGCTGGTACAGGCATATGAATATATCAATAAAATTAAAACAGGTTATTTGCACCGGGTTATTCACCTGTTTAATAAAATGGCTAAAGAAGTTTGTGAAGGGCAACAATTAGATATGGAATTCGAGCAAAAAACAACTATTGATTTTGATGAATACGTTCATATGATCACTCTAAAAACTTCTGTTTTATTAGCCACCAGTTTACAAATGGGAGCATTACTAGGCGGGGCCGGGCAAGGCAACCAGGAACATTTGTATGAGTTTGGCAAAAATTTAGGTATTGCTTTCCAGGTACAGGACGATTATCTCGATGCTTTTGGCGACCCTCAAAAATTTGGCAAACAAACAGGTGGTGATATATTAGCCAACAAAAAAACATTTTTACTGATTCATGCTTTGCAAACAGCTTCCGGTAAAACCTTAGCAGAATTACATCAATTAATAAATAGTAACCCTGAAAATAAGGTTGAAAAAAGTGCTGCAGATATTCCAGGATTGTAAGCTAGACAATTGGGCACAGGAATTAAAAAATAAGTATTTTCAAATCGCTTTGCAGCACCTGGATGATATTGCAGTCTCGTCAATCCGGAAAGAATCTCTAAAAGAACTTGCTGCATATCTTATGAACAGGCAGAGTTAACTTTTATTGCACTATCTAATTAACAATGCACTTATTATTACACCACAATCAATAAGCAAACTTATAAAAAAAATTGGTACAGTATATTTTGTTGGTAATGCGGCAAGGTTTACCACTACTACCATTACCATATTGCAAATTGCAATAACATACAGCGGGAATAAATTTCCTGTAAAAACTATTGCCATTAAAGTTACAATGGTAAAAATGGTGCCATGCCCCAAGATTCCAATAGCAGTCCACAGTATGCGGCTTTTTTCTTGTTTCTCTGCATAATTAATTATCTTTTTCCAGGAGCTGATTTTACTGGCTGTTTCTGCTGAATTTTTATAACGGTGAGCAATTGACAAGGGTTGAAAAGACGTTTCCATATTTTATTATTTTAATACAAATTTCTACAACGTTTTTTTCAAATGCCCTGCTATTTATCAACTTAAATACTGATTTTTGTCATCATTATTTAGTCATCCAAAACTATTTATGGTTTTTTGATTATATTACTCTCCATAACCAAACAAACATATGAGCAATTCTGTATTCCGTACAAAAAAAATAAAAGATATTTTAGCTGAAGGTGGCGATGAGACACATGGCGGTGGTTTAAAAAGGGTATTAACCTTACGTGATCTTACCTTTTTTGGTATTGCAGCTATTTTAGGAGCAGGAAGTTTTAGCAGTTTGGGCGGAGCAGTTTTTAACGGAGGCCCCGGTGTAGTGCTACTTTTTATAATAACAGCCATTGCATGTGCTTTTACAGCTTTTGCTATTCGGAATTTGCTAGTCGCATACCCGTAGCCGGTAGTGCTTATACTTATGCTTATGCCAGCTTTGGTGAATTATTTGCATGGATTATCGGTTGGGCATTAATAATGGAATATTCTATCGGTAATATTTACGTAGCCTATAGCTGGAGCGATTATTTTACTTCACTTTTACAAAAATGCAATGTACACATACCCGTCTATCTTACTACTAGTTATATGGAGGCCAAACATGCTGTAAATGGCAGCAGCACCAACCAGGAATTATTGGCTGCATGGAACACAGCTCCTGTACTAGGTAGTTTAAGAATCATTTTTGATTTGCCGGCATTGCTTATTAATTTTTTTATAACCTACCTGGTTTACCGTGGTATAAAGGAGAGCCGCAACTTTAGTAATATCATGGTAGTTTTAAAAATGCTGGTAGTAGTGTTAGTAATTGCAGTTGGCGGATATATCATCTTTGCCAATAATCTTACTTTTAACTGGACACCTCCTGATGATGCCGGTGTAAAATCATTTATGCCCAACGGATTTGGAGGCGTGATGATGGCCGTAAGCGGTGTATTTTTTGCCTATATAGGTTTTGATGCGGTAAGTGTGTTGGCGGAGGAAAGTAAAAATCCTCAAAAAGATTTACCAAAAGGAATGATACTCTCTTTAGTAATATGTACCATCGTTTATATATTATTAACCCTGGTGTTAACAGGCGCAGTTAATTATAGAAATTTTGACGGAGTAGGAGACCCGCTGGCATTTATTTTTGAAAAACAAAATCTTAATGTAGGATGGATGCAGTTGCTGGTAGCCATTTGTGCAGTAATTGCCATGACAAGTGTGTTGCTGGTATTTCAAATGGGGCAACCACGTATCTGGATGAGTATGAGCAGGGACGGGTTATTACCACCCGTATTTCAAAAAATCCATCCAAAATTTAAGACACCCTCCTTTGCCACAATTATTACTGGCCTCGTAGTGGGTATTCCTATTTTATTTACCGATAAAACATTTGTGCTTGATTTTACCAGTATTGCCACTTTATTTGCATTTGTATTGGTTTGCAGCGGTGTTTTATTAATTCCAAGGAAAGAAAAAATCCCGGGCCGTTTTCATCTTCCATATATCAACGGGCAGTTTATTTTCCCATTAATAGTAATTGGTGCTATCATTACCGCATGTATATTGTCAAAAACATATTTTTCAGATATGTTTAATTTTAGCTTTAATGATAATAAAGATTTTATAGCAGGCAGAATCAGCTATATGGATGCAGCCATTCCCAATATCTCTTTAATTGTTTTCTGGTTAAGCTGTGGGCTGTTAAGCATTATTACTTTCATTAAAAAGTATTCTTTAATACCGCTGATGGGTTTAATTACCTGTATGTATTTATTAACCGGGATGACCAAAAATAACTGGGCATGGTTCCTGAGCTGGTTAGCCCTGGGATTGGTAATTTATTTTATTTATGGCTACAGAAAAAGTAAATTGGCGAATTGATTTTTTGGTACCGGCATTAGTATTTTACTCAACACCGTTGTAGCCTGCCCCGTCCGAAGGCGGGGTCACTCACTTGTACGGCATATCTTTACTCAGCTTTTACCAAAGCGAACATTTTAACCGCAGAGGCGCAAAGACGCAGAGACAAATAATTGGCAAACTCTGCGTCTTTGCGCCTCTGCGGTTACTTGTCGTATCTTTGCAAAAAAAATCATACTATTTACATGAAATACGAAATAGGCGATAAAATAGTTGTTTTGCTTACCAATGAAGAAGGTAAGGTGATAGACATTATGAATGAAAAAATGGTGATGATAGAAGTAAAAGGAGTTCGCTTTCCTGCATATATGGACCAGATAGATTTTCCTTATTTTAAAATGTTCACCGAAAAAAAACCGGTACCTAAAAAGAAAATTTATGTTGAAGATATCCGCAGGGAAAAAGGAATGCCAAAGTAGAAGCAGGAAAAGGTGTAGTGCTTTCTTTTCTACCCGTATTTGATAAAGATGTATTTGATGACGATGGTAGAGAAATTAAAGATTTATATTATCAACCAATCCAATATTGCTTATAATTTTACGTACGATTTTATGGTAATCGGCGAAAGCAGTTTTACGGTAAAAATATATTATATCCCCTGTCTGATTTTTATTTGCATGATGTTAAGTTTGAAGATTTAAGTGATAGCCCTCATTTTGATTTTGAATTTTCATTAATGCAGGAAGATAAAAAGAAAGCACTTTTTTTTGAGGCATCTTTAAAATTAAAAGCCAAACAACTGTTTAAAAAGATTGAAGAGATAAAATTAAAAAACGAGCCTGCATTTTCTTATTTATTGATGGAGGAATATCCCGACAGGATCGATGAGGAGAAAGTTGATTTAAGCAAATTAAACAATGCCGGGTATCGCATATACGATGCCGCAAAAGTAAGAGAAAATTTGCCCCCCGCACGTACAGTAATTGATTTACATATCGAAAAGCTAACTGATAGCTATAAACACCTTAATAATTTTGAAATTTTAACTTTGCAGCTTAAAACTTTTGAAAAATATTACGATTTGGCAGTAGCGCACAAGCAACCCTCTTTAATTATAATACATGGTGTTGGCACCGGCAAACTTAGAGATGAAATACATGACATATTAAAATTAAAAAAAGAAGTTAAATCTTTTATTAATCAATATCATTCATCGTATGGTTATGGAGCAACAGAAATTTTCTTTAATTTTTAAACAAGAAGTCAAGTTTTAAAAACTTGACTTCTTGTTTAAAAATAATTTATCTTTACATATCTATCAGCCGTGCTATCGCTTTTACTTTAGGTAGAAGAGGAAAGTCCGGACAGCAAAGGGCAACATACCGGTGAATAGTCGGCTGCTTGTCATCCTGAGCCTGGCGAAGGATACAAGTAAGAAGAAAGTGCCACAGAAAATTACAGCCATTGCAGTTGGCAACAATTATAATGGTGATGGTGAAAACGTGAGGTAAGAGCTCACGGTTTTTTGTAGTAATACAATTAACGGGTAAACCTTATGTGCTGTAATGCCATGTACACCAGCGGCAGAGAGCGGCTCGTTCGATATCGTTTAGGCGGCACCGTTGGAGGGTAGGCAGCAAGACTGTATCAGTAATGATGCAGCCAGATAAATGATAGCAGCTCTGTTTATCAGAGTACAGGATCCGGCTTACAGGCTGATAGATTTTTAATAATAAAAGTTAATGGCCGGATTTCCGGCCATAATTATTAATTATTAAAATATAAAAATTCCAGGTTATTTATTATTCACCAGATTAATAAATGTAGGTAAATATCTGTGGGAAGAAAATTTCTTATAAAAATTATCCGTGTTCTTATAAGCCTCTCTCATCTCTTTTTCAAATGAAGGTGTAATGATATCGCAACGGCCTACAAATACTCTTTTTAATTCTTTCGGCGTAGGGTTAACTTCCAGCGGCAATAATTTATCTACTTCTGAAGAGGGAACTATCCAGAATACCCTAAAGCCCGGCGTTTTAAAATAACTGTTATCCCAGGTAGCCAACATTGCCTTTGCTTCTTTTTCATATAAGCCTGCTTTAACCAATTCATTTTTAAAAATTTCAAATGCTTCTTCTGGCGTACTGAAAGTTTTTTCTAAATTTACCTTTTGGCTATTTTTAGTATTAATGCTGCCTTGCCACCATATTTTTGTTTCGCCACTATTCGTTCTCTCATATACTAAAACATTTGCCAGATCTTTCTGTAAATTATTATTAATCACAAGGTTTTTATCATCTGTAAAAGATGTTTTTATGGGAATATTAAAACTAGCCAGACCCCTGTAAAAATATATTTCTCGGTTTCTTTGCCATATTGTATAATATTTGCATCGGTAGCCCTTGGCGTCAGCCAGGTATTCATTTCTGTAACAGGTAAGGTTTCATTTGAATTGGGTTCAAGGACTTTTACATCCCATTTTACCCAATCATTAAGTGACTCCTTAAAATTAAATCTATTAGAATAATTATTTCTTTCTTTTTTTCCTTTATCAATTTCAGGATACCATTGTCCTATTGCACCTTGTGGAAAGTCAACTTTTACGCTGGCATTTATTGCCTTAGGACTGTAAAAATAAATTACCGGGGTTTCCATTTTTACAGTAACGTTCTCTGGAGTAGTAAATCCTTTACCACCTTTTACTGAAGGATACTGTGGGGAAAGCGAATGCACAAACCTAGGCAACCCCTCTTCTTCTAAATAAACACCACTTAACTGATTGCCTTTACTGTCATGCAAAGTGGTAAAAGTACCCCACTCATGTACTGTCAAATCGCTTTGTGCAGGTTTACTATTGGATTTTAAGATTACCAAACTAATTAATACAAAAGCAGCACTAATAAATACTTTTCTCATAATATTTTTTTAGTGTGATGTTCAATAAATTTTAATTACATAAAAGCAGATAAGTTATATTGTTAATTATATGTTACTCCTGTTGCTTATGCTTAAATTGAATTACCCCGCTTTTCTGCAAATCAGAAGTAATGCGTACTTCATATCTTTTATTGCCATCTGTTACAATCATTAAAGCAGTATTAGGTGGTATTTCTCCCAGGTTTTCCGCATACATAATTAACTCATTAATATCTTTGCTATTATTGAATGTTAAATCAAAGCTGATAGGTTTGTCGCTTAATTTTTTCTTTGCCATTAATAAAGCACCGTTATAAAACAATGAAACCGTATCTCCGTCGATATCCCCATTATCATACATATCGACCTTGAAAGTTTCTTTTTCTATTTCTATAGTTTTTAGAACATTGATGTTTCGCTGTTCAAAGTTTTTATTGGACTTGATTGTCTTGGTGGTTTCTGTTTTAGGTTTTACCGGAGTAGGTATTGGATTAATATGTGGTTCAATTTTAATAGGATTATTTTTAGCCACTTCATTATTTTCTTTCCCGTTTTGAGCTCCTTTAGTAACAGGTGTAGTAGGAGTTACGGGGGTTTTCTTATTGGTTGTTGCAGGTGTTTTTGTTTTAACAGTAGCGTTTTGGGGTGTCTTCTGTTTATTTACTCTTGCCTGCGATGTATTGTATTGGGAAGTTACCTGCTTCAACACCCTCCGGGTTAACATGGTAGTACCCTGGCCACATCCTCCTTCCTGGTTAGGAGCAGGTATCCAGGTACCTTCCAGCGTTTCATTATCCCCTTCCTTAAAATAGGTAAGCTTGTGCGTTTGAAAACAGTTGCGTATATTATAAGGCACATTGGTTTTTGTACGTTCAATCTCCACAACCTCTACTGAACGGGTTTTGGTATTTACTTTGCCTTTTAATTTACAAATAGTATAATATTTAATTCCCCCCTCATTAAAATAAGTATAAGAATAGCCTGCGACATTGCTGCCCTTACATTCTAATTCTAATACATATTCACACCTGTCGCCACCCCATCCCACAAAAGAAGTACTTTTATCTAAAAAAGCACCCTTCCATTGGCCGGTAAAGCTTTGACCATTTGCAGATATAAGCGAAAGCAATACAAAAAAGGAAAGTATAAATTTTTTCATTTTTTAAATTTATTATCAATAGTAGACGGTATAATTTTCTGTTATTGTATATGGATGAATACTGAAATACAAAATTATAACGTTTAGATGCTATGTTTCATTTATTTACACAATTGATCTGCCAATACTTCGTTAAATTTGTAACTTAAATTCCAAAGTGAATATAAATATATTATGATTAAAATTACTTTACCTGATGGTGCTATAAGAGAATACCAGCCAGGCGTTACAGCAATGGATATAGCAAAGTCAATTAGTGAAGGACTGGCCAGGAAAATATTGGCAGCTTCTGTAAATGAAGAAGTATGGGATGCCACAAGGCCTATTAATAGTGATTCTACATTAAAATTGCTCACATGGGATGATGCGGCTGCAAAATCAACATTCTGGCATTCATCTGCCCATTTAATGGCCGAGGCAGTAGATGCTGTTTTTCCCGGGGTAAAGTTTTGGGTAGGGCCTGCCATTGAAAAAGGTTTTTATTATGACATGGATTTAGGTGATGCAAAATTGAGTGAAGATGATTTAGCAAAGCTTGAAAAGAAAATGAATGAATTGGCAAAGCAAAACAATAGTTTTGTCCGTTCAGAAATTTCTAAAGATGCAGCTATTAAATATTTTTCTGATAAAGGGGATGAGTATAAGCTGGATTTATTAAGTGGTCTAACCGATGGAGGTATTACTTTTTACAACCAGGGTAATTTTACTGATTTATGCAGGGGGCCGCATATACCACATACAGGTTTAATCAAGGCTATAAAATTACTAAGTGTGGCAGGAGCTTATTGGAAAGGCGATGAAAAAAATAAAATGCTAACCCGTATATATGGTATTACATTTCCAAATCAAAAAGAGTTGGATGAATATTTAATTCTATTAGAAGAAGCAAAAAAAAGAGATCATAGAAAATTAGGCAAAGAACTGGAGTTATTTGCTTTTTCAGAAAAAGTAGGTATGGGCTTGCCCTTATGGCTTCCTAAAGGTGCTATGATAAGAGAGCGGTTACAACAGTTTTTACAAAAAGCTCAAATAGATAGTGGTTATTTACCTGTTATTACACCGCACATTGGCCATAAAAATTTATATGTAACATCCGGCCATTATGAAAAATATGGCAAGGATAGTTTTCAGCCCATAAAAACTCCACAAGAAGGGGAGGAGTTTTTTTTAAAGCCAATGAATTGTCCGCACCACTGCGAAATTTATAAAACATCTCCCCGCAGTTATAAAGATTTGCCGTTGCGCCTGGCAGAATTTGGTACTGTGTACAGGTATGAGCAGCACGGCGAATTGCACGGCCTGACGAGAGTACGTGGATTTACCCAGGATGATGCGCATTTATTTTGCATGCCTAACCAGGTAAAAGATGAGTTTAAGAAAGTAATCGACTTGGTTTTATATGTTTTTAAATCGCTGAGTTTTAATGATTTTACGGCCCAGGTTTCTTTGCGGGATAAAGATGACAGGGCTAAATACATAGGCTCAGATGAAAACTGGAACCTGGCAGAAAATGCCATTATTGAAGCTGCAGCAGAGAAAGGTTTGAATACGGTAGTCGAATATGGCGAAGCTGCTTTCTATGGCCCAAAACTGGATTTTATGGTAAAAGATGCCATTGGAAGGAAGTGGCAGTTGGGAACTATCCAGGTGGATTATAATTTACCAGAACGTTTTGAACTGGAATATGTAGATGCTGATAATACTAAAAAAAGGCCGGTAATGATACACCGGGCACCTTTTGGAAGCATGGAGCGTTTTATTGCAGTATTAATAGAACATTGTGCAGGAAAATTTCCTTTATGGCTGGCACCTGTACAGGTAAAAATATTACCCATAAGTGATAAGTTTTTAGATTATGCCAATACAATTTTACAAATGCTGAAAAATGCAGATATTCGTGCAGAAGTTGATGACAGGAATGAAAAGATCGGGAAAAAAATAAGAGATACTGAGTTGTCAAAAGTGCCTTATATGCTTGTAATCGGGGAAAAAGAAATGAATGAAAATAGTGCTGCAGTTCGCAAGCAGGGTAAAGGGGATATAGGTGTAAAACCAATAGAAGAATTCATAAATGATATTTTAACCGAGGTAAAAGATAAAAAGCAGAATAATTTGTACATTTGAAGTATGACGGCTACTACAAGCTTAAAATAACAAACAACAAATACAATTTTTAACTAAAATTAATTAATGGCATTTCCACCCAGACAACCGAGGGGCGTATTTAACCCACGCTTTAAAAAAGAACAACAACAGGAACACCGAACCAACCACATGATAAAAGTACCAGAGGTACGGTTGGTAGGAGAAAATATCGAAGTAGGCGTATACCCGCTGGCTGAAGCCCTAAAAATGGCACAGTCACAGGAACTCGATTTAGTAGAAATTTCTCCAGGTGCCGTGCCGCCTGTTTGTAGAATTATTGATTACAACAAATTTTTGTATAACGAGAAAAAGAAGAAGAAAGAAACGAAAGCGAAATCCAAAACCAGCGAGGTTAAAGAAATTCGTTTTACTCCTAATACGGATGAACATGATTTTGAATTTAAATGCAAGCATGCCGAAAAATTTTTACAGGATGGTAATAAAGTAAAAGCCCATGTACAGTTTAAAGGTCGTGCTATTATGTTTAAAGAAAGAGGTGAATTATTATTATTAAAATTTGCAGATAAATTAAAAGACGTAGGCGCTTTGGAAGGTATGCCTAAAATGGAAGGAAAACGCATGCTGGTAATGTTTGCCCCAAAAAGCCAGAAAAAGAAAACTGATAAGCAATAATTCAGTTTTATATAGTAGTATAAAAAAATTAAAAGCTGTTTTTAACCAAAACAGCTTTTAATTTTATATTTAATGTTAGTATTTCTTACCCTTTCATATCCCACACCAGCGCACTGGCACCAAGTATAGCCGCATCAGCTTCTTTCAATTCGCTAAAAATCAATTTTACTTTATTTCTAAAAATTGGCAATAAATTTTTTTCCATATTTTCTTTTGTTGGCTTCATAATTAAATCCCCTGCATTTGTTAAACCGCCAAACAATATAATTGCTTCCGGCGACGAAAACATTACAAAATTTGCGAGTGCCTCCCCTAAAATTTTTCCTGTAAATTCATACACATTTTTAGCAACAACATCACCTTGTATTGCACAATCATATACAATTTTGCTGTCGATTGTTTCCTTATCATAATTTCTTAATAAACTATCTTGATTAGTTCTATCTAAAAACTCTATAGCAGTTAACGCCACACCTGTTGCGCTGGCATAACTTTCGAGGCTGCCGTGCAAACCTGTTCCGGGGTGCAGCCTTCCATCTCTTATAATAACTGTATGCCCGAGTTCTCCTGCAAAACCATCATGTCCTAAAATCAATTGCCCGTTAGCAACAATCCCACTTCCCACGCCTGTACCCAGGGTAATCATAATAAAATCTTTCATGCCCCTGGCTGCGCCATACATCATTTCACCTACAGCCGCTGCATTGGCATCATTGGTAAGTGCAGCCGGAAGTTTAAATTTTTCATTAATCAATTTAGCCAAAGGAATAATACCTTTCCATTTTAAATTAGGAGCATAATCAATAGTACCTGTATAATAATTTCCATTAGGAGCGCCAATGCCAATACCTTTGATTATTTCCATTCCACCAACATGGTCGATAGCAGGTAAAAGTATACCGGATAGCTCTTCCAAAAAACTTGTTACCGTTTCATGTTTTCGTGTGGATATTTCTTCGCGGTACAATATCTCACCCCTGTGGTTTATAATTCCAAAAGCGGTACCTGTTCCCCCGATATCAATGCCTATGGCATATTTATTTTTCATATTTTTTTATTACTAACATTTGTTTCTCATGGCATCATCGTTGCGTCGCAATCCTTTCATCGGCATACCAATATTGATCTTTAATTGTGTTTTGATATAAACATGCCGCTCCTACAGAGCTGAAATTTATAATCATTAATTGTTTACTACTAACATACTGCTCCTACGGAGCTAAAATACCAAATCTTATCTTCAAACTCCAAACCTGAAACCTGAACCCCAAATTCCTAATTACAAATTCCCAATTCCACAATTACCTACTTACCCACCTCCGCATCATAATCAATTCCCTGTCTCCTCAAAATCCCTTTCACTGCAAAAGCAAAAAATGCCAAAAAAGCAAAACACGCTGCCGGCACCCAATACGATTGGTGGATGCCAATCACATCGGCCAGTTTTCCCTGTAGCGGCGGAATAATTCCGCCACCCAAAATCATCATGATTAAAAATGCAGAACCCTGTGTAGTATATTTTCCCAAACCAGCAATCGCCAAAGAAAAAATGCATGGCCACATGATGGAACAAAATAATCCGCCGCTTAAAAAAGCATAAATGGCAATAGTTCCTGTTGTGTATATTCCTGTTACCATTGCTGCAACACCCAGCAACCCAAAAATCAATAATGTTCTTGCCGGTTTATCATTGCTGATAAAAAATGCAATGATTTGTATGATCACACATACGAAATAAAAATACAATGCCGTCATGTCATATTTTGCCAAACTATTAGCGCCAATGATAACGCCAAAAGCAATTAGTGGTACAACAATTTGTAACAATAATTTGGCACCTTTTGATAATTTAAATACTGATATAGAACCGGCCCACCTTCCAATCATCAGGCTTCCCCAATACATAGAAATATACGGCGCTGCCTGCGAAGACTGGATGCCGCCAAAATCATCTTGTTTTAATAACTCACTCAAATTACTACCTATGGCTACCTCCACACCCACATAAACAAATATCGCCAACATGCCCAACACCAATTGCGGGTATTGCATAGCGCCCCAACCCGATGGTTTTTTCTTTGCACTGACATTTGCAATCAGCAACCCTATTAATACAACTGCCAAAGCACCCAACAACCATTTCATCCGATAGGATTCCAAAGCATGTTTGGCCGCATCATCCAATAAATTGACATCAGTTTTATAGCTGTTAAAAACAGGTACAAACATCATAAACAATAATCCTGTCATGATCAGCAATGCATACAATGCTTTATTGGCTTTTTCTGTTTTCTCTTCTAAAATACCGGCTGGAACTTTTTTAGAAAAATAAAATAAACATGCAGCTGCAATAAATAAAGCGCCTACACAACTGTATAAAACAATTACTTTGCTTAAACTCAATGAAGCTATTTGTTTATCAGTAATGGCTGCTGTAGTGCCAAATAATGCCATCGCTACTACAATTGGCCCAATGGTGGTTCCAAAAGAATTGATGCCACCCCCTAAATTTACCCGGCTGGTGCCGGTAGCAGGGTCACCTAACGAAATAGAAAAAGGCTGTGCAGAAGTTTGCTGCAGCGAAAAGCCAAGCGCTACGATAAACAGACCTACCAACATACCCGAAAAGGTATTGGCATTCACCGCAATGATCATTGCCGCTGCACCCAAAGCAGAAAATATCAACCCATATACAATACTTTTTTTATAACCCCATTTGCCCACCAGGTCTTTACCTCCAAAAGCGCCATATGCAAAAAGCCCTAACGCACCAATATAATATGCCGTATAAAATGCAAAATCAATCAGCTGGCTCTGGAACTGGTCTAAATGAAAATAGTGTTTGCAAAACGGGATAAAAACACTGTTGCCGGCTGCAATAAACCCCCAGAAAAAGAAGACGGTTACCAATGTGCCTAAGGCTCCATAGTTGGTAGGAATTCCGGTGAGTTTTACATCATTGCTAATTAAATCTTTTTGTTCTATCGGCATGTTATGTTATTTGATACAAAATAGATTAAATTCATCAACTTGAAAAAAAATTTAGCAATCATAATTTGTGGGTAACAAAAACCTTCTTAATTTGATGGGAATATAGCAAACAGATAATGGAAATAATTCATGTAAGCGCAGAATGTTACCCTATGGCCAAAGCAGGTGGATTGGCTGATGTGGTAGGGGCATTACCGAAATATCAAAATCAGTTAGGTCATATTGCAAAGGTGGTGATGCCCATGCACCGTACAAAATTTTTGTACGATAACGATTGGGAAGTAGTGCATAAAAGCAGTTTTGTTATGGGGCCAAATAGTTTTGAGTATACTATTATTAAAGAACAAACTAATAAACTTGGGTTCGATTTGTATTGTGTAGATATCAACGGGTTGCTGGACAGGGAAAAAATTTACTCATATAGTGATGATACAGAAAGATTTTGTGCCTTTCAAATAGCGGTAGTAGATTGGTTAAGCAAATGGCAGCACCGCCCCGATATTGTACATGTACATGATCATCACAGCGCATTGATACCTTTTATGATGCAGCATTGCATTGCCTATAATCACCTGGCAGCTATACCTACAGTACTTACTATACATAATGCCCAATACCAGGGTTGGATGGGCTGGGATAAACAAAATTATATACCGGCATGGGATATACGAAGCTGGGGAAATTTAGATTGGAATGATACCATAAATCCTTTGGCATGTGGTATAAAATGTGCAGCCAGGGTAACCACCGTAAGCCCAAGTTATATGGAAGAGTTGGTTTACGATGCTAATGGATTGGAAAAACTGTTTCAGTATGAAAAAAGTAAATGTGTAGGTATATTAAATGGTATTGACAATGAAACCTGGAGTCCTGTAAACGATACTTATATTACTGATAATTTTTCTATAAAAAATTTTGAAGAAGGTAAATTGATCAATAAAAAAACATTGTGCAAAGAGTTCGGATTAGATATTAAAAAACCATTAGTAGTTTTTATTGGCAGGCTGGTTGGGGAAAAATCTGCTGATTTATTGCCACGGGCCATTACTGATGCTTTGCGTGACCTGGACGGTGCTATAAATTTTTTAATATTAGGAAGTGGTGATGCTAATGTAGAGCAGCAGCTTTTGGCACTCAATAATTCATTCGTAGGATATTACAATTCACAGATTGGATACAATGAAAAACTAAGCCATATTATGTATGCCGGCGCTGATTTTTTATTAATGCCCAGCAGGATAGAGCCATGTGGCTTAAACCAGATGTATGCCATGCGTTATGGCACTGTACCTATTGTACGAAGAACAGGCGGACTTAAAGATACTGTAATAGATTATGAAGATCCCGGTGGTTTTGGTATTTGTTTTGATAGAGCAACTGTTTGGGATATCAGTTACTCATTGCATAGAGCAGTAAAATTATATGGCGATAAAAATAAATTATCTAAAATTATAAAGAAGCTGATGAACATAGATAATAGCTGGGAAAAAAGTGCAGGTAATTATATATCAATTTACCAACAATTAAGTACATGAATTATTCCTTTATCACCACATTCAAAATAGATTAGTATGCCATTTTCCAAAAAAGTAGTTTCAGTAATCCTGGGAGGGGGCGCAGGCACCAGATTGTATCCTTTAACTGCCAGTAGAAGTAAGCCAGCCGTGCCTATTGCAGGAAAATACAGGTTGGTAGATATCCCGATATCTAATTGTATAAACTCTAATTTAAACCGGATGTTTGTGCTTACACAATATAATTCGGCATCGCTTAATAAACACATTAAAAACACCTATCAGTTCAGTGCATTTAGCAAAGGCTTTGTAGATATATTAGCAGCTGAACAAACTCCTGACAGCCCTGGATGGTTTCAGGGTACTGCAGATGCCGTACGCCAATCACTCCGGCCTATCGGTAATAATGATTTTGATTATGTGTTAATATTATCCGGCGATCAATTGTATCAAATGGACTTTAGGGAAATGATCCAAAACCACATTGAAAAAAATGCAGATTTATCTATAGCCACTATACCTGTTGTTGAAAGAGAAGCCTCTGATTTCGGCATATTAAAATCAGATGAAAATAATAATATTACATCTTTTAAAGAAAAACCTTCTAAGGAAATATTACAAGAGTGGACAAGTCATACCGGTGCTGAAATGAAGGGTCAGGGGCGTAATTACCTGGCATCAATGGGTATTTATATTTTTAACAGGAAACTTTTGTTTAATCAATTGTTGCATGATAAAAAAGAGGCTACTGATTTTGGTAAAGAAATTATACCTGCGGCTATTAATAATTTTAAAGTAATAAGTTATCAATATGATGGCTATTGGACAGATATTGGAAATATATATTCTTTTTTTGAAGCTAACCTGGCATTAACACAGGAAATACCGCCTTTTAATTTATTTGATAACCAACAGATTGTTTATACAAGGGCTCGCATGCTGCCTCCGGCTAAAATTAGCGGAACAACTTTGGAACATGCTATTATTGCTGAAGGCTCTATTATCCACGCCAGTAAAATAGAGCATAGCGTAATAGGCATACGCAGCAGGATTGGCCTCGGTACTACTATTTCCAATTGCTATATTATTGGTAGCGATTATTATGAAACGCTGGAAGAAATACAACAAGATATAGATAAAGGGATACCAAAAATTGGTATTGGTGACAGGTGCCATTTTAAGAATGTAATTATGGATAAAGATTGCAGGGTAGGTAATGATGTAGTTATTAATGGAGGAGTCCATTTACCGGATGCTGAACATGCTTTGTATACTATAAAAGATGGAATAGTTGTATTAAAAAAAGGAGCTATTATCCCTGATGGATTTGTTATTTAATATATTTGTCAACAATAAATAATTGCTATGTTAGAAACGTCTGTTCCAAAACAGAAATTGACTTTTAAACAAATCCTCAATATGAGTTTTGGTTTTTTTGGAATTCAATTTGGATTTGCTTTGCAAAATGCTAATGTATCCAGGATTTTTCAAACGCTGGGAGCAGATATTGATAAAATCGGTATACTCTGGATAGCAGCGCCTATTACAGGATTTTTGGTCCAGCCTATTATAGGTTATTTAAGTGATCGTACCTGGCATCCAAAATGGGGAAGGAGGCGCCCGTTCTTTTTCCTGGGAGCGTTATTTGCATCAATTGCCCTATTCCTGATGCCACAGTCATCAGTATTATGGATGGCTGCAACTTTACTTTGGGTATTAGATGCGTCTATCAACATAGCTATGGAGCCGTTCCGGGCTTTTGTTGGTGATAAGCTTCCTTCTTCCCAACGTACCACAGGATTCGCCACGCAAACTTTTTTTATCGGTTTAGGCGCTGTAATCGCATCTTTGCTCCCATATATTTTTACAAACGTTTTTAATATTGCTAATATTGCTAAGGAAGGCATTGTACCACCATCAGTAAGATATTCATTTTACATTGGGGCTGTAGTATTTTTATCAGCAGTATTATGGACTGTATTTACTACAAAAGAATTTCCTCCGGAAAATATTAAAAACTGGGAGCAGGAAAAATTAAAAACCAAAGGGGTATTTAAAGGTATTGTAGAAATTATTACTGGTATTTTTAAAATGCCAAAAACAATGCTGCAGTTGGCAATTGTACAGTTTTTTACCTGGATTGCTTTTTTTGCTATGTGGATATATTCAACATCAGGGGTAGCACAAAATGCTTTTGGCACTACAGATACTACTTCCAAAATTTTCCAGGATGCCGGGGATTGGGTAGGGGTAATGTTTATGGTATACAACGGTGTTTCGGCAATCACTGCTTTTTTATTGCCAATGCTTGCAAAAAAAATCGGGAGAAAATATACACATATGCTTTGCCTGGTTATAGGTGGAGCCAGCCTTGTATCTATTTTTTTTTATTAAAAGCCAGGCTATGTTATTAGTGCCGATGATTGGCGTAGGATTGGCCTGGTCTTCTACTTTAACTATGCCGTATGCAATTTTAGCAGGCGCACTTCCTTCAAATAAGATGGGCTTTTATATGGGTGTTTTTAATTTTTTTATTGTAATACCTCAAATTGTTGCAGCTGCAATTTTAGGTTTTTTTGTAAAGAATATTTTAATGAGCAAAGTATTTATGCTTTGGTTGTAGGCGGTGTGTCTATGTTTATTGCCGGTATATTAAATGTGATAGTAAAGGATACTGATGATCAAAATATTATACCAGTTAAATCATTAGCATGAAAAACAAATATTTTTGTATTAAATTTTATGTAGTTTTCTTCCTTCTGGTAGTTATCTCTTATTCTTCTTTTTCACAAAATTGCTATCCAAATAATTGGTGGGTAGGGATGAAATGGAACAAAGTTCAAATCATGGTTCATGCTACAGCAATTGCTGATGCACTACAAAATGTTACCACTAATTATCAGGGAGTAAAAATTTTAAAAATTAATAAAGTAGAAAATAAAAATTATTTTTTTCTCGATGTTGCCATAGCGCCAACTGCAAAACCCGGTATAGTAAAATTTTTAATAAATAAAACCGGTCAATCCTTTACTGTTAATTTTGAATTAAAAGCCAGGAGGCCTGGTAAAGGCCAAAGTTATGCCCAGGGTGTAACGTCGAAAGATTTTATTTATCTTATTATGCCAGACAGGTTTAGCAATGGTGATGAAAGTAATGATAAAATTGCTGGTATGAGAGATCAGACTTTAAACCGGGATACAGTTTTTAACCGGCATGGCGGCGATCTGCAAGGTATAAACAATCATTTAGATTATTTGCAGGATTTAGGGGTAACTACCTTGTGGCTGAACCCGGTTATTGAAAATGACAGGGCTGAAAGAACTGAACATGGCTATGCGTTTACAAATCATTATAAAGTAGATCCTCGACTAGGTGGTGAAAAAGCGTACCATGATTTAATAACTGCTACGCATAAACGTGGTATGAAAATTATCCAGGATGCTGTATACAACCATGTAGGGTTATATCATTTTACCATACAGGATATGCCAATGAAAAATTGGGTGCACCAATGGCCGGATTATACTAATACAACTTATAAGGATCAAACCTTATTCGATCCTTATGCTGCAAAAAAAGATTACCGGCAAATGGCCGATGGGTGGTTTACAAAGCAGATGCCTGATCTTAATCAAAATAATACCTACGTAGCTAACTTTTTAATTCAGCATGCTTTATGGACGGTAGAAAATTTTGGTATTGACGGATGGCGTATTGATACATATGCTTACAATGACCTGGATTTTATGAACCGTTGTAATAAAGCTTTAATGGATGAATATCCTGCAATTACATTGTTTGGTGAAACCTGGGTGCATGGCGTGCCCAATCAAAGTTATTTTACAGAAAACAATTACAATATCCCTTATAAAAGCAACCTTCAGGGTGCTACGGATTTTCAAACTTTGTGGGGCATTACTGATGCATTGACAAAAGATTTTGGCTGGACAGAAGGTGTAAATAAACTGTATACCATTTTAGCCCAGGATTTTGTGTATAAAGACCCCACCCGGAATGTAATTTTTTGGATAACCATGATATTAACCGGTTTTATTCGGTAATAGGAGAGGATGTGAATAAATATCAAACGGCACTAACGTGGCTGCTTACCTGCCGTGGCATACCACAAATATATTATGCAAGTGAAATTGTTACTCCTGGTTTTACCAGTCCGAATGACGGGCATGTACGGCTTGATTTTCCCGGGGGATGGGCAGGTGACAAAATAAATAAGTTTTTACCCGAAGGGCGGGATAAAAAAGATGACAGCATTTATCAGCATATCAAAACCCTGGCAAATTTCCGTAAAACTTCTTCTGCATTGACCGCAGGAAAAATGATGCAATTTTTACCTGAAGAAGGTTTGTATGTTTATTTCAGGTATGATAAGAAGCAGACGGTTATGGTTGTGATGAATACAGCTAAGGAAGAAAAGAAGGTTGATTTTAATAAATATAGGGAACGGGCAAAAGGGTTTACAAAATTTGTTGATGTTATTAATAAAAATAAAAGTGAATTAAAAGACTTTATAATTGGGTATTATAAAACCGCAGTTTTTGAGCTAAAAAAATAAAAATAATTATATACATAAGATATTTTTTATTGTGCTTATTTGTATAGAAAGCAAGATTGCTATAAACTCATTTGTAATTTACAACATTGCATTCCACAAAAATTGTTGTTGCCATTTTTTATTTTCTTCTCCACTACTCCAGTCTTTTGTACGATCAATTAAAATTTCTTTAAATGAAGATTGTAAATAATTTTTTTTGAATTTGAGGGTTTTATAATAGTTTCATTTATAGCAACAACATTTACTTTAGTAGCAATCCATGAAGTATACAAACGGGGTATGGTCATTCCAAGTATCATGCCTGGCAACCCGGTAATGCTACATGGCCCACCGCTTATTAAAATTTCATCCGAGTAAAATGCAAATACATATACACTGTCATAAATTATTCCAACCGCTTTGCGGCAATTGAATCCGGCAATTATTCTGTTTTCATTAGATACTTTCCATTTAATGACCGGCAAGCTGGCATCAATATTAAAATTAGAGCCGAAAATATTTTTTTGAATTTTCATTTTTTTATTATTTAAATCCACATACCACTCATTTGCCTCATCGCTCTTTTTTAAATAATCCGGCAGCCTGGTTTTTTCATCAAAGTGGTGCAACTTATACAAACTTTTATTATCAGAAAAAACGAATTGGTAATAAGCAGTTTTGAAATCAGGTAAATTTTCTTTTATCATTTCTGCCCAGCTACCATTCCCCATAGCCTTTTTTATATTGGTTTTTACTTCAAATTCAATATCAGCTTTTTGAATAAAAATTTGTGCTGTAAGAAGCATTTGGCTGTAAAAAGTAAAAGCTAAAAAAGATATTATTGTTTTCATAAAGTTATTTAGTTTGTTTTTTATTTTTAAAATCCCATCTAATGCCAACCAACCAGAAACGTTGCAAACGCTCATTTCTTACTTCAGTTAATTTATTGCCATAGAAATTTCTGTCTATTCCTATGTTCTGATTTAAAATATCATTGATTGAAGTGAATACTGTAAACTCATCATTTTTAAAAGTTTTTTCTAGTTTTGCGTTCCATAAATTATTATTTACACTGTTGGAAAATTCATCAGTTTTTTCCCGATAATTCAATTCATAATCGGTGCTGATACGCCAAGCCTTTTTTATATATGCTGAACCACTTAAATTTAATGAGTTAGTATAATACTGTAAGGTTTTTCCATAAATTGATGACCGGTTGGTATTAAATCCCAAATCATTCTGTATAGAAATATCATATTTCTTTTCTTTTGTTTTGCCAATGCCCAAGCCAAAGGTTATGCTTGCATTTTTGTTATTATTTTTTATATTATTTATCAATTCATTAAATTTTGAATAATTGAATTGCAAAATTGTGTTGAGATCTAAACTCAATTTTTTTATTTTTTTTCCTGCACCCATCCAACCGGAAACAGAGATATTGCTGCCTTGCATGTTAATAGGTTGTGTAATAGTTTTACCGGATTTGTCGATTATAACACTATTGGTGATGGCATTATCAGTAACATCTGCATTTATGGATTGGTACACCCACATTTCTTTTAAAAAATTGTATGAAATATTTGATAAATTAATTCCATGATTAAAAGATTGTTTAAGAAAAGGATTGCCAATAAATTCATTTAGCGGGTCGTTGTTATTCCTTAGTTGTTGTAATTGTGAGATTGTAGGTTGTATAGTCCGACCGGAATAATTTATCTTAAAGTTATGATTAGGCTTATACGCATATTGAAAATTTGCCGATGGAAAAATATTGGTAAAATCTTGTTTATACTCTTTTTTATTGGTGATATCTTTTAAGTCAAAATGTGTGAACCCTATTGTGTTGCCAATGCTATACCTTACTTTTTTATGTTTGTAACTGATTTTAAACCCGCTTTTATTTATAGTAACCTGTTGATCAAAATTATTAGTTAGCGAATCAATCAGCTCATCATATTTGTTTGAGTTATTCGATGTGCTGGTAAAAGTCCTAAGGTTATTTGTTCTGGATGTTCGTACTATTTCATGATTTATTTCCAGGGCGTATTTTTTTGATAATGGTTCTGTATAAACTGCTTTTGCCGATAATGTTTTATTTGAATTATCATTATTTTTTTTCTGGTTCAGGGTATCAATCTGTTTAAGGTTGCCTGCGTCAAAATATTTATTTATCGCATATAAATAACCTGTGTTATCGGAGTTTAATATATTTAAATCCATATTAATTGAAAAAGTACGACGGTCTTTTTTAAACTTATGTTTAAACAGAAAGGAGCTTGAAAATGCAGTTTTATCCGTATTGTTATCAGAACTATTATCTGATAAGTTATTTAGCAACTTTGTTTTACTAATGTTTTCAGACTGGCGGTATATTTTACTTTTTGTGTTGTAAATGTTTAGCTTGGTTGTAATTTTTAATGAATTGGCAGGGTCAATTTTAAAATCATAAACCAGATTATTTTTTATATTCCGTTTATAAATAAAGCTATTTTCCCGGGCATTGGTATTAAATAAGGAATCACCTAATTGAAACTGGGAAAAAATATTTTTAGTGTTATTATATTGTAAGCGATTAAATTTAGGTGAGAAATTCAATGTATGATTATCATTCCATTTATTGGTGTATTGCACACCTGTATTCAGGTTTTCAAAAAAACCATTTCTGGTATCAATGTATGGATCTTCATCACTGTTGTTTGATCGCATTAACATCATTCCACCTCCCTCTTCATCAAAAGTAGTAGTGATATCATCGTCGCTACCAAATTTTTCTGATCCTGCCAGTTCAGTTTATTTTGCCCGGTATTTCCCTGTAATAAGTATCCTGATAATTTTCGCTTGCCTTTAAAAGCGCTATGCATTGCATTGCTGTTATAACGATTATCTATTTTGTTCTGCAACCCCCGGCCAACTCTATTTTACCAAAGTATCCTTTTTCTTATTTTCTTTTAGTTTAAGATTGATGGTTTTATTTGTTTTCCATCATCAATTCCTGTAAACTCCGCTTGATCGCTCTTTTTATCAAAAACCTGCACTTCCTTTACAGCGTCAGCTCTAAGATTTTTAACCGCCATTCCGGGATCATCTCCGAAAAACTCTTCTCCATCCACTAATACCTTTTCTACTTTTTCGCCCATAGCTTTTATTTGTCCGTTTTTATCAACCTGTATCCCCGGTAGTTTTTTTAATAATTCTTCAACATTGGCGTTAGCGCTTACTTTAAAACTATCAGCAGTATAAGAAGTAGTGTCTCCTCTCATTTTAATTGCAGCACCACTTTTTATAATAACAGTTTCCAGTAATTTACTTTTGGAAGTAAGCGGAATCATAATTGGATTACTGCCGTTTTCTTTAATTTCAATATTATCAATATAATCTCCAAAAATGGGATGCGTTGTCATTAAAATATAATTTCCGCTCTCTGCATTGTTAAAAATAAAGTGTCCATTAATATCTGTACGGGAAAATGTATATAGGATTGAGTCTTTTGGTGTAAGCAGCATTACTACTGCATTTTGTATGCCTGCTTTATTAGAAGTGTCTTTAACACTCCCGGTTAGTTTTCCTGGTTGGGCAAAAATTGCAACGTGGCAACATATTGTAAAGAATAAGAAAGCTGTTAGCTTGTACATACATCAGTTTGATAAATAACGTAATTATAATTTAATACTACTGTAAAGGAAATTGAAACGAGTAAATAAAATACAAACAGTTTTGAATTTGGTAGTTTAATATTTGTATTTTGATTAATTGAAGTGCCGTATTGGTAATAGTACAGCTTAATAGAAATTAGCAGATGAATGGCTGCGGGATAGTAATGAAAAGCACGGTGAGGGTTTGCAGCAAAGGTTTTGTGCCGTACTTGTAATGGATAGCCCGTACTGAAGCCCAATAAAAATTCTACAACCGACGGCCCCAATTTAATATTTATAAATCCAGTAAGATCTCGGCTGATATTTAATTAAGAAAAGTAATCTTAAATTACACTATTGAAATTAAAAGTATAAAATGGCAACAATTAAAAAACAAACTTATTCTAAAAAAAATGTGCCTTCATTGTTAAGATATGAAGACAAACATTTTATTGATACCACAAAACCTGTATGGAATTATTCATTATTAAATGAAGAAGATATTACTAATTTTCATGCCGGTACTTTATACAATGCTTATGAAAAATTTGGCAGCCACCAACTCGAAGTTTTAAATGCCCAGGGATTTTATTTTGCTGTATGGGCGCCAAATGCAACAGCAGTTTCAGTGATAGGAAATTTTAATGAATGGAATGTTTTATCCCACCCGTTGTTTGTACGGTTAGATAAATCAGGTATTTGGGAAGGGTTTATTCCTCATATAGGTAAAGGGGAACCTTATAAGTATCACATAACCGGTTTCAAAGGTGTGCAGACTGATAAGGCTGATCCTTTTGCAAACTATTGTGAAAAAAGGCCAAAAACAGCTTCTGTTACCTGGGAAATGGATCATCAGTGGAAAGATAAAGCATGGATGCGCAGCAGGAAAAAGTGTAATTCCTTACAGGCCCCATGGAGTGTCTACGAAGTTCACCTGGCCAGCTGGATGAGGCCGGTAAAAGATGATGCCGAAAGTTATAATCCTTATTTGCAGATAGTTGAACGCCTCGTGCCTTATGTAAAGGAAATGAGCTTTACACATGTAAAGTTGATGCCGGTTATGGAGCACCCGTATGATGGCAGCTGGGGCTACCAGGGAACAGGATATTTTGCACCTACTTCACGGTTTGGCACACCCGAAGATTGTATGGTATTGATTGAAGCTTTTCATAATGCCGGCATTGGTGTTATTTTGGATTGGGTGCCATCGCACTTTCCTTACGATATGCATGGACTATTTATGTTTGACGGTACACATACTTATGAATATAGTGACATGCGCAAAGGATTTCATCCGGATTGGAACAGTTATATTTTTAATTATAAAAGGGGAGAGGTAAAATCTTTTTTAATCAGTAGTGCCCGTTTTTGGTTTGATAAATTTCATATAGACGGGATACGGGTAGATGCGGTGAGCAGTATGCTGAAGCTTGATTATTCCAGGAAGCAGGTGGGTGGGAGCCTAATGAATTTGGTGGCAATGGAAATTTGGAAGCTATTGCTTTTATAAAAGATTTAAATGCAACCATTTACAGGGATTTTCCTGATGTGCAAACAATTGCTGAAGAGGCTACCAACTGGCCAAAAGTAAGCAGGCCAACTACAGAAGATGGCTTGGGGTTTGGCATGAAGTGGATGATGGGCTGGATGCATGATACGCTGGATTATTTTAAAATGGATCCTTTATTCCGCAAAGATCACCAGGATAAATTTACATTTAGCATGATGTATTACTATGATGAAAATTTTATGCTGCCTTTAAGCCATGATGAAGTAGTGCATGGAAAAAGCCCCATGATATACAAAATGCCCGGCGATGAATGGCAAAAATTTGCAAACCTGCGGTTGTTGTATACTTATATGTTTACTCATCCGGGAGCAAAATTATTGTTTATGGGTAATGAATTTGCACAAAGTACCGAGTGGAACTATAAAACTGAACTTAACTGGTCTTTATTAAATTTTGACTGTCATAAAATGATGCAGCAATGTGTAAAGGATCTTAACCATTTGTACAAAACCCAACCTGCATTGCACCAGCTTCAGTTTAATCCTGCGGGGTTTGAATGGATAGATTTGAGCCATAGGCAGGAATCAGTAATTGCTTACAGGCGCAAAGGAAAAGTAAAACTAAAAACATTCTGATAATTCTTAATATGACACCGGTAGTACGGAAAAACTGGAAACTACAAGTAACTGGGAAACAACAGTATAAGGAGATTTTTAATAGTAATAATAGCAAGTACTGGGGTACAGGAGATGTATTTAACCCTAGTATTATTCCTAAACTTTTAAATAAAAAAATAATATATATGAAATAAATTTACATTTACCAGCGTTAGGTAGTATAATACTTCAATAGTTATTTGTTTGTAATTTAAAGTCCAATTTTAAATCTTATACATGAAAACCAATATAATTTACCTGCTGATACTATCGGCAGGTTTGTCATCTAGTTATGGGCAGGATAGTGCATCTTTTTATCATAAGAAAGGATTAGATGAAAAGGCAAATAAGCGCTACTTAGTTGCTTCAGGCCATTTCGATAAGGCTATCAAGCATAATTCAAAATTCACGGCAGCTTACCTAGAGAATGGCTTTGTAAATTTGGAAATGCGCAGAACAGATGCTGCAAAAAACTATTTTACTAAAGTAGTCGAGCTAGATCCTAATAATACTGTTGCTATCCAGGAATTATTGCAATTGTATTATAATTACCACCAGTATCAAAAAGCAATAGAATATGCACAAAAATGCAAATCTTGCGATAAAGCTTTAAAAATTGCTGCAATGAGTAATTATCAATTGGAAGATTACACCAAAGCTGAGCAGGGATTAAAGACGTACATTCAAAAACATGGAGATGATGCAGAAGCAATATATACTTTAGCCAAAATATATGAGCAACTTGGGGATATGCAAAAATCTGCTGTTTATTATGGCTTGGCAATTGAATTGGAACCCACAAAAAATGTATGGATGTATGATTTGGCTACCATGTATTATAATATGAGTGATTTTAAAAATGCGGCAATATATTTTAATATGGCAGCAGCAAATGGATACCCTCAGAACCGTGAGTTTAGGGAAAATCTGGGCTTTACTTATTTGTATGCTGGTAACTATGAATCCGGGGAAAAAATATTATTGGAATTAGCAGCCATGAAACCCGGCGATAAGGAAATTCTTCGCCTGGTAGTTGATGCTTATTACCAAAGAAAAAATTATGATAAGGCATTAGAATTTTGTCAAAAATTATTAGAAATGGATAAAAATGATGCTACTGCATTGTACCAGGCAGGATTATGTTTCCAAAAGAAAGGCCAGGTAGACAGGGGGCAGCAGATGTGTGATAAAGCCATTGAAATGGATCCTTCATTAAATAGTCTAAGAAAGCAAAAAATGAGTGCTGGCTTATAAAAATTTGATTTATGGCCGTTCCGGCGGATAAATATTTTGTACTTGGCTTTTGTGCTACTATTAAGCTGCGGTTGCGCTGTGCCTCGCAAAAATGCGATGGTCGCACACTTGTACCGTATATCAATATTCAGCTAATTATAGATTGCCCTGATTAATATAAGTGCAAAGCCCCGTCTTTTTACAGAACAGGACTTCGCTTGGTTTTTAACAGAATACTTATTTATTTAATAATACTTTTTTTCATTGTCAAATTACTTTACTTTATATCAATTTCTGTGTAATTAATTTCTCATTAACTTGTTGATCTCTACTACTATTATTTTGCAAGGACATTTATACTATTTGCTAATTAATGCTGGTTAATAACTTCTGGTACAATAATTATATTTAGTGAAGCTAGCAATATCTTTCCATTTAAATATTAAAGAATTAACAAATACGATATAGTAATTAACCATAAGGTAGTTTTACTTAATAAATGGTATTTTTACTATTTATTAACTCGCCTTACGCAAGATATTTTATGATATAGACGAAAAGAGGCATAGTTATTAACAATTCAGAAGTTTTGGCAATTTTCTTGACTACTTCATGATATAAAGAGCGAAAAAAATATTTTATATATCATTGAAAATCAATCTTATCTTTTATTTGCGTAAGGTGAGTTATTAAGATTAATATTTGCGCAACAAATTTTAGTAATAATTAGGTTCTATTTAATTGAAAATACTATTTTACAAAATGGATTTTAATTTTTATATAATTCGGTGGATTACAATCTGTAATTTTTCTTCCAAATACTTTATTATTTGATTTTTAATATTAGAAGCATGATGAGGAATCAGGAGTACTGTATTTGAGTAAAGAATTATTTGAAAATTATTAATAGGCTTATTACTGATTTAGGTATATGGATTTCTTAATGAAGTTTACTTAATGCCCCTTTTATTTTTTTAAACCCTTTTTCAATATTTTCCATGCTATTTGCAAAAGATATTCGGATACAATTCGGTTCACCAAAAGCTTTACCGGTAACAATCGATACATGTGCAGAATGAAGAAGGTACATAGCCAGGTCGTCAGCATTATTTATAATTGTATTCCCGTCAGATTTACCAAAATAGTAGCTTATCATTGGAAAAATATAAAATGCCCCTTCCGGTTGAGTGCATGCTATAAAAGGAATTTCATTTATTAATTCCATAATCCTGGCTCTTCTCTGTTGAAATTCTTTTACCATATTTTCAGTAGGTGTCATGTCGCCTGTTAATGCAGCAATAGCTGCCCGTTGGGTAATACTATTAGCACCACTGGTAAACTGGCCTTGTATCTTTTCGCATGCTTTGGCAACTTCTACTGGTGCGGCAATATACCCCAAGCGCCAACCCGTCATTGCAAAACCTTTACTTAATCCATTTATAATAATTACCCTCTCTTTTAAAAAATCAAATTGTGCAATACTTTCGCTTTTTCCAGTAAAATTTATGTACTCATAAATTTCGTCACTAATAATAAAAACCTTTGGAAATTTTATTAAAACTTCACCTAAAGCTTGTAGTTCTTCTTTATTATATATTGCCCCACTTGGATTACAAGGAGATGAAAACATAAATAACCTTGTTTTATCCGTAATGGCATTTTCTAATTCCTGTGGCGTTATTTTATATCCATTTTTTAAAGTGGTATTTACAAATTTAACTTCTCCTTGCGCCAACCGCACAATTTCTGAATAAGTTACCCAGTAAGGTGTAGGGATTATTACCTCGTCACCTTTGTCAACAATGCTTAATACTGCATTGGCAATACTTTTCTTGGCTCCAGTACTTACTACAATATTTTCTGGCTTATAATCAAGGTTGTTATCCCGTTTTAATTTTGTGCAAACCGCTTCTCTTAAATCTAGGTAACCTGCTACCGGTGTATAATGACTGTAATTATCATCAATGGCTTTCTTAGCAGCCTGTTTAATATGATCCGGAGTATCAAAATCTGGTTCACCTAAACTTAAATCAGTAATATCCATTCCCTGCGCCCTTAGTTCTCTGCCCAGTTTAGCCATCTTCAATGTTTCAGGTTCTTTAAAGCGAAGTAAAAGGGATGATAATTGCATGAAATTTTTTTATTGATTCAGGAAGCAAAAATAGCTAAACAAATTTGTTACAAAAAATAGAGCCTTGATTTTCTCAAGGTTCTATTTTTATGCTTTTACTTATTTAAGCTGTTTAAACTTTTATTAATAAGACTACTATAGGTGCGAAGGTGGCCGGTGGGGACACCGACCACGGCAGCCTGCCGCGGTTGGTGTCCCCACCAACCGCAATATAATCAGGATCAATCTTTAAAATCATTAAAAGTTTAAACAGCTTCATTTAAAAAGATAAATAAGTATAGATAGATTTTTTATCCCCGTTCAACATATTTTTAATCAGGATAGGAAATTTAGTTTCATCAGATCCTGCTTCGCCCCAATATTTTAAACCTAATTCATAACTTTTATAATAATCATTCCAATCCTTATATGCAGCCCTTGCAACAGGTAAAATTTTTGCTACCATAGCATTGCCTTCCTCTTTTGTGATGTACCCGGTAGCATATCCCATGCAAACCAGGTTTACATACCGTGCAATATCTCAGGCTTTAATACCACTTGCACCAAATTCAGCATAATGTTCTTTGATAAATTTAAGTCGGTCAGATATGGTTTCCTTATCGCTTCATAGCTTTAATTTAGCAATATCAATTTTTGAAATATCAGCAGAATCACCACCATTTTGTACTATAACATTTTTTAAAGTATCAAATTCTTTCTGGTGGCCTTCATTAATCAACCATTCCTGGGTTTTTAAAAATTCTTCTTTATTATTTATTTTCCAGTCAGATTCAAGGACACTTTTTATTTGAGGTCCCTGGCTTGTAGTATATGGATAGATAATTTTTTCGCTAAAGCCTTTTTCCATTTCTGCTACAGTTGCATCATAGTAATCAACAGCATTACTGTAAGTATTGTATACGCCGCCAAAACCATTGATAAAATACACACCACCCAACATAAAACCTGTTAAATTATCATTGTTAATCCTATCACTTTCCGGAGCTGAAGTTTCAGAAGAAGGGGCAATAGTAGTTTTAACAGCCGGGCTGTCTGTGGTGTTTGTTTTTGTAGATTGACCATTATTGCAGCTTTGCGTAGCAAATGCTATAAAAATAGCTGGGTAAGCTATGTTCCTAAGATGTCTCATTATAAAAGTTTTTTTATGTGAAAAATTATGTGCTGCAAAAATATATCTTTATAAAGAATGAATGATCAATATCAAAAAAATTATGCAAGCACAATTAAAATGTTTTTCACTACTTCTTTACTGAATACCTTTTTAGTTTTTTTGTTAATTTTTAAATGAAAAGACTGGTCATATGCTTCAATTCTTTCAATGAACAGCTCATCACCAATTTTTAAATTATTTTTGGTTAAAAATTGTAAAAAACTATTCGAATGCTCAGCTACTCCTATAAACTTTACCTTTTGTTTTGCTATACATTTTAATAATGGCTTACTCCTGTCTTTAATAAATTTCCCCTTGGCATCAGGGATTAAATCCCCATGCGGATCTGCAGTGGGATTACCTAAATGGTTATCTAATCGTTCAATAAGCATATCACTGTTTACATGTTCAAGCTGTTCTGCAATATCATGCACCTCATCCCATTTAAAATTCAGTGTATTTACCAGCCATACTTCCCAGAGCCTGTGTTTCCGGATAATTTTTAATGCAATTTTTTTTCCAGCTTCTGTAAGCATAGCCCCTTTGGATTTTTGGTAGGTAACCATTTTCTTCTCAGCCATTTTTTTAACAAAATCTGTAACGGATGCAGCATTAATTTGTAAAGCATCTGCCAGGGATGAAGTAGTAACGGCACCCGAGTTTTTTTCAGATAGTTTATAGATATTTTTTAAATAGTTTTCCTCAGCTAAAGAAATCATTTTTTTGAATTTATTACAAATTTGCTAAAAAGATTTTAAAATAAATAAAATTAGGTCAGCCTAATTTTATACTTTTGTAAGACAAATACATTATATGAGGTTGTTTGTTTTGTTTTTTTGTTCATTTCTTTCCTCTGCACTTATTGCCCAGGTTGGAAATATACACGGTAGGGTATTGTCAGGTAATGAGCAGCTACAGGGAGTTACTATATCATTTAGCGGCATAAATAAAAAGACAGTTACTAATAAAAATGGTGTGTTCAGCCTTAATAATCTTGCATATGGCGATTATGAAATTATTGCAACTAATATTGGTTTTGAAGAATACAGGGATTCTTTTTCAGTAAAGTGCATCGCAGATACTCTGATTATCAATCTTACCCGCAGCAGCAACATTTTAAATGAAGTAGTGGTATCAGGTACAATGAGGGCTGTTAGTAAAATGGCTTCGCCAATACCGGTAGAAGTTTATTCACCTGCATTTTTTAAGAAAAATCCTGCACCTAATATTTTTGAAAGTTTACAAATGGTAAATGGTATACAACCTCAATTGAATTGCAATGTGTGTAATACAGGCGATATTCATATAAATGGCATGGAAGGGCCATACACAATGATATTAATTGATGGGATGCCTATTGTAAGCAGCCTTTCTACTGTATATGGTTTAGCCGGGATACCCAATAGTATGGTCAAACGCATTGAGGTAGTAAAAGGCCCGGCATCTACTTTGTATGGTAGCGAAGCGGTAGGAGGCCTGGTTAATATTATTACTAAAGACGCACTTGGCAGTGAGAAACTAAAAATTGATTTTTCTGCGACCAGTATTGGTGAGTATAATGCAGATATAAATACCCGTATCCAAGCTGGCAAAGCTGTTGGCTTATTAGGGATCAATTACTTTAATTTCCAGAATAAGAGGGATATTAATACTGATAATTTTACTGATGTGGCTTTGCAAAACCGTTTCTCAGTTTTTAATAAATGGAATTTTAAAAGAGATAATTCATTAAATGCCAGCCTGGCTTTGCGATATATCAATGAAAACAGGTGGGGCGATGAATTGCAATGGAATTCAAAATTTAAGGGTACTGATAGTCTATACGGGGAAAGTATTAATACCAATAGGGTAGAAGCTATAGGAAATGTTGAATTGGCTAAGCAATTAAACGTGGATGTGTCATATAACTATCATTTGCAGGATAGTTATTACGGAACTGTTAAATACTATGCCAGCCAGCAAGTTGCTTTTACACAATTAAGGTGGAATAAGAATATAAACAAGCATTACTTATTAAGGGGAATACCTTTCAGATATACGTATTATGATGATAATACCCAGGCTACAGAAAAACAAGGTAAAAATAATCCCACACATTCTTACCTGCCCGGTATTTTTATACAGGATGAATGGCAAGTGAATAACCATTTTACCACATTGATGGGTTTGCGATATGATTATCATAATGAGCATGGCAGCATTTTGACTCCACGGTTAAGCTTTAAGTTTTCACCTGATGCCAACAACACTTTACGTTTCAGCTTTGGGAACGGGTATAGGGTTGTAAACCTTTTTACTGAAGATCATGCAGCTTTAACAGGAGCCCGGACCGTGGTGATTACTGAAGCTTTAAAACCTGAGCAATCATGGAATACCAATATTAACTATACAAAATTTATAAAACACAGTTCCGGTTTTATTGGGATAGATGGTAGTGCATTTTATACTTATTTCACCAATAAAATCACAGGAGATTTTCTCACTGATCCTGATAAAATTATTTATGGGAATTTAAATGGATATGCGATCTCCAAAGGAGTTACTCTAAATACTGATTTTAATTTTACCAATGGTATTAAAATTATTGCCGGGGCTACCTGGATGGATGTGTACCAGGTGGATAAAAATGTAAATAACAACAAAGTAAAAATACCTCAATTATTTGCACCAAAAATTTCCGGAACTTTTGCCGTAAGCTATACTTTTCCAAAGAATAATATTTGTGTTGATCTTACAGGTAAGATTAACGGACCCATGTATCTGCCAATAGTTCCTAATGATTTCAGACCTGAAAAATCTCCTATGTATGGCATACTTAATTTACAGGTTACAAAGTCATGGGAAGGCGGTATTGAAATTTATTGTGGTATAAAAAACCTGCTAAATTTTATTCCTAAAAACCCTTTACTGCATCCTGATGATCCTTTTGATAAAAAAGGGGGAAAATATTTTGATGAAAATGGTAATGCAAGGATTGATACTAACCCTAATGGCTATGTGTTTGATCCGAGTTATAATTATGCTTCATTGCAAGGGGCAAAAGGCTTTATTGGTGTACGCTGGCAAATTAAATAGTTATTTTGTATTACTAATACCGTAGATTAAATGCTCAAGATTATGTTCTTTAAAATATAATTTATAAATTCCTTCAGCTTTTTTTAATAATGTAGAAATTTTTATTTGCTTGCTGCCTAATAATTGGTACGCTTTATCAAAAGCGTTTTTATCAGTAAGTGCAGCATTACTTTGCAGCGCTTCTTTTAGCATAATAACCTTTAGAGCACTATCTTTAATTTTGCCCAATTCTTCTATTATCCAAGATAAAGAAAGAAAGTATTTTTCATTAAAGAATAATATTTTTTTACAATTGCCTGCCGGAGGAAATTTATTAAAAGGAGATTGTATAACTTGTTTGGTTAAATATTTGGTGAGGTGTTTTACAGTGGTTTTGCTTTTTTTCAATTGTATGCAGCCACGTAGTGCATGAGCATAAATGCTCAGCCATCTTAAATTTCTTCTTAATTCGTGCAGGCTGGCTTCTATATCATCCGCAGGAAAGTCGGGTTGGTGTACGAATTCGACTATTTCACAGATAGCTTCCCCATAAAAATCATTAACAGCTTCTATTTCATCTTTTCATCCCTCCAATCAGCATTGCTTAATTTGGTTCTTATTTTTTTTAGTTTATTACCAAACCATTTTTTTTGCAATAAAATTTCATCCAGTCTTTCTGATTTTTCTTTTTTGTGCTTCCGGGTAATTTAATATGCCCGGAGTAATATTTTTATTTTTTCCACATTCAATAATAAATGCATCATAATATTCTATTGCCCCTAATGAGTCTTCCAATAATTTAAATTTTTCTTTAAGCTTAGTGAATCTCTTTTTATTATGCAATTTTTCATATACCCTTGTTAACCCTTCCAGCATGAATAAAGGCGTACGGGCATCGTTTTTGAGTAGCCAAAGTGCCGGTTCTTTTTCGTTTTTGCTTTTGCAAATGCAGTTTGTAATTTATCCAGGTAAAATTCAAATCTTTCTTTTCCTTTTTTCATTATTAAGTTTTATGATTATTGCAATTAAATAATTGCAATAATCAATTTTCAAAAAAAGCCACACTACCGCCAACCCATTCTTTATCTTTATTATATCTTGTTCCTATCATTTTTCCTTTGCTTAACCTGGCTAAGTTATGCACAGCTTTAGGTTTATCCCATCCGTCTTTCCAGAAATAAAATAAACGTATCTCTGCTTTAGCAGGAACATCTGGTGTTTTTATAACATCTGCATATTTTACTTTGCGTTGCAGTATCCAGTTTTCAGGATCTTTTACTGCATCAATATCCTTTTGTGTTACATCAATAATTACACCCATACCTGCAAAAGAAAATAATGGTTTTAAAACATAATTTTCCAAATCGGCTGGCATTTCTTTTAATTCATTTAAGAAATAAGTTTTTGGTACATACGGATTAGTAATTAACGGCAAAGTAAATTTGCTTATCCTGTAAAACCAATCAGGGTGGGGTACCCATTCCACATCAAAGCCTTTAGTCAGGTCAATTATTGGGCCTAAGCCTTCCTGTTTTTGAAGGTCATCAAAAATGAGCCTGTTATAAATGCGTTTTATTTCAGTTTTTTTACCATTATTATTATAAAACAATTTATTTCCTTCTTCGGTTAATTTAGTCAGGCATACTGTTTTTATTCCTAACACTTTTTCTGTGCAATAAAAATCAATCCTTGTTTTTTGCTGTTCAGGAAAAATTTCTAATAAAATTATATTTTCAGCGGGTAAATCGCCAACAATAATTTCTTTAAGCAATTGCAGGTAAGATTCTTTATTATATCCGTTTATATAAGCTGAATAATTACCAGGCACATCAGCGTATTCTTTTGTAAATTCTGTATGAAAAGCCTGGAAAGCAAACAGGGTGGGAAACCCTTGCATTTCTATCAACTGCGGCTCCAGTTTGCCGTTTTCATTTTCGCATATTCCAAAATCAAATACTATAAAATGTGATTGTGCATTTTCACCAGGTACTTTAAGATTAGCTGGTACACTACGCTCTGTAATTTGTTTAAAATTTGGATTGCAAATTACATCAATGATATCATCACATGCAGAAAACATTTTTTGTGCAAAATCCTTTGGTACAAAAATTGGGGTTTCTGCATTTCTGAAATCTAAAGCGCCGGGATGTAAATTTTCAATTTTGGTTAAATAGCGGTCATATTTTTCAGCAGAAAAATTTTGGTTGAACGAATTTCTTAATTCAGGTATCATTTTGTATATCTTTCCATCAAATCTAAAATGTTAATTCCAAAAATGGAAATATAAATTTTTATGAGAACACGATGTAACGGGTAAAGCGGATTAGAGCAGAAAATATTTTAAAAGCTAAGTAGATATTCAACTGATGAAGGGATGCCGGATAGTAATGAAAACCGAAGCGTAGCAAAGGTTGTAATGGATAGCCGGAACTGAAGCTGAGAAAAGGTTTATTGCTGACAGCCCCGGATAATTTTTTTATGCTTCGATTTCCTGACCAATTGCTGACATTAGGAAATTGGGAAGTATGTGTGAGTAAGTCCACATTATTTTTTCAGGATCACCGAGCTGTTCAATCATTGATTCCCATTTTGCCAGCCCATAATTTTCTATAACGGTTTTTTTCTTTTCTTCGGTTTGAAGGTACATGCTCATACCTACGGCATCAGCCTCCGGGTGAAATTGGGTACCTATCATATATTCATTAAACCGGATAGCCATAATTGCTCTTTCCAAAGGTACATGCCGCCTTTCTTTTTCTATGGCCAGGATTGTATAGCCCATTTGGTGGATAATGGCATGATTAGGTTCTATTACCTGGTAATCCCTGCTATCTACTGAATAAAAAGGGTTGTTTAGCCCTTCGAAGATTACTTCATTTTTTCCTTCCTGCATTAAATGTATAGGAAAAACACCAAATGATGTGCTTTTACGTTTACACACCCTGGCTATATTATATTGCCTGCATATTAATTGGAATGAGTGGCAAATAAAAAAAACATGTTTCTTGTGTGTATTGGCATCATTATTATTCCAGTTTTCTATTGCAGAAAGCCAGCTAAAATATGATTTCTCCCATTCTGAACCTTCGCTTTCAAGTGGGCTGCCGGGGCCGCCGGTAGAAATATAAATATCATAACTCAGATCAGGCACTTGTTTTTCAATCCGTACTTCAAATTCATCCCAGCTTATATCAATATTTTGTGATTCACTGAATTGGTTTAAAATTTCTCTTATACAGCGCATACCCTGGTTAACAACACCTTCATACAAATCTAAAATAGCTACACGTATTGTTTTTTTTTCATTCCAACTCATATAATAAAAATAGCAGTTTTTAATAAAAATATCTTGTGCTTATTAATGTATAATGCACATATGGTTTTACCGGGCAGCATTAAGTTGTCTTTTTAATTTGCTGTTCGATATCAGCCATATCAATTCCACTATGACTTTCATCATAAATGCATTCCCCGTTTTTTATCAGTAATATTTGCGGTGATTCATGAAATACATTAAATGTGTCTGATATTTTGTTTGAAATATTCCTGTATTTTAATAAATCCAGGTAATAAAAATCTATGTTATCAGGTGCTACAGCTCTTTCCAACCTGTTTTTAGCCATAGAGCTGATAGAACATCTTGTGCTATGCTTAAATATAATTTGGGGCCTGGTGTCAGAAAGCTGTTTGATATCCACTAATTGTTCTTCTTGTTGTAATAATTTCCAGTTCATCAGTGTATTATTTTTTCAGTCATCGGGCAGCCTGTTTTCCGGCTGCAGCCTGTAAATAAGCAAGTTATAAGACTGATCAAAAACAGCATTAATATTACCTTTTTCATTATTTAAATATTACTATTAAAGAAATGCTTCATATTAATACAAATATAAGTCACAGATATTAAAAAAGGAAATAGTATAATATTAAATAAGTGGTAATTAGTTTTAACAAAATGCCCTTACTTTTGATCATTATATCGAATTAAATAACCGAACTTATATGTTACAATTAACAAAGCCCATTGCTTTTATAGACCTGGAGGCAACCGGGATGAATTTATCAACTGACAGGATTGTAGAAATTGCTATCATTAAACTTTTGCCGGATGGCAGCAGGCAGAAAAAACGAAAATTGATTAATCCTCAGATGCCTATACCCAAACTCGTTATTGACATACATGGAATAACTGACGAAATGGTTAAAGATGCACCTACATTTAAACAGGTAGGTAATGAGATAAAGCAATACCTGGAAGGGTGTGACCTGGCAGGATATAATAGCAACCGGTTTGATATTCCAATGTTGGTAGAAGAATTTTTAAGAGCCGGCCTGGAAATAGATATGACGAAAAGAAAACTGGTAGATGTACAGCATATATTTTATACAATGGAGCCCCGTACACTTGGGGCAGCTTATAAGTTTTTTTGTGAAAAAGAATTGATTAATGCCCATAGTGCAGAAGCTGATGTAGAAGCCACTATTGATGTGTTTTTGGCACAATTAAAAAAATATCAGCACCTGGGAAATACTTTGGAAAGTGTTTTAAACGTTGTTGGAGAAGAAAAGATTGTGGATTATGCAAGAAGGTTTGGTTTTGACGATAAGGGAAATGAAGTTTTTAATTTTGGAAAGTTTAAAGGCCGTTGTGTAGGTGATGTGCTTAAAGCAGAACCCCAGTATTATGACTGGATGATGAAAGGTGATTTTCCATTGCACACAAAACAAAAATTAACTGAAATATTAAATAGAACGTTGTTAAAAAATAATTAAATAACCAATTAGTGCAATATGTACTGAAGGCTATCCACATATTTTTGTAAATTTGGATGAATAAATTTTTACTTTTTGGAAAAACTGGTTATTATACCAACTTATAATGAAAAAGAGAATATTGCAGCAATTATTAATGCAGTAATTTCTTTACAGCAAGATTATCATATTTTGGTTATTGATGATAACTCTCCTGATGGGACAGCACAAATTGTCCAATCGTTACTTTGTATATACCCCGGGCAATTATTTTTAGAACAAAGACAGGGAAAGTTAGGTCTGGGCACAGCTTATATCTATGGTTTCAAATGGGCACTTAATAATGGATATAGTTATATTTTTGAAATGGATGCTGATTTTTCGCATAATCCAAAAGACCTTGAAAGACTTTATATTACTTGTAAAAAAGGAGCAGGAGTTGCTATCGGATCCAGGTATGTAAAAGGCGGGGCTGTAGAAAACTGGCCTACGAATAGAATTATGTTATCTAAAGGCGCTTCACTTTATACCAGGATGATTACATGGATGCCTGTAAAAGACCCTACCGCCGGGTTTGTATGTTACACAAGAAAAGTATTGGAAACATTAAATTTTGAAAGCATTTCTTTTGTTGGATATGCTTTTCAGATAGAAATGAAATTTGCTGCCTGGAAATTAGGGTTTAAAATAGAAGAAGTGCCGATTACTTTTGTAGACAGGCAGCTGGGAGCAAGCAAAATGAGCAAAGGCATTATAAAAGAAGGTATTTTAGGCGTTTTACAATTGCGCTGGTCCAGTCTTTTTAAAAACTATAGAAAAAGAATGACTAATTTGCCCATTAACAATTCTCCTGTATTTCCTTCTCCAAAAATTTTATTAGAGCGGGAATAATATTATGCGATTAATATAGTTTTCATAAAACTGATTAGGATGAATACCATTATGATCATCCCGGCAGCATATAGTATTATGTAATTACTACAATAATACATCTGTAAGAAAAAACTATTATGCGTTTATTTATATTTGTTATCCCATTTGCTTTTTTGCTTCTTGCTTACAACCTAAAAATAAATCCGTTAATGCACCGATTGATACAGGTCAAAAATTATTTGTAAGGCCAAATGTGAAAGTGGATATTGCATTGGAGAAAGATACGGTTGTGTCAAGTATGACTATGGATCTTAGCATAATCATTAAACTTACTAACAGTATTTCATCAGCCCAGGAAATAATTTTTGATAAGCAGATTGCTTCAACGGGTACACCTTGGGGCATTTCTGCAAAAGTTTTGGATAAAAAAACAGGCAAATCTGTTTTACAATATGAAAATATTGCAGCTATGGAATCCCGTGCATATTTAAAAGAAGATTTAAAAGATAAATATACCCAATTACCTGCAGGAGGATTTATAGAAAAGAAATATAAATTAACAAATATTGTTGCTTATGGTACTCCAAACGACAGCTTACTGCCGGGTACCTATTCTTTACAGATATTTTATTACGACAATGCCTCTAATATTGTAACCTTAACAGTACAATAATTTCCATTTTTAGTAGCTCGATGCATACTGTTTAAAAAAACAGGAAAGATATTATGCAATTTCTCCTGCCCATGCATCTACATAACAAACCTCTTTGTTATGCAGGCAATACAAATCTCAATTCCGGAGCCATGCCACGAAAGCTGGCAACAAATGACCCCAACTGCAAAGGGCAGGTTTTGTAAGGCATGTGCCAAAGAAGTTGTTGATTTTAGCAAAATGACTGATAGTGAGGTACTCAATTATTTTACTGAAAAAGCTACAGCCAATGTTTGTGGGAGGGTTTTACCTGAACAACTAAATAGAAATATTACCAAGCCCGTTACCATTACACAAAAAGTAACCTGGTACTGGAAATATCTGGTAGCCACTGTATTATTATTTGCAAAAACACCGGCAAAAGCACAAAAAGACCGTATAAATGGTGGGCTTGTCAGGCAAACGCCACAAAGTTGCACTCCCGTAAAAGGTAAAATGGCACTCCCTCGTACTATCAACGACACACCTGTTAATGAAATTTATAAAGGCAAAGTGCTTAACGAAAATGGTGAAGCATTACCCGGGGCAACAATACAATTGAAAGGAACAAACCGTGGTGCTATTGCAGATGCTGGAGGGAATTTTACAATTCTGATTCATAAAGATTCTTCTAAAATTATAGAAGTTAGTTATGTAGGGTATCAATCAAAAGAAGTATTGTTATCATCAATCAATAAAAATAATAATATTGTTACTTTGGCTGTATCAATATTTCTTGGAGGAGATATAGTAATTACTTATATAAATAAATCACCTGAACAATTTGCCCAAATAAATATATTGGATAAAAAATCAAAAGATGCTATTTCCAATGCATTTATTACTATTCAAAAAAACTCCCAAGAGTTTAAGAAAGTTTACACAAATGCTGAAGGCATTGTCGAGCTTGAAAACATCAGCAACATCAATGAAGATGATTCTTATTTAGTAAAAATATCAGCTGGCGGGTATCAAAATTATGAAACTGAAATAAGCGGTGAAGAGTTTTTAAATAATAATCCTTTAAGTAAAATGTATTTAACTGCAAATAAAATTTCAGCAAATAAAATTAATATTATTAAAGCAACTCCCAATCCAATTAGCAAAGGCAGTTCTTTTACCGTTACTTTAAAGCTGCTTGAAACAGGGAAATATATTTTACAAATAATTAATACAGAAGGCAACGTTGTTTTGAATAAATATGTTCAGGCTTCTTCAAAAAACTTTACTGCGGCATTGATGGCGGCCAGCGACTGGAGCAGCGGAATATATTTTATTAAGTTAATTAACAGCGAAAATAACATGCTTGCCCAGGATAGTTTCGTTATTCAATAGTTGTATAGTGCATTGTTGAATTTTAGGTTCAACACACAATATTATAAGAAAATAAATCTTCATAATTAATTAAATTCATCACATGCAGGCAATACAAATTTCAATACCGGAACCTTGCCACGAAAGCTGGCAACTAATGACCCCCACCGAAAAGGGTAGGTTTTGTAGTGCCTGTGCAAAAGAAGTGATTGATTTTAGTAAAATGACTGATGATGAAGTACTTAATTATTTTACTAAAAAAACCACAGCCGATGTTTGTGGAAGAGTTTTGCCAGGGCAGCTAAATAGAAATATTGCCAAGCCTGTTACGATTGCTCAAAAAGTAACCTGGTACTGGAAGTATTTGGTAGCTGCCGTATTGTTATTTACAAAAGTGCCGGCAAAAGCGCAAAATTCTAAAGTTGGCGAAATAAGCACTACACCAACTAATCAACAAACTTGCAATACAACAAGAGGTACAATAGCTGTTAAGCCTGCTGTAAAAGATACAGCCGTTAATGAGATTTATAAAGGAAAGATAGTAGATGCAAATGGCAAAGGAATTCCCGGTGCAACAATAAAAAAATTAACAGAAACAGGGGTTGGCGTTATTACAGATACAGCCGGAAATTTTATTATTGCAATTAATAAAAATTCTATACCAGTTGTAGAAATAAGCCATAAATCGTTTATGCCAAAAAGGGTTACATTCTCATCTATCGATAATAATATTATTCAATTAAATGAAATGCAACATCTTTTAGGAATGGTGTCAGGAATAAACATAACAACCGAAAAAAAGCCTGATGATAATTTTCCTAAAAGGAATATTATCGACTTCTTATAATTTAGTTTATCACATTTTTAATTTACTAAGTATAGTCTATGATAAATTATTTATAAAAAATTAATGCTTTTAACAAAGCATATTTAAAGATAGTTTTTATGGTTCAATAGTTATGGTTGTTTTATGCCGGCCTGCATGTTATCCTTGCGATCGTTATAATAAGGAGCATGCGGCCGGTTTTTTATTTAAATGCAGGATGAAACTGTTGCAAAGTATCCCTTAAATATTCCCTGTTTAAATGTGTATATATTTCAGTTGTAGTAATGCTTTCATGACCAAGCATTTCCTGCACCGCCCTTAAATCTGCACCACCTTCTACCAAATGCGTGGCAAATGAATGCCGGAAAGTATGCGGAGAAATATTTTTAGTAATACCTGCTTGTTGTGCTAATGCTTTTAATATTAAAAAAATCATTACCCTGCTTAATTTAGCTCCTCTCCGGTTTAAGAATAAAATATCTTCATTACCCGGTTTTATTGCAGTATGCACCCTGCTTGTATTTTGATAAATACTAATGTATTTTATGGCATCATCGCCAATGGGTACCAGTCTTTCTTTGTTGCCTTTTCCTATAATCCTGATAAAGCCAACATCGAGGTAAAGATTATTAATACGCAGGTTTACTGTTTCACTTACCCGTAATCCGCAGCTATACATCGTTTCCAATATAGCCCTGTTGCGTTCGCCTTCGGCTTTACTAAGGTCAATTTGTTTAATGATCAGCTCAATTTCATGAAAAGATAATACATCAGGCAATGATCTTTTTAGCTTAGGTGCTTCAAGTAAGGCTGTAGGGTCAGTAGTAGTAATATCTTCTAAAATACAGTATTTAAAAAAACTTCGTAACCCGGATATAATTCTTGCCTGTGATGCAGGGGTCATACCCAGCTCATTTACCCATTGAATAAATCCTTCTAGGTCTTTTAATTCAATTGCTGCAGGAGCTTTTAAATTGCGGCTTGCCTGTAAATATTCAGTAAGCTTATCAATATCTCTGATATATGCCAGTACCGAATTGTCGGATAGCGATTTTTCTAACTGTAGCCATGCTTTAAACCCTTTTTTATAAGATTCCCACATAAATTTAATGACAAGTAAATTATTAATAGACTAATTTAGCAGGTCAATTCGTAAATAGTCATCAAACTAAATTATGGAACCTACTAATCTAAGGTTATTCAACAAAAAAGTAAAGCTAAATAAAAAATATTTAAGAACTTTTTTAACAAAGCTTGAAAAAAATCCCCCGAAAAAACTAGATAAATCAGCAGTCGAAATTGAAAAACAAGTTTGGCAGGAAACCGAGTGCCTTTCCTGTGCCAATTGCTGCAAAAAAATGACACCGACTTTTTCTCCTGCAGATATTAAAAGAATAGCCACGCATTTTAAAATGACCCCTGTAGAATTTAAAGATAAATGGCTTGTTTTTGATAAAAAAGCTAAAGACTGGCAAAATAAAAAACAGCCTTGCCAGTTTTTAGATATGCAAACCAACATGTGTTCTATTTATGAAATACGGCCTGCAGATTGCTCAGGTTTTCCGCATTTGATTAAGCGCAATATGATTAATTACATACATGTGCACAAACAAAATATAGAATACTGCCCGGCTACTTATAAAATGGTAGAAAAAATGCAGCTGTTTTTAAGGCCATCGCTATAAACTGATATCTTCTATCAAAAAATACTCTATCGGTTCATTTTTAATAATAGAAATGGATAAAATATCAAATTGTATTCTTTCCCATTGCGGGTTTTGATATAAAAATTCCCGGGCGGCATTCACCAGGTTTTCTATTTTCTTTCTATCTACATGATCCTCCGGCAAGCCAAAGTTTTTAGATCTTCTGGTTTTAACTTCTATAAAATGTAAAATATTATCTTTCGAGGCTATAATATCAACTTCCCAGCGGCTATGCCTCCAGTTTTGATAAAGTAAAGTATAATCTTTTTTTGTAAAATAAACTGCAGCTAACTGTTCCCCGTCAATGCCAGTTTGATTATGGTGCGCCATCACGTAAAATTAGCATTAAGTTTATTGATTTTGGGGCTGTGGGCTGCATATCTTTTTTAGGCTTTTGATCCGGCTATCCATTACAACCTCCGCTACGCTGCGGTTTCCATTACTATCCCGCTGCCCGTCAACGGTATAATTACTATTTAGCTAAAAATATTGGATAGCATAATTTATTACTTATTTTTGCGGTATAAAATATTACCAATGAAGTTTGATAAATCAATAATCTGGAGTTTTACATTGCTTGTGATTGTAGCATCTTTGTATAAGATAATGCCCAACAGGCCATGGGGATTTGCCCCGCAAATTGCTATGGCAATTTTTGCCGGATCGATTGTTAAAGATAAAAAATGGTCGTTTTTATTACCATTGGCTTCTATGTTTTTATCAGATTTATTATTTGAGGTGTTATACCGGTACAGTGTAGTAGACTTGAAAGGATTTTATAACGGCCAAATCACTAATTACATTTTATTTACAGGGTTAACAGTATTCGGCTTTTTTGTAAATAGTAAAAAGCCGTTTAGCATTTTAATAGCTTCCCTGGCTGCGCCAACTGCTTATTTTTTAATTTCAAATTTTATGGTATGGGTAATGGGTGGGGGACTTTACCGTCCTAAAACATTTGATGGATTGATGATGTGCTATACCGATGCTTTACCTTTTTTATAAAGGGAGCCTTATGGCTACTGTGGTATTCTCTGCTATTTTATTTGGCAGCTATTATTTTTATAGTAAAAAAAGCGTGGCATGTTTTAAACCTATATAATTAAAGAGGTGTTAATATTATTTTAGAAGCCGGTTATTTATCGGCTTTTTATTTTTTATATGAATAATGAAATTTCTTAGTCATTGCATCTCAATAAAAAATAATTTTTATGATAAAAAAATAAATCTGTTTATTCTGTTTGTATCAATCCTGTTCTCTTACTGCTCTGAGGCCAATAGCAAAACTTCTGCTGAAAGTAACAAGGCTCAAGTTGACACTGCTAAAAAAATAGTAGTTAAAAATAAACCAGATATCAAACTTGAAGCTTCCTGGGCTGCATTTGTAAATGCAGTTAAATCGTCTGATCTTAAAAAAATTAAAGCGTTATCTACAGATTGTGTAACCAATACATTGTGTAACCAATACAGAAAAGGAAGATACTGGATTTGAAAAATTAAAGCATAAAAATCGGATACCTGGGATGAAACATTATCACATCGAAGCTTAATAGCGATTGATAAATTTGTAAAAGAAGATTACCTGATTGTATTTGATTCAATAGTAAAATCAAAAATGTCTGATTTTAAGGACGTCAGCTTTAATGATAATGATCATAATAGGCAGTTATATACCGGTTGTTGTATTACTGACGGCATTGAAATGGCTAATCCTAAAGTAAAAGAAGTAAGGGTAACAATTAAAGCAGAAAAGGCCGCTCTATATCAGGAGAAGGGTTAGACTGGGATGCATCATTTGTATTTATTGAAACTAAAAATGGAGAATATAAATTTTGTGGTTTTAGTGCCACGCCATAGCTTACTTCAATAATCAATAAAAAATCCCGATAGTCCGGGATTTTTTATTGATCACTATCCAGCTTATTTTTTATTTTTTGGAGTGGCAGTGTTTTTAGTATTGCCATTTTTTTTATCCATACTTTCTACTACCTGTAAATTTTGTCTTGCACCGGCAAAATCAGGATAAACTTCCAAAGATTGTTCAAAGTATTTTTAGCCTGTGCATAATTTTAGTTTCCATCTGCATGATGCCTAAAATATTTAACGCACCGGCACTTGCCGGAATCTGTTGCACTGAACCATTTGGCATAGGAAAAACTACTGCTATTTTATTGCTATTGGTATCAGCCAGCACCACTTTTAAATTATTTTCACTTTCAGATATCCGTTTAAGCTGGTATTGCGATATAGCCAATTGATAGTTATAATAAGGGTTTTTAACTTTTTGAGTTATCTGCTCTAAAGCGGCAACAGCACTTTTCGGATCTCCTAATGCCTGGAAGCACTCTCCTGACCTGGCTAAAGCGTCAGTATTAGAGGGATCCTGTTTTAACACTTCCTGCGATAATAATAAAGAAGGATAAAATTCTTTATTGACAAAATAGAGCATTGCAAGAGTATCCTTGTAAGGTACACCTTGTGCGGCATTACTTAATGCTACATACCCGTGTAAGGCTCCAATGGCAGTCCTTACATCATTATACGCCACACTTTGGCGGTATATGTCCACATAATGTTTTTTTAAGCTATCACTAAAAGCAACCTGGGAATTTGCAGTAAAGGAAAAACCAGTAACAATGAGTAAGTAAATAATTTTTTTCATATATAGTTTTGTGAATTTTGCTTAAAGATAAATAATTGATCCTGATTTGCAATTACTTTGCAGTAATGGAAAAGCTATTTTTGATAATATTAACGGTTTATAGTGTGGCCTCACATGCACAAAAAGCTGGCGATACAAGTATAAAAGTAGGTACTAATGTAATTACGCTTTCAGAAATAGTGGTTAACAATAAATTAAATGTCCCGGCTTTTATTGAAATAGTAAAAGTGATACTTCTTTTTATAAAGCTTTCAAAAATTTAAGAGTATTGCAATTTTCTGCAATAAACGATATTCGCATGGTTAATAAAAGCGGCGAAACAAAAGCGTCGCTGTTTAGCAAAACCAGCCAGCTCAGGAGTAATGGGTGCAGGTCGATGAAAGTTTTGGAAGAAAAAGTAACCGGGGATTTTTACGATGATGATCATAATTATAATTATTACACCGCACAATTATATGCCTCTCTTTTTTACAAACAAGCCTGTGTGCGGCGAAACTAATCTTGTAAAAGGTTCAACAATTACGGCACAGGGTAAAAGCGGTATGGAAAAACACAAAGAACAACTCAAAATGCTATTTTTTAATCCCGGAAAAAGAATTAATGGCATCCCGTTTTTGGGTGACAAAACTGCAATTTATGACGATGATGTTGCAGATAAATATGACATGAGCATTGATTTGGATGCCTACAACAATACCAGCTGTTATATATTCAGGCAAAAAGTAAAACCTGGCAAAGAAGGTGAGGTAGTGGTAGATGAAATGACTACCTGGTTTGATGATAAAACTTATGAAGTAATTGCTAGGAACTATGCTTTAAGCTATGATGCCGGTGTGTATGATTTTAGCGTGCACATGGAAGTGGTAATGACCCGGTTTAATGGATTAACCGTACCATCATTAATACGATATAATGGCAATTGGAAAGCAATGTTTAAAAAAAGGGAAAGGGGAATATTTACTGCTACACTTTTTGATTTTAGATAGAACATGGATGATGTGGAATTGGTAATTTGTAATTAGTAATTTGAGTTTTTAAATTTCAAGTTTCGGGTTTTGCTCCGTAGGAGCGATGTGTTATCAACAAAACATAATTAAAGATGAATAATGTGATATTGTATAAGAGTGCGACCACCGCCTTTGGACGGGGCACAGCGCCAATAAAGCTGAATTAATATCCTGAAGCCAGGATCAAAATTTTTTCTATAATGGCAAGGCCATTATAGCTTCGTAAGAATTATGCTCAATAAAAATAAATGTACTTAATAAAGGTTGAGTAAGGATACATTGTGCAAAAATGTTCCTGCTTTCAAACGATGCAGGCAAGCAATGAGCTTTAATTAGTGATTTAAAATCTGGTGCATAAAAATATTAAGTATGAAGGAACAAGTGAATCCCTAAAACGAAATAATACTTTGCGCCTTTGCGTTGACCTAAAAATGGCGCAGCCATTATTTATAAATTTTTATTTTGAGCATATCCTCCATTTTTCTATTACTGCTTGTATATCTTCAGGCAAATCACTGGTAAATAGCATGTTTTCTTTTGTGGTAGGATGTACAAAAAACCCAACTCTTTGGCATGTAAAGCCTGCCTGGTGCAAATAGCAAAACAATTATCCACAAACTGTTTGTATTTATTAAACACGGTCCCTTTTACAATTTTATCACCACCGTAAAAATCATCATTAAACAACGGATGTCCTATGTATTGCATATGCACCCTGATCTGGTGGGTTCTGCCCGTTTCCAGCCTGCATTCTACTAATGATACATAATTAAACCTTTCTATCACTTTGTAATGCGTAATGGCATCTTTACCATAATCACCATCGGGATAAGCTGTAAATAATTTCCTGAACCTTTGATGCCTGCCTACATGTGCTATAACCGTCCCTTCATTTTCTTCAAAATCTCCCCACACCAAAGCAATATACCTGCGGTGGACTGTATGATTGAAAAATTGTTTGGCAAGGTCGGCCATTGCTTTTGGATTTTTTGCCATTACCAGCAAGCCGCTGGTATTTTTATCAATCCTGTGTACCAAACCAAATCTTGGTAAATCTTCTTCCTGGATGCCCGGATTTTGCTGTTGCAAATAATATGCTGCACCATTGATTAAAGTACCGCTATAATTACCACTACCCGGATGAACTACCATTCCGGCTGGTTTATTTATTATTAAAATGTCATCATCTTCAAAAACAATATTAAGTGGAATATTTTCAGGAATTATCTCATTGCTTTCCGGCGACTTGCTGGTAAATACTATAATTTTATCAAAGGCTTTTACTTTGTAATTGCTTTTTATTGCATTGCCATTTACAGTAACCAGCTCATTTTCTATAGATTGCTGTATTTTTGTTCCGGGTGGCGCCTTCAATCCGGCTCATGAGAAACTTGTCTATTCGTAAAGGTTCCTGGCCTTTGTCAATAGTTAATACCAGCTGTTCATACAGTTCTTCGCTGTCAGGTATTTCATCTTCCGGTGATGTGTGCTTATTATTCAAAGTAATGCGGTGGTTTTAATATCTTTGCAAATTAAAACATTGTATTGGATAACACTAAAGTGATCTGTAAAGATTTAGGAATTATTGATTACCAAACAGCCTGGGATTACCAGGAAGAGCTGTTGCAGCAAAATATTAATATCAAATCACAATTACGCAATTTAACCGGAGAAAATATACCCGGCGGTTTAAGTACCACCAGTTATTTTTTACTTTGCGAACACCCTGCAGTATATACTTTAGGCAAGAGCGGCAGCATGCATAATATGCTGATTTCAAAAGAAGAAAGAGACGAAAAAGGCATCCAGTTTTTTAATACCAACCGTGGTGGCGATATCACTTTTCATGGTTTGCAACAAATAGTAGGATACCCGATTATAGACCTGGAAAAATATTATACTGATATAGGTAGATACCTACGCAACCTGGAGGAGGTAATTATTTTGACCATTGCTGAATATGGTATAAAAGGCGAAAGAAGCAAAGGAGAAACAGGCGTATGGATTGATGCAGGAATAACTGGCAGGGAAAGGAAAATTTGTGCCATGGGGGTTCGTTGCAGCCGCTGGATAACCATGCATGGCTTTGCATTAAATGTAAATACGGATTTAAGTTATTTTGATAAAATTATTCCATGCGGCATACAAAATAAGCAGGTAACTTCTATTGCTAAAGAACTGGGTTCAACAGTAAATTTTGAAGAAGCCAAAGAAAAAATAAAACGAAATTTTGAGATTGTTTTTCAATCTGAATTATTGTATTCTGATAATTTGTATAAATAGAAAGTTAATTATTTCCCGTCTTACCGGCTCTATAAATTGCCGGCAAGGCGGGAAGACGAAAAAATATTTTTTGTTACTAACTCTATATCTGTGATCAACATTGTTGTGTCACTCACTTGTACCGTATACCTTTATTGAGCTTTTATTGTAATACTAAATTATTGTCTGCATAATTAGCACATCAGCTAATCAGCACATTATTACATTTATTATTTATCCGGTATTTGCTGATTTTTACCATCTTTCACCACATAAAACCTGTTTTCTTCTACAAGTACTCCATTTTCAAATAATTTGAAATAAAACCAGCCGGAATGCACAAAATTTACTTTTTCAATAATATAATATTGCTCGGTCAATTTATTTAATTCAAACATGAACTTGCCCTTATCATCAAAGAATTTAACGGAAAATTTTTTAGCTTCGGCATCAGGCAAATTAATAGCAATATTATTATCCCGGTTTGTAAATATTTTTCCGCTTGGATAACCGATATTATTGGATTGTCCGTTTTGCTGCCAGGGATTAATATTATTATATATGTTTGGATTATCGCCGTATAAATCTTTTACGGGCCTTTTAGAACCAGTAATAATATAAGCTCCTCCGTCAAAAGCGATAAAAACCCTGTAATACATTTTTTATAGGGTGGTTTGGCATCTGCAAAACCGTTTTCTATATTTTGAGGATTCAATACCGAACCAATGGTGTAAAAATTTTTGGTGCTATCATAGGAACGCTGGATATTGATAGTCGTTACGGGTCTTTTGTAATTATTTTTCCAGCTTATAATAATTTGTCCTCCCAAATTTTTAACGGAAATTTTAGGTAATGTATCCTGGGCTATAAGTTTTGAAACGGACAATAACAGCGTACCTGTAAAAAGTAGTAAGGCTTTCTGCATAAATAAAAATCAAGTAATTAACTATAATTTGTTTTGGCAAATATAGTATGATGTTAAAAAATTAAAACGTTAAAGTCCCTTTAGGCAAAGATTTATTTCCCTGTAAGCCACCAGTATGTATAGTAAGGATTTTACTGGCTGCCGGAAAGTATTCTTTTTGTATCAAATTAAATATTCCAAATAGCATCTTTCCTGTATACACAAAATCAGTAGGAATAGAATGATCTCTCCATAAAGTATTCATAAAATCAATAAGCTCATTTGTTTTTTTTGCATACCCTCCAAAGGTATAGTTATCTATAATATCATAATGATAGTTAACTGTTCCGGTTAAAAATTCAATCCGTTTATTAATGTCATTTATACCTTTTAAAGCATTAAATCCAATTACCTGCTGATTGTTTTTTTTGCTAAGTAAAATACCAGCCAGGGTAGTAGCTGTACCCACTGAAGTGCAGATATGCGTAAAATTATTTTCGGGTATATTATCCATAATTAATGCAGCCCCTTTTGCACCTAATGGATGATAACCTCCTTCGGGGATAATTATACAATTGCTGGTATCAAGTTTAATACGATTAAAAAAATCTTTTTCGTTTTTATTATTATAAGTTTCACGGGATATGAAAATCAACTGCATTCCATATCGTTCGCACTCTATTAAAGTATGCGATAAAACAACTGGTTTTTCTCCACGTACTATACCAATAGATTTAATATTTAATTGAAAACATGCAAATGCTGTGGCAGATAAATGATTGGAATATGCGCCGCCAAATGTTAAAATGGCTTTGTCGGAATTAGCACCTGCTTGTTTTAAAAAATAATAAAGCTTAAATAATTTATTACCGGATATTATTGGATGAATAGTATCCAGCCTTAAAATATGCATTTCAACTTTTGTTGGTCAAATAAAGGATGTTTTATTTGCTGAACAGGTATATCTGGTGAAAATAAAAGCATTTTAAAAAAGCTAAATAGATTGTATTATTTTTGTCGGCCGAAATTATATACTATTTACAAATAAAAATATTATTTAAATATGCAACCAACACTTTTAATTTTAGCTGCGGGCATGGCCAGCCGTTATGGCAGCATGAAGCAAACAGAAGGATTTGGCCCAAACGGTGAAACTATCATGGATTATTCAATATATGATGCAATAAAAGCTGGTTTTGGCAAAGTTGTATTTATAATCCGGGAAGATTTTGCTGAAAATTTTAAAGCTACTTTTGAGCCAAAGCTGCAAGGTAAAATTGCTACAGCATATGTATACCAGGATCTTACCAGCTATGTAGATATTGAAATTCCTGCAGAAAGAACCAAGCCATGGGGTACAGCTCATGCAATATTATGTGCTAAAGATGTAGTAAAAGAACCTTTCGCAGTAATTAATGCAGATGATTTTTATGGTAAAGATTCATTTGTAAAAGCAGTGCAGTTTTTACAAAAAGATTGTTCGGCAAATAAATATGCTATTATTGGTTATGAACTCTCAAAAACATTGAGTGATTATGGTACGGTAAGCAGGGGAGTGTGTGAAGTGGATATTGATCATAAGTTAGTGGGTATAAAAAGAGCGTACAAAAATATACCGGAAAGGAGATTCTATATTTTATGAAGAAGATGACAATAAATTCGCAATTCCTGTAAGTGCAAGTGTATCGATGAATTTTTGGTGCTTTCACCCCGGTGTATTTAATTATATTGGAAAACTTTTCCCGGATTTTTTAAAAGACAATATAACTAATATCAAGTCTGAATTTTTTATACCTATTATTGCTGAAAAATTTATTAAAGATGGAGGAACCATACAGGTAATACCAACTACTTCACAATGGTTTGGCGTTACTTACAAAGAAGATGCTACAAGTGTTAAAAGCAGTATTGATAAATTAATTTTTGAGAAAGAGTATCCAAAAAATTTATGGTAATAAAGCAGGAAGTCAAGTTTTAAAAACTTGACTTCCTGCTTTATATTAGTAATCTAAACTAATTTCCTTTGACCATAAAAATACAGTCTTCAATTTTTTTAATTTGTGTAACCCTGTCAATCCCTTTTATTTGAGATGACGGGTTTAATTTTATACTAAACCGGCTTGTATCAGTTTTTAATTCTTCCAGGGCTTTAAAAATATTTTTTGATTTGCTCGCAAATACTACTCCGTCAGAATTTTTTTCTTTGCTGCTTATAATTCCAATTACCTCACCTGCTTTATTAATTACAGGACCTCCACTATTGCCGGGATTAACTGATATAGTTAGCTGGTATGCGCTGGTATCACCATAAAAACCACTTTTGGCACTTAAATATCCTTCGCCATATACAATTTCATCTTTTGGATAACCCAGTGTAAAAATAGCTTCGCCTAATTCGCTGGAATTTTTCCTGATGCTGTAAGGCAGTGTTAACGGCTTAAAGGCAGTATCCTCAATTTTTAAAATAGCCAGGTCAGTAGTGTCATTACCATATACCGGTACTACATTAAAATAAACACCTTTACTATTTTCTACACGTAAGTTTTGCATATTGCGTACTACGTGCTGGTTAGTAACAATGAATCCTTTGCCATCAATTAAAAAACCGGTGCCGCCAAATTTGGCAGGCGAAGCAGGCGGTAAAACTGCTTTATTTTCATTGGCACTAAAATTCTTAATTTCATTTTTAGTGTTTTCTATAATATCTCGTTTAAGTTGGCTTAACTCAGTTTTCTTGGCATTATTAGTATAGGTAACAGTTAGCGTTGAGGTAAGCAATGAAAAAAATGCTGCAATAGAAGCTGCTACGGTAATATTGCGTTTGTACCTATGCCATAAATACGAAACTCTTGCCCTGCCTTTAAAGAGTTTTTGTAATTATACCTTCTTGTGATAATTTAGTTTCTACTTCATGTAAAGTATGTTTAAGCGACTTAATATTACTATAATTGTTTATTGTAGTAATAAAAAGTGTATGCTCAACTACCAGCTGATCAATATCAGGGTTATTCTTGCGAATCTCTTCAAAATATGTCTTTTCAGTTTGAGACATTTCTCCATTCAGGTATCTTTCTACAGCATCTAATAATAAAATGTCATCCATATTACAGGGTTTTGTATTGTGCAAAAAATAACTTTTTTAATCTTATCAAACATTTATACTTCTGGGTTTTGGCATTATCTGCATTAGTATATCCAAAAGTAGCAGCAATTTCCTGCATAGATTTTTTTTGAACATAATAAGCTTCTAATAAACTTTTGCAAGGCTCCCCGATTTTCACCATAGCTTTTTCCATAAGGGTAAAATCGGCATTCTTTTTTTCATGTAACTCTATTTCCTCGTCTACTTGTATTATTTCTCCTAAAAAATGAATTTGCTCAGTATATCGTTGTTTGTGTTGCAATTTTTTAAGCCATAAGTGCCTGCAAACCGAATATAAATATGTTTTTAAAGCGCAATTAAGATCAAAATTGCCCGAAATAGCTTTTTCGTATAAAACAATTATTCCTTCCTGGAAAATATCTTTTGCATCATCTATATCCCCGTTATTGTTTAATACCAATGATTGAATGCTTGTGTAATTTGTCTTATATATAGCCTCAATAGCAGTTTTATCATTATTAGCCAGCCCTTCTAATAAAAATTTATCATTTTCTGTCATATCCCCATACTTATATTAATACAATTATTATTGATTTGGTAACCCAAAGCAACGAAAATTTATTTTAGAAAAGATAGGTTACCTTTTTTTAATTGTAGTATTAATAGGTAAGTAAAAATTAAAAACTCGAAAAAATGAAAAAAGTATTCTTAGCATTAGTAGTAGCTGCTTCTTTTGTAGCTTGTGATAATTCTGGCGATAAACCAGCAGATACACCTACAGATACAAGCAAAACAGTTGTAACCGATACAACAAAAAACACTGTAACCAGCAACACAACTGTTACAAACAATACAACAGACACTACTAAAAAAACAGTTGATACTGCTAAAGTAGTAACTGACACTACAAAGAAAATGGATTCTAAAGATTCTAAAATGGATTCTAAAACAGAAACCAAAACTACCGTAGAAACTGAAAAAACTACTAAGTAATTCTTTCATCAATAATATTTATATTAGAAATTATTGATAAGGATTATTATTAAGATTTTATATGGCAGGCAATCGTTTATGCCCCTCCTCATTGAGGAGGGGCACTTTTTATTATATAAATCCAAATAAGCATTCGTATAAGATTTTTATTAATTTTTTCCATTATCTACATGCTGTACCTAAAGAATTTAAGAGTTAATTTTGATAATTATGTAAATACTAATTCCAGTAATTGAATTATATAGCCAGTAGTCCATAAGTGATGCAATAATTTTTTAAATAAGCTTAATGAAAGAAATAGGACAACAAAATTGGGATAAACGTCCCTTAATAATTAGTGGCCCATGTAGTGCAGAAACAGAATTTCAAACTCTGCAGACAGCCACACGCCTGGCGGCTACAGGAAAAGTAGATTTTTTGCGGGCAGGAATTTGGAAACCTAGAACTAAGCCGGGAATGTTTGAAGGTATCGGTACTGAAGCGCTTTACTGGTTAGCACAAGCAAAAGCGTTAACCGGATTACCTCTGACGATAGAGGTAGCTACCGCTAAACATGTAGAAGAAGCATTAAAATTTAATATAGATATGCTATGGATAGGTGCAAGAACAACCGCTAACCCGTTTAGTGTACAAGAAATAGCTGATGCATTATATGGGGTGAAAATACCAGTCCTTATAAAAAATCCTGTTAATGCCGACCTAGAATTGTGGTGCGGGGGTATTGAGAGATTACATAAAGCAGGGCTTGAACAAGTAGGTATGATACACAGGGGTTTCAGTAGCTATGGAAATAATGAGTATAGAAATGCACCCATGTGGCAATTACCTATTGAAATGAAAAGAAGGTTCCCGGGAATGTTATTAATCTGTGATCCATCCCACATTTGTGGCCGGAGGGATATATTGCAGGAAGTAGCTCAAAAAAGCATCGATCTTGATTTTGATGGCTTAATGATTGAGAGCCATATCGATCCTGATAATGCCTGGAGCGATGCCAAACAACAAATCACCCCTGAAGAGTTTGCTGCCATGTTGGATAATTTAATCTGGCGTAAGCAATCCAGCCAGGAAAAAGAAATATTAAACACTTTAGCCATGCTAAGGGAGCAGATAAATCATATTGATGATGAATTGCTTACTTTACTTGGACAGCGAATGAAAATCGCTGATAAGATAGGCGCATTTAAAAAAGATACAGATATTACCATTCTGCAAACCAGCCGCTGGAATGAAATTTTGCAAAGAGCCGCTAAAAAGAGCGAAGCTTTAGGGCTTAGCAAAGAATTTATTACACGGTATTTTGATGCGGTGCATCTTGAAAGCATTAATCATCAAAATAAAATGATGAATAATTTTTAAAATATGCTATTACATAAAATTGACTATTCTTATACTCATCAAAAAGTATCCTGCTATTTTGATGCAGATTTTTCAGTTATAGAAACATTGGTTCCTAAAACTAATACCATCATTATTACCGATAGTAATGTTTATACTTTTCATCAGGCCAAATTTAATGGGTGGGATGTAATTGTTATAGAACCTGGAGAAGAAAATATGCAGCAAACTACCATAGATTTTATTATTGCTGAATTAATTAAAAAAGGGCTAATAAAAAAACATATATTATCGGTATTGGGGGAGGCGTTGTTACAGATATTGCCGCATATGTTGCAAGTATTTATATGCGTGGGTTACCCTTTGGTTTAGTTCCAACAACTATTTTGGGCATGGCAGATGCAGCTATTGGTGGAAAAAATGGCATTGATGTAGGAATATATAAAAATATAATAGGTACAATCCGGCAGCCGGTTTTTTTATTATATGATTTTAGTTTTTTAGAAACTCTTCCTCATGAGCAATGGGTAAACGGCTTTGCTGAAATTATTAAGCATGCCTGTATAAATGATGAAAAATTGTTTGCATTCTTAGAAAATAACTCCATACCTGCTTTTAAAAATGATCGTAAGCTTATAGCAGGTTTAATAGAAAAAAACGTACAGCTTAAAATTAATATTGTTACAAAAGATGAGTTTGAAAAAGCAGGGAGAAAATTATTAAACTTTGGCCATACTTTTGGCCATGCAATAGAAAATGAATACAACTTATTGCATGGGCATGCCATAAGCATTGGAATGGTAATAGCAGCCAGGATATCTGAAGAAATTATCGGTTTTCATTCTAAAGAAAAAGACAAGCTGGTACAATTGTTAAAGAAATATGAATTGCCTGTTGCCATACAATATGACCCTGCAAAAATATTAAGTATAATGCAACTGGATAAAAAAGCAGGAAACCAGAAAATAAATTATGTATTGTTAAATAAAATCGGAGAAGCAGTTATATTTTCCATACCTTTTAAGCAGTTAGAATATTTAATAAATCTTTGTCAATAAATTGAAAATACATATTCTGCCATCAGCCGTACAGGGAATAATAAATGCGCCTGCTTCTAAAAGCAGCATGCAAAGAGCCTGCGCTGCTGCATTATTATATAAAGGCGAAACTGTAATTTCTAGTCCCGGCAAAAGTAATTATGATATAGCCGCTCTAAACATAATACAAAAATTGGGAGCAGTAATAAAAGAACACAGCACTGAAAAAATTGGTAATCCATAGTGAAGGTGTTATACCCGTGGCCGATGAAATTAATTGTTGAGAAAGCGGTTTGGCTGCCAGGATGTTCATACCCATCGCCGCATTAAGCAGTAAAGAAATTACAATTACAGGTAGTGGTAGTTTAATGAACAGGCCGATGGATTTTTTTAATAAAATATTTCCCCGGCTTAATGTAAAAATAAAATCTGGCGGCAAGCTTCCATTAACTATTAAAGGTCCGCTAATTCCAAAAAATATAATTATCGATGGCTCATTAAGCTCTCAATTTCTTACAGGATTATTAATGGCTTTTAGTGTAACGGCGCATGACCAGTTTATTGAAGTAAAAAATTTAACCAGCAAACCTTACATTGATCTTACTTTAGATGTCATGGATAAATTTGGTGTAAAAGTAGTGCATGACGATTATAAAAAATTTCAGTTTTATCCTTATAAAAATAAAAATACCCCAAATAATTATACTGTAGAAGGCGACTGGAGCAACGCTGCATTTTTATTGGTTGCCGGGGCTATTGCAGGAAGATTAACCATAACAGGTTTAGATGTATTTTCCAAGCAGGCAGATAAAGCTATATTACAGGCATTAATGTCCTCCAATGCAATTTTATCTATTGAAGAAAAGCAAATAACTATTTCTTCGGGCAATTTACAGGCGTTTCATTTTAATGCGACGGATTGTCCTGATTTATTTCCGCCATTGGTTGCTTTAGCTGCATATTGCAAAGGTAAAAGTATAATTGAAGGCGTTAGACGTTTACAATATAAAGACAGCAACAGGGCATTAACTTTACAAAGTGAATTTGCAAAAATGGGAGTGCAAATAACTTTGCAGGATGACCTGATGATAATTGATGGAGGAGATGGTGTAAATGGCGCAATCGTACATTCACATCATGATCACAGGATTGTGATGGCTTGTGCAGTGGCTGCGTTGAAAGCGAAAGAAGAAATAGTAATTGAAGATGCACAGGCTGTTAATAAATCATATCCTGATTTTTTTGAGCATTTAAAATTATTGGGAGTGCAAATAAAATAAATTTTATTTATTGATTTTGATACCAGCTTCGGTTTTTTATAGCATCATCGTTGTAGCCTGCCCCGCTAAAAGCGGGGTCACTCACTTGTACCGCATATCTTTGAGCAACAGTATAGGCCATTTGTTGTAATAATTAAGTAATCAGCTATTTATTTAACTGCATTAAATTTAAAAGTAAAGGACTAATGCTGAAGTTACAGTAGTACAAAAGCTGATTAAAGCTGTAGGGCAGGAACGGGCCGTAATCCCCGCTTTCAGACGGGGCAGGCTTTCCTGCCTTGACTTTTTGTTACTTTTGCGTCAAGGCAAAAGTAAATAAGATATTAACTGGAATAATATTAAGAAAGATCACCTAATATTTTTTTAATAGCTATTTACAGAAAATATTTTCAATTTAACGCAACGCCTCGTACCGGAGACGTTGCCCTGAAGGAACAGTAAACAATTAAAAAAATGAATAGTTTCGGCACCATATTCCGCACCACCATTTTTGGCGAATCGCATGGCGAATACGTCGGCATTACCATCGATGGCTGCCCGGCAGGCTTGCCATTAAACATACAGGATTTTATACCCGATATTGAAAGAAGAAAACCCGGTGCCAAAGGAACCACGCCAAGAATGGAAACTGATATTCCAAAAATTATCACAGGTGTGTTTAATGATAAAACAACCGGTGCTCCGCTAACCATTTTATTTGATAATAATAATACCCGAAGCGCTGATTATGAAAAGCAACAGGATGTGCCCAGGCCCGGCCACGCAGATTTTGTAGCCTCAAAGAGATTTGGTGGTTTTGAAGATTTCAGGGGCGGAGGACATTTTAGCGGCAGGTTAACTGTGTGCCTTGTTGCTGCCGGCGTAGTGGCAAAAAAGTTGCTCTCACTGTCAGGTGTACACGCAAATGCAACTATTGTAGAAATAGGCGGGGAAACTGATATCGAAAAAGGGTTACAAAAAGCCATTGATGCAAAAGATACCATCGGCGGTATAGTGCAATGTACAGTTAGCAATTTACCCATCGGGTTAGGCTCACCTTTTTTTGATTCCGTAGAATCATTAATTAGTCACGCAGTTTTTGCCATACCTGCAGTAAAAGGAATAGAATTCGGTATCGGATTTGCCGCCGCAAAAATGTTTGGCAGCGAGCATAATGATGCTTTACAAAATGAAAAAGGCATTACAGCCACTAATAATGCCGGTGGTATTATTGGCGGCATTACTAATGGCAATGATCTGGTATTTAGAATTGTAGTTAAACCTACATCATCCACACCAAAATCGCAAAAAACTTTAAATATATCCTCAGGCCAGCTGGAAGAATTTTCAGTAAAGGGCAGGCACGACTTGTGCATTGCTTTAAGGGTGCCGGTAGTATTGGAAGCGGTAACAGCTTTTGTATTAGCAGATTTGTTATTGCAGGAACAGCGAATACCTAAAATCATTAATAATTACTAATCAATAATTATTACAGGAATTCCTTAAAAATCGTTCCCTTTATCCCCTGCCATTCCTCTTTTATAAAACTAAAATACACGGTATCTCTTACCTCACCTTTTTCATTAATCATGTGCCTGCGCAAAATGCCTTCTTTAACAGCGCCGATTTTAAGCATCGCCCTTTGTGATTTTTCATTGAGCAAACTGGTTTTTAATTCTATGCGGTTGAGTTGTAAGGTTTCAAAACCATAACTGAGCAATAAAAATTTACAGGCTTTATTGATGCCGCTTCCTTGCATGGAAGGATGGTACCACGTCCAGCCAATTTCTACTCTTTTATTCGGCAAAGAAATATTGCCGTACCTCGTGCTGCCTGCATATTGATTGGTGCGCTTATTAAATATGGCAAAAGGGTAGGAAGCTCCGGATTCTTTTTCAGATAAAGCAGTGTAAAAATATCTTTTAAAGTCCTCTTCATTTTCTACCGATGCACCAGTAAACTGCCACAATGATTTTTCCATGGCAATCGGTAATAAATATTGATAGTGCTCTGTAGTTAATGGTTGTAACTGTACAAAATCGTTCTCTAAAATAATCGGATTGAAGAATGGGTTTGCAATCATAATTGGGTACAAAATAATTATTAATTATTAATTATTTGTAGCGGCCTTTGCATTATATCTTAAATAAGGAAGTCAAGTTTCAAAAACTTGACTTCCTTATTTAAGTGTTGATCAATCTTATTCCGGATGTTGAACGGAGCGTCGCCACTAAAGCCCGATCAGGAATATGTTGCCGGTAACCAAAAAAATCAAAACCTGACAATTTTTCACCTCATTTTGCTATGGCACAATCATTGTCATCAACTATGTAATTAAAATAAAATATCAAATCATGGGAAAAATAATAGGAATAGATTTAGGTACTACCAATAGTTGCGTTTCTGTAATGGAAGGTAATGAACCGGTAGTAATTGCTAATGAAGAGGGGCGCCGTACCACACCGTCTGTAGTGGCTTTTTTAAAAAATGGGGAGCGTAAAGTTGGAGATCCTGCCAAGCGCCAGGCTATTACCAACCCTCAAAATACTATTACCAGTGTAAAACGTTTTATGGGCCGCAGGTTTGACGAGGTAACTGAAGAAAGTTCTCATTGGAGCTATAAAGTTGTAAAAGGTGACAATAATACGGTTCGTATAGACATAGATGGCAGATTATACACCCCACAGGAAATCAGTGCCATGGTGCTGCAAAAAATGAAAAAAACTGCCGAAGATTATCTTGGGCATGAAGTAACCGAAGCGGTAATTACTGTTCCGGCATATTTTAACGATGCCCAGCGCCAGGCTACTAAAGAAGCTGGCGAAATTGCGGGACTTACTGTAAAGCGTATTGTTAATGAACCTACAGCTGCGGCTTTGGCCTATGGCCTGGATAAAGGTGGAAAAGATCAAAAGATAGCAGTATTTGACCTTGGTGGTGGTACTTTTGATATCAGTGTGTTAGAATTAGGTGATGGTGTTTTTGAAGTAAAAAGCACAAATGGTGATACGCATTTAGGCGGTGATGATTTTGATAAAGTGATTATGGACTGGCTTGCGGAAGAATTTAAGAATAACGAAGCTATTGATTTAAGAAAAGACCCAATGGCTTTACAGCGCTTAAAAGAGGCAGCAGAAAAAGCAAAGGTTGAATTGTCATCTTCTGCAGAAACAGAAATTAATTTGCCTTATATTACAGCTGTGGATGGCGTGCCTAAGCATTTGGTAGTAAAATTAACCAGGGCTAAGTTTGAGCAACTGGCTGATAAACTATTTGAACGTTGCTTAAAACCTTGTGAGCAGGCATTAAAAGATGCAGGTTTATCTACCGGGCAAATAGATGAAGTAATATTAGTTGGTGGTAGCAGCCGTATACCAAAAGTACAGGAAATTGTAGAAAAATTCTTTGGTAAGAAACCCAACCGTGGTGTAAACCCGGATGAAGTTGTTGCTGTAGGTGCCGCAATTCAGGGAGGTGTAATGACAGGTGAAATTAAAGATGTTTTGTTATTAGATGTTACTCCGCTAAGCTTAGGGATAGAAACTATGGGTGGCGTAATGACCAGATTAATAGATAGTAACACCACCATACCTACAAAAAAATCTGAGGTATTTAGTACAGCCAGTGACAATCAACCCGGAGTACAAATTCATGTGCTACAAGGCGAAAGGCCAATGGCTAATCAAAATAAAAGTTTGGGTACTTTTAACCTGGATGGTATACCACCGGCTCCAAGAGGCGTGCCACAGGTAGAGGTAATTTTTGATATTGATGCCAATGGTATTTTACACGTAACAGCCAAAGATAAGGGCACGGGTAAAGAGCAGAAAATTACTATCCAGGGTGGTAGCGGTTTAAGCAAAGAAGAAGTGGAAAAAATGAAAAATGAAGCTAAAGCTAATGAAGCATCAGACAAAATAGAAAAAGAAAGGGTGGAAAAAATTAACCAGGCGGACAGCTTGATTTTCCAAACTGAAAAACAATTGAAAGATTTTGGCGAAAAAATAAGTTCTGATAAAAAAGCCCCTATTGAAGCCGCATTAACTAAGCTTAAAGAAGCCCATAAAACTCAGGATATTGCACAAATAGATGCTGCAGTAGCTGAAATGAATACAGCATGGACTGCTGCCAGCGAAGAAATATACAAAGCACAACAGGATGCAGGATCACAATCTGCACAACCTGGAGAGACTCAGCCGGAAAACGCAAAGGGTGCTGCCAGTGAAAATGTAACCGACGCTGAATTTGAAGAAGTAAAATAATTAATATAGAAAGATGTATAAATCCCGGTTAGTTACCGGGATTTTTTATTGTAATAAATTTAAATTTAAAGCGTTGTATTTATCAAAACATATTTATTTAAAAATATTAATGTTAAAATTGTGTAAATAAATAGTTCTTCGCATCTATATCGAATATTAAATATAACCATATATTTGCAACAGTTTTTTAACCTTTTAAAATTAAAATTATGATTTACGGTATTACATTAATACTATTGAGTATCTTGGCAGTGCCTTCTTTGATCCTTTCCAAAAGACCTGATGCCCAACAAGCTCTAGACAAAATTGCTCCTTACCAGGGATGGATAGGTTTAGTATTCTGTTTTTGGGGAATTTGGGGGATTATCCAATGTATTTTAAACATTGGGTGGTTATCATACCCAGGTATGGGCATTAAAATATGGTGGATTACCTGGTTAGCTGGTAATGTTGTAGAAGCAATACTTGGTTTTATACTAGGATAGGGTACAATAGTTACTTATGTACTTTCTAAAAACGAAGCAGCAAAGCAAAAAGGTGCACAGCTTTTAGCTAAATTAGCTCCTATTCAAGGCAAACTAGGCATTTTGGAATAATTGTGGGTATATGGGTTATTGTTGCTAATATCATGTTTTATAGCGCAATATAATATTATAACATAATAATTAAAATTATTATCATTAAAAAGCTATCCTGCAGGATAGCTTTTTTAATGATAGTAATAAAATTCAACAAATTTTAAATTAAGCTTTAAATTTCTTTTTTTAATCATAGTATCCCTACTTTTGCACCCAATTAATAAATTTTTATTATGGCAACAACAGCAGACATGCGTTCCGGACTTATTATCAAAGTAGACGGAAGCCTTTATACAGTAATTGAATTTGGACAAAATAAAACAGCACGTGCAGCCGCTAAAGTCTGGGCTAAGCTTAAAGGAGTAGATAATAACCGTACTATTGAAGTAACCTGGAATAGCGGAGAAACTATTTTTCCGGTAAGGGTTGAAAAAAAAGCATACCAATATTTATATAAAGATGATACCGGCTATAGCTTTATGGATACGGAAACATTTGAACAAATAACTGTAGCCGAAACTATGATAGATGCACCTAAATTTTTAAAAGACGGGCAGGAAGTATCTGTATTAATCAATGGAGAAACTGATCAGCCCATGGGTGTAGAGTTGCCTGATAAAATTGTTTTACTTGTTACTTATAGTGAACCTGGAGTAAAAGGTGATACTGCAACCAGTACACTTAAGCAGGCAACTGTAGAAACAGGGTCTACAGTCAATGTGCCTTTATTTGTAAATGAAGGTGAATTGATAAGGGTAAATACAAAAAGTGGTGAATATGTAGAAAGAGTAAAATAAATTTAATTTAAATATGCAAAAAGGGCAATTATTTAATAATTGTCCTTTTTGTTTTTATATATATTTGATAAAATATGCCTGTTTTTTTACAAAAAAAGCTGCTTTTTATTCAAAAAAGATACTTTTTTCATGATTTTTAATTTTTATTCTTTGTTATTTTGAATAAGGATTTCCTATCTTAGCTGCACATTAAAAATTATAAATCATTAACCGAATAATATGGATATTAAGCAAATTCAGGAATTGGTAAAACTCATAAATAAAACCTCTATTGGTGAAATAACAATAGAAGAAAATGGTACAAGGATAACGATTAAACAAAAAAAAGAAGCAAAGCAAACTGTAATAGCAGCACCTAATGCGCCTGCTTATTCTCCTCAACCCAATTTGCCCCAGCAACAGGTTCAATCTCAGCCTCAACTTTCCGAAAATAAACAAATTACAGAACCTAAGGCTGATAATTTAATTACTATCAAAAGCCCAATGATAGGCACTTTTTACCGCCAGTCCGGTCCTGGCAAACCAATTCTTGCTAATATAGGAGATGAGGTTACCCCTGGAAAAGTTGTTTGCATTATTGAGGCGATGAAGTTATTTAATGAAATTGAAAGTGAAGTAAAAGGAAAAATAGTAAAAGTATTAGTAGAAGATGCAAGCCCGGTAGAGTACGACCAGCCTTTATTTTTAGTAGAACCTGCTTAATACAGTTGATAGTGGATAGTTGACAGGTGAAAGCAATCTTCTTCTGTTCAATTTATTTTCTAACGTCTTAACTTTTCAACATCTCAACAGAAACTAAATGTTTAAAAAAATATTAATCGCCAACAGGGGGGAAATTGCACTTCGTGTAATCCGTACCTGCAAAGAAATGGGTATAAAAACAGTAGCAGTTTATTCCACCGCAGATAAAGACAGCCTACACGTAAAATTTGCCGATGAAGCAGTGTGCATAGGAAAACCCGCCAGTGCAGACAGTTATTTGAACATCGCACACATCATGGCCGCCGCTGAAATTACCAATGCGGATGCCATACACCCGGGCTATGGTTTTTTAGCAGAAAACAGCAAATTTGCAAAAATTTGTGGTGAGCATGGCATAAAATTCATTGGCCCCACTCCTGAAATGATCAATTCAATGGGAGATAAAATTACTGCCAAGCAAACCATGATAGCGGCGGGAGTGCCCGTAGTGCCTGGCGTAGAAGGGTTGTTGGAAAGTGTGGAGCATGCAAAATCTGCTGCCAAAGAAGTAGGCTACCCGGTAATTTTAAAAGCAACCGCAGGTGGTGGTGGAAAGGGTATGAGGGTAGTGTGGGAAGAAAGTGAAATAGAAAAAGCTTTTGAAAATGCAAAAACAGAAGCCGCCGCATCTTTTAAAAATGATGGCATCTATATGGAAAAATTTGTAGAAGAGCCCCGTCATATAGAAATCCAGGTTGCCGGTGACCAGTTTGGAAATATATGCCACCTTAGCGAAAGGGATTGTTCTATCCAGCGCAGGCATCAAAAACTGGTAGAAGAATCCCCTTCGCCATTCATGACAGATGAATTAAGGGAGAGGATGGGAACTGCTAGCTATAAAAGCAGCAGCAGCTATTAATTATGAAAGCGTAGGCACCATCGAATTTTTAGTAGACAAACACCGCAATTTTTATTTCATGGAAATGAATACACGTATCCAGGTAGAGCATTGCGTTACTGAAGAAGTGATTAATTACGATCTAATCAAAGAACAAATAAAAATTGCAGCCGGGGAAAAATAGTCGGCAAGGCATACTACCCCAAATGCATGCCATCGAATGCAGGATAAATGCCGAAGACCCTTACAATGATTTTCGCCCAAGCCCCGGAAAAATAACGGTGCTGCACCAGCCCGGCGGCCACGGTGTACGGGTAGACAGTCATGTATATGCAGGCTATGTGATACCGCCATATTACGACAGCATGATTGCTAAATTAATATCGATTGCGCAAACCCGTGAGGAAGCCATCAATACCATGAGCCGTGCTTTGAGCGAATATGTAATTGAAGGCATAAAAACAACCATTCCTTTTCACTTGCAACTGATGCAAAATGAAAACTTCCGTAATGGAAATTTTACCACTAAATTTTTAGAAAGCTTTACAATGAAATAACATGGTCTGATGGCCTCCGTCTGACCATGTTATTTCAATCATTAACAATTTTTATTTTATTTGGGGCTGTGATCTGTAAACCACTATTCAACAGCAGTTCCGGCTGTCCGTTTCAATCTTTTGCGGCTAACGCACAAGGCTATACGCAAAAGTATTTCCACTGCCATCCGGCAGCCCCCATGGCATTTAGTTAAGAATTGTACTTTACTAATATCACCCTTTCAGGGTTGTTATACTTATTGTGATTGCTTATTTATCTACAATAATTACATCCCTTCGGGATTACTAACCCCAACGGGGTGCCATTACTGTAGTAATCAATAGCAAAAAATGTTCAAAAACCCTGAAAGGGTGACACTAGTTCCTTAGCTAAATGACATTGTCCGGCAGCCCCCACGGCATTTAGCTAAGGGGCATCGCTATAAATTGGACATTAAAAAATGGATATGCATGAAAATAATTTTTTTCTTATTAGTAAAACAATTCCTATCTCTTTATCTTTGAAATTATAACAAAAAAATATTTACTAATATGAATACAGATATAGTAAAGCTCTATAAACAACTTGATGATATGGAGCAAACTAAAGAAGTTAAACAATTAAAAAATCAAATTAAAGAAACATTGTATCAAAACCTTAGGATGCATTTTCTGGAATTAACTAGTATTAGCAGAGTAATTGGATATGATGAGTTACAGGATGAACTCAAAAAAGCTGTTGATTTAATTGAATTGCAAAAGAAATAATTTTTTCTTAAAACTAATGTAAGGCATAAAGCCATAGTCCTAAATAAGTATTTTCAGGTTTGATTGCCCATACAAGCTATCCTTAGCATCTCCATGTATTCCAACCCTTTTTGCCTGGCAAAATCAATATTACGTTCAGGAATTTTTTCCGGATCTTTAAAATTTTCCAAAGCTTTAGTAATACTTTCTTCCCGCAAAATATGCAGCATAGGATAAATAGAGCGGTTAGTGTAATTTGCAGCATCATTTGCCACGGCATCAGCAAAAACATATTCCGGATGAAAACTGGCCAACTGGTAAATGCCGTTATATTTTTCTTTGCTCATTAACTGTTCTGCAATATCTATCATATCCAGATAAGCAGAAAAATCATTAAAGTTATCTGGTAAAATAATAAGTGTAGTTTCAATTGATTCGTTAGTATCCAACCGTTGTAGTTCCAGGACTACTGTTTCCAAAATACTTTTTAAAGTAGCGTCACGCAACACTACATAATGAATACTTTTTTTTAGCATTGCTTTAGCTGCAAAAGGACAAAAATTACAGCCTGTCACTACAGATTTTATCCAGTTATTGGTTTGAGTTATAATAATATCGTCAGTCAATACATTTTTTTAAAGTTACAACGAGTTAGACAGCCCCGTTATTTCTTGCACATATAATTAACATTTATTAAAAAATGAATGTTGTAAATTTATTGGATGAATCAAGTTGTAAAGCACAAGAGTGCGGCCCCGCCTTCGGACCTATCGTGTGGACACATCTTTTTTAGCAAAAATCACTACTATTAATTAATTGGCCGTGAAATTAAGAATAAAGAACCAATGTTGAAGCAACAGTAGTGCAAAAGCTGAGTAGAGCTGTAAGGCAGGAACGGGCGGTAATCGTTCCTACCTTGACTTTTTGCTACTTTTGTGTCAAGGCAAAAAGTAGAGTAATAAAATTAACTAAAAATGTAATAGAATAACACCATGACTTAGCCCAAACTCAATTCGTAAAAAAGATGTGTCCACACGATAGGCCTTCGGACGGGGCCGCTGAATTGACAACTGAAAATTGGCTGAATATTAATTATAAATTTAAAAAATGAAATTTTTAAAAATACTCCCTTCGTTATTTTTTATTGTAGCAGCATTGCTATCTGTAAATGTTAAAGCACAATACAAAGATTTTAGTCTTACCCAAGATGGTGACACAGTAAATATTATAGATAAAAAAGGACTAAAGCAAGGCAACTGGTTTATTCGTGTAGAAGAATTAAGAGGTGAACCGGGGTATGAAGAAGAAGGGGTTTTTAAAAATGGCAAGAAAGAGGGTACATGGCGCAGGTACACTTTGGGTGGCGATTTACTGGCTATAGAAAATTACAAATTTGGCGGAAAAGACGGTGTACAACAATATTTTACTTTTATTGGCGATTTAATCCGGGAAGAGTCATGGAAAGGCTATAATCCTGATGCACCTTACGATACTATACCGGTTTATGGCTCAGGTAATAATGAAATTACCAGTTTTAAAATTGTAAAAGCCGAGCAATACAGCGTAAAACATGGTGACTGGAAATATTATGAGCCAGAAACTGGGCGGCAGGTAAGATCTGAAACATACGATAGAAATTTTTTAAAAGTGCCTTATGAACCTGCAGAAACTGAAACTGCAAAAGAAACAAAACCTAAAGAAAAAATCAAGCCTAAAGAGGTACTGGAGTTTGAAAAAAAGAACAGTGGTAAAAAGAAAGTAAAAGTTATTGATGGAAAAACAGGGCTTTAAAAAGACTGCTAGGAGGTAAGGTATAAAAAAGTACAATTTAAGCGACCCTATAACACTTGGTGCTCTTACTTTGTTAAAAGGAGTAAAAAAAAATATAGCCGCTTGCAAGGTTTTAATGTTGACAAAGATGTAGGTACACGGTAGGATAGCAGCGGATATCTCACAACGAAGCGCTGCGATTGTGCCTTAGCGTGAGGAGTAGATAGACCTCATCCGCCTTCGCCACCTTCCCCAAAAGGAGAAGGGAATGGATAAAGTTTATAGCCGATACTGGAGACGAATAAAGGTGCAATGCTTATAGCTTAAGTGTATTTATTTTTTTTCTTTATAAAAACCTTTAAATATTAACCGGAGATTCTGATCGTAAGTAAAATAATTATACAGCCAGTTGCTGAATACAAAAAACCTGTTTTTTACGCCCAATATCAACATTAAATGAAGGCCCATCCATATCATCCAGGCAAAAAAACCACCAAAATGTAATTTAGGTTTTGGTACATCTACTACCGCTAAATTTCTGCCTACGGTAGCCATGCTGCCTTTATCATTATATACAAATTCTTCCAGCAATGCTGCGCTGCTTTTCATTTCTATCCTTCGTAAATTTTGGGATACCATATCTGCCTGCTGCATGGCTACTGGTGCTACTTGCGGATGACCATTTGGATAAGAGGGTTCTTCCATATAAGCTACATCCCCTAATGCTAAAATATTATTGTACCCCATTACACGGCACATCCTGTCTACTTTAATACGGTTGCCCCGGCTTACCAAATCTTTATTAATGCCTTCGGGCACATTTCCTTTAATGCCTGCCGCCCATATCACCATGGCAGTGGGTATTGTTTCGCCACTTTGCAAGGTTACAATCTTGCCATTATAATCTTTTAAAATAGTATTGGTTAATACTTTAACACCAAGCTTTTGTAAATACTGCAATGATTGTGCGCTGGATTTTTCACTCATTGCAGCCAGTATCTTCCCTGTGCCTTCCAGCAAATAAATATTCATTTTGGTAAAATCCAGTTCAGGATAATCTTTTGGCAATACATATTTCCTCATATCAGCAATAGCACCGCCCAACTCTACACCCGTTGCGCCTCCACCTACTACTACAATATTCATTAAAGCCTGCAATTCCTGGGCATCTTTGGCTGACAATGCATCTTCAAAATTTTGTAATAACCTATGCCTTAATTGTAATGCTTCAACGGTGCTCTTCATCGGGAAGGCATTTTCCATTACTGCTGCATTACCAAAAAAATTGGTATCAGCACCTGTAGAAATTACCAGGTAATCATAATCAAATGATCCTATATTGGTAAGTACTGTATTTTGTTCAGGGTTAATCCGGGTAACTTCTGCCATCCTGAACCGCACATTCTTACTTTTTTGAAAAACTTTTCTCAGGGGAAAAGAAATATTACTGGCATCCAGGCCTGCGGTAGCCACCTGGTAGAATAAAGGTTGAAACTGGTGATAGTTAAATTTATCAATTAAAGTAATGTGAAATCCCGGCTTATTGTTAAGGTTCCTGGCTAATCGTAATCCACCAAATCCGCCCCCAATTATGATAAGTTTCATATATAAACATTTATATTATAAAGATACGGAATTTTCAATATTTTTTGAAAATATCATAAATTATTAACCAATTAAATTTTTATTAATTAAGCCCGTAAATAATTTTCTTATTATCTATAACATGCTGATAATAAATATATAAAAGCATTAACCGGTTATTAGAAGAAAAACAACATAAAATGGGGAGGAAAACACCATTGCTATTACAAATAGATTGCAGATATTTGCAATCTGTTAATTTTTTATTAAAATTTAATTCACCTACGAAAACTAAAATACTATATAAAACACCTGATAGATTCCGGGTTCAATGTGCATTGCTTATGATTTTTTTACGGTTTTTAATATTAATTCTATTAATAGCAACTACTACTTATTGCTGTGTTGGGCAGCACTCATATGGCTATTTACCAGAACAACAAACTGGATCTGGGTTTACTAGTTCAAATAAAATTAGCTTACAGATATCTGATTCCGTATTGCTCATATTTGGTATTTGTAAATATAAAAATGTAGTATTATTAAATACTGAAAAGTATGATAGTGCCGTACCTATTGTAATAAAACCGGCAAAACAAGAAGCTGCTGCTCCTTTTATTAAAGTGCATGGTAATATTTTATATGATTTTTCTTATCGGAGTTATATAGATACCCCTTTTGCCCAAAGCGGACTAACCCAGCACCTGGTACAAACCTCCCTGAATTTTTTAATAAAAGATAAATACCCGGTCAGGATGATTTTATCCAATCGCAGCAGCAATTCTCCTTATTTTAAAAATATTACTGATGTAAATGTGCAATTTAATCGGTACCAGTTATTAGATAATATAAAAGAAAATCTAAAAACAAAAGCAACAGATATAGTAAATAAAGATGCGCTGCTAAAAGCAGAAGAACATTATAAAAATAAATTAGAACAGGTTAAAGAATTAAAAACCTGGCTCAATAATACAGCAAGGATACAGGAATTAATAGAAGAAAAGGAAAATGAGTTAAATAAAAGGATTGCTTTAGCATCAAAGCCTTCATTAGCTGATATTAATGCCAGGATAAATGCCCCTGGCTGGCCGGCATATTCTCCGGGAGCATAAGCAAAAAGGTTCGTTGCCAAATCGGTGGAAAATATCATTTTAACAAAAGCAGAAACAGCTACAGATACTTTAGGTCATATTAAAGAAGAACTGGCTGCAAAAGCCATAACCCAGGTAGACACGACTTTACAAAGCGAAAAATATAATAAGGCAGCAGAAAAATTTACTGCAAAAAAAGAAGAGTTGGAAAAGCTTGAAGCAGAGCTTAAGCAGTATAGCGATACCATTAAAAAAATAAAGAAAAGCACACAGGATTCGATCAACGCTATTAAAAAAGAAATCAATAGTCTTAGTCACACAGCCGGTCTGCTGGCATTCATGAAAAAAAATATTGCAAAGAATGAGCTGACGAAAGCACAAAAATTACTACTTTCTATTAATAAAATAGGTATCGGCAGGGGATGGGTGGATTATTCAGAATTAACTGTAAAAAATATATCACTAACTGGCGGAAATATAGAAATAAACCCATTTCCATTTTATTTTGCTTTTGCTGCAGGAAAAGTTAATTATCGGTTCCGGGATTTTATCATTAAAAATAATGCGTTGCCAAATCAATCTTTATACCTAGTAAGGGCCGGTGTGGGACAAAAAGAAAAAAATAATTTTATCATAACATTTTATAACGGAAAAAAATCGCTGTTAAATTACACACCATCTAATATGGCTGCAGTACAAAGAGTGCTGGGTATTTCTGCAGAGGCAAGAATGACTATAAATGAAAATAATTATATTATTGCTGAAATTGCAAAATCATCATTTAACAATAATGCAAATGCCCAACCTGCTCAATCTGATTTAATTAAAAAAGCATTTAATTTAAAAATACATACCAATGAGGCGTATAGCATAAAATTATTCAGTCAGAATTTGCAAACAAATACCAGACTTACCGCTTATTATAGAAAAACAGGCGAAAATTTTCAATCCTTTAATTTATATCCCATTAATATAAATCAGGATGCATGGCTGGTAAAAGTTAACCAGCAACTTTGGAAAAAAAGATTTAACCTTGAAGCTGCCGTAAGAAAAAATGATTTTATAAGCCCGATAGCTGCCCCGTCTTTTGCAAGCAAAACAATCTTTACATCCATACAGGCTTCATTAAAAATCCCTAAATATCCTTTTGTATCAATAGGATATTATCCCTCTTCACAATTATCAATAAGCAATAATAATATATTGGTAGAAAATCAATACAATACCTTAAATGCCGTAGTCAGCCATAGTTACCAGTTAAAGCAAATTGGTATGAATACTAATGCTGTGCTGACAAAATTTTATAACAGCAGCAGTGATACCGCTTTTATTTACTTTAATGCATCAAGCTATACTATCAACCATAGCATCTTTTTATCTCAATTAATGATACAAAGCAGTGCCGCATTAACACAACAACAAAATCTGCACCTGCTTACTTTGGAACAATTAATCAGTTATCAATTTAAAAACAAATTAACCTTATCGGGGAGTTTTAAATGGAACAGGTTAAATAAAAACGAAAGCCTGCTGGGTGGTACAGCTGGTTTAAATCTATATATAAATAAGTTAGGAACAATACAATTAAATTATGATAAAACTTATTTGCCCGGTTATAATAGAACTTTAATGCCGGTGGATATGGGCAAAGTAAATTTTTTATCGTGTTTTTAAAATAAAAAAAATGAAAAGATTATTTTTTATACTACTAATGTAGTCTGCCATACAGTTTAGCATGGCCCAGGTTATCTTACAACCAAATATACCTGTAGTGGGGTTAATTCAAAAAAATCAATTGTGGAACATTTTGGTAGTTAATAGTACCAACAGCCAGTTTGATTATTGCCGCCTTGAAATGGTGCTAAGCGACCGGGCTACCGGCCAGGAGGTATTGACAGCCAGTACGGGTCAATTTACGCTTCCTCCCGGTGCAAAACAATTAAATATAAATGCTTACCCCTGTTCAATATAATTACTTACTTACAACAATGGATAATAGTTTACAAGGCCTTCTTCCTGCAGGTAATTATACAGTATGTTATGCATTAAGGAACACTGGTATAAAGGAAACTAACCTTGCGGAAGAATGTATTCAGTTTGATACTGAACCATTAACTCCGCCATTTTTAATACTGCCTGCCGATAGCTCAATTTTGGAAAATGCCCCGGCCCAGTTTTCATGGATACCACCAACACCAAATGGTATGTTTGCCAAACTCAGGTACGAAATTTTAATTACTGCAATAAATGATGGACAAAGCCCTGGAGAGGCTTTACAGGAAAATATCCCGTTTTTTTCAGATGGTAACTTGTATACCAATTTACTAAACTATCCAAGCTCTGCTACAACTTTTAATAAAGATAAATGGTATGCCTGGCAGGTAGTGGCAAGAGATGATAAAAATTATGCAGGAAAATCAGAAGTATGGGTTTTTAAAATAAATAACAGCCCTGAAACAAAAATTATTGCTCAAATGCCATTTGTAAAAATGAAAAAAAACAACCCCGAAAAAGGGATTGCTCCCAACGGGGTTTTAAAAGTATCTTATATCAATGAAACAGCTGATAATGCTGCAATCATTAAAATTATTGATATGGCCAACTCACTAAAAGCATCTCCACAGTTTAGCATAACATTAAAACCAGGAGAAAATCTTATCGAATATAATTTAAAGAAAATTATGCAATTACAGGAGGGTAAGGTATATGAAGCCCAGCTAATCAATGCAAGGCAGGAAAAGTGGATCATGCAATTTGAGCACCATCAATACTAATAAAAAAAACTTCAAAACTAACCTGACGGACTTTAAAGATTAATCTGAATAAATTATTTATATATGCTGAATAAACTATCTGCACGGTATCAAAAAGAAATAGCCTTATCTTTTATTTCGCTGTTTTTTATATCAGGATTAAGTTCACTAAAAGCGCAAACTTTTCTTGTTGTTACAAATCATGCTAATAATATTGCATATAATTATTTTGCTACGGCAAATAAGAAAAATACAAGGCATAAAACTTTTAAAAAAGTTACTGCAAAAAACGAGACTAATAAAGTCAACAAGGTAAAAGTACCGCAACCAATATATAATCAATCGCAAAAACAAATAACAAAAAAAATAAAATTTGAACCAGGTAACGCTCCACAATTGCTTACCGGTGGCCCGGGCCAGCCTGAAATGAGTGCTTTTAAACCAGTGGGTGCAGATAATATGGTATCAACATTTACAGGCGATTTTTCTTATAACATTCCTTTGCTGGATGTTGGTGGTTATCCTGTAAATATGTTTTATAATAGTGGGATTACTATGGACCAGGAAGCCAGTTGGGTTGGATTAGGCTGGAATATCAATCCCGGAACTGTTATGCGGAATATGCGTGGCCTGCCCGATGATTTTAATGGTGATGATACAATAATAAAAAGACAAAGCATGCGCCCCGACCAGACCTGGGGAGTTTCGGGTGGAGCAGGATTAAAATTTGCCGGTTACCCGATGATAGGCATAGGCCTTAGTTTAAATGCCGGGGTTTCGTTTAATAATAAATTGGGCATAGCGTTAGAAGCAGGCATACACCCCTCACTTAGTATTTCAACAAAAGTTGCAGAAGAAAAAACTGCTGCACTTTCCTTTTGGTGCCAACCTGAGTGTAAATTCACGTTCTGGTGCAGCCGTAACTCCGTCTATTAATTTATCATTAACTAAAAAAGAAGGGGAATATGGCACTAAAGCTTCTTTAGGCACAAGTTTTACGCAACACTCACGTATGGGCATCACCGCCATGCACCTTGATGCAGGTGTAAGTAAATCCAGGACTATTGAAAGGATGAAAACAGATGGAAGCGTAGAAACTGAGACAGGTACAGGATCCTGGGTGCGCTTAATTCAAGCATTTCTTTTGCTTACCCTACAATCACACCTTCTATAAAAAATATTTATACACGCAGCAGCTATAATTTGTCTTTTTCCGTAGGGTTCAAAACGTGGGATTAAACCCCCACGCAAAAATTGCAGGTTATTACACTGAAACTAAAATTCATCCTGACGACCAGGAAACCAGGCATCCTGCCTATGGCATGTTAAATTATCAAAAATCTAACGGAAAGCCTGATGCTTTGCTGGATTTTAACAGGGCTAACGATGGCGTATATACGCCTGCTTCTCCAGCCATCGCCATGCCGGTATATACTTACGATGTTTTTAACGTTACTGGCGAAGGTACCGGTGGTTCATTTAAGGCTACCCGTGGAGACCTGGGTTTTATGAGGGACGCAAGAACAGAAACAAAAGATGATGATGCCAGCCTGGGCCTTGATTTGGGTTTTGGTAATGTTGTACATGGTGGTGCAGAATTTAGCTACGCTCATACACCATCAACAGTTGGGGCGTGGGAAGTTAATAATATGGCTAAAGATGTATTTAGTTTTAAAGAAAACAAAGAGAATTACCAGTCGGTTTATTTTAAAAACCCCGGTGAAAAAACAATTCCTGATGCTGTATTCCAAAATGCAATTGGCAATGATACACTCGTACGCCTTAAAATGTCAAATACAGGGTCAGGAACTCCACTGTTGCTACCCAATATTATTAAATACGATGATAACAAAAATAATGTAGGAGAAAAATTGCTTACCGCAGCATCAGTGATAAAAAATAACAGGGATAAACGCACCCAGGTTATAAATTTTTTAACGGCTGAAGAAGCTGAAAGGGTTGGCTTTGATAAAAATATCTATTCTTATAATCCTGATGAAAGTAAAATAGTTTTTTCAGCTTGTGGTGATAAGTCAATAGAACCGATTAACCGCTATGCCGGTTATCGAAAATCCAATCATATTTCTGAAATAGATGTTTTAGGAACAGATGGGCGCAAGTATGTATATGGCATTCCCGTTTATAATACAAAGCAGGTTGATGTAACATTTAACATAAATAACGGGGATAAAAATACTTCAAAAAGCAAATACAATCCTGGCATTGATGATACCACAGGGAATAAACATGGCCGTGACTGGTTTATGGAGCAGCAGCAAATGCCTGCATACACGCATTCCTATTTATTAACTGCATTGTTATCACCAAATTATGTAGACCTAACCGGTAATGGAATTAGTGAAGATGATATGGGTGATGGCATCAAATTCAATTATTCAAAATTCAGTAATGGATATAAATGGCGGACACCTGTCGGCGATAAAGTAGCCACGTATAGTGAAGGCCTTAAAACAGATGATAAAGATGATAAAGCACACTATGTATATGGTGAAAGGGAAATGTGGCATTTATATTCGATAGAATCAAAAAATATGGTAGCCCGTTTTTATGTAAAAAATGAACGGAAAGATGGCAGGCAGGTACAAAATCAATCAGGGATGTTGGATAATGCATGGGGTATGCAGCGACTGGATAAAATATGTTTGTACTCAAAAGGTGATTTATTAAAACTAGGAGATAAAGCAAAACCGATCAAAACAGTACAATTTTTTCAGAGCTATAAATTATGTAAGAATACTGATGGTACAACCAACAGCCTGCTTAATGAAGGCAAACTTACTTTAGACAGCATTTGGTTTACTTATAACAACAATGTAAAAAAAGCAAAAAGCAAGTATGTATTTTATTATCCGCAGGATAAAACCCCAATTATAATTATAATGATAATGACAGGTGGGGCAATTATAAACCAGCCGCAGGCAATAATCCGGGTGGGCTAAGCAATGCAGATTACCCTTATACGGTGCAGGATAAATCCAAAGCAGATAAATATGCTGCGGCATGGACAATGAACAAAATTTTATTACCCTCAGGTGGTGTAATTAATGTAGAATATGAAGCTGATGATTATGCATATGTACAAAATAAAAAGCAGCAGGTATGTGCCAAATTGTAGGTTTTAGCAATACAAAAGCACCCAATGCCATACAGCAAACCAATAAGACTTTATACCAGGGAAATACTGAATATAATTATATATATATCAAACTTCCGCTTGCAATTACAGGCAATACGGCTGTAGAAAAGCAAAAAGAATTAACTGCACGGTATTTTGAAAATACCAAACAACTGTATATGAAACTGGCAGTGAAAATGCCGGAAAAGCCGGGTATTGCCGGTAGTGAAATGATACCGGTGTATGCTGATATTGCCGAATACGGGCTTGTATCAGATGATATAGCTTATGTAAAAGTGCAGCAACTCGAAGGCGGAAGCACACCTATGGTGCAGCAGGCCTTGCAGTTTATCAAACACCAGTTACCAGGCAAAGCTTACCCCGGGTATGACATGAAAGATAATGGTGACAAAAAATCATTTGTATTGGCTTTGGCCGGGATGATGCAATCTATTGCGGCATTAAAGATGGGAGAAGATAATGCACTTAAATTAAGTTCAAAATGTAAGGAAGTAGAAACAAATAAATCTTTTGTAAGATTAACCCATCCCAATTTTAAAAAATATGGTGGTGGGCTAAGGGTAAAAAAAGTTATCCTTAATGATAACTGGAATAAAATGACCAGTCAGTATGAATCCACTTACGGACAGGAATATTTATATACCACTACAGAATTAATAAATGGAAAGCCAGCAGTAATAAGCAGTGGTGTAGCTGCCTGGGAGCCATCGATAGGGAGTTACGAAAATCCCCACAAAGAGATCATGCGTTTTATGAACCACAATAAAGGCGGGCCGTACGATTTTGGGGCAATAGAGATGCCGCTTGGTGAAATATTTTATCCATCTCCCATGGTGGGGTACAGCAGGGTGGAGGTATTATCCATTCACCGGGATACCGTGAAAAACCTCCCTACACGGCAGGTAACGGAATTTTTTACAACAAAAGAATTTCCTTTTAAATCAGCACATACACCATTAACTGATCCTGAAGCTAATGTAAAATATGAACCGAAAGCTATCCTGCAATTATTAAAGCTGGATATGAAAAAAGCAGTTACACAATCCCAAGGATTTTTAGTGGATATGAATGATATGAACGGCAAAGTAAAAACACAATCCACTTATTCAGCTTTGGATTCATTAGTCCCTGTATCATTCACAGAAAGTTTTTATAATGTTGAAAAAGCTCCGGGAAATACATATACATTCAACCATAATTTCCCTACAATAAATAGCCCGGAAGGCCTGTTAAATAATAGCCTCATCGGCAGGGATATTGAATTAATGGCAGATTTCAGGCAACACAAAACCGAAACAATCACTACAAACATCAGTGCTAATTTTGATTTTTTCTTTATTGGTATTTTCCCCATTCCACTTACCAACCTTTTGCAGCCTGTAATCTATGAAGGAATGACTTACCGGTCAGCTTCAATTTTAAAAGTAGTCAATCATTATGGCATATTAGATAGTGTGGTAAGTATTGACAAAGGCAGTATGGTAAGCACAAAAAATTTAGTGTACGATGCAGAAACCGGTAACCCTTTGCTTACCAGGACAAATAACGAGCATGATAAAGCTATATATAATTTCAGCTATCCTGCACACTGGGCATACAGTGGCATGGGGCCGGCATATAAAAATATAGATGCAGTATATGAAAATCTTACATTCCGACATGGCCTTTTAGAAAATAAAATTGACAAGAGCATTTTTGAAAGTGGTGATGAGATGTATGTGTTTACAGAAAAAAATAAAGGCCCGCTTAAAAAAGCACCATGCGATGTCCCTAAACTTTTTGATTTATACCTGCAAAAAAATACTGCAAATAAAATCTGGGCAGTTAACACAGCTAAAGTAGGTTCGCTTACCCCCCAGGTAGTGTTTATGGATGCTAACGGCAACCCGTATACGGCAGAGGGTAACCCTTAAAATTATAAGAAGCGGCCACCGTAATATGCTCGACCAAACTGTAGGTACGATCACAAGTATGAATTACCCTGTTGTAAATAATAAACTGGTGTTTAATGATGCAACTAATATTATACAAACCAGTGCTGCCACCTTTAAAGATCATTGGCGGGTGGATAATGATTTTTATCTTTTCGATACCACTATTATGCAACCGATATATGCAAGAGTTAAAAAAAATAGCTATAATGGTTTATATCCTCTTAATGTAACTACGAATAAAAAAGGGGGGGATCCTTCTACCTATAGTTCGTCAGAAAATGAATTTCTACACCTTCATAAAAAAAAACAAAACCCGGACTTTTTAACCACTCCAATATAAATTTTACCAGGATTTGTATTATTTGACTTTAACAATAATCCCATACCAGCTAATGCTGCATTTTATAATGCATTTCTATCACTTTATTCACATTCAAATACAATAATCAAAAAACCTTCAGCTGATCATCCCGGATTTCACACGATATTCTTTCCCCAGACTCCCTTTAAAACTGCAGAAATAAAATCATTAAAGCCAATGGTTTAATGCTAATGATTTTAATCAATGGGGCAAAACTTATTTTGCTACTGAACAAAACTTATCTGTACAATCAGCCATTATACCCCATGCAGTAGTTGGTAATGAAAATTATCTATTAACAAATAATGGTCAGTTTGATGAAAAGCGTATTAATGTATCTAATATTATTATTGAGAATTTTGGATCAGTACTTAACAACAATAATAAATTAGGCTTGCAATTAAGGCTTATGAATGATAATCCTCAAGGTAAAATACCAACAGAACAGTTTCAAAGGTGTTTTTGGGCAGATTATTACGATGGTAAGCACAATAATTCTTTTATAGAGCTTTCATACTACTATTATATTTGTGGTGATACTTCTATATCATATAATGATATGAATAATCCCGACCCTTATATTAATACAATGGTTGAATGTAAACCAGTTGAAGTTGCAACCGGCATTTGCCGTTCTAAATTTACAAAAAAGGCCATCAACCCTTATGTTGAAGGTATCTTAGGTAACTGGCGTGTAGACAGCACTTATGCTTATTACGGTGACAGGAAAGAAACAGATCCCAATGCGCCAATAGATACCCGTATTGCCGGCACAATTACTAAATACCAAAATTTCTGGAATCTGGATAAAAATTATTTGCAACGCAATTATCCAGCCAAAGATGTATGGGTATGGAACAGCACCATTACACAATATAACCGCAAAGGTTATGAAATAGAAAACAAAGATCCTTTAGGCAGGTTTAATTCAGGTTTGTATGGCTACAACCAGCAATTGCCTGTTGCCGTAGCTAACAATGCCAGAGTACGGGAAGTAATGTTTGACGGGTTTGAAGATTATGATTACCAGACAGCACCAGGTTGTATTAGCTGTAAACCACACCGCCACGCAAATTTTAATGATATTATTAATAGTATTGATCCTACACAAAGCCATACCGGCCGTTATAGCCTTAGGGTGGATGCAGGAAAAAACATTACGCTTGATGCACCGGTAACTAATGTTGAAGAAGCGGATAAAGGTTATGGGTTAAGAGTAAAAGTGGATTCTACTGCATATAAAATTACAACCGTAACCCAAAAAGGCACAGGGCTTACCGCAAAATATCTAAAATATACCAAGAAAAATACCGACGCTAAAATGAAGGTTGAAGGAGATAATGCACTGGTAAATATTAATAATAATCCTGCTGCAATCACACGGATAGACGCCGGTGTTAATCTCGGGCAGGCAAACGGTATGTATGCCCCTCCTTTTAGCTGGGGAAATTTTGTTACCAGGTGGAGAGGTTATTTACAAGCTCCGTCATCCGGCATGTATTCCTTTAGAGCAAAATAATGATGACCGGATAAGAGTTTGGATAAACGGGGTTTTAAAAATCAATCAATGGAATGGCCTTGGTGCCGGATACGCAGACATAAATTTAAATGTAGGCGAAGTATATAATATACAGGTTGATTATATGGATACCCACGCAGGTGGCATAGGCATGTTATCGTGGAAACAACCCGGTATGCCATCCTATTCATTAATACCTAAGGCGTGCTATACTCACTTAATGATTTGGCATTAACCAAAAATAACGTAGTAACCGTTACAAACTGGTGTACTAAACTTGATTCTTCACAGGTATTTGCAAATGCATTAACAGATACCTTCTCTTTATTGCAAGGCAAAAAATGCTCTTAAGCGCCTGGGTAAAAGAAAATACGACTGATTGCAAATGCTCATCTTATGTAAAACAAAGCATCAGCATTATTTATGGCGGTAATAAAACAACAGAAAACTTTAAACCAACCGGAAATATTATTGAAGGCTGGCAGCGCTACGAATCTGAGTTTATCATTCCTGCAGATGCAAAATCAATACAAGTGCAATTTGAAAATAACAATGACGGGGCACCCGTATTCTTTGATGACGTACGCATTAATCCTTTTAATGCAAATGTAAAAAGCTTTATTTATCACTCATCCAATCTCCGCCTTACATCGGAACTGGATGAAAACAACTATGCAAGCTTTTATGAATATGATGATGATGGTACACTTATAAGGGTGAAAAAAGAAACCAGCAAAGGCATAAAAACCATTACAGAAACAAGAAGCGCTATGCAAAAAGCTATTCAATAAAATAAAATAACCAACATGTTATATAAACTAAAAAAAATTGCACCAGTATATATATTCCTGCTCATCATAATGACCGGAAAAATATCCGCACAAACGCCGCAGCAGGTAATGGACGGCATTTACAAAGCATATGACAGCAGCCAATATTTAACTTTCGATGTAAAAATATACTTACAAAACTGATACAATAAATAATGAATTCACTGATGATGTTTTGGCAGGGTCTTATACCATGGCTGGTAAACGGGCAAAATATAATTTAGGGATATAGAATTTATGCAAAACGACAGTTTTTTTTTCTTTCCATTTACCATACAGAAAAATTTATCATAGTGGCTGATCCGGCAAATAAAAATGCCGGTACAGGTTTGCCCATGAGGGCCCAAATAGATAGCCTGCTAAAAACCTATTCATCATATTATACCATTACCACTTCAAGAACCGAAGAAACAGGCGTAATAAATTTTGCCAGAGCAAATGAACAGGCACAGTTTGAAAACTTCGCCATCACCTACAATACTGATCAAAAGTTTTTACAAAAAATAGAATATAAGTTTAAAGAAATGGTACAGCCAGATGATACAACAGCGGCGCAATTAAGGAATAAAACTTTAAGCGTTGAATTTACCAATTACCGTTACGATAACCTGGCAGATGATTTATACGATGAAAATAATTATATATTTTTTGAAAACGGCAAATACAAACCGGTAAAAAAAGTATAAAGATTATGCAGGATATTTATTCACGGGCTCAAGTGGTAAAATAATTGTAATCAAAAAAATTGCACTGATGAGTAGAATTGTAATATTAATATTGCTTTTATCTGGCTTGCCTGTTATGGCCCAGCCGCTCAACCAAAATAGGTACAGCCCTGGGCAGCACAGTGTTTTTAAGCAACTGGAATCTGGTTCGCCGCACCTGGTGACATTTAATAGTAAGCTTAATGCCAATCCGTTATTATGGCCATTGTTGATAAAATACCAAAGAAATTCTTTGGGCCGGCTGCTCAAGCGAAATAACAGGATCAGGTGTACTTTCAGATATGCTGTATAATAAAATTATTGATAGGCAAATTGACCCTTTTGCTTACATTCAGCAGGTATATAAAAATGAAATAAATTTTTTAAATGCCGCTATTGCAAAAATCAGGTTGGCCCAAAATGCCATACAGCAATATCCCGGTTGCTTATGAAAAAGATAGAAGAACTGTTATTATCTCCCACATACAAGCTGCGTTGCTACTCCTGTGCAAAAAACTTGCTGTATTATGTGATAAAAAGAAAGAAGCAATGCACAGCTGGGTGCAAAGCCGCATTAAACAGGATGGTAAGGTAGAACGGGATACCGCTTTTGTAAAAATATTCAACAGCTGCAAAAGAGTGGAAATCAGGTTCAGCGATTCGGTAAAAGCCAAACCCAGGGTTGTTGAGTGGTATAATCCTGATAGCATTAACGTTGTGTATAAAGCAATCTTGCAGGTACCACAGTCCAAAATATATTTTTATCATTACAACCAAAATATATTTGACAGCTTGCGCATCAATAAAAAAAATATCCAAAAACTTATTGATGAAAAAACCAATGTATTTACACTTTACCAAAACTGGCTGCTGTGGCAACTATACCAGGCAGACAGCATGTATACTATGTTGTATGAATATGCTGCAGGAAAAAATCAATCAGCGCATAAGCAAAAAGAACAGGTAAAAAAATACCTGGCAGTGTACAATGGCAATATAGACCAGTTGACGCAAACATTGGTTAACAATCAAAAAAATATCAGCACAAAGCTGTTTACCCTTACCGGCACGGATTATCATTACTATGAACAATTGATGAAATACAGGATGGAAAATGAGCTGAAGTATGCAACAAGATGGCAATATAAAGAAGGCCTGGGATTATCTTATCAATATATGGGTGTGCAAACGGCAGGCAATACTTATTACCAGGCTACCGACCACCGTGGTAATGTAATGGCTGTAGTAACCGATAAAAAAATACAGCACGATGATAATAAAGATGGCATTGTAGATTATTATACAGCCGATGTGGTAAAAGCTACAGATTATTCCTCGTTTGGAGCGCCATTGCCCGGCCGCACTTACGAAATTGCAGAATATAAGTATGAGTACAATGGTAAGGAAACAGATAAAGAAACGGGCTACCAGGATTATGGCATGCGTATGTATGACCCGAACCTGGCGAGGTTTATTAGTGTGGATCCAATTACGAAAGAATATCCACATTACACACCATATTCGTATGCAGGAAATAAGCCAATAAAATTTATTGATTTGGATGGAGCTGAAGAAACTAAAAATTGGGGTGATTACAATTTTACTGATCTAATGAACTGGGCTTCAAAACCAACAAATCCTCTTACCAATAGTTTTTTAAAGATGAAGGTTTTGGCTTATAGCTTGGGTTCTGGCATTAATAGAAATTTTAATCCCATATATTATGGTTGGGTTCTTACAACAGGCAATGATCCGTCATCAGCTGACTATGGGAAAATGGGTAGAGTAGATGCTGCGGCTAATCTTACGACGATGATTATTTTACACAAATCGAACTGTTATTAATAGTGAGTCAACTGCAACATCCAGTGGATTAAACACTATTAAAGCGGTTGAAGAAAATGGTTTTGCTATAGTGCGTGATAGAGTTGGGAATGAAGCTGGAAGAGCATTTTTAACTCATGGGGAATTGAATACTATAATAAAAACAACAGGAACTGAATTAAAAGGAAGAGGATCTGATGTATTTAGAACACTCTACGATTTTGTAGGCAAAAATTTTGATGAAGTTACAGCAATAAGAGGCACTTGGAGAACTGGTAAAATGGGTGATAATTTGAAAACTTTTAATGAGTTAGTTGGAAAGGGTATGTCATATGAAAAGCTGCTCTAAAGACTTATACTGGTAAAATGGCAGATCGCCTTAAGTTTAATAAAGTTAGCGTAAAGGTTAACGCAACAGATGCTAACGGCAATGCCACATCTGTAGATGCGATATTTAAAAAAAACTAGATTAATTATATATTATGATAGAACTAGAAGAAAAACATTTTAAGGAACTAGGTTTTGTAAATTTTGTACCACTTCATAAAGCTGATTATGATGGAATAAAAAGATTAGCGTGGATGCAAGTTTTTGATAATGAAATTATAACAATTAGGATAACACATGTTAATAATGATTGGATTATCGATTATGTAAGCCCTGAAAAATATAATTCAAAATATTAACTATTGAAGATGCCTTAAAGTTTATAACAAAAGTTCAAGAAGAAGAGTAGGTAACCCATACCAGCGCAAGTATGCAGGGCGGAAAAGTGCGGAAGGGTACTTGTGCCATATAAAAGTTGTTTGAAATAAAAAAGTTGTAGCATCGTAAATATTGTAGTATACGATTGGCACAAGTACGCTAAGCTATCAAGCCATGCTGCATACTTGCGCCGATATAGGGGAAGTACATCAGGCTTTACAAATGCACGTCAAGTTTTAGCAAGAGACATTTTTGAATTAAGACGTATATATGGTTCACAAGAAATTCCAAATAGTTCACTTCAACAATTAATAAAAATGAACAAAACAATGTACCTAATTCATTTACAAAATAAAATTATGAAAGCAATAGAATTTATAGAAGGACTTAAAAAAGAGTTATTGATAATGAATTTCTGATTTACCAAAATTTATTAGAATCTTCCGAGGCTAAAGATCCAATTTGGAAAGAAATACTGCCTATTTATAATAATTTAACAAAAGAACAAAAAATATCTTTTTTAAAATTCTTACGATTAATTGGAGTAAATACGGTTTCACACATATTAGGAATATTAGATGGATCCACATTTTTAAATGAAAAACAAGAAAATTTCAGACTTATAACAGAATCAAACGGGGAAATAATTAATGAAGATTTGCAAGATATATTTTTAGAAATGGAAGAGTAGCCCATACCGGGTACTTTCACTTTATAAATTAGAACTATGATTATGAAATATGAAAATGAAGTTTATGATAAAATAGATTTGGTTAATTCTGTTTTAGAGAATTTAAATGTCGCCTCTTTAGAAACCAATAGAGACTTTATTATTGATAAATCTTATTATCAAGAGCATTATGTAAAGTTTTTATTGCAAAAACCTAATTGTATTGAATTACAGTTAATTTTTATAAACAATGCCATACAAATAAATATAGATAGAACTAATGAAACCTTCGAATGGTCTGATAAGCAAATCCAAAAAAACATTAATGAGGTGAAAGGCTTTATCAAGATGCTTTTTACAAGCACCATTAAAGTAGAATATTGTGGCTTCAATTATACCAAAATATATTTTTATGATGTTAGTGGAAACTGTGTTAAAAATTTAAAATATGTAACAGGATTATATTTAAAGTTTGGATGTAAAATAAAAGAATACAAGCCAATTTATAGTAAATGAAACTACTGTTGAAATTATTATTTTTCAAATTAATATATTTATAATAAAGACAGTATAATAAAAAAAGTTTATCGAAAAGGAATTTTGCAGTACTAACAGAAAATAAAAAGTAGTTGTGTTAATATTAAATAATTGTTTATGAAGTTAAGAAGTAAAAATATCATCCGTTTTATTATTGTGATGATATTGCAATGCATAGGTTACCTGCCCTCATTCGCTGCCAATGATCCGACATTGACGCAGCCTTTACTAGGCAGCAGCGGGCAGGTATTTGTTAATGCCACTTCTACGGTTACTGACCAGCCTAACCCGTTTTTAACCATAGAACACACACACATCATTAATAACATGGTGTCGGCAGGTATTGAAGAAGAAAGCAAATTTTTTATTCCATCTGATTTTAAAGCTACCATTAAGCTGCATATCATTACCTACAACCAAAAATTGCAAATAGATGAAGAAAGCGATAAAGAATTTACTATTGATTATACAAAGGCTGAAGGAACAAAATATAACGGGAACCAATACCTCTATTTGAAAAATGCGTACCAGGTAAAAGTAACCATTACTGCCATCGAAAAAAATGTTGACTGGGATGTTACCAAAGTTTTAAGAATAGATAATACCCTTACCGCTACCCGTGATTATGTGTTTGATTGCTTTGCAGGCATCAAAGGTTTAACCACCGTATTGGATAATGGAAATAATGAATTGACTGCCAGCTGGCAGGATCCGCACACCGGCCTTACCGAGTACGACCTGGAGTGGGCATGGGTAGATGAAAGTGCCCTGGCAAGCTACCAGGATAACAACCAGTTTACAGCAGAAAAAATATTTAATAATAATGCCACCCGTGTTACCATCAGTAATGTTGCTTACAATATTCCTTTATTGTACGATGGCCAGGGGCGTTTGTTCGTAAGAGTTAGACCGGCGCAAATTAAGCATGATGGCCAGCGCATCGAAGGCGCATGGACCTGGCAAAATGCAGGACAGCCCGTATATTTCAGTTATAACGGCCACGAAAATTTTTTAAACTGGCAGGCCAGCACTTCTTTTGCCGAAGAAGGCAAAAGAAAATCCGTAGTGCAATATTTTGATGGCAAACTTCGTAACCGCCAAACTGTTACCAAAGACAACAGTACCAATACCACCGCACTAGCAGAATCTTTTTATGATTACCAGGGTCGGCCTGTGATTCAGGTGTTGCCTGCACCTACGCTTAATTCGATTATCCGATACTCAAAAAATTTTAATAAAGCCATTAATTTTTCCGGTTACCCTAAATGGGCTTATGACAAGCTAGTGCCAAATATGGGCATTTGTGCCAACCCGGCCCAGGCTCTTGACAATACTACCGGAACTTCCCAATATTATTCGCCCAATAATGAAAAAGCAAAATTACCAGGCAACAATCCTGATAAATATATTCCTGATGCAGAAGGTTATCCTTTTACAGAAACCCGTTTTACGCCTGATGGTAGAGTGGCAGCGCAGGGTGGAGTGGGAGCCAGTCACCAATTAGGCAGCAATCATGAAACAAAATATATTTACGAAGCGCCAGATCAAAAAGAACTGGACGCCCTCTTTGGCACCGATGCCGGCTATGCCCCGCATTATTTTAAAAATTTTGTAAAAGATGCCAATGGCCAATACAGTGTAAGCTACACCGATATGCATGGCAGAACAGTAGCTACTGCATTGGCAGGTAATACCCCCGAAAACCTGGATGCGTTGCCAAGCTTTAATTCGGAAAGCTTTACCAAGCAATTAATTGATGAGCAAACCAATACCATAAGCGGCACCTCTATCCTTACTACAAAGGCGCTTGCAGTACCCAAAGCGGGTTTATACAAATTCAATTATGAATTAAATCCGGATCAGTTTAAGCTCTTAAATTGCAATAAAGCAGAAATATGTTATGATTGCCTGTACAATTTAAAAATCACGATTACTTCTGATTGCAACACCGATGGTTTTCCTTATGTAGTTACAGACAGCAACTTTACCTTAAATGGAAAACTGGATGGCTTGCAGTGTAACGGTAACGGTAAAACGACGGGGTTTTTTAGTAAAGATTTTGAAGTGCAACTGCCTGAAGGAGGTTATACCATCAGCAAAGTGCTTACTTTAAGCGATAGTGCCAAAAATATTTACAAAGAGGTTTTTGTAGCCAACAATACCTGTAAAACCTTCCAGGATTTTTATGATACCGAATATAAATTACTGGTTGAGAAAAGCAACTGCGAACTTACCTGCGAAAGCTGTAAAGAAAGCATAGGGGTAGACCTGGCCGCTTTACCCAGAAATTTATTGAACAATCAGGCATGAAAGAGCCACTGCCGGATGATATAAAAAATCCAGATCAAGACTGCTTACCAGGATGCATTAAAGAATTGCGACCGCATTTGCTACCCGGACAATTCAGATGGGCTTGATGTAACAAATAGTATCCGCCAGATTATGCTAATGGATATGACACCACCTTATGGCCAATATGCCAAACTCGCAGAAAATGAAAAAGCTTTTAACATTTTTGGCCCGAGTACTGATAATAATAATTTGATCCCCTACCAAAACCCTTCGGCGCCCTACAAAGATGAATTTGGCGTGGAGGAAAAAGAAAATCCGGCTAAATTATCCAAAGATGAATTTGTAAATCAATTTCAACCCTCTTGGGCAGAGCAATTGTTGCCTTATCATCCTGAATATTGCAAACTACAATATACACTTGGGAAACTTGCCGACACTTACCAGTTTGAAGCTGATTTAAGCAAAACCAATACCTGGGCAGATGCTCAAAATGCTCAATTTACCACTGTCGTTAATAATGTTATAAACCTCATCAATAAAGACCCTTTCTTTAGCGGTGCTGGCGCTGGATATAAAATGGGATGCTGCAAAAATGGCTGTTTATGCTGCCACAAAAAAAGTTAAAGAAGGCTGTCCCCCACCTTTCCTTCCCACCAGTTTTTCCATGTGGCAATTGGCACAGTCTTCCGTATTTTGCAGAAACCTTTCTGATGTGGGTTGTGCTGCCAGTCCACAAAACCAATGTTTGCTCAATACACCAAAGCTTCCCTCTGCTAATATCAATGGCTGCAACACCGATTGGGATATGGCCTGGAAGAATTTCCGTTCCTTGTATTTAACCGAACGTAAAAAAATTATTTCACAATATTTACTTGATGCCTGTAGCCAAAAAAATGATGATGTTATTAAAGATGAAAAATACCAGCTTCGCTTTATTGACTACAACAATATTGATTATAATAAATTAGATGATGATAACAATGATTTGAACACCTTTTTTGACCAATTGGGCAAAGGTGATGAACTGGCCATAAATACAGCAAAAGAATTGGCAGCAGAGCAGTACGATGCTACCTGCAAAGGCTATGCCGATAGTTGGATTGCCCAACTAGAGCAGTGCCCTTCTATTGGCGCTATTAGTAAAGATGACTCTACTTGGTTGGTAACCCGCCTGGTGCAAATTTGTACCACAGGATCGGATGAAAACCATTACCTCGGTTCTTCTAGCATTAAGCCAGGCGATGACCCCATTAATGATAAAGGGAACCTATATACGCAGTTTCCAGATGTAATAAAACTTTTCTTACAAAATAAAGGGATTGCTATTGAGGCTTTATGCCATCCTTATTTAATTACCGCTCCAGCACCCTATGATAAACAAGCCGCTGTTACCGATCAACAAGTAATCACCAAGCCAGACAGTTGCCAATGCGACCGTCTTAGCAATTTGGAAGCAGAACGTGTAAAAGCTGCATACGCAGGCAACCTTAGCACTTATCTGCAATTTAAATACGGTACTAGCATTACGCAAGGCGCTATTGATACTTTATTTGCTTTATGTACAGGCCAATACGAGTGCATATTTTTACCAGCACCTATTGTATTGCCTCCGGTTTTGCAATGCAATACACCAGTAAAAACCTGTATCACTTGCGAAGAATACCAACAAATAAAAATGATTTTTTGTTGCTTTTAACCAGCAGGCACCAATTGCCAATCCACAAACGCAGGAAGAAATTGATTTGAACATTGCTTTTGAACATTTTGCCAATTTTACAACAGGCTTTGGCAAAAGCTGGCAAGATTATGTGGCTTTTGAAAAGCAATGTACTGGTGGAAATACTATTTATTTAAATTTAAAAATGTTTTTAAGCGGTGCTTATGCCGATAAAAATCTTTTAATGAGGGATGATTTAAGAAATTATAATTTGCTGCCGCTTAGCGACCCTTATTTTAGTGACCCATTGTTGGTAGCTAATTATTTTCCAAAATCTAATCATAAAGCAACAAAGGTAACGGCACCAATGTTTGCAGACAAAGGCGATCAATCTATTGTGGATTGGGTATGGATACAATTGCATGACAGTAAAGATTCTTGTAAAATATTAGCCACCCACACAGGGCTTTTGCAAAAAGATGGTTTCGTAATTAATACAGATGGCAGTGCATTAAGTTTTACCAATATGCCCAATGGCCAATATTACGTGAGTGTACGCCATAGGAACCATTTGGGAGTAATGACGAAAACGCCTGTAAACATTAGTAATGGCGATATTACTTCTATAGATTTTACAGATATCAATACCGAAACTTTTGGTACCAATGCGCAATATATCTTAAATAATAAAGCCATGCTTTGGGGAGGCGATGGCAATGCCAATGGAGTTGTAAGATTTAATGGCGGATTAAATGATAAGGATTATTTATTGCTCCATTGTTTAGGCGGGGATGCCATAAAAGTTCTTATTCTGGTGTACAACAATGGGGATTATAATATGAACGGATTGGTAAATTACAATGGTGGTACAAATGATAAAGATTTTTTACTAGCTAGTATGCTTAAAAGTGATGCTGCTGCTTCTATAAAAGAGCAAAGGCCTTGTAGCAAAACAGCATTTAGTAAAGTTGGTTTATTAAGACTCAAAATGTTTTTAGGCGGTGCCTACGACAGCCAAACAGGTTTAATGCGGGATGATTTAAGAACCCAAAAATTGCTACCCTACAATGACCCTTATTTTACAGATCCGCTATTGGCAACAAAATATTTTCCTTCGGCTTATCACAAACCAATAGAGGCCAGCCCATTGATGTTTGAAGACAAATTTAACCAAACTAAAGAGCAGGCTATTGTTGACTGGGTATGGGTACAATTGCACGACAGCAAAGATTCCTGCAAAATTATATCCACACAAAGTGGTTTAGTACTTAGAAATGGCGATGTTATTGCTGTAAATGGCAGTACTGAATTAACCTTTCCTAATCTGGAAAATGGAAATTACTTTGTAAGTGTAAGGCACCGCAATCATATTGGCGCCATGACCAAAGTGCCAATACAAATCAATAATATTGGTTCCGCTTCTGTAGATTTTACAAATATTAATACGGAAACATTTGGTGCAGATGCACAAAAAATATATCCCAATAATGTAAAAGCACTTTGGGGAGGTAATACCAATGCCAATAAACTTATAACTTATAATGGGAATAATAATGACAGGGAATATATACTAAATTGCCTAAACGGAGATCCGGCTGCAGTGCTTAATAATGTATATAGCACATGTGATGTTAATATGAATGGGTTAGTAAGTTATAATTTTCCTGCTAATGACGCACAGGAGATATTAGCCAACCTTGATAACAATCCCTTTGGTTCAAGAATAGAGCAAATTCCCTTTTGCGCAATATTGGATAACAATAATTTTGAAGCCGATTGCAACAGCTTACAACAAACCATTGCTGATTACTACAACAGTAAGTTTAATATTTTTCATGACCAGGATAATGTGGAAAAAGGAGTGTTTTTTTTGGGCAATAACTATACAGGTAAAGATTGGACCAAGTTTAGCCTAAAAGATTTTATCAAAGACGGTTATTTTGGAGATTTACCCGACACGGTAATTACAGGAAGGAATTTTTCCTTCGGGTATAATTTACCCATGTGTACAGGCAACCCCATTACTTTTGAAACCCGGCTAAAGCTGGAAAAGATTAATCTGTTGAATAATGATGCCGGGGAGATCTTTATTACCTTAAATACTGATAAAGGGAAATTTGCTCCTGTATTCAACCATTCTTACAGCCATTATTCCGGTTTTGTTTATCCCAAAAATAAGTTGGGAATAAAAGAAATGGTCCATAAATTTAACCAGTGGGATACAATAAAAATAGTGATGCGGGTCGACACCGGCTTTGTATTTATCAATAATCAACAGGTAGGCTACTATGATTTTGAGCCTGATATGGATTTCTCTAGGCTGAACAGTTATGCCTTTTCTATGACTAGGGATTTTCAGGTAGATTGGGTAAAAATATATAATGATAAGGGAACTTTACAATACCAGGAAGATTTTGAGGATTACTCCAATTTTACCAAAGTTCCTTATGATTTTGTATGTAATAATATCACCTGCAAAACAGGAGGGGCATTTGCGGATTTTTTCAATAATAAATGGGGAACAAATTATAGTTATGAAGAGATTGTAGGCCTATACAAAAAACAGTGTGCAATTTTACTGGAATCCTGTAAGCCGAATGACACGCCGCCACCCATGCTTTGCGGCCTAAATGAACCAACCTTTAAACCTTTGCCATTCGAGGAAGACCCTTGCAAAGATTTACCAAAAATGGCTTACACAGCAGCAGAAGAAAAATGGGAACTGTACAAGGACAGCATACAAAATGTATTTGATACCGCTTACTACAACAAATGCATGAAGGCAAAAGATATGGAAAGCCTTAAAGTAACCTATACCAACAGCGAGTACCATTACACGTTATACTATTACGACCAAGCAGGCAACCTGGTAAAAACCGTACCGCCGGCAGGCGTAGATGCAAAACATGGCGATGAGATCTTTTTACAGCAGGTAGCTACAGCAAGGCTTAACGTGAAGAAAGGCCAGGCGGAGGCTTTAAATAAAGTAGTGCCCGGGCATACTTTGGTAACCGATTACCGCTACAATACATTGAACCAGGTAGTGGCACAAAAACGCCCGATGCAGGGAAAATCCACTTTTTGGTATGACATTTTGGGGAGACTTGCCGTTAGCCAAAACAGTAAGCAGCTATTGGATAAAAAATACAGCTATACTTTGTATGATGAATTAGGAAGGATAACCGAAGTAGGACAAAAACCACAAACAGAACTGCCGCCAAGTAAAGAGCCGGGGTTGTTAGAAAAATGGCTGGCTGGTGGTGGGTTAAAAGAGCAGATCACCCGTACCAGCTACGACCTGTCTTACTACGATGGAAAAAATACATTAAAGGGCTTTTTAGAGCAGCGCAACCTGCGCAACCGGGTAAGCTACAGCATGGTGTTTGACCAGGAACCCGATCCCGATATTTTAGGCACACACAGCACTGCTACTTTTTACAGCTATGACATCCATGGTAATGTAGATACACTGCTGCAGGACTTTAATTTTGGTGAGATGAAAGCCACAGGTAACAGGTTTAAAAAACTAGCCTATGATTACGACTTGATTAGTGGTAAAGTAAACAAGGTAGCTTACCAGGCAGGTGAGCAGGATGAATTTTACCATAAATATTTTTATGATGCAGAAAATAGACTAACGGATGTGTACACGAGCAAAGACAGTTTTCATTATGAAAGGGACAGCCGTTATGATTATTACAAGCACGGCCCTTTGGCAAAGCAGATCGTTGGACAAAATCAGGTACAAGGTTTTGATTATGCGTACACGCTGCAAGGCTGGTTAAAAGGAATGAACAGTACAGCAGTTGGCGATGGAAAGTTTGATATGGGAGGAGATGGCACAGGAGCAAACGCACAGGTTGCGAGAGATGCCTTTGGATTTGCGCTGCATTATTTTAGCACGGCCAATGCTAAAGATTATAAGCCCATTGGTGGTGGGCAACCTTTTGCAAATGCTGCGGCTGCAGGTTTTGGTTTTGTACCGCTCTATAATGGAAATATTGCAGCAACGAGTATGAACATACCAACACTGGGAGATGCTTTATTAGAAACATTCCGGTACGATCAATTACAAAGACTTACTAAAGTAAATACCTACAAAGGGCTAAACCCTGCAACCAACAACTGGAATGTAGTCAGCATTGATGATCACAGGGAAGAAATAAGCTACGATGCTAACGGAAACATACAAACGTATAAACGAAATGGCAGCGCTGGCAATTTGAATTTAAATAACTACAGCTATACTTACCAGGCTAATACCAATCGGTTAATCAGTTTGAAAAATGCTATTGACAATAAAATAACTGCTTACGGATATGATGCCATCGGAAACGTAATTAAAGATGAAAAGCAAAATGTTTTAAACAATACATGGAATGTGTATGGCAAGCTACAAAAGGTGGAGAAAAAAGATGGCAAGATTATTACTTACTCATATGATGCAGGAGGAAACAGGATAAGTAAAACAGTTGGAGATACTACCGAAATTTATGTGAGGAATGCAAGCGGTAATATAATGCTGAGTTATCAAAAAAATCCTTTAATAAACAGTGGGCATATAAGCACCAAAGAATTTTATAAATATGGCAGCAATTTATTAGGGATAAAAAAGAAAGCAATAGACATGGAGGTGGTAGTGCCTAACACAGGATACAAAATTTTGTAAGGGGTGAGGATGAATATTATTTGTATCACCACAGGGGGAATATAGTAGGCTCTGTTAGTGATAAAAAAATACAGGTAGATGCCAATGCAGACGGGCTAATAGATTATTATACAGCAGATGTAAGGACAGCGACATATTACAGCAGTTTTGGTGCAATGACAAAATCATTTAATGGCGACAGTATGCAATTTGGCCACAATGGCCAAAAAGAGAAGCCCTGAAATAAGCCCTACAGCACAAACAGCAGAATTCTGGGAATATAATGCGGATATAGGAAGACGTTGGAATGTTGATCCATTGACAAGTAAATACCCAAGCATATCTCCTTATGTTTTTGGATTGAATAATCCCATTGTAATGGTTGATCCTGATGGTAGGGATGCCATTGTAAGTATAACACGAAATAAAGATGGAAGTGTAATGCTCAAAGTACAAACTGTTGTTCATATCACAGGGTCAACAGAGCCATCAAGGATTAAGGGGTATAATAAAGATGTAAAAGAAAGGTTTAAAAAATCAGCAGGTAAATGTGGAAGGAAAAGTTTGGAATATCCAATACGATATTCAGTATGTATATGACCAGGCATTTGATGCCAGTAAAATGAAGGAAGGCGAAAATGTTTTGAAAGTAACCGATAAGGTAGCTATGACAGGGTCTTAATAGAACGCATGTTGGGCCGGAAACTAATCAAGGTTTAATTGCCTTGGGTCATCGAAAATATCCTGAAGTTATTTCTCGTGAAACCGGCCATTTGATTGGTTTTAATGACCAGTATACCGAAGTAAGTGGCGATTACGCAGGCTTCAAAGATTATTTAAGATCAAAATATAATTCTAAAGAAGATTTAGCCCCGGGAGGAACGGTTTATAAAATGGTTCAGGCGGCCAGGGATGGAGGCTTATCTATCAGTGTACCGAATATTGGTTACGAGAACAACGAGATGCAGAATAATAAAGGAGGGTTTACCGATGACCAGAATAAAGCTTTAATCAATAAGGCATTGGGCGTATCAGGTGGCAAGGATGGTTCGTTTTTAATTCAAGGTATTTTTGATGCCAAAGGTACTCCTGCACAGGAAAACTTACAAAAAGCTTATGAAACGCTTGAAAAACGGATACAGCAAACAACCAGTAAAGACACTAAAAAAACCGACTAATGAAAATGTTTAAAAAAATATTTGCATCTTTTTTCTGTTATCTATTATTATATCCTGCAATAAAAATTGTTTGTAGATAAGGAGTATGTTATTACAAAGACAAAAGGCATAGCAGTATTTATTGATAACGAATCAAGAAAATACAGAACCTTTTTGGTACAGGGGATGTACGTACGTCTAAGGATTCTTTAATCCCGGATTTTTTTATACCTTATAATTTTTCTAAAAAAACTATTACGAGGGAAGATATGGATAAGGCATTGTTTTCAAAGTCGGCGCACAAGGTTTCCTTTTTTTTTATCTTATAAGAGATTGCAAGGAAGAAGAAAGATCATCGTCTATTGATAGAGAAACCATTGCTTTGTTTTTGGATAAAAATATTGATGATTATCTGCATTCTAATAAAATTTTGTTCAACCAGTTGAACTAGAGTATTTAAAATATTCTAATTTTCTTGTTATAGATTATTATGATTTGCATAAGGATATAACCATTTTTTATAAGAGTAAGCCCATCCAGCTTTTGTTTAATCGTGACTATTTAGATGTGTTGCGAATGAATGTACTGGAATATGATTGGGAAAATAATACAATAAATAATAAGCCCCTGTGAGGGGCTTTATTTATTGTGCTATATTTTGTTCCAAAGAAGGTTTGGAATTTTTGTTTTGTGAGCATTGTATCAATGATGTTCATTACGGTGCTTTTATCCTTGTCATTAAGTTGGGCAATTAACCTTACCTGTTCGGCAGCCGTTTTATCTTCCAGCGTTACGGCTTTAGGCGTTGCGTTGCTGTAATGCACAATCTCATCAATGGTTACGCCATAGAAAGAAGCCAGCTTATCCAAAATATCAAGAGAAGGCCTCAACCAGCCCCTTTCCAGTTTATTGTAGTGAGCAGGTTTTAACCCAATCTCATTATATACTTCCTTCTGCATTATGCCTTTATCTTCTCTCAGTTTTTTAATATTTTCTGCCACACTCATTTTTATGTCATTTTAAAGCGACAGTACAAATTTATCTAAAAAAGACAAAAACTAGGGTATTTATCTAAAAAGTATAATCATAATTGTCCAAATAAGATAATTATAATTACTTTTACATTGTCTAAAAAAGATAAAAATAATTTATAATGGAAATAGCAGAAATAAAATCAAGGCTGACATTAGCAAATTTATTGAGTTATTACAGTTTAAAGCCTGATAAAAATTTACGTTTACACTGTCCTTCCATGATGATAAAACACCCAGCCTGCAGGTGTATTACAAAACACATACAGCATATTGTTTTAGCAGCAATTGCAAAACCCATGGCAAGAGCATGGATGTAATAGATTTTATCCTACATAAAGAAAACTGCAGCAAAGCAGCAGCAATAAAAAAAGCAATAGAGATTTTAGGCAGCGGCAGCACAGTAATAATCAACAACAACCCGGCACCGGTAAAGCCATTGGTGGGCAGGGAACAGTTTTTAGCCAATATGTTTATTTACTTTAGAAATGCAGTACACAACAGCCCCCTGCAAAAGAGTATTTACAAAAAGAAATTTAGATTTTAAGAAAATAGAAGTTGGTTACAATGCAGGGCAGTTCCACCACGGAGCAAGAAAGGAAGAAACGTTAATCAATCAATGTTTAGAATACGGTTTATTAATAGACAAAAATTTAACAGCAAGAACAGGCGAAAAGGCTTACCAGCCTTTTGGCAAATGGTGCGTATGCTTTGCTTTACGTAATGCACAGAACCACATAACAGGCTTGTATTTTAGAAGCACTTTAAACAATGAAAATGCAAAGCATTTTTATTTAAAAGAAAGAAGCGGCTTGTATCCAGGCTATCCCAACACCCACACAAAAAAATTAATCCTAACCGAAGCTATTATAGATGCGGCAACCCTTTTAAGCAATGATGAAATTATAAAAGACTATGCAATACTAAGTTGTTACGGCACCAATGGATTAACAGAAGAACATATTAACGCCATAAAAATTTACAACAGCTGGAAGAAATCATATTCTTTTTGATGGAGACAAAGCAGGAAAGGAAGCGGTAAATAAATATGATGCAATGTTCAAAGAGTTGTTGCCACAAATAAAAATAAGCGTCGTATATACGCCGGAAAATGAAGATGTAAACAGCTTAGTGCAAGGGGCATGAGGGAGCCATTTTAAACCATCTAATCCATGAAAGAAAAGATTTTATTTTTCCGCCAGTAGTCGGACACGGTTCAACGGAAACTTTACCAATAGAAAATAAAGCTGCTGATATACCGGTAAAATCAATAATTATAGCAGAACCAGTCAAAGAAAAAAATAAAGATTATCATTTAAACACCAATAACCCGAACAACATATTCTTTACAGGCATAGCAGCCAATTATACCATCAAAGGTGGATTAAAGCCCCAGTTGGACAGCTTAAAAATATCCTTACAAATCATACACAAAACAACCAAGCAAGACTACCGGATAAAAATAGATTTATACGATTACAAGCAAATACAAAGCACATCAGACAGCGTAGCAGAATTATTGTCTTTACGCAAAGATCAGGTAGAAAAAGATTTGCAATTGCTTACGCATTTATTAGAAAATTATAGAGAAACCTATTTACAAAATAACCCACAACAAAGCAACAAGCGAATAAAAATACAAGTAACAGAAGCCGCTGCAAAACAATGCATAGAGTTTATGAAGCGTAAAAACCTGATAGCGAATTTTAAAGAGTTGATAGGCAAAGCAGGTGTAACAGGCGAAGAAAACAACCGTATATTTTTGTTTGTAACCGCCACCAGTTATAAAATGAAAGATACCTTACATGCACTCATACAAGGGAGTTCAGGCAGTGGCAAGACAAGGCTTTTAAAAATTATAAGTTTACTCATGCCTGGAGAAGATACCAAGCGATTTACAAGAGTAACAGAAAATAGTTTTTATAATTATGGAGAGTATGACCTGATGAATTTGTTTTTATGTTTTGAAGATATAGACGGCTTAGAAGAAAAAGCATTGCTGGCATTAAGAGAATTACAGAGCAATGATATATTAGTAAGCAGCACCAGCCAAAAACAGGAGAACGGCCATATACAAAGCGGGGAAAGAATTGTAAGAGGACCTATTGCCAGTTTAAGTTGTACCACCAAAGGCGATTATTACGAAGATAATATTAGCCGGTGTTTTGTTATTGCAGTAGATGAGAGCAAAGAGCAAACAAAAAAAATAATCAATTATCAAAATGAAGTATCTGCAGGATTAATAGATAAGAACAAAGAAAAAGCGGTGGCAGACTTTATACAAAATTGTGTTAGATTATTAAAACCGTATGAAGTAATAAATCCTTATGCCAACAAAATACAATTGCCAGAAGATGCCCATAAAATAAGGCGTTTAAATGAAATGTACCAAAGCATTGTAAAGCAAATAACCATCATTAACCAGTATCAGAGAAAGCAAGACAGCCAGGGCAGGTTACTAACAGAGAAAGAAGATTTAATAACTGCTTGTGAAATATTGTTTGAGAGCATTATTTTAAAAGTAGATGAACTGGACGGCAGCATAAGACAGTTTTATGAGCAGCTGAAAAAATTTGTACAGGAAAAGGAAAAGATTATGAGTTCAACCGCTTTGAAATAAGACAAGCAACAGGCGTAAGCAAGACCCAGCAGCACCGATATATACAGCAATTAGTAAGCTTAGAATATTTAAAACAGTTTGGGTTTATGAATAAAGGATTTAAGTATAAAATTAGCCATTGGGATAATATGCAATCCATGAGGGCAAAAATAAAAGACAGCTTAAATAATCAGCTGCAAAATTTATAAATACCAGGTAATAAAAACAAATATGGAACGCTACGGAACACCAGAAGGAACACTACAAATATTGATATTACTGCGTTGCAAAGCAAAAAGGCTCCGGCGTTCCGTATTCCAAAAAAAATACAAGCCATGGCATTACCCAGTTCAATCATAGTTATAAACACATCATACCAGGAAAAAGCAAAAGAATTTTTAGACCACCTGTTAATATTAGGGCATAGTTCACATGGGGCAAAAACCAAAACTCGGTATACCAAAGAATTTTTAAGTTATATAGAGCAAAGCGGAAAGCAGGAATTAAAAACAGCATTACAGCCCGGGACATCCAAAATTATTACGACCATATTGTAGAAAGGCCCAATAAAAAGAATGGAGAGAAATTGAGTTTAAAAACCTGCCATCACCAGATGCGGAGTGTGGAATTATTTTTTATCATGCTTCAAACCAAAAGTGAAATACTTATCAACCCTATCGCTACATTAACATTCCCTTATCCTGCCGAGACCGGGCAAATAAGAAATGTGCTATCACAAGAAGAAATAAAAGAATTATACAACTGTTGCAAAGACGATTTAGAAAGGGTGATTTTAAGCCTTGCATATGGTTGTGGCCTGGGTAAGTGAGTTGGTAGCTGTAAATATTGAGGATATAAAATTAAGGGAACAAATCATTATCGTACCGGCAGGGAAATTTAATAAAAGACGGGTGATACCTATGAGTACAGGCGTTTGCAAAGATGTAGAAAATTATTTTTATGGAATAAGAATATTAGCAGAAACCACTGAAGCAAAGGCATTTATCCTGCATATCAAAGCAAAGCGGATGAAAAAATACACTTTTAATAAATACCTAAAAAAATCATAGAAAGAACCCAAAAATAAAACCATTATTAAAAAAAATATCAGCATCCACAACTTACGGCACTCAATAGCCACACATCTTTTGGAACAAAAAATACCATTGGAGCAGGTAAGGATGTTTTTAGGGCATAGCCAGTTAGAAAGTACAGAAATATATACCCACATCAGCCAGCAACAATTAAAAGAAATGATCAATGACACTTAAAGAATATATAGAAAAAAAAATACAGCAGCACATCGGTAAAAAGTTATGAAAGTACCATCCTCCGTTACGTAACGTATATGCAGGAGAAAGCAATAACAGCAACATATACAGACGTTTTAAATTACATTGGTTACTTAAGAAAGTTACAACTGCATCCAAAGAGTTTGCGGAACAATTTATTTGCCATTAAAATCTATTACAGGTATTTAGTACAAACAGGAAAACGAACAGACCACCCTTACAAAAACTATATCTACAAGACCAGATAAACCGAAGTATCGCAGTAGAAAGTTTGTACAGCCAGCAAGTATTGGAAGAATTATTTAAAACCTACAAAGCAAAAAACCCAAGCCATCAAAAAGAGATGAAGTTATTATTAGTTTACTTATTTATCAAGCCTTAACCGTGTTGGAAATAACCCAAATAGAACTGCATCAAATCAACCTGGAACAAGGAACGGTAAAGATAACAGGCAATGTAAAGAACAAAGGCAGGAACTGCATTTAAAAAGTAACCAGGTCATGTTGTTTTATCATTACCTCAATGAGATAAGACCGGTTATTTTGCAAACTAACAAAACCCAAAGTAATATTTTTATTTTATCGGGAGCAGGAAAACGCATCTTTCCGGGAATAATAAACCGGATGATTAACGAAGGTAAAAAGCCACATGAAAAATTATTACCGATAAAGATCAGGCAAAGTGTAATAGCCCATTTTTTAAAAGCCAATAACGATATAAGGCTGGTACAGGTTTTGCAGGACATCGGAGAGCAGGAAGTACCGAAGAATATAAACAAAGCGGATTGGAAGAACTCAAAGCCAACATTAGCAAGCTGCATCCCTTACAGTAATCCCTGAACTGCCTTACCCCACATCTTATTTATTAACAAAAAAAATAACACTATGACAAGTGAACACACCCGTATTATCCAAAATTTAATACAGATGAATGAAAGCATCTATTATTTAAACCGGATGTAACAACACTCAACCGTTACAAGTACAAACTAAAATTAACCATGGTGAAAAGAGACCCGAATTTATTACAAGCACTTTTATTAAAAACCATCCACAGCCTAACGGTTGTTAACCGCTTCAACCGTTTGGAAATATCAAAAAATTGTTTTTTACCCGGCGCAGCGATGTGCTGGAAGGATTACATATTTTACAACCATTGATAGATCTTAGCCAACAGGAAACCGGACCCGGTGCAGGAAAATTATTACAGCATATAAAAGACAATGGTTTATTACAACAAAGATTTACCGTTACACAATTAAAAAACATATTACACCAGCGCAGGGCTACAATAAAAAAGAAAATTATATTTACTCATCGAAAGCGGCCATGTGGTAAGGTTAGGCGGTGATAAAAAAAACGGGTACATTTATAAAGTAGTGAAGATGATAAGCGAACAATAACTACCGTAAACGAACAGCCGAAAACCCACCGCACAAAAACATCGCTGCCCAAACACAAGAGCGACGCTTCGCAGCCATGTTTTTTGCTATGCTCCTCTTGCAGTGGAATAAAGCACAACATCAGTAGTCATGGGTGAACCAATTGCAACTATCATCTAGGAAATATGGTGTGCAGTCTTTGCGGCTGGACAATAAAGCCACGCCAAAAAGGCTTCGCCGTTTTTGTCATGCCTTTGCCAACGCTTCGCAAATCTGCACTCCGCTACTATTTTTTGCAGCAGATTGAATTGATTTTTATTGGTCTGCTGCAAAAACGTAGCTCCTCCATTTTGTGCGCCACCTGCTAAACCGTTGGGGCTTGGCTTATTATTTTTGCTCCGCTGACGCTCTGCAGCACATTTTTGTTGTTACGCAGTCTGCTGCTGCCTATATTTTATTTTTTGCCTGCGCTGCAAAGACCTCCAGAAAAAAATAAAATCCCGTCAGCAGCGCCCCAAACGGTATGGCGCAGGGTGGCGCTTTGGATGGCAGTTAGTAAGTGTAACCCTTATATCGGTGGCATGAGGAAAATATAAACCAGTTTTTTAAATAGCAGTGAAAGGAAACATAAACCTGCCGTCGCCGCCAAATACAGTACAATACATAAACGCTGCATCAGGGCGGCTTTGGCTTGCTCAAAAAAGACAAATGACAGGTTCACCGTCAGTTATTAATCAACAGCAAATCTTACATCAGCATTTTATTTTTATGTAGCAGCAAACCATCCTGTCATTTATCTTTTTTGCGCTGATACCTTAACCCATACCAGCATAAATGATTTTTATTTTTTTTCAACTGAAAATCATTTGAAAATAAAAATAGTCGGTATCTTTAAAGCAGTGTAGAAATAAAAGTTCTTTGAGCAAAAACAGGTGCAGGAAATTGCAAAGCTGGGTAAAAAAAAGTGTGCAGAGGTTTTTGAGTGTTGATCCATTGACAAGTAAATACCCAAGCATATCTCCTTATGTTTTGGATTGAATAATCCCATTGTAATGGTTGATCCTGATGGTAGGGATGCCATTGTAAGTATAACACGAAATAAAGATGGAAGTGTAATGCTCAAAGTACAAACTGTTGTTCATATCACAGGGTCAACAGAGCCATCAAGGATTAAGGGGTATAATAAAGATGTAAAAGAAAGGTTTAAAAATCAGCAGGTAAATGTGGAAGGAAAAGTTTGAATATCCAATACGATATTCAGTATGTATATGACCAGGCATTTGATGCCAGTAAAATGAAGGAAGGCGAAAATGTTTTGAAAGTAACCGATAAGGTAGCTATGACAGGTCTTAATAGAACGCATGTTGGGCCGGAACTAATCAAGGTTTAATTGCCTTGGGTCATCGAAAATATCCTGAAGTTATTTCTCATGAAACCGGCCATTTGATTGGTTTTAATGACCAGTATACCGAAGTAAGTGGCGATTACGCAGGCTTCAAAGATTATTTAAGATCAAAATATAATTCTAAAGAAGATTTAGCCCCGGGAGGAACGGTTTATAAAATGGTTCAGGCGGCCAGGATGGAGGCTTATCTATCAGTGTACCGAATATTGGTTACGAGAACAACGAGATGCAGAATAATAAAGGAGGGTTTACCGATGACCAGAATAAAGCTTTAATCAATAAGGCATTGGGCGTATCAGGTGGCAAGGATGGTTCGTTTTTAATTCAAGGTATTTTTGATGCCAAAGGTACTCCTGCACAGGAAAACTTACAAAAAGCTTATGAAACGCTTGAAAAACGGATACAGCAAACAACCAGTAAAGACAAAAAAAACCGACTAATGAAAATGTTTAAAAAAAATATTTGCATCTTTTTTTCTGTTATCTATTATTATATCCTGCAATAAAAATTGTTTGTAGATAAGGAGTATGTTATTACAAAGACAAAAAGGCATAGCAGTATTTATTGATAACGAATCAAGAAAATACAGAACCTTTGGTACAGGGGATGTATGTACGTCTAAGGATTCTTTAATCCCGGATTTTTTTATACCTTATAATTTTCGGAAAAAAACTATTACGAGGGAAGATATGGACAAGGCATTGTTTTCAAAGTCGGCGCACAAGGCCTTTTTTTATCTTATAAGAGATTGCAAGGAAGAAGAAAGATCATCGTCTATTGATAGAGAAACCATTGCTTTTGTTTTTGGATAAAAATATTGATGATTATCTGCATTCTAAAAAATTTTGTTCAACCAGTTGAACTAGAGTATTTAAAATATTCTAATTTTCTTGTTATAGATTATTATGATTTGCATAAGGATATAAACCATTTTTTATAAGAGTAAGCCCATCCAGTTTTGTTTAATCGTGACTATTTAGATGTGTTGCGAATGAATGTACTGAATATGATTGGGAAATAATACAATAATAATAAGCCCCTGTGAGGGGCTTTTATTTATTGTGCTATATTTTGTCTCAAAGAAGGTTTGGAATTTTTGTTTTGTGAGCATTGTAACAATGATGTTCATTA
>JADJOC010000008.1 GCA_016713965.1 Chitinophagaceae bacterium
CATATGGTTGTGGCTTACGGGTAAGTGAGTTGGTAGCTGTAAATATTGAGGATATAAAATTAAAGGGAACAAATCATTATCGTACCGGCAGGGAAATTTAATAAAAGACGGGTGATACCTATGAGTACAGGCGTTTGCAAAGATGTAGAAAAATTATTTTTATGGAATAAGAATATTAGCAGAAACCACTGAAGCAAAGGCATTTATCCTGCATATCAAAGCAAAGCGGATGAAAAAATACACTTTTAATAAATACCTTAAAAAAATCATAGAAAGAACCCAAAATAAAACCATTATTAAAAAAATATCAGCATCCACAACTTACGGCACTCAATAGCCACACATCTTTTGGAACAAAAAATACCATTGGAGCAGGTAAGGATGTTTTTGGGCATAGCCAGTTAGAAAGTACAGAAATATATACCCACATCAGCCAGCAACAATTAAAAGAAATGATCAATGACACTTAAAGAATATATAGAAAAAAAAATACAGCACATCGGTAAAAAGTTGTGAAAGTACCATCCTCCGTTACGTACCGTATATGCAGGAGAAAGCAATAACAGCAACATATACAGACGTTTTAAATTACATTGGTTACTTAAGAAAGTTACAACTGCATCCAAAGAGTTTGCCGGAACAATTTATTTGCCATTAAAATCTATTACAGGTATTTAGTACAAACAGGAGAAAACGAACAGACCACCCTTGCCAAAAACTATATCTACAAGACCAGATAAACCGAAGTATCGCAGTAGAAAGTTTGTACAGCCAGCAAGTATTGGAAGAATTATTTAAAACCTACAAAGCAAAAACCCAAGCCATCAAAAAAGAGATGAAGTTATTATTAGTTTACTTATTTATCAAGCCTTAACCGTGTTGGAAATAACCCAAATAGAACTGCATCAAATCAACCTGGAACAAGGAACGGTAAAGATAACAGGCAATGTAAAGAACAAAGGCGGGAACTGCATTTAAAAAAGTCCGGTCATGTTGTTTTATCATTACCTCAATGAGATAAGACCGGTTATTTTGCAAACTAACAAAACCCAAGTAATATTTTTATTTTATCAGGGGCAGGAAACGCATCTTTCCGGGAATAATAAACCGGATGATTAACGAAGGTAAAAGCCACATGAAAAATTATTACCGATAAAGATCAGGCAAAGTGTAATAGCCCATTTTTTTAAAAGCCAATAACGATATAAGGCTGGTACAGGTTTTTTGCAGGACATCGGAGCAGGAAGTACCGAAGAATATAAACAAAGCGGATTGGAAGAACTCAAAGCCAACATTAGCAAGCTGCATCCCTTACAGTAATCCCTGAACTGCCTTACCCCACATCTTATTTATTAACAAAAAAAATAACACTATGACAAGTGAACACACCCGTATTATCCAAAATTTAATACAGATGAATGAAAGCATCTATTATTTAAAACCGGATGTAACAACACTCAACCGTTACAAGTACAAACTAAAATTAACCATGGTGAAAAGAGACCCGAATTTATTACAAGCACTTTTATTAAAAACCATCCACAGCCTAACGGTTGTTAACCGCTTCAACCGTTTGGAAATATCAAAAATTGTTTTCTTACCCGGCGCAGCGATGTGCTGGAAGGATTACATATTTTACAACCATTGATAGATCTTAGCCAACAGGAAACCGGACCCGGTGCAGGAAAATTATTACAGCATATAAAAGACAATGGTTTATTACAACAAAGATTTACCGTTACACAATTAAAAAACATATTACACCAGCGCAGGGCTACAATAAAAGAAAATTATATTTACTCATCGAAAGCGGCCATGTGGTAAGGTTAGGCGGTGATAAAAAAACGGGTACATTTATAAAGTAGTGAAGATGATAAGCGAACAATAACTACCGTAAACGAACAGCCGAAAACCCACCGCACAAAAACATCGCTGCCCAAACACAAGAGCGACGCTTCGCAGCCATGTTTTTTGCTATGCTCCTTTTGCAGTGGAATAAAGCACAACATCAGTAGTCATGGGTGAACCAATTGCAACTATCATCTAGGAAATATGGTGTGCAGTCTTTGCGGCTGGACAATAAAGCCACGCCAAAAAGGCTTCGCCGTTTTTGTCATGCCTTTGCCAACGCTTCGCAAAGCTGCACTCCGCTATTATTTTTTTGCAGCAGATTGAATTGATTTTTTATTGGTCTGCTGCAAAAAACGTAGCTCCTCCATTTTGTGCGCCACCTGCTAAACCGTTGGGGCTTGGCTTATTATTTTTGCTCCGCTGACGCTCTGCAGCACATTTTTGTTGTTACGCAGTCTGCTGCTGCCTATATTTTATTTTTTGCCTGCGCTGCAAAGACCTCCAGAAAAAAATAAAATCCCGTCAGCAGCGCCCCAAACGGTATGGCGCAGGGGTGGCGCTTTTGGATGGCAGTTAGTAAGTGTAACCCTTATATCGGTGGCATGAGGAAAATATAAACCAGTTTTTAAATAGCAGTGAAAGGAAACATAAACCTGCCGTCGCCGCCAAATACAGTACAATACATAAACGCTGCATCAGGGCGGCTTTGGCTTGCTCAAAAAGACAAATGACAGGTTCACCGTCAGTTATTAATCAACAGCAAATCTTACATCAGCATTTTATTTTTATGTAGCAGCAAACCATCCTGTCATTTATCTTTTTGCGCTGATACCTTAACCCATACCAGCATAAATGATTTTATTTTTTTCAACTGAAAATCATTTGAAAATAAAAATAGTCGGTATCTTTAAAGCAGTGTAGAAATAAAAAGTTCTTTGAGCAAAAACAGGTGCAGGAAATTGCAAAGCTGGGTAAAAAAAAGTGTGCAGAGGTTTTTGAGTGTTGATCCATTGACAAGTAAATACCCAAGCATATCTCCTTATGTTTTTGGATTGAATAATCCCATTGTAATGGTTGATCCTGATGGTAGGGATGCCATTGTAAGTATAACACGAAATAAAGATGGAAGTGTAATGCTCAAAGTACAAACTGTTGTTCATATCACAGGGTCAACAGAGCCATCAAGGATTAAGGGGTATAATAAAGATGTAAAAGAAAGGTTTAAAAATCAGCAGGTAAATGTGGAAGGAAAAGTTTGGAATATCCAATACGATATTCAGTATGTATATGACCAGGCATTTGATGCCAGTAAAATGAAGGAAGGCGAAAATGTTTTGAAAGTAACCGATAAGGTAGCTGCGGATGAGTTCTAATAGAACGCATGTTGGGCCGGAAACTAATCAAGGTTTAATTGCCTTGGGTCATCGAAAATATCCTGAAGTTATTTCTCATGAAACCGGCCATTTGATTGGTTTTAATGACCAGTATACCGAAGTAAGTGGCGATTACGCAGGCTTCAAAGATTATTTAAGATCAAAATATAATTCTAAAGAAGATTTAGCCCCGGGAGGAACGGTTTATAAAATGGTTCAGGCGGCCAGGGATGGGAGGCTTATCTATCAGTGTACCGAATATTGGTTACGAGAACAACGAGATGCAGAATAATAAAGGAGGGTTTACCGATGACCAGAATAAAGCTTTAATCAATAAGGCATTGGGCGTATCAGGTGGCAAGGATGGTTCGTTTTTAATTCAAGGTATTTTGATGCCAAAGGTACTCCTGCACAGGAAAACTTACAAAAAGCTTATGAAACGCTTGAAAAACGGATACAGCAAACAACCAGTAAAGACACTAAAAAAACCGACTAATGAAAATGTTTAAAAAAATATTTGCATCTTTTTTTCTGTTATCTATTATTATATCCTGCAATAAAAAATTGTTTGTAGATAAGGAGTATGTTATTACAAAGACAAAAGGCATAGCAGTATTTATTGATAACGAATCAAGAAAATACAGAACCTTTGGTACAGGGGATGTACGTACGTCTAAGGATTCTTTAATCCCGGATTTTTTTATACCTTATAATTTTTCTAAAAAAACTATTACGAGGGAAGATATGGATAAGGCATTGTTTTCAAAGTCGGCGCACAAGGTTTCCTTTTTTTATCTTATAAGAGATTGCAAGGAAGAAGAAAGATCATCGTCTATTGATAGAGAAACCATTGCTTTGCTTTTGGATAAAAATATTGATGATTATCTGCATTCTAATAAAATTTTTGTTCAACCAGTTGAACTAGAGTATTTAAAATATTCTAATTTTCTTGTTATAGATTATTATGATTTGCATAAGGATATAACCATTTTTTATAAGAGTAAGCCCATCCAGCTTTTGTTTAATCGTGACTATTTAGATGTGTTGCGAATGAATGTACTGGAATATGATTGGGAAAAATAATACAATAAATAATAAGCCCCTGTGAGGGGCTTTATTTATTGTGCTATATTTTGTTCAAAGAAGGTTTGGAATTTTTGTTTTGTGAGCATTGTATCAATGATGTTCATTACGGTGCTTTTATCCTTGTCATTAAGTTGGGCAATTAACCTTACCTGTTCGGCAGCCGTTTTATCTTCCAGCGTTACGGCTTTAGGCGTTGCGTTGCTGTAATGCACAATCTCATCAATGGTTACGCCATAGAAAGAAGCCAGCTTATCCAAAATATCAAGAGAAGGCTCAACCAGCCCCTTTTCCAGTTTATTGTAGTGAGCAGGTTTTAACCCAATCTCATTATATATACTTCCTTCTGCATTATGCCTTTATCTTCTCTCAGTTTTTTAATATTTTCTGCCACACTCATTTTTATGTCATTTTAAAGCGACAGTACAAATTTATCTAAAAAAGACAAAAACTAGGTATTTATCTAAAAAAGTATAATCATAATTGTCCAAATAAGATAATTATAATTACTTTTACATTGTCTAAAAAAGATAAAAATAATTTATAATGGAAATAGCAGAAATAAAATCAAGGCTGACATTAGCAAATTTATTGAGTTATTACAGTTTAAAGCCTGATAAAAATTTACGTTTACACTGTCCCTTCCATGATGATAAAACACCCAGCCTGCAGGTGTATTACAAAACACATACAGCATATTGTTTTAGCAGCAATTGCAAAACCATGGCAAGAGCATGGATGTAATAGATTTTATCCTACATAAAGAAAACTGCAGCAAAGCAGCAGCAATAAAAAAAAGCAATAGAGATTTTAGGCAGCGGCAGCACAGTAATAATCAACAACAACCCGGCACCGGTAAAGCCATTGGTGGGCAGGGAACAGTTTTAGCCAATATGTTTATTTACTTTAGAAATGCAGTACACAACAGCCCCCCTGCAAAAGAGTATTTACAAAAAGAAATTTAGATTTTAAGAAAATAGAAGTTGGTTACAATGCAGGGCAGTTCCACCACGGAGCAAGAAAGGAAGAAACGTTAATCAATCAATGTTTAGAATACGGTTTATTAATAGACAAAAATTTAACAGCAAGAACAGGCGAAAAGGCTTACCAGCCTTTTGGCAAATGGTGCGTATGCTTTGCTTTACGTAATGCACAGAACCACATAACAGGCTTGTATTTTAGAAGCACTTTAAACAATGAAAATGCAAAGCATTTTTATTTAAAAGAAAGAAGCGGCTTGTATCCAGGCTATCCCAACACCCACACAAAAAAATTAATCCTAACCGAAGCTATTATAGATGCGGCAACCCTTTTAAGCAATGATGAAATTATAAAAGACTATGCAATACTAAGTTGTTACGGCACCAATGGATTAACAGAAGAACATATTAACGCCATAAAAAATTTACAACAGCTGGAAGAAATCATATTCTTTTTTGATGGAGACAAAGCAGGAAAGGAAGCGGTAAATAAATATGATGCAATGTTCAAAGAGTTGTTGCCACAAATAAAAATAAGCGTCGTATATACGCCGGAAAATGAAGATGTAAACAGCTTAGTGCAAGGGCATGAGGGAGCCATTTTAAACCATCTAATCCATGAAAGAAAAGATTTTATTTTTCCGCCAGTAGTCGGACACGGTTCAACGGAAACTTTACCAATAGAAAATAAAGCTGCTGATATACCGGTAAAATCAATAATTATAGCAGAACCAGTCAAAGAAAAAAATAAAGATTATCATTTAAACACCAATAACCCGAACAACATATTCTTTACAGGCATAGCAGCCAATTATACCATCAAAGGTGGATTAAAGCCCCAGTTGGACAGCTTAAAAATATCCTTACAAATCATACACAAAACAACCAAGCAAGACTACCGGATAAAAATAGATTTATACGATTACAAGCAAATACAAAGCACATCAGACAGCGTAGCAGAATTATTGTCTTTACGCAAAGATCAGGTAGAAAAAGATTTGCAATTGCTTACGCATTTATTAGAAAATTATAGAGAAACCTATTTACAAAATAACCCACAACAAAGCAACAAGCGAATAAAAATACAAGTAACAGAAGCCGCTGCAAAACAATGCATAGAGTTTATGAAGCGTAAAAACCTGATAGCGAATTTTAAAGAGTTGATAGGCAAATCAGGTGTAACAGGCGAAGAAAACAACCGTATATTTTTGTTTGTAACCGCCACCAGTTATAAAATGAAAGATACCTTACATGCACTCATACAAGGGAGTTCAGGCAGTGGCAAGACAAGGCTTTTAAAAATTATAAGTTTACTCATGCCTGGAGAAGATACCAAGCGATTTACAAGAGTAACAGAAAATAGTTTTATAATTATGGAGAGTATGACCTGATGAATTTGTTTTTATGTTTTGAAGATATAGACGGCTTAGAAGAAAAAGCATTGCTGGCATTAAGAGAATTACAGAGCAATGATATATTAGTAAGCAGCACCAGCCAAAAACAGGAGAACGGCCATATACAAAGCGGGAAAGAATTGTAAGAGGACCTATTGCCAGTTTAAGTTGTACCACCAAAGGCGATTATTACGAAGATAATATTAGCCGGTGTTTTGTTATTGCAGTAGATGAGAGCAAAGAGCAAACAAAAAAAATAATCAATTATCAAAATGAAGTATCTGCAGGATTAATAGATAAGAACAAAGAAAAAGCGGTGGCAGACTTTATACAAAATTGTGTTAGATTATTAAAACCGTATGAAGTAATAAATCCTTATGCCAACAAAATACAATTGCCAGAAGATGCCCATAAAATAAGGCGTTTAAATGAAATGTACCAAAGCATTGTAAAGCAAATAACCATCATTAACCAGTATCAGAGAAAGCAAGACAGCCAGGGCAGGTTACTAACAGAGAAAGAAGATTTAATAACTGCTTGTGAAATATTGTTTGAGAGCATTATTTTAAAAGTAGATGAACTGGACGGCAGCATAAGACAGTTTTATGAGCAGCTGAAAAAATTTGTACAGGAAAAAGGAAAAGATTATGAGTTCAACCGCTTTGAAATAAGACAAGCAACAGGCGTAAGCAAGACCCAGCAGCACCGATATATACAGCAATTAGTAAGCTTAGAATATTTAAAACAGTTTGGGTTTATGAATAAAGGATTTAAGTATAAAATTAGCCATTGGGATAATATGCAATCCATGAGGGCAAAAATAAAAGACAGCTTAAATAATCAGCTGCAAAATTTATAAATACCAGGTAATAAAAACAAATATGGAACGCTACGGAACACCAGAAGGAACACTACAAATATTGATATTACTGCGTTGCAAAGCAAAAAGGCTCCGGCGTTCCGTATTCCAAAAAAATACAAGCCATGGCATTACCCAGTTCAATCATAGTTATAAACACATCATACCAGGAAAAAGCAAAAGAATTTTTAGACCACCTGTTAATATTAGGGCATAGTTCACATGGGGCAAAAACCAAAACTCGGTATACCAAAGAATTTTAAGTTATATAGAGCAAAGCGGAAAGCAGGAATTAAACAGCATTACAGCCCGGGACATCCAAAATTATTACGACCATATTGTAGAAAGGCCCAATAAAAAGAATGGAGAGAAATTGAGTTTAAAAACCTGCCATCACCAGATGCGGAGTGTGGAATTATTTTTTATCATGCTTCAAACCAAAAGTGAAATACTTATCAACCCTACCGCTACATTAACATTCCCTTATCCTGCCGAGACCGGGCAAATAAGAAATGTGCTATCACAAGAAGAAATAAAAGAATTATACAACTGTTGCAAAGACGATTTAGAAAGGGTGATTTTAAGCCTTGCATATGGTTGTGGCTTACGGGTAAGTGAGTTGGTAGCTGTAAATATTGAGGATATAAAATTAAGGGAACAAATCATTATCGTACCGGCAGGAAATTTAATAAAAGACGGGTGATACCTATGAGTACAGGCGTTTGCAAAGATGTAGAAAATTATTTTTATGGAATAAGAATATTAGCAGAAACCACTGAAGCAAAGGCATTTATCCTGCATATCAAAGCAAAGCGGATGAAAAAATACACTTTTAATAAATACCTTAAAAAAATCATAGAAAGAACCCAAAATAAAACCATTATTAAAAAAAATATCAGCATCCACAACTTACGGCACTCAATAGCCACACATCTTTTGGAACAAAAAATACCATTGGAGCAGGTAAGGATGTTTTTAGGGCATAGCCAGTTAGAAAGTACAGAAATATATACCCACATCAGCCAGCAACAATTAAAAGAAATGATCAATGACACTTAAAGAATATATAGAAAAAAAATACAGCAGCACATCGGTAAAAAGTTATGAAAGTACCATCCTCCGTTACGTAACGTATATGCAGGAGAAAGCAATAACAGCAACATATACAGACGTTTTAAATTACATTGGTTACTTAAGAAAGTTACAACTGCATCCAAAGAGTTTGCGGAACAATTTATTTGCCATTAAAATCTATTACAGGTATTTAGTACAAACAGGAAAACGAACAGACCACCCTTGCCAAAAACTATATCTACAAGACCAGATAAACCGAAGTATCGCAGTAGAAAGTTTGTACAGCCAGCAAGTATTGGAAGAATTATTTAAAACCTACAAAGCAAAAAACCCAAGCCATCAAAAAAGAGATGAAGTTATTATTAGTTTACTTATTTATCAAGCCTTAACCGTGTTGGAAATAACCCAAATAGAACTGCATCAAATCAACCTGGAACAAGGAACGGTAAAGATAACAGGCAATGTAAAGAACAAAGGCAGGGAACTGCATTTAAAAAAGTAACCAGGTCATGTTGTTTTATCATTACCTCAATGAGATAAGACCGGTTATTTTGCAAACTAACAAAACCCAAAGTAATATTTTTATTTTATCGGGAGCAGGAAAACGCATCTTTCCGGGAATAATAAACCGGATGATTAACGAAGGTAAAAAGCCACATGAAAAATTATTACCGATAAAGATCAGGCAAAGTGTAATAGCCCATTTTTTAAAAGCCAATAACGATATAAGGCTGGTACAGGTTTTTGCAGGACATCGGAGAGCAGGAAGTACCGAAGAATATAAACAAAGCGGATTGGAAGAACTCAAAGCCAACATTAGCAAGCTGCATCCCTTACAGTAATCCCTGAACTGCCTTACCCCCACATCTTATTTATTAACAAAAAAATAACACTATGACAAGTGAACACACCCGTATTATCCAAAATTTAATACAGATGAATGAAAGCATCTATTATTTAAACCCGGATGTAACAACACTCAACCGTTACAAGTACAAACTAAAATTAACCATGGTGAAAAGAGACCCGAATTTATTACAAGCACTTTTATTAAAAACCATCCACAGCCTAACGGTTGTTAACCGCTTCAACCGTTTGGAAATATCAAAAAATTGTTTTCTTACCCGGCGCAGCGATGTGCTGGAAGGATTACATATTTTACAACCATTGATAGATCTTAGCCAACAGGAAACCGGACCCGGTGCAGGAAAATTATTACAGCATATAAAAGACAATGGTTTATTACAACAAAGATTTACCGTTACACAATTAAAAAACATATTACACCAGCGCAGGGCTACAATAAAAAGAAAATTATATTTACTCATCGAAAGCGGCCATGTGGTAAGGTTAGGCGGTGATAAAAAAAACGGGTACATTTATAAAGTAGTGAAGATGATAAGCGAACAATAACTACCGTAAACGAACAGCCGAAAACCCACCGCACAAAAACATCGCTGCCCAAACACAAGAGCGACGCTTCGCAGCCATGTTTTTTGCTATGCTCCTTTTGCAGTGGAATAAAGCACAACATCAGTAGTCATGGGTGAACCAATTGCAACTATCATCTGCAGGAAATATGGTGTGCAGTCTTTGCGGCTGGACAATAAAGCCACGCCAAAAAGGCTTCGCCGTTTTTGTCATGCCTTTGCCAACGCTTCGCAAATCTGCACTCCGCTACTATTTTTTTGCAGCAGATTGAATTGATTTTTTATTGGTCTGCTGCAAAAAACGTAGCTCCTCCATTTTGTGCGCCACCTGCTAAACCGTTGGGGCTTGGCTTATTATTTTGCTCCGCTGACGCTCTGCAGCACATTTTTGTTGTTACGCAGTCTGCTGCCTATATTTTATTTTTTGCCTGCGCTGCAAAGACCTCCAGAAAAAAATAAAATCCCGTCAGCAGCGCCCCAAACGGTATGGCGCAGGGGTGGCGCTTTTGGATGGCAGTTAGTAAGTGTAACCCTTATATCGGTGGCATGAGGAAAATATAAACCAGTTTTTTAAATAGCAGTGAAAGGAAACATAAACCTGCCGTCGCCGCCAAATACAGTACAATACATCAACGCTGCATCCCGGCGGCTTTGGCTTGCACAAAAAGACAAATGACAGGTTCACCGTCAGTTATTAATCAACAGCAAATCTTACATCAGCATTTTATTTTTATGTAGCAGCAAACCATCCTGTCATTTATCTTTTTTGCGCTGATACCTTAACCCATACCAGCATAAATGATTTTTATTTTTTTTCAACTGAAAATCATTTGAAAATAAAAATAGTCGGTATCTTTAAAGCAGTGTAGAAATAAAAAGTTCTTTGAGCAAAAACAGGTGCAGGAAATTGCAAAGCTGGGTAAAAAAAGTGTGCAGAGGTTTTTGAGTGTTGACCCAGTAAACAAACCTTGGGAAAGCCCTTATACTACTTTTAATAATAATCCAATTTTAAAAGTAGATCCTTTAGGACTAGATAGTGAAGACCCAGGTAAACATAAGGTTCAAAAAAATGAGACTCTAACCAGTATTGCAAAACGATATTATACTACTGTAGATAATATACTTAAGCTTAATAAAATAAAGAATAAAAATAAAATCTTACCTGGACAAACATTAAATGTACCCCAGTTTTACAATGGTAATGACATTGACAATAAAACAGGTCTTAAAAATGAAGTTTTAAAATATATTGATTTTAGCGGTAATGACATAAAGTTAGGTTTTAAAAAAGATGAGGTAAATAACTTTGATTATGATGTGCAAGTAAGCGATAGAGAGAGATCGCCTATGGGTTCAGGTATTGCGACAGTACTTTCTAGATTAGGTAATTTTACAGAAGGCACAGGTTATACAAATATGGTATTCGGACCAGAAACAGAGTTTGCAAAAAGTGCCCAAAATCACTATAGTATAGAGAAGGCTAGGACATTTTTTTACAATAAATATAAGTACTTATTTAATGGTGCAGAAACTAAAGAAGAGAAGATGGGAGCTGGCAATGCCTTTTTAAATTTAGCAATTCATGGACAAGCTCAAGCTACTAATATACAAGGAAAATGGGGAGTCTCTGATATCGGAAAAACAGGTTGGGGAAAAAACTCTTGGGGGATGCAGTATACGGGTTCATGTGCAATCAATGTCTTTAGTTCCAAGGACGCTAATAGATTAATATTTGTTGTAGCAAATTCAACAAGCTTATGGTCAGCAGGATACCATATTACGCCCAATATATCTAGAAACAAAGAAGTAGGGGGTAGCCGTGGTTCGACAATATTAAATTTAATAGTATGGGATGAAGTTATTGATTATTCAAGATTTAAAAAATAGTTAATGAAAAAAAGAAAAATATTTTTAATTATTATAGGAATTGGAGTATCTGCAATTATATTCCTTTTGTTTAGAAATCGTTGTAAAAAAATCAATGTAAGTGAAAAAGAAATAGTTGGCACATACGTTATGAATTATAAGCAGTTTACTGATACTTTGATAATAAAAAGTAATTACACATTTTATCATTCATCATATAAAAAAAATAAGGAGCATTATATAAGAAATGGAACATGGCGTCCAACTGTTGAAGGATATTATGAACTATTAAACTACTCATCAGCTACAATAATTAATTCATGGGATATGAAACCTTATAAATGCGAGGAAAATAATATTATTTATATAGAGGAATCATATGATGGCGATGAGATGTATAAAAAAATCTACTAAGTTTAACCCGTTGATAATCCAACGGTTTTTCCGCCGTTGTTGGTATGGCGGTCAGGCAAGTGAATAAGCGTACCAACAACCAGTACAGGGCATCAAAATAGAAATGCTCAACCGCTATGCTTTTAAAAGGTGTAGCGGTTTATTATTCCCCCCTCACTGGCGCAAGATTGATGCGTAGGCAAGTAGCGCAGGCATCTTGTGCCCTGTAAAAGTTATTTGAAATAAAGAACTGCGGCTCAAATTATTTTTAAAGTCTACCCAGCCTAGGCTCGTGTCTCACGAGCCTTAATTCTTCCTAATTGGGTCGTAAATAATAAAATAAATGTTTGGAAATTAAATACAATTCAACATTCACTGATAGATCCATCAAGAAGACAATTTTTTCTTCCCAGCACAGTCTGCCGTTGAGGCGACTGTGCGTAAGTAAAAAAAGAGTTATAGGTATTAAAATACTAACGGCTATGGTTATAAAATTTTATTGATAATGTCCATGCAGGGAATGTACAACGATACGGTTAGGTTCTACTTTATAACCCCAACTAGTCCAAGTATGTAAGTTACCGGCGCAAGATTGAGGCGTGGGCAAGGAGCGTAGGTATCTTGTGCCATAGTAAACTGCAATAAAATAAAAATGCTCAACCGCTATACTTATAAAAGGTGTAGCGGTTTTTTATTGGCTTAGTTGTAAAGCATTAGTCAGGTTATCTTTTAAAGGTACTGGCGCAAGATTGATGTGCAGGTAAGTAGCGCAGGTATCTTGTGCCGTGTAAAATTTTCAACCCGGGTTGTGGTAATTATTTATCTTTCAATCCGGCATTTTGTTGTAATAATTTATTGGCTTGTTTTAACCGACTTTCTGTTACCTTGTTTTCCAATTCTTCCGGCGAAATTGTTTTACCATCACAGCTAATTACGGTAAGCGCCCCTGCCTGTTGAAGTGTAAGCAGGAGTTCCAGGACAAAGGCTTCTTTTTCGGGGTTAATAATTTTAAGTTCCAGTTGTGTTGTTGAATTACCGATCCCGTTTTCTATTTCGGGGTATTTTTTTAACAGTTCGTTCCATTCATCTATTGGCAAATACACATGCGTAATGGTGTCGCTACTGTCATAAAGATACTGTGGCATAGCAAGTCAGTTTAAAATTTTTAAGTATAATGGAATTTACAGGCGATAATAGTAATATAGTCGTTCTCCACTCTATAGACCAGCCTGTGTTCGTCATTGATGCGCCTGCTCCAATAGCCTTTAAGGTCGTGTTTAAGGGCTTCGGGTTTGCCAGTACCTTCAAAAGGTGTACGGGCAGTTTCCAGAATAAGTTTATTGAGCCGGGTATATATACTTTTATTGGAGGTAAGCCATTGGTTGTATTGTTCAAAAGCGGTAGGCGTAAATCGTATATCTCTCATGCCTTAGGTATGTTGACATTGATTGATTCGCCATTTTTATCCTGGGCAATGGATTTTTCAAGAATAGCCTTATTGACAGGGGAAGACATAAGATAAGCTGTTTCATCTGATTCTTCCTCAACAGTAAGCACAATAGGCTTTCCTTTAAAAGCAGTTTTTATAGCATTTAAAATATCCATGTTAATATCAGCAGCCGATTTAAAATGATAGGTAGTATACATAATAAAATAATTTTTTAGTGAGCGTAAGCTTGTTGGGTTTTATAGTCTCTTATAACGCTGTCAATAATTGAAAATAAGGATTGTTTTGCATCTGGTTTCATACTTTCAATTTCTTGTAAACGTTCAACAGTTTTCTTATCAAAAGTTGAATTCTGGCCTTCTCCTACCAGGTAGTCCAGGGATACGGAAAAAGCATCAGCAATTTTTTTAGCAGTTTCCACAGAAGGCATTACCCCTTCTTTTTCATACTTACTTATTATTTCACGAGAGCAACCAACAATTTTGGCTAAATCTGTTTGAGATAAATTTTGTTCTTTACGAAGTTGCGTTACACTGTTTGCAATGTTCATCATGTCTATAACAGTTAACTATTTTACCCAAAAAATCCTATTTATAGCAAATATAGTTCATAAAAATAAATTAAATTTTGACTGAATGGTAAAATGTTTTAGATTTGTGAAAGATATTACCTAAAATAGATAAAATAGAAAATATTTTACAATGCAAATCCCCAAATCAAAACCCTGCTGTCCATCACCGAACTGCTCAACCATTTGGGCATCCCCACAAAAAATACCACTGCCAAAAGCTATCCCATCCGCTGCCCCTTCCACGAAGAGAAAAATAAGCTTAAGAAGAACATGAGCGTTTACCCTAAAGACAACACCGTGTACTGTTTCAGTACCAAATGCAAAACCCATCCCCACAGCCAGGATGTGATTGGTGTGGTAAAACATTATTACAACCTTTCTGACCATGAAGCTATCATGAAAAGCAAACAAATTATTAATGAGTTGGGAAAATGGCCCAACGATTTGCACAATCCATTTACCTCAACATCAACCAACGATGAAGAAATATCACCACAACATCCACCTATGAAAACAGCAGAAAAAAAAGAAGATAAAGGTGAAGAAATAGAAAAACAAGAAACCACCAACGGGATAGAAAAAGTATATCAACCACCACGAACTTCCAATCATAAACCTCAAACCAATACCCTATACCAACTCCACCAGGATACATACGGCTCTTACCATTTTACCACCAAATTATTGCAGCTGCAATCCATCGGCGGCATCGGCAACCCCAGCCTGCACAGCCTTAACATTACGCTGGGGGTAAAACGCAACCCCCATAAGCTGGCGGTGGAAACGCTTCGCCACCACCTGGACCTATACCACGAAGGCGCATTGCAGGGCATGATCAAAAAAGATAGCCGAGCGGTTTAGCCTGGGCATGCAGCCCATTACCCAGGACATGGCTTTATTTATCGAAGCCCTGGAAAGTGAAAAGCTGCGGCTCTACGATGAAAAACAAAACCGCCATTCTACAAAAAAGAAAAAAAAAATACTATCTCCCGAAGAACAAAGCGAAGCGGTGCAACAGCTATCCAATCCTGACTTACTGCAATGGCTATACGAAACTTTACCACAAACCGGTATTGTAGGCGAACAAAAAATGCCATGATGGTATTAACGGCAATGGTCAGCTGCCAGCTGCATACCCCCATCAGCGTCATGTGCCTGAGCCAGAGCGGTGTAGGCAAAAGCTACACGGTACACAAATGCGCTGCCTGCATCCCCAAAGAGTGGCAACGCAAAGGCACCAGCTTTACCGAACAAAGCTTTTATCATTTTTTAGAAGATGAGCTCAGCCACACCGTATTTATTATAGAAGATACCACCGGGTTAAAAGGCGTGGAATATGTAACCCGGGAACTGATGAGCGGCGAAGAAGTGGTAAAGTTTATGCCCGAAAAAAGACAGCCGCAGCGGAAAGATCAATACGGTACCCATTACCGTAAAAGGCCCCATCAGCTTTATCGGAACCACCACCAAAGACAAACAATACGAAGACAACAGCAACCGGATGATAGAAATTTATTTAGACGGCAGCGCCCAGCAGGATGCAGGAATAGCCGAATACCAAAAAAAAGTAAAAGCAGGGTTGATTGATAAGAACAAAGAAAAACAATTACAGCAGCAACTGCAAAATATGTTTGTATCCTTAACCATTCCTCACCGCATACAAAACCCCTATGCGATGCTGATTGACATGCCTGAAAAATATTTTGTAAAGAGAAGAGGGCTGCCCTTGCTGTTAAACTTTATAGACGGGTTAACCTTTATCAATCAATACAACCCTTATGCAGAGCGGATGATAGCCCATGACGGCGAACTGGTTTTAATTACGCACCCATCAGAAATTGCATGGGGGTTAAAACTATTAAGAGAAAGTTTATTTAGAAAATGTGATGAACTGACGGCCAAGCTCAGGGATTTTTTAGACCGGGTAAAAGATTGGCTGAAAGAAAAAGGGCAGCAGAGTTTTTATGGAAATGAATTAAGAAAATATTTACGGATGGAGCCACGGCAGGTACAACGCTATATCAAAACGCTGGTAAGTTATGGTTATATAAAAATCAGCGGCAGCATCAAAAACAAAAAAGAATATGTGATAGACGATTATATGAGCAGCGAAGGGTTGTACAAAGAAATAGACCAGCACATCGAAAGGATCATGCAAAAGGTATGGGCAATGCAGGAGAAAAGGAAAGCGGATAAAAGCAAATACAAAGCTGCCTAAAAGGGCAAAACGACAAAGTATAACCCAGGGCGACAAACCCTATTGTCGCATAAAATGTCGCACTCAAAACCACGCCAGTCAACAGAACGACAGAACGACAACGATTTTAGGCGAGACCCCCACCCACCCACGTACAACCAACTACTTTTTTCATTTTTCTTTCCAATACTAAAAGAGCAGTTTTACAAAACTACTCAAGCCTGCAGGCCGCCAAAGGCCGCAGGTTTTTTTGGGCAAAAATAATTTTCACTAAAAACTTTATTCACCCAAAAAACAAACACTATGTCAAGTGAACGCACCCGTATTATTCAAAACTTAATCCAACTCAATGAAAGTATCCATTACCTCAGCCCGGGATTAACGAGCCTCAACCGCTACAAGTACAAATTAAAATTAACGACGGTAAAAAGGGATAAAAACCTGCTCCAAATCCTCTTATTCAAAACCATCCACAGCGTAACGGTAGTCAATAGGTTTAACCGTTTAGAGGTAGCAAAAAACTGTTTCCTCACCGAACGAAGTGATGTTTTAGAAGGTTTACATATTTTACAACCCTTAATCCAACTCAGCCAGACCGAAACCGCCACCACGGCCAGGGAACTGTTGTGGGACATTGAAGACCACGGTTTGCTCAACGAACCCTTTACCATCACGCAGCTAAAAAAGATATTACAACAGCGCAGGGCTACGATAAAAACAAGGCTGTACCTGCTGCTCGAAAGCGGCCATGCGGTAAGGGTTGGCGGCAACAGGAAAACCGGCTATCTATATAAAATAGTGAAGCTGCTTAGCTGACCACTGAAGATAGACCACAGACTACCGACAACGAACAACCGAAAACATCCACGCTGCAAAACCCAAGCTTCCTAAAGCAGTTGAATAAAGCCCAACATCAGTAGTCATGGGTGAACCAGGTACAAAGCCAAACGACAGGCAATAAGGTGTGCAGTCTTTGCGGCTCAGGCAATAAAGCCACGCCAAAAAGGCTTTGCCGTTTTTGTCATGCCTTTGCCAACCCTTCGCAAATCTGCACTCCGCTACTATTTTTTGCAGCAGCTTGAATTTATTTTTTATTGGTCTGCTGCAAAAAACGTAGCTCCTCCATTTTGTGCGCCACCTGCTCAGCCGTTGGGGCTTATCTTATTATTTTTGCTCCGCTGACGCTCTGCAGCACATTTTTGTTGTTACGCAGTCTGCTGCTGCCTTCGTGTTCCGCTTCGCTCCACACTCCCGTCAGCAGCGCCCCCAACGGCATGGCGCAGTAGTGGCGCTTTTAGAGGGCAGTCAGTAAGTAATCTCCTCATATCGATGAGTGCAGAAAAATACAAAACCGTTTTTTAAATAGCCATGAAAAACTAAGCGAAGCTGCCGCTCCCCGCCACACAGCCATTATAATTAAAAGTGTATTGTGGCGGGGTTTGGCTTGCTCAAAAAAGACAAACGATAGGTTCGCCATCAGTTCATTAATCAACATCAAATCAAGCCTTGAGCAATAATTATTTTATCAGCTTCATACCAACCTATCCTTTATCTTTTTTGCGCCGACACCCATACCATACCCCTGTACATAAGAGAAATTATTTTATATTGCGGGTACAAGCCCCTTAGAAAGAAAATGGAAAAACGCCTGAAATATGTGTTTAGTTATGACCAAGCAGGCAACCTGGTAAAAACCATACCGCCTGCAGGCGTAGATGCCAAACATGGCGATGAAATCTTTTTACAGCAGGTAGCTACAGCAAGGCTTAACGTGAAGAAAGGCCAGGCGGAGGCTTTAAATAAAGTAGTGCCCAAGCATACTTTAGTAACCGATTACCGCTACAATAGCTTAAATCAGGTAGTGGCACAAAAAACGCCCGATGCAGGAAAATCCACTTTTTGGTATGACATTTTGGGGAGACTTGCCGTAAGCCAAAACAGTCAGCAGCTATTGGATAAAAAATACAGCTATACTTTGTATGATGAATTAGGAAGAATAACCGAAGTAGGGCAGAAGCCACAAACAGAACTGCCGCCAAGTAAAGAGCCGGGGTTGTTAGAAAAATGGCTGGCTGGTGGTGGGTTAAAAGAGCAGATCACCCGTACCAGCGATGAGCTGTCTTACTACGATGGAAAAAATACCTTAAAGGGCTTTTTAGAGCAGCGCAACCTGCGCAAGCGGGTAAGCTACAGCATGGTGTTTGACAAGGAACCCGATCCCGATATTTTAGGCACACACAGCACTGCTACTTTTTACAGCTATGACATCCATGGTAATGTAGATACACTGTTGCAGGATTTTAATGAAGGGGTGATGAAAGCCACAGGTAACAGGTTTAAAAAGATGGTGTATGACTATGATTTAATTAGTGGTAAGGTGAATGCAGTGCATTACCAACCGGGTGAGCAGGATGAATTTTACCACAAATATTTTTATGATGCTGAAAACCGTTTAACCGATGTGTATACGAGTGAAGATTCCTTAACCTGGCAAAAAGATAACCGGTTGAATTATTACAAACACGGCCCACTGGCAAGAAGCATCATAGGACAAAACCAGGTGCAGGGCATTGACTATGCCTACACCATACAGGGATGGTTAAAAGGTGTGAACGCTACTAATATGGAGCCGCCGTTAAATAAACTGAACCTTGGTGATATGGGCGCTGATGGTTATCCTTCAGGCAATACACTTAACCAGGTGGCAAGGGATGCGTATGGATTTGCGTTGCATTATTACAGTACGGCCAATGCTAAAGATTATAAACCAATTAATAATACCCTACAGCCTTTTGCGAACGCTGCCGCCGCAGGTTTTGGTTTTGTATCGCTCTACAATGGAAACATTGCTGCCATGAGTGTGAATACGCCAAAACTGGGAGAGCCACTTTTAAGCACATACAAGTACGATCAATTACAAAGGCTTACTAAGGTAAATACGTATAAAGGGTTAAACCCTCAAACCAATAACTGGAACCCTTTATCGATTGATGATTACAGGGAAGAATTAAGTTATGATGCGAATGGGAATATTTTAACCTATAAACGCAATGGAAGCGCCAATCAATTAGCAATGGATAAAATGACTTATCAGTATCCCAAAGATGTTAACGGTAAAATATTAAACAACCGTTTGCGCTATGTACACGATGAAGTAAATGCAGCTAATTATAGTGAAGATATAGACAGCCAGACACCTTTAACTTTGGCACAGGTAAAAGCTGAGAAGCTGCCGGAGCAGCAAACAGATAATTACAGATATGATGCAATAGGAAATTTAATACAGGATAAAAAAGAAGGCATTAATAAAATTAACTGGAACGTGTATGGAAAGATCGAAAGCATTGAAAAACAAAACAGCACTATCACTTATAAATATGATGCAAGTGGCAACAGGATAAGCAAAACAGTAGGCAGTGATATTACCCTTTACATAAGGGATGCCAGCGGAAATACATTGAGCACCTATGTAGTAAATGATACTATTAATAGTGGTAACCTTACGCAAAAAGAAATAGATATGTATGGCAGTAGTATGTTAGGCACAGATGAATTGAATATAGATGTGCATATACCACAAAAAGCAACTAATGAAAGCCGGGCTAAGAAGAAAGGCAATAAAAAATACCAGCTTACTGATCACCGGGGCAATGTAATGGCGGTAGTGGGTGAACATAAAACGCAGCATGACGATAATAACGATGGTATTGTTGATCATTATACGGCACAGGTGTTGCATGCACAGGATTACAGCAGCTTCGGGGCAATATTATCTAAGCGTTCGTTTAATGCTTCGGGCTATAAGTTGGGGTACAATGGAAAAGAAAAATCAAATGAGATTTATGGTGAAGGAAATGCATATGATTTTGGTGCAAGGATACAAGACCCTAGACTGGGAAGATTTTTTTCGGTTGATCCATTGACAAATAAATATCCAAGCTTATCAACTTACCTGTATGCCCTTAACAGCCCGATTGTAATGGTTGACAGGGATGGTGAAGATGCCATTGTAAGCATTACAAGAAATAAAGATGGCAGCGGAGGCACTATTTTGGTAAAGACAACTGTATATTTAACCGGCAGAGATTTGGATAAGAAATCAGTCAGGGGGATGACGTTGACTAACAACCAGATGTTTGATAAAAGATTTGGCAGTAAGTCTGTTGATGTGGAAGGTAAAACCTGGAATATCCAATATGATGTTAAATATGTGTATGATGAAAAATTTGATATGAAAAATTTAAAGCCGGGCGATAATGTTTTAAAGATTGACCAGGCAGCAGCTGTCGGTTCTCCAAGTGGCAGGACAAATGTTGTAAAGAGAAATACAGGGCTAATAGAAAAAAGAGACCAGTATAGTTCAGGGATTATTGTGCATGAAACAGGGCATATGCTGGGTTATGAAGATAAATACATTGAAGTCGGTATGAACAATACAGGTTTTGTAGAATATTTTCAAAAAAATGTGGATATGAAGCCCGGTGGTGAAGGGTATGAGTTAAAGCGGTTTATTATTAACACCAAGGCTTCCGTTAGTATCCCGTCAACCGGCTATGAATCAAATTTAATGGCGCAATATTCAACGGGGGCAATGGAAGAAAAAGATTATGCCGAGTTTGCCAAATATGCTTTGCAGCGGGCAAATGGCGGGAACATTTTTACCATGACCAATGAGGGTTTTGGCGTAGACAAGAAAGGCTCTGGCAATGCTGCAGGTATGGATAAAATATACGAGAAATTTTTAAACGATCAGAAGCAGGCATATGAAAAATCCAAGAATACGGATCCCAAAAAAGCAAACACAACAGATAATTAATTATGAAATACAATTATAAAACATTACTTGTATGTATATTGTTGTTTTTACAAACAGCTGTTTCTGCGCAAGTAAAAAATAAGATTAAAAAAAATTGTAAAACAACATTTGAAGGCATTATTATTATGTCCGACAAATTGTACAATGATACCATAGCCAAAGACTTTGTGTTAAGGAAGCGGAATGATACGGCCATCCAGGATCTTTTTATCCCATTAAAAAATGCAAAGCAGCTATTTAAAAATAATTCAAGAGGTGATTTTTTCAAAATAATCAATGCAGAATTAAAAAAGAAAAATTGCTTAACGCTGGTTTTACCTTATGAGTATGAAACCAATGATTTTGATACGGTCATCCGGCGGCAATCGGATACGCTTCATTTAAACAAGAGTTGCAATATTAATTACCTGTATGATAAAATTTATATCGCACCTGTTGCAATTAAGGGCATACAAGAAGAAAATTCTACCTACTTTTTTATGTGGTATTCACAAGTAGCTTTTTGCTTATCCGGTTTTTCAAATACAAAATTAGTCTTTAACCATAAAAGAACTTTGTATATGAACTCCATCACTGTTGAAAGTATAAGAATTTTAGAATAATGTATGCCCCCCCCCTTCTGGCGCAAGATTGGAGCATAGGCAAGGAGCGTAGGTATCTTGTGCCATAGTAAACTGCAATACAATAAAAATCATCAACCGCTATGCTTGTAAAAAAGGTGTAGCGGTTTATTATCCCCCCCTTCTAGTCCAAGTATGTAAGTTACCGGCGCAAGATTGAGGCGTGGGCAAGGAGCGTAGGTATCTTGTGCCATAGTAAACTGCAATAAAATAAAAATGCTCAACCGCTATACTTATAAAAGGTGTAGCGGTTTTTTATTGGCTTAGTTGTAAAGCATTAGTCAGGTTATCTTTTAAAGGTACTGGCGCAAGATTGATGTGCAGGTAAGTAGCGCAGGTATCTTGTGCCGTGTAAAATTTTCAACCCGGGTTGTGGTAATTATTTATCTTTCAATCCGGCATTTTGTTGTAATAATTTATTGGCTTGTTTTAACCGACTTTCTGTTACCTTGTTTTCCAATTCTTCCGGCGAAATTGTTTTACCATCACAGCTAATTACGGTAAGCGCCCCTGCCTGTTGAAGTGTAAGCAGGAGTTCCAGGACAAAGGCTTCTTTTTCGGGGTTAATAATTTTAAGTTCCAGTTGTGTTGTTGAATTACCGATCCCGTTTTCTATTTCGGGGTATTTTTTTAACAGTTCGTTCCATTCATCTATTGGCAAATACACATGCGTAATGGTGTCGCTACTGTCATAAAGATACTGTGGCATAGCAAGTCAGTTTAAAATTTTTTAAGTATAATGGAATTTACAGGCGATAATAGTAATATAGTCGTTCTCCACTCTATAGACCCGCCTGTGTTCGTCATTGATGCGCCTGCTCCAATAGCCTTTAAGGTCGTGTTTAAGGGCTTCGGGTTTGCCAGTACCTTCAAAAGGTGTACGGGCAGTTTCCAGAATAAGTTTATTGAGCCGGGTATATATACTTTTATTGGAGGTAAGCCATTGGTTGTATTGTTCAAAAGCGGTAGGCGTAAATCGTATATCTCTCATGCCTTAGGGATGTTGACATTGATTGATTCGCCATTTTTATCCTGGGCAATGGATTTTTCAAGAATAGCCTTATTGACAGGGGAAGACATAAGATAAGCTGTTTCATCTGATTCTTCCTCAACAGTAAGCACAATAGGCTTTCCTTTAAAAGCAGTTTTTATAGCATTTAAAATATCCATGTTAATATCAGCAGCCGATTTAAAATGATAGGTAGTATACATAATAAAATAATTTTTTAGTGAGCGTAAGCTTGTTGGGTTTTATAGTCTCTTATAACGCTGTCAATAATTGAAAATAAGGATTGTTTTGCATCTGGTTTCATACTTTCAATTTCTTGTAAACGTTCAACAGTTTTCTTATCAAAAGTTGAATTCTGGCCTTCTCCTACCAGGTAATCCAGTGATACGGAAAAAGCATCAGCAATTTTTTTAGCAGTTTCCACAGAAGGCATTACCCCTTCTTTTTCATACTTACTTATTATTTCACGAGAGCAACCAACATTTTGGCTAAATCTGTTTGAGATAAATTTTGTTCCTTACGAAGTTGTGTTATTCTGTTTGCAATGTTCATCATATCTATAAAAGTTAACTATTTTACCCAAAAAATCCTATTTATAGCAAATATAGTTCATAAAAAATAAATTAAATTTTGACTGAATGGTAAAATGTTTTAGATTTGTGAAAGATATTACCTAAAATAGATAAAATAGAAAATATTTTTACAATGCAAATCCCCCAAATCAAAACCCTGCTGTCCATCACCGAACTGCTCAACCATTTGGGCATCCCCACAAAAAATACCACTGCCAAAAGCTATCCCATCCGCTGCCCCTTCCACGAAGAGAAAAATAAGCTTAAGAAGAACATGAGCGTTTACCCTAAAGACAACACCGTGTACTGTTTCAGTACCAAATGCAAAACCCATCCCCACAGCCAGGATGTGATTGGTGTGGTAAAACATTATTACAACCTTTCTGACCATGAAGCTATCATGAAAAGCAAACAAATTATTAATGAGTTGGGAAAATGGCCCAACGATTTGCACAATCCATTTATCCAAACATCAACCAGCGATGAAGAAATATTACCACAACATCCACCTATGAAAACAGCAGAAAAAAAGAAGATAAAGGTGAAGAAATAGAAAAACAAGAAACCACCAACGGGATAGAAAAAGTATATCAACCACCACGAACTTCCAATCATAAACCTCAAACCAATACCCTATACCAACTCCACCAGGATACATACGGCTCTTACCATTTTACCACCAAATTATTGCAGCTGCAATCCATCGGCGGCATCGGCAACCCCAGCCTGCACAGCCTTAACATTACGCTGGGGTAAAACGCAACCCCATAAGCTGGCGGTGGAAACGCTTCGCCACCACCTGGACCTATACCACGAAGGCGCATTGCAGGGCATGATCAAAAAGATAGCCGAGCGGTTTAGCCTGGGCATGCAGCCCATTACCCAGGACATGGCTTTATTTATCGAAGCCCTGGAAAGTGAAAAGCTGCGGCTCTACGATGAAAAACAAAACCGCCATTCTACAAAAAAAGAAAAAAAAATACTATCTCCCGAAGAACAAAGCGAAGCGGTGCAACAGCTATCCAATCCTGACTTACTGCAATGGCTATACGAAACTTTACCACAAACCGGTATTGTAGGCGAACAAAAAAATGCCATGATGGTATTAACGGCAATGGTCAGCTGCCAGCTGCATACCCCCATCAGCGTCATGTGCCTGAGCCAGAGCGGTGCAGGCAAAAGCTACACGGTACACAAATGCGCTGCCTGCATCCCCAAAGAGTGGCAACGCAAAGGCACCAGCTTTACCGAACAAAGCTTTTATCATTTTTTAGAAGATGAGCTCAGCCACACCGTATTTATTATAGAAGATACCACCGGGTTAAAAGGCGTGGAATATGTAACCCGGGAACTGATGAGCGGCGAAGAAGTGGTAAAGTTTATGCCCGAAAAAGACAGCCGCAGCGGAAAGATCAATACGGTACCCATTACCGTAAAAGGCCCCATCAGCTTTATCGGAACCACCACCAAAGACAAACAATACGAAGACAACAGCAACCGGATGATAGAAATTTATTTAGACGGCAGCGCCCAGCAGGATGCAGGAATAGCCGAATACCAAAAAAAGTAAAAGCAGGGTTGATTGATAAGAACAAAGAAAAACAATTAAGCAGCAACTGCAAAAATATGTTTGTATCCTTAACCATTCCTCACCGCATACAAAACCCCTATGCGATGCTGATTGACATGCCTGAAAAATATTTTGTAAAGAGAAGAGGGCTGCCCTTGCTGTTAAACTTTATAGACGGGTTAACCTTTATCAATCAATACAACCCTTATGCAGAGCGGATGATAGCCCATGACGGCGAACTGGTTTTAATTACGCACCCATCAGAAATTGCATGGGGTTAAAACTATTAAGAGAAAGTTTATTTAGAAAATGTGATGAACTGACGGCCAAGCTCAGGGATTTTTTAGACCGGGTAAAAGATTGGCTGAAAGAAAAAGGGCAGCAGAGTTTTTATGGAAATGAATTAAGAAAATATTTACGGATGGAGCCACGGCAGGTACAACGCTATATCAAAACGCTGGTAAGTTATGGTTATATAAAAATCAGCGGCAGCATCAAAAACAAAAAAGAATATGTGATAGACGATTATATGAGCAGCGAAGGGTTGTACAAAGAAATAGACCAGCACATCGAAAGGATCATGCAAAAGGTATGGGCAATGCAGGAGAAAAGGAAAGCGGATAAAAGCAAATACAAAGCTGCCTAAAAGGGCAAAACGACAAAGTATAACCCAGGGCGACAAACCCTATTGTCGCATAAAATGTCGCACTCAAAACCACGCCAGTCAACCGAACGACAGAACGACAACGATTTTAGGCGAGACCCCCACCCACCCACGTACAACCAACTACTTTTTCATTTTTCTTTCCAATACTAAAAGAGCAGTTTACAAAACTACTCAAGCCTGCAGGCCGCCAAAGGCCGCAGGTTTTTTTTGGGCAAAAATAATTTTCACTAAAAACTTTATTCACCCAAAAAACAAACACTATGTCAAGTGAACGCACCCGTATTATTCAAAACTTAATCCAACTCAATCAAAGTATCCATTACCTCAGCCCGGGATTAACAACCATCAACCGCTACAAATACAAGCTGAAATTAGCCAGCGTAAAAGAGATAAAAACTTACTTCAAATCCTGTTATTTAAAACCATCCACAGCGTAACGGTTGTTAATAGGTTTAATCGGCTGGAAATAGCAAAAAATTGTTTTCTAACCGAACGCAGCGATGTTTTAGAAGGATTACATATTTTACAACCCTTAATCCAACTCAGCCAAACCGAAACCCCTGCTACCGCCAGGGAACTGTTGTGGGACATTGAAGACCACGGTTTACTCAATGAATCCTTTACCCTTACGCAGTTAAAAAAGGTTTTACAACAGCGTAGGGCTACCATAAAAACAAGGCTGTACCTGCTGCTCGAAAGCGGCCATGCGGTAAGGGTAGGAGGCAACAGGAAGAACGGCTATCAATACAAAATAGTGAAACTGCTTAACTGACCACTGAAGCTCGACCACAGACTACCGACAACGGACAACCGAAGAATAAAAGCCCAGCATCAGTAGTCATGGGTGAACTAAGTACAACTATCATCTTCAGGTTATAAGGTGTGCAGTCTTTGCGGCTGGACAGTAAAGCCCCGCCAAAAAGGCTACGCCGTTTTTGTCATGCCTTTGCCAACGCTTCGCAAACCTGCACTCCGCAATTATTTTTTTGCAGCAGCTTGAATTTATTTTTTATTGGACTGCTGCAAAAAATATTGCTCCACCATTTTGTGCGCCACCTTGCTTAGCCGTTGGGGCTTGGCTTATTATTTTTGCTCCGCTGACGCTCTGCAGATATTTTTGTTGTTACGCAGTCTGCTGCTGCCTATATTTTATTTTTTGCTAAGCTGCAAAGACCCATGAAAAAAATAAATCCCGTCAGCAGCGCCCCAAACGGTATGGCGCAGGGATGGCGCTTTTAGAGAGCAGTTAGTATGCGTAATCCTTATATCGGTGGGCATGAGGAAAATATAAAGTAGTTTTTTAAATAGCAGTGAGAGGAAACATAAACCTGCCGTCGCCGCCAAAAATAGTACAATACATTAACGCTGCATCAGGGCGGCTTTGGCTTGCTCAAAAAAGACAAACGATAGGTTCCCCATCAAAACTTTGTTCAACAATAAATCCACCATCAGCATTTTATTTTTATGCAGCATCAAACCACCTATCATTTATCTTTTTTGCGCTGATACCCATACCATACCGCTATACATAAGAGGAATTATTTTATATTGCGGGTACAAGCCCCTAGCAAAAAAATGGAAAAACGCCTAAAATATGTGTGTAGTTATGACCAGGCAGGTAACCTGGTAAAAACCATACCGCCTGCAGGCGTAGATGCCAAACACAGCGATGCCATATTTTTAGACCAGGTAACCAAGGCAAGGCTGGAGGTAAAACAAGGCGGGTTAGAACAAAACAATAAAGTAGTGCCCGTGCATACTTTGGTAACTGACTACCGCTACAATACCCTGAACCAGGTGGCATCGCAGCAAACACCCGATGCAGGGAAGACTAGGTTTTTTTATGATGCCCTCGGAAGGATGGTCGTATCTCAAAATGCCGAACAACAATTAAATAATAAATACAGCTATACCTTGTATGATGATTTAGGCAGGATAACTGAAGTAGGACAAAAACCACAGGCAGCCAACAGCATGAACCAAGCGGTAAGCCAGAATGCTACAGCGTTGAATAACTGGCTCAATGTGAATGGAGGAATAAAAGAACAAATTACCCATACTATTTATGACCTGCCGTATGAGCCGTTCATGGTACCCAATTCTCCAATGACGCAGCATAATTTACGCAACCGGGTAAGCTACAGCACGGTTAAAAACCTGGCTACTGATGCACTGCATTACGCTGCTACGTTTTATGATTATGATCCGCATGGTAATGTCGATACACTACTCCAGGATTACAACTTCGATCCTATGAAGTCCGCTGGTAACAGGTTTAAGAAGATTACCTACAACTACGACTTGATCAGTGGCAAGGTCAATGCAGTAAATTACCAGCCCGGCCAACCTGATGCTTTTTACCATAAATATTTTTATGACGCAGAGAACAGGTTGACAGATGTCTATACTTCCAAAGACAGTTTTCATTATGAAAGGGATAGCCGTTATGATTATTACAAGCATGGCCCATTGGCAAGACAAATTATCGGGCAGAACCAGGTGCAGGGTTTTGATTATGCTTATACATTGCAAGGCTGGTTAAAAGGAATGAACAGCACTGCAGTTGGGGATGGAAAATTTGATATGGGAGGAGATGGTACAGGAGCAAATGCACAGGTAGCAAAAGATGCGTTTGGTTTTGCACTGCATTATTTTAGCACGGCCAATGCTAAAGATTATAAGCCCATTGGAGGCGGGCAACCGTTTGCAAATGCTGCGGCTGCAGGTTTTGGTTTTGTGCCGCTGTACAACGGAAATATTGCAGGGATAAGCATGAACATACCAACACTGGGAGATGCCTTATTGGAAACCTTCCGGTATGATCAATTACAAAGACTTACTAAAGTAAATACCTACAAAGGGCTAAACCCCGCAACCAATAACTGGAATGTATTATCAATAGATGATCACCGGGAAGAACTGAGTTATGATGCCAATGGAAATATTAAAACGTATAAAAGAAATGGATTTGGCAATAATTTGAATTTAAATAATTACAGCTACACTTACCAAGCCGGAACAAATAAGTTAACCAGTTTAAAAAACAGTGTTGATAATAAAACAGCGGCTTATGGTTACGATGCTATTGGCAATGTTACCAAAGATGAAAAACAAAATGTGGTATCAAATATTTGGAATGTTTATGGTAAATTGCAAAGGGTTGAAAAGAAAGATGGAAAGATTATAACTTACAGTTATGATGCTTCGGGTAACCGTATCAGTAAGGTTGTAGGAGATACAACAGAAATTTATGTAAGGGATGCAAGTGGTACTGTAATGTTAACGTACCAGAAAAATCCCCTGGTTAACAGCGGGCATGTAAGCACCAAAGAATTTTACAAATACGGCAGCAATTTACTGGGGATAAAGAAAAAAGCATAGATATGCAGGTGATAGTACCTGATAATGGAAAAGGAATTACTGTAAGAGGAGAAGATGAATATTATTTGTACGGTGCTAACGGAAATATTATTGGAACGGTGGGAGATAAAAAAATACAGCACGATGATAATAATGACGGTATAATAGACCGTTATACTGCCGATGTAAGAACGGCGACTATGTATAGCAGTTACGGGGCAATGTCAAAATCTTTTAATGGTAGCAGCCTGTCGTTGGGTTTTAATAGTCAAAGAAGAAGCCCTGAAATAAGTGCTACAGCCCAGACAGCAGAGTTTTGGGAATATGATGCGGATGTGGCAAGAAGATGGAATGTTGACCCTGTTTACAAGCATAGTCCTTATGAAGTTTTTGGAAGTAATCCTATATGGCTTAGTGATTATAATGGAGCAGATACAACCTTGCCAGATGCAGGCGGTAAAAATTTAACACTACCAACTGGCGCAACAGGAATTAACACTTTTGATGGAACTGTAAAAGATTTACAAAATTCTTCAGTTAAAGTTCAGCCTGTAGCCGGTTCACTTAGTTCATTCAACATAAACGGTAAACAATTTAATGCACAATTTGGTAGCCGTTCTGGAAGTTTTCAAGGATACTATAGTGATGATATCAGTTATAATGATTATGCTGCTCAACAAGCATCATCTGGTGTCCAAACAGCAGGTGTAGCAGGCACTTTAACTGGAGTAGGATCAGGTGGCGCAACTGGTGCAGCACTACCAGCCCTTCCGCTTGCAGGTTTTCAAATAGGATGGAATTATGGAGCAACACATGCTGATAAAGTTACCAGTTGGGTCACTGCAATTGCTAGTACCGTTGGAGGTTGGTTAGGAGAGGATGTTGTCGCAGATAACCCTACAGCAATAGCACCGCCCCCACTTCCAATTATGTTATATAGGGGAGTTCATTTTGGCCATCCTGATTATTATAATGCTTTAATGGGAATTGCAACACCTGCTGGTGGTTTTGCTTCTGCAGAAGATCATACCGGAGGTAATTTCAACAGTATGTATACTTCATGGTCAATGTTTAGAACAGTAGCAGATTTTCATGCAAATAAAAGCGGGCCTGGAGGTATTGTACTACAAAAAGCATTTTTACCAGGACAATTCCTGCCAAATATTTCAATTTCTGATGAAGGAGAGTTTTTAGTTCCGGGGAAAGTTACTGGTGCAATACCAGGGCCTCCTCTTGGACCAGGAAATTCAACTGGATATTAATAATTAAAATATAAAAGAATTATGCAACAACAAGAATTTAAAATATTGCTCCAATTGATAAAAAATGAATCAGGAAACAACTTATATTATGAATGTTATAAAGGATTAGAAGAAGATAAGATTCTTTACCATGATATGGGTATTTTTCAGAAGCATAATGTAGTTAACATTTTTAAGGATAAGATAAATTTAGAAATGTTAGGTATTCAGAAAAGCAAATTTATTGGTATCGAAGTTTTATACCAAAGTTTAGTAAGTTTTTCTGAGAATACAATAAGACAATTTATAGTTACTACAAGCAAGTCAGGTTATCATATTTTCTGTTCAATAAAAATAGATAAACTCATCGGGATTATAGAGATTCCAAACATTAATAGAGACTTAGATGCAAAACAGCAGGCAGAGTTAAAAAAAATTGGACACCCCAATAAAAATATTTTTCTTTTTGAAAAAGGAATTTTATTAGGTACTATAGATTGAGGAGTAAAGTATTAAAAGATGTGGGTATTAATTTATCAAACAATCCTTCCTTCCCCCTCTAGTCCAAGTATGTAAGGTACAGGCGCAAGATTGAGGGGTAGATAAGCAGCAGCGAAGGCATTTTGTGCCGTGTAAAATTTTCAACCCGGGTTGTGGTAATTATTTATCTTTCAATCTGGCATTTTGTTGTAATAATTTATTGGCTTGTTTTAACCGGCTTTCTGTTACCTTGTTTTCCAATTCTTCCGGCAAAATTGTTTTGCCATTGCACCTGAGTACGGTAAGTGCCCCTGCCTGTTGTAATGTAAGCAGGAGTTCAAGAACAAAGGCTTCTTTTTCGGGGTTAATAATTTTAAGCTCCAGTTGTGTTGTTGAATTACCGATCCTGTTTTCTATTTCGGGGTAATTTTTTAAAAGTTCGTTCCATTCATCTATTGGCAAATACACATGCGTAATGTTTCCGCTACTGTCATAAAGATACTGTGGCATAGCAAGTCAGTTTAAAATTTTTAAGTATAATGAAATTTACAGGCGATAATAGTAATGTAGTCGTTCTCCACTCTATAGACCAGCCTGTGTTCGTCATTTATGCGCCTGCTCCAATAGCCTTTAAGGTCGTGTTTAAGGGCTTCGGGTTTGCCAGTACCTTCAAAAGGTGTACGGGCAGTTTCCAGGATAAGTTTATTGAGCCGGGTATATATACTTTTATTGGAGGTAAGCCATTGGTTGTATTGTTCAAAAGCGGTAGGCGTAAATCGTATATCTCTCATGCCTTAGGTATGTTGACATTGATTGATTCGCCATTTTTATCCTGGGCAATGGATTTTTCAAGAATAGCCTTATTGACAGGGGAAGACATAAGATAAGCTGTTTCATCTGATTCTTCCTCAACAGTAAGCACAATAGGCTTTCCTTTAAAAGCAGTTTTATAGCATTTAAAATATCCATGTTAATATCAGCAGCCGATTTAAAATGATAGGTAGTATACATAATAAAATAATTTTTTAGTGAGCGTAAGCTTGTTGGGTTTTATAGTCTCTTATAACGCTGTCAATAATTGAAAATAAGGATTGTTTTGCATCTGGTTTCATACTTTCAATTTCTTGTAAACGTTCAACAGTTTTCTTATCAAAAGTTGAATTCTGGCCTTCTCCTACCAGGTAGTCCAGGGATACGGAAAAAGCATCAGCAATTTTTTTAGCAGTTTCCACAGAAGGCATTACCCTTCTTTTCATACTTACTTATTATTTCACGAGAGCAACCAACAATTTTGGCTAAATCTGTTTGAGATAAATTTTGTTCTTTACGAAGTTGCGTTATTCTGTTTGCAATGTTCATCATGTCTATAAAAGTTAACTATTTTACCAGAAAAGTGTCATTTATTACAAATATAGTTCATAAAAAATAAATTAAATTTTGACTGAATGGTAAAATGTTTTAGATTTGTGAAAGATATTACCTAAAACAGATAAAATAGAAAATATTTTTACAATGCAAATCCCCCAAATCAAAACCCTGCTCACCATCACCGAACTGCTCAATTACCTGGGCATACCCACAAAAAAGACGGTAGCCAAAAGCTATTCCATCCGCTGCCCTTTTCACGAAGAAAAGAATAAGCTCAAAAAAAACATGAGCGTTTACCCCGGCGATAACACCGTTTACTGCTTCAGCACCAAATGCAAAACCCACCCCCACAGCCAGGATGTGATCGGTGTGGTAAAACACTATTACAACCTGGGCGACCACGAAGCGATCATGAAAAGCAAACAGATTATTTATGAGTTGGGGAAATGGCCGGTGGATTTACTCAATCCGTTCGCAACTGCAAACGAACAACAAACCAATGAACAACCGGCAATCAATCATTCTATGAAAACAGCAGAAAAAAAAGAAGAAGAAACCGAAAAACAAAACCCTGCCATTGCATTAACCAGAAACCACTACGGCCAGCTCTGCTATATCAGCAAACATTTGCAGATACATTTATTAAACGAGCCGGAAATAAAAAGCTTAAACAGTATGCGTGTAGGGCTGCTGGTACAAAAAAATCCACATGTCCATGCCTGTGCAGCCATCCGGCAGGGAACCATTGACCTGTACCACTACGAAGGATTGCAAAAATTCATCAAAAAAACCGCAGAGCAGTTGACCATAACCCCCGGCAGCACACAGGAAGCATTTGCCGAATGTATAGAACTGCTGGAAAAATATAAAATGGAAAAACACTTACAGCAACAACATAAAAAACAACAATTGGATATGCCCACACCGCTACCACTTTTAACGCCTGCACAACAGCAGCTGATGGAGGAGATTTTACAAAGCAATAAAATTGTAGAAAAAATAAATGAATTAATCGGCAAAGCCGGGATCATAGGCGAAGAAAACAACCGCATTTTTTTGTTTACCATTTTATCAGCCTACAAATTACAACAGCCTTTGAGTGCATTGATACAAGGCAGCAGCGGCAGCGGCAAAACCGCATTGTTTGCAGGTGTGCTGCAATTTTTTCCGGAGAAAGATGTGTTCAACAGCACCCGGATAACGGATGGCAGTTTGTACAATTTTGGGGAGCATGAACTCATGTTTAAAATCATTGCCAATGAAGACATAGACGGGTTAAGCCCACAAGCATTGTTTGCTTTGAGAGAGTTGGTAAGCAAAGGTTTTATCATCAGCAGCACCACCATAAAAGACGAAGACGGCAATATAAAAAGTGCATTGATAAAAGTAAATGGCCCGGTAAGCTTTGCAGGTTGCACCACACAGGCTGCTTTGTACGAAGACAATATGGGCAGGGTGTTTACCATCGCCGTGGATGAAAGCATGGAACAAACCAAACGTATCATCGATTATCAAAACAAAAAAAGTGCAGGAAAAATAGACAAACAACAACAAGGAGAAGCCATTTTATTGCTGCAACATATCGTACAAAAATTACAACCCGTAGAAGTAATCAATGCGTACGCCGAATACATCAACCTGCCCAATGAAACCCACCAGTTGCGACGATTGAATGCCTTGTTTAAAATTTATATCGAACAAATAACAAGGTTACATCAACACGCTGAAAAGCCAGACAATAAAGGGGTGTACAGGACAACAAAGCAGCATATACAATTATCTGCAGACAGTTTTTTTGAATGCATTGTTTTAAAATGTGATGAATTAAATGGGGAGATAAGAAAGTTTTATGAATGGCTGAAAGCGTATATATCAAAGAAAAGCAAAGCAGCTGGCGAGGATAAAAAACAGTACCGGTTTACACAAAGGGAAATACGGCAGGGTTACAATAAAAGCAAAGCCAGCATCAGCAATTATTTTCAGTATTTAACGGAGTTGGAATATATCAGCAGCAGCGGTGGAAATAACAGGAAAGTGATGTACCAAATAGATTATTGGGATGATTACCAGGCCATGAGAAAACGGTTAAAAGATTTTATACAACAACAAATAGATGCATTGCCTGATGCGGGGTAATAATCCTATTACTTAACGTGTTGTGCTATTAACAAATGTTAATAAATAAAGTTGTACTAATTTGAATAAAAAGATGTTGTGAAGTTGTCTAGGTAAGTGACTAAACTTTCTAAACAATATGCACAACATCCGAACAAATTTCAGCAAATTCTACGGCATTTGCAAAGATCTTTTAAAAATGAAACGGGTTATAAAACAAATTTTCAGGTTTATCCTGTGCGCCCAAAATGAATGACCTGGAAATCGTTTCATTGGCTTGTTGTATGGAGGCATTAAGTATTGATTCTGAAAATTTGTTATGGAGTAAATTAAAAAAAGATTATGCTTCATACTTTCCGAATTTAATAGATCGAAGCCGTTTTAATAGAAGAAGAAAACGGCTGGCACCATTCATCATTGAGGTGCAGGAACATATATCGTCTAAGCTTGCAAATCAAAGCCAGGCAATGATTGTAGACAGCATTCCTGTTCCTGTTGTAAAAAATGGCAAGAGAAAAAGGTTCAAATCATTTCAAAAATCATATGAAACGGCTCCGGCCAAAGGGTGGAGTGCTGTTAACAAAGGCTGGTTTATTGGTTACAAACTACATGTCATAATTTTTGATAATGGAGTAGTTCAACAAAGTGGTATTACAAAAGCGAATGTACATGATATTAATTTCCTGAAACAGGTAAAAAATTTGCCAACAGAAAAGAAGATGCTTGGCGATAGGGCCTATATATCAAAGACCTTACAAATGGATTTATTTGAACAGTATAAAGTAACATTAAAAGTACCTTTTAGGAACAATCAACATGATTACAAAAATATCCTAAAAAGTACAAATCGAAAAGACAAATGGTTGAAACATTTTTTGCACAAATGTGCGATCAATTCAATTTGAAACGTAATTATGCAAAAATCTTATGAGGGTTTGGCTGTAAGATTGGCTTCAAAACTGTCTTCCATGTCGATTTTGCATTGGATTAACCATTTAAATGGAAAAAAATTAGCTCAAATCAAACATGCTTTGAGTTTTTAATAGCACAACACGTTATTACTTATTTTTTTGTTGATTGTTCAGGTATTGTTCACATCCAAAAATGAACAATGTAAATCAATACCATCATACGTTTTAGTGCTATTGTTCATCGTTTACCAGGACGTGTCATAAGGGGTAAGTTTTTTTTCACCTTTTTTTCTATTTTTTTTTCAGCTATTAAGCAAACGGTTTTTTAAAAACTGTTCAACCTGCAGGCCGTAAAAGCCGCAGGTTTTTTTGGGCAAAAAATTAATCTCAAAAAATTTTATTCACCCAAAAACAAACACTATGTCAAGTGAACGCACCCGTATACTTCAAAACTTAATCCAACTCAATGAAAGTATTTATTATTTAAGCCCCGGATTAACCAGCCTCAACCGCTACCGGTATAAGCTGAAATTAACTACGGTAAAAAGGGACAGGAATTTATTACAGGTACTCTTATTTAAAACCATCCACAGCGTTACCATTGTCAACCGCTTCAACCGGCTGGAAGTATCAAAAAATTGTTTTCTAACCGAACGCAGCGATGTACTCGAAGGATTACATATTTTACAACCCTTAATCCAACTCAGCCAAACCGAAACCGCCCCCACGGCCAGGGAATTGTTGTGGGATATCGAAGACAACGCTTTATTACATGAAGCCTTTACCATTACGCAGTTAAAAAAGATTTTACAGCAGCGCAGGGCAACCATAAAAACAAGGCTGTACCTGCTGCTCGAAAGCGGCCATGCAGTAAGGGTTGGCGGCAACAGGAAAACCGGATATCTATATAAAATAGTGAAGATGCTTAACTGACCACTGAAGCTCGACCACCGACTACCGACAACGGACAACCGAAAAATAAAAGCCCAGCATCAGTAGTCATGGGTGAACCAATAGCAAAGCCAAACGACAGGAAATAAGGTGTGCAGTCTTTGCGGCTCGACAGTAAAGCCACGCCAAAAAGGCTTTGCCGTTTTTGTCATGCCTTTGCCAACGCTTCGCAAATCTGCACTCCGCTACTATTTTTTTGCAGCAGCTTAAATTTATTTTTTATTGGTCTGCTGCAAAAAACGTAGCTCCTCCACTCAGTGCGCCACCTGCTAAACCGTTGGGGCTTATCTTATTATTTTGCTCCGCCCGCCTGCCCGGCCGAAGCCCTGGCGAGGACGGGCTCTGCACCACATTTTTGTTGTTACGCAGTCTGCTGCTGCCTATATTTTATTTTTTGCCTGCGCTGCAAAGACCTCCGAAAAAAAATAAAATCCCGTCAGCAGCGCCCCAAACGGTATGGCGCAGGGGTGGCGCTTTTAGAGGGCAGTTAGTATGAGTAATCCCTATATCGGTGGGTGCAGGAAAATATAAAGTAGTTTTTTAAATAGCAGTGAAAATCAAAGCGAAGCTGCCGCAGCCGCCAAACAGTTTTTATGCTGTAAGGAGCATTCCGGCGGCTTTGGCTTGCGCTGGAAAAGACAAACGATAGGTTCAGCAGTAAAACTTTATTCAACAATCAATCAACCATCAGCAATAATTATTTTATCATCTTCATACCATCCTATCATTTATCTTTTCCAGCGCTGATACCCATACCATACCGCCATACATAAGAGAAATTATTTTATATTGCGGGTACAAGCCCCTTAGCAAAAAAATGGAAAAACGCCTGAAATATGTGTGTAGTTATGACCAGGCAGGTAACCTGGTAAAAACCATACCGCCTGCAGGCGTAGATGCCAAACATGGCGATGAAATCTTTTTTACAGCAGGTAGCTACAGCAAGGCTTAACGTGAAGAAAGGCCAGGCGGAGGCTTTAAATAAAGTAGTGCCCAAGCATACTTTAGTAACCGATTACCGCTACAATAGCTTAAATCAGGTAGTGGCACAAAAAACGCCCGATGCAGGAAAATCCACTTTTTGGTATGACATTTTGGGAAGGCTTGCCGTAAGCCAAAACAGTCAGCAGGTATTAGATAAAAAGTACAGCTATACTTTATATGATCAATTAGGAAGGATAACCGAAGTAGGGCAGAAGCCACAAACAGAACTGCCGCCAAGTAAAGAGCCGGGGTTGTTAGAAAAATGGCTGGCTGGTGGTGGGTTAAAAGAGCAGATCACCCGTACCAGCTACGACCTGTCTTACTACGATGGAAAAAATACATTAAAGGGCTTTTTAGAGCAGCGCAACCTGCGCAACCGGGTAAGCTACAGCATGGTGTTTGACCAGGAACCCGATCCCGATATTTTAGGCACACACAGCACTGCTACTTTTTACAGCTATGACATCCATGGTAATGTAGATACACTGTTGCAGGATTTTAATGAAGGGGTGATGAAAGCCACAGGTAACAGGTTTAAAAAACTAGCCTATGATTACGACTTGATTAGTGGTAAAGTAAACAAGGTAGCTTACCAGGCAGGAGAGCAGGATGAATTTTACCATAAATATTTTTATGATGCTGAGAACAGGCTGACCGATGTGTACACCAGTAGAGATAGTTTTCATTATGAAAGGGACAGCCGTTATAATTATTATAAGCATGGTTCTTTAGCCAGACAAATCATTGGACAAAACCAGGTGCAGGGCTTTGATTATGCGTACACATTGCAAGGCTGGTTGAAAGGTGTTAACTCTACTAACATGGAGCCCCCATTAAATAAATTAGGATTGGGCGATATGGGTGCTGATGGTTATTCTTCCGGCAATACGCTCAACCAGGTAGCCAGGGATGCCTATGGATTTGCTTTGCATTATTATAGTACGGCTACCGCTAAAGACTATAAACCTATTGGTGGCGGACAGCCTTTTGCCAATGCAGCAGCGGCAGGCTTTGGATTTGTATCGCTGTACAATGGCAACATTGCAGGAATGAGTGTAAACCTGCCTAAGGTAGGTGAAGCATTGCTGTATACTTACAAGTATGACCAGTTGAACCGCCTGACAAAAATGAATACTTACAAAGGGTTAAACCCTGCTACCAACAACTGGAATGTAGCAAGTATTGATGATTACAGGGAAGACATCACTTATGATGCGAATGGAAATATTTTGAGTTATAAACGCAACGGCAATGCCAACCAGTTGGCCATGGATAAAATGACTTACCAGTATCCCAAAGATGCTGATGGTAAAATATTGAACAACAGGCTAAGGTATGTGCATGATGAAGTGGCTGCGGCTAATTATGCAGAAGATATTGACTCGCAAACCCCTTTAACCTTAGCACAGGTAAAAGCTGAAAAACTGGCTGAACAGCAAAGCGATAACTATGTGTACGATGCCATTGGTAATTTGGTGCAGGATAAAAAAGAGGGCATTAATACAATTAACTGGAATGTGTATGGAAAGATTGAAAGTATTAAAAAGCAAAACAGCACTATCACTTACCGTTATGATGCCAGTGGAAACAGGATCAGTAAAACGGTGGGCAATACTACTACTGTTTACCTTAGGGATGCAGGTGGCAATGTGATGAGCACCTATACCATAGATGCCCAAATTAATAATGGCCACCTTACCCAAAATGAAGTGCATTTATATGGCAGCAGCAGGCTGGGTATTAATGAAGTGAACAGGGATGTGCAGGCTTTGGCCAAAGCGGATTATTTAAATAAAGTGAATACATTTGTAACAGGTGATGTAAGATATGAGCTGACTGATCATTTAGGTAATGTGATGATGACAGTGAGTGATAAAAAATTACAGGTAGATGCAAATGAGGATGGAGTGGAGGATTATTATACCGCTGATGTGGTGAGCGCTACCGATTATGCGCCTTTGGAATGAGTTTGAACGGAAGAAATTTTAATGCTTTTGGGGTACAGGTTCGGATTTAATGGGAAAGAATTAGATAAAGAAGTTGCAAGTACTACAACTTATGATTATGGATTTAGAATTTATAACCCTGCTTTAGGACGCTTCCTAAGTGTTGATCCATTGATGAATTCTTATCCATGGTATACGCCATATCAATTTGCAGGCAATATGCCAATATGGGCTATAGACTTAGATGGGCTGGAAGAGAAAAAAGCGACTATTTTAAGTGTAGTAAGGCTTTTTGATGTAAAGGGTAATTTAATTAAAGATCCAACAAACGTTGAATATGGATGTACAGGATGCCTGATACTGGTAGCACCTTCATCTACAACATTACGCCAGGGAGAAGATGGGGGAGATGTGGTAGAAATAAGAACAGATTACCGGCAGGTGGCAGGTGTTAAATTTACTATAAGCAAAAATACCGTTGGCGTACATAAAATACCAACCCCTGAACCACCTACAAAAAATAATACTGTACAAACTAATGATAATTCTGAGCCTCCGATATTTACAGGTAATGATGATAGAAAGCCTGAGGTATCATGGCAACATGGAATACTTACTACCTCTACTGCCAATATGGGTACAGCTACCTCTACCACAACGCTGACAAAAGATCTGGATATTGATTTTACAACAGACCGCCCCCAGTTTAAAGGAAATGGGGCCGCTACAATAAGTGATTATATTAATTCATTACCTGCAGGTACTACTTCCATTAATGTAAAAGTATCGGTAAATAATCCTGCGGATGGTTGTAAAAAGCGGATGGTTTAGTTGTGATTACAGTGCTAAAGAGTTGATGGCAGACAGGATAAAACTTATATCGCCTATTTTCAAAAAGGTTGGTATACCTGTTACCATAACACCTGTATATAACCAATACCAGCATGTATCCGCTACGGCAAAAGTTAACACGACAACAGCTACTACTACACCAACAAGCTGGAATGTAACCAGGCAGCCGGTAAAAAGAAAATTAGTGGATGGTAAACCGGTGGGTAAACCTGTTCCAACCGGTAAAGCAACCACAACCATTTCCGCTACCAAGCCTAAAACTGGCGCAAGCTTTTAAAAAGAAAGCCCGGTCAATTGACTGGGCTTTCTTTTAAAAAATTATTTCACAATTTTTAGTTCTTTAGCAATTTTATTACTCCAGTAAAGTTGTCTTTTTCATTTATAGAAAAATTAGTTTCTTTATCATATAAATCATCTAACTTGCTACACTCATTTCTAATATCTGTAGCAATTTTTTTAAAATCACTTTTAATAGTAGCAGGATTGTTATATTTATAATTTTTAAAAGCTTGTCTTAGCTTTCTCACAAAAAGTTCAGAAATATCAAAATGTCCTTGCTCATGTTGTAATAACGTACTGTTATTTGATCGTGTCCAAGATCGTTTTTTATTGAATGTACATGTCACATTATAAGAAAAAGATTTTTCATCACTGGTAAATGAATAATTTATACCAAGTATTGAAACAGCTTTAAACTTGGAAGTTGTATCTGGTGTTCCCTGAAAATCTTCCCACTTCAATTTATAGCAAGGCGACCAATGGATAGTATCCTGGCTAAACGCTTTATTAAAATTTAATAGTAGAAATATACTAAATACAAAAAGTATAATTTTCATAATTTATTGATCATACTACTCATAATCTATTTAAGCAATTCTTTAGCAATTCTTTTACTCCAGTAAACCTGTTTTTCTTTATTTATAGAGAAATTAGTTTCCTTATCATACATAGTATTAACCTTATCACGTTCGCTTCTTATGTCTTTAGCAATTTGTTTAAAATCATTTTGAATGGTAGCAGGATTGTTAAATTTATAATTTTTAAAAGCCTGTCTTAACTTTCTTGCAAAAAGTTCTGCAAGGTCAAAATGCCCTTGTTCATGTCGTAATAGATTACCACTTTTTGATTTTGACCATGATTTTTTTTTATAAAAAACACAAATCACATTATATGAAAAAGATTTTTCATCATTAGTAAGCGTATAATTTATGCTAGCTGCTGAAACAGCTTTAAATTTAGAAGTTGTATCTGGTGTTCCCTGAAAATCTTCCCACTTCAATTTATAGCAAGGCGACCAATGGATAGTATCCTGGCTAAACGCTTTATTGAAAGTAAATACCAGAGATATAGTAAATACAAAAATTGCAATTTTCATAATTAATCAGAATAATTTTTTATTTTACAGCAGCCTGCATACAGACCACTATATGTAAGTTACTAAAAATATAAATAAACTACTTTGTTCGCATCAATAAAAGCCAAATAGTAGTACTGCCGATGAACGGATTGCGACGCAACGATGATGCCCCCTCCCTAGTCCAAGTATGTAATTTACCAGCGCAAGATTGGAGCATAGGCAGGTAGCTTAGGCATCTTGTGCCATAGTAAAGAGCAATAAAATAAAAATAACTCAACCGCTATGCTTGTAAAAAGGTGTAGCGGTTTTTTAAGCTAAGCCATAGGCTTTTTTTGCTTTAGCATCTCTGATAAAAGCATCAATAATCGAAGTGATTTTATCTTTTTCTGTATCGGGTAATTTTTGAAGTTGTTGCATGCGTTGCAACATATCTTTATCTACCGAATCTTGATTAGCGGCATCGTTCATTAAAAAAATCAAGAGATACCCCCAGCACATCCGCCATTTTTTTGCTTTATCAGCAGTAGGCATAATATCGCCACGTTCATATTTGCCAATGGCATCACGGCTCACACTTATTTTATCTGCCAAATCACCCTGTGAGAGGTTTTTTTGTTTCCGTAGCATGGATATTTTATCACCTAAAGTCATTGTATTATCTACATTTTAGTATTAATGATGACAAAACTACACAGAAAAATCAATTATAAGCAACAAATATTGACTATGGCACTTGGTTAATTAAAAACTATCCTCTACATTTGCTGATAATACTTAGCTAAAAATATTATTATCAACATGGAGCAGTTAAATCACCACAATCCCGAATATGTAACCTGGAAATATGAAGCATTACATTTTACCATGCTGGGAGGAATAAGAATAGAAGGACTGCACAGTATGAGGGTAACATTAAAAGTTGATTGTAAAACCTTCCCATCTATCCGGCACGGCTTAGACCTGTATAATGAAAGCCAGACCCAAAAATTAGTAAAAAGCATTGCCGAGCGTTTTACCCTCTCCACTACCTACACACACACAGCTGTAGGGCATCTCATCAACACCATAGAAGATTACAGGTTAACCGCAATAGACAACAACAAATTAAAAACCCTGCAACAAAAACCAGCACTCACCAAAGAAGAAATCACCGAAGCAGAAACATTTTTAAAAACTCAAAACTTATTAAATAATACTAACGAATTAATCGGGCAATCAGGTGTGATTGGTGAAGAAACAAACAGGCTGATTATGTATTTAGTTTTTACCAGCAGGAAAACAAACCGCCCATTGCATATTATCAGCTTTGGCAGCTCAGGCGTTGGAAAATCACATTTGCAGGAAAAAGTCGGGGAACTGATACCAAAGGAAGACAAGATAGAATTAACGAGTGTAAGCGGAAATGCATTTTATTATTATGTGGATGACGACTTAGGCAACAAATTGATTTTGATAGAAGATTATGACGGCGTGTTTGCAGCCCTGTACTCCATACGGGAACTGCAAAGCAAACAAAAAATCAGCAAAACCATTACCGTGAGAGATAAAAACGGCAATCAAAGAACCTTACACCTCACCGTAAAAGGCCCCGTAAGTATTGCAGGTTGTACCACCAGCGAACATATTTATGAAGACAATGCGAACCGGAGCTTTTTAATTTATTTAGATGAAACAGAACAACAGGACGAAAAAATAATGGATTACCAACGTAAAATTAGCGCAGGTAAAATAGATATAACTGCACAACAAAAAATACAAAAATTATTGCAGAATGTACAAAGGATGCTACAGCCCATTACCGTAAGAAATCCCTATGCAGAAAAATTAATCATACCCAGGGAAGTTTTTAAACCCAGGCGAACCAATGCCCATTACATCGCCTTTATAGAAGTAATAACTTTTTACAAACAATACCAGCGGGAGCATAAAGTTGACAAAGAAACAGGAGAAATTTATATCGAAACTACATTGGAAGATATTGCAGAAGCCAACGAACTGATGAAAAATATTTTACTCAAAAAAAGTGATGAGCTGGGTTATGCAACAAGAAAATTTTTAGAGAACGCAAAGCAGTATGTACAATCCAACGGGTTAAAAAGTTTTACCAACAAACAAATAAGAATAGCATTAAAAGAAAATCCCAGCAGCCAAAAAAAACACATGGTGGAACTACAACAGTACGGCTATGTTAAAAAGCAGGAAGGAGATAAAAAGAAAGGGTTTATTTATGAAATAGTAAACATGCAGGAATACAACCAACTGCAACACATCATCAATACGACACTGGATAATATACTGCATAGCCAGCTCCGCCACAGCGGAGTGGTTAGTAGTTCAAAAGAAGTTATTACAACTGCTGAACCACTTAAAGCCGCTACCACAAAGAAAAGAAAACAAGTAGTTCAGTAGTTCAACGTTTTTTAAACAGGTACACTCAATTGTATTTTATCAACTCATTATTTTATGCTAAACCTTCCCATACAATCACCCCACTATAATTATTTATTAAAAGGTTACAAAGAGTATTTACAAATATTAGGCTACTCTGATAAAGCAATAAAAGGATGGCCAATTTATGTACGGGAATTTTTTCACTGGCTGGAAAGTAAGCAAATCACCCACATCACCCACATCACCGCCATGCAGCAGTTAGACTTTATGGATTACATCAGCCGGCGTTGCAACCGCCGAACCGGTGGGGCATTAAGCAGCAGCAGCATCGGCAACATCGTATGTGCCATACATGGACTAGGCAGGTATGTAAACAGTATGGGGCGTTACAGCACAAATATATTTTTAGAACCACCGCCTAAGGAACAAACCGAAAAAAACATACTCACTACAGCACAGGTGCAACTATTATACGATGCTACTTTTACCCAACAGGAATATAACCCTGTCGCTTACGGGCAAAGGGACAGGGCAATGATAGCCCTCTATTATGGCTGCGGCTTAAGAAAATCAGAAGGTGTACAATTAAATACCAGCGATATAGAATTAACCAAACGATTACTATTTATACAAAAAGGCAAAGGCAACAAACAACGTTACGTACCCATAGCGACAAAACACGTAGAAGACATCAGCGATTATTTAAAAGAAGGAAGGGAATGGATTTTACAGCAAAGTACTAATCCTGAAAAACACGAGGCCGCCTTTTTACTCAGCCGTTACGGCCGAAGGTTCGGCCAGCCTGAAAGCCGTTTGCGGTTTTTATTAAAAGCCGCAGAACTCCCTGCCAATGTTACCCTGCACGGCCTGCGCCACAGCATAGCCACCCATCTTTTACAAAGCGGTATGGACATAGAAGATATCTCAAAATTTTTAGGGCACAGCTCTTTGACAAGTACACAAATCTATACACACATCGTTAATGAAGAATTAAAAATTAAAAATGATGAATGAAGAAAAATACCAGGAAGCGTTTAAAAAATATTTAGAAGGAAAAAAATATTATCCTGACACCATAAAACAAACTATAAGGAGAGTGAATAAATTTGCAGAGTGGCTACAACCACAGCATGGGTGGAGCTTTGAAGAATTTGAAAATGTAGAATATAAACACCTGTTGGATTATATAAATCACGAAAAAGCAAGAGGCATAAGTACAGGTGTTATACACAACAACATTAGCAGCATCAGCCATTATTTTGAATATTTAAATAAAGAAAATAATAATAACCTTAACCCTGCAAGAACATTACGCTTAAAAGGAAAAGAAAAAAAATAACCCAACACCCATTAAAATACGAGGAGTTGGAAAAGTTGTACCAGGGTTATAAAGAACTAATAAAAAGAACCACAAACCGCAAACATCAATACCCCCAAACACCTGCAACAAAGAGCAATACTGGCGCAGGAAAGAAATACCATCATCGTTAGTTTATTAATTTACCAGGGGCTTACCAGCGGTGAGTTGGAAGAGTTAAGCGTAGAAGATATCAATTTAACCAACGGCACTATTTACATAGCAGGCAGCGCAAAAAGCAATAGCCGGACATTACAATTGAATACCCAACAAGTATTACCCCTATACAGTTATATCCACGGCGGTACAAGGGAAAAATTACAGGCTTTGCCAGTTCTGGGTTTACCCTCAAATCACAGGGAGGGGGAACACTTTAAAAACAGCTTATTAATAGGCAAATGTATGGCGTGGTAAAACAAGTTGTACAGGAATTACGGGGTATCAATACACAAATAAAAAATGCACAGCACATCAGGGCAAGCGTAATACTGCACTGGCTAAAACAGCACAATAAAAGACAAGTACAATACATGGCAGGACACCGTTACATCGACAGCACCGAAAAATATGCCCTGCAACAGATGGATACCTTAACCGATGCATTAACAAAATATCATCCGTTTGGATAAAATAAAAAAAGTAAATTTGTAGAAACATAAACAAAAAAGTTATGTACACAGAAGCAAGAAAAATACATTTAATTGAAGCCTTACTCAAAGTTAGTAATGAAGCTACTTTAATAGAATTGGAAACCGTATTGAAAAAAGCAAAGCCTAAAAAAGAAAAACAGGAAAAAACCAAACGCATCAGTATTAAACAGTACAATAAAGAAATAGATGAGGCTTTGGCAGAAGCAAAAGCAGGCAATTATATTACACAAAAAGAAATGGAAAAACTGGCAGCCAAATGGTAAAAGAAGTAAGATGGCCTCTCAGGGCGCAAAAGCAATTGGCAAAAGCACACGAGCATATCTCAACAGACTCTTATCAAAATGCAGAAAAAGTGAAGAAAGATATTTTATTATCTACCCGTAAACTTGCTGCTAATCCTGAGATATATCCGCCTGATAAGTACAAAACAAATAATGATGGAAGTTTTAGGGCTTACGAATTACATCGCTACAGGATTGTTTACCAGGTTACTACAAAAGAAATTATTATCGTCCGGGTTCGTCACACCAGTATGGAGCCAAAAAAATATTAAAACAACCCACCACACAATACCTTAGCTTCATTTTTACATTGGATTAAATCCCAACATCAGTAGTCATGGGTGAACTAAGTACAAAGCCAAACGACAGGAAATATGGTGTGCAGTCTTTGCGGCTCGACAGTAAAGCCACGCCAAAAAGGCTTTGCCGTTTTTGTCATGCCTTTGCCAACGCTTCGCAAATCTGCACTCCGCCCTATTTTTTTGCAGCAGCTTAAATTTATTTTTTATTGGTCTGCTGCAAAAAACGTAGCTCCTCCACTCAGTGCGCCACCTGCTAAACCGTTGGGGCTTATCTTATTATTTTGCTCCGCCCGCCTGCCCGGCCGAAGCCCTGGCGAGGACGGGCTCTGCACTACATTTTTGTTGTTACGCAGTCTGCTGCTGCCTATATTTTATTTTTGCCTGCGCTGCAAAGACCTCCGAAAAAAATAAAATCCCGTCAGCAGCGCCCCAAACGGTATGGCGCAGGGGTGGCGCTTTAGAGGGCAGTTAGTATGAGTAATCCCTATATCGGTGGGTGCAGGAAAATATAAAGTAGTTTTTTAAATAGCAGTGAAAATCAAAGCGAAGCTGCCGCAGCCGCCAAACAGTTTTTATGCTGTAAGGAGCATTCCGGCGGCTTTGGCTTGCGCTGGAAAAGACAAACGATAGGTTCAGCAGTAAAACTTTATTCAACAATCAATCAACCATCAGCAATAATTATTTTATCATCTTCATACCATCCTATCATTTATCTTTTCCAGCGCTGATACCCATACCATACCGCCATACATAAGAGAAATTATTTTATATTGCGGGTACAAGCCCCTTAGCAAAAAAATGGAAAAACGCCTGAAATATGTGTGTAGTTATGACCAGGCAGGTAACCTGGTAAAAACCATACCGCCTGCAGGCGTAGATGCCAAACATGGCGATGAAATCTTTTTACAGCAGGTAGCTACAGCAAGGCTTAACGTGAAGAAAGGCCAGGCGGAGGCTTTAAATAAAGTAGTGCCCAAGCATACTTTAGTAACCGATTACCGCTACAATAGCTTAAATCAGGTAGTGGCACAAAAAACGCCCGATGCAGGAAAATCCACTTTTTGGTATGACATTTTGGGAAGGCTTGCCGTAAGCCAAAACAGTCAGCAGGTATTAGATAAAAAAGTACAGCTATACTTTATATGATCAATTAGGAAGGATAACCGAAGTAGGGCAGAAGCCACAAACAGAACTGCCGCCAAGTAAAGAGCCGGGGTTGTTAGAAAAATGGCTGGCTGGTGGTGGGTTAAAAGAGCAGATCACCCGTACCAGCTACGACCTGTCTTACTACGATGGAAAAATACATTAAAGGGCTTTTTAGAGCAGCGCAACCTGCGCAACCGGGTAAGCTACAGCATGGTGTTTGACCAGGAACCCGATCCCGATATTTTAGGCACACAGCACTGCTACTTTTTACAGCTATGACATCCATGGTAATGTAGATACACTGTTGCAGGATTTTAATGAAGGGGTGATGAAAGCCACAGGTAACAGGTTTAAAAAACTAGCCTATGATTACGACTTGATTAGTGGTAAAGTAAACAAGGTAGCTTACCAGGCAGGAGAGCAGGATGAATTTTACCATAAATATTTTTATGATGCTGAGAACAGGCTGACCGATGTGTACACCAGTAGAGATAGTTTTCATTATGAAAGGGACAGCCGTTATAATTATTATAAGCATGGTTCTTTAGCCAGACAAATCATTGGACAAAAACCAGGTGCAGGGCTTTGATTATGCGTACACATTGCAAGGCTGGTTGAAAGGTGTTAACTCTACTAACATGGAGCCCCATTAAATAAATTAGGATTGGGCGATATGGGTGCTGATGGTTATTCTTCCGGCAATACGCTCAACCAGGTAGCCAGGGATGCCTATGGATTTGCTTTGCATTATTATAGTACGGCTACCGCTAAAGACTATAAACCTATTGGTGGCGGACAGCCTTTTGCCAATGCAGCTGCTGCAGGTTTTGGATTTGTATCGCTCTACAATGGCAACATTGCAGCCATGAGTGTAAACCTGCCTAAGGTAGGTGAAGCATTGCTGTATACTTACAAGTATGACCAGTTGAACCGCCTGACAAAATGAATACTTACAAAGGGTTAAACTCTGCTACTAACAACTGGAATGTAGCAAGTATTGATGATTACAGGGAAGACATCACTTATGATGCGAATGGAAATATTTTGAGTTATAAACGCAACGGCAATGCCAACCAGTTGGCCATGGATAAAATGACTTACCAGTATCCCAAAGATGCTGATGGTAAAATATTGAACAACAGGCTAAGGTATGTGCATGATGAAGTGGCTGCGGCTAATTATGCAGAAGATATTGACTCGCAAACCCCTTTAACCTTAGCACAGGTAAAAGCTGAAAAACTGGCTGAACAGCAAAGCGATAACTATGTGTACGATGCCATTGGTAATTTGGTGCAGGATAAAAAGAGGGCATTAATACAATTAACTGGAATGTGTATGGAAAGATTGAAAGTATTAAAAGCAAAACAGCACTATCACTTACCGTTATGATGCCAGTGGAAACAGGATCAGTAAAACGGTGGGCAATACTACTACTGTTTACCTTAGGGATGCAGGTGGCAATGTGATGAGCACCTATACCATAGATGCCCAAATTAATAATGGCCACCTTACCCAAAATGAAGTGCATTTATATGGCAGCAGCAGGCTGGGTATTAATGAAGTGAACAGGGATGTGCAGGCTTTGGCCAAAGCGGATTATTTAAATAAAGTGAATACATTTGTAACAGGTGATGTAAGATATGAGCTGACTGATCATTTAGGTAATGTGATGGTGACAGTGAGTGATAAAAAATTACAGGTAGATGCAAATGCGGATGGAGTGGTGGATTATTATACAGCTGATGTGGTGAGTGCTACTGATTATGCGCCTTTTGGAATGAGTTTGAACGGAAGAAAGTTTAATGCTTCGGGGTACAGGTTTGGATTTAATGGGAAAGAAAATGATAAGGATATTAGTGAAGGAGGACAAGATTATGGATTAAGAGTATCTGACAATAGGATAGGAAGATTTTTGAGTGTAGATCCATTAGGCAAAGAATTTCCATATTTAAGTTCATATCAATTTGCAGCAAATAGTCCAATTGAAAATAGTGATTTAGATGGAGGAGAACCAGACCCAAGTACACAGAAGCAAGCTGGAAAAACAGCAACAACTTTAACTGTTATAACTCAAAATACAGTTAAAAAAGGTACAGAACTCGCTGTTGATGCAACTGGAAAATTAATTCAGCAAAAAGCGAAACAATCTATAGGAACACGGGCACTAAGTTGGGTTGCAAGTACAGCAGGTAAAGCATTGGGCTTAACCTTATACTTTGTTTTTTCTCCTGCAAATGGACATCAAAGTTATCATCAGGAAATACGTCAACCAGGATATGATTGGCAAGGCAAACCAATTCCTGGATATGTTCCACAAATAGTACCTGCGCCGCAATCAAATCCTGCGCCACTTCCTGATCCACGTAAAGCCCCTAGCACGCAGGAAAATGGGGAAGAAGGTTACTATGTATATAAAACTGCCAGTACAGATAAAATAAGAACTGGGTATGTTGATAAATCTGCAGGTTCTCTTCCTTATTATGGAATAACCAAAGGTGCTATTATAGGAGGAAGATATTCGGCTTCTAATGAACGAGCAACAAATTTATCAGTAGGTAATAATGGCATTATTGCTCAAACTAATTATTATACTGCAGGAGGGATAGAGTCTGCTTTAATTATATTAAATACTTATGGTTCGAGTATGTTGAATACAAAAAGCCTTAAAGCTTTAGTACGCAGTTCGCCAGGTTTATCAACCAGAATAGATAATAAAACAGTAACCTTTACTAATCCAACACAAATAATATCTGGTGTAATGTGGTTAAATAAAAATATACCCGGATGGCAAACTTCATTAAAGGAAAAAGAAAATAAAAAAGGGCCAACACACCCTGATAAATAAATAATCTATAAATTAAAGAACAAAAATGAAAACATTAATTTTTGGAGATAAAAATAAGTTTGCTTTTGAAATAGAGCAAGGAGTAACAGGGATCAAAGGCTACATGAAGCTATGGATTGAAGGTAAAGCAATTGGTGATTTTAAAAAGCAAGATGAATTTATCCATGCTATATATGATTTTAAAAAATTTGATAAAACATATACATCACTTTATGAACCAATATTTGACAAAATGAGTATAGAAGAAATACATACATATCAATTGGCTGAGGACCTTATTTGGAGTGAAAATCCTAAAGATTTAGAAGAGGCAGAACGTAGACAAGTCTACATTCGGTTTTTCGGTATTCAATTTGATGGATTATGTAGTTTTATCTCTACCTATAAAGACAATTATATTACATGGTTTGTGTGGTACTATAAAAAAAATAAAGATGAATATCGATCATTTAAAATTAAATTGGAGGATTATAAAAAAGCCACAACTGAATTCACAATTTGGTTTAATAAAAATTTATCAGAAAAATATCCCCCCATCTAGTCCAAGTATGTAAGTTACCGGCCCCCCTTCTGGCGCATTCTATGATAAAAATCAAATAAGATAATAAAAATTAAGCTGCAAATTTTTGTGTATTAACAAAAGGTGTTTTTCTGATAATGACAGCAAAAACACGGCTCAAGATTTTACATCTGATAGCATTTAAAACCAGCATTGGATTTTTTCCTTCGCCTGTTTTCCGCAGATAATAACTGTTTATTTTTCCGCCGTTGTTGGTATGCCGGGCAGGCAAGTGAGTAAGGATACCAACGACCAGTACAGGGCAACAAAATAAAAATCTTCAACCGCTATGCTTGTAAAAAGTGTAGCTTTTTTGTATGTACCAAAAAAAGCTACAAAAGAGTGCTAAATGTTACCTATATGTAGTGATAAAAAAATTTTCTCCAATTTAATTATTACAGCGCTGCTACATTTTTTTGAAAGAAATCTTTGAACTTCTTTTTGGTAAGCATGGTATCAATAATTTTAAATACGGTGGTTTTATCCTCTTCATCGAGTTGTTCTAACAAATGCAATTGTTCTACAGCCGGTTCATTTTTTATATTTACTTCTTTAGGCACATCACTATCAAGGTTAATAACTTGATCAACTGTAAGGCGGTAAAGTTTAGAAAGCTTTTGGAGCTCCTTTACAGAAGGCTCACGAATGCCTGTTTCAATTTTATTATAGTTGGTATACCCAACTCCTAATTTAGCCGCCACTTCTTTTTGTAACAGTCCTTTTTGCTCACGAAGGTGCTTTATATTTTTACCTATACTCATAATAAACGGGGTTTGACAGCCCAAAAATACCGATATAAGATATTATTTGCAACAAATACCGAAAATGTGGATATTTGTATTGCGATAAAGTGTATTTATAATTATATTTGCTCTTTCTAAAATCGCAAAATATATTTATGGCAATACAATCCTTAAACCACCACAACCCCGAATACGTTACCTGGAAACATGAAGAATTAGATTTTACCCTGCTGGGAGGAATAAGGATAGAAGGTTTGCACAGTATGCGGGTAACACTCAAAGTAGATTTTAAAACCTTTCCCAGCATAAGACATGGATTGGATTTATATAATGAAAGCCAGACACAAAAATTAATAAAAAGCATTGCCGAACGTTTTATCCTTACTACCACTTATGTACATGCAGCTGTGGGTCATTTAATCAACACGATAGAAGATTACAGGTTAACAGCAATAGACAACAATAAATTAAAAACCCTGCAACAAAAACCAACACTCACCAAAGAAGAAATTACCGAAGCAGAAACATTTTTAAGAGAAGGGAATTTATTACAACGAACAAACGATTACATCGGCAAGTCAGGTGTTATCGGTGAAGAAACAAACAGGCTCATCATATTTTTGGTTTTTACCAGTAGAAAAACAGCAAGGCCATTGCACATTATCAGCTTTGGAAGTTCAGGTGTTGGCAAATCACATTTACAGGAAAAAGTCGGGGAACTGATACCAAAAGAAGACAAGATAGAATTAACATCAGTAAGCGGCAATGCATTTTATTATTATGTAGATGACGACTTAGGCAACAAACTTATTTTGATAGAAGATTATGACGGCGTGTTTGCAGCATTGTATCCTATAAGGGAACTGCAAAGCAAACAAAAGATCAGTAAGACAATTACTATGAGAGACCGTAATGGAAACACCCGGACGTTACATTTAACGGTACACGGCCCGGTGAGCATTGGAGGCTGTACGACAAATGAGCATGTGTATGAGGACAATGCGAACCGGAGCTTTTTAATTTATTTAGATGAAACAGAACAACAGGACGAAAAAGTAATGGATTACCAAAGAAAATTATCCGCCGGAAAAATAGATATAACACAGCAGCAAAAAATACAAAAATTATTACAGAACGTACAAAGGATGCTACAGCCCATTACCGTAAGAAATCCCTATGCAGAAAAATTAATCATACCCAGGGAAGTTTTTAAACCCAGGCGAACCAATGCCCATTACATCGCCTTTATAGAAGTAATAACTTTTTACAAACAATACCAGCGGGAGCATAAAGTTGACAAAGAAACAGGAGAAATTTATATCGAAACTACATTGGAAGATATTGCAGAAGCTAACGAGTTAATGAAAAATATTTTATTAAAAAAAAGTGATGAGTTAGGTTATGCGACAAGAAAGTTTTTAGAGAACGCAAAGCAATATTTACAATCCCCAGCCTAGGCTCGTGCTCACGAGCCTTAATTCCGCATCCTTAAAAGTTGCACATAGGTATGCAGTGCAAGGGAGTGACACCGCTTTCAGACGGGGCAGGCTACAACGATGATGCCATGAAAAACTACTGCTGGCAACAAAAAACTAATTTACTCAAAGTCACTTCTCGAAAATGTCCCAGGCGCAGCATGGTCTCCTTCATCTAAATCAAAATTTACGTATTCAATTCCTGGCAATTCTGTTAAATTATAAGTAGCATTTGCCATGTAAGCCTCCGCACCGCTGGTGCCCATTTGTTGGGTTAAATATGTGCTTTCAGGAATTTTTACATAAATAGTATCACCCGATATTTTTTTTAAAACCAATTTAACTTCAGGATAAATATTATTTGTGAGACCAATCATATTCGTAGTATTAACAGAATCCGCAGCAATTGGCCTGTTCTTTTTCATTTGTATCTTGCCGGTTTGCTCATCCATACCCGTAGACCATACATAATTTGCAGTGGTTTCATTAACACTAACCGATACAGTATCTGCCGGAATAATGCTAACACTATCAACAGGTGAAGATTTAATTTTATCAGTCGAATTATTTGTACACGAGGCTGTTATTATCACAACTGTAATGGCCGGAAGAAATAATTTATACATCATATAATTTATTTAGTGCTTATACAAAGATAAATTCTAATAGTAAAAATTCAATGTTAAAATATCATCAGTCGAGGTATAAATAATAATCACGCAGTAAAGTAACAAATTCATCTGTATATTTTTCATCTGCATTTTTTATACAAAAATCTTTGGAGATGCAATGTTTCTTTTGTTTAGAAAAAATAATATTCCCCTGAAATAATCATGAATTTCAGATGGCTTAATCAATATTTTTTGATCCAAATAAAAATCATACTGTAATGCTTCTTCTTCAAAATATTTTAACCGGTGGCAGGGGAGCAGCACCATAAAAAAACCATCGTTTTTTAATAACCGGTTAATAGTTACTAATAAATCTTTTAATGAAAGCGTAATATTATGCCGGGCTGTATTTTTATGAGTATCCGTTGATACTAAATCATTTTCAAAAAAAGGCGGGTTACTTATGATGGCATCATATTTTTTTTGTGGTTCAAATTGCAAAATATCCGCATGATGCACAGAAATATTTTCTTTAAATTTTGAACCTTCAATATTTTGCCGTGCCTGCATACAGGCACCATCTTCCACTTCCACCGCATCAATGGCTATTTTATTTTTTTGAGCCACCATCAGGCTTAATAAACCTGTTCCTGTTCCAATATCAAGACATGTGATATCAGCTGATTTTTGTTGCAAAATTTCATAAGCTGCAATGGCGCCAAACAAGCAGGCATCCGTGCAAACCTTCATGGCGCATTGATCCTGAAAAACGGTAAACTGCTTGAATTTAAAAAAGTTATTGGCCACTGATAAATAAAATTTTGAGTAATGTACCTACCATTCCGCCCTTGCAGCAGGGCTTATGCCAAGGTCAGCGAAATCATTATTTAAATATTTATAATAAGCAGTAATGGCTATCATTGCAGCATTATCCGTACAATATTCAAAGGCAGGAATAAATGTTTTCCAATCCAATTGTTTGCCCATTTGTACAAATGCTTTACGCAAACCGCTATTGGCACTTACACCACCGGCAAGGCAGATATTTTTTATCCCGGTTTGCTTAGCGGCTTTTTTTTAATTTGTTTAATAATATGCTGATAATCCTAGCTTGTACTGAAGCACAAATGTCGCTAAGGTTTTCCTCAATAAATTTTCTCTTTTCTTCTTCTGAAGCTAAAAATTCAGTTTTATAAATATTGCTGCTGCCGGCATTTTGTAAAAAATATAATATAGAAGTTTTTAACCCGCTAAAGCTAAAATTTAATCCCTCAATCTGTGGTTCCGGAAAATTAAATCGCTGTGGGTTACCACTGGCAGCATTTTTGTCGATTAATGGCCCGCCGGGGTAGGGAAGTCCTAATAACTTTGCTGTTTTATCAAATGCTTCACCGGCAGCATCGTCAATTGTTTCTCCCAGTACTTTCATCATTGTAGCAGATTCGCACAACACAATTTGTGTATGCCCTCCACTTACTGTAAGGCATAAAAATGGGAAATCAGGCTTTTCATCAGCAATTAAATTTGCCAATACATGTGCCTGCATATGATGTACAGCAATCAAAGGTTTGTTTAATGCAAGCGATAAAGATTTTGCAAATTGTGCACCTACAATCAGTGAGCCGATCAATCCCAGGGGATTGGGTGAATGCAACAGCGTCTATAGTTGATAGTGAGCAACCTGCAGCTGATAATGCTTCGTCCACTACAGGAACAATACTTTGTAAATGTGCCCTGCTGGCCAACTCCGGCACTACACCACCATATTTCTCATGCACCGCCTGGTTGGCAATAATATTGGATAATATTTTACCATCCCTGCATACCGCAGCAGAAGTGTCATCGCAGGAAGATTCTATGGCTAGTATGGTTATCAATGTAATTAGTAATTTGGAATTGGTAATTAGGAAAGCAAAAATAGTTCAATTAATACCTTAATACCAAATTACTAATTACCAATTCCTTATTTACTCCTGATTGCCACCACCGGATCCATCTTAGCCGCTTGCGAGGCGGGAATAATTCCTGCAATAATTCCAACCATCAGGCAAATGATTACTGTAGTCATTAGCATGGGGATGGAAATATAAACCGGGAAATTAAGTGGCCCTGATAATATTAAAGTGAGGATATACACAAATATCAAACCTATAGCCCCGCCAATAATACAGAGTACTGCGGCTTCCATTAAAAACTCAAACAGGATGCTGCCTTTTTTGGCACCGATAGCTTTCTTAAGACCGATAATACTCGTACGTTCCCTTACCGTTACAAACATGATATTGGCAATGCCAAACATACCTACAATCAGGCTGATGCCACCAATTACTGCACCTACAATATTTAAAGTAACGAATGAATCGGATATGGCTTTACTAAATGCCTCCACACTATTCAATGAAAAATTATCTTCCTGTGTAGGGCTGATACGGCGTATCTGCCGCATGATGCCTTTCAGCTCATCGCTTAGTGCAGCTGTGCTTATGCCATTTTTTCCTTTGGCAATTAATATAGGATTACTGTTTTCTTCATTAAATATTTGCTTGCAAAATTTATAAGGCATCATTACACAATTATCATAATCCCAGCCAATAAAGTTTTTTCCTTCTTTTTTATCACACCAATAACAGTAGCTTTTTTGCCTTTTATTTCTATTTGCTTGCCCAGCGCCCTTTCACCACTGCCAAATAAATTTTCTGCATTGGTAAAACCAATAAGGCACACATTGGTTCCTTGTGTAAATTCACTTGAAGAAAAAAAACGTCCCTGGTCAAAGCTTACCGGCTGGATAGTCATTTGTGCTTCTACAATTCCATATACACTTGCATTTTCTATTACATCATTTTTATGTGATATATTTCCCCTCGTTTGCATTAAAAAACTAATATCTTCCAGCAACTGCGACCGTTGCTTTACCAATCCTGCTTCTTCATATTTCATTACAGGCCTGGCCCTGAATTTCCAAAAAGGCTGGTCCGGGCCGCCACTATAATCCCATTTATCTATATAAATAGTATTGCTGCCCAGGGTTTTTACTTCATTCTGGGTATTTCTTTCCAGGCTGTTTACCGTAGCTAATACACCAATAATGCAAAATATTCCAAACGCAACACCGGTAAGGCTTAATGCAGTACGCAATTTATTCACCCTTAATTCCTGGAAGGTAAGTTTTAGCGAATTGCCAATAATGTTAAGCGCTTTGCCCATGCTTCAAAATTAGTGTAAGCAAGTTAATTGAAACAATAAATGTTATAAATGGCTGCGCCATTTTAATAAATTTTTGTTACCAGCATTAGTATTTCATAGCATCACCGTTGTAGCCTGCCCCGTCTGAAAGCGGGGTCGCACTCTTTTGCATTTTATCTTTATTCAGATTTATTTAAAAAACAATAGATTATGGAAACGCCCTACGAAAGCTTTGCGTTCATAAATATTATTTTCTTAATAGTCGTTCTGTATGCCATTACATTTTTTAATTTTGAACAAAATATTTATAATTAAATGAGATAATATGAAAAACGTTGCCCGCCTATTTACTCAGCCAACTACAGATGAAATGGAACCTTTTCGACTTGGCATGCTTTTTCTTTCATCAGGCAATGTAGTTGCCTGCGACCCGTTAACAAGCCCTGAAATGAAACCTTTTGCAAAAACAGTACAACCAGGCAAATATGCTGTTAATTTATATTCTGATCCAGGTGAAGGCGGTATTGCTTATGCAGAATTAAAAATCAGCGATGAGCATGTGGTAAAATGGGAAATGGCTGTTAAGGAAGGGCAAGACATTACAACGTTAAAAGAAGGTGAAATTTTTGGGTATCCTGTTGACACTTGTTTGGGTTCTTTTATGGATGCAGATACCGCCAAACTAATCGATAAGCACGATAGGGAACTGCAGCAAAAATTAGGGGACAAATATGTAAGCTACTATGATGATTATTTTGAAGACTTAATGGATAGTGAAGAGACTGGGGACAACTTTATTGCCCAACCTTATCCTGAACTGGAAAATAACTTTGCAGTTTTTACATCAGGTTATGGAGATGGCTTTTATGCTACATATGTTGGTCTTGATAAAAATGATTTGCCTGTAAAGTTTATAACTGAATTTGTTAGTATAGAAGAAGGGTAGATTTTAGTATTTAAATTGCTCACCTTAGGGCAAGGATAAAAATATATGTCACTCAAAAATGGCTTTAAACATCCATATTATTCCCCGCCTTAAAGGCTTTGCCTTCTGTTTTCAAAAGAATCCCGTATTCTGCAAACTCTCCAAAGCTTTGCCTTCTACTCCGTAGGAGTAAAATACTTCTAGAATAAAATGTTGCAACAATCTGTGGACTCCTTCAGGGTTCAACATTTCATCCAAAAAACATCGGATAGATTTTGTTGAACCCCGCTGGGGTTCTCTGGGCGATTATATAATTTCTATAAATATTTATCTCCTATGGAGAAGCAAAGACAAATGAATGAAAAATGAGTCGTCTTTACGAAATACAATGATCTTTAATTGTTCGCCTTCGTAAGCCCTATGTTCTCAATAGAATTTTTCTATTGCTTTTATAATTCTTGTGGCATATTTCCCTCATCCACTTACAAATAGTACCTTTGCAGCTTATAAAATAAAAAAATCGCTTCGATAAAAGCATCATAGTAGCACTGCGGTACAAGTGAGTGACCCCGCTTTCAGACGGGGCAGGCTACAACGATGCTGCTATGAAAAACCAAAGCTGGTAACAAAATGAAATATATTTCGGAAATCAACAAACGCAAAACATTTGCCATTATCTCTCACCCGGATGCCGGTAAAACTACGCTTACAGAAAAGTTTTTGCTTTTTGGAGGAGCCATACAAACGGCAGGTGCTGTAAAATCAAATAAAATTAAAAAGCATGCCACCTCCGATTTTATGGAAATTGAAAGGCAGCGTGGCATCAGTGTGGCTACCAGCGTTATGACTTTTGAATACGATGGCCATTTGATTAATTTACTGGATACTCCCGGCCATAAAGATTTTGCGGAAGATACTTACCGTACATTAACAGCCGTGGATAGCGTAGTGCTGGTAATTGACAGCGTGAATGGGGTAGAAGCACAAACCCGCCGCCTGATGGAGGTTATTGCCATGCGTAAAACACCGGTAATTGTTTTTATTAATAAAATGGACCGGGATGGCAAAAGCCGTTTTGACCTGCTGGAAGAAATTGAAAATGAATTGAAAATCAACCTGCACCCGATGACTGTACCCATTAACAGCGGTAAGGATTTTAAGGGTGTATATGATTTACATAAAAAAGCCTGGTATTATTTACAGCGGGCACTAAAGCTAATGATGAAGATGTTGTGGAAATAAAAGATTTGTCTAATAAAATTTTAGACAACAAAATAGGGGAGAAGGATGCTACAACTTTACGGGAAGATGTAGAACTAATAGACGGAGTATATGGCGAATTAAATGAGGCTGATTATTTAAGCGGGCAAACCGCCCCGGTATTTTTTGGCAGCGCTGTAAATAATTTTGGCGTAAGGGAAATGCTGGATACTTTTATCCGTATAGCCCCTACGCCACGTCCAAGACATACAACTAACCGTGATGTAAAGCCTGAAGAAGATAAATTCAGCGGGTTTATTTTTAAGATACATGCTAATTTAGATCCTAAGCACCGGGACAGGATTGCTTTTTTGCGGGTGTGCAGCGGCAAATTCCAGCGCAATAAATATTATAACCATGTACGGCTGGAAAGGGACTTCAGGTTTAGTAATCCTTACAGTTTTCTGGCCCGGCAAAAAGAGGTGATCGAAGATGCTTTTGCAGGTGATGTGGTAGGTTTATTTGATACAGGAAACTTTAAAATAGGCGATACTTTAACGGAAGGGGAACAATTTTACTTTACAGGAATACCTAGTTTTTCTCCTGAAATTTTTAAGGAAGTACAGAATAAAGATCCTATGAAAACCAAGCAGTTGGAAAAAGGATTATTACAGCTAACGGATGAAGGTGTGGCGCAATTATTTACTCAATTTGGCGGAACTAAGAAAATAATTGGTTGTGTAGGAGAATTGCAATTTGAAGTAATTCAATATCGTTTGTTGCAGGAGTATGGTGCCTCAGTACGGATGAACAGTCTGCCCTTTTTTAAAGCCTGCTGGCTGACCAGTACAGACCCTAAAAAGCTTGAAGATTTTATCAAATATAAACAGGCCAATATTGCTGAAGATAAGGACGGTCATTTAGTTTATTTAGCCCAAAGTGAATGGTTTTTAAATACCGAAAGACAGAATAACCCGGATATTGAGTTTCATTTCACGAGTGAGATACATAAGTAATTAAAAGTGAAGAATTAAAAATGTAGAATTTTATTAATGTAAATATTCTCTTTTATATGCTAATCAGTATTATATTTAATAAAAGTAATTAGTAGTGAACTGATAAAATTAATTTTTGATCATTAAAATGAACACATTTTTAATTCTTCATTTTTAGTTTTTAATTAATTATAATATGTATAAACTGGATAAAACCATATCAAAAGCTCAAACATTTGAACAAGCCGAAAAAGAAAAGTTGTTTTCAAAAGATACTCCTTTAGATGAAAGGTTATACCAGTCCTGGTACCTTACCTGTATGGCGTATGGAATAGATCCTAAAAATCCTCAAAAATGGATAAAAAGTTTTATACTACCCGAAAACATCCGCTGTAATGAGTAATAATATTTTTAATGAAGATTTCAGGGATTGTATAAAAGCCCTAAATGAAAATAATGTAGAATATTTATTGGTAGGAGGATATGCTGTTATTTTACATGGATACAGAAGAACAACCGGTGATTTAGATATTTGGGTAAATACAACGCCAAAAAACCTTATACAATTACGAAAAGCTTTTTTACAATTTGGGTTGCCTGCCACCGAACTTACAGAATATAATTTTCTGCAAAATGAAGCTATTGATGTTTTTTCTTTTGGCAGGCCGCCAGTAGGTATCGATATTATGAAAAAGGTTAAAGGCTGCGATTTTGCAACCGCATATAATTTAAGCAAAGAATATATTGAAAATGGCCTGCCAATCCGTTTTATTCATTTAAATACATTACTGGAAGCTAAAAAAGCATCAGGAAGATTTAAAGATCTGGATGATATTGAAAAACTATCAGGATAATTTAAAATAGTAATTTTATTCAAAACTAAATTCTCCCACCAATATTCCATCTTTATCTTCATTACTTTCCATTTGCATGGTTATCAGCTTTCGTTGTTCGTTACCTGTACTATACCGGGTAAATACTTCTGCCAATACTGTTGATGGCCCTGTAAGCTTCATCTGGCTATCGCCATAATAATGAATTTGTATTTTATACTTTCCTTTTATTGCCTTTTTAACCATCAGTTGCTCAGGGCCATAACCATTAGTCATATCATTTGATATTAGTGCGCCTCCTGCTGTCTGACTATTGCCAAAAAAACATTTTTCGCCTTTGGGATCTGTCAACCACAAATCTATATCGGTATCATCCCGGTTCCAGTTTAGCACCACACGAATATCTACCGGCAATGCACCTATAATTTTTTTATTATATTTTGTAGTTTTTATTTGCGGCCTGTGTAATGCAATGATATCATTCAATTCCATTAGCATTGCATCTGCTATACCTTCGTAATCCTCAATAATATTATCATCATATTTTTTTGTAAGTCCTGCATATAAAGTATCAGCTGCTTCCTGCCACTTTTCCAAATCTTGCAATGCAAGGGCATAATGCCTGTAGCTTTGTGGTTCATGTGACCGCCATTGTAATACTTTTTTGAAAACATATAATGCCTCTGTATAAAAACCGGCTTCTTTTAATTTATAGCCCAGCATGGCAAATAACTCATGGTCTTCTATGTTTAATTCCGCAATATTGCTTAAAATTTTTAAACCTGTTGCTTTGTCATTTTTCCTGAAGAAAAAATTGGCCATATCATAATAAAAAGTAGGAGAGTTGATATAATCTTTTCTTAATTCTACATATTTATTATAAAGGTTTTTTTCCGCCTGATTATTCATGATAGCCAGGTAAGGCCGCTCCGGGACCCACTCATTAAGTAAAACTGTAGGAGCAGGTTCCCTGTTATTTTTATTAGAACTAGTGATTACAACTCCTGATACTTTACCAGACAGTGATGCGTCAGCTCCTTGATTTGCTGCTGTTCCAAATGTAGATTTTTCGGCGATGGCTTCATCTTGTTTTACTTCTTCATCTCTTACTACTGTTGGTGGTGTATATCTCACCTGGTTAGTTTCAGGCGCTTCGGAAGGGGCTGGTAATTTTCCAGGACTTGTATTCTTTTTTGCATCCCACCATTTATATAAATTTTGATAAGCTTCTAAAATATTAAATGTTGTTGCATATTCTTGTTCCTGAACTTTATCCCGCTGACGCTGCTTTAGTATCGCATAATACTCTTTTCTAAGCTCCGCTGGCGGTTCTATTTTGTAGCGTACATAATCTTCTGCTGTTTCTAAAACTATTAAAGAAGTATTGCGGGTAACAATAGAAAACATACGGCCTAATGATGCAATCGCTTCTTTATTTTTTTCATACTGCAGGTCAAGCTCAGCAATTTGTTGCTGTGCCCAAAATCGTTGTAAATTAACCTGCTTTACTTCTTGTTTTGAAAAATTAAGCTGTACCTTTTTTTCAACAGTAACAGTATTTCCATAACCAAATTGTAGCGTAATAACCTGGTCGGGTACTGCTGAAATACCTGTGAGAGAAAACCCTGTACTGGTAAGGGCTACCGGGTAAGACGGAAAAATATTTTTAGCATTACTATTTGATTGTATGCCAATAAATTTAAACGGTTGCTCCAATAACAATTTTACTGCGCTATTTGTATTTAAAACATTAAGATTGATCAATTGTGCGCCGCTATTATTTGCAATATTAAATAATGTGCCATAATCACTAACAGGAGAAGAGCAAATAGCATATACCGGCTTGTTACCTGGCACAAAAGTATGCTCTGCAAAAGTGGACATTCCATCGCTGAACAATAAATATTCTTCACATGGTATTGCCGGCAAATTAATGGTAGAAAAGTTTGTAGCCCCGTCGTATGTAATTGTTTCCAATGCATTTCTTAAAGCGCTCCATTCACCATTAACAATTTTATATAATTCCTTTTTTCTCAAATGTATTATTGAATGTGGCAAGTTGTATTGAAATATTTTTTATTTTCGTTAATATACTTGTCTAATAATTCCAATTCAGCTGGTATATTTCTTTGTAACCCGCTGATAGAAGCATCCCAGATTATACCTACAGTTTGTGGCAGTTGCCTTTTCCGGGCCGGTTGGTCAATTATAGTATTTATCAAAAAATAATAATCATCACCTTTTTTTGCATAACAGTTTCAGCGGCATCAGCTGATTTTGGGATAGCAAAGCGTAAGGAGCCTGCGGGAATAAAGTTTTTCTTTTCCAGCGATGCGGAATAATTATTATTCCATTCATTAAAAACAATATCTCCCGGTTGCTCTTCTATTTTTGGTTTGAGGGTAGATTGAATTACCTGCACATTTAATTTGAAATCAGCAATAGATTGTGTATAAGACAGGGGCAAACTATACCTGAGCGTTTGATCTGCAGTAAGTTTAAGAATTTCATCATAACTTATGCGTACTGTACGATAACCACCTGCCGGCAAAGGATAAATGCGTGTTCTAAAATTATTACCGTCTACTTTTTCCAACAAACCCGGATCTACATTTCTCCGTTCTATACTTTCAAAAACCTGTGTGGCTTTTTCTTTTTCAACAGGTACAGCGTCACGTAAACGGCCATTTATGTCCAAAGCATATCCTGAAACACTCACACCTTCAGGCAAAGGAAAAGTAAGGTTACCTTCCAATATCCGGCTATTACTATTAAAAAATGTCATTTCCATAGTAGTAGTAGAAATATTGCCCAAAATCTTTACATCAATTTTTAATGTTTTTAAAGAAACACTGTTATCATTAATATCAGGACCTTTTAAAACGGGTGTTTGTGAAAATAGAATAGTTGTAAACAGGAGTGCAATAGCAGAAAATGTAGTTTTTATCATAAGAAACAATTTAAACCGAATATTATACTGGTAAGATGAAATAAAAAAATTATTCCATAAAAAATTTAAATCCCCGTGTAATTATGTGGTGTAATTGCTTTCAATTCTTTTTTAACGCCAACATTTATTATTAATGTATCAATAAACCGGTGAATGGCTTTTTATCAATCTTATCTTTGCCCCGGGTTAACTCTTTTAAAGCTTCATAAGGGTTCGGATAATTTTCCCTGCGTAAAATAGTTTGAATGGCTTCGGCTACTACAGCCCAGTTATTTTCCAAATCATCTTTTAATTTAGTTTCGTTTAAAATTAATTTCGATATCCCTTTTTCTATTGATTTTATGGCCAAAATAGTATGCGCCATTGGCATGCCGATATTTCTTAGTACAGTGCTGTCAGTCAAATCTCTTTGTAACCTTGATACAGGCAACTTAGCGGAAAGATGTTCCAGCAAAACATTTGCAATACCTAAATTTCCTTCTGCATTTTCAAAATCGATAGGGTTTACCTTATGCGGCATGGCACTACTGCCGATTTCACCTTTTTTGGTTTTTTGTTTAAAATAATCCATGCTAATGTATGTCCAGATATCCCTGCACAAATCAATAAATATCGTGTTGATGCGTTTTATAGCATCAAAATGTGCGGCCAAAGTATCGTAATGCTCTATTTGGGTAGTATACTGCTGGCGTTGCAGGCCCAATTTATTCTCTATAAAATCGTCAGCAAATTTTATCCAGTCAAATTTCGGGTATGCGGCAACGTGAGCATTAAAATTTCCGGTGGCACCGCCAAATTTGGCAGTAAAAGGAATGTAGCTGAATAGTTGAATTTGATTTTCGAGCCGTTCTGCAAAGACCATCAGTTCTTTTCCCAGGCGGGTAGGGGATGCCGGTTGCCCATGGGTACGGGCCAGCATAGGAATATTTTTCCATTTCATTGCCAGCTTGCTAACGGCTGATTGCAAGTTAAAAACAGCAGGCAGATATTCTGTTTCAATGGAATCTTTCCAAAGTAATGGAATGGCAGTATTGTTGATATCCTGGGATGTTAAACCAAAATGCACCCATTCTTTTAAATGCTGCCCATTGGATTTTTCCAACAAAGATTTTATAAAATATTCTACAGCTTTTACATCATGATTGGTGGTTTTCTCTATATTTTTTATTTGTTCTGCATCTGGTAATGAAAAATTATCCACTGCATCCTTTAATATTTTTTTAGTATCAGCCTCCAGCTTAAAAAATTTCTTTCCGGCTAGAAAAATAAAATATTCCACTTCTACCTGCACCCGGTACTTTATCAATGCATACTCAGAGTAAAATGCAGCTAAATGTTGTAGTTGATGGCGGTAGCGTCCGTCAATGGGGGAGATAGCAGTCAGTTGATGTAAATCCATGATAGTACTGTAAATTTGCTGCTAAATTAATTGAATCATTTTGGAAAGAAAAATAAGGGTTGGGGCTGTAAGCTATTTAAACACAAAACCTTTGATATATGGTTTTGAAAATGGAATGATGACGGATGCGGTTACATTAACTATTGATTATCCTTCAAAAATAGCAGAAAAGTTAATTAGTGATGAACTGGATATTGGTCTAGTGCCAGTTGCGATTATACCACAATTAAAACAATCATACATTATTTCTGATTATTGCATTGCCTGTAATGGTCCGGTAGCAAGCGTTTGCTTGTTTAGTGAAGTACCTTTAAAAGAAATAAAAAGTATCATTTTAGATTACCAGAGCCGTACATCAGTATCATTATTAAAAGTTCTTTTAAAAGAACATTGGAAAATGACCCCTGCTTTAATAATGGGAGAAACAGGCTATGAGGACAAAATCGAAGGAACTACGGCGGGTTTAGTTATTGGCGACAGGGCTTTTGGGCAGCGGCTAAAATCAAAATATATGTATGATTTAGGCGAAGCCTGGAAGGAAATGACCGGGTTTCCCTTTGTATTTGCCGCATGGGTAAGCAATATAAAACTGGATAATGATTTTTTAGAAGCGTTTAATAAAACTATTGGTTTTGGATTAAATGAGCTGGAAGCTATTGTTGCCAAGCAGGAGTATACCTATTTTGGCTTGATGGAGTATTATACAAAGAATATTCATTTTCAGCCGGAAGGGGATATTATGGAAGTAATTGAATTGTTTTTGTGTAAGGTGGATAAAATTAATTCCATTTAAATAATATATCAGATAGGCTACAATTTAACCACCAACTATGGCAATTCTCCATGCATTTGACAATATTTTTTCAAGTTTTGATAGAAATACAAAATTTATTGAATATCATGTAACTCATTTTTTTACCCCAAAAATCACAAGGCAAATTATGATTATTGCCAATAAATTAATTTTTAAATTATGATTATTAGATCCAAACAATTTACATTCATTTTTGGACTACTTTTTTCATTAAAAGCAATTTCCCAAACAACCCCATTCAACATTTCTCTAGAACCCATAACTATTACAGGGCTTGGCGGACTTCAATCTTTTGCTTTTGGGCAATACGATGGCAAATGGTTAATTATTGGCGGACGACTTGATGGGCTTCACCGAAGGCAACCTTTTGCTGCTTTTTGATGAAGCTGGGCATAATGCACAATTATTTGTAATTGACCCGGTAGCCAAACAACAATGGACAGCATCATTATCCTCATTGCCGACTGCATTACAAGAGCAACTAAAATCAACCAATATGGAATTTTATCAAAGCGGTAATTATTTATATCTTTTGGGCGGTTATGGATATAGTGCAACACTTGGTGACCATACAACTTTTAGCAATCTCACAGCTGTTGACGTTCCGGCAACCATAAATGCAATAATTGCTAATACAGGTTTTTCGGCAAATCTTAGACAAATAACAGATCCTCAATTTCAAGTAACAGGTGGGCGTTTAGAAAAAATAAATAACACTTATTATTTAGTAGGCGGACAAAAATTTATAGGAAGATACAATCCGATGGGGCCAGACCACGGGCCAGGTTTTATTCAAGAATATACCAATCAAATTAGAAAGTTTACAATTTCAGATGATGGAACTAGCATAAAAATAAATCATTTGGCATCCATTACAGATGCTACAAATTTGCACAGAAGAGATTACAATTTAACCGCCCAGATTATGCCAAATGGCCAAGAAGGGTTAACTGCATTTTCAGGTGTTTTTCAAGCAACGGCAGACTTGCCTTTCTTGAATTGTGTAAATATTGATAATGTTCAATATTCCGTAAACACTGCATTTACCCAATACTATAATCATTATCAATGTGCCAATTTTCCAATTTATTCGGCAAAGAGTAATGAAATGAACACCGTTTTTTTTGGTGGAATTGCTCAATATTATGATAATGCAGGAATATTAGTACAAGACAATAATGTACCATTTGTAAAAACCATAGCAAGGGTTTCAAGAAGCACAAGCGGCACAATGGCAGAATATAAATTACCTATTGAAATGCCTGCCTTATTAGGAGCAGGTTCAGAATTTATCCCTATCGAATCATTGCCTAAATACCCAAATGGTGTTATAAAATTAGATGTTTTACCAATGGGAGAAACACTTATAGGTTATATTTATGGTGGGCTTAGTAGCACAGATGCAAACATATTTTGGACAAACAACGGAACTAAAAGCAATGCAAGCAGTCAGATTTTCAAAGTGTTACTAATCAAAAACGCTACATTAGGTACTCACGATTTAAACGAACAAAGCACAGGGAGTTTAAAACTTATGGGGTACCAGGATACAAATGATGGAAACTTTGTTGTGAAATACAATTTAATAAAAACCACTGATGTTAAACTTGAATTATATTCATTAGGCGGAAAAAAAATAGAAGCTAAAATATTGAAAAATCAACTGGCAGGTGAAAAAACATTTGAAAAGAAAATAAAGAATATTGCAAATGGGGGACTTTTTATACTAACTATTGAAACTGATTATGAAAAGCCATACAAAAAATAATAATTGACCCATAAACTTTAAAATAAAAAGCAAGAATTTGATAGTAAAATAAAAGCCATGGGAATAGAAAATTTAATTGACTTCAAATCTTCACCGCAAATAAGAGAAAAAACTTGCGGAATATGGTTTCCAAAAACATTTAGTGAAGGCAATGTGATACTCAATGAAAATGCATACATAAAAGCTATTCCCATTGTAACAAACGGAAGCATAAGGGTAATGCGGACAGACGATGACGGAAGAGAGATTTTACTCTATTATATGAAGGCAGGTGAAAGTTGTATTATGTCTTTTTTAGGGGGTATACATCACGACACAAGCAAAGTGAAAGCTATTGCTGAAGAAGAAACTGAAATACTCTTTATCCCTATTGACAAGGTTATTTTGTTGATTAAAGAATACCCCGAATGGTTGGACTATATTTTTCGCTTGTATCACAAACGATTTGAAGAACTGCTTGAAGTCGTAAACGCCATTGCTTTCAAAAAAATTAGATGAACGATTACTGGACTTTATAAAAAGGAAATGCGAAATGACTAAAAGCCAAACGCTTTACGTAACCCACGAACAATTAGCCAATGAGTTAGGAACAGCCAGAGTAGTGGTTTCACGACTACTAAAACAAATGGAAGATGAGGGGCTGGTAAAATTGGGCAGAAATAAAATTACGCTTGTGTAACAAAAGTAGCCGTGCAATAAATCTCAATGTTTGATTTTTGTAGTGTAATAATAAATATTCACTTATTTTCAAAGAATATGAAACCCAACATAGGAACAACTGGCAAAATAGTAAAAATGCTTGCCACTATTGCGATTGTTGGACTTTCCACCAGAATAAAAGGAGAATAAATATGGAACTACAAAATATAGTCCTCATTGCCCTAATTGGAGCGGTTGCCGGGCTGCTTGGCGGTATGCTTGGCTTGGGCGGGGCTATCATTATTATCCCCGCTTTGATAATGCTATTGGGCTATTCGCAACAAATGGCACAAGGCACAGCGTTAATAATGATGGTTCTGCCAGTGGGTGCATTGGCTGCTTTTCAATACTATAAGAAAGGATATGTAGATGTAAAAGCCGCATTGATTTTGGCTGTGTTCTTTTTTGTAGGCGGTTACTTTGGTGCAAAGTTAGCCACACAAATTCCGCAAGATATTTTAAAGAAAGTATTTGCAGTCCTGCTTGTTGGTATTGCGATTAAAATGTGGTTTCAAAAATAATTTTGCTATTGTAACAAAAGTAGCCGTGCAGTTGAAAGCATCAAGCGAACTTTGCATCATCAAATATATAAGAAATGAACATCAAACAATTTGAAGACAAAAATTTAGCACATTACTCTTATGCGATTGTGAGCAATGGGGAAATGGCATTGATTGACCCTTCAAGAAACCCACAACCATATTATGATTTTGCGAAACAACACCATGCAAAAATCACAGCAGTAATTGAAACACATCCTCATGCTGATTTTGTAAGCGGACATTTAGAAATTCATAACACTACCAACGCAACAATTTATGTAAGTAAACTGTTGGGTGCAGAATACGAACACCAAACTTTTGACGAGGGCGATGCAATTGTTTTAGGAAATATCACCTTAAAAGCATTGAACACCCCTGGACATTCCCCCGATAGTATTAGCATTGTAGCTATTGATGAAAACGGAAAACAGCAAGCTGTTTTTACAGGCGATACTTTATTTATTGGAGATTGCGGAAGACCTGATTTACGAGAACAAGCTGGGGCAATAACAGCAGCTAGAGCAGATTTGGCAAAGCAGATGTTTGATTCATTGCGTAACAAATTAATGACTTTGCCTGATGATGTGTTGGTGTATCCTGCACACGGGGCAGGTAGTTTATGTGGCAAAGGCCTGAGTGAGCAAAATAGCAGCACAATTGGAGCAGAAAAAATAAGCAATTGGAGTTTGCAAAACATGAGTGAAGCGGATTTTGTAAAAGAATTGTTGGCAGATCAACCTTTTATTCCAAAATATTTTCCGTTTGATGTTGCAGTAAATAAAAAAGGCGCTGATACTTATGCAACAAGTATTTCGAAAATTAAAAAACGAGAACCGATTACCTGTGCAGGTTGTGCTGATTCGCTTAATTCTGATGTGATAATAATTGATACAAGGCCTCATGTGCAATTCAAAAAAACACATTTAAAAATGCCATAAACCTGATTAACGATACCAAATTTGAAACCTGGTTGGGCAGCATCGTAAATCCTGGTGAGAAATTTTACCTGGTTGCCGAAAACGAAGATATACTAAATCACCTGTCTGAACGAATTGCCAAGATCGGTTACGAAAAACAAATTGAACTTGCTTTCATTTTAGAATACGGGAATGATAAAGCTGAAATCTTTGACAGCGAAAAATTGAAACATAACGATGATGCTTTCACCATCATTGACATTCGCAACCATTCAGAAGTAAAGGCAAAAAAAATTTTTGCAAATGCTATCCACATTCCTTTGCACGAGCTAAGGGAACGCACCAATGAAATTCCTTTACATAAGCCAATTGTGGTGCATTGTGAAGGAGGTTACCGCAGTGCAGCAGGCAGCAGCATTATCAAATCCAAACTTAACGGCACATCGCAAGTGTATGATTTAAGCGAAGCTATAAAGCAATTTCAAAAATGAATTTTATTCTAAAACATAAACTTACCATTATCGGGCTAATTGCAGGAGCAATAGCCGGTTATCTATACTATCATTTTGTAGGTTGTGTAAGCGGCACTTGTGCTATTACATCAAAGCCATGGAACAGCACTTTGTATGGTGCAATGATGGGTGGTTTGTTATTCAATATGTTTAAAACCGGAAAAACGAAAAAAGATGAACATTGAAAAATCATTTAACGTTACAAGGTATTGAATGTTGTAATGGCGGTTCTTGGACAGATGTCAATTATTATCAATCTCAAACTGTATAAAAATATGCTAAACACAATCAAACAAATTTTAGGTTTCGGCCCCAAAGTGGACTATGCCGAATTAGTAAAAAAGGGCGCAACTATTTTAGACGTTCGTAGTAAAGGCGAATATGCCGGAGGGCACATCAAAGGTTCAATTAATATTTCGGTTGACATTTTAAGTAATAATTTGAACAAGCTCAAAGACAAAAACAAGCCCATCATTACCTGCTGTGCTTCAGGAATGCGAAGTGCATCTGCAAAAAATATTTTAAAATCAAACGGCTTTACTGAAGTGTACAATGGTTTCGCTTGGAGCAGTTTGCAAAACAAAATACTCTGACAATACTAAGCAGAAGTGGTTTGCACCGGAATACCAACTATACCTTTGAGCAGGAAAATTCAATACAGCTGTATTTTTCTTATCTAAACAAATAAAAATATGAAACAAAGATTATTAACAAAATGGACTTTTACAAGGGTTCTGTATATCATTATGGGAGGCTTTGTAATCATTCAGTCCATTATGATCAGGCAATGGCCCGGTGTAGCATTGGGCAGTTATTTTGCCTCAATGGGCTTGTTCGCCTTTGGTTGTGCATCCGGAAATTGTTTTAGCGGCAATTGTGAAGCAGGGCCACAACAAAAATCAAACACAACTATTCAGGATGTGAAATTTGAAGAAGTAAAAACAAAATAAAATGGCAGAAACATTTTCAGAAATCATCAATAGTGAAACGCCAACCCTGGTAGATTTTTTTGCTGAGTGGTGTGGGCCTTGTAAAATGATGAAACCCATTTTAGAAGAGCTGAAATCTAAAATTGGCGACAAAGCAAAAATCATAAAAATTGATGTGGACAAAAATCCGAAAGTATCTGGTGCCTATCAAATTCAGGGAGTGCCAACATTAATACTTTTCAAAAACGGAAAAATTATTTGGCGGCAATCCGGTGTTGCTTCAGCAAAAAATCTTCAACAAATCATTAGTAAGCATTTAAGCTAAGTGAGAAAATTTTATTCGATAGGATAGGCTTAGTTTTAATTCAATTCGCCGGGTTGTGTGCCTACTTTACATATAAAACTCTTTAGGGCCAATCAAAGAGGTGTAGTTGATGTCAAATTTTTCTTGTTCCGATTACACAAACTTTTTGCATAGTCCCCAACTAAGTGATGTGAGCCCTTATATTACTCCTATTTGTATTTATATATACGTATTTGCTTGTTACGCAGGTTAATACAAGTCATGCCGTGTGGACTTTTTTCAAGTACAATATTACCAACTACTACATCAGTATTATTTACGATATTTTTTAAATTGAAATATTATATAGCCAATAAGTCGAATGCATAAGTTTGATAATTAATTATCTTTTTTTCATTATGTAATTCAATCCATCCTTTTTCTTTATGACTTAAATCAACCAAATCCCAAGTAGAAGTATCTTTAAAATTTTCTGCAATTATATCAATAATGATTTGCTCACTTTTATTAAATAGTTTACAATCATAATTTCCCTGTGTTATAAAAATTCTCTGTTGCAGAACCATCTTTGCCTTTAATCCAATTAGAAAAAATAATCTCTTCATTTTCTAAATAAGCATATATATTGTCATAGTAGGTAGGCACGGGGCCATATTGAATAGCTCTATAAGATAAACCTGTAATTGAAAATCCAGTTAATTTATAACTTAAAAAATCAGAATAAAATAATAACTTATTTAATTTTAACCGGTCATTAAATTCACTTTTACATTTTGTAATATATGCAATTAAAACATTTGCTAATTTTTCTTTATTAGGTCTTTTATATCCAGTAAAGCTATTTGGTTCACTATGTTGATTTAATCTAAATTGAAAAATATCGTTTACTTTTTTCCTGTCAATCAGAAATTGTATTTTCTCCATTGCAGTGTTATACATCCCGTCATTAAAATAATGTTTTGCTTTTTCTAACATTACTTTAAATACTTCAGGAGCATTAGCCGTATATATTAAATTACCAATTGCCGGGGTTGTAAGCTTCCCCAAAACTAGTACGTTTTAAAAGTAGACAAAAATTGTAACTTTAAAAACGTAAAACAATGAAAAAAAGTCAATTTAGCCCTGCCCAGATAGCAGGCATCCTCAAAGAGTTCGATAACGGCAAAACCGCAGAAGAGATCACCCGGGATCACGGTGTTAGCAAAGCATCGTTGTATAAATGGCGGCAGCGTTATGGCGGCATGGAAGCAACTGAGTTAAAACGAATAAAAGAGCTGGAAGAAGAAAATGCCCGGTTGAAAAAGATGTATGCCAACCTTGCCATGGAGCTTGACACTGCCAAATACGTCATCGAAAAAAAGCTTTAAAGCCTTGCGATAAATGAATGATTATTGTTGATATGCGCAAAGAGCGGCCAAAAGACATCAGCAAGGCGTGTCGTTTATTAAAGCTAAGCCGCAGCAGTCTGTGTTATACAAGTATAAAAGATGATGTAACGGTTATGGTACAACTGGAAAACCTTGCAAAACAGAACCCGGTAGAAGGTTTTTGGAAATGTTACTACCGCATCAGGAATACAGGACGGTTATTAACCATAAGAGGTTGCACAGGGTGTATAAAAGATGGGCCTGCCCTTGCGACGTAAGGTAAAGAAACGTCTTGCTGCAAGAGTAAAGGAACCATTAAGCAAGCCTGATTATTTTACTCAAACCTGGAGCATAGATTTTATGAGTGATGCCCTTAGCAATGGTACCAAGTTCCGCTCTTTTAATGTAATAGATGACTATAATAGGGAAATATTATTTATTGAAACTGATTATTCTTTAAAGAGTAGCCGGGTGATCTGGGTGCTTAAACATCTAATCAACCGTTATGGCAAACCTCAAAAATACGCATGGACAATGGGCCTGAGTTCGTAGCTAAGTTGTCCAGGCAATGGAGCGTGGCTAATGAGATCGAATTTAAATACATACAACCTGGCAAGCCTACTCAAAATGCCTATGTAGAACGTTTTAATAAAACATACAGGAATCTGTATTAGATGCTTATCTGTTTGACAGCATTGATGAGATAAGGGAGGTAACACAAACGTGGGTAGATGATTATAATTGTACCAGACCCCATGATGCCCTTAATGGCCTGTCACCAAAAATATATAGAGAAAAAAACAATCAACCTATTGGCTGCGTTACGCTACGGCTACGCCTCCGCTTACTACGCCCAATAGGTTGAACGAAAACAACTATAATGATAAATTATTCTACTTTTGAACCGTACTAAAAATGGGAAGCCTACAACATAACCCTAAAACTTCACTCATTTTTATAGCAGACAACTCATACTTTTCACGCAAAGAAATTATTTCTTCAGCAAATGGTATGCTATACTTCTCTCTATATTGGTTATAAGCTTGTAATAATGTTACTGTATCTGTTTCTGTTGTTGTAAATTCTTCATTACACTTATTACATTTATAAAAATGTTCAATTACTTTAAATAGCTCTTTCCGATATGAAAGTTCTTTTGTTTGTTTTTCTAAATTCGCATACCCATCGCAATATGGGCATTCAATTACCTTTTTCATGTTTTGTCCTTTTTTAGTGGGTAAGTAATTGGTTTTTCTGCTTTGTGAAAAGACATGCAATCAACTCTTTTGTTTGTCAACCCAAGGCTAATTTTTATATAAACTTCAATTCCCTTTATTTCTATACCAAATTCGTAATAATCAGGTTTTGTTGGATCGGATCATAAGTGTCTTTATTGGGGCCAGTATAGTAATTATCACTTGTAAGTTGTTTTAGATATGTAATTCTGTCTATGGGTAAAATATCAATCTCAGCAACTGCGTCAACATTTTTAGTCCGTGGACGAAAGGCTATATCAAAAAAAATTATTTTATCTCTTAATTGGTGTAAAAAATTCAATCTCATCAATTGTAGGCATTTCATTGTAAAAATAGAGTTCAGCAAATTAAGACACAACTAAATAGTGTCAAATTTATATTTTATTATACAAAAATAACACTTTATAGTGAAATAACTTGATTTTAGATATTATTTTAGAAATCGTATCCTATGCTAGCCTGTGGGGGAGGGAGAAAGAGATGACCGGACTGCCCTTTGTATTTGCCGCATGGGTAAGTAATAAAAAACTGGATAATGATTTCTTAAAAGCGTTTAATAAAACTATTGGTTTTGGATTAAATAAATTAGGTGAAATTGTTATTAAACAGCAATATAACCCGTTTGATTTAATGGAATATTATACAAAAAATATTCAATTCAAGCCTGGAGGTGATATCAGGGAAATAATTGAATTTTTTTTGTGTAAGGTGGGGGAGTGAATCCATCGCTGCAAAAAAAATAGCCCACTAAGTAATGGACTATTTTTTAATTTTAAATAAAATTATTACGAAATTTTAACCCATTCCTTCACATATAGATTGACAATCTGTGTCAGGTAAACAATTGCTTTTGCACTCATCTTTCGATGTTATATCTCTATGATGACTACATTTGCCATCACAAGTATCATATCCACAGCTTACATTACAATCGGTTGCAGGGTTTTGTCCAGCTGCCAGGCCCCTTTTTTCGGGCGTACCCTTTAATTTTTGTTCTAAAATACGCTCAATTAGCAATTGTTTTTTGTCTTGTTTCATTTTTAATAGAAATTAAATTTTATGCTTACTCTAATTAAGGTTTTTCAGCTTCCACCTTTTATATATAAACTACAGAAAAGGAATGAAAGGTTGGAAAAAAAGTTACTTTATTGCGATTTTTTATTTCCATAAAAAAGACATTAGAAAGATAAAAAAATCGCAATAAGGCATCCCGGCTGTTAAGAATAATTAGAAGAATAAAAAAACGCCTATAAGAGGTATTATGTCTGGGTAGGTTAGCCTGTGGGAGGGGAGAAAAGTTAGTTTTGCGGTAGCGGAACTTTTCTTTTGAAGCCAAGCGGCTAGCGAGGGGTAGGGAAGGAGAGGTTTTGTGGGAGGTGTTTTTGTTTTTTGTTTTCAGCTAGCGGAGCGTTATCGAGCCGGAGGCGAGAAGAAATACTTAAAATAGAAAAGGGGCTGGCTAAACATTTAAAGCGATGTTTAGAAATGATAAAAAATATAATCCTTTTAATAATGACCCTTAATTTTGGAAGTGTCTAAAAGAAGCATTTTTAATTGACGAACCTCCATTTCGAGTAGTGAGTCGTGTTTTATTTGCGATTCTAATTTTATTGAGTCTATACTTTGTTTATGTTCTTCTTGAATTGCTCGCTGTTTCTCTCGGATACATGACTTTATCTGAATTACTGACACAATTATTCCAAAATTAAAGATGCTAATACATTAAACTTAGAAACAGAATTTGTTGTTTTTACCGAATTGGTTAATTTCTCCTGCCTTTCATCAGAAAGCACTTTTTCTATTACATCTCTTCCTTGGGGAGTTATTTTAGAGCTTACCGGATTATTTTTATAATCAAATAAAACTGGTGCTTCTTTATCTGTTGACCATGAATTATATTCAATGCTATCAATTTCAATGAAATTTTTGCCTTGTAAAACACTCAATTCTGATCTAATTTTTTCTAAAAAATATTTATAATTTTCGCCTTTTTCAAATTTATCGAAAAGGGGGATTAATGAATGAAAATTTAAGTAATCTCCATCTTTATAAAACTTATATAAATATTTAAGTATTTCTCTTTCCATAGCCACTAAAGTATGCATTTATGTAGAAGGGTGCAATAAAGTGTCATTTATTCTACTTTTTGCTACATTTGTTAAAAAATTGTATTAATAATATCCCTCAATTTGTTAAATGTCCAAAAATAATTGGATGTTTAGTTGCAACTAAACATTTTTATGTCTAAATTTGTTACCCAAAGAGTTATTTCAATTAATGCCAAAGAATTAGTAGAACAGTTAGTAATTGATGGCATTAAACAATTAGACAAATTCGAAAAAGCATTAAAAGGCACAACTTACATAAGTGAATATCGTACTATATTAAAGTATATTGAACATGCAGCTAATGGCAATAGTTTACCAGAAAAAAAATTTAAACTTCTAAAAGGGGTAAAAGATAATATAGTTGAATATGAATTTAAGAGTAAGCATATAAGAGTATATGCAATACAGATGCCGAATAATAAAATTATAATATTTCTAGGATATAAAAATACACAAGCATCGGATATAATTTCTTTTCGATCGTTAAAGAAACGATATCTTGAATCATTAAATAAATAGTAATATGGAAAGAATAGAATTACTACGAAGTAGAGAATATTGGTTAACAGAAATTCAATTAAATCTTTTAATTTAATTGAAGATTATCGTAAAAACAATAATCTTAATAAAACTCAATTAGCAGAAAAATTAGGAGTTACAAAAGGATATATTAGCCAAATTCTAAACGGTGATTTTGATCATAAGATTAGCAAATTTGTTGATCTTGCACTATCTTTTGATAAAGTGCCAATTATTACATATAAAGATTTAAAAAAGTGTATAGATGATGACAACGTAAAGTAACCAGCATTTTCTCTAACAATTTATTTGGAGATTTTTATGAAACAAATTTTGATGAAATTCAAAAGTTCTTTATAAAAGTCCGCAAAAAATCATGCTGAAAACGCCATTGAATTATGGGCACAGGGAGGAAAATCTGTTATTTCTGAAGAACAAATTATTACATATATCTAAATGTCAGAATGGAAGCGAATCAAAAATATAATGTAAGGCTTGATAAAATTGAGTTATTAGATTTTATGTTCAAGCAAAAACCGAATAAAGACGATAAAGAATTTGAATTAAATAAGTATGATTATAATATTAATGTTGAAAATAAAATTTTTCCAGAGAGAGAGTTATTTGTTCAAGTAGTAACTATTCATTTAAAGGAACATCAAAAAAACGATATTCTCGCTGGATTAACTTTGGCATTAGGTTTTTTCGTTGAAAATTTTAAAATAGTTTTTAAATTAGAAGAAGAAAAAAAGAATATGTAATTCCATTAAATTTAGAGGTAAATTTTCGAAATATATCTATATCAACATCAAGAGGGTTTTTATTTTCAAAATTAATGGGTACATATTTACATGGAGCCATTTTACCTATGGTTCAACTAAAACCTTTAGAAACTATTCTGCCTACACCATAGGGTAGAATATCTTCGTAAAAATCTCCGCTAAAATCTTCTCCATGCAGCGCATGGAAAACAAAAAACAAAACATCCTCCCCAAAGCCGTGCTGGTAGCCTGTGCGCCTACTTAACATAATGTTAATTATAGGACTTTTTCATTTTCCTTATTTAGTTCATGAATAAAGTTTTCAGGCTACGCATATATTTGTAGCCACATACCTATAACACAATTAAAATAATATACTATAACTATGACAAAAATCAATAGCAATAAAAAAAAGTTACCGTCAGCAGAAACTGAAGAATTACTTAGTACATTAAAAGCCCGTTTTGAAAAAAACAATAACCGCCATAAAGGTCTTGAATGGGCAACAATACACGCAAGACTGAAAGCCAATCCTGAAAAACTATGGTCGCTCCATGAAATGGAAATAACCGGTGGTGAACCGGATGTTGTTGCTGTTGATAAAAAAACAGGCGAATATATTTTTTATGATTGTTCTGCAGAAAGCCCCAAGGGCCGCAGAAGTTTTTGTTACGACCATGAAGCGCTGGAGAAAAGAAAAGAACACAAGCCACAAAATAGCGCTGTTGAAATGGCGGCTGACATGGGCATTGAACTTTTAACGGAAGAACAATACCGGCATCTGCAGCAATTGGGTAACTTCGATACCAAAACATCAAGCTGGATAAAAACCCCTGCCGACATCAGGAAGCTTGGTGGTGCTGTCTTTATGGACCGCCGCTATAATACCGTTTTCTTATATCACAATGGCGCAGAATCTTACTATACCGGCAGGGCGTTTCGTGGTGCGCTAAGGGTTTAAATTAAAAATTGGGGCTGTAAGCAGTATACCTTTGTTCAGCTTTTGTCCGGGCTATCCATTACAAGTCCGGCACAAAAGCCTTACTGCAAACCCTCACCGGGCTTTTCATTACTATCCCGCAGCCATTCATCAGTTGAATATTTGTTGGCAAAATTTTAAAGCGGTATTTCTACACTCAGATTTAAATTATTCAATAAAATTTTTTTATTTGGTTAAAAAACTCCAATATTGTTTTTACTAAATAAATATTCAATTTTATGATTGATAATAATAATTCAGAATTAGAAAAACTATTTCAAAATTTAGATATAATTGGGTTTTCTCCTGTAGAAGAAAATTTTTTGACTGGTTCAAATTTCCCAGCCAATCTTAGTCTTACATTTAAGAATGATACCGCAATAGAAGCGATAGAATTTTATTATCTTTTTAGAAAAGAAGCAGAAAATTTTAGTATTAAGGCTGTATTAAGTCCAACAACTGATGAGTTAATGGATTTTACATTAATAATAGTGAAAGAACTACCAGTAATAATAACAGCTAAAAATGTTAAGTATAGAAAAGATAAGCTAGAATTGTTTGTTAAAAAACAACCTATTGATCAACCCATTTTTTTATTTATCACTGAAAATTGGGCTCCGAACACAATAAAAAAAATGGCTGAGATAGCAGAAAGAGCAACAGATACAAACTTTTCTCAATCAATATTAATAAATGCATGGAAATGTGTACCTTTTGATATTTCTCAAATGATTTAATTTATTACTTTTAAACACTAAATATATGGCTGAAGAAAAATTAATTGAAGCGATTGTAACCTTAACAGATTCTATTAATAATTTGACTGAATCAGTTGAGAAACTACATACGATTGAAACGGATAAATTCAACACTGATAATTCTTTTGATATGATGCAAACATTAAATGGTAGTTTACAAGAGTTGATAAAAGAATTAGAACAAAGACCACTTAAATAATTTTAATTAATAAAATGAGAGATGCTCTTCTTTCCCAGCGGGGTTTTCATTAATAGCTTTGTAACTTAGCCATGAAAGCCCGATGATGCAGGAATACTTTTTAAATTAAAAAGCGACCACCATTTAATTGGAAAGAAAAATAGTATTTTTTGAGATAATAATACCAAAAAATAGATATATATTTATCTTTTATTTGAATTAATTATAATTTAATAATATGGCAGACACTAATAATAATAATTCTCAACAACCAATAGCTCCCCCACCCGCGGTAATTCCGCCCTCAACCGCAGAAAGGCCAACAGCAAATACAAATACAATAATGCAGACTAGAAATGATGATAGAATAATTACTAAAAAATAGCTAACAGTATTATATAAATTAAAATAATTAAAATAGGTAAGATTGATATTGAAAAAATGCAACTTTTAAATATTAACTGCCTTCTTTCGTTTATTTTAAGATTTATATCAATTCTATTTTTATAATTTTCAATTTCATTTACATATAAATAAATTACTCGCAAATTTTCTTTAATATTATCAATAAAAAATTTATCAATACATAATTCTTGTGGAGGACTGCCTAATGAATAATACTTTTTTGGATAAATTAGTTTAACTAAAAAATACATACAAGTAATTAAGTAAATTATAGTAAATAAAAGGCAAATTGTTTGAGAATTAATATATGTATTTGATAAACTTAACTTATTAATTGTAAAACTAGCAATACCGACAATTAAACCTAGAATTATTGTTAATAAACTATATGATCTAGTAGTTATAATATCAGCTATTTTTATAGTCTCTTCAAGCATTTTTTCTGTTTGATAAAATAGAAATTTTGCAGAATTTAAATCTACATTTTCAACTTTTTGTATTTGTACAAAATATGGCATAAATTAAAGATAATTAAAAACTCATATTCAATGAATTCACATCTCAAAATCTCTTTATCTTTATTCCCATGAACATCCGGCTTACTAAATCCCAAAAAATAAAAATTCTCAATTCTGAAGATATTTATAATGTAATGCAGCAAATTTTGCTACGTGAAAATAAAATACGTCGTGGCCAGGAACATTTCTGGGTGGTTGGCTTAGATGGACAAAACAAAATCCTTTTTATAGAACTCATTGGCCTGGGCGCCCAAAACCGGGTCAATGCCAACCCGCCGGATGTATTCCGCATGGCAATTTATAAACTGGCTACCAGCGTGGTGCTGGTTCATAATCACCCCGGCGGTACTATAAAACCATCTGCTACGGATACCGACTTTACCGACAAGCTTTTAAAAGTTGGCGGACTGATCAGCATTGATGTGGTTGACCACCTTATTATTACTGAAAAAAAATATACCAGCTACACAGACCTTGGCCTTATGGAAAAATTGCGTAAAAGCCCTTTTTATCAGATTTTTGATAAGGATAAAGCTGATATGCATAACCTAAGGTTGGAAATTGAAAAGGATGAAGCTACAAAAAAAGCCAAGGCACAAAGCAAAATAAATATAGCAAAAAAAATGAAGAGTAAAGGTTATACTGATCAGCAAATAAAAGAATTAACTGGTTTAAAATTCATAGATATTAAAAAGCTTCAATAACTCGTCTTCAGCAAATTCAGACTAAGATCATTATTGCCCCGCTCTTATGAATTGCACCGCCCTTTAGGGCGGTGATAAATAATTATATTTTTTTCTGTGGCTTTAGCCACCAACATTTTATTTACAATCGATGGCTAAAGCCATCCTACATTTCATTTATATATTTCTCCTCGGCCTAAAGGCCGAGGCAATTAAATAAGTACAATTCCGCTCTTTAGCCCAATAGCGGTATGCCGTACAAGTGAGTGACACAACGATGATGCCATGAAAAACAACTGCTGATAAACCAAATGTGTTTCTTCAATAAGCGGCAGCTTATTAAGCTTTTACAGTACATTTGCAGCTATGCAAACAAATACCATCAATGTAGAGCCGATTTTACAAAATTTAAGCATTAAGCAATTAAACGAGATGCAGCAGGCGGTAATTACTGCTGCCCGGGAACAAGATGAATTAATTGTTTTAGCCAATACCGGATCGGGTAAAACCTTAGCTTTTTTATTACCGGTGCTCCAATTATTGAAGCCGGATAATAAAAAGACACAAGCTTTGATTATGGTACCTTCCCGTGAGCTGGCTTTGCAAATTGATGAGGTATTTAAAAAAATGGGCACCAGCTATAAAGTTACGTGCTGCTATGGCGGCCATAAAAGAGAAACGGAAGAAAATAATTTAATCCAATCCCCGGCAGTAATTATCGGTACAGCAGGCCGTCTAGCCGATCATATCCGGAGGAACAATATTGACACCAGCGGCATTACCACTTTGGTACTTGATGAATTTGATAAAAGCCTGGAACTAGGTTTTACAGAAGAAATGTCTTTTATCGTTTCTTCCTTAAAAAATTTAAACAAAAAAATTCTTACGTCAGCTACGCCTGCGGCGGAAATTCCTGATTTTTTGAATTTAAAAAATCCACATACCATTAATTTTCTTACCCCGGATGCTGAGCCTACAGAAAATAGCCTGGTGGTAAAAACTGTTTTTTCAGATGATAAGGATAAAGTAAATACATTGTTTAAATTATTATGCTTTATTAATAACAAGCCTACCATTGTTTTTTGCAATCACAGGGATGCGGTAGAGCGGACGAGTAATATGATTAATGAAAAAGGTATTACCAATGTATTTTATCATGGTGGAATGGAGCAGCAGGAAAGAGAAAGTGCTTTGTGTAAGTTCAGGAACGGCACTTCTACAATTTTAGTAACTACAGATTTGGCTTCACGTGGCCTGGATATTCCCGGAATAAAATACATTGTTCATTACCACCTGCCCCCCTACCGAAGATGTGTTTACCCACCGGAATGGCCGTACTGCAAGAATGGAAGCATTTGGCACCGCAATAATTATTTTATCTGAAGATGAAAAATTACCTGAATATATAAAACTGGTTAAAGAAGAAATTCAATTACCTGAAACAGATACACTTCCTGAAAAACCAAAATGGAGCACTTTATTTATTGCCGCAGGTAAAAAAGATAAAGTAAATAAAATTGATATTGTTGGATTTTTATCTAACAAAGGCCAGCTTAAACAGGATGACATCGGCCTGATTGAAGTAAAAGATTTTTTTGCTTTTGTAGCCATCAGAAAAAATAAAGTATCTACTACCCTACAGGCAATAAAAGATGAAAAAATAAAAAATAAAAAAGTGAAGATTGATATTGCCAAGTAAGTTTATGTAAATATGTATTATCATTCATCATTATAACCATGAACAAAACAAGAAAGATAATCCCAGGCATATTCTTTATAATTGGTATTTTTTTACTTATTACCGCTGTAACATTTTATATTGATAAAAAAAAATTTATATCCAATTCACTACAGGTAAAGGGTAAAGTTATTAAAATGATTGAAAGCAGAAGCTCTTCAACACGTAGCAGTAGAAGTCATTTGGTATATGCCCCGGTTATAGCTTATATTGTTAATAGTAAAGAATATGCATTTACATCACCAATCAAATCCAGCCCTCCTGCTTATGAAATAGGAGAAGAAGTAACGGTATATTATGATAAAAATGATCCGGCCAATGCTCAACTGAACAGCCTGAAAGATTACTTAATAACGATTGTTAGTGGCGGCTTAGGCTTTCTTTTTACAGTAATCCCTGTAATTATTTTTTTTGCAGAAAAACGAAAGAATAAGAGTAAATAATGAAGATAAATATTGGACGTTTCTGTAAGTATTTGCAATATAATTTATATCATTAATAATTGGCAGCAAGGTAATTTATTATTTAACAACTTATTAGTTTCATCATCATATTATGAACAATACAAGTACGGAAAAACCGTTATTTAAATCAAAAGCGGCATATATTTCTACTTTGATTTTTATCTTTAGTATGGGTGCTTTTATTGCTTCTATAATTATTTTTAGTTTATATAAGGAAAAGAAATTTAAGTTAAATGCCCAGGAAACAAATGGCATAATAACCCATATTGGTAAGAAGCGATTTTATGTTTCTGGAGGAAGCAGATCATTTGTTTCATTTGTAGGTACTATTACTTACCAGGATTTAGATGGAAAAGAATTTACATGTCAGACGACCCCATATAAGAATAGTTCAAAGTATAATATCGGGGAAGAAGTAAAAGTTTATTATGATAAAATAAATTCATCTAAATTGATCTTAGCAGAGAAATATGTTTTTGCAAAAATTGCAACAGAAATTAGTGCGTTAATCCTTATATTACTACCAATATTTCATTTTCGGTACAAAAAAGCCAGCATATTTATATGAAAAATAAAACCACTTCGGTATTACATAAATAAAGGTAACATGCATTACAATGAAGCTGTTTAAACTTTTATCTTGCGGTTGGTGGGAACACTAACCTTTAGATTTGCCTTATGAATATTATTATAAGTTTAATTACTATTACTACTTTCTTTTTTTGCTTCTTTTTTTCTTTGTTGACAACTTAAATTTGTGGATAATTACAATCCTAAAGAGCCTGTGCACTATGGACACGAGCATACATAATGGTATATCCTTGGATTAAGACAGGCTCTTTTTGATATAAGATGCTTCGGATAGAAATTTAGTCGACAAGGACTATTATTAAGGTTTCAAAGAAACTTATATCACTGATTGTTAAAAAAAATAAAAATTATGAAACAGTACAATTATTTTTTTGGAGTAGACATTTCAAAAAAGACAGTAGACATCGCTTTGCTTCATTTGCAACAAATTACACATCAAAATTTGCCAACGACAATGTAGGCATGAAAGAGCTTTCACAGTGGCTAAAGAACTTAAATATTGTAGTTAATGAGACAATTTTTTGCATGGAAGCCACAGGACTTTATTGTTTTACACTCACCAATTTTTTAGCTATTAATACCATAGATATTTGGGTAGAGCATGCTTCCAGAATTAAAAAATCAACAGCATTAGAAAGAGGCAAAAATGACAAGATAGATTCAAAACGAATTGCTACTTATTGCTCTAAAAATTTAGACCGAATACGCCTTTGGAAGCCAATGGATGCTACAGTTGATAAGATTAAGCACTTAGCATCTTTAAGAGAAAGATTAGTGGAAACACAAAAAAGATTACTTACTCCAATTGGTGAGTTTGAAGATGTGGGTAATAAAGAAATGGCAACATTGATTCGAAAAACTATAAAAAATCAATTGAAGCAGTTGATAAAGATTTGAAATCTGTAGAAGCAAAAATCATTGAAATTGTAAATGCCGATGACAATTTAAAACAGCTTTATAAATTTATCACCTCTGTAGTAGGAATTGGGTTTGTTACAGGTATCAATTTTATCATTTATACCAACGGTTTTTCTGTGATGAATGATTGCAGAAAATTGGCATGCTATTGTGGTGTAGCCCCATTTGAATATTCATCCGGTACCAGTGTAAGGGGAAAACTAAAGTACATAGTATGGCAAATAAAAATTGAAATGCAATCTACATATGGCATCCCTTACTGCAGTAAAATTAGATGTTGATTTAAAGCAATATTATGAACGAAAAAGTAGCCGAAGGAAAAAATAAAATGAGTGTGTTAAATGCGGTAAAAAATAAATTAATAGCAAGGGTAGTATCCTGTGTTAATAAGCAAAAAGAATATGTGAATAAAGTAGCATAAAATAATTGTAAATTTATTTTTTTATATCATAGAAATCCTAGGCTGGCTGCCGTGGCCGATGTCCCCACCGGCCATCTTCGCACCTATAGTGATATTTATTCATAGGAGTTTAAACAGCTTCAATATGTAATTTTTAATATTTCACCATCTATTTATAAATTATTTTTTTTTATGGGTTACGGCATAGCAACGAGAATGGGCAGATCAAGAACGGGTACAATAATATCAATATTTATTTGCTTTCTAATCGGCATCGCAATTATGACCGGGCTTGCTGCTATTTTTATTTCCGATCAGGAATTTAAATCTAATTCAATAGAAACTGAAGGTGAAGTTATTAAAATTCATAAAAGAAAACCGTACCAGTTATACAAGACGTGGAAGAGAAAGAAGATATGAAGTATTTGTAGCTACTGTAACTTATAATACTCTGGATGGTGCAACATATAAATGCCGGTCAAAGGGAGATAAAGATAATTCGGATTACCGGGTAGGGCAAAAAACCAAGGTTCATTATAATAAAATCAACCCTGCAAATTCACGATTGGAAGAAGATGAAAAAAATAGAAGCTTAGCATTCCTTGTTGGATCTGCTTTTGGGTTGTTTTTTATAATACTGCCAATCATTACTATAATAAAAAGAAGGCCATTTAATAAAACTGAATGGGAAAAACGGCGCTTGCCAGTTAATTAAAATTAATCAGGCTGCCTGCCCTTAAACGATTTAATAAAATCTATAACTTGTAAATTAAATTTTATCCCTTCATTAAATAAAAAAGAATGTTCAATAGGCAAAACATACACAGGATAATTTTTTAATTCATTTTCGAACTTAATCAATCGCACAGCATCTTTTTCGGTAGTTAAAATTATTTTATTATTTGACTGCACTTTTTCAAATTGCTTTTTAATATCCTCCAGGTCATCCATATCAAAAATATGGTGATCCGGGTATTTTAACATATCATAAGAATGGGTATATGCAGCCAATATATCTTTTAACGGTTTTGGATTAGCGATACCGCAAACCAATAAAATATTAGTATCAGAAGTTATATCCTTTAATTCATTTGTAAAAAGATGATAAGGTTTTGAGTAGATGATTTCAGTAAAATAAACAACCTGGTTTTTAGAAGAATTTATTTCTTTTTTAATTGATTCTTTTTCTTCGAAGGATAACCCGGCTTTGCATTTAGTTACTACAATAATATGTGCTCTTTTTATACTGCTTCTTATATCCCTTAAATCCCCCACAGGTAATAAAAAATCCCTTGTATATAAATTTGAAAATTCAGTTAATACAATATTTAATCCTGCATTTACGGACCGGTGTTGAAATGCATCATCTAAAATAATAACATCCATATCCGGCCTTTGGTGCAGTAATTGTGGAATAGCTACGAGCCGCTCTTCGCCTACGGCAACTATTATATCTTTAAATTTTTTATGAAACTGCATAGGTTCATCGCCAATTTCCAGGGCAGTTGTATTTTCGTCTGCAATAGCAAAGCCAACTGTTTTTCTTTTTATAGCCCTGCTAAGTGTAGAAACTAAATAATCATTTTTTAAGATTCTTACCAGGTATTCAACCATTGGCGTTTTGCCGGTTCCGCCCACTGCAAGATTGCCCACACAAATTATAGGAAAATTAAAATTAGCTGATTTGAATATCTTTTTATTAAACAACCAGTTTCTTAACATTATTACGGCTCCGTATAATAAAGAAAACGGAAACAATAAATATCTAAAGCTTTTAAGCACGCTGTTTTTTTTTAAATACTAGAATGTATAAAAGGTTTCAGGGGTTACACAATAATTTAGTTTTACATCATGGCGGTTTACATCATCAATTTTATCCACTGGCTCAAAATAACTAAATCCAATTTTAATGATATCTTTCCTGCACTCTTTTAAAAACCTGTCGTAATAACCTTTTACCATACCCTACCCTGTTGCCTTTTTTATCTGCACAAAGTAAAGGTACAAATACCAGGTCAATTTCTTCAGGAAACATATCCATACCATTTACAGGTTCATCGATGCCAAACTGGTTTTTTTCAAAAACAGTATCATCATTAACCACCACGCTCATTAAGCTTTTATTTTGCTCATCCATCAGCGGGTAAAAAAGTACCTGGTTGGAGTTTTTAAAATAACAATAATCAGTAATAAGTTGCGGATCAAATTCATTATGCTTTTCAAAAGGCGCATAAGTCATAATCATTGAAGGAATGTCAATAGGCAGCTTTTGAAATTGTATCAGCATTAAATCATCCAGCTTCTCTTTCTGGTTATAAGACAAATGATTACGCTTTTCTTTGTAAATATTCCGTAGGTTTTTCTTTAGCATAAAATAGTTACTTCATTATTTTTGAACAAAAAATGAAAATATGGTAGTGCCATAGTTTCTTTCACTTTTGTAGAACGGAAATTTTGAGTAAGTATTGCGTGGTGTATGTTCCAAAATAAACCATCCATTTAAGTTTAATAATTTTTTTTCCGTCACCAGTTTAGGCAATTCATCAATATTGGCAAGGGCATATGGAGGCCCTGCAAAAATCAGGTCGTACTGGTCTTTACAATTTTCAATAAATTTAAATACATCTGATTTAATAACTTTAAAATTTTTAAATAATAATTGCTCAGAAGTCTTTTAATAAATTCATACATATTATTATCTTTCTCAATAACTGTAATATCTTCTGCTCCCCTGCTGGCTAATTCGTAACTGATATTGCCTGTGCCACCAAATAAATCAAGGGTTTTTAAAGATTCAATATCTAAATTATTCTGTATGATATTAAATAACCCTTCTTTAGCTATATCGGTGGTTGGCCGTGTATAAGGCATTTTTGCCGGCGGGTTAATTCTACGCCCCCATGGATACCACTTATTATACGCATGTTGCAATTTCAAATAAATAATTAAAATAGTGTTGGGGATAGTCATTAAACCCTTCCTGGCAAGTATACTGGGTAGAAGATGATAAAAATGATACTGATAAAAAATATTTATAAATTTCCTTGTATAATATGGAATCCTTTTCAATTAATCCGCTTAATATCAAACTGACATTTTGCACGTCAACATTAAAATTATTGCAAATACTTAATAAATAATATACAATATCTGATGGAACCGTAAAAACAAAATAATTTGTAAATAATAAATCTTCACCATTTTGTAACCTAATGCTGCAACCGTTATTATAAAATACACATAATATGGTTATCCCGCCATCTCCTATACCTGGCAAGATGCTAAATTGGTGGGATTCATTACAACCAGGAAATTTTTCATTAATAATTTTATATAGCGATGATGATATCCTGTATATGTTATACAAATTATATTTTGGCAAAAAATCACTTTTATTTACATATCCAGGTCTTGGTCCGAAAACTAACGATAACATATCAGTATTAATACTATCATTGATTAATGCTGCAGGTGTAATTATACTTTCAGGGAAAGTGTAAATAACAGTTACTTTTTATATTTATCCTGCAATAATGATTCATTAAAAATTTTTTTAACTGCAATATCTTTTCATGAATATCATCGCCTGTTAATGAATAAGATAAATAATTATTAAAACAATTATTTACATCCAGCACAAGAAGAGAGACCTGCTGCGGTGCAAGTTCTACAAAAAGCTGTGCATTGCTGTAATCAAAATTATTGGTCCGTATATTAAATGTTGTTTTCACTATATTAGTTTCGGGAGGCAAAATAAGATATTTTTGCATACTTTATGGCAAGTACTATACCAAACAGCAATTTAAAAGTAGAAGTTAGTAATAAACAGATTTTATCTATAGCCTTCCCAATTACCCTGGCTATTCTTGTTCCACAGATAAACATGCTGACAAATAACATTTTTTTGGGACAATTAGGTACCGATGCTTTAGGTAATGCAGGAATTACGGGTGTATTTTATTTAATTTTTGCAGTAGTGGGCCATGGGCTTAATAATGCCATGCAATCTGTTTTTTCCAAGTATGCCGGCAGCGGGGATACAGGCACTTTTAAAACAATATTATCCCAGGGCATACGGCTTAGCGTGCAGTTTGCGCTAGTGGGTATATTATTTACATGCCTGATAGCACCATTGATATTGCAACGTGTTGCTGCTCCAAGCGCTTATCCGCAAGAAATCAGCTTTTTAAGGATAAGAATTTTAGGGCTGCCATTTTTATATCTTTTCCAAATGGGAAATGCTTTTTTGGTGGCATCACTTAACAGCCGTTATTTAATGATTGGGTTTATTTGTGAAGCATTGGTTAATATCCTGCTTGATTATTTATTAATCAAAGGAAGGTTTGGCTTTCCGGAAATGGGTTTTAATGGCGCTGTAGCATCTGTGGCTGCCGAAATTACCGGTATGCTGGTAGTATATTTCGTTTTAATCAAAACAGGTTTAAAAAAACAATATAGCCTTTTAAAAAATTATAAATATGATAAGTTTTTTAACAAAGCCGTTTTAAAAATTTCCATACCATTAGTAGGGCAATATGTAATCAGTGTTACTACCTGGCTGGTATTTTTCTTTTTAATAGAAGGCCGGAATGACCCTACTGCAAAAGCAGTCAGTAATACTATGCGGAGTGTGTTTGGATTAGCAGGTGTTTTTGTATGGGCATTTGCTGCTACCACCAATACTATGGTAAGCAATTTAATGGGCCAAAAACGGGAAGACAGGATTATAGAAGTAATTAATAAAATAATGTTGTGGAGCATAGGTTTATGCAGTATAATGGTTGTATTATTAAATATTTTTCCGCATGTATTTTTCAGGCTGTTTGCACAAGACGAAGCCTTTATCACAGCCGGTATACCGGTAATAAGGGTAGTATCCGCAGGAATGATTTTTATGAGCATTGCCAACATCTGGTTAAATGGCGTTACAGGAACAGGTAAAACAAAAATGAATTTGTTAATAGAAATTATAGCGATAATCGTGTATTTGGTATACACCTATATTTTTATGAAAGTAAATTATATTTCCCTGGCAATGGCCTGGAGCAATGAACTGGCATATTGGGCTATTATATTTTTGATGTCTTTTATTTACTTAAAAAGTGGAAGGTGGAAGACGAGAAAATTATAGCAACACATTATATGGCAGAATAAAAAATATTTTTTGGTACAATTCTTTTTTAAATATTTTAGAATCGTGACTGAAAATGGTTGTGATGAATTTGATACATTAAATTTTAGTAAGTCCAGAGAGATACAAAGCGCTGGATTACATCTTAAAGCACAATCAAGAAAAAATAAACGCCCAATTTAATCTTTTATACCAAAAATAAACGTAACTTATTAGTCAATCTAATAACCCTGCTCTATTGAAAATGGTATAAATCATTATTTAAAGAAAAACTATGTTTAACAACTCCTCTAAAAAACAGCAATATTTTATTACCATCGATGAGCCCTGCCATGAAAATTGGGACCTGATGATCCCAACTGAAACAGGAAGGTTTTGCTCAAATTGCCAAAAGACCGTAATTGATTTTTCCAGCTTATCTGATAACGAGATTATAAAAATTATTGAGCGGGCAAAAGGAAAAATGCTTTGCGGCCAGTTTGATACTACCCAGCTCAACAGGATAATGGTGGAAACAAATATGCAAACTTCTAATCCAAAATTGTATAAAATTTTATTGAGCCTGATGCTCCTGGCTTCTGCCGGTAACCTTTCTGCTCAGGAAACACCAACACCGGTACCGCAGGTTGTGCAAACGGCCGATCCTCAAAAAACAAACGATTCCATCCCTTTAAATGATGGCCGCAAAAAAGGGATAGTACTTGACGAGCGGCGCCGTAATGTAAGACTTGGCTCTGTAAGCGTACATTCGGGCAATGAGCAGCCTTTATATGTTGTAAACGGCGTTCCTGTTCCTGTTAGTGATACGAACTTTTTAAAAACATTTAATCGTAAAGAAATAAAAAATTTAACTGTTCTACAAGGTTCGAAAGCAACGGCAATATATGGTCCGCAGGCAGCTGCAGGGGCTATTCTTATTGAGACTTATGGTACAAAAAAGAAGCGTAAAAAAAAATCAACCATTAAATAAACAATATAACTCCTTTACTAAAATATATAATCTTAAAAAAACAAATTTACGATCATTTATTGCTGCTGTTCAATGGATGCCGGACAATTTCATTAGCTAAGGAACTAATGTCACCCTTTCAGGGTTTTGAACATTTTTTGCTATTGATTACTACAGTAATGGCACCCCGTTGGGGTTAGTAATCCCGAAGGGATGTAATTAGTCGATCCTCAAAAAGTCATTTTTAGTTTGGGGACAAAAATCAGTTGAGTATAAAAGTTAAAGAAGCGAAGCAATTTTAAGGCCCAAAAAATAAATTCTACTTTCCATTTATTCATCATTCTTTTTTAAAATTCATTGTTGCAGCCGCTAATATTACATTGATTGCATCTCCAACTGTACCTTTGAGGTAATTTCTGCTCATTCTATAATCGTGTTTTAAATGCCCTATTACAGGCTCTATTGCCGCTCTGCGTTTATGTCTTTGCGTTTGGTTTGAGTAATGTCCTTATCTGGCTTTGGTGTGTGTAATGCAGTATTGTTAATCATTTTAGGCCCCGGTACCCCCTGTCTAAAAAAACATTTTTAGCCTCTTTGTCCATCAGCCTTTCATATTGTTCTAATACTGAGGGTAGTGTTTTTGAGTCATGCAGGATTCTGTAAAATTTAATGCCCCAACAATTACGCCGGTACTTTGTGTTACTAAAAAGAGGCTTTGCTTCCAAACTCAAATTTTTATGCCCTTTGCCTTTAGTGTAGCATTTTACATCGGGTTCATGAAGGCTGTAAACTTTACCGCTATCGCTTCTTTTTTGTGCTAATACTGTTTTAAACAATGATAAATCGGTTGCATACCTGTTTAAACTATCGGCTGTAAGTTTGCGTTCAAGCTCCCGTACTAACCTGCCTGCTATTGTTTTAATTTTTTACCAGCTTTTCTTGCTTTGCCTGCGCCGGCTTTGTTTTTTCTAAAACGCTGAACAGTGCTTTAGTTTTTTTACCGTAAACTTATAACTCTGTCTTAGTTCCACCCCTTTCTTTTAGGCCTATGGCCTGACATTTTACAATTATCTTTTTTGTACAGCTTATCATCGGTTGGATAGGTGATATTTTTTTCCTGTACAGTAGTATCCCCACTCAAATTATCATCATCGGCATCTTTACCATTGATACGGATACTTTCTTTAAAAATCAATTCTGACCCCGCTTCTCCAATTCGTTTTCTAAACTCTACTAACTCTGTAGGCACACAAGGTGGTTTTACAGAAAATAATTTTTCTCCGCCAAAGTACTGATAATAGGCATTTTCTGCCCATTGCCCTACTACACTTTCATCACTTAAATTGCGTGAAGCTGCTTTAAAATCAGCAACGATACCATTAAGCGGATAGGCTTGCCTGGTTTGCCCTGGGTTGCACTGTAATGTTTTTAAAAGCTTCTTCAAACACATTACAATCAATCCTGTTTGCCAGAATATAAAGCGGATGAGAATGATTCAACTGCTCTTCAAAACTGCTGTAAAACCAATTTGTGCATGTTTTTTTTTTGCTTGGATAACATGATACAAATTTGCAGGATTTTTTAAGCTCATTTCTACTTTTCTTGCAGATTTATTTATCCATAAGTGTGTATAAATTATGAATGGTAAAGGATTGTAGGGCTTTTTGAGGAAAGACTAATTATTATAGATAAATAAGCAAT